>JACKPZ010000065.1 GCA_024233135.1 Akkermansiaceae bacterium | reverse complement strand
CGGGCTATCCAGAGATTTCCAAGTCGGACTCTGGCACGATCCAAGTGCAAGTGGATTCGCACCCGGAAGCCCGGTGGCGGAGCTGCTTGGGATTTCCGGATCGGGCTTGATCATCCCTTCCGGGACAACCGCTCCGTTGAATGGCGCGTTTCGTGTTGTGGATTTAGCGGCACCTCTCGTGCTGCAGCCAGGGCAGTATCAGATCGGCGGACTCGATACTTTGGGAACCCCGGATCCGATCACCTACATGTGGGACGGAGGCATCGGAGTCTTCAACACACCGAGCACTTATGTCGGTTCGTTCTTTTACGCAGACATGACAGGGAGCGGATACCCGGCTTCCTCGCCTGACTTCGGCTGGGTGAACAGCAACAATTTTTACCTCGCCTCCGGTCTTGAACTCGGGCCGATGCTCTTCGTTGTCCCTGAATTCTCTGTCGCGGGGCTCATGCTTCCAAGTGGTTTGTTGTTGTTGAGGAGAAGACGGAGGAGACGACTGTAGGATTCGGCAGGTAAAAAAATGCTGTCCTTCATTCTGCAAGCGCTGGTGCCACTTGCCGAAGCGCCCGCGAGGATGTATCGAGCCGGAGTCATGAGTTATGGCGAAGCGGGCCGCCATGACCCCAGATGGTCATGGCGGCCCGTGGAGCGAAACTCGCTGTTTCGCTTGGTGGGACCACGGCCGGCTCGGAGCCGATGTCTTCGAATTCCGAATCCAGCATCGCTGACGGCGCCCTCCGAGTTCAACCCGCGGTTTCAGGCCGGCGCCAACGCAGAGCGATGGCTTCGGGTCGGATCGGTGTCGCGGACCGCGGATGAACGGCACGCATGCCGCTCGCGCACGGTCCGCAGGTCGGATTGCCAACCCGGACGGATGCCATCGAGCAGGCGGCGGATCACGTCCTCGCCGAAAAAGGCGACGAGATCGGCGGCGATCCGGCGTTTCAGGTTCAGCGCGGCACTATCCTTCAGGCTGCAGCGCTTGCCGGCCTCCCGCATGGTGCCGCCTTCCACCAGCACCAGGATGGCGGTTCGGTGGCGTGGCGGGTGGCTGGCGAGGAACGATTCCCAGTCGAGATTGCGCGCGGCTTCCTCGGCGGGGTCGAGTTCCGCGCCGTTGTAATCGGGGCGGGCGATGACATCGTGCAGCGTGCCGACGTCGCCGAACTCGAGTTCGATTTCCTCATCCAGGCGTTCATGGCGCGCCCTGCCGTCGATCTGGCAGCCGGGTGACATCGCGTCGCTGCGCCCGGTGTAGTAGCTGCGGCGGCCGCTGCGGGCGGCCTTTGCGGCATACCACGCCACATTGCCGGCGCTGAACTTCTTCCCGGCCTGTTCCGCAGAGTCCATCATCCGGGCGGCCATCAATGTGGTGTCCTGAACGATTTCCTCGTCGTCCTCGTATCCAAGTTTCGGGATCGTGCCGGCCGCATGGCGCAGGCGGGGAACGACCTCGTTAACTAACATTGCATCAAGCATGGGGCTCATGGTTTCGGTTTCCTTTCTTTTTGTTTTGAGAAAGGCGGCCGAGGGCCCCGCCACCTGGCGGGACCGAATGAAGGCTCGGTCGCCAGGATGGGGCGGCGCGGCCTCACGGAGGAGGCGCGCCGGTGGATGGGAAAGACGGTGGAAAAACCACCGGGCCGGAGCCGCGAACCGGGAGCCGGTCAACGCGACAGCCGCACGAGCAGCACCGCGGTGACAGCGCCGACGAGCATCGGCAGCCAAAAGTCCGAGAGGATCGTCATCGCCAGGGCGGTGATGGAGATCCCGGCGAAGATGTGGATGTAGAAAAACGGCTTCATGACGTCGGGGGATGGCGGAACATGAGGCCGACGGTGATCACGACGGAAACGCCGAGAAGGGAGTAGCCGATGACCTTGAGACCGTCGCCCACCGGCCCGAGATCGGGAGCGGCGGGACCGTCGGCTGCACAGGCGGACGTCAGCAACAGGGGAGGAAGGAGGATGAGGAGTCTCATGCCGCCCTCCTACTTGGTGCAGCGAGCCGGAGCGTTCCGGTTCGGATCAGGATGATGTAAGCCAGAAACCGGCGGGCCGGACGGCAGGTGGATGTAGATGTTGGGGTGATGGATGGAAAATCCATGGTGATATTGGGGTTGGGTTGGGGTGGAAACGAAGAGGCCCGGCGGAATTGCCAGGCCTTTCGGGAAGAATTGGAGGGTGGAGGTTCAGGTTGCCCCCAGGTCCGGTCGATCGATCGCAGGATGAACGCTGGAGGTGACAGTCGACCGCAGGAGGATCCGTGCGTTCGAAACACTGAACCGCCGGCTACGGTGGCTTTCCTTTCTCCGAAGGAGACGGAGAGAACCGTGAAGCGAGAAGGAAGGTGGGGTCCTTCAATCGTTTATAGCACAATGCGGACCGCGATTGCGGAGTGGCGACCAAGGTCTGCTACTGGCAAACACGCGAGGGAGCATGTCGATCTCCTGTTCGCTGTCGCGGCCGACCCGGACCACTTGTTGTAGGCGAGCGTAGTCCACACCACGCGGCCCGGATCGTTCTCCCCGACATCCCCGGACCGCACGTGCTCAGGTGGCTTTGGACGCT
>JACKPZ010000064.1 GCA_024233135.1 Akkermansiaceae bacterium | reverse complement strand
CAAAGTTCACGAAAACGAAAGCGTTGGAAACCGCGGCGCTCTCATCCCGTGGGTGATCGCCCTGGCACTGCCGAATCACCTTCCTTTCGTGCTTTTTTGTGTCTTTCGTGGTTTCCGTTCCGGAATCCAGGATCACCCGCCGCGGGGCGATGGCAAATCCGGACCCTCACCAGCGCCCGAGCGCCGCCGCCACCGCGAGCGCGCTGCGCTCGTTGCCGCGCACTTTCTTCCGGCCGACGGAGCTCTGCGGAAACACCGCTTCCAGACAGGAGGAAACACCCGCCTTGTCGGCGATGAGCGCTTGTTCCGCGATGCGGATCGTCCCCTCGCAACGGCGGCCGCCCCACGGATCGATGTAGCTCACGGCAAACGAACCGTCGTCCCTGCCGAGCGAGCGGGGCACGGAAACCACGGTGACGAAATGCGCATCGACCGGACGCCACGAACCGCCCGATGCCGCGTAGCGGCGCACGCTCAGCAGCGGCGGAAGACCGCGGGCCAGCGAGCCTTCGAGACGCCGGTGAACGCGGCGCAGCAGCGCCCGCGGACTCTCGCCGTCGCCGCGGAAGAAGACCTCTTCGGAAACGAACGGCTGATAGGCCTCCGCCGCCATCTCGTTGGCGATGTCCTGCAGGTCCGCCACGCTCACGCCGCCGCGGCTCCAGCGGGCGCGGCCGGGCAGGTGGCGCGACGGGCGCATCCCGATGTCGCGGATGACGGTCCGGATTTTCTCCCGCTCGCCATCGCCCTTCACCGAGTCATAGACGCCGCGCCACGAGTCGTTGCCGAAGCGGAACGAATTCAACAGCGCCGCCGGGCCGCAGGCGTTGCCCGCGACGACCAGTTGGTCCACCGGTTTCGCATCCATATGGGCCGCCTCGCGCGGGCGGCCGTCGCCCGCGGAACACGCCGCGAGGCACAGCCCGATCATCACGCTACTGGGAACCCGAAGCCACATACGTATCCACGCGGCGGTTGTTCGCGGGCTTGCGGTCGCTCACCCCTCCGCCGGCACTGACGCTGGTTTCCACCCGCAGGTTCGTCAATCCGTCCTTCGGGCCGCGGGTGAGAGGCACGCGCACCGTCCGCACGCCGTTGGGTGGCAATGTCGTGATGTTCACGGTCGTGGCTTTGCCGCCGGCCACCACGCGCACGGATGTGTTGAGCAAGGTCTCGGTGCCGCGGTTCTGGACGAGCACCTCGACCTGGCCGTTGGGCGTCATCGCCGAGGGCGTCACCAGCCGCGTGGAGGCCACCGCCGCGTCGTAAATGCCGGGGGTGTTGCGATCGAGCACCCGCCCGATGTCCGGCATGCCGGCCCCGAGCTGGGGATCCGCCCCCTCGGTACCCGCATCGTTGAGACGGGAAACGAGAAGGTCGTAGGCGCGCGACGGCGTGAGCAGGCGCCTGCCGCCCTCGCTCATGATGGCGGCGATCGAGCCGGTGATGATCGGCGTGCTGAACGAGGTGCCGCTCACGCTCACCGCCTGCCCGCCGGTCCATGCGGCGAAGATGTCGTAGCCGGGCGCCGCGAGGTCGATCTCCGCGCCCGAGTTCGAGAAATCGAGGTGGTTGCCGAGCGCGTCGACCCCGCCGACGGCGACGACGCCTTCGTTCGCGGCCGGGAAGGTGACTTGGTCGACGCCGTTGTTTCCCGCCGCCGCGATGATCAGCGCGCCCGCCTTGCCGGCGTAGTCGATCGCGCTGCGGACCAGCCGGCTGTCGCCGAAACTGCTCATCGAGATGTTGATCAATTGCGCGCCGGCATCGACCGCCGCGATGATCCCCTGCGCCAGCAGGAAGCTGTCGGAATAACCGGTGTCATCGGCGATGCGGATGGAAATCAGATCCGCACCCGGTGCCACGCCCGGCGTGAGCGAATCGCGGCCGATGATCAACGACGACACCGCAGTGCCGTGGCCGTTGAGCAGCGAGGCGTCCGCCGGTGCCTCGACCAGCTCGATCTGCCGGATGTCCGAGCCGAAGGTGCCGTGGGACGCGATTCCGGAGTCGAGCACGGCGATCGTCACGCCCGCGCCCCACGTCGAGTTGTCGCCGTTCACGCCGAGCCACTCGAGCAGACCGTTTTTCAAACCCACCGCGCCGTCCTGCACCGTGCCTTCCGGCGGCGCGGGATCGAAGACCGGATAGATCATCGTTTCCTCCTCGCTGCCGTCCAACAGGTAGGCGAGGTCGTCATAGTCGTCGAAGCCGACTCGCAGCGCGTTGAGTTTGTCGAGGCGGCCGAGAATCCGGATCGAGTCGCCCGCGCGGCGCAGGAACTCCGCCAGCGCCTCGGCGTCGGTGAACACCAGGGCGCGCTCGCCGCGTTGCGCGCCCATCATCTCCGCGGCCGGGTCGCCCTTCGGTGACGGCATGCGCTTGCCGCGTCGGAATTTCGGCGCGGGATCGTCGATGGCCGCGGGTTTCGCCACCGGCGCCTCCGCCACCGGCTTCCGCTCCTCCGGACCGGTGGCCGCGGTCCGCGCGAGCCAGTAGCCGAGCACGGCCACCAGCACGAATCCCAGAACCATCATCCACGGGCGGTTTCGCATGACACCAAAGGAACGCCGCCGGACGGGGAAAACCACAAGGAATTTCCCGCCGGCCCCACAATTTCCGGTGGCGGCCGTCCGCCGGATGGGTCATCACTCCGCCGCGATGAGCGACCCGCCCCGATCCCCCGCCCCGACCGCCGCCGGACGGTGGTTCCTCGCGTTCATCGGCCTGTCCGTCGCCCTCGCCGGAGCCGTCTTCGTCGCGCTCATGGCCCGCAGTTTCCTCCGCGCGCTCGACATGCGGAGC
>JACKPZ010000063.1 GCA_024233135.1 Akkermansiaceae bacterium | reverse complement strand
AACCGTTTCCACCAACTCGCCGACCGTCAGCCATGCCTGGGCAACCGGTGGTTCCTACACCGTGAGCGTCACCGTTTCCGACATGAAGGGCGGTATCACGACCGATACCGCGCTCATGGTGGTGAGCGATCCGCTGGCGACGTGGCATTCCCGCAGTTCCGGCACAACGAAGCCGCTATACGACATCACCGTGGCCAACGGCCAAGCGCTCGCGGTGGGAGAACGCACATGGGCGCTGTCCAACGACGGCACGACGTGGACATCCGGATCGCTGGCATCGAACGCCTACATCAGGGCGGTCGTCCACGACGGATCCCAATTCGTAGCCTGCGGTTATGACTACAACGGCAGCAGCTTCGTCGGCACGGTTTACACCTCGCCGAACGGCACGAGTTGGACCCGCCGTTTGCTCAGCGGCGAATATCTCTACGACATCGCATACGGCAACGGTGTCTACATCGCCGTCGGTGACGGCGGGACGATGTGGCGCTCGACGAATGGGACATCGTGGAGTCCTGTGGCCACCGGAGTCACCCAGGACCTGCCCGGTGTGACTTTCGGCAACGGAATCTTCATGGTCGTCGGCAGGGACGACACCAATTGGTATGGCATCGTCCACACCTCGCCTGATGGAGTGAACTGGACGGATACCACTCCGACCACGGGGTTGGAATACTTCCAGAGTTTCCGACACGTGCAGTATTGTGGAGATCGTTTCCTCGCCAGCGGATGGAACGCCTCGATCCAGCATTCGATCGACAACGGAGTCACCTTCGCCCTCGCCCAGCCCGTGGAACGGCTCACTCCGGGCTTCGCCCATGGCAACGGCGTGTATCTCGCCGCCGGCACGAACCAGAGCGACGGGACCGACATCAACCTGATCTCCACCGACGGCGAATCGTGGACACCGCTCACCACCGCGTCGCAGGACAACCGCAATGCCGCGGTCTTCTTCAACGACACCTTTATCACCGTCGGTAACAACGGCTCGATCTGGCAGTCCGCCGCCTTCACCGCGCCGCCGGAAGGATTCGCCGCGTGGCAGGCGCTGCATTTCCCGGGATCACCCCCGCTGTCCGGACCGGCCGACGACTTCGACCACGACGGCATCCCGAACCTCGGCGAATACGCGACCGGCACCGATCCCAAGGACGGCGGCAGCCGGGCCGACCTCGGCGCGGCGATCGACGCCGGCTATTTCACCATCACCGTGCCCAAGGCGGCGGGTGTGGCGGACGTCTCGATCGTCGTCGAACACTCGACCAACCTGAGCGCCTGGTCGACGGCCGGCACCACGGTTCTCGAGGACAACGCGACCCAGCTCGTGGTCCGGGTTACGGCGCCCGCCAGCGGTGGCGGTCCGGATTTCCTGCGGGTGCGTTTCGAAACGAACGACTGAGACACGGAAAAACCCGGCGGACACTCCGTCGGCCGGGTTTTCGGAAGTCGCAGGCTACGGCCGCTTCAGTCGACGAGGTTGTCGACGCGTTGGGCGAGCTCGATGTCGAGCTCGGTCACTCCGCCGGCATCATGGGTGGTGAGCTTGAGCGTCACCTTGGTGTAGCGGATGGTGATGTCGGGATGGTGCTGGGCCTCCTCGGCGATCTCGGCGAGGTCGTTCACGAAATCGATCGCGTCCATGTATTCCTCGAACTCGATGGTTCGGCTGATCGCTTTCTTTTCGTATTCCCACTCCGGACATTTTTTCAATGCGGCGGCGAGATCGTCGTCTTCGAGAAGGTCGGACATGGCTGGTAAAGGGGAGGGATTGCGAGCCGAAGATTGCGGCCTCGGCTTCCGGGTTGGCAAGTCCGTTTCCCACCGCGGGGGAAATCCGCCGCGGGGAGCCCGCTTCCGCCATGGGCTTTCCTTGCATTTTTCCGAAACGCTGCAACCCTCGCCAGCGAATCCTGACGAACCATGCAGTCCAAGACCCTTCTTCCCCTTCTGGGCGCGGCGATCGCCGCGCTGATGCTCCCTTCGTGTTCGAACGCACCGACGGGCTCCGGCCTTTCCGCCTACCAATCCTACGACCTGCCGACAAAGCTGCCGAAAAATCCGTCGAACGTGCGGGTGAAGGTCTCGCTCAGCAAGCAGCGCACGTACGTGATGGAAGGCTCCGACGTCCTGCTGGCGATGCCTGTTTCGGTCGGCGCGCCCGGCAGTCCGACACCCACCGGCAGCTTCCGGATTTTCCACAAGGAGGCGAAACGCCGGGCCAACACGCACGGCTACGCATACTCCGGCGACCAGGTGAAGCAGACTTACCTTTCGAAGCGCCCGGCCGGTTGGTCGTTCAAGGGCACGCCGATGCCGTATTGGTGCGAGTTCAAGCCGGCCTACGGATTCCACACCGGTTGGGTGAAACACCATCCCTGCACCCACGGCTGCATCCGCATGCATGAAAATCTCGCGCCGAAATTCTTCCGTCTGGTGAGCATCGGCACACCGGTCAGCATCGCGTATTCGCAACCCGAGGATGCCACCTATGGCAACATCCCGCTGCCTCCGGATTCCGGCCCGCTGCCGGACTACCCGGGCTCGATGTATGTCGGCGACGGATATTTCTCCCGTCACAAGGCGCCGAAATACAACTGATCGACCCTCCTTCGAAACCCCGCCCCACGGCGGGGTTTCCTGTTTCTAACCACGGACGATCCAGACCACGGCGAGTGCCGCGAGCGCGGTGCCGAACAAGGCGTCGATCCATGGTGCGAAGCGTTCGTAGCCATCGCGCAGCGGCCGCCACTGGAGCAGCAGCACCCACAGCGTCCACAGCAGGAACCCCTGGCCGGCGATGATGCCGCCGATGGCATACGGCCACCAGTCCGGGTGACCTCGCGAGAGAAACGGAGCGGCCGCCGCGGCGAGAAACAAGGCGGCCTTGGGGTTGAGGAGATTGCAAAGCAGGCCGCGGACGAAGGGCGGGCGTCCCTTGTTTTTCGCAACGAGATCGTATTTCACGCCCGAATACCATGCGACGAAGGCCTCGCGCAACATGCCCTGCGCCAGCCACAGCAGATAGGCGGCGCCCAGCCACTTTAGCCACGAACGGAACATCGGAAACCGGTGGAACGCCGTCGCCACGCCGCCCACCGCGATGGTCGCGTGCACCGTGAGCCCGCAGGCGATGCCCGCCGCGGTCTTGCATCCGGCGGCCCGGCCTTCGCGCAGTGCGGTGCGGCTGAGCAACAACATGTCCGGCCCCGGGCTGAACTGCCCGAGCGCCAACAATCCGGCGAAAGCCGCCAGTTCGCCGAGGTGCTGCACACCGCCATCTATCACCCGAGG
>JACKPZ010000062.1 GCA_024233135.1 Akkermansiaceae bacterium | reverse complement strand
ATCGAGTCGTTGCGCGCCTCGTCGATGCGCGGCGCCTGCGAGGTCGGGCCCACGAAGAGCCCGGAGAACAAATAACTCAACGACGGATGGTGGTTCCAATACGTCACCATGCTCCGCAGCAGGTCCGGCCGGCGGAGCATCGGGCTGTCGGACGGAGTCTCGCCGCCGATGATGATGTGGTTGCCGCCGCCGGTGCCACAGTGGCGGCCGTCCACCATGAACTTCTCGGTCGCGAGACGGCACTGGTGCGCCTCCTCGTAGAGCACGGTCGTATTGCTCACCAGCTCGTCCCAATTCGCGGCCGGCTGCAGGTTCACCTCGATCACGCCGGGGTCGGGTGTCACCTTGAGCACCTGGATGCGCGGGTCGTATTCCGGTGCCGTGCCCTCGATGACGATCGGGATTTCCAGCGAGGCCGCCGTTTCCTCGATCGTGCCGATCAAATCGAGGAAATCCTCGGTCGTCTTCACCGGCGGGAGGAAGATATGCAATCGCCCGTCGCGCGGCTCGAAGCAGATCGCCGTGCGGATCACCCACGAGGCGGACTCCTGATCAGCCGGTTTCCGTGCGAGATTCTCGCCCGCCTTTTCCGGCCCGTAGACGCTGGCGTCGCGGCCGGCCAGCGGCATGTCGTCGGCCTCGTTGGTTTCCGCGCCGCGGCGCTGCATCGCGAGCCCGCGGGCGGGCAGCGGCGGCAGCGGGGCGACCTGCCGCGTCGGATCCAGCGGGATGTCCCAAGGGAAATCCTTCTCGCTCACCCACGGCAGCGAGTCGAGCGGCAGGCGGAAGCCCATCGGCGAATCGCCGGGCAGCAGGAACATCGTCTCGTCGCGCAGAAACCACGGGCCGCTCGTCCAGCGCAGGCCCTCCGGCGTCCAGCGCCGCTCCAGCGGCATCGCGTAGCCGACCACCTCGTTGAGCCCCTTGTCGAAAACCCGGGCGAGGCGGTCGCGCTCGAGCTTGTCGCGGAGGTTCGACTTGAGCGGATCGACATTCGTCGGCAGCCGCCGTTCGCGCCACATGTAGTAAAACGCGTCCTCGAACGCAGGCTGGAGGTGTTTCGGGTCGGCACCCAGCGCCTCGGCCAGCGCGCGGCCGAAGGTCTGCGCGTGGGCGGAGTGGTGGCCGTAGTCCACCGATTCGTCGGCGATGAGTTCCGGGTTTTCCCAGATCGGATGCCCATCCTTCCGCCAATAACAATTCAGCGACCAACGCGGCAGTTGTTCTCCCGGATACCACTTGCCCTGGCCGTAGAACAACAGGCCGCCCGGCGCGAATCGCCCGCGCAGGCGCTTGATCAGTTGTCCTGATAGAAGCCGCTTCGTCGGCCCCACGGCCGCGGTGTTCCACTCGTCACCCTCGAAGTCGTCCATCGAAACGAAGGTCGGCTCGCCGCCCATCGTCAGGCGCGCGTCGAGTTCGTCGAGGCGCGCGTCGATCCCGCGCCCGCTGGCGAGGATCGACTCCCACTGATCGTCCGAATACGGAAGCGTCACCCGAGGCGACTCGTGGATGCGCGTCACGGACATCTCGTGCGCCATCGTCGACTCGCATTTCTCCACCCCGCCGGTCACCGGCGCGGCGCTCGTCGGGTCCGGCGAACAGGCCACCGGAAGGTGCCCCTCGCCGGCGAGCAGTCCGGACGTCGGATCCAGCCCGATCCATCCAGCGCCCGGCAGATAGACCTCGGTCCATGCGTGCAGATCGGTGAAATCCACCTCCGCGCCGCTCGGGCCGTCGAGCGACTTCACATCCGCCTTGAGCTGGATGAGGTAGCCGGAAACGAAGCGCGCGGCGAAACCGAGATTCCGCAGGAGCTGGACGAGCAGCCACGCCGAGTCGCGGCACGAACCGCTGGCGATGCCCAGCGTTTCCTCCGGGTCCTGCACGCCCGGCTCCATCCGGATCCGGTAGTCGATCGCCTGGTTGAGCGCCGCGTTGATCTCCACCAGCAGGTCCACCGTCCGCCCTTTGCGGTCCTTGTATCGGTCCGCCCACTCCTTGAGCCGCGGCCCGCTGTCCTCGATGAGCCGGAACGGCGCGAGCTCGTGCGCGTCCGCCTTGTCGTAGGCGAAGGGATACTCCTCCGCCTTCGCCTCGAGGAAGAAATCGAAGGGGTTGTGCACCGCCATCTCCGCCACCAGGTCCACCGTGATGTCGAGGTGGTCGATTTTTTCCGGAAAAACCAGCCGCGCGAGGTAGTTCGACTGCGGGTCCTGCTGCCAATTCAAAAAGTGCCCGCCGGGCTCGACTTTCAGGCTGTACGAAAGGATCCGCGTCCGGCAATGCGGCGCCGGCCGCAGGCGGACGATGTGCGGGCCGTGCGACACCGGCTTGTCGTAACGATAGGAAGTCCGGTGGTGGAGGGCGACGTGAATGGACATGGGCTGGGGGGCGGTTAGCAGGATCGATGCCGAATCGCGGCAACGGCTCCGATGATCACGCCCGGATCATCCTGGCAACTCCGAATTTGCTAAAAAACCGCCCCGCCCCCCCCACGACCAAGGAGGGCGAAGGCTCCTTTCAAGCACGCCCCATGGGCACGGCGGACATGCTCCGCCGCTTGTATGTTCCTCCATCATCAAATCACAGGGGCCAGCCGCGTGCGCTTTCCGAGAATGGGCCCCCGTCAGCTCGTCGGAGGAAAGCGCGCGCGGCGGGTTGCACCGCAGCGGCCCGTCCTGTGGAATGATGCCACACCAGGACGCGTGCAGGGTGGCAGCCCCGCACGCGGCGGAACCGTGAGACCGATCCGCCGCAGGGACCTCGATCCCGTCAAGGAGCATGGGTCCCGGTTCCGTTCCTGGTCAAACCTCGAACCGCTGAATGAGTCTTATGAACTCGCATTGCAAGAAAGAGTTGACCGGTCCTGAAAGACCCAACCCGGAAACCACCTACGTCGGTCTCGACATCTCCAAGAGCCGACTCGACTCCGCCGTTGCCGATGGCAGCCCCCGCGAAGATGCCAATTCCCCCGAGGGCCGCGCCGCGTTCGTCAGGCACGTTGCCCGGCTGGCGAACCCCCGCGTCATCTGCGAAGCCACCGGCGGCTATGAAAAGGCGATCGTGGGAGCCCTGATGGAGGCAGGCATTGAAGTGTGCGTCGTCCAGCCCGGACGGGTCCGCCACTATGCCCTCGCCGAAGGACTGCTGGCGAAGAACGATCGCATCGACGCACGGTTGCTCGCCCGTTTCGGCGAAAAAATCCAACCCCGTTGTGAAACCCGCCCCGAACCGTCCGCACTGCGGCTGCGTGAAATGCTCGAATACCGCCGCATCCTGACAGACTCCATCGTCGAAACCCGCAACCGCATGGAACTGGCAACCGGCTACCTGCGCGACGGGCTGCAGACCCGGATCGCCGCGCTTGAAGCAGCCATCAAACAGGTCGATTCGGACATCGACCTCCACATCTCCTCCCACGCCGCTCTGCGCTCCAGAGCAAAGAGGCTCAGGCTCCTCTGCGGAGTTGGTCCCGTCCTGGCGGCCACCTTGATGGCCTACCTGCCGGAACTGGGACAAGTCGACGGCAAAGTCATCGCCGCCTTGGTCGGAGTCGCCCCCCATCCGAACGAAAGCGGAGGCCGCAGCAGAAAGCGCAAGGTGACGGGCGGACGCGATTGCGTGCGTCACGTCCTCTACATGGCGGCTCTCTCGGCGATCCGATACAACCCGATCCTCTCAGCCTTCTACGAGAGACTCAGGGATCAAAAAGGAAAGCCCCACAAAGTCGCTATCGTCGCCGTCATGCGCAAAATGATCAACGTGCTCAACCACCTCGCCGCCGATCCAGCATTTTCACTTGCCTAGAAACACCGCT
>JACKPZ010000061.1 GCA_024233135.1 Akkermansiaceae bacterium | reverse complement strand
GCTGGAGCTCGAGGCGCGGGAGCATCGGCTTGGCAGCGGGGATCTTCTCCAGTTCCGCCATGGCGGCCTTCATGCCGTCGGTGTTTTTCTCCCTCGCCGCTTCGCTGAACGCCTTCGACAGCTTGCCGATCTCCTCGCGCTCCCTGCCCGCCTCGCGGAGATCGGCAGCCACCTTCTTGACGCCCTCGGGCCCGGACAGGAGCTGCTCGATCGTTTCATCGTTGAGCCGCGACGGATGGGTGGTGAAAAGCACCTCGCCATCCATCACCACGAAGGCGTGCGGGATTCCGGAAACTCCGGCGGGTTTCAACCACTCGGTTTCGAAGGCGCCTCCCTTGCCGGTGTAGGCGACGGGATAGGACATGCCGTCACCTTTTTTCTTCACGAATTCGGCGACCTTGTCCTTGCCGTCCTCCCAGACGTTCACGCCGATGACGCGCAGGCCTTTTTCCTGATACTTGTCGTACAGTTCGTCGACGTGCGGGATGGCGGCGATGCAGGGTCCGCACCAGGTGGCCCAGCACTCGATGACGTAGAGCTTGCCGGCCTCCCATTCCGCGGGCGCCTCGCCCTGGATCCATTCGAGCTTCGAGAGCGCCTCGGGCGTCACCTTGTCGCCGGCTTTCTGGGCGGCGGCGGGGAGGGTGAGCGCGAGGGCGGCGGAAAACAGGGCGGTGCTTGGTTTCATGTCACGGAAGAACGTCGCGGAGGACGGTTTCTGTTTCGCGGAAAGTGTCAGCGGTTCGGAACCATCGAGTAAAGGGCCATCGTCATGCTGAAGGCCTCGTCGGCCCGCATCGCCTTCTTCTCGTGTCCCTCGCCCCACGAATCGGTGTAGTAAATCTGGTGGTCCGCCGGGTCGGCCGACTCGAAATTGTAGCCGAAGATCATCCGCATGTGGCCGCCGAAAGACTGCGGCAGCCCTTTCTCCGGAAACATGCCGAGATACAGGGTCCAGCACAGCGGGATGCCTTGGTCGACGTATTCCTTGATCTTGCGCTCGAAGTGCTTGAAGCCGTTCTGACCGCGTTTCATGTCGCGGAAGGTCGGCGCGTCGGCGACGGACCAGAAATGCTGCGGGCTGATGATGAATTTGTCCGGATCGACGTCGAAGGTTTTCTTGTCTGCGGATTTCGCCGCGCGGTTGTAGCCGCGGATGTCGCGCTCGAGCTGGCGTCCGTCGAACTCGATGTGCTTGAGCGTCCGGAGGTGGATCTTGCCGGTGACGCGCTGGAAGGCTTTCTCCATTTCGTCCGGGTTGGTGCCGGAGTCCCCGGTGTTGGCGAGCTGGGCGAGTTCGTGCTGGTCGATATCCGCGCCGAAGTAGCGGGCCACCCGCTCGACGGTCGCGACCACGCAGTATCCCTTCTGCCCTTGGTCGACCATCGGGATGCCTTCGATCCAGGCGAAACCCTTGTCGTCCTTGCGGACATTGGTGGCGAACGAGTCGCGGCGGGCCATCTTGCGCGGGGCCTGGGAGGCCTTGGAAACCGAAGCAAGGCGAAGGCGGATGAATTCGGGGCGTTTCTCGGAGCGGTTCAGGCTGCCTTCGAGCAGGTAGGCGGTGTCGTCCTTGCGCCACATCCAGGCATCGGTCACGACGCTCCCGGAGGTGCTCCGCTCGCTCGGGCGGACGCCGAGTTTCGCATCGAGCCCGGCTTTCCAATCGGTGAACTTCTTCTCGTATTCGCCCGGCTGGATCTCGCCGTCGTCGCCGCGGTTGTAGATGGAAACGGTGGCGGTTTTCGCCGTTTCGTCGTCCCCGCGCATCACGACCTCGCCGATGGTCTGGTCCATGAGGGAGAAGGTGCCCGGCTGGGCGCGGAGGGCCTCCTTGGCCGCGGACATCCACTCGAATCCGTCCTCTTCCTTCACCTTCACGTTGTGCCCCTGGGCCTTGAGCTTCTCAACCATCTCGAGTTGGCGCGGGTCCTTGGCCTTGAGCGAGCTTTTCACGTCCGCCATCGGCTTGGTCCACAGCTCCTTGTCGAACAACAGGGCGTCCAGACCGGGGCGTTTCGATTCATCCTCCGCCGCGTGGAGGCCCGCCGTGGCGATGCCGATCAAACAAACAAACAAGATGGATTTCATACGTCAAACATCGCTCCCGTCACCCCGGATTGTCGATGTTTCAATCGGAATTTCGCGTTTATCGTCGGGAAACCCAGGACCCGAGCCCGTCATGGCGAATCCCCCGACGCACCCGGTGCACACACCGGCGAACCCACCCGAGCGGACCCACTTCGTCCGATCTGTTAGCAAATGATGGATGCGGCCGCATCGATCGTTTGCCGGTCGGAGGAAGTGCGGGTTGAGACGCGGTTTCCGGTCCGCGGAGTCCGTTGATGCGAGGCGAAGTTGTCGGTGGGGCCTTCTGGGACGAGCGGGCCGAGGAAATTTCGCAAACACGTGTTGGCAAACGTGGTGCCGTGTGCTAGCACGCGTCCCCCTGATGCCCGCCAACCGTCCGAGCACGACCGCCGCCCTCGCCAAACACCTCGGGATTTCCCGCTGGACGGTGTCGCGCGTGCTCAACGGCCACAGCGGGGTGAAAGCGGAGACCGTGCGGCGCGTCCGGCAGGCGATCGACGAGCTCGATTTCCAACCGAGCGCACTGGCCCGCGGCCTGCGCGGCGGGCAGACGACGACGGTGGGCGTTTGTTTCCAGGATCTCGATTCTCCGGTGATGGCGATGCGCGCGGCCTCGCTCCAGCAGCGGCTGCGCGAGGAGGGCTACCACACGGTGATCGAGCTTTCCGGTTCGAGCGTGGAGCTCGAACGCGACGCGATCCGGCGTTTCATCGGCCAGCGGGTGGACGGCATCGTGATCATCTTTTCGCAGCTCGCTGCGGACGATCCGGCGATCCGTCTGCTGGAACAGGGGAACACTCCGTGTTTCTGGATCGACCCGGAAAACCCGCTGCCCGGCGACAAGGCGACGCTCGACCGCGCGCGCTCGATGAAGCTGATCCTCGAACACCTTTGCGGGCTTGGACACCGTCGTTTCGCGCTGCTCGGGATCGATCCGCGGAACCGTTTCGGCGCGCTGCGCATCCCCGGGCTGCGGGAGCATGCGCCGGCCTACGGGGTGGATTTCGAGCGCGACTTCCTGCTCGTCTACCACCCCGGCGAGACCCGCCACACCTTCGAGTATGGGTACGAACTCGCCGGCGAACTGATCGCGAAAAGCGCGGGCGACCTCCCCACCGCCATCATCGCGCTCAACGACCGGCTCGCCATCGGCGCGATCAACCGCCTTCGCGAGGACGGCATCCGCGTGCCCGAGGACGTCTCGGTCATCGGCTACGACAACATCGCCGTGGCCGAACATTTCTTCCCGGCTCTCACCACCATCGACCACCAGACCGACCGGCTCATGGATCTCGCCGTCCGCGGACTGCTCGACCGCCTGAACCCCGAAAACGCCGGGCACCCGCCCAGCGAGCTTTCCGTGCAACCCAAACTCATCGTCCGCAAATCCACGGGCCCCGCCAGGGCATAACCCGAAAGAGTTTCCCAAAATCCCCGGAATGAATTGACAAAACCCTACACGTGTAGGATTCCGCGCCTCACCAAACCCGTCCATCATCATGAACCCCGTCCGCATTCTCCTCACCACCACGTCCTATCAGGACATTCCCGGCCCGCACCACGAGCTGCTCGAATCCACCGGCATCGAAATCGTCCGCGAGCGCGGCCCGCTCAGCGAGGAGCGCATGCTGGAGCTCGTCGGCGACTTCGACGCCATTCTCTGCGGTGACGACGTGATCTCGCGCGCCGTGCTGGAGAAAGCCGCACCGCGCCTGAAGATCCTCAGCAAATACGGCATCGGCGTGGACAAGATCGACGTCAAGGCCGCCACCGAGATGGGCATCCCGCTGTCGTTCTGCCCGGGCGTGAACCACACGACCGTGGCCGAGCACACCTTCGCGCTCCT
>JACKPZ010000060.1 GCA_024233135.1 Akkermansiaceae bacterium | reverse complement strand
CAGGGCATCTACATTTGGGGGAGGCCGATGATTGCCTCGAGATAGGCAGGGTCGAGGGCGGCATAGATTCGTTTGCCCCGGATGGGTTCCTTCGGGCGGACGGCATCGCGCTTGAGCATGTTGAGGGCGATCCGTCTCAGGCATGAGAGGTTCTGGGCGGCGTCGCCGCAGCGTGCCCGGGCCTGGTCCTCGCCGAAGACCACGTCGAGCACCCAGTGGCAGGAGTTCTCGATGCTCCAGTGCGCCCTGGTGAGTTCGAGATGGCGCGCGGCCTCCGGCGGCAGGCTGCTCAGGTAATAGCGTGTGTCCTCGCGCACGCGGCCATCACCCAGCTCGGCGCGGCTCTCGACCCTCACGATGGAGCGCAGCCCGAGCCACTCGCGCCGGACCTTCGCGGGCAGCCAGTCGAGATGATCCGTGACGGTGCACACGCGCTTCTCCACCCGGCCGTGGCCCTTGTCGTGCTGCTCGCGGACATCGACCACCGATCCTTTCCGACGCGCGTAGGCAAGGCTGTCGGGATCCCCGAAAAACGCACGCACCTCGTCGTGAAGCGTTCCCTGGTTGCCCTTGAGCGCCAACAAGTAGTCCGCCCCGGCATGGAGGATGGCGATCGCGATCTTCCTCTGCGCGCCCATCGCGTCGAGGCTCACCACCGCACCCTTCACATTGAGGTGGCGCAGCAGCTTCGGCACGGCGGTGATTTCGTTGCTTTTGCAGTCAACGGCCCGCTGGGCGAGCGTCAGTCCGTTGTGGCAGGCCCACGCGCTGACGATCTGCACGGTGCTCTCGTCGGCCTTGCGGCTGCCGCGCAGCGTCTTGCCATCCAGCGCCACGAGTTGTCCGGAGAGGTCCGGGCAGACCGCCGCGACAAACTCGGCGATGCATTGCACGAAGCACTGGGGATCGATCGCGGCGAAGACCCGCAGGAAGGTGTTGCCGCAAGGGATGCCGTCGGGAAGATCGATCCACTTTTCCAGCCACTCGCGCCGCGCCTTGGCGAAACGCACGAAGTCCTCGCAGGTGTCCATCCCGCAGAGCACCGCGCTCAGCGCGATGAAGAGGATCGAGCCGAACGGATGACGGGTGGCGTTGCCACTGCGCGGATCCTCGATGACCGCGAACATTTCAAGACCTTCGGGCAATCCGCCGCGGAGGTCGATCTCAGGTTTCTGGTCGGTCGAATCGTTGGTGTCAGGGGCCATCCGGGCCCGATAAATCAAACACCCGTTTCGTACAAGCCCTGATACTCAGCGGTTTTCTAATGTAGATGCCTGGAGGTGTTGATGACGCTTGCATCCGTCCGGTCCCCTCCATCTGGTTCTTTTCGGTTCGTCGAGCGGATTGCTGGGAGGATTCGAACAGGAATTGGTGTGGCCCATCCGTCGCGGAGCAGCTACCTCCGGCGCGTCCTTATGTCGAAACCCGGTGCCAGTGTCGAAGCGAGTCGGAGAGCGGAGGAGGTCCGCCTTGGCGGCAAGCTCGCCGGACTTTCCCTGCGCCGGCAGGTCTTCGTGCTCGCCCTGTGGCCGTTGCTCGAACAAGTGCTCGCGTTTTTCGTCGGCCTCACCGACCTGCTCATCTCCGGCCGCATGGCGGAGGGCGCGGACCGGGTCGCCATCCTCGACGCGATGGGCCTCGGCGGATACGTTGGCTGGTTCTTCAATATCCTCCAGGGCGCGGTGGCCACCGGCGTGATGGCCCTCGTTTCCCGCGCCACCGGAGCCCGCGACCAACCGCTTGCCGACCGCGGCCTCGGCCAGGGTTTGTGGCTCGGAGTCATCGCCGGCTTCGGCTCCTTCGTCCTGTTGCAGGCAGGTATCAAACTGCTCATCCACTGGGTCGGCCTGAGTCCCGCCGCCGCCGTGCAGGCGGATGTATATCTTCGGGTGCTCTCGTATTCCGGTCCCTTCAGCGGCGCGATGTTCGCCATCAACTCCGCGCTCCGCGGCTCCGGCGACACCCGCACGCCGTTCTACGCCATGATCGTCGTCAACCTCGTCAACATGGCGGCGAGCTGGACGCTTGTCTTCGGCCCCGCGCCGTGGGGCGGCCGCGGGGTGGACGGCATCGCGCTCGGCACCGTCATCGGCTGGGTCGCGGGCCTGCTCACCGTCGCCGTGTTGCTCGCCATGCGCAGCGACGGCGGCCTGCGGTGGACCCGCCACGGACTCACCCCGCACCGGGAGACGATGAAACGCATCGTCCGCGTCGGCGCGCCGCAGTCGCTGGAGGTCGCCGGCATGTGGTTCATCCACGCCTACGGCATCCGCGTCATCGCCGGACTGCCCGAGAAAGGATCGCTCGGAGCGCACATCCTCGCCATCCGCGTCGAGTCGATGAGTTTCCTGCCCGGCTTCGCCATCGCCACCGCCGCCGCCGCGCTCGCAGGCCAATACCTCGGCGCCGGCTCGAAGGAAATGGCGGTGCGCGCCGTGCGAGCTTCGTGGAAATCCGCCGTCATCCTGATGACCGCGATGGGTTTCCTCTTCGTCTTCGGCCGCGAATGGCTCATCGGCTGGATGGCACCCGGCAGCGAACTCCACCTCCGCCTCGCCGCGCCGCTGCTCCTCATTTGCGCGCTCACCCAGCCGTTTTTCGCCACCTGCATCGTGCTGAAAACCTCGATGCGCGGCGCCGGCGCCACCCACACCGTCATGCGCTGGTCCTTCGGCAGCATGTTCTTCTATCGCATCTTCGGCCTGTGGGCACTCTCGCACACGCCGTGGAACAGCCTCACCGGCGTCTGGATCGTCCTTTCCATCGACCTCCTCACCCAGGCCATCGTCTTCTCCCGCCTCCATTTCCGCGGGAAATGGCTGGATGCGAGGGTGTGAAGGCGCCTCCGTTTTCAAGGCCTGGAAGAAATTCTTCTTCCGACTGTTAACCTCGCCCTGCGCTTTGTTATTCCGTAACGAGAGTATGGATGTCGTCTGTCAGAGCGAGGGTCACGATCACGAAGCGAAGTTCGTGCAGTTGATCACCGACCATCAGAACCTGATCCGCAGCTTCATCATTTCCCTTCTTCCCGGAGCACCGGGCGTGGACGACGTGATCCAGGCCGCCAACGCCGTGATCTGGCGGAAGCGCGATGAGTTCACCATCGGCAGCAACTTTCGCGCCTGGGCCTTCGCCATCGCGCGGTTCCAAGCCATGGCGCACCTGCAGGAACTCCGCCGCCGCCGCTGGGTTTCCCTCGATCCCGACGTGGCCGACCGGATCGCGCAGGATCTTGAGGACGATCCAACGGACGCCGCCGCATACGAATGCCAGCTCCGCGCCCTCGACCACTGCCTCGGCAAACTCCGCGTCAAGGACCGCGACCTCGTCGTCCAGCGTTACTGGCACCAGACGCGCCTGCAGGACTATGCGGTGATCGCGCAACGCTCCGTCGAGTCGCTCAAGGTCACCCTGTTCCGTCTTCGCGCGGCATTGAAACGCTGCGTCGAGAGTGAAACCAGCAGCCCTCCCGCCGCGCCATGAGTGACACCCCCACCACCCCCCGGCGCTTCGAGCAGTTGTTCCAGGACCTGGAGGACGGCTGCATCACGGGAAGCGACCATGCCGAGCTGATGGAGCTCCTCCGCAGCCGCCCGGAGGCGCGCGGCAGCTACATCCGGCACATGCGTTTCTCCAGCCTGCTCTACGCCAAGGCCGAGTCGATCGCCGAACTCGAGGGTACTTCCGCGGTGCCGGCACGGGTGCGGAACAAACATCCCTTCTTCGGGGCGATGGTCGCCGCCGCGGCTTTGGTCGCGCTCGCCGCGTTCATCGCGTCGTTTTTTGTGATCCCCAACCGGCCGCCCGCTTCCGTCAAGGCCGCGCCGGACACCGTGTGGTCCTTCCGCCACGGTGGGCTCGATGAGGACGAACGGTTCCTTCCCGGAACGGCGATCTCGGTGGAGGGCGGATCCCTCGACGTCCGGCTCGAGAGTGGAGTCCGCTTCATCGTCGAAGGCCCGGCGGATGTCTCGATCGCCGCCCAAAATGCGATCCGGATGGAATCCGGCCGCGTCTGGGTGCGCGCCGAGGGGGGGGACTTCACCGTGCGCACCCAGCGCCTCGACGTGGTCGACCTCGGCACCGAGTTCGGAGTCTCCTCGTTTCCGGAGATCGATGATGAAGTCCACGTGGCCTCCGGTCGCGTCCGCGTCGTTCCGAAGCACAAGACTTTCGCGCCGATGGAACTCGCCGCAGGACAGGCGGCGCGGGCCGATGTCGTCGGGCGCCTGCGCTCGATCGCGTATGACGCGACCCGCTTTCAAACGAAGCTCCCGAATTCTCCCACCTACATCCACTGGTCCTTTGACGAAGCGGATGACCGGGGGTTTCCTTCGTCCGGATCAGGCATTCCCGGCGCGCCCATGGCGGTCTATTCGCTTGACCGGAGGTGGATGGCCGAACCCGTGTCTCCGGTTCCCGGACGATATGGAAACTCGCTGCGGCTTGATGGCCCGGACTTGTTCGCTCAAGCAGATTTCCCCGGTATCGAGGGCAATGTGGCGCGCTCCATCGCGTTTTGGATTCGTGCCATGCCGGTAGAGTCCGAACAGGCGATCTCTCTCGTCTCGTGGGGACTCGCGGGCGGAGAAGGGCGCAAGTGGGTTGTCACCACGAGCCAGGAGGGAACCAGCATGGGCGTCACCTGGGGCGGGCCGTGGGCCGGCGCTGAAATTCCCTGGGGTGCCTCGGTTCTCGACGGGAAATGGCATCACCTCTGCTATGTGTTCACCGGTCACTCCACCGAGAACGGAGGCCCTGAGTTGATTCACTATCTCGATGGTGAACCGATCGTCCCGCACCTCCCGAAATCCACCATTCCGATCGACACGGATTGCGGTGCCAAGGGAGCCTGGCCGCTGACGATCGGCACCCAGTTGTGGACCACGCCGCTGCGTCCGACCTTCAACGGCTGTATCGACGAACTCTATGTCTTCCGAGGAGCTCTGAATCATGTCCAGATCCGCCAGTTGATCGTCCGCAACCGGCTCGATTCGTTCTCGTCTTCCGCCGTTTCCTCCAATCCGGACATCAAACGTTAACCTTTTTTCCGTCTCTGTTATCCACCAACGAAATCGATCCGTTTGTTCATGAAAGCCTGCCCA
>JACKPZ010000059.1 GCA_024233135.1 Akkermansiaceae bacterium | reverse complement strand
CAAAGTTCACGAAAACGAAAGAGTTCGAAACCGCGAGGCTCTCTCCGTGTTGGCGACCGCCCTGATCCCGCTGGATCACCTTCCTTTCGTGTTTTTTCCTGTCTTTCGTGGTTTCCATTTCGGAATCCAGAGTTACTCCAGCAGAGCCTGGGGCTCCCAGGTCTTTTTCGCGCGCGGGGTGCCGGGGCCATTGTAGCCGAGGAGGCGGAATCCGGTTTCTTCGAGTCCCTGTTTTTCCAGCGCGTCTTCCAGCGCGGTCTTGGCGGCGGAGATGTTGGCCTTCGAATCCGGCCCCTGCCAGGCGTAGCTGAGCACGGTGGCCGCGGGGACGTCGCGGACCTCCACTTTGGTGCCGTCCTTGCCGGGGCTGCCGACGTTGCCGTTTTGGTAAAGGAAGGCCATGGAGTTTTGTTCGAGGCCCTGATCATCCTCGCGCATCTTCATTTCCACCGGTGCGGTCATCGGGATCGAGTTCCGCTTGATGTGCTTGAAGAGGGTCCAGAATGCGGAGTTCTCACCCTTGCCGTTGGTGAAGGCCGCACGGTAGGCGGGGTAGGTCTTCTTGCGGACCTCGTTGAATGGACCCGGCTCCGGCCAGCCTTTTGGCAGTGGGGCTTCGGAAACGTAGGCGGGTTTGCCGTCGTTCGGCGGCTCCGCGCAGGAGACGAGCGGGAACGAGGTAAGCAGCGCGAACAGCGGGTAGAACTTCTTTTTCACCCGGGCAACAAAGCCGGAAGTCGCCGCGGCGCAACCGGTTTCAAGCGCCCTTCACCGCCGCGATGAGCGGGGCTGTGAAATCGGCGACCGCCCGCGCCGGGTTGTCCGGATGCAGCTCGACCTGTTTGACGATCGCCGAGCCGACGATGACGCCATCCGCCGCGTCGGCAACCATCTTCGCCTGCTCCGGCGTGGTGATGCCGAAGCCGACGCAAACAGATGTTTCAGTGTGTTGTTTGATTGCGGCGACCTGCTTGGCGATATCGGCCGACGGGCCGCCGCCATGGGCGCCCGTGACGCCGGTGCGCGAGAGCGCGTAGATGAATCCTTCCGAGGCTTTGGCGAGCATGCCAACGCGCTCGGCCGGAGTTGTCGGAGCGATCAGGCGGATGTGATCGAGTCCGGTGCCCGCCGCCAGATCGGGATTGATCCCGGCTTCGTCGGGCGGGAGGTCGAGCAGGAGAATGCCATCGGCGCCCGCGGCGGCGGCATCGGCGTGGAACTTCTCGTAGCCGTAGGTGAAGACGGGATTCAGGTAGGTGAAGAGGACGATCGGCGTTTCGTGGCTCTTCCGAAACTCGCGGATGAGCTCCAGCACCCGGGCGGTCGTCATGCCGGCCTTGAGCGCGCGGTCGGCGGCCATCTGGTTGACGATGCCGTCGGCGAGGGGATCGGAAAACGGCAGGCCCAGCTCGATGATGTCCGCGCCGAGATCGGCGAGGGATTTCATGATTTCCAGGGACTTGTCGAAACCCGGATCGCCGGCGGCGATGTAGGCGACAAAGGCCTTCTGGTTCTGGCTGCGGAGCGTGGCGAAGGTGTCGGAAATGCGGGCGGACATGGAAGGTCGCGGCAGGGCTCGCTGCCGGACGGATTGCTAGGGCATCGACCGGGAAAGGTCCAACCCGATGTTTTCCTAAACTTTTCCTGACTTTTCCGCCCCCGAAAACAATCTTGCCGGATTCCCGGATGCGGGGGATGCTTCGGCCGCCCCCATGGCCGGCAAGGACAACAAGAAACGCGGCGAGGTCGCCGAGCCGTCGCGCTGGACGAACGAGATCATCGGGATCCTGTGGATCACCGGCGGACTTTTGCTTTTGTTGTCGCTCGTCCGGTACAGCCCGGCGGATCTCCCGAAATGGGGGCTGCTCGAGGCTTTCGCCAGCAAGAACGGCGAGGCGGGGCAGAATCTGATCGGTCCGGTTGGCGGGATCCTGGGATTCATCCAGGTGCTGTTGTTCGGCGCGGCGTCGTTCATGGTGCCGGTCGGCTTCATCTGGTTCGGCGTGGTGAAACTGGCCTTTGACGGGCGGCTGTGGCCGCGGACGGTGATCGGCTTCGCGATCCTGCTGTTCTCCGGCGCCGCGTTTCTCCACGCCGCGAACTGGTTTTTCGTCGACTGGGCGAACCGCTGCAACCTGAACAGTCCGGGTGGCGTGATGGGCGCGGGCCTCGGCGGCTTCGTCCTGATGAGCCTGATCGGGAAAGTCGGCACCCTGCTGGTGGCCGGCGCCGCCTATCTGGTGGCGGTCATCCTGCTCACCGGCCAGCAGCCGATCCGTTTCGCGAAAGCCTGCGGCCGGCTGGTGGTCCTCAAGTTCAAGGCATGGCGCGAGCGCAAGGTCGCCGTGGAAACCGCCGCCCAGCGCGAGTCGGAGCTCATCGCCGAGCGCGAGAAACAACGCGAACTCCGCCGCAAGGAGCGCGAGGCGGCCAAGGCGGCCACGAAACCCGCCGAGGACGAGGACGGCCAGTCGCAGCTTCCGCTGCGTGAAACACCCGCTCCTCAGATCATCGACGCCTCCCAACGCCGCGCGGCCGAGGCGGTGGCTCCCGGCGCGAAACCCTTCGAGCGCAAGAAGCCGGCCCACCAGTTTCTCTCCGTCACCGGATTCGAAAACTACGAGCTGCCGGGCTTCGACCTGTTGGATGAGGAGGAGGCGCCCGAGGCACCCGAGGCGAACCGCGACGAACTGCTCGGCACCCAGCGCACGATCATCGAGACGCTCGCCGCCTTCGGCATCGAGGTGACTCCCGGCGACATCACCCGCGGGCCGACGATCACCCGTTACGAGATCTATCCGTCCACCGGACTTCGGGTTTCCCGCATCGCCCAGCTCGAGGCGGACATCGCCCGGGCCACCCGCGCCGAGCGCATCAACATCCTCGCGCCGATCCCCGGCAAGGACACGGTCGGCATCGAGATCGCCAACTCGCAGAAGGTCGCCGTGCCGCTCCACGAGCTGTTGCACGATCCCGAGTTCCGCTCGGCGAAAAAGCGGATCCCGCTGGCCCTCGGCAAGGATGTCTACGGCAAGACGGTCATCGGCGACCTCGCCGCGATGCCTCACCTGCTCGTCGCAGGCGCCACCGGATCGGGCAAGTCGGTCTGCATCAACTCGATCATCGCGTCGATGCTCTTCAAGTTCGGTCCCGACGAGCTGCGATTCATCATGGTCGACCCGAAGGTCGTCGAGATGCAGATGTACAACAAGCTGCCGCACCTCGTCGTGCCGGTGGTGACCGACCCGAAGAAAACCGTCGCCGCCCTCAAGTGGGTGGTGAACGAGATGGAAAAGCGCTACCGGATCTTCGCCAAGGAAGGGGTCCGGAACTTCGACAGCTTCAACAACCGGCCGCGTCCCGACAAGGAGCCCGAGCCGGAGGAGGAGAAACCCGAAGAAGAGGAGGAAGTGGACGAGGCCGCCATCGAGGAGATCGCCGCCGCACTCGAATCCGGCGACCTCGGCCCCGAGATGAGCGAGGAGGAGGAGGCCGACCTGTTCGAGGAAAAGGTGCCCGATCGTTTCCCCTACATCGTCGTGCTCATCGACGAGCTCGCCGACCTGATGCAGACCGCGCCGGCGGACGTCGAGATGAACATCGCTCGCATCGCGCAGAAGGCGCGCGCCGCGGGTATCCACCTGATCATCGCCACCCAGACGCCGCGGGCGGATGTCGTCACCGGCATCATCAAGGCGAACATCCCGTGCCGCATCGCGTTCCAGGTTTCCTCTCAACTCGACTCCCGCGTCATCCTCGACACCAAGGGCGCGGAGAAACTCGTCGGCAAGGGCGACATGCTCTATCTGCCGCCCGGTTCCGCGAAACTCGAGCGCGCGCAGGGCGCCTTCGTCACCGACGAGGAGGTCGAGCGCATCATCGCCCACTGCGCCGCCCAAGGGGAGCCGCAGTTTGAAACCGACATTCACGCATCGCTCGAATCCGCCGCGGATGACGACGAGGAGGACATCTCCGACGCCGACGAGGAGTTGATCATGAAATGCATCGACGTCGCCCGGCAGGAGCAGAAGTGCAGCACCTCGTTGCTCCAGCGCCGCCTGCGCCTTGGCTACACCCGCGCGGCGCGGATGGTCGACATCCTCGAAGCCCGCGGCATCGTCGGCCCCGGCGACGGCGCGAAACCGCGCGAAGTGTTCGTCAAGTGATGATCCTCAGTTCTGAATTGAGAACCACGAAACCCAAGAAAAAGCACGAAACGAAGTCGCTCAGACCGGATCGGGGCGATCACCTACAGGATGAGAGCCTCTCGATTTACGACTCTTTCCTTTTCGTGAACTTTGGTGTTTTTCGTGGTTTCTGTTTTCCTATGTAGGGTGAAACAGGCGGCGTGCCGGCGGCGTATCCCGCGCACGATGAAACCCGCGACGCTTCTTCTCGCCCTTGCCGCCCCCTTCGCCTTCGCCGGCGAAACGATCCAGCTTTTCAACGGCAAGGATCTCACCGGTTGGACCGCCGATGTTCCGAAGGCCGACAACAACCCGGACCTGCCGAAAAGTTTCATCGTCCGCGACGGCAAGCTCGTCAGTCTCGGCGACCCGCGCGGCCACCTCATCACCAACGACTCGTTCAAGGACTACAAACTCGTCGTTGAATACCGGTTTTCCAAGGATCCCGGCAACTGCGGCGTGCTCGTCCACACCTCGAAGCCCCGCGTCCTCGGTGGCATGTTCCCGCAGTCCATCGAGGTCCAGATGCAATCCGGCGACGCCGGCGATTTCTGGTGCATCGGCGAGAACATCGAGGTGCCCGACATGGAGAAACGCCGCCCGCGCAAGGACCCGAACCAGAAGTTCGGCGGCGGTGGCGGTGATGCCCGCCGCATCATCAACCTCATCGACGGCGCCGAAAACCCGGTGGGCGAGTGGAATACCATGCAGATCGAGTGCAAGGGCGACGAGGTCATCGTCCACGTCAACGGCAAGCTCGTGAACCACGGCAGCAAATCGACCGCCACGGAAGGGAAGATCTCGCTCCAGGCGGAAGGCTCCGAAGTCGAGTTCCGCAAGGTCGAACTGACGAAGGAATGAAACGTGGGCGCAGTCGTGAGACCGCGCCGGACTTCCATGCGTCTTCTTCTCGTTCTGTTGTTCTCCGTTTCCACGCTCGCTGCGGAAACCGGCGCCGACATCGTGAAGGCCGCGCGCAAACAGGTCGGCGTCACCGTCCGCTACGATCCGGCCTACGTCGCGCTCGCCTATCCGGACGGCGATGTGCCGCGCGACCGCGGTGTGTGCACCG
>JACKPZ010000058.1 GCA_024233135.1 Akkermansiaceae bacterium | reverse complement strand
GATGAGTTGCTGGAGCGCGGCGAGGGTCATGTTCAGGCACCGGAGACGTCCGCCAATGGCAGGCCGACGAAGGGGGAGCAGGACTTGATGGGCTCCGAGTCGTGATTGGGGGCGGCCATGAATTCGAGAAGGGCTCGCATTCCTTCCGGAGACTGCTGGGCAGCCAGGATGCGGGCGCGCCAGTCGTGGATGGGCCCCGGATGAACGCGGCCAAGGGCTTGCCAACGGTCGAGGTTTTCCATGGCGATCGATAGATCCCCGGGGTGCGCCTGGATATGCGCGGCGATCCTCTGCCAAAGAGCGGTGCGGTCTTCGCGCCGGAAGTGGAAGTCCTCGGAAAGCATTGAGATCAAGGTGAACCGTTGCGAGCTTGGCGGCAAGTGGCGAAACGAAGGCTGACGCATGAAACATAGCGACCACAGGTTTCACCTCGAAGCGTAAAGGGCCGCAAAGGTTGAAGAACGGACTGAAGTCCATTTCTACTTATTTTCAGAACACCCCATTGAGCTTCCTTCCGATCCAGAAGATCGCGAGCAGGGAAACGAGGGCGACGACGACGGCCCAGTGGGACCAGAGCGGGGTGCGGGTTTCGAGGGGCCGGGGCTCGGGGAGGGCGTTGATCTCCTTGACGAGATCGGCGAGTTGGGTGGGCTGGACGATGCGGCCGCGGGAAACGCGGGCCATTTCCTCGAGGACTTCGGGACGGGCGGGCTGGCCGGTTTTCTCGATCTCGACGCCTTGGGCGAGGATGGAGGTTTCGAGCGGTTGGTCCTCGGCGCCGGAGGCGGTGGCGCGGAGTTTCCACTCGCCGGGCAGGGTGACTTTGAAGCGGCCGCTGAAGGCACCCCAGGAGGATTCGTTTTTCTGGAGTTCGAGCCGCTGGCTGGTGCCGTCCGGGGCGGTGAGGTCGATGGCCACGCTGCCCTTCTGGAGCGGCGCGCCGTTGGCGTCGAAGGCGTTGGCGTTGAGGGTGACGGTGTCGCCGGGCTCGGGCCGCTCGGGCGTGAAGAAAACGCGGACGCGCTGGCCGGCGGCCATGTTGCGCTGATAGGACATCCAACGGGCGACCTGTCCCCAGAAGCGGTAGTGATAGAGATCCTCGACGCCGCGGCGCCAGCGCCATGCGGAGTCGATGCCCATGAAGAGGACCTTGCCGTTGCCGGCGGGTTTGGTGACGAGCAGCGGGACGGGGCCGAATTTGCCGCGGCGGTTGCCGTGCACGGCGAGCACCTCGGTGCCGGCCTTGGCCTTGATGACGGGGGCGTGCCAGTAGAAACCCGGAAGCCGGCGCCAGATGGCCGGGTTTTCCTCCTCGTTCTCGCCCAGCAGGGTAAGCAGCGAGGTGCGGCCCTCGGTGGTGAGCTGGAGCGGCGAGGCGATCTCCTCGGCCATGCCTTTGGGTCGGTCCTCGTCGAGGATGACGGGCATCAGATCGGATAGATCGGTGTCGAGCAGGGACATCTGGTTGCCCTGCGGGCCGGGCAGGAACACGACGCCGGACGCTTGGTTTTCCACGAGCCCTCGGATGAGGGTGCATTGTTCCTTGGTGAGCTGGCCGTCGCCAACGCCGACGTCACCGAGGAAAACGACGTCGTATTTGGCGAGTTCCTCGAGTTTCGAGGGAAACTCCTGGATGTAATCGCCACCCTCGCCGGGTCCGAGCTGCGGATGGAGCAGCAGGCAGGAGAGCTCGACGCCGGGGTCCCGCGAGAGGGCGTTGCGGAGGAAGCGGTATTCCCAACGGGGCAGCGTCTCGACAATGAGCACGCGGATCATCTCCGGCTTTCCGGAGATGATGAACTCGCGCG
This sequence comes from Akkermansiaceae bacterium, assembly GCA_024233135.1. GTDB lineage: Bacteria > Verrucomicrobiota > Verrucomicrobiia > Verrucomicrobiales > Akkermansiaceae > Luteolibacter. The sequence goes on along the minus strand of JACKPZ010000058.1, from coordinate 4,263 downwards.
AGTTGTTGGATGAAACGAGTTCGCCATCGGCGACGGGGATCGAGAGTTCGAACTTGGCGGCGCCTTCTTTTTCGAGTCGCCAGATGATCGAGTCGTAGGTCTCGGCGTTCGGCGGCAGGATGATGTCCTTGGTTTCCTCGCGGCCGGAGTCGTCGCGCAGGCGGACGATGGTGCGCACCTGCCGGTCGAGCGACGAACGGATGGTGAAAGGGATCTGCACGTTTTCGCCGACGATGCCGTAGGCGGGCGCGGAGACGCTCAGCAGGTCGAGATCCGGCAGGCGGGTCTCGCTGCCCACGGGGATGGGAAACAAGGGAACGCCGCGGAGGTGCATTTTCTGCGCGGAGGCAACGGGCGGCTGGCCCATGTTGTAGTCGCCATCGCTGAAGAGGACGACGGCGCGGAGGTTGGATTCGTTGTCCAGCAACTCGGAGAGCGGCGTGTCGAGATCGGTCCCGTCGAGCTGCCCGGGCGTCGATCCCGGAGCGGCGAAGGAGCGTTCGATGACCTCGTTGTCGCCACCGGATTCAAGCGGCTTCCACAGGTCGGATGCGAGCGCCTTATCCACCCACTCGGCGCGTGAGATCACCTCGCCGGCCGGCGGCAGCGAAGGCGGGAGCTGGGCGTCGACGGTGGACATCGACTTCGACGCGTCCCACAGGATGGCGATCTTCGGTTTGGTGTCCGGATGGAGGATGTGCCGCCACTCCGGCTGCCAAAGCAGGAGCACCACCGCGGCGGCGGCCAGGAAACGAAGGATTTCCAACAACGCCGTCCGTCCGCGGTGCGGGCTGCGTTTCCACGAAAGCACGCACAAGACCGCGACGACCAGCAGCGCGACGATGCCGATCCAGAGCGTGACGGGAGTGGGTGATAGATGGAGCACGGAGGTCAGGTGGCGGGGGGCGGGCTGACGGGACGAGGAACGCCGGCCGCGTCATCGCCCGCCTTCGCCTTCGGCAGGCAGAGCAGGGCCTCGGCGATGAGGAAACACAGCATGGCGATGAGAAACGCGCGCCATACGTCCCGGGAAAGCGAGGGGTCGTCGGCCTGGCCAGCCTGGTCCAACAGCGTGTAGCGGGTGCCGGCGAGCACGTCATCGAGAACAGCGCGGGTGATCACCTCGGGTTCGTCCTCCGCGGCCGGACGGTTCAGTGCGACGAGCCGCTCGCCGAAGCGGAACACGCCGGCCGTATGTTCGACGTTCGCGGGATCCGGCGATCCGTAGTCGTCCAGACGCGTGCGGATTTCCCCGGGGCCGGGCAGCGCGCCATCGCGGCCGACGGTGCGGAGATACGATGCATCGAAGCGATCCGCCCCGGCCGAAACGATGCGCACCACGACGGGCAGGAGCACGTCCGCATCGGCGAGGTTCGACCAAGTGTAGTCCGGCCGGGTGCCGAGGAACCATGCTGTTCCGTGATCGACGACACGGCGCGCCAGCATCGTCTCGCCATCTTCCCAGCGGGCGAGCACGGCGGCATCGCCATCGGGAGAGCGGCGGCGGATCGCCTTGAGGCGCTGCGACGCGACGGGCGTGCCGTCGATGCTGTCGCGCAGCGGTCCGTCCTGGCGGTTCCAATCGCCGAGGATGAAATATTTGCCGCCCGGCGCCTCGGTTTCGGGCTGCCATGACATATCGAGAAACGAGCTGTCCGCGGGCGTGCCCGGCGGGAAGAACACCACCTGGCCGCCCTCGCTGAGGTAGCGCGAGAGGGAGGCGGCGCGGGCACCGGTCGGCAGCGCGTCGGCCCAGAAGATGGCGGCTCGGTTTGTTAGATCGGCGTTTTCAAACGCGGCGGCGTCCATGACTTCGGCCTCGTGGTTTCCGAGTCCGGGCGGCGCGGCGGCCAGCGCGAGGTAGTCCGCCGCTTCACCGGGGGGCGAGACGACGATCGTCCGCACGGGGCGTGACGGCCCGTAGGCGAAGAACGCCACGTTGTCGCGGGGATTTCCATCGCCCGGCAGCGAGAGCCAGCCGTATCCCGTCTCCTGACCCTCGGGCACGGGGACGCGTTTCTGGAAACGCAGCGCCTGGCCGGCGAGCGTGAGCGTCCCGGTGGTGCGCGAGCCGTTCAAGTGGGTGGTGAGCGGGATGCCGGATGTCCCCCGGCTTTCGCTGCCGCGGTTCACCTCGACATCGAGCACGGCCTCGTTTCCGGAACGGCGGCACGAGAGGATGCGGATCGAGGCGTTGGGCGCGGTGCCACCCGTGAGGGATAGCACGCGCACCGAGGGTTTCTGCGGCAGCGACTCCAGGCTGGCGCGGGCGGCGGCCCAGCGCTCGTCGTCGGGCGACCAATTGCTCGCCTGCAGGTCCGACGCGAACCAGATCTCGGAGCGGCCGCCGCTTTCGGATAGATATTCGACCGCGCGGTTGAAAAGCGTGGGGAAATCCGCGGCCGTGTCCGTCGGAGCCACGGCGGAGAGATCCGGCAGGTCTTGGATCGAGGGAACTTCCTGCGGCGTGCCGCTGGCGCTGTCGATGAGGACCAGCCGGGCGCCGCCGAGGCCTTCCATCGCGTCGCGGACTTTCTCAAGGACGCTGCGGCGCCGGGACTCCAAACCGTCGCCGGGTTTCACCTCCATCGAGGCCGAGCGGTCAAGCAGGAGCACCACGGTATCGATGGATCCCCCGCCCCATCCGAGGAGTCCGGAGACGACGGGGCGCGCGGCGGCCAGCGCGAGCGCGGCGATGCCGAGCGCGCGGCAGGTGAGGATGAGGATGTGGCGGAGCTTTTTGCGGCCGCGGGTTTCCTTCGTCGCCTTCAGCAGGAACTGCATGGCCGCCCACTGGATGGTCTTGTGGCGGCGCTTGTTGATCAGGTGCACGATCACCGGCACCGCCGCGGCGGCGAGAAACCAGAGAAGCGCTGGAGAAAGAAACCTCATGGACGGTCAGCGCTTCGATTTCGGCAGGCGGGCCGTCAGGAACTCCCGCAGCAGCGGCTCGAGCGGTGTGTCGGTGGTGATGAGCTGATAGTCCGCCGTGGCGTCGTGGCATTTCGCCCGCACGGCGGTGAGGAAATCGCGCAGGGCCGTGCGGTATTCGTCGGCGATGAGCGCGGGCTCGACCACCAGCGTGGTGTTGTCCTCCAGATCGACGAAACGGTGCGGACGTTCGAATTCGAAGCCGATCTCCAACGGATCCATCAGATGGAACACCGAGATGTCGTGCTTGCGGTAGCGGAGGTGTTGCAGCGCGTCGCCCAAAGCCGCGGGGTCGGTGAACAGATCGGATAGAATCACCACGAAGGCCCGCTGGCTGATCTTCTCGGCGATGGTGTGGAGCGCTCCCAACAAGCCGGTCTCGCCCGATGGTTTCAAATCCGCGAGCGTCGAGAAGATGCGCTCGAGGTGGGCGGGCCGGCGGCTCGGCGGCACTTCGAGATGGAGCTTGTCGGTGCACAAGGAAAGCCCGGCGGCGTCGCCTTGGTTCACCAGCAGATAGGAAAGCGACGCGGCGATCCGGCGCGCGTAGCTGACCTTGGACTCGCCCTTGCCGGCGAAGTTCATCGAGCCGGAGGCATCGACGACGAAATACGCGCGGAGATTGGTGTCCGCTTCGAATTCCTTGATGTAAAACCGGTCGGACCGGGCGAAGGCCTTCCAATCGAGGCGCCGGGTGTCGTCGCCGGCGACGTATTTCCGGTATTCCGCGAATTCGACCGACGACCCGCGGTGCGGGGACCGGTGCTTGCCGGCCACGTTGCCCATCATCGGCACGCGCGCCTCGACGGGCAGCGAGCCGAGGCGCGAGAGCAGGTCGTGATCAAGGAAATCGTATTTCATTCCTCCCGCATCTCCTTGATCAGTCGCTCGACGATCTTCCGGGAGGTCATGCCTTGGGATTCCGCCGCGAAATTGGTGAGGACGCGGTGGTTGAGCACGGCCGGCGCGACCGCCTCGATGTCCTCGAGCGAGGCCATGTAGGCGCCGCGCAGCGCGGCCCGCGCCTTGGCGCCGAGGATCAGATACTGCACCGCCCGCGGGCCCGCGCCCCAGCCGACGGTCTCCTTGACCCACTGCGGAGCCTCCGGCTGGCCGGGGCGCGTCTTGCGGACGATGGAAACCGCGTAGTCATACAGGTGCTCGGGCACCGGCACCCGGCGGACGAGCTGTTGGAACGCGATCACCGACGGCCCGTCGAGCAAATGCCCGAGGGTGTGCCGGATCGATCCCGTCGTCTCGCGGGCGATCCGTTTTTCCTCGTCCGCGGACGGGTAGTCGACCTCGATGAGAAACATGAAGCGGTCGAGCTGT
>JACKPZ010000057.1 GCA_024233135.1 Akkermansiaceae bacterium | reverse complement strand
GCGGCGGCTCCGAAGCCGACCAAGGCGAGCAGCAGGATCATCCACTTGTGTTTGAAGAGGATGAAAAGGATGTCATCGACGCCGATCCCGCCTGTGGCCGAGGACGAAGAGGATTTCTGCGATGGTTTCATGAAACAGTGGGGGGTGTCAGGTTCCGCGGAAAGGGCTCAGGAGCCCACGAGCGGCAGGGAAGCGGCGGCCAGAACGTCGACGATCCGATCGATGTCGGAATCCGCAAGCCCGGGGTGGAGCGGCAGCGAAAGAAACTCGCGCGCACAGCGTTCCGCCACGGGAAAATCCCCGGCGCGGTGGCCGAGGTGTTCGTAGGCGGGCTGAAGATGGACCGGCACCGGATAATGGATGCCGTATCCGATGGACGCCGCGTCGAGAGCGGCGCACAAAGCTCCGCGATCGGCGGCGCGGACCGCATAAAGATGATACACGTGGCTGCCGTCGCCCGGATCCTCCGGCGGATCAATGCCGGGAATGGGACGAAGCGCGGCTTCGTAGCGGCGGGCGAGCTCGCGACGCCGCCGGTTCCCGGCGTCCAGGTCCCGCAGGCCGATCTCCAGCACGGCGGCCTGCATCGCATCCATCCGGGCGTTCCAGCCGATCCAGCGGTGGACGTGCCTGCGCTCCTGGCCGTGCTCGCGGAGCGCACGGATGCGGCGGGCCAGTTCCGGATCGTTGGTGGTGACCGCCCCGGCGTCGCCCATGGCTCCTAGGTTCTTGCTGGGGTAGAAACTGAAGCAGCCCGCAAGCCCGAGCGCACCTGCGCGGCGACCCGCCCGTTCGGCGCCGTGTGCCTGCGCGGCGTCCTCGATCACCGGGATGCCGCGGCGGTCCGCGATTTCGAGAATGGCGTCCATGTCCGCGATGCGGCCGAACAAATGAACGGGAACCACCGCCTTGGTGCGGGGAGTCAGGGCGCGCTCAAGCGAGGCCGGATCCATCGTCCGGGTCCGCTCGTCAATATCGACGAAAACCGGCGTCGCTCCGGTCATGCAGATCGATTCCACCGTGGCGGCGAAGGTCATCGGCACGGTGACCACCTCGTCGCCGGGGCCGATGCCGAGCGCGGCCAGTGCGAGCCAGAGCGCTTCCGTTCCGCTGCCGACCCCGATCGCCTCGGTGGTTCCGCAAGCGGCGGCGAAAGCCGTTTCAAACCGTTCGACCTCCGGGCCGCCCGCGTAGGTGCCGCTGTCGAGCACCCGTTCGAGCGCCCGCAGGTATTCGCCGCGGCGCGGCGAGTGGCGGTCTTGCATGTCGAGGAAGGGGATCATGTCGTCGCGTCCGTGTTTCCGTGCCGCAGGATCCGGGCCGGGTTTCCCGCCACCGTGGCACCGGCGGGAACATCCCGCGTCACCACCGCGCCGGCACCCACCATCGAGCCCTCGCCGATCACAAGCCCGCCGAGGATGGTGGCCCCGGAGCCGATCGAAGCGCCCTTCATGACAAGCGTCGGCTCGCATGTCCAGTCCGCATCGCCCCGCGGGCTGCCGTCCGGGTTGGTCGCCCGGGGCTGCAGGTCGTTCACAAACATCACTCCATGGCCGATGAACACCTCATCTTCCAGCGTCACGCCGGTGCACAGGAAACTGTGGCTCGAGATCTTGCACCGCCGCCCGACGCGGACGCCCTTCTGGATTTCCACGAAACATCCGACACTCGTGCCGTCACCGATCTCGCAGCCATACAGGTTCACGAAACCATGCAGCACGACGCCTTCGCCGAGTTTCACGTCGTCGGCGATGCGCAATCCGTTGTCGGTTCCGGTGGTCATGGAAACAATGGGGGTGCCGCGGTCAGCTCACCGAGCGCAGCGCGGTCGGGCGAATGCCGCCGCCAGGTTCGAGCGTCACCGGCGCGCCGTCGGAGCGCAGCGAGCGCTGGCATGCTTCGAGCACGGCGACGACGTCGGCGCCGCGTTCGCCGCAGGTGTCCGGGATGCGGCGTTCGAGGACGCAACGGCTGAAGTGCCCGCACATGGCGGCCAGGGGCTCCCGTTGCTCGATCCGCGGGATGCGGCAGTCGCCGTAGTGGTAGGCATAGGGAAACTCGCCGAAATTGTCGTAGTGCGGCGGGCACTCGACCCGCACGTCGTAGATCCGGATCTTGTCGCGCGCCTCAAGGTCGTCGAAAACGATCATTCCGCGGGTGCCGACGAAGGTCATCTGGCGCACCTTGCGCGGTTCGAGCCAACTGCACTGCACCGTGGCGAAACGAGAGCCGGAGAAGCGCAGCGAGAGATTTCCGACATCCTCGACCTCGCGGGCGACATGGGCGTTTCCCTGGCAGTTCACGATTTCCGGCGGGCCGCCCATCACTTCGAGGATGATCGAAAGGTCGTGCGGAGCGAGATCCCACACGACGTTGATGTCCGGTTGGAAGAGCCCGAGGTTCAGGCGTTGGCAGTTGATGTAGCGGACCTCGCCGATCCCGCCGCCGCGGATGATGCGCAGGATCTCGCGGACCGCGTCGGAAAACAGATACGTGTGGCCCACCATCAGGATCCGCCCGCGTTCCGCGGCGAGCGTGTTGAGCGTGCGGCATTCGCCGGCGGAGAGCGCCATCGGTTTCTCGACGAGCACGTCGCATCCGGCCTCCAGAGCCATCCGCGCGAGCGGCGCGTGGGTCGCTGCCGGGGTGGCGATGGCCAGCGCGTCCGGTTTCACCGAAGCCAGCATCTCCGCCGTGTCGCGGAATACCGGAAGCCCGGGAAAACGTTGGGACGCACGGTGGCGGCGTTCGTCGTCCGCATCGCATACGGCCGCCAGTTCGACGCCGGGCTGCGAGCCGAAGTTGCGGGCGAGGTTGGGACCCCAGTATCCGTATCCTACGACTGCGACAGTGACCGGCGGCTTCATGCGGTCATCCGATGCCGGGGAAACCGGCATCGGAAACCGGCTCCGCGGCGCGGGCGGCGGGCGCCCGGTTGCGGAGTCGTTGGCCGGCCGCGTCGCCCACTTGCTTGAGCAGGGCGCCCGGCGTGCGGAGGATCAGGCCGAGATCCACCCGGACCGAAGCCCGGCGCACGTAACAAACGTCCATCGCGTTCATCTCGGTGAAGGTGGAGAGGCCCTTGCCCTCGACCTGCCAGATGCCGGTGAGGCCGGGAAGCGCTTGGAAGCGCTCGCGCTGGGCGCCCGTGAAATAGCGGAGTTCGCCCGGCAGGCAGGGCCGCGGTCCCACGAGGCTCATCTCGCCGCGCAGCACGTTGAAGATCTGCGGCAGCTCGTCGAGGCCCGAGGCGCGGAGCAGACAACCGCCCGGGATCAACCGGTTGTCGCACAACAGGTCGAGTTTGACCATCGGGCTGTTGGTGCGGACGAGGTTGCGGAAGTGCCGTTGGTGCACGCCGCGAGGGGCGTCCGGCCGCATGCTGCGGAACTTCTGGATCACGAACGGCCGGCCGTTGAGACCGATCCGCTGCTGGCGGAACAAGGCGGGCCCGCGGGACACGAGCTTCACCCACAGGGCGACGAGACCCATCAGCGGAAGCGTGACGGGCAGGGTCAGGATGACGAACAAAAGATCGAAAGCGCGTTTCCAGCGGGGAATCGCCGTGGAAATCTCGGAAAAACAGTTTCCCGCGGACTCATGGGACGGGTGCGGGACGACGTCGGCACGGCATTTCGCGGTGCGGACCTGGGGGGGATTGGAATGTGCGGTGACTTGCCCATCATGGGCACAAGCCGCCGAATCTACAGCAGCTGACATGGGGGGACGGGGGGGGGTGATGTTTCTAGGGGAGTGCGGGGACGATACTAGGACATGATCTGGAGGCGGGCTAGTTTTTTGTTCTAACGATTAAGCGGTTGCGAATTTCGGGCACTTACGCTGCCGCCCTTGGTCGATTAGCGTTCTTCAACACTAAAACCAATCGGGGCGAAACAGGTCAAGATCCAAAAGCGCGTTCCGTTCCAACCGGAAACGAGCGACGGAAACGCCACACGGGCCGCCATCCCTCCGTCCGTGCGACCGGCCGAACCATCCGGGGGGGACGGGAACCGGGCGAGCAACGAAGTTTTTCAAATAGCGGGAACCGGGCGGACGATCCGCGGATCAGGATCCGGGGGAGCGATGCGGGTTCGGGTGATGGATGCCGCTTGCCACAGCCTCCGGACCGGCACCGTCGTTCCCGAACACGGCACGACCGATCGTTTCCGCGGGGCGGAAACAACCAAACCGTGCGGGCAAAGCCCGGCAATCTAGGAACAAACGCATGAACAGACAGGGGGATGACGCCAAACGGCGGTGGGGGAGAATGTGGGGACGAACCCCACACGACGGCAGCGATCATCTCACAAAAACGCGGCGGATGAACTACGTGATGGCGTAAAACTCCTGTCGCCCGGAGCGTGAGGACAATCAGCCGAGGGCCGAGATCGTCTGGAAGATCGCGGTGATCATCAGGTAGGCCATCGTTCCGATGAGGAGGGCCATGATGATGAGCACGGTGGGCATGATGAGCGCCATGATGCGCTGGAGATCCTTGTCGAGCTCCTTGTCGTAGCGTTCGGCCGAGCGGCGCAGCGCCTGGTCGATCTTGCCGGTTTGCTCGCCCACCGAGATCATGTCGATGAGCAGCGGCGGGAAAGTGCCGGTGCGGATGAGGGATTTGGAGAACGAGCGGCCGTCGCCGACCTGCTCGATGACCTTGTTGAGCTGGCCGCGGAGCTGCCGGTTCTGGGTGGCGTCGCGGGAGAGCTCGAGCGCCCGCAACAGCGGCAGGCCGTTGCTGACGAGGTTGGCCATGGTTTCCAGGAACTGGACGTAGAAACGGCTGGAAATCACCCGGCCGAAGAGCGGCAGGTTGAGTTTCATGCGGTCCCAGGCGGGCTTGTTGGCCTCGTTGTCCTTCCACGCCTTGAAGAAAATGGCGGCCGCGATGAGCGTGAGGAGGATGACGAGCCACCACTTGCTGAGGAAATCCGAAGCGCCGATGAGGATCTTCGCGCCCAGCGGGATCTGGCCGCCCGGTGTGCTCTCGATGAGCTGGGTGAGCTGCGGGATGAGCGTGGTGACGAACACGATCGAAACGCCGATGCCCGCCAGAACGAGGAAGGCCGGGTAGATCATCGCGAGAATCAGGCGGGCCTGGAGTTCCGCGAGGGTCTTGAGGTAGTGCGCCTGGCGCTTGAGGATGGTGTCGAGCGCGCCGGAGGCCTCGCCGGCGGCTGCCAACGAACAATACAGCGGGCCGAAGCTCGGGCTCACCTTTTTGAGGGCGACGGAGAAATTCACGCCGTCACGGACGATCTGGCGGATCTTGTAGGAGACGGCTTTCAGGTTGCCGAGCTCCTGCCGGCTTTCCATCGACTTGAGCGCCGGCTCGAGCTGGAGACCGGCTCCGAGCATGTCGGAAAGCTCCTCGGTGAAGAGCACCACCTCCTGGCGCTTGAGCTTGATCGGTCCCTCGGGGATCGCGTCTTCCTTCTCGTCGGCCTTGGCGGACTTGCGCGGCGCTTCGGCCGCCTTCGCCTTCACGCCGTTTTTCTTCACCGGCACGGCGGCCCCTGTTTCCCGCAGGTTCACCGGCTGGAGCCCCTTGCGGTCGAGCCGGCGAAGGGCCTCGGGACGGTCCGCGGCGTCGATCTCGCCGGTGGTGACGGAGCCGTTGGCGGCGAGAGCTTTGTAAGCGAAAACAGGCATGGGAGATCTTCGTTACTCGGCGCCTCCGAGGTCAGTCGATGTCACCGAGATCACCTCTTCGATGGTGGTCATGCCCTGCATCACCTTGTACCAGCCGTAGGTGCGCATCGGCACGTAGCCGTCGCGATAGGCCTGCTCGCGCATCTTCGGTGCGGGCGCGCTGTGTGCGACGAGTTCCGCCATTCCCGGAGTGACGAGCACCACTTCATAAATCGCCATCCGGCCGGCGAACCCGGTGCCGCGGCAGCGGTCGCAACCGCGCGGCTGATAGGGCATTCCGGGGATGTCGAGCGGGATGCCGAGGTCGCGTTTGTCCTGTTCCGTGATTTCCCGCGGCACCTTGCAGTTCGGGCAGAGCCGGCGCACGAGGCGCTGGGCGAGGAAGGCACGCACGGCGGCGGAAACGAGGAACGGCTCGACCCCCATGTCCACCAGACGGCTGATGCCGCCCAT
>JACKPZ010000056.1 GCA_024233135.1 Akkermansiaceae bacterium | reverse complement strand
GAGCCGCCGGTGCCGGTGGGCGTGATGTGGACGCCCGCGGCGTTGTCCGAATAGGTCCGGCCGACGGAGAGGGCGGAGTCGATGAAATCATCGTCGTTCAACGCGGTGTCCGGGGTCATGTCGAGAAGCACGGCCCGTGGTTCCGAAGCCATCTTCCAGAGGATGTAGGCTCCGTTCGGGAGATATGGGTTTCCGGGGATCGCTTTCCGGTAGCCGATCCAGTAGTGGTCGCTCGCGCCCTTGTCGACCCGCACGGCGCGGGTGGTTCCGGTGGTCGCCGGGTCATCGATCCGATAGATCCGGCGGGTGCCCGATCCGCTGGCGTTGGCGTCCACCCATTGGCTGGCCTCGATCCAGTTGAGGGAGGATTTCCCCTGCATGTGGAAGTGTCCCTCCGGGTCCGGTCCGTCGCCCATGATGTCGAAGGGGTCGCCATAGTTGTCGAGTGCTCCGGCACCGACGACGGTGCCGTTGTTGACCACCCACGAGCTGGCATGGCGGAGTCCGTAGTTGTGGCCGAACTCATGGATGATCACGCCGCTGCTGGTGTTTCCCTCGATCCATTGCCGGGTTCCGCCGACGGAGGCGAGGCCGGCCCACGAGAAACCGATTTCTTTGAAATGCACGCCGATGATGTCGTAGGAGGACAGCGAGGTCTGGCCGTAGATCGCCTTGTATGCGGCGACCGCGTCGTCGTGCAGCGCATCGTAGTCGGAGAGATAGGTCGACGAGTTCGCGGGCATCCGGATCACGGCCGAGCTGACGCTCGCGACAATGGTGGTCTTGCCATACGAAATTTCGTCGAGGCTGTCGGCGACGGGTCCGTCGAGCACGGCGTCGAGGGTGGCTTGGGAGGCCTCGGCTCCGGTGAGATCCGGGAAATCGATGCGGATGAAGAACACGTCCTTGTCGGTCTCGGTCCAGGCGGAGGCGAGTTCGGTGTTTTGTTGGACGATCGGCGGCCATTCGATGCCGCTGCTGCCGTCGAGGGTCTTGGCGGCTTCGAAGACGAGTTGGGATCCGCCGTGCGGGCCGGGAGCCACGTCGAGTTCGGCGAGTTTCGCGTTCATCTCGTCGATGGTGGCGGAGGTTTGGAAGAGATATCGTTTTCCTCCGGCGAGCGCGGTGACCGGATTCTCTCCGAGCGGCTCGCCGGTGGCGAAATCGCGGGTTGCGTCCGGGTTTCCGAGCGGAGTGGAAACATGGACGGCGGCGTCTTCGGGCGAGAGGGTCTCCAAAACCGTCTCGGCGACCGCGGCGTGGCGGTCGAGCACGATGCCGTGGAGCGGCGTGACGTTCTTCGTGCCTTGGCCGAGGCGTTTGCCATAGAGCGCGGCGGAGTAGCTGGTGCCGTCGATTTCGATCCGGCTCAGGTTGCCGCCGCCGCCGCAATTGGGGACGACTTCCAGCGATCCGGTGGCGTTGAAGGGGCGTTCGAAATGGTTGCGGAGTTCTTCGGGGAGAGCGCGGTATTCGCTCCAGGAAACCGCGTGTTCGATCGCCTTGCGCGGGTCGTTTTGAATCCACTCCGCCATCTGAGCCCGGCGGGCATCGGCCATCGGGATGGCGGCCGCGATTTCCTCCGCGGAGAGGGTGGCGGGATCCCGCTCGTCGAGCCAGGCTTGGAATTCCGCGATTGGATCCGTGTCCGCGGCCGTTTGGACGGATGCGGTCGCTCCGGTGTCTTTGGTTTCGCCGCCGTCGCGATGTTTCCAAACCAAGAGCGCGAGGAGCAGCAGCGGAAGCACGGGAGCGAGTCGGCGTTTCATCGCTCGTTTACGTAGGCGAAACATCAAGCAGCGTCGATATCTAACGCCTCCCGCCCCGGCCTACGCGATCGCGCGTGTTCACCGGGGCAGCAGCAACTCCTCGTCCTTGAGGCCGGTCAATTTGCCGAGGTCCTTGAGGAGGTTGCGCAGGGTGAGGAAGAGGAAGCCGAGGATCGGCACGCCGATGACGACGAATCCCCAGCCGGTGACCTTGGCGACGCGCTCGTTGTAAATTTGGCGGGCGTTGGGCGCGAGGTGGTCGAGGTCGCCGAGGAAATACATCGCGAGACCGAAGTTCATGACCGTGCTGAGCAGGAACGAGGCGGCGAACATGAGCGTGGCGCGCCACAGGACCTGCCGGTAGCCCTCGCGGGCGCCGAGTTCGTCGACCTTGCCCTCGATTTTCGGGATGTCGAAAATCGAGTCGCTGTAGAGGAAGGCCCGCAACAGCGGGGCGGGGGTGAAATGCGAGCCGATCACCGCGATGCCGAGCATCAGCGGGATCGAGGCCTCTTTCAGGCCGAAGAGGATGTCGGCGTGGGGTTTCACGGTGCCGTCCTTGTTCCAGAGGAAAATCGTCAGGCAGCCGGTGAGCAGCACCGAGACGAGGCCGAGCGCGGAGAAAAAGTTGGCCCTCCGCGTTTTCACGAAATGCCAGATGCCGTAGCCGATGGGGAAGGCGAGGGCGACCCAAAGCGCTTTGACCGGCCCGATGTGCCACGGTTTCACCGCCTTGCCGAGCGCTTGCTGGAGCTCCGGATCCTTGCTCAGGTGGCTGAGCGCCAGCACCGGGATCAGGACGTTGATGAGGATGTTGACGAGCGGGTGCTCCTGGTGCTTGCGGGCTTCGGCCATGGGGTCGAGGGGAGAAAACAAAAAACGGGCGGCCTTGGAAGTCCCAAGGCCGCCCGCCGTGAAGTTGGATCAAACCGTGCCGCAGATCGTCTTGCCGGACGACTTGAGGTTGTCGCAGGCCTCTTTCATGCGGTTGCAGAGGCTTTGCTCGGCTTTCTTGAGGTAGGAGCGCGGGTCGTAGGTCTTCTTGTCGCCCACTTCGCCTTCGATCTTGAGCACGCCTTCGATGTTCTGACAGATGTGCGTCACGATCGGGCGGGTGAAGGCGTATTGGGTGTCGGTGTCGATGTTCATCTTCACCACGCCGTAGTCGAGGGTCTCCTGGAGATCGCTCTCGGAGGTGCCGGAGCCGCCGTGGAACACGAGGTCCATCTCGGCCTCGGCGCCGTGTTTGTCCATGACCGCCTTCTGGCCGTCGCGGAGGATCGAGGGCTTGAGTTTCACCGCGCCGGGTTTGTAGGAGCCGTGGACGTTGCCGAAGGTGGCGGCGAACAGGAAGCGGCCGATCGGTTGCAGCGCCTCATACACTTCCAGCATGTCTTCCGGAGTGGTGTAGAGTTTCTCGGACGGCAGGCCGGAGGTGTCGTGACCGTCTTCCTCACCGCCGACGCAGCCGGCTTCGACTTCGAGGATGATGCCGAGTTCCGCGCACTCCTTGAGGAGTTCCTTGGAAATCTTGAGGTTCTCGTCGAGAGCGACGACCGAGCCGTCGAACATGTGGCTCTGGAACAGCGGGCCCTTGCCTTCGGCGATGCGTTTGCGGGACGCTTCGAGCAGCGGCTTGAGGAAACCCTCGACCTTCGCCGGGTGGCAGTGGTCGGTGTGCAGGGCGATGAGCACGTCGTATTTCTCTGCCAGCAGGTGGCAGGCCTCGGCGAGCACGATGGCTCCGAATGCGGCGTCCTTCACGGCGGTGCCGGAGGCGAACTCGCCGCCGCCCGTGGAGATCTGGATGATGCCGTCGGATTTCGCTTCGGCGAAAGCCTTGAGCGCCCCGTTGATCGTCGGCAGCGAGGTGACGTTGATGGCCGGGTAGGCGTAGCCGCCTTTCTGGGCGGCGTCGAGCATGGCGCGGTATTGCGCGGGGGTGGCGATTGGCATAGCGGGCGCGGAATAGCCCCCCGGGCCCGGATCGACAAGCCGGAATCGAATTCCGCACGATGGATCGCAAGGAACGCGGAGTCTCCCGCGGCGTGTTTCCGCCCCACCGTTTGGCTTGCCAAGCCCTCCCGGCGCGGGTTCCCTCCGTGGCAACCCATGAGCGAAGACGAGACGATCGTTTGCAAGCCCACCCCGTGGTTCCTGTTCCGCGCGGCGGTGATGCTCGTGATGTTCGGCGTGTTCGCGGTGATGTTCTACCGCGATGGATCCACCGGCTACCGCCACAAGAACGAGATGTTCTACCTGCATCGCGCGTTCAAGCAGGCGGCCGGCGAGTTCGAAAAAATGAACGCCGACGGCTCGCTCACGCCGGAGGAGTGGAAACGCCATGCCGGATCCCGCGAGGTCGCGCAGCCCGAGGACGGTTCCGTGATGCCCGCCGGCACGCCGCGGCCGATGCCGTGGCCGGAGATCCTCCACGACTACGAAAAAATGAAACCACTCCAGTGGAACATCCTCTGGAACGAATACACCGGCGAAAAAGGCTGGGACTCGAAGCCCGTCGAGGAGCCATACAGCGCCCGCAAGATCGGCGAGCAGTGGATCGTGTTCTGGATCTGCCTCGCGCTCGCCCTCGGTGCCGCGTTTTTCCTGCTCCGCACGCTGCGGCGCTCGATCACCGCCGGCCCGGATACGATCACCAGCCAGGACGGCCGCACCGTGGCCTACGCCGACCTGAAGACGCTCGACCTCCGGAAATGGGACACCAAAGGGCTCGCTTTCCTTGATTACGACGGCCCGTCCGGCAAAGGCCGGCTGCGGCTCGACGGGCTCACCTACGGCGGATTCAAGAAGGAAAACGATGAGCCGGCCGAGAAACTGATGCGCCGGATCCGCTCGAAGTTCTCCGGCGAAATCATTGAATACGCCCCGGGCGCATCCGCCAGCCCCTCGGAGGGGGCCACCTGATCGATTTTCCGGGATTCCGGCTTTTGCTCTTCCGTTTCGTTTTCGGGGTTGCAAAAACCGTCCCGCCAACGCTAAGCAGCACCAACGCCAACTACCAACCACAGCAACTCATGTCTGACAAAAGCATCGAAGACCGCGTCAAGGACATCATCGTCGACCAGCTCGGCGTGAACGCCGACCAGGTGACCCCGGAAGCCAAATTCGTGGAGGACCTCGGAGCCGACTCCCTCGACACCGTCGAACTCGTGATGGCCTTCGAAGAGGAATTCGACATCGAAGTGCCCGACGAAGAAGCCGAGAAGCTTCAGGCTGTCGGCGACGTCATCAGCTTCATCAACAGCCAGCAAGGCTGAACCGGTTGGCGTACGTTTTCCGGAAAGGGCGGGCTCCATCACGGTGTCCGCCCTTTTCCTTTTTGCTTTTCCCCCCGCCTGCCGGACACTCCGGCGTCCATGCACTCGCCCGACAACATCCAATACGCCCTCGAGACGACCCGCGTCCTGCACGAGCCGGACCGCCGGATCGACACGTTCGGCGACACCCGCTTCGAGTTCCAGCTCCTCAGCGAGTTGATGGACCGCGCCGGCGAGGTGAGGATCCGCAGCGGCGAGGTCGAGGCGCAGCGGCCGCGCATCCTGCGGCCGGAGTCCTACCGCGATGTCGAGCTGGACGGCTTCAACCCGGCGTCGAAGGCGAAATTCGACGAGATGGTCGAGAAATACCGCGCCGAGGGACGCAACCTCGCGTTTCTCCAGTATGGCTTCCGTTTCCGCCGCGGCGCGGTGAACGAGGAGATCGTGCACGACAGCATGGACTCCGTCCGCGAACGTGTGCTGGAGGACATCCGCCGCACCGGCAATCCGTCACGCGCCGTCATCGAGGGCGTCGATGACGCGTGGGAGATCTCGATCCTGAAGTTTTCGCTGGAAATGATCATTCGCTCGCATGAGATCAACGCGTTCGATTTCAAGCGCAAGGGCATGATCTGAGCGCTCCCTCCGCATGAGCCTCTGGACACTGGTCAAACTGGTCGCCGCCCTGGTGGTGCTCGCCATCATGGGCTTCTCCGGCATGCTCGCCTATCATGTCGCCGTCGCGCCGCTCGGCGGGGTGTTCGAGCGCATCGTTCCGAATCCGGTGTCCATCGTCGCCGAAACGAACGAAAAGGAGATCGTCGCCATGCTCGATGCCGAGGATCTGCCGGATGTGGATCCCGGTGAAAAGGCGTTTCAGAAGGCTCATGAGCTGCTCGCCCTCGGCCGCCTGCCCGAGGCCCGCGAGAAACTCACCACCATCGTCAACGTCTTCCCTGCCTCGCCTTCGGCGCCGCTCGCCCGTCGCATCATCGGCGAGATCAACCTCGATGAGATCCTCGCCAACGAACACATGGAGGGGAAACAAACGCACGTCGTGAAGCCCGGCGATTCGTTCCTCGGCATCGTCGCCAAGCGCGACACCAATATCGACATGCTCATGCACCTCAACTCGATGCTGGAGCTGCGCAACCTCCATCCGGGCGACGAGCTGATCGTCATGCCGCTGAATTTCCGCCTGCTCATCGAGCCGCGGCGCAAGACCGTCTCGTTGTGGGACGGCGGCCGTTTCATCCGCGAATACGTCGCGGTCGACATGGAGGGCGTCCCGACCGCGGCGAAACAGACGAAAATCGAGTCGAAACTCGCCGAACTCGACGGCAAACGCGTCCCGCCGCAGTCGAAGAACTACCGCGCCGCCCACAAGCTGATCCAGCTCGCCAATCCCACCGTCTACATCCGCGGCTGGGACGGCGTGGTGGAGAAACCGGCGTCCGGCGTCCTGCTGCGCCCCGAGGACATGGAGGAACTCGCCCTGCTCACCCGCCCGGGCAACGAGGTCGAGATCCGCTGAGCGCGCTCCGGGAA
>JACKPZ010000055.1 GCA_024233135.1 Akkermansiaceae bacterium | reverse complement strand
CACGCCGAAACCCGTGTCCGTCACGACCACCCCGCCGGGACTGGCGGTGTCGGTCACCTACAATGGCTCGACGGACACGCCGGTGAGCGCCGGAACCTACGAGGTCGCCGCGACGGTGACGGATGCGAACTACGAGGGCTCCTCCACCGACACGCTTGTGGTCTCCAAAGCGGCGGCCGGGGTTTCCTTCAACGGCCTCGCCACGACCTACGACGGCGCACCGAAACCTGTCTCCGTCACGACGACCCCGCCGGGGCTGGCGGTGTCGATCACTTACAACAGTTCGACGGAAGCGCCGGTGAATGCCGGAACCTACGAGGTCGTCGCGACGGTGAACGATGCGAACTACGCAGGCTCCGGAAACTCCCCGCTGGTGATCGCGAAGGCGGCGGCGATCGTGACGCTCGATGGCCTCGAACAAACCGCCGACGGCACTCCGAAAATCGTGACCGCAACCACCGATCCCTCCGGCCTCGCCGTGGTCGTCACCTACGACGGCTCCGCCACACCGCCGACCGAAGCGGGCAGCTACGCAATCGTCGCGACCGTGAGCGACGCGAACCACGAGGGAAGCGCGAGCGGCACGCTCGACGTCGCCCCCGGAAATGACTGGGTGTCGTGGCGCGAACTTTCGTTCGACGAAACACAGATCGCCGCGGGACTCGCGGATGAGGATGCGGACCCGGATTTCGACAACCTCGACAACCTCGCGGAATACGCGCTCGGCACCAATCCTCTCGGCTTCACACCGCCCTTCGTCGCGACGCTCGATGGGACAGGTTTGTGGTTCACCTTCACGCGTCCGGCCGGGCTGCCGGATGTGTCCTACGCGGCCGAGTCGTCCGACGGATTCGGCACTTGGTCGCCGGCGATCCTGGAAGTGATCGAGATGGGCGAAACCGAGACCGTCCGCGCCCGCGAGCCGCTATCCACCGGTGACCCGGCGAGGCGTTTCCTGCGCTTGAAATTCACCAAGCCCTGAGCCCGCGGCCCTTGCGGGTTGACGCCACGGGGTCACGGAGTGTTCATTCGCGCAAGCGATGTCCCGTGTTTCCGCAGAACCGAAGAAACTCGTCCGCACGCCTCATCAGGCGCTGGAGGAGCACTTCGGCTTCTCCGGGTTTCTCGACGGGCAGGAGGAGGTGATCTCGGAGATCGTCGCCGGGCGCGATGGCCTCGTGGTGATGCCCACGGGAGGCGGAAAGTCGCTGTGTTTCCAGATCCCGGCGCTGTGTTTCGGCGGAGTGACGCTCGTGATTTCGCCGCTCATCGCGTTGATGAAGGACCAGGTGGACGCGCTCGTCGCCCGCGGCATCGAGGCCTGCGTGATCAACTCGACGCTGAGCTGGCCCGAGCAAAAGGAGCGCCTCGATGGCATGCGCGAGGGCCGCTACAAGTTGGTCTATGTGGCGCCGGAGCGGTTCCGCGCGGAAAGCTTCCTGAACGCGCTCAAGGGCGTGGAGATCTCGCTGTTCGCGGTGGACGAGGCGCACTGCCTCAGCCAGTGGGGGCATGATTTCCGCCCGGACTACCTGCGGCTGGGACGGGCGTTGGAAACGATCGGCCACCCGCAATGCGTGGCGCTGACGGCGACGGCGACGCCGATCGTCCGCGAAGACATTTCGCAAGTGCTGAAACTGCGCGAGCCGTTCGAGCGTGTGAGCGGTTTCTCGCGGCCGAACCTCTCGCTCGGCATCACCGCGGTGGACAAGGCGGCGCACAAGGACGAGCGGATGCGCTCGGTGGTCGCCGCGCACAAGACCGGCATCGTCTATTGCGCCACGCGCAAGAAGGTGGAGGCCGTTTCCGAAACTCTGGCGAGTTGGGGAGTGAAATGCGTGGCCTATCACGGCGGCATGAGCGACGACGAACGCGAGCGCGCCCAGAACGTCTTCATCCGCCGCGAAGCGGACGTGGCGGTGGCGACCAACGCGTTCGGCATGGGCATCGACCGGCCGGACGTGCGATTCGTGATCCACTACGAGGTTCCGGGAAGCATCGAGGCCTACTATCAGGAGGCCGGCCGCGCCGGGCGCGATGGCGAGGCGTCCGTCTGCGAGCTGCTTTTCAATTACGCGGACACGCGAACGCAGGAGTTCTTCATCGAGGGCGCGAACCCGAGCGCAGCGACGATCCGCTCGATCTATCAGTATTTGCTCAACGAGGCGGACAAGGAGTTCGAGGTGCACCGCACGCTCGACGAGATCGCGGAAGGGGCGGATGTGAAAAACGCGATGTCCGTCGGCAGCGCGCTCACCATGCTGGCCCGTGGTGGCTGGATCGAACGATTCGACATCCCCGGCCGGCGGATGCGCGGCACGCGTTTGCTCAAGCCCGATGTGCTCGCCCGCCAACTCGAACTCGACGAGGCGGCCATCGAGGAAAAAGACCGCCGCGACCGCGAGAAACTCAAGGCGATGGTCGAGATGTGTTATGCCCGCGAGTGCCGGCAGAAGTGGATTCTCGAATACTTCGGCGAGCCGAACGCCGGCCGCTGCGGATGCTGCGACGTCTGCCGCGACGACGGCCCGTCCGACGCCCGCGCGCCGACGACCGAGGAGGAATTGGTCGTGAAGAAGGCGCTCAGCGGCGTGGCCCGCATGTCACGCCGCACGCGCGACGGCTGGGAGCCGAAGTTCGGCCGCGGAAAAATCGTGCAGATGCTCGTCGGCAGCAAATCGCAGGAGATCCTCGCCGCGCGGCTCGACCGGCTCAGCACCTACGGCATTCTATCAGACAAGGGCGCGGGATATGTGAACTCGCTCATGCGCTCCCTCGCCGATGCCGGCCTCGTCTGCACCATCCCCGGCGAGTATCCGCTCGTCACCCTCACCCCGCTCGGCGACAAGGTGATGCGCGGGGAAAGCTCCTATCAACTTGTCTGGCCGGACCCGCACACCGGCGGCGCCGTCGTTTCCCTCAAGGACCACGGACACGACCCCCAGCTCTACTCGATGCTGCGCGACCTCCGCACCAAGATGGCGAAACAGGAACGCGTCCCGCCCTACATCATCCTCCCCAACAAGGCCCTCGAAGGACTCGCCCGCTTCCAACCGGAATCCCCCGACGACGCCCTGCAGGTCCCCGGCATCGGCGTGGCGAAGGTGCAGAGATACATCGAGCCGTTCCTGGAGACGATCCGGATGTGGAGGAAGCAGCGAAGGTGAACGGAGCCCGTTCTTCCGCCGCCTGATTCCGCATCTCCATCTTGCCAGCCGCCCCACCCACGCGTAACATCATGGGCAGTGAAAGCCGCAGAGAAACAGGTTCCGGAGGTCCGCCCGCTGATCAGCGAGGAGCGGATGCGCGAGATCGTATCCTCGCCGCGCTCGATCACCTCCGAGGAGTTCAAGAAGCAGGTGGAGACCCATCTCGGCCGCCGCCGTCCGCCTGTCAGGAAAACGAACTCCTCAGATGGGCGGAACTCACGGGCCTCCTGCTGAACCCGGCGGAATTCATCCCGCACCTCATTCGTGGCGGACAGGAACACGACCTCCTCAGCCGCGGCGACCGTGTCGTCAAGGTCACCCGCAACGGAGTCTTCGGACTCAGTCCGGGGATCGAACTGGCGCTCGTTTCTTCCGCCGACGACGCCAGGCGCTTCCATCTTTGGGAGGCGACACCCATGGAATACCTCGAGCGTCTCCGGCTCCAGAATCTGCTCGTCCCCGGAATCAACCAGCTTGAAGGGGTGATCGCTCACAACGAAGGCGGCGGCATCGCGATCGTCACCTCCCAGCCCCGCTTTGAAATTGTCGCCGTCCGCACCGTGGAGATCGACCTTTGGTTCGCGCATCTTGGGTTTCAGAAAATCACCGACAGCGCTTACTACCGCGCCGAAGACAACCTCGGAGTTTTCGACGCGCACGAAAAAACCTCATCCGTGCTGGCGACGACTTGATCCCATTCGACGTCATTCCCTGCCATCCGGGCGGCGGTTTCCTCGAATTCATCCGAGACACACTCCGCGCCGGGCATCATCTCGAAGCGGTCAGGACGATATCGACAGGCCCCCGAACGCCCTCTTCGGACCCGTCGCCATCCGGTGGTCCCTGAATTTTGCTCCGCGTGGGTGTGAAGGTGCAGAAGTACATCGATTCGGATGTGGAGGAAGTCGGGAGGCAGATGATTCGCAAGCTCCTCACGGTTTCACGCCCGCCGCCGCTTTCCGGACCGCGGACTCACCGCCGAGCAGTGGAAGGATGCGCTGAATGACGATTTCCGTTTGGAGAGACGCGTCATCGAGCTGGATCCTCTGCGCCGGAGCATCGCCAATGGCGACGGAGAGGACGGTCCTCTCGAAAAGGCGCATGCTCCGATGGGGATCCGGTGCCTTGTGCACTTTTGCACGCACGCGAATGTCACCGTGGCGGAGCTCGGGAGCGATCCACTTCATTCCGAAGAACCCGTCGATGTTTCCGTAAAGATCCACCTGCCGGGTGCGCTCCGGGCCGAGGATCTTCTCGATGCCGGCGCGGAGTTGTTGCCGCGCGCCACCGCCATCGCCGGGGAAACGCAATGTCCATTCGGCGGGACCTGTCATTTCCACCTTCACGTTGGCCCGCTCCCATTCGAATCGTTCGCGCGAGGCCGTTTCCAACAAGGCCCGCAATCTCTGCGTTTCTTCGACAGACATCGGAACTTTCGCCGACAGCGCACTGACGCAAGCGAATCCCTCGTCATCCATCCGCATCCGCCAACCCGAGCTTGCAGATGCGATCGCCCGCAATTGGTCCCGCCTCACCCACACCTCGTCGCCCTTGAGCCGGGCGGGGGCTTCAACTCCGGCCTCGTTCGGATAGCCAATGCGCTCGGCCTCCACGACCGAAGGTTCAACCGGCAACTCCTGCCTTCCCGGCTCGGGTCCGGTGTTTCCATGGGACAAGATCCACCCGCACAAGAAACCCGCCACCGGCAGAAGATATGCGAGTCGTTTCATCATTCGGTACGGTTTGCGATGGCTTCCTCCAAAAGACGGTCCCAGTCGATCTGGTGTTCCAGATGGGAAACGCGACCCCACTCTCCGATGTGGTGTTTCATAATTTCGGCGAACATCTCATCCGGCCCATCTTTCATAGTGAAAATTGATTCGCGTCCATCCGCCATTTTGACGGAAACGTATTCCCCCGACACGGAAACGCTCACCGGAATCTCCGTCCGCCCCCACATTTCGTCGATGCCGGAAATCTCCCAGAGACGTTCCGCATCGCGCCGGCCGATCGCCTCCGCCATCTCGTCCCGCAACTGTTCCAGCATCCGTCGTTTTTCACCCTCGGCTCCGGGGAAGCGGAAAACCATCTTCCCCCCACCAGGATATTCCACGAGTTCGTTCGCTTGTTCGTTTTCACGAAGTCCCGCCGCATAACGCATGATGCATGCACCGAGTTTCTCCGTCCGGGCTTCATCCCATCCAAAGAACTCCGCGGCTTTTGTCAGATCCGGGCCGCCATCGACCCACTCGAACATAACGCCATCGGCACCAAAACCATCCTTGCCCCCCACCGGGACCTCGATCTTCCGTTTCCCCCTCAAACACGCGCCGAGCTCGATGGTGAGGAGCCCGGGATCTTCCTGCAGCATGCGCCATTGCTTCAAGCTGAGGCGGATCATGAATCCCTCGCTTTTCCGCAGCCGCGGCGCGCGGGTCCGGGGAACCCGGCCCTCTTCACTTCGAGGAAGCGGTCCCCCATCGGCCTGCGATGTCCTTCCGGAATCCTGGGAGGCGGTTCCCGCCACAGCCGTGCCGGTTCCATTCGTCATCCGGCCCACGCCGAACCCGGCACCCGCCGCCAACAAGGTGACGACCACCCAAACAGGGCCTTTCCATCGCATGCCGGAAGAGATGCGAATTCCCACGGGACTGTCAATCCGAGCCGCAACGGCACGCTTCCCACCGCGTCCGTTTCCTCCTATCCCTGCGGCGTGCTGCGCTCGCTGCGATTGATGGACTTCCGTTGTTTCCCGGCCCTCGACATCGAGGCGCCGGAGGCGGGGGCGGTGCTGACGGGCGACAACGCGCAGGGCAAGACCTCGGTGCTGGAGGCGATCTGCATGCTGGTGCGGCTGCAATCTCCGCGCAGCCACCGGATGCCGGCGCTGGCGCGCTTCGGCACGCCGGGCTTCGGCATCGCGGGCGATCCGTGGGGCGTCGAGCGGAAGCTGCGTTGGACGCGCGACGGGATGGAGCTGGAAGCGGACGGCGAGCCGCGCGCGAACCGCGGTGCGTATCTCGCAGACGGTGGACTCGTCGTTTGGATGGGCAACGAGGACCTCGACCTCGTCCGCGGCCCCGGCGAGGGGCGGCGGAGGTATCTGGATTTCATCGGCGTGCAGATCGACAGCGGATACCGCCGGGCGTGGACGCGCTACAGCCGCGCGCTCAAGGCGAAGAATCTGCTGCTCAAGGAGGGCCGCCCGCGCGATGCGGAGATCCGCTCGTACGAGGAGCTGCTCGTCGAACACGGAAGCGTCATCGTCGAAGCCCGCGCGCGCATGGTTTCCGAACTCGCGCCGCTCGCGGCCGAGGCGCAACGCGTCATCAGCGGGAAAAACGAGCCGCTCACGCTGCACTACCTGCCGGCCAGCGGGCCGGACCTGCGCGAGTCGATCCTCCAGGCGCGCGAACGCGAGCTGCGGCTGCGGCAGGCGGTCGTCGGCCCGCACCGCGACGACCTCGGGCTGCGGCTGCACGGCATGCCGGCGTCCGAGTACGCGAGCGAAGGGCAGCAGCGGACGATCGCGCTCGCGCTCAAGCTCGCCCAAGGCAAACTGCTCGAAGAGCGCGGCGGGAAACTGCCGATCTATCTGATGGACGACATTTTCGGCGAGCTCGATCCCGCGCGCCGCAACGCGCTGATGGGACACCTGCCGGACGCGGCGCAGAAATGGATCACAACCACCTCGCTCGCATGGCTGGAGGAAACGACCGATTGCGGCGGACTCCGGCGTTTCCGCGTGCGCGAGGGAACATGCGGAGCGGAGTGACAGGAAACATCCGCGAAAGCGAGGGTTGGAATCCAGCGCGATCCGGGCGATAGTGGGGCGCGGAAACCGTCACCCGTTTCCGACTGACGACATGACGACCATGTCCCCACCGGCCTCGACCCGCAGGTCCGGCAAATCGCCCGCGGGCCCCGGACCATGGGGTTTCGTGTGCCTTTGCCTCGCCCTCGTGCTCGTCATGGCCCCGCCGGCGGAGGCGAAGAAACACAAGCTCAGTCGCGACGAGATGACTCTTTTCACGCTGCTTGCGAATGACCCGCTGCAAGCACGCGAGAAGATGAAGCTCGACCCGATCCTGTGCGTGGTCGCACGCAAGCGGGCCAGGGAGATGGCGCGGAAAAACCAGTTCTCCCACATCGACTCGAAGGGCAACGGGCCGAACCAAAGGGTGCTCAAGGCCGGCTACCAACTGCCCGCCATTTACGAGCGCGCGAAAACGGCGAACAACGTCGAGTCGATCGTCCGCACCACCGGTTCGTCCAAATATGCGGTCAAGGTTTGGAAGAGCTCGGAAGGTCACAAGATTCACATCTTCGGCCAATACGATTTCTATCGGATGCAGCCGTGCGTCGGCATCGGCAGCGCGCTGTCGAAGTCCGGCGAGCGATTTTGTGTGTTTCTCAGCGCTCACCCGAACGTTTCGAAGAAACCGCCGCGGGTGATCCTGCTCGATCCGAAGGGCAAGGTCATCGCCTCCACCCGCAAGCGCGTGGTAATCCGGCCGACGCTCTAGCCCAGGGCTGCCTCATATTGATCATTCTGGTTATGAATGACTTCGAAATCAGGCGGCGGATGTAAAACCACTGAATCACTGAGGA
>JACKPZ010000054.1 GCA_024233135.1 Akkermansiaceae bacterium | reverse complement strand
ATTTTTGAACCGCACGGCAAGGTGATGGTGCTCGAACCGCTCAACGCATGGACGAACCACCCGAATTGCTTCCTGACGAAAGTCCCCCAGGCGTTCCAGATCTGCAAGGCGGTCGGCTCGCCCGCCTGCAAGATCCTCGACGACTTCTATCATCAGCAGATTTCCGAAGGAAACCTGATCCCGAACTTCGACCGGGCCCGCTCCGAGGTCGCCTACGTGCAGGTGGGCGACAATCCGGGACGCAAGGAACCGACCACCGGGGAGATCAACTACCGCAGCATCTTCCGGCATCTTCACCAATCCGGCTGGGACGGCGTCGTCGGGATGGAGCATGGCATTTCCGGCAAGGGAAAGGAGGGCGAACAGGCCCTGCTCGACGCCTACCGCTGGTGCGACAGTTTCTGACGCATGTGCGGCAAGCGGGAAGGAATGGCGATTGCCGCGGCAGAGATCGCCCCGTAGTCTCCCGGCCGTATCGTTTAGGCAACCACATCCCGCGCCGGCCTCGGAACCCGGAGCGGTCGGCTGTTCATCATCCACGTCCATCGCTCCATGATTTTCCGAAGACATCTCTTCGCCGCCTTCGTTCTCTCCCTGCTACCCATCGCCACGGCTGAGCCGGGAATGCGGATGATCAATCCCAGCGCGGTCGAGGTGGAGCTCCCGGATGGCCGCCGTATGACGCTGGATTTCTACGGCGAGAACATCGTCCGCTGGTTCCGCGACGACGACGGAGGCATCGTCCGCGATCCGGAATCCGATCCCGAAGCGCACATTCTCGTCGACCGGCCGCGCGGTGACGTCGGCCCCTTGCAACTCGCGGACCAGGGCGGAAACCTCAGCGTCCGCAGCGCCCGGCTGTCGGTGGAAGTCTCCAAGGCGGACGGTTTGCTGAAGGTGCTCGATACCGAGGCGGGAAAGGTTCTTCTCGAACAAATCGCTCCTCTGGAGATCGAAAAACGCAGGGTATCGTTGCGCTTGCGAGCGAACGACGCGGAGCATTTCTTCGGCGGCGGTGTGCAGAACGGGCGTTTCTCGCACCGCGGACGGACGATCGCGATCGAAAACCAGAACAGCTGGACCGATGGCGGTGTCGCCTCGCCGGCTCCGTTCTATTGGTCGACAGGCGGTTACGGCATCCTCTGGCATACTTTCAAGAAGGGGCGCTACGACTTTGGCGCGACGGAACCAGGCGTGGCGGAGATTTCGCATGAAACCGGCCATCTCGATTTGTTCGTCATCGCGGGAGAGCGTCCGGCGGAGATCCTCCGCGGCTACTATCAACTCACGGGCCGGCCGGTGGTTCTTCCGAAGTTCGGATTCTATCAGGGCCACCTGAACGCCTACAACCGGGACTACTGGACCGAGGATGAGAACGGTGTGCTTTTCGAGGACGGAAAAACCTACAAGGAGAGCCAGAAGGAAACGGAGGGCGGCATCAAGGAGTCGCTCAACGGGGAACTCGACAACCATCCGTTTTCCGCCCGCGCGGTCATCGACCGCTACGCCGCTCACGACATGCCGCTCGGCTGGGTGCTTCCGAACGACGGCTACGGCGCGGGCTACGGCCAGACCGGCACGCTGGAAGGAAATATCGAGAACCTCCGCCAGTTCGGAGAATACGCCCGCGATCGCGGTGTGGAAATCGGTCTTTGGACGCAGTCCGACCTCCATCCGAAACCGGACGTCGAGCCGCTGCTCCAGCGCGACCTCGTGCGCGAGGTGCGCGACGCCGGCGTGCGCGTGTTGAAAACCGACGTCGCCTGGGTCGGCGCCGGGTATTCCTTCGGCCTCCATGGGATCGCCGACGCGGCGCACCTGATGACCTACTATGGCAACGACAGCCGGCCGTTCATCATCACGCTCGACGGCTGGGCCGGCACCCAGCGCTATGCGGGCGTCTGGACCGGCGACCAGACGGGCGGAAACTGGGAATACATCCGTTTCCACATCCCCACGTATCTCGGCGCGGGTTTGTCCGGCATGCCGAACATCACGTCCGACATGGATGGGATCTTCGGTGGCAAGGATCCCGTCGTGAACACCCGCGATTTCCAGTGGAAGGCCTTCACGCCGATGCAGCTCAACATGGACGGATGGGGAGCCAACCCGAAATACCCCCACTCGCTCGGCGAACCGGCGACGTCGATCAACCGGTGGTATCTCAAGCTGAAGTCGGAGCTGATGCCCTACGCCTACAGCATCGCCCACGAGGCCGCGGCGGGCCTGCCGATGATCCGCGCGATGTTTCTCGACGATCCGAACGGTTTCACGCTCGGCACCGCCACCCGCTACCAGTTTCTCTACGGCCCATCGATCCTCGTCGCGCCGGTCTATCAGAACACGCGCGCCGACGAAGACGGCAACGACCAGCGCGACAACATCTATCTTCCGCCGGGCGAGTGGATCGACTGGTTCACCGGCGACCTCATCGAGGGCGGCCGCGTGATCAACAGCTTCGACTGCCCGCTGTGGAAACTGCCCGTTTTCGTCAAACGCGGCGCGGTCATCGCGCTGAACGAGGCCCACAACCATCCCGGCGAGGTCGCGAAGGACTCACGCATCTACGCGTTCTATCCGTCGGGCGTTTCGTCCTTCACGGAAGTGGACGACGACGGGGTTTCGGAAGCCTATCGAAGAGGCGGATTCGTCACCACGAGGATCGGGTCCAAGCTCGATGGCGACGTCGCAACAGTGACCATCGATCCGAGTGTGGGAAGCTTCGATGGATTCGTGAAAAAGAAGACCACCGAGCTGCGCGTCAACCTCACCGCCAAACCATCCGCCATCGTGGCGAAGGTGGACGGCACGGAGGTTTCGCTTGAGGAAGCGCGCTCACCCGGGGATCTCGCGAAGAGAGACAACGTGTTCTTTTACGACGCAGCGCCGAACCTGAACCGCTTCGCCACGCCGGGCAGCGAACTTGCCGGTTTGGTGGTTGCGAAAAACCCGGTGCTCCGCATCAAACTCGCGCCGGTCGACACCACCACCCAAGGCATCGAGGTGAGGATCGATGGCTATCGATACGAATCGCGTGACCCATGGCTCGCCTCGACCGGCGACCTCAAGGCGCCCGTGGCGCGGATCACCGAGGAGAACACCGGACCCTACACCCTCACACCCACTTGGGAAGCGGTGGCGAATGCCGACTACTACGAGATCGAGCACGCAGGCATGCTTTATTCCACGATCCGCGCGACGAGTTTCCTGCTGGAAGACCTGGCGGCGGAGACCTCCTACGATCTGAAGCTCCGCGCGGTGAACAAGGCGGGCCACTCGGCGTGGAGCCGGTTTTCCGGAACGACCAAGGCGAACCCGCTCGAATTCGCGATCCCCGGCATCGCCGCCGAATGCAGCGCGCCTCATCAGGGTGGGTCGCCGGTGGCCAAACTCGTGGATTTCGACGAGTCGAACCTGTGGCACACGAAGTGGGAAACGGAAGCGGTTCCCTTCGATATCACGCTCGACCTGAAGTCGGTCAACCAACTCGAAAAGTTGCAATATCTCCCACGTCAGGGAGCCGGCAACGGCAGGCTGCTCAAGGGTTCGGTTTCCTTCGGCATGGATGGCGAAACCTGGACCGATGCGGGTTCCTTCGATTGGGCGGACGACGACTCGGTGAAGGAGTTTGCTTTCCCGGACAGGCCGACCGCGCGGTTCGTCCGGATTTCGGTGAGCGGGGGCAAGAAGAACTTCGGTTCCGGTCGCGAGCTTTATGTTTTCAGGGTCCCCGGCTCGGAAAGTTACATCCCGGGCGACATCAACGACGACGGCAGGATCGACCGCAACGACCTGACCTCCTATGACAACTACACCGGGCTTCGCAAAGGCGACTCGGACTTCGAGGGATACATCAGCAAGGGCGATCTCAATGGCAACGGACTGATCGACGCCTATGATATCTCGGTGGTGGCCACTCAACTGGAATCGGAGGAACCCGCCGAAGACGATGAGGACGACACGGAGGCCGAGCCTCTCCCGCTGGCGGGCTCGCTGTCGCTCGTTCCGTCAAAAACCACGCTGTCGGCGGGTGAAACGCTCGCCATCACCGTTTCCGGCGAGGGTCTTCAGGCGGTCAACGCCGTCAGCTTCGCACTGCCCTACGATCCGTCCGCTTTGGAATTCGCCGGGATCGAAAACGCGGGCCTGAAGACGATGGAGAACCTGAGCAAGGACCGGCTCCACACCAACGGCACCAAGGCCCTCTATCCGACCTTCGTCCACATCGGTGACCAGGAGCCGATCGCCGGCGATGGCGAACTGTTCGTCATCAAATTCACCGCCAAACGCGATTTCACCTTCGATCTGAAACCCGTGGACGGCTTCCTCGTGGCCAAGGACCTGAAGTCGCGGAAACTCTGGCAGGCGGAATGACGATGGATCACGCTCCGGCGACGGCGGCGATGGCCTCCGGATAGAGCCGGTGCTCGACGACCTGAATACGCGCGTGGAGTGATTCCGCGGTGTCGTCCGGGAGGACCGGAACGGCTTCCTGGAGTACGACGGGGCCGGTGTCCATGCCGGCATCGACGAGATGCACGGTGCAGCCGGTTTCGGAAACGCCGGCGGCGAGGGCTTGTTTCCACGCTTCGAGCCCGGGGAAGGCGGGGAGCAGTGCCGGGTGGATGTTGAGGATGCGGTCCGGGAAGGCGTCGAGCAGCGGTTGTTTCACCAAACGCAGGAAACCGGCGAGGCAGACGAGTTCGACGCCGGCCTCCTTGAGCATGGCCGCGGTCTTCGTTTGCGCTTCGTCGGGAAACTTCGTCTTGAACCCGTGGCAGTCGATGAGCGCGGTGGGGATCCCGCGTTTCGCGGCGCGCTCGAGGATGTAGGCGCCCGGGTTGTCGGATAGAACGAGGACGATCTCCGCGTCGAGCGAACCGGCGTCGATCGCATCGAGGATGGCCTGCATGTTCGATCCGGAGCCGGATCCAAGAATGCCGAGTTTCATGACGGGGGGATCTGTGGATCCGGAAGCGGCTTCGCGGAAGCACAATGTTCGACCTTCGTCCATGCGGAGTTGCCCTTCGACGAGGCGACGGCGGCCTCGATGAAGGCCATGCCCTCGACTCCGTCGTCCACGGTGGGAAAATCGTATCCCTGGGGCCGGGGGTAGTCGCCGTTGATCGTGTCGGTGATCGCCTCGGCGGCGGCGAGATAGATGTTGGCGAAAGCCTCGATGAAGGCCTCGGGGTGGCCGAAGGGCAGGCGGGTGAAATGAGTCGCCTCGGAGCCGTTGTAGCTGTTGCCGCGGCGCCACGTTTCACGCGGACGGTCGGCGTATTTCACCACCAGCTCGTTCGGGTGCTCCTGGTGCCACTCGAGGGAGGCCTCGGTGCCGTAGACGCGGATGTTGAGGTTGTTTTCGTCGCCGGTGGAAATCTGCGAGGCGTAGAGCACGCCGCGGGCGCCGCCTTGGTAGCGGACGAGCATCGAGCCGTCGTCGTCGAGCGGCCGGCCGGGGATGAAGGTGTTGAGATCGGCGGCGAGTTCGTCGAGTTCCAGCCCGGTGATGTAGCGGGCGAGGTTCTCGGCGTGCGATCCGATGTCGCCGATGCAGTTGGAGACGCCGGCGACCTGCGGATCCATCCGCCAGTTGGAGATGGCGCCGTCGGACTTGTCGGTGAGGGCGGAGATGGCGTAGCCCTGCGGGTATTCGGCGACGATCTTGAGGATGCGTCCGAGTTTGCCGCCCTTCACCATGGCGCGGGCCTCCTTGACCATCGGGTAGCCGGTGTAGTTGTGGGTGAGCGCGAAGACGAGGCCGGAGCGGTCGACGATCTCCTTGAGCCGAACCGCCTCCTCGAGCGAGAACGCGAGCGGCTTCTCGCAGACGACGTGGATTCCCGCCTCGAGGAAGGCCTTGGCGACGGGGAAATGCAGGTCATTGCGGGTGACGATGGAGACGAAGTCGATGCGCTCGTCGGCCGGCAGGGCGGCTTCTTTCTCCGCCATTTCGGCGTAGGTGGAGTAGACCCGCGAGGGGTCGAGGAAGAGATCGTGGCCGGAGGCGCGGGATTTCTCGGGATCGGACGAGAAACAACCGGCGACAAGCGCGATGCGGCCGTCGAGATTGGCGGCCATGCGGTGGACGGCGCCGATGAAGGCGCCGCGGCCGCCGCCGACCATGCCCATGCGGAGTTTTCGGTTCATGTCGGGAGGAGTTGGGCTTGAGGCGAAGCGGCCCCGGTTCTCAAGGCGTGACCGGCGCGCCGGACGCGGCGGACGCGAAGATGGCGTCGATCACGCGCATGAGTTTGAGCGCCTCGGAAGGATGGTTGAGCGGTTCCGCGGTGCCCGCAAGGGTTTCGATGAAATTGGCGGCGGAATCGATGCGGCCCATGTCCTCGCAATCCGGGGTGACGACGCTGCGGTTCACGCTGCGGCCGTTTTCCTGAACGTAGAGTTCACAGGTGTCGGTGGCGGTTTCGTCGAGACCGTCGCAGCGGAACAAACGCTCGACCTTGCCGCCGGCGCCGGTGCCCTGAAAGACAACGGAGGCTTCCTCGCGCTTCACCATTTCCGCCCATGAGGTCTGGATGAAGAGCGCCTGGCCGGTGGCAAACGTGATGAAACCATGGGCCGCGGCCTCGACGTCGTTGATGCCGCCCTCCCGATCCGGAATGCCCCAGGGGCCTTTGAATCCGCGGTCGGTGATAAAGTCGTCATAGGTGCGGGCGAGCACGTGGGCCGGCTCGGGATAACCCATGAAATACATCGCGAGATCGATCATGTGGAGCAGGTCGATCAAGGCGCCGCCGCCGGCGAACTCGCGGCTGGTGAACCACCCGCCGAATCCGGGGATGCCGGTGCGGCGGATCCACTTCGCCTGCGCGGAATTGATGTGGCCGACGGTGCCCGCGCGGATGTATTCCATGATCGCGCGTGAGTCGGGGCGGGCGCGGTTGTTGAAGTTGAACATGAGCCGCTTGCCGGCGGTGGTGGCGGCATGGATCATCGTTTCGACCTCCGCGGCGTTGAGGGCGGGCGGTTTCTCGCAGAAAACGTGCTTGCCGGCCTCCAGGCACTGGATGGCGAGCGAGGCGTGGAACTTGTTGGGCACGATGATGCTCACCGCATCGAGGTCCGGCGTGCGTTGGAACATTTCCTCCACCGAGTCATAGGCGGCGGGGACGATCCATGAGGCGGCGGCCTTCGATGCGACTCCGGGGGTGGCGTCGGCGATGGCGACGACGTCCGCCCCGGCCTTGCGAAAGCCTGCCATGTGATATTTCAACATGCCTCCGGCTCCGATGATTCCAACTTTGATCGACATGGCTCGCGTTTACGAAGGGATTGGCGCGGGTTCTATCAGCCCGCGGGGTGTTTCGGCTCAGGCCTTTCCGTCCCAGTCGCCGAAGTTGCGGAACTTGCGGTAGCGGTCTTCCTGCAACTGCTCGGGCGACATTTTCGCGAGTTCGTCGAGATGGCGGAGCACGACGTCGCGGAACGCTCCGGCGGTGGCCTTGTGGTCGTGGTGGGCGCCGCCGGACGGCTCGGGGATCGCCTCGTCGATGAGGCCGAGCTTGATGAGGTCCGGGGCCACGAGTTTCATCGCCTCGGCCGCCTCGGGCGCGTGTTTGCGGTGTTTCCAGAGGATCGCCGCGCAGCCTTCGGGACTGATGACCGAGTAGTAGGCGTTCTCCAGCATGATGACGCGGTTGGCGACGCCGATGCCGAGCGCGCCGCCGGAGCCGCCCTCGCCGAGGACCACGGCGATGACGGGCACCTTGAGCAGCATCATTTCGCGCAGGTTGTAGGCGATGGCCTCGGCGATGTTGCGTTCCTCGGCGCCGATGCCGGGGAAGGCGCCCGGCGTGTCGATGAGGGTGATGACGGGCAGCTTGAACTTCTCGGCGAGGCGCATGAGGCGGATCGCCTTGCGGTAGCCCTCGGGGTGGGCGCAGCCGAAGTTGCGCTTGAGGTTTTCCTTGGTGTCGCGGCCCTTCTGGTGGCCGATGACCACGACGCGGTGGTCGCCGAGGCGCGCGAAGCCGCCGGGCATCGAGGCATCATCGCCGATGTGGCGGTCACCGTGCAGCTCCTGGAACTCGGTGAACGCCAGCGAGAGGTAGTCGAGCATGAACGGTCGGTTCGTATGACGGGCGATCTGCACGCGCTGCCAAGGGGTCAGGTTTTCGTAAATGCGGGCGCGTGTTTCCGCCAGCTTGGCTTCCATCATGGAGATCTCGCCCGACATGTCGATGTTTTGGGCGGCGGCCTTGGCGCGGAGTTTTTCGAGTTCCCGTTCGAGCTCGGCGGCGGGTTTTTCGAAATCGAGAAGCTGCATGGGCGGAAGAATCGGGGGATCGGCGCGGCGATGCAAGACGGGAGATTCCCGGAGCCAG
>JACKPZ010000053.1 GCA_024233135.1 Akkermansiaceae bacterium | reverse complement strand
GCGGAGTTCTGCATCGACAAGATGTTCAGCCCGGACAGCGCGACCGGCCGCCTCGGCCTGGTGGAAATGCGCAACTTCGAGATGCCGCCGCACTCGCGGATGAGTCTCGCCCAGCACCTCGTCCTCCGCGGGTTGATCGCACGTTTCCTCGACGAGCCGTACGAGCATCCGCTGGTCCGCTGGGACAGCGAGATCCACGACCGCTGGATGCTGCCGCATTTCATCTGGCAGGATTTCACCGACGTGCTCGGCGATCTGCGTCGCCATGGATTCGAGATCGAGGACGACTGGTTCCTGCCGCATCTGGAGTTCCGTTTCCCGAGGATCGGCGAGTTCAACCAACGCGGCATCGAGGTGGAGCTTCGGCACGCCATCGAGCCATGGCACGTGCTCGGCGAGGATGGCGATACCGGCGGCACGGTGCGTTTCGTCGACAGCTCGGTGGAACGTCTCCAGGTCTTCGTGCGCGGGCTCACCGGCGAGCGCCACGTCATCGCCTGCAACGGCATGCGCGTGCCGCTCCACGGGACGGGCACGCACGGTGAGTTCGTCGCCGGTGTGCGCTACCGTGCCTGGCAGCCGCCGCGCTGCCTGCACCCGTCGATCCCCGTCCACTCGCCGCTCGTCTTCGACCTGCTCGACACGTGGAACGACCTTTCGCTCGGTGGCTGCACCTACCACGTCTCGCACCCGGGCGGCCGCAGCCACGAGACCTTCCCGGTAAACTCGTACGAAGCGGAGGCGCGCCGTCTCGCGCGTTTCTTCCGCCAGGGCCACAGCGGCGGCGCGGTGCGGGCGCTGGAGGCGGCGACCAGCCCGGACTTCCCGTTCACGCTGGACTTGCGCTTGCAACGGTGACGCTGAGAAGGTGGCGGCCGTGACGCGAACAACCCATGGCTGACGGCATCCGCCAGGTTTCCCAGCCCAGCCCGCAGCCGCAACCGGCCGGCGCGGGCAAGGCGCTCGCGTGGCATGAAATGACCGACCCCGCCGGTGTCCTGCGGCCGCACTGGAACACGCTCGGCGCGAGGATCGCCGCGTTGCATCCCGACCAGCGGACGACTCTCGCCGAGTCGGCCGAGCGGATGATTGAGGACCTCGGCTCGACCTTCAACGTGTTCGCCGATGTCGGTGCCTCGGACCAGCCGTACATGCTCGATCCGCTGCCGCTGGTGATCCCGCCCGCCGAGTGGGCGAAGGTTTCCACCGGGCTGAAACAACGGATCCGCCTGCTGGAAGCGGTGTTCGCCGACGTGTATGGTCCGCAGACGCTGCTGGCCGAGGGCTTGATCCCGCCGGATCTTGTGCATTCGAGCCCGGTGTTCCGCCACTACACGTGCGGCGTCCAGCCACCGGGCGGGCGGATGCTTTGTACCACTGGATGCGACCTGATGCGAGGGCCGGACGGGAACTGGATGGTCCTCCGCGATCACACCGACTCGCCTGGCGGGCTCGGGCAGGTCTACGAGAACCGCAACGTCACCGCCACGCTGCTCGACGACTCCTTCGAGGAAATGAAAGTCGGCCGGCTGCGCGATTTCCTGCGGATGGAGCGCGAGTCGCTGCAGTCGTTCTCGAAATCGCGCGGCGCGCCGGTGAACGCCGCGTTCCTGACGCCGGGTTTCCGCCACTCGTCGTATTTCGAACACGCGTACAAGGCGCGCTTGTTAGGCATTCCGCTGGTCGAGCCGGCGGACCTCACGGTGCGCGAGCGCCGCGTTTATCTGAAAACCCTGTCCGGCCTGCGCCGCCTCGACGGCATCGTCTGCCGCATCGATCCCGCGGGCATCGACCCGCTCGAAGGCTGGGGCCACGGCGGGGAAGGGGTGCCGGGATTGATCGAGGCATGGCGCTCGGGCAACGTCGGCCTTGCCAACGCGCCGGGATCGGGATTCGCCTCGAGTCCCGCGCTGATGCCGTTCCTGCCGCGCATCTGCCGCGAGTGGCTGGGCGAGGAAATGTTGCTGCCGTTCGTGGAAACCTGGTGGCTCGGCCAGGAAGAGGTGCGCGAGATGGTGGCCGCGGAGTTTCATCGATTCATCCTGATGCCGGCCTCCGGCGAACCGATGCCGCTGCTGCCCGTGCGCTGCGCGTCGCTCTCGCCCGCATCGAGGAAACAATGGCTCTCGCTCATCCAGGCACGGCCGCAGGACTTCGTCGTCCAGGCGGAGATCCCGGCCAGCGAGGCGCCGGTGATCGAGGGGCGGCTGCTGAAATCCCGGCCGGTCGTCTGGCGTGCGTTCACCCTGCAGACGGACCATGGCGCCGAGGTGCTCCCGGGCGGCATGGCACGCGTGGGCAAACGCCCGGCGCAACCGCAGCTCTGGCCGACGCATGCCGGATTCACCAAGGACGTCTGGATCACCGGCATGGAGGAGGTTTCCCGCGCCGAGGTGAGCCGGCCGAAGACCGATCACGATCCGACGGCTCCGCCACCCGAAGTGCCGAGCCGCATCGCCGAGCAGATGTTCTGGGTGGGTCGAAACGCCGAGCGCATCGAGTTCGCCACCCGCATGCTGCGCACGATGCTCCGCGCCCAGGCGGGAGAAGTCGGGAAACAAGTGAGCTCGCCGCTCGCCGCCTGCATCGAGCTCATGAACGGCAGCGGCCTGCTTCCCGATGGCGTGGTGCTCCATCCCGCGGGGATCGACGATACGATCGCCGCCTTGATCCATGATCCGGCCACTCCAGCGGGCATCCCGGCGCTCACCCGCTCGCTGCTGCTCAACGCCGCGCCCGCGCGCGACCGCTTGTCCGACGACACCTGGCGTTTGTTCAACCAGCTCGAAGCGATCGCCCGTCCGGTCACGCCCGCCATCGGCACGGCCTCGCTCATCCGCACGCTCGACTCGCTCATCCTCCATCTCGCCGCATTCTCCGGCATGCAGGCGGAAAACATGACGCGCGGCCACGGCTGGCGGTTTTTGGAAACCGGCCGCCGCATCGAGCGCGCGCTCGGCTGCCTCGCGTTGCTGCGAACCGCCGTCTCGCGCGGTGGCGACGGGCCGAATCCACTGCTCGATCCGCTGCTCGAAATCTGCGACAGCGTCATGACCTACCGCCGGCGTCACTATTCGCGGCCGATGCCCGGCCCGGTGACCGAGCTGCTCTTCGCCGATCCCACGAATCCGCGCTCGATCGCCTTCCAGATCCACGTCCTCTACAAGGAGTGCGCGAAATATCCGGGCCACGAAGACCACGGTCTGATGCCCGAGATCCGCCGCCACATTCACGAAATGGAATACCGTTTCGGTGATCCGACCCGCCCGGACGCGGCGGAACTCGAGGCGTTCGTCGAATTGTTGGAGGGCTTCTCCGACCTTCTCACCCAGCATTTCTTCAGCCACTCGGTGCGCCGGGTTTACTGACGTGAAATACCAGATCGTCCATCACACGAGATATGCATACGAGGGGTCGGTGACCGTCTCGCACCATCTTGCGCGTCTCGCTCCGCGGACAATGACCCACCAGCGCTGCCCGTGGCACGAACTCAAGATCGGCCCCGTGCCGGTCGGCCGCAGCCTGTACGTCGATGCCTTCGGAAATCCGACGGTCTATTTCGAGATCGAGGGGAAACACGAGACGCTCGACGTCACCGCGCGCAGCTTCGTCGAAGTGCTGCCGACCGAGCCGCACGATCCGGCCGCCACCCCGCCGTGGGAGCGCGTGCGCGACGCCTGCTGCGAGGCGAAACTCACGCCCGGTTCCGACGCCGGCATGTATCGTTTCGCCTCGCCGATGGTCCCCGTCGGTCTGGAATTCGGAAACTTCGCGGCGCCGGATTTCACCCCCGGCCGGCCGGTGCTCGAGGCGTCGCTCGCCCTGACGGCGCGCATATTCCATAACTTCCGCTTCGACCCCCGCGCCACGGACGTCACCACGCCCGTCGACGAGGTGCTGCGCAAGCGCGCCGGCGTCTGCCAGGACTTCGCCCACCTGCTGCTCGCCTGCCTGCGCTCGCTCGGCGTGCCGGCACGCTATGTCAGCGGCTATCTCGAAACCGCTCCGCCGCCCGGCATGGCGCGCCTCATCGGCGCCGACGCGTCCCATGCCTGGGTCTCCGTGTTCTGCGGCGACGAAGCCGGCTGGATCGACGTCGATCCCACCAACAACCTGATGCCGAACGAACGCCACATCACCGTCGCATGGGGCCGCGATTACTCGGACGTCAGCCCGCTGCGCGGCGTCACCCTCGGCGCCGGCGACCAACGCCTCAGCGTGGCCGTCGACGTGATGCCGATGGATGCCGGGTGACGGCTATTTGCCCTTGCCCTTCAGCTTGATGTCGAAGGGATTCTCGTTCGCGTCATTGCTCCTGACCTCGAGAGCCGCCGCGCGGAGGCCCGTCGTTTTCGGCTGAAATTTCACCTTGAAGACGGTTTTGCCGCCGGCACCCAGCGAAGAGGCCTTCGGTTTGGAAACGACGAAGTCCTTCTTGTTCCGTCCCTTCAGCTTGATCTTCAGATTCCTGAGGTCGGCGTTTCCCGTGTTGCGGATGACGTAGGTCTTCGTTGCCTTGCCGCCCACCTTCACTTTGCCGAAGTTGGTCGATCCTTTGCCATCGACGAGACTCTTTCCCTTCGGTTGTTCGACGTCGATTTCCGGAGCGCGAGGGATTCGGACCGTCATCGCGACCGGGGACGACGTGAAATTGTAGCTTTGCGACGTGCCTTGGTCGGTCCAATTGGCCACGGCCGTGAGCGTGTGGCCGCCGTCGGGCGGATCGTTCCAGAGAAACTGATAGGTCGTCGTTTCCGACCACGCGCCGGTCGAAGTGTGTGTTCCGAGCGGGCTGTCGCCGCTGATCTTCGCGCTCAACAACCCCATCGAAGTGAAACTGAAATCAACCGTCACGTTTCCCGTGAGCGGATCCGGATCGACCCCGTTCCAGTGCGTGAACGTGCCTGCGAAACGGGTCTTCGAGGAGAACGCGCCGTCGAAGAAGAACATCGGCCCTCCCCCCGGCGGATGGTAGTCGACGATGATGTCCGCGTTCACCGCATTGTCCATCACCGAGAGGTGACTGCCGTCCGGGAACGGCCATTCGCCGATACAGTTCAGCGGTTTTGCGTAGCCGAGAGCCTTGCCGTCGGACACGATCCTGAGGAAATTCCCCTCCCAGATGCCGGAGACGGATACGCGGATGTCCACCGGCGAAGTGGTCGCGGTGGAACCCGCGGTCGGGCGGAGGATCACGGGAACCGGCTGGCCGGCCGATGCCGGAAAAATGGGGAGCGACACGCTTGCGAAAAGAAGGCCCGCGCGCAGGGCCAGGGTGGGTTTCGTTTTCATGGCGGGGGGTGTTTGGGGTGGGTGAGGCCCGGCTGCGTCCCCCGGGGCGCGGACGGGCCTTCGGGTTTACGATGGCCTAACATCGCCCGGTCCGCGGAATCAGGCATTTCCTCATGTCTGATTGAGTGTGCATATTTTGCTATCGGTGGGGTCGGTGGAAACCGGTTGCCGCCCGCGTCCGAGCCGCGAATGATCGCCCGCGATGAGCGTTCTCACCGAGGAAATCCTCCGCAAAGCCGCTTCCTGGCAGGCCTTCAAGGAAGGTCGGAGCTTGTTTGAAAACGGTCTGGTGATGGATGCCGCGGCCGGATCGACGGGCTGGAAGGGCTCGGTGAAATCCGGCTCCCGCGCGATCCGGGTGGGCGTGACGATGCGGTCCGCCACGGACATCGAGGCCCGCTGCGCCTGCCCGGAGAACCGCTCGACCGGAGCCGTTTGCGCCCACGCGGTGGCCACGGGGCTGGCGGTGATTTCCGGGAAATCCGCCGCGACGAAACAGGAGGTGGCACCACCGAAGGAAGACTCGCCCGTCGCCCGCAAGGTCGTCTTCGCCGGCAATTGGCGGGACGCGTTCGCCCGTGGAAGGCTCACCGCCACCGTGACCCGGGACGGTTCCCGGGATCCGTCCCGCGCCGACCGTGCGCTGGCCGCATGGCTCACAAGCAAGGGCGCGGCCGATCGTTCGCCCGCCCACCTGAACCTCGCCGGGGCGGATGCCTCGGAATTTCTCGGCTGTTTGATCGCTCACCCGGACGTCTCCGCGTCCGGAAATCCGCTGGAAATCGCCGATGGCGGGCGGATTCCCCTGCGCGACGAAGCACCGGAAAACGGCAAAATTTGCCTCCGCCCCGGAGATGGGGCGGGAGAATGGGCTGAAATCGGCGCTTCGATCTGGCGTGCGGAGGAGGCCCGGCTTGTCCGCGCGGGCGCGAGGCCCGTCCCGGAACCCTTGGCCGAGGTGCTCGCCGCGCTCCGCAGGACCGGGGAGGTCCGGATGTCCGTGGCGAATCTGCTGCGCCAACTCGATTCGTGGCAGGATTGGCTCTCGTTTCCGCCCGATGGATGGCTGGAAAACCTGCGATTCACCGCCGAAACGCCCGAATTCCAACTCGCTCTGGACGGTGATCTGGCGGCCGTCACCGTCACCGCCCGCGTTGCTTACCCCGGCTCGGCACCGGTCCCGCCGGGCATCGGGGATGTCCCGAATCTTCCACGTTGGGAGGCCGATCGTTGTTTTGTCAGAAACTCGGGTGCGGAGGAGTCCCTCGTTCGTCAACTCGAAGCGGCGGGATTCTCACCCTCCGATCTGGCTTCCGGAACCTGGCGGCTCAGCGGCGAATCCGCCGTGATCCGTCTGCTCGCCCACGACCTGCCCGGCTGGCGCGAGCGATGGAGCATCACGACATCCGCCCGTTTCGAGAAGTCCTGCGGTGCCGTCGCCCTGGTCGAGCCGCGGATCGAAATCCTCGGCTCCGGAGAGGATTGGTTGGGATTCGATCTGAGGTTTCAAACAAGTGATGGGATGGCGGTGCCTGCCGCGGATGTACGCCAGTGGCTGCGATCGGGGTCGCGTCCCGGCTCGGCAAAAGGCCGGCGCTGGGTGGTTCCGGATGAGGTTTCCGACGTGCTCGAACCGCTGCTATCCGAGCTCGAAATCCACCAGGAAAACGGCCGATTCGAGGCCTCGAAGCGTTCCGCGGAGGTGATCCGGGAAATCGGGAAAAAATGGAGCAAGTCACACGACAAAGGTTCTTCCCAAGTTGTTCACAAGCTCCCGGAGCCGGCCGGCCTGCGCGCCGAGCTTCGTCCTTACCAGCAACAAGGCTTCGCCTGGCTCTGCGATCGACTCGATCGCTTCGGCGGCGCCTTGCTTGCGGATGACATGGGTTTGGGGAAAACTCTGCAAACTATCGCTTGCATCGAGCGTTTGTTTGATGGGGGCGACGGTGTGGTTCTGGTGATCGCCACGGCTTCGCTGCTGGGCAACTGGCAGGCGGAGTTCGGACGTTTCGCCCCCGCCCGGACGGTGCGGGTGCTCCACGGAACCGGTCGCGATGAGGAGCGCGGGAGAGTGGCTCCGGGCGAGGTGGTGCTCACCAGTTTCGGCACGCTGGCGCGGGATCTCGCCTGGCATCTGCGTCAGGACTACCTCGCGGCGGTGGTGGACGAGGCGAGCTTGATGCGGAATCCGGACACCGACCATGCCAAGGCGATTTGCAAACTGAACGCCCGCAACCGGATCGCGCTTACCGGAACTCCGCTCGAAAACGGCGTGCGCGACCTGTGGTCGATCTTTCGTTTTGTCCAACCCGGCTGGCTCGGCCGCCGGGAAGAGTTTCGAGATCGCTACGAAGTCCCGCTCAAGGAATCCGGCGCGGGGGCGGTGCTCGAGCGGTTGCGCCTGCGGACCTCGCCGTTTCTCCTGCGGCGGACGAAGGAACAGGTGGCGCCGGAACTGCCGGCGAAGATCTTCATCGACGAATTCTGCGAGCTCACCCCGGACCAGCAGGGCGTCTATCGCGCCTTCCTCGAAGAGGGCAGGCGGCAGGTCGATGCGCTCCACGATGCGGGGCAAAGCGGTGCCGCCCGGATGCGGGTGCTCACCGCATTGCTGCGACTTCGGCAGACTTGTTGCGATCTTGCCCTGCTGAAGAATGATCGATTCAATCGATTGTTGGTGTCGAAGCGGTCCGGGAAGCTCCAACGCTTGTTGGAGTTGTTGGAAGAAGCAGTCGATGGCGGGCACCGGGTTCTGGTGTTCAGCCAGTTCCAATCGCAGTTACTGGAAATCGAGAAATGTGTTTCCGAGCGTGGTTGGGATTCCTTGCGGCTCGACGGACAGACCCGGGACCGCCAACAACTTGTGAACAAGTTCCAGGAACCCGGTGGTCCGCCGGTGTTTCTGATCAGCCTCAAGGCCGGCGGATACGGCCTCAACCTGACGGCCGCGGACACCGTGATCCACTTCGACCCGTGGTGGAATCCGGCGGCGGAAGCGCAGGCGACGGACCGCGCCCACCGGATCGGCCAGACGCGGCCGGTGACGGTGTACCGGTTGCTCACCCGCGGCACCGTTGAGGAAAAGGTGGTGGCGCTGCAGCGCAAGAAACGCGAACTCGCCAGCGCCATCGACGAGGCGGGCATGGGTGACGCGCCGGGTTGGTCGATCGACGAACTCGGCTCGCTGATGGACTAGGGCCCGGCTAC
>JACKPZ010000052.1 GCA_024233135.1 Akkermansiaceae bacterium | reverse complement strand
AAAGAGTGGGGAAGAGCGGGCCGTGGCGTTCGACTGGGGAGGTTCGTTCTTTCAGCCAGCGAACGAGTCGGGGATGCAGGGGGACTTGATAAGACGGCAGGTGTCTTTTGGTTTTGCTCGGAACGAAGGTGGCCATTTCGGATTCGAAGTCGATGTTCTCCCACGTCAGCCGTGCGATGTCCCGAAGTCGGGTGCCTACGTAGTAGCCGAAGAGGATCACGCCAGGCCAATCGTGGCCTCGCTCAAGGCGCAAGCGCGGGTTTTTCGTCTTCGGGCTGAAAATCAGCTCGTACCAACCCGGTTCGCCGGCCTTCTTCAGTAGTTTCTGGACCTCCTTGTTTGTGAAGGGCTTCCTAGTGACCGAGTCATCCTCCGGGAGGTCCTTGAGTCCTCTTGTCGGGCTGGTGGACAAAAGCTCGTCGGTCAGGGCGTCATTGAACATGCTCGTGATGTCGGCAAGATACTGGTTCGCGGTTCTTGCGGTCCTCACCGGGGTGAAGTCTTGGGGATGGTCTTTCGACTTCGTCCGAGCATCGAGTGCGGGTAGTTTCTTCCCATATCGAACCACTTCCCTGAAATCCCTGATGTCAGCCTTGGTAACCATTTCGAGGCCCTTATCCGCCTTGGGGCCGAGAAAGGCTAGAAACGCG
Source organism: Akkermansiaceae bacterium (assembly GCA_024233135.1). GTDB lineage: Bacteria > Verrucomicrobiota > Verrucomicrobiia > Verrucomicrobiales > Akkermansiaceae > Luteolibacter. Next base: position 11,530 of record JACKPZ010000052.1, on the reverse strand, counting down.
CGGACACTCGTCGAATACCGATCGGTGGTCGCCTTCGCCAGTGGGGCCTTCCTTCTCAGCCACTCGTCGGACCAGGCTTTCACCGTGTAGGACTGGAGTCCTTCGCCGGAAGCATTCTTGAGCATCCGGGAGAGGAGTTCCCTCGCTCTCGCTTCGCTGAGTTCTCCCCGGGCCGCGGCACGGTTTGCCTCGGCCAGGATTGCCTGATTCGTGCGATTCTCTTCGTCGGTGGCCACCGCCAGCTTTCGCTCGGCATCGACAATGCGTTGAACTTCCGCCATTGCCTCCTCCCGGGTTTTCTTCTTCGTTGATTTCTTGAGCCGGCGGATGGTGCCGTCTGGCTGCGGAACGCTGAAGGCTACGAACCAGAAAGGAGAGCCGTCGCGTTTGATGAGGGTGGCCATGGCGAGAAAGGATGGGTGATGCCGGGGGCGTGGGAGCGGGAAAAGTGGGAACAAAAATGGGAACGCCGATGCTGTTGATGGTGCCGAAAGTGTCTCATAAATTGACGGAAATACAAGGATTCCTTGATATTCCGATATTGAGAATAGAATCCTGGGTTCGAGTCCCAGTCCTCGTACTCTTCCTCCCTGCAGATATCCGGTTCGGGAAACTGCGATGCCGATTGTCGGGAGGCAGCCGACTCAGTCCGCGGAAGTTCCTCCGTCGTGCCCGATGCCACGGGCTTTTTCCAATTTTCGCCGGAGCAGGGTTTTCACCTGTTGGCATTTCGGGTCGTCCGCGACGTTGGTGGTTTCCCGTGGATCGGAAACGTGGTTGTAGAGTTCCTCCTTGCCGTTCGCATAGCGGATGTAGCGCCAATCCCGGGTCCGGTAGGTCCAATGCTGGCGATCGAGGTCGGCGTTCCAGCGCGACCGGTCGCTCGTGAGGGACGATCGGCCGCCGGAGAAGACCATCGTGAGCGCGCCGTCGGGGTCGTTCCATGTGCCTCCGGATGGGTCTTCGAGAAACGGCCGCACGCTGTGGCCGCTCAATGCCGCGCCGCGGTTGTTTTTGCGCGTGTCGCCCTTGAGTCCGCACAAATCGACGAGAGTGGGATAGAGGTCGATCAGGGAAACGGGATGGCCGGCGACGCCTCCGGCCTTGGTCACACCCGGAGCACGGATCACGAACGGGATCCTCGTCGATTCCTCCCACGGCGAGTTTTTGAAGAGATAGTCCTTCTGGCCCATCTGCCAGCCGTGGTCGCTGGTGACGACAACGATGGTGTGGTCTTTCGCCGGGCTGGCGTCGACCGCATCGATGACCCGGCCGATGCAATCGTCGACCGCGGCGACGCTGGCGAGGTAGGCGCGGCTGAATGCCTTGAGTCCCTCCTCCTGGGTCGGATACGACGCGACGAGGTTCTTGAAGTAGCGGAAACCCTTGTCGTCATTGCCGCGAACGCCCGCGAAATGGGTGTCGGAGGCGTCACCGTCGGTGATCGGCGGCAACCACATGGATTCCGGCGGGAAGCGGTCGAAATATTTCTGGGGAACGTGGAGGGGTGTGTGCGGACGGATGAAGCCCACGGCCAGGAAAAACGGCTTGCCGGAGGGGCGTCGCGAGCCGAGGTCGCGGATGCGCTCCGCCGCCCAGGCGGCGTTGCGTTCGTCCGGCGTCGGGTCCCGGTCGTCCTCGCCGGCGTAGCGGAAGGGCTTCACTGTCTTGCCCCATCCGCCGTAGATCCATCCGGACTCCGGATTGTCGTCCCCGGTGAACGGAACGTCCGCGAGCGAGGCGAACGACCCGTCGATCGCCCCGTCCCCGAAGGGCTTCGGAACCGAAGGGTGGGCGATCTTGTTCCTGCCGTCGTAGACAAGCGGTCCGTAGTCTGCCTGATGGGCGAATTCCGTCCACACGTTGCGCTTGAAATGGTGCATCAGCTTGCCGGATCCGGCCACGTGGTAGCCGTTCGCGCGGAAGTGCTCCATGAGCGTGCGGGAGTTCTTCAGGACCGGATTCCGGAACCACTTGTCCCAGAAAAGATTGCCGGATTCATGGCAGTGGATGCCGGTGAGGAAGCTGGAGCGCGACGGCGCGCAGACCGGGTTGTTGCTGTAGGCCCTGCGGAACGCGACACCGGTGGCGGCGAAACGGTCCACATGCGGTGTCCGTGCCTGCGGATGACCGGATTCCCCGGGGATGCCGGTGATGTAGTCGCTGAGGTCGTCGCAGACGATGAGCACGACGTTCAGTTTGGTCACTGCCGATGCCGCCGGGACCATGGTCAAGGCGGTGAGCCACCCGGCCCGGATGAGGGCGGTGACGGTTGCGGCGGCTCTCGAAGGTCGGGGTGAACGTTTCATTCCGGCGGTGGGCTGGGGAACTTCTGCCGGAGACCACCTCCGGTCACCATTTGTTGAACGGTGTTTTCGCCTTGGGATTGGCATCCGGCATGAGGGCCTTCGTTTCCTTCAGGAAGGCGTCGAGTTGTTTCTCGAGTTCCGCCTTCTTCGCGGGTTGCTGATCGGCCACATTGTGTTTCTCCGCGGGATCGCTGGCGAGGTTGTAAAGCTCGGTGCCCTTCTTCCAGTGGAAACGGATCAGTTTCCAGTCGCCGTCGCGAACGGCGGAGAACGGAATGCCTCCCTGGTTTCCCCAATGCGGATAGTGCCAGAAAAGCGGCGCCCGGTCGTGTTTCGCATCCGGGTTGGCGAGCAAGCCGGCGAAGCTTTTCCCATCGACGTGCTGTGACGGGCGCGGCGGAAGTCCGCAGAGTTCGAGGAAGGTTGGATAGAAGTCCGTCGAGATCACCGGCGTGTCGCAGCTCGATCCGGCCTTGACCTTGCCGGGCCAGCGGACGACCAGCGGTTCGCGGATGCCACCTTCGTACGCCCAGCCCTTGCCGGCGCGGTATGGCAGGTTGCTGGTGGGGGACCCTTCGGAGGTCGAGAGGCCGCCGTTGTCGGAGAAGAACAGCACGACCGTGTCGTCGGCCACGCCGTTCGCGTCAAGGGCGTCGAGCACCTTGCCGACCGCGGCGTCCATGGCCTCGACCATCGCGGCGTAGACCGCGTGTTCCTGCACCGTCCGGTTTTGTCGTGGCGGCTCGGATTCGAACTTCGCGCCGAGACCGAGCGATTTTTTCCTCTCCTTGTATTTCGCAACCAAATCCTCGCGGCCGATCAACGGCGTGTGCACGGAGTAGAAACAAAGGGAAACGAAGAACGGAGCGTCCTTGTGATCGCCGATGAACCGGGCGACTTCCGAGGCGAGCCTGTCCGGCAAATGCTCACCCTTCGGGCCGTCGGGCAACCTTGGGTTTCCGTACGGCGAGAAATACTTGTCGCCGCCATACGGGCCGCCGCGCTCGATGCCGCCGATGTTGATGTCGAAGCCGTGGTCCTCCGGATAGGAACCCTCCGGGCCGAGATGCCATTTTCCCGCGAACATCGTCGCGTAACCGTTTTCCTTGAAGGCTTCCGCCAGAGTCACGTGGTCCGCCGCAAGACGTCCGAGGTAGGGCGCGGGAAGCACCGGCCGGTTCTTGTGGTTGGCGAACCGACCGTCCTTCGCGGGTTCGTAGGGGGCCGGCAGTTTCTGAAACTCGTTGGGCGCTCCGAAGTAGTCGGTGTTGTGCGTGCGGGCCGGATACTGGCCGGTGAACACCGACGAACGGGTGGGCGAACAAACCGGACAGGCGGCATAACCGGCGGTGAAACGCACCGACTGCTTCGCAAAGGCGTTCAAGCGCGGGGTGTCATAGAAGGTTTCCGGATTGTTGAAACCGACATCCGTGTAGCCCAGATCATCCGCCATGATGAACACAACGTTGGTGGCGCGGGCGGGAACGAGGACGGACAGCGAAAGCAGCGTGACGAGTAACTGGCGCATGGGTTCTGGGGCGGATGGAGGCCTTGGTTCAACGGTGCGAAGCAGGTCGGTGTTTCACCACGTGCCTGCCCGCAATCCGAAAATCCGGATGGATACCGGGCCCCGGCACGGAATTGAGATTCGGTGAGTGCGTTTTCACAGGCGAAATCCGAAAAAACTTCACTGTGAGCGAAGGTTGTCATGGCGGCCGGCATCTGTTTTTCTCCATGGAAACCCGGTGCCACGGCGCACCCAACCCAAAACCCGAACGACCCGGCCGTCATGATGCGATTTCTCCGCGGGCGCCGATCCGACCGATTGCGAGATGAAATCCCCGAATGACGCCGACGCCCCGGTGGATGCCGAAGACCGCGGCCGGCTGCCGGTTTCGGAGAAGGTTTCCTACGGCATCGGCTCTGCGAACGACGCTTGGGGGAACTGGTTGCTGCCGGGGATCGCGTGGCCGGTGTTCAACGTGTTTCTCGGACTCGCGCCGGAACTGGTGAGCCTCGGCTTGTTGTGGAACCGCCTGATCGATGCCGTGTCCGATCCGTTCTTCGGCTGGGCCTCGGACAACACCCGCAGCCGTTGGGGGAGAAGGCGGCCGTACATCCTCATCGGCGGCCTGCTCGCGGGGCTCGGCATGATCGCGTTCTTCTGGCTGCTGCAGCCCGGATGGACCTCGCGCGGCTACTATTGGTATCTGGTGGTCGGCTCGGGCGTGTTGATCACCCTGGTGAGTTGTTTCAACATGCCCTATCAGAGTCTCGGTGCGGAGATGACTCCCGACTACGAGGAGCGCACCTCGGTTTTCGCCTTCCGCGGCGGTTTCCAGAAAGCGGCGGAGATTGGAAACTTCGGAGCCGCGGCCTTCATCACGATGGCGATCTTCAAGGGCGATACCTTGTTCGGCGCGAAGGTGTTCTCGCTCGTCATCGGCACGTTGATGATCCTCGCGGCGGTGACCGTGTTTCTCGGCACCCGCGAGAGATATTACAAACAGGCGGCGACGGATGCGAACCGCGTCGGCATCATCGAGACTTTCACCGGCGCTCTCAAGTGCCGGCCGTTCCGCGTCCAGCTCGTCATGGCCGTCGCCTACGGCACCTGCACCAGCATGATCGGAACGCTCGGTCTCTACACCACGGTTTACTATGTCTGTGGTGGCGACTGGGCGCTCGGCGGCAAGTGGAACCTCGCGATGGGCGCGTCCATGGTGCTCGTCGGATTCCTCGGTGTGCCGTTTTTCTCGTTCGTCGCCCACCGGTCGGGCAAGAAGGCCGCGATGCAGCTTGTGCTCGGACTTTCCATCGTCGCCTACGCCGCCACCTGGTTCCTCTACAACCCGGCGCATCCGTGGCTGCAGATCGTCACCAGCGGCTTCAACGCGTTCACCATGGCCGGCTTCTGGATGCTTTACGGCGCAATCGGCGCGGACGTGATGGACTACGACGAGTTGGAAACGGGCAAGCGGCGCGAGGGCGCGTTCTCCGCCTGCGGCTCGTATCTCATCAAGATCGGGCTCGCCATTGGCATGGGCGCGTCCGGCTTCGTTCTCAAGTGGTCCGGCTTCGACGAGAAACTCGGCGGCGGCCAGACGGAGCACACGCTCACGATGATGCGCGTGTTTCTCGCCGTGATCCCGATCGTCGGACTGGTGCTGGCGTTCCTCGCGCTGTCCCGCTTCCGGCTCACACGCCGCGAGTCGCTCGAAATCCGCCGCAAACTCGAAGCCCGGCGCGGAACGGTCGGCTGATCCACCACGATGCTCACCATGGAAGACGAAACGAAGCAGCGGTTGGGATGGACGGAGCGGATCGGATACGGTCTCGGCGATCTGGCGTCGAATCTCTATTTCCAGATGTTCAACATGTTCCTGTTGTACTATTACACGGACGTGTTCGGAATCCCCGCCGCCACGGTGGCGACGATCTTCCTTCTCTCGCGTGTCTGGGACGCGGTGAACGATCCGGTGATGGGCATCATCGCCGACCGCACCCGCACCCGCTGGGGGAGTTTCCGGCCGTTCATCCTGTGGTTCGCCATCCCCTTCGGTGTGGGGGGCTACGCGATGTTCTACTCGCCGGATCTATCCGCCACGATGAAGGTGGTCTATGCCGCGGTGACCTACACCATCGTCGGAATGCTCTACACCGCGGTGAACATCCCGTATTCCGGGCTGATGGCCGTGATCAGCCATTCGTCCGACGAGCGGGCGCGGGTCTCCGCCATCCGTTTCATCTTCGCGTTCCTCGGCGGCTGGGTGATCGCGCAGTTCCTGCCGCCGCTCAAGGACTCGCTCGGCGGCGGCGACGAGGTTGTCGGCTTCCGGCACACGATGGGGCTCTTCGCCGGGCTGGCGGCCGTGTTGTTCCTCGTCACCTTCGCGACCACCCGCGAGCGGGTCGCCCCCGAGAGCGGGAAGACCTCGCGCAAGCAGCTCGGCCGCGACATCGCCACGCTCGTGCGCACCCGGCCGTGGCTGGTGCTGGTGGTCGCCGGACTGGTGAACCTCACCGCGGTGGCGATCAAGAACGGATCGAACATCTATTATTTCAAATACATCACCGGTGATGACTCGGAGGTCGCTTCGTTCGGCTCCGGCGGTTGGATGGCGATGATCGCCGGCGTGATGTGCACCGGGTTCTTCATCCGTTTCTTCGAAAAGCGGAAACTCATCATCTGGCTCACCATCCTCGGCGGCATCGGCATGGCGCTGCCGTTCTGGATCGACCCCGCGGCGCGGATTTCCATGCCGGGTCTGGAGACCGGTCCCTACCAAGTGTTCGGCCTCAAGATGACCAGCGTGGTCTTCATTCCCGAGAACCCCCGCTGGATCTATCTGGTGAACCTCGCCGGTTCCTTCCTCGCCGGTCCGCCGGTGGCCCTGGTTTGGACGATGTACACCGACGTGGCCGCCTACATCCGTTGGAAACACGACCGCCGCATCACCGGGTTGGTCGTTTCCGCCGCCGTCTTCTCGCAGAAGTTCGGCATGGCTTTCGGCGGCTGGTTCGCCGGCATGCTGCTGTTCTGGTGCGGCTTCCAGGCGAACATGGAGCAGAACGAGACGTCGAAACTCGCCATCCTGCTTCTTTTCTCGCTGATTCCCGCCGTGCTCATCGTGCTGCAGGGCGCCGCGATGTTCTTCTATCCGCTCACCGATGCCGAGATGCGGCGCATCGAGCGGCAGCTCGCGGGAGAGCCGGACACCTGACCTCACATCCGCTCCGCTTCGGCCCGGAACTTCCGGCGGTAGGCGCGGGGCGACATCTCGGTGTCGCGTTTGAAGGCGAGGCTCAGGTTCGATGAGTTGCAATATCCGCAGTCGCGGGCGATCGCCTCGATCTTGATATCCGTTTCCGTGAGCATGCGCTTCGCGTGGTCGATGCGGATCCGCCGCAGCTCGGCGGCCGGCGAGCGGCGCAGATGCGTGCGGAACGCCTTTTCCAGTCCGCGTTTCGACATGCCCACTTGTTCGCATACATCCTCGAGCGTGATCGGCGATCCGAACTCGGCGCGCATGAACTGCAGCGCCTTCGAAACGCCGGGGTGGGGGACGGCGAGAAACTCGCTGCTCCGCCTCCGCACCACCTGGCCGGGCGGGACGAGAAGCGGTGGCTCGTCGTTTTCGATCTCGCCGTTCATCAGCCGTTGGAGTTGGTTGGCCGCCTGGTAGCCGAGCTCCTCGAGGCGCGTGTCGATGCTCGACATCGGCACCGCGAGGCAGTCGCAGAGGAACTCGATGTTGTCCACACCCAGCACCGCGATCTCCTCCGGCACGTGGATGCCGTTGTGCGAGCAGACCTCGATCAGCGTGGCACCGAGATTGTCCTGTCCTGTGAACACGCCGAGCGGGCGCGGGAGGTCGTTGATCTGGTCGAGGATCGCCTGCTCGTGCGCCTTCCAATCGCGCAGCAGGCGGGCGCCGGGCTGGCGGATGGTGTGGATGTTCTCCGGTTCCACGCCGGCCTCCAGCAGCGCGTCGCGGAAATGCCGGCCGCGCAGCATGTTCACCTCCACCACCGGCCAGTCGTAGAACGCGAAGTGGCTGAAGCCGCGCTTCAGGAAATGTTTCGCCGCCAGTTTGCCGATCTGTTCGTTGTCGTTCACCACCCGCGGGATCTGCTGCGGGATCTTTGAAATCGTCACATCCACCTTCGGCATGTCGAGCGACTCGATGAACTTGCCGAGCGTGGGACCGTAGCTGGTGATCGCTCCGTCGCCGGGCCAGTTGAACGGAACGTTGCGATCGGAAAACAGATAGGGTGATAGATGCCACCCGGCCTCCGAAGCGAATTTCGCGATGCCGCGGTAGATGCGGTGGTCGAACCAGTCGAATGCCAACAGGATGCTCGGCGGACGGGAACGGGGGGCGCGGGTGGACGGAGAAGCGGGTTTTTCCGACATTGGAAATGGCTTGGGTTTGTCGTATTCAATCCCCCGTGAGGACTCGATTTCAATGAGAATCTTCCCGGAATTGTGAAGGTGCGCACTTTTTTGGAGTGCGTCCCCGCACTGTTTTCGTGGGAATTTTGCTTGTGGCGTGCACTTGTGGCATTTGTGGCCCGGTGTTTTGTTGGCCCCGTCGATGTCCGGTTGCATCCGTCCTCGAACGTCCCAAACCCATCCTGCCATGTTTCCTGTTTCCCTGGTCCGCCGAGGTCTGCGCGCAGCCGTCTCTCTCGCCGCCGTCATTGCTTGTTGTCCGTTCGCCATGGCGCAGCGTCCAAACGTTCTGTTCATCGCGGTGGACGATCTGGTCCCCAATCTCGGCTGCTATGGCGACACCACGGCGCTGACGCCGCAGATCGACAGCCTCGCCTCGCAGGGCATGGCGTTCCTGAACCACCACTGCCAGTGGGCGGTCTGCGGTCCATCGCGCGCCTCGATGACGACCAGCCTGATGCCCGAGGAAACCAACGTGATCGGATTCAGGCCGATCCGTGCGGTTCTCCCCGACGTGATCACGCTGCCCCAGCATTTCAAAAACCAGGGCTACGAGACCGTCGGCACCGGCAAGTTCTACGATCCGCGCACGGTCGGCACCATCACCGATCCGAACGGTTCGACCGCTCAGGATACCGACGATCTGCCGTCGTGGTCGCTGCCCTACGTCGAGGTCAACAGCGGCTTCAACCCGGCGGGCAAGCCTGCGGTGGACGACACCGATCAGGCGGATTCCCTCTACGTCGATCACAAGATTCTAACCGAAGGGCTCGGGCTCATCGACACGCTGGCCGCGGGAAACAAGCCGTTCTTCCTGGCGGTCGGCTTCAAGAAACCACATTTGCCCTTCGTCGCACCGAAGCGTTTTTGGGATCTCTACGACCGCAACTCGATTCCGCTCGCCGCCTACACCGGACTCCCGGTGGGCGCCACCACCTACAATCAGAACACGCTCACCGACAACGACGAACTGCTCGGCTACGCGCCCTACGACACCAGCGGCCTGCCGAGCGAGGCGCAGCAGCGCGAACTCATCCACGGCTACTACGCATGCGTCTCGATGATCGATGAATTCGTCGGCCAGCTCCGCACGAAACTCGCCGCCACACCGGACCCGGTCCAGACCGGCATGACACTCGCGGATACCACGATCATCGTCCTCTGGGGCGACCACGGGTTTCACCTCGGCGACCACGGCAAGTGGGCGAAACACACCGCCATGGAACGCGGCAGCAAGTGCCCGCTCATCATCTTCGATCCGCGCAACCCGACCGCGCCGGGAGCCAACAGCACGAACAGCCCGGCGAACTCGATGGATATCTATCCGACCTTGTGTGAACTCGCCGGTCTGCCGATCCCCGAGCAGCCGTTGAGCGACACGGTGCTCACCGGCCGTCCGCTGCGCGGCCGCAGCCTGGTGCCGGTCATGGAAGATCCGGAGTCCTCCGTGCACTTCGGTGCCGTCACCCAGTTCCAGATCAACGGCCAACACGGATACGCCTACCGCACCGAGCGCTTCCGGCTCATCGAGTGGGTCAATTCCAGCAGCAACATCACCGGCCGCGATCTCTACGACTATCAGCTCGATCCCCTCGAAACGAAGAATCTCGCCGACGATCCATCCTACGCCGCCATCGTGCATCAGCTCTCCCGCTCGCTGCGCGCCGAGACGACCATCCACGGCGCCGGACGCCTCGAATCGTCGTCTGCGATCGCCACCGGTGGCGACGCCTTCCTGCCCTTCGTTTCGATCCATCACGATGGCGCCGATGTCATCCTCGACTGGCCCTCGAGCGGTGGGGTTTCCTATGACATCCTCGCCAACGAAACGCTGGCACCCGGCCCGTGGGCGGCGGACTTTTCCGATGTCCCGGCCTCGCCCGTTTCCTTCGCGAGGACGACTCCGCGGCGCTTCTTCCGGGTCGGCTTCGGCGAAAACACGCCTCCACGTTTCAACTCGGATCCCGTCCGGCTTCCGGATGTGGCATTCGATGAACCGGTCACCGGCACGCTCGCCGGCCATGTGGCCGATCCCGATGCGGGCGACACGATTTCGTTCACGGCGATCGATGCTCCGTCCTGGCTCAGCGTCGCCTCCGACGGCACCCTGTCCGGAACGCCGACTTCGGCGGAAGAGGGTGCCTGGTGGATCACCGTCGAGGCGAGCGACGCCGCGGGTTCCACCGCTCGCGCCAAGGTCCAGATCAGCGTGGTCGATTCGACCCCGCCGCCGGCTCCGGAAATCCTCCAGTCGTGGGCCTTCAACGATGCCGCCAACACCGGACTCAAGGATCTCGTCAACACCGGCACCGCCGGCGATGCCTTCGACTTCAACGCGGCGGACGAGATCGAAACCGACGGCCTCGGGCGCCTCATCATCGGCGATGACCCGGGTGCGAACGCAGTGACCACCGGCATCACCAAGGACTGGTTCCGTGGCGCCACCTTCGCAGGCGGAGAACTCACCGCCGGTGTGTATGAAACCGAGTTCCGCATCGAGGAATGGCAGCTCACCACCGCGGCGGGCAACGGCTTCGAAGTCACCATGATGGATGCCGACGGCACCTCGCTCAAGACCATCTTCAATTCCACCACCGGCGCCGCCGACACCCGCATCCGCGTCGTCGACAACGGAACCGGCGGCTCGTCCGGCCAAAACGCGGGATACGGAACCACCAGCGCAACGGGCATGACCGTGCGCACCACCGTCGATCTCGACGCCGGCCAGTGGCAGGTCGACTACCTGCCCGACGGCGGTTCCACCTGGCTGCCGGCGGTTTCCGCGATGCCGCTGAGCACCGACTTCACCGGCATCTCCACCCTGCGGATCGCCGTCGAGGGCGATCCCACGCCGTGGGCCGCAGGGGACTTCGTTGCGGTGGATTCGTTGAAATTCACCAAGCTGCCCTGAGCCCGAGGGTGCGCAAATTCAATGGAACAATGGTGGATTTCATCCCCGGATTTTCTTCAACCGATCGTTCCGAACCGGCAGATTCTCGTGCAGACGATCCAGGTGCGGATCGAAACCCATCTCAGACCGCTTGAACCCATGAAACGAAAAAACCTCGCGTCCCTCTTTTCCGCTATCTGCGTTCTCCCGCTGTTCGCGGCTGGATCGGTCTCCGCCGCGACGTTGTTGGAATACTGGGACTTCGAAAGCGACTCCGCCGGCGACGGCCTTGTGAACATTTCGAACTCGGGTTCGCTCGGCAGCACATGGAATTTCAACACGACAACCCAGAACGACGAGAGCGACGGAGCGGGC
>JACKPZ010000051.1 GCA_024233135.1 Akkermansiaceae bacterium | reverse complement strand
CGCTGGATCTCGCGCACGCCCCACAGGAACTGACCGTGGCTGTCGTGTTCGACGAGCCAGTCGACGCCATCGCGATCGACCACGCAGGGGACGAATCCGTCGTCGCGCTGGAAGCCGGCGTACCAGACGAGAAACTCGCGCAACGGTTTCGGCATCCCGGCTTTGGCGAGCGCGGCGCCCATGATCACGCAGTCGCGCACCCACGAGCGGGTGTAGCGCCGCGGTCCCGGCTGGATCGCCGGGCCGTCGCGGTGGATGAGGATGTGGCCGGCGGCCGTGCGGAAACTTTCCACCGCCTTGTCCACCGCGGGCGGAACGTCCCACTCCACCTTGCCGAGCGTCCTGCGCCAGCGCGCGAGCGCGTTCGACCGCGAGCGGCGGGTGGGGGAGTGGATGCGGGAGAAATAGGGAACCGAAACGGTCACTTCGAGACTGCGTTCGTCGGCCGGGAGTTCCCATGCCATCGCCGCGGACGCGAGGCCGTTGGCATCGACCACCCGCGGTTCATCCGGCACCGTGCCGCGGGCGATCCACGGCAGCACTCCGCCCTGCTCGAAGGTCGCGGCCCCGCGGGCGGCGGGAGGTGGTGTGGTAACCACCTCGCGGCCTTCGACTCGCAGGCCGGACGGATGGCACTCGATGCTGCGGACGTCGCTGCGCCCGCCGAGATTCCGGAACGCCTGCCACGGCGGATTCACCTGCCACGGCCGCACGGCGACGAACAAGCGCAGCGGACCCTTCGCGCGCAGGCGGCGCAGGCGGTAGGTGACGTGAAGCGTCAGTGTTTCCCCGCTGCCATCGACCCACGGGAGGATGTCGAGGCGAAGCGACTTGCACCGCCAGCGCAGCACGGGCACCGGCAGGCCGCCGCGTGCGAGCGAGGCTTCGGTATCCACGTCGGCCCAGGTCACGAGCCCGTCGTTTGTTGTTAAAAACGGCTCGAGCGAAAATTCGCCTTCGTCGATCTCGACCAGGCCTTCCTCGTTGATCAACGCGCGGCGTCGTCCCTCCGGGCTTCCCACCGGCGTCCAGAACGATTGCTCGCGGTGCCAGTATCGTGCGTGCCAGCCGCGGGGAAACTCGTGCGCGACGTGATGGAGAAACTCGTTGGGCGTGCTCGAAAACGCGTCGGGCTCGAGCCGCAGCGAGCGGATCGCCGCCTGCGCGGCATTGGCGAAGCGCACCCGCAACATCCGCGCCTCGCCACCGGGCACGGCGATGAAACTCCGGCCGCCGCGGGCGTCGGCGCATTCGTGCACCGTCGTCCATGATTCGCCATCGTTCGAACGCTCGATGGCATATCTCCGGCTCCGCGGTTCCTCCGGCCAGCCGATGACCAGTCCGCCAAAACGTTGCGCGCGCCCGAAGTCAACGAGCCACCATGGAGCGTCATCGGATTCGGCGGCCCGCCAGCCGGAGCGGGTCGCGGGAAACACATCATCGCAGGGAAACCCATCGGCCTGCGACGAACACGAAACCCTCGCGTCGTCGCGCGGGGTCTCATCGATCAACTCCGCATCGCGGAACTCGATCCACCCCGCTCCACCCGGGCCGGCGGCGATGACCAGTTCGACGGCCGCCACGTCGCCCGGCGCGCCGCCGCCGGACGGGCCCCATGCGAAGGGCAGGTCGCGCTCGCGGATTTCGAGCGGCTTCCATGTTTCCGGGAGGCGGAAATCCTGCCGCAGGTGGCGCCAGACATCGGCCCCGCCGGGAGCCGCCACCTTGCATTCGAAGTGGTTCGGCGGGCCTTCGCCGCGCAGCCGGAAGACGATCCGGAAGGTTGGCGGGAGAAGGATCGGGATCTCGCGGCGGATCGCGATGAAGCCGCCGCCGCCGTGGAAATCGTAGTCGAGCCGAAGGACGCCCGGTTCGCCGCCGGCGGAGATACGACCTTCCGCCTGGCCGGATGCGAAGACCTGCCAGGCGGATGATTCTGCGAACAAGGACGGGAAGGGGGCTGCGCTCATCGCGAAACCCCAAGCTAACCGTTCGTCAGCGGCGCGCCAGCGCGATCACTCGCCGGCACCTTCCTCCGCCGGCTCTTCGGGCGCTTCCTCCGGCTTTTCCTCGGGGGCGCTGTCGAGCGGCGGGATCGCGATCGGCGGGGTGACCGCTTCGATGCGGCCGCCGGCCGGACGCGGCGGGGTGACGACCGAACCACCCGGCAGCGGCATCGCACCGCCGGGGCTGCCCGCGGCCGGTTGCGGCTCGGGTTTCTTGACGAGCTCCTTGCGCTTCTTGAGCAGCGGCTCGACGGTGTATTTCGCCACTTCGAAGATGCGGCCTTCGAGAGCCTTTTCCTTTTCGAGTTTCTCGGTGAGTTCCTTCGAGCGGGTGGCGAAGGCCTCGTCCTTGGTCTTGGCGTCCTCCTCTTTCTCGCCTTCCTCCTTCTTGCGCTCCTTGGGAATCTCCGCGCTGACGCTCACGGTGAGGAAATGGGCGTCGGAACTTGCGGCATCGTCTTCCTCTTCCGCCGCGTCTTCTTCGGCAGCGTCATCCTTCTTCGCCTTCGGCGGGGTGATGGTGACGGTGTAGGTGAAACCTTCGAAGGTCTTGATGACGGCGGTGCGCTTCTTTTCCTCGTTGGCGCGCTCGGCATAGTCCTCGGGCGAGACGACATCGTCGAAGCGGGCGTAGGAGAACAAGGTCTTGAGCGGATTGCCGCTGGTGGTGTCGAGCACCTCGTTGGCGGCCGCGCCGTCGAGTTTGAACTCGGCCTCTTCACCGTCGCGCACGACCTTCCACGCGAGGTCGTCCGAGCCGGCTTTCGAAAGCGAGACCGACTCGATCTTCTCCGGGCTGAAGAAATCGGTTTTCAACCAGCGCTTCGGTTCCGCGCTGATGGCGGAGAACATCTCGTTGATCGCGTAGAAGCCCGACTCGTCGCCGAGGTTGCGGACGTAGCGGCCGACGCTGCCGCCGCCCATCATCGGGTTGTCGTTCGCTCCGCCGGAGATGTTCTTGCCGAGCGCGACGCTGGCGAGTTCCTTGCCGGAGCCGTCCGAGAAACGGACCATCAGCCCGTGCTCGTCGGCGTCCTTGGCGTCCATGTCCATGCCGAAGCGTGGCGCGAACGACGGGCCGGCCTCGATGCCCTGGGTGACTTCGAGATCCTTCATGTCGCGGAGGAACTGGTTGACCGTCGCCGTGTTCGCCGGGAAGTCCCCGCGGTCGGAAACGACCCAGTTTTCACCGGACTTGGCGAGATCCACCGAGTGCTCCGCGCCCTCGATCGAGATTTTCCCCACCTCGCGGGCGGGGAAGTCTTCGAAGAGCGTCTGGCCGGGCGTGCGCTTGGTGGCGCTCTTGCCGGTGTCCTTGGTGGCGAGCTTGGTCACCGCGACGGCGGCGCCGAGCGCGATGGCGATGATCCAGAGGGTGATGACCTGGCGTTTGTTCATGACAAATGATGGCTGGATTCGGAAATATGGGATGGGTTCAGCGGGCGCGGGTGGCCGCGCGGCGGGCGACGAACAGGAACAGTCCGACGAGGATCACGATGGCGGGCATCACGGCCACATTGAGCAGCGTGATCTTTCCGGCGAGCTTGTCCTTGCGGCGGCGGAGGTCCTTCTCCTGCTCGCGCACGGCCTTGGCGTACTTGACCTGCTCCTTGCGCAGCTTGGCGATCTCCGCCTCCTGCTCGGGCGAGAGGAACAACTCGTTGCCGCTGGTTTTCTCGGACTGAAGCTTGTTGAGCCGTTCCTGGGCGGCTTCTTGTTGCTTGCGGAATTCGTCGATCTTGGTCCCCACCTCCTTGTTGAAATCCGCCTCCATCTCCTGCACGAGGGTGAAGGGGCGGCGGATCGCCGTGCGCGAACGCGAGCCGATGAGGTGCTTCGAGCCGACCGCCTGGTCGAGGATGTTGAGAAGCAGCGACGAGTTGCCATTCACCGGCGATGCCATGCCCATCTGGAGCAGTTGGGGGTTGAAGGCGAAGTTGTCGTAGAACGCGTCCACGTCCGCGATCAGGAACACGTTGCCGGGCGAGACGGCTTCCTTGAGCGACGCGGGTTTCTCGTCCTTCTTCTCGCCGTCCTTGGTTTCCTCGTCCTTCTTCGCATCGGCCACCTCATCCGGCGTCTGGCCGGGCTTTCCGTCCGGGAAGGCGGTCTTGAAGTTGCCGGATAGATAGGTGACGAGGTCGTAGGCGGTGCCCTTCGGGCGGAAGCTCGTCGTGAGGCTCGGATCGAGGCGCGAGGCGAGCATCGCATCGACCAATCCCGCGCCGGTGGTGGTGCGGACCAGTGAGTTGCTGTTCACTCCGGCGCCGCCGCTGTGGGTGAAGGCGCCCGGCAGGAAGAAGGTGATCGATCCGAGGTCCTTGGTGATCACGTTGTCGTCCTGCGGCATGTTTTCCTTGTTGAGGGTGAGCACCGCGATGCCCTTGCGGTTGCCGGCCAGGGTGGTGGCGAGTGTCGGGTCCGCGGCAACTTGTCCGGACTCGAATTTCACGCCCCACGCCTCGAGCAGGGTCGGCAGTGTGGAGGTGGGCGAGGTGCCCTGCATGCCCATCATCGGGTTGCCGCCGCCGGTCATCTGCGCGGCCACCGAGTAGGCGTCCAGCGCGGCGACCACGGTGCCGCCGCCGAGCACGTATTGGTCCACGGCGAACTCGGTCTCCGGCGTGATGCCGGCCGGGTGCAGCATGAGCAGCACCTTGATTTCCTTCGGGTCGATCTCCTGCGTGTCCATCGGCACGTCGACGACGTCGAAGGCCTGCTTGAGCTGCTGATAGATCACCCACGGCTGCGTCGGCCGCTGGCCGGGCATCGCGGCCGGACCGCCCGCGAGCTCGAAGGCGCTCATCAGGCCGATCTTCGGCTTGGTGGGAGTGGAAACCTCGGCGATGGCCTTGGAGAGTTGGTATTCGAGCATCGTCTCGTCGCGTGGATCGAGGAAAGGAATCACCGAGGTGCGGTCGATGCAGGAGACGGCGATGCCGAAATACAGGTTCTGGTCGTCCAGGCGCTGGCCGCTGATGCCGTCGAGATTGGCGGAGTCCTCGGCGTCGGTGTCCGGCTGGGGATCGAGGTTTTCGACGCGCAGCTTGCCGCCGGCGAGTGATTGGTATTCCTCCAGCAGGTCGTCCACGCGGCGCATGTGGAGTTTCACCTCCTCGGGCATGTAGTCGGTGTTGCGCGACGCGTAGTAGCGGACGACGACGGGCGTATCGAGCTCGCCGAGGATGGCCTTGGTGCCGTCCGAGAGCGTGTGGACCTTGTTTTCGGTGAAATCGATGCCGCGGTTGCCCAGCGGGGTGAGCGAGACGAGCCAGTTGGCGGATACCGCGATCGCGACGAGCGCGGCGATGCCGAAGGCCGCGCGGGTGACTGGATGGGTGATCTTCATGGTAGATGCTGAAATGCTGAAAATCTGAGATACTGAAATCGGATCAGGCGCGTTTGGACGAGAGGATGGCGCTGGTGCCGAGCAGGCAGAGCACGATGAACGAGCCGAACCAGACGAGGTCCTGCAGGCGGAACAAGCCGCGGTTGAGCGAGCGGAAGTGTTCCCAGACTCCGATGGAGGTGACGCCTTCGACAATTGTCGCTGCGGTTTGGTCGATGCCCGTTTGGATGTTGGCGATATTGACGAAGGGAATGAGATCGACGAGGAACGAAACGAACGAAGGTGCGGATTTCGAAACGGCCATCTTGAAGTCATCGTAGCCGCAAAGAACCATCATGACGCACACCGTGACGGAAACGATCAGGCAGACGACCTGGTCGCGGGTGCAGGCGGAGACCAGCATGGTGATCGCGAGGAAGGTGCAGCAGACGAGGAAACTGCCGATGTAGCCGGCGATGATGGCGCCGTTGTCCGGATCGCCCAGGTAGTTGACCGTGATGACGATCGGGAAGGTGAGCAGCAGGGCGACGAGCCAGACGGTGGCGGCGGCGAGGAACTTGCCGAGGATGGCGCTCCAGGTGGAGACCGGGAAGGTGCCGAGCAACTCGATGGTGCCGGTGCGCTGTTCGTCGGCCCACAGTTTCATGCCCACCGCGGGGGCGAGCAGCATGTAGATCCACGGGTGCCAGAAGAAGAACGACCACTCGAGCGAGGCGTCGCCGATGCGCATGAAGTTGCCGAACGTGAAGGTGAGTCCGAGCGATCCGATCAGGAAGATCACGATGATCGCGTACGCCGTCGGCTGGGAGAAGTAACTGGAGAGTTCCCGTTTGTAGATGGTGAGAGAAGACATGGTGGGGTAAATGCTGAAATGCTGAGATGCTGAAAAGCTGAGATGGAGAAGTCGGAACGTTTTCAGCGTTTCAGCTTTTCCGCATCTCAGCTTCTACTTTCAGGCTGCTTGTTCGGTGTCGCGGGTGGTGACGCGGCGGAACAGGTCGGTGAGCGAGCCGGTGCCGGATTGTTCGATCAACTCGGCGGGCGTGCCGTCGGCGACGATCCTGCCGCGGTCGACGATCACCGCGCGGGTGCAGGCGGCGTCGACCTCCTCGAGGATGTGGGTGGAGAACAGGATGGCCTTTTTCTCGCCGAGCCGTTTGATGAGCTGGCGGACCTCGTGTTTCTGGTTCGGGTCGAGACCGTCGGTCGGCTCGTCGAGGATCAGCACCTCGGGGTCGTGCAGCAGCGCTTGGGCGAGGCAGGTGCGGTGGCGGTAGCCCTTCGAGAGCGTGTCGATCGATTGTTTGGCGACGTTCTCGAGGAAGCAGGTCTCGATGGCGCGCTCGACGGCGTCCTTCTTCGCCGAGCCGCCGAGTCCGCGGATGCTGGCGCAGAATTTCAGGAATCCATACACCGTCATGTCGTTGTAGAGCGGCGCGGACTCCGGCAGGTATCCGATCTTGGTTTTCGCCTCGGACGGGCGGTCGACCACGGAGATCCCGCAGACTTTCGCGTCGCCCGCGGTGGGTGGCAGGAAACCGGTGATCATGCGCATGGTGGTGGACTTGCCGGCTCCGTTGGGACCGAGGAATCCGAGGACCTCGCCTTTCCGCACGGTGAAGGAGAGGTCCTCCACGGCGTGCTTGGATCCGAACTGCTTCGTCAGGTTTTCGACTTCGATCATGGTGGATCTTGGGTGTTGCTTGGGAAATCTGGGTGGATGGGCGCGAAACACCCGGCCCGGGCGGTATTCGGGCGGGATGCCGTGTCAGCGACGCAGCGGAGGATTCTTGTTTTTCAAATCGCGGCTCAAGACAAATTCCCCGGTTAGGCGGGCGGAGGACCGCGTATCCTGCTTGCCACCGTCCGCCGCGGGTGGTTCGGTACGCGATCGATGGCGACGATCCGGATCCCAGAAGCCTGTGGCGTGATGCTGCTTTCCGACTGCACCTTGTTTCCCCACGGCGGGCTGCCCTTGCACATCTTCGAACCGCGCTACCGTCGCATGCTGACCGACTCGCTGGAGGGCGATTGTTTTTTCGCCGTCGCCCGTCTGCTGGGTGAGGAAACCGACGATCCGGCCGGCTGCGTGGCACCGATCGGCACGATCGGGCTGGTGCGCGCGTCGCGGGAAAACGAGGACGGCACCTCGCAGCTCCTGCTCCACGGCGTGCTGCGCGTTCGTTTCACCGAGTGGCAGGACGACCGCGACTATCCGTTCGCCGGGATCGAACCGCTGGTGTCCTACTTCGAACCCGAAGACCAGGCGAAGGCCGCGATGAAGGTGCTGCGCGGCGCCGTCGAGGAGGCCGTCCGCAACCTCCCCGAAGAAGTGCGCAACGGGGTCTTCGAGCTGCTTGATCGCGCGGACGAGCCGGGACTGATGACCGACATCGTCTGCCAGCAGTTCGTTCACGAGGCGGACATCCGCCAGGAGCTGCTGGAGCTGGACTCGGTGGCCAGCCGGATTCCGATCATCTGTTCGTATCTGCAGAAGGTCGGCGGCGCTTCGGTGGACTGAGCATCTCATGTGACGGAAACGCCACACATTCCGCCGGGTGCGCGGGGCGGGCCGGTGGTTTCCTATGGGGGAAGCGGGACCCTGCTTCCTTCCGCATGAAAATCGAAATCGTGACCGACACGTTCGTTCCGGATGTCAACGGAGTGGCGATGACGCTGGGGCGTCTGACCGAAGGACTGAGAAAACGAGGCCACCGCGTCCATGTGGTGCACACCGGGGCGACCGCCGGAGCCGGGGAAACCTCGGCTACCGCCGTGCCGCTGCCCGGATACCGCGAGGTGAGGGTGGGCCTGCCGCGCTACTTCGACCTGCGGGCCCGCTGGTCGCGCAAGCGCCCGGACGCCATCTACGTGGCCACCGAGAGCCCGCTCGGCAAGTCGGCCATCAAGGCGGCCCGCGCGCTCAAGATCCCGGTGGCCGCCGGTTTCCACACGAATTTCCACGAATACATGGAGCAATACCGCGTGGGCATGTTGCAACCGATGGCGCTCGCCTACCTGCGGCGTTTCCACCACCACGCGGACTGCACGCTGGTGCCGTCCCGCGACATCATGGAACGGCTCAGCGCGGAGGGTTTCGAGCGCGTCCATCTGCTCGGCCGCGGCGTGGACACCGCCTTGTTTCATCCCGCGAAACGCTGCGAGGCCCTGCGCGCCGAGTGGGGCGCGCGGCCGAAGACGCCGGTGGTCATCATCGTCGGCCGCGTCGCCGCGGAGAAGAACCTCGACCTCGCGATGAGCACCTTCCATCGGATGCGCGCCGTGGTTCCCGACGTCCGCTGCGTGGTCGTCGGCGACGGTCCGTTGCGCGCCCGCCTGGAGGCGGCGCATCCGGCGGTTCACTTCGCGGGCGTTCGGTCCGGCGACGATCTCGCCCGCCACTACGCCTCCGCGGACATCCTGCTCTTCCCGAGCGAGACGGAGACCTTCGGCAACGTGTTGCTCGAAGGCATGGCCAGCGGGCTCTCGACCGTGAGTTATGACTATGCCGCCGCCGGGCTTCACGTTTCGCACGGCAGCAACGGCTGGAAGGCGCCGAAGGGCGATGCCAAGGCCTATGCCCACCTCGCCATTCACGCGATGACGCATGAGGGAGCCTCCGCCATCCGCGAGGAGGCGAGGAAATCCGCCCTACTGCTCGGCTGGGACTCGGTGATCGACGGCTTCGAGGGCAAGCTTTCGGAAATCGCCGGCATCCGGCCCACCGAGGAGCCGAAAGCCTCTCCGAAGAAGGGCAAACGGCCGAAACTCTCATGCCGTTCGGTGTTTCTCTCCGACATCCACCTCGGGACGCCGGACAGCAAGGCCGACGAGGTCGTCGAGTTCCTCAAACACATCCGCTGCGAGAAACTCTTCCTCAACGGTGACATCGTCGACGGCTGGGCGCTGAAACGCGGCGGCCGCTGGAGCTCCCGCCACAGCCGGGTGATCCGCAAGTTTCTCAAGATGACCGAGCACGATGACACCGAGATCATCTATCTGCGCGGCAACCACGACGAGATCCTCGAACGTTTCCTGCCGCTCGCCTTCGGCAAGGTCCGCTTCACCAAGGAACACGTCCACCGCGCCGCCGACGGCAACCGCTACCTCGTCGTCCACGGCGACGGCTTCGACAGCGTCTCGACCGACCACAAGTGGCTCGCGGTCGCCGGTGCCGTCGGCTACGACTTCCTGCTCAAGGTGAACCGCGCCTACAACAAGTGGCGCGCCTGGCAGGGCAAGGAGCCGTTCTCCCTGAGCAAACGCGTGAAGGCGAAGGTCAAGAGCGCCGTCTGCTTCGTCGACCGCTACGAGGAACTCCTCCAGGACCTCGCCCGCAAGCGGCATTGCGACGGCATCATCTGCGGCCACATCCACACCCCCGAGGACAAGCGGGTGGGGGAGATCCGCTACCTCAACTCCGGCGACTGGGTGGAAAGCCTCACCGCCATCATCGAACACCACGACGGCCGCATGGAACTCGTCGAACACCAAAGTTTCATCGACGGCTTGCGGGCGGAACCCGTCGCCCGGCCCGCTCCGGACGCCGAACCGGTGCCCGCCGGCTTCGGATTTGCGTCTTGATGGGCAAGGTGGACCACCCCATGCTGCTCCCGGAGCATGGTCAAATCACCGGTCGATACGGAGGTCATCTACGAGGGGATCCCCGCCTCTCCAGGGATCGCCATCGCTCCGGTGCACGTCATCGCCCGGGGATTCACCGCCCCGGATGTCTATGAAATCGAGGAATCCGAGGTCGAGGGCGAGCAGAAGCGCTTCCGGGAGGCCATCGAGATCACCAAGAAGCAGCTCCGCGAACTCCAGGCCCGCCTTGAGGATCTTTCCGGCGAAAACGAGAGCGGCATCTTCGAGGCCCACGTGATGATGCTTGAGGACCGTGCCGTGGTCGAGCGCGTCGCCCAAGCCATCGCCAAGCGCCAGCAGAACGCCGAATACGCGTTCTACGCCGTGATGCAGAACTTCCTGGAGGCCATGCGCCGCATCCCGGATCCCTTCCTGCGCGAGCGCACCGCGGACATCGAAGACGTCGCCCAGCGGGTCTTGAGAAACTTCGCGCCCGAGAGCGAGCCGCGTCACCAAGGCCCGGAAGACCGCCACATCCTCGTCGCCTACGATCTCGCTCCGTCCGACACCGCGTCGATGAACCGGCGCCACGTGATGGGTTTCGCCACCGAGCAGGGCAGCGTGAACTCCCACACCGCCATCGTCGCCCGCGCCTTCGGCATCCCCGCCGTCGTCGGCCTGGAAGGGGCGGTCATCGATGTAGTCACCCTCTCGCCCGCCATTCTCGACGGCTACGCCGGCAAGCTGATCCTGCACCCCACGCGGGAGACCCTCGAGCGCTACCTCAACCTCAGCGACGCCAAGGCCAAGGTCCGCACCTCGCTCGAAGCGATGCGCGGCGCCGCCACCGACACCACCGACGGCCGCGCCATCACCGTCTCCGCGAACATCGAGATCGTCGACGAGCTGCCCCTCGTGAAACGCAGCGGCGCGAAGGGAATCGGTCTCTACCGTACCGAATTCTTCCTGCTCAATGGCGAGGAAATGCCCGACGAAAACGGCCAGGCCGAGGTCTATTCCAAGATCGTCCGCGAGATGGCCCCGCACCAGGTCATCATCCGCACGCTCGACGCCGGCGGCGACAAGGTGCCCGTCGAGCCGCTCACCGATCCTGAGCCCAACCCCTTCCTCGGCTGGCGCGGCATCCGCGTTTCGCTCGACCGCCCCGCGATGTTCCGCGAGCAGATCCGCGCCGTCCTGCGCGCCAGCGCCGCCGGCAAGGTCGCCATCATGTTCCCCATGGTCTCAGGCCTCTCCGAAGTCTGGCGGGCCAAGGAAATGATCCGCCACAGCATGGACGACCTGAATAAAGAAGGCATTCCCTTCGATCCGGATATGCCCGTCGGAGTGATGATCGAGGTGCCCGCCGCCGCCCTCTGCGCAGACCTGCTCGCCCCCGAGGTTGATTTCTTCTCCATCGGCACCAACGACCTCATCCAATACACCGTCGCCGCCGACCGGGTGAACCCGCACGTCGCCGATCTCTACCGGCCGACCCACCCGGCCGTCATCCGCCTCATCCGCCGCACCATCGACGCCGCCAACGACAACGGCATCTGGACCGGCATCTGCGGTGAAATGGCCGGCGACATCCGCCTCACCCCGCTGCTCATCGGCCTCGGCGTCGAGGAACTCTCCGTCGGCCCGCAACAAGTCCCGCGCGTCGGCCAGGCGATCCGCTCGCTCAGCTTCGCCGAATGCGCCGCGATGGCCGACGACGCCCTGCGCAACACCCGCAGCCAGGCCATCCTCGACCTCTCCATGGAGATCGCCCGCAAACGTTACGGCGAACTGCTCGACTGAGCGGGAGCCCGGGCCGTCGTGCCGAATGAATGAAAGGATTCGGAGCCCGGTCGGTCCCGGGAACATTCCGAAGCCTCTTCAGCCCGCTTCCTTCAGCGGACGGATCGAGGCCAGTTCCCGTGCCTTCTCGCTTTCCGCCTTGCGGAAAAGGTAGTGGTTTTGAAGGCGCATCCAGTATTCTGGTTCATTGCCGAAATACTTGCCGAGTTTGAGGCAAAGTTCGGGTGTGAACAGCCGGCGGCCGGCGAGGATGTCGTTGAGAAGTTGAGGACTGATGTGGATGTCGGCGGCGAGTTTTGCCTGGGTGAGTTCGTGGTCATCCAGAAAATCCCGCAGCATGGCGGCGGCACTGTTGGTAAGGGGAATTTGGTGTTTCATGGCATTCAGTGGTAGTCGGCGATGGTCACCTCTTGCGCATCACCGCCGTCCCAACGGAAGACGATGCGCCATTGCTGGTTGATGCGGATGGAATGGAATCCCTCCACGTCGCCGATTCCGCGTAGATTGGCAAGTTTTCCGGGAGGTGT
>JACKPZ010000050.1 GCA_024233135.1 Akkermansiaceae bacterium | reverse complement strand
CGCTGCCCGATCCGAGTCGGATTCGGAGAGTGGCGGCAAACCTCAACTTGAAGCGGAGGGGCGCTCCCGGTCGCGGGTGCCGGAATTCCCACGACTGGCGCCCGATGAACCCGAACTGGCTTGGCATCACATCCGCGATTCTGGCGTTCGTCGCCTTTCATTGGGTCCATCGGTGGGCGAAGAAGGTTCCTGTCAGGAAGTGGATCGTCTTCGCGCTTGTGTCGCTGGTCGCCGCGATTCCCGGAGCGAGTTTCGCGATCTACTACGCGCACGTTCTTCCCGAAGCGGCATGGTATTACCAGCTCCGCAGCATCGAAGGGACCGAGTTCCTGATCGTGTTACTCGGTGTCGCGGGTGGATGGATCGCCGCGCTTTTGCCACGGAAGCTCCTTGTCCTGCCACTCTCCGCGGTGGCCGCGTTCTCACTGGCGCCGGTCATCAAGCCGTTCATCGGCCCCATTGCGGATGGGACCTTGCGGAACGAATGGGATGGCGGTGTGTGCCTTCAAAGCTGTCCATCGACCTGCGGCGCTGCGTCAACGGCGACGATCCTGAGACAGTTCGGTGTGAATGTGACGGAGGTCGAACTGGCGGCGGAAGCGCACTCCTACGCGGGTGGCACGGAGGCTTGGTATCTGGCGCGGGCGGCAAGGTCGCGCGGATGCGACGTCGGGTTCGTTTTCACTCCCGGCTTCACACCGGAGGACGGTCTTCCGGCGGTGGTGGGGGTGCGGCTGGGCTCGGTGGGCCACTTCATTCCGGTGCTCGGCCGGGAAGGGGACCGGTTCGTCATCGGTGATCCATTGCGCGGACGGGAATCCCTCAGCCGGGACGAGTTGATCCGACGTTATGATTTCACCGGATTCCACATGCGGATCGAACGCAGAGGAGAACCGGGTGGGCCGCCCGGCACCTGAGCTTTCGCAAGGTCCGGGCGGCGCGGGATCCTCCGGCTCAGACCTGCTCGATCGCCTTCTCCGTCCGGGCGTCGATGATGGCGAAGCGCTCGCGGTTGAGGGCGGGATCCGAGCGGAAGATGAGGCGGCCGGAGTGCGAGCGCTCGAGCTCGACAAGCAGGGCGGAGTCCTCGCTCTTGAACCGGTTGAGGACGTCGGGATTGACCACGATGACGAGATCGCCGACCTGGTCGCGGTGTTTCTGGATCACCTGGGTGAGGTGGCGCTGGATCTCGACGGACATCGTCATCGGAGTCTTCACGCGGCCGCGGCCCTGGCAGTAGGGGCAGGGCTCGAGCATCGAGTCGCGCAGCGATTCGTTGAGGCGCTGGCGGGTCATCTCCATCAGGCCGATCGGCGAGATCTGGAGCACCTGGGTCTTGGCCTTGTCTTTCTTGAGGCGTTCCTTGATCGCCTTGTAGACCGCCTGCTGGTCGCGGCGGTGGCGCATGTCGATGAGGTCGATGACCACCAACCCGCCGATGTTGCGGAGGCGGAGCTGGCGGGCGACCTCGACGGCGGCCTCGATGTTGGTCTGGAGGATCATCTTGTCGACGTCCTTGGAGCCGCGGTTGCGGCCGGTGTTGACGTCGATGGCGATGAGGGCCTCGGTTTCATCGATGACGATGTAGCCGCCGCAGGGCAGCCAGACCTGGCGGGCGAAGGCCTCGTCGATTTGTTTCTGGATGCCGATGCGGTCGAAGATGTGCTGGCCGGACATCGGCATGTGGTGGACGCGGCGTTTCGCACGGCGCGAGATCTTGCCGGCGACCTGGCGGATCGTCTCGGTGGTCTCGGCGTCGTCACAGACGATCTGGTTCACTTCGTCGGTGAGGAAGTCGCGGGCGGTGCGCTCGATGAGTCCGGGTTCCTGGAACACGCAGGCGGGTGCGGGGTTCGCCTCGCGGCGGGCCTCGATCTCCTGCCATTGCTCCATGAGCATGGCGAGGTCGCGCACGAAGTGGCGGGCGCGGGTGCCGTGTGCCACGGTGCGCATGATGATGCCCATGCCCTCGGGCACCGAGAGCTTCTGGATGATCTTGCGCAGGCGGGCGCGCTCCTTGGGATCCTCGATCTTGCGGGAGATGCCGAATTGCTCGGTGTAGGGCATCAGAACGAGATATCTGCCGGCGAGCGAGATGTTGGTGGTGACCCGCGGGCCCTTGGTGCCGATGGGGCCCTTGGAAACCTGGATCATGATCTCGGAGCCGACCGGATAGATGCTCGGGATGTCCTTCGAGGTGATCTTCTTCTGCTGCTTCTTCTTGCTGCCGGAGCGCTGGATTTCCTCGAGCCCGGAATCGAGCGCGGCGGGCAGGGCGTCCCAGAAGTGGAGGAAGGCGTTCTTGTCGAGGCCGATGTCGACGAACATCGCCTTGAGGCCGGGTTCGATGTTTTTGACACGGCCCTTGAAGATGCCACCGACGATGTTCTGGTCACCCTCGCGTTCGACGGTGTATTCCTCGAGCATGCCATCTTCGAGCAGGGCGACGCGGCGTTCGAGTTTCTCGACGTTGACGATGATGCTGTTGCCGCGGAGCGGATCGGGACGGCCGAGGCCGAGCAGGCGTTTGATATGTTGGATCATGGATGAAAAGTGGGTGGGTTTGGGATGGGTTGGGGAAGGTCGGGCTCCCTCAGCGGTTTTCGACCGGCACCGCGCGCGGGACGACGGTGCCCTCGGCGTCGATGCCGGATGAGAGCGTGGGTGTGGGGGTGTAGGGTTCGGGTGTTTCTCGAATGGTGGAACTGGTGGTGAGGTCGCCGGCTTCGTCTCCGGTCTCGCCGGCGTCGGGCGCGGCTTCGGCATGGATGGCGGCGAGCGGATCCTCCGGCGGCTCGATGGCCTCGATGCGGTCGGTGTTGCCGGCGAACTCGGTCTGGCGCTTGAGGGGGAGTTTCAACCCTTCGTCCTCGGCGAAGAGCCCGCGGTAGATGAGGCTGACGAGCGGGCCGCAGACCGCGCCTCCGGACGCTCCGTTCTGGACGAGCACGCAGACGGCGTAGCGGGGCTGGTCGTAGGGGGCGAAACTGATGACCCACGAGTTGTTGGATTTCTGCCCCGCATCGACGGTTTGCGCGGTTCCGGTTTTGGCGGCGACCTCGATGTCCGGCTGGCGCACCTTGCCGGCGGTGCCGCCCGCCTCGTTGACGGCCATCCACATGCCCTTGCGGATGAGTTCGAAGTCCTCGGCCTTGATGCCGGCCTCGACGAGGTCAATCTTGAGTATCGGCTGGTTTTTCACCAGCGACTCGCCTTCCTCGGAGATCACGCGGCGGACGATGCGCGGCTGATAGTATTTCCCGCCGTTGGCGACGCAGGCGGTCATCGCGCAGAGTTGAAGCGGCGTGGCAAGCGTGTCGCCCTGGCCGATCGAGAGGAACGCGGTGAGCGCGGGGGTCATCGAGGCGTTCGGATTGGCGGCGCGCCATGCGCGGCTGCCGGGCAGGATGCCGGGGTCCTCCTGCGGCAGTTCGATGCCGGTTTTCATGCCGATGCCGACCTTGGTGCAGCCCTCGACCATCGCGCGCCAGCCGATGGTGTTGGCGAGCTTGTTGAAATAGGGATTGCAGGATCTCTGGATGGCCTGGGACAACGTGAGGCCGCCGTGGCTGGAGTGGTGCATGTTCCAGAGCCAGCAGCCGACCTTGTGATTGCCATAGGCGACGTATCCGTCGCAGGAGAACGATTTGCGTGCCATTCCCTGCAGCGCGCCGGAGATCGCGGTGGGGATCTTCATGGTCGAGCCGGGTGTGAACGAAGCGATCGCACGGTTGGTGAACGGCGAGAGGCGCTTGTTGGAGATATATTCTTTCCAACGCTCCGGTGTGATGCTGGGGATGAAGGCGTTCGGGTCGTAATCCGGCACGGACGCCATGGCGAGCACCTCGCCGGTGTTGACGTCCATGATGACGCCGGCGGCACGTCCCGCGCGGCGGAGAATGTTTTCGAGAAGGTATTGCCTGCGGGCGTCGATGGTGAGTTGGACGCGTGCGCCGGTGCCGGGTGGGGTCTGGTCCCAGATGCGGATGGTGCGGCCTTTTTCGTTTTTGACAAAGGTCTTGGTGCCTTCCGGTCCGCGGAGATATTGGTCCATGCTGGCCTCGATGCCGGCGATGCCTTTCTCGTCTCCGATGTAGTGGTTGTATTTGCGCTCCGCGCTCTCCGGGATGTCGCCTTTTTCCCACTGCTTGATGTGGCCGATGACGTGGCTGGCGAGCGAGCCGAACGGATAGTCCCGCTCCGGGCGCATCGTCAGATAGACGCCGGGGAGCTGCAGGTTGTGCTCGGCGAAACGGGCGAACTCGTCGTAGGTGAGTTCGGTGGTGTAGCTGAAGGGGATGAGGTCGCCGTGGGTGAGGTAGTGCGTCCGCATCGCCTTGGCGTTGAAGTTGCGGGCGAGGCCGAGCTCCTTGAGCGGCCGGATGGTCTGCTCCTTGACGATGGCGACGATGTCTTTCTCCTCCTGCTCGCGCGGCAGGCCGTCGTGGGTGGTGATGCGCCGGATCTCGGGGTCGGCGTCGCGCTGGAGCCGGTAGGCCTGGCGGATTTCCTCGAGGTTGAGCGTGACCTCGTATTTCCGCAGGTTGCGGGCGAGGGTGACTCCGTTGCGGTCGGTGATGACGCCGCGGGTGCCGGGTTCACGCACGGTGACCGTGCGGTTGCCGGGCACCTGGCTGAGAAACTCGTTGCGGCGCTCGATCTGGAACTCATGCAGCCGCGTGAGCAGCGTGCCGAAGCCGACGAGCACGAGAACCGTCAACAGATAGAGTCGGATGCGGTAGCCGGGTTCCATGGGTTCAGGCGGTGCGGCGGCGGCGCCGGCCGGCTTCGGGGTTGATGGAATGGCCGCAGGCGCGCGCCACGCGGAAGAGCAGCCAGAACACGAAGGGCGAGAACAACATCGTGAGCAGAGCGCTGAAGGCGATCTTGAGCACGATGTCGCGGTTGATGATCCAGCCGCCGCGGACGAAGGTGACGATGCTGAACTCGGCGGCCAGATAGAGCATGATGGCGATGCCGCTGAGCAACGCGGAAAACTGCCATTTGCCCTGCTTGAAGAGCGGCTGGATGCCCTGCATCAGGAAACCCATCGCGCCGAACAACAGGATCGAGTATCCGAAACGCAGCGACTCGACCTCCTGCGTGTAAATGAGCGGATCGCCGCCATGGGGACCGAGCGCGCATTGCGCGTCCCACAGGAAACCACCGATGAAGGCGAGCAGCAGCATCGTCGGCTGGCCGACGGTGACCGCGCAGCACAAGAAGACGAGTTGGACCAGCAGCACCCGCGAATCGTGCGCGCCGGTGAAGGCGGGCAGGAACTGCTGCAGCACGAAGGACGCGAGCAGGAGCAGGATGGTGATGAACGAGTAACGGATCACGTGCGGTCAGGTATCTGTGGGCAACACCACGAACACCGCGCCGAGATCCGCAAAGTTCACCGAGGGGCGGACAAGAGCTTCGGATTCCAGCGCGCCTTTTTCGACGGACTCGATGGTTCCAAGAAGAATGTTGGGCTGGAACAGCCCGCCACGACCGGTGGTGAACACGCGCTGTCCCGGACGGAGGGAGGCGTTGGGTGAGAGGAAACGAAGACGAAGCATCGGATTGCCGTCGAAGCCGCCGCGCTGGCCGCTGATGATGCCGACTTCCGGCGATCCCTCGACGCGGGCGGAAACGAGGCATTTCTCGTCGGTGAGCAGCAGCACGGTGGATCGCTCGCCGCCCCGGTCGACCCGCTCGATCTTGCCGACGAGGCCTTCGTTGGAGAGCACGGCGAGTTCGACGCCGATGCCGCGGTCCGAGCCGGCGTCGATCTCGACGGTCTGCCACCAGGTGGTGGGGTTGCGGCGGATGACGCGGGCGGCGACCACGTCGAAGTGGGTGGTTTTCTTGAAATCGAGCGCGTGGCGGAGTTGGGAGTTTTCCTCTTCCAGCGAGCGCAGGCGGGACTCCTTGAGGCGGAGGACGCCGAGTTCCTCCTGCACGGTGTCGAGCTCGGTCTCGAGGGCCTTCGAGTGGCGGGTCTCCTTGAGGAAGGCGCGGGCTCGGGTTTCAAGCTCGGAGCCGGACTTGAGGAAGGGGGAGATCGCCGAGTAGTAGGCGTTCTGGATCTCGCGCACGGCCCGGTCGCTGCGGGTGAGCGCCCACACGGCGCCGCCGAGGAACAGAAGCAATGCGATGAGATGGAGCGGCTTCATGGCCGGTTGCCCGGTGGGCCGCTCAGCGGTCGGAGTTGGTGACCCGCTTCAGGAGGGAAAGCTCCTGGAGCGCCTTGCCGGTGCCTTCCGCGACCGCGCTGAGGGGATCCTCGGCAACGTGGACGGGCAGCCCGGTTTCCTCGCGCAGCAGGCGGTCGAGCCCCTTGAGCAGGGCGCCACCTCCGGCAAGCACGATGCCGCGGTCGACGAGGTCCGCCGCCAGTTCCGGCGGGCAGCGCTCGAGCGTGGTGCGGACGGCGTCGACGATGGTGTTGAGCGGGTCGGACATCGCCTCGCGGATCTCCTGCGAGGTGATGGTGATGGTTTTGGGGAGGCCGGCCACGAGGTCGCGGCCCTTGACCTCCATGGTCATTTCCTTGGGCAGCGGTGCGGCCGAGCCGAGGCGGATCTTGATTTCCTCCGAAGTGCGCTCGCCGATCATCAGGTTGTAGGCGCGCTTCATGTATTGGGTGATCGCCTCGTCGAGCTCGTCACCCGCGGTGCGGACCGAGCGGGCGTAGACGATGCCCGAAAGGGAAATGAGCGCCACTTCGGTGGTGCCGCCGCCGA
This sequence comes from Akkermansiaceae bacterium, assembly GCA_024233135.1. Lineage (GTDB taxonomy): Bacteria > Verrucomicrobiota > Verrucomicrobiia > Verrucomicrobiales > Akkermansiaceae > Luteolibacter. Next base: position 5,556 of record JACKPZ010000050.1, on the reverse strand, counting down.
TGTCGACGATCATGTTTCCCGAGGCGTCCTGGACCGGCAGGCCGACGCCGATCGCGGCGGCCATCGGCTCTTCGATCAGGTAGACCTCGCGGGCGCCGGCTTGTTCGGCGGACTCGCGCACGGCGCGGCGCTCGACCTCGGTGATACCGGACGGGATGGCGATGAGCACCCGGGGATTCGAGCGGCGGCCCTTGTTCACCTTCTTGATGAAGTGGCGGAGCATCGCCTCGGTGACTTCGAAGTCGGCGATGACACCGTCCTTGAGCGGGCGGATGGCGACGATGTTGCCTGGCGTGCGGCCGAGCATGCGTTTCGCATCGTCGCCGACGGCGAGCACTTCGTTGGTGCCGGATTTGACGGCCACAACCGACGGTTCGCGCAAAACGATGCCGTGGTCCTTGACGTTGATCAGGGTGTTGGCCGTGCCGAGGTCGATGCCGATGTCATTGGAAAACAGATTTCCGAAAAGCTTCTTGAGCATGGAAGTTGTTGAAAAGGAAAGGGTCGGGATGAAACCGCGGGATCGGTTCCGGATCGTGGCGGCGGCATTCCGGCGGGCTGGCCTGGCGAATGCGCCGCACGGGACGGAAACCGTCACGCGAAGCGGGCGACGTTCTCCAGAGGACGGTCCGAGGTCAAGCCGGAATCCCTTGTGTTCCGCGGCCTCCTACGGGTGTTCCACGAACGGATTCTCAAGGAGTTGGGGGGGAGCCGGTGAATCGGGGGAAAGCCGGTGGCCGGTCGATTTTCCCATTGCCAGTCATGGCGGTGCGGAGACGATGGCCCGGCGCATGGCATACTCGGCGGAAAAAGCGTTCGAACTGGTGTCCGCGGCCCATGAACGGGGCCGTCTGGCCCACGCGTTTCTCATCAGCGGCGCGGATGGCAGCGGCAAACAGGAACTCGCCGCACGCATCATCCGTCACGTCAACGGGGGAGGGGAGAAATCGGGCAGCGACCTTTTCGGCGAGGCGGTGAAAGTCGAAACGCCGCCGCTGGACGATCTCGAAAGCGGCTGGGTCCGGATCCTCCGCCCGCGGATGAAAAGCCGGCGGATTGGTGTCGATGAGATCCGCAATCTGGAGCACACGCTCCAGCTCGCCGCTCCGAAGGGCGAGCACAAGGTGGGCGTGCTCGTCGAGGCGGACCGCATGAACGACCAAGCGGCCAACGCGTTTCTCAAAACCCTGGAGGAACCGCCCGACAACACCCTGCTCTTGCTTTTGACGGCCAATCCGCAGCGCCTGCTGCCGACGATCCTTTCCCGCTGCGTGCGCATCCCGCTGCTTGGCGGGCGTCCCCTGCTCGAGGCCGGCGGAGCGGAGCTGGTGGCCGCCCTGAATCATGCGGCGAAACGTGGATTCGGCACCCCCTTGGCGGCGTTGCACCTCAAATCCGTCTTCAGCTCGTTCCTCGCCGACTGCCGCCAGCGCGCCGACGCGGCCGCGAAAGCCGCGGAAAAAGAAGAGACCGCCGCCTACAAGGATGGCACCGACGGCGCCTGGCTCAAAGACCGCGAGGCCTTCCACAAGGCGGCCGCGGAGGCGGAATACCTCGACTCCCGCAACCGGCTCTTCGACGTCCTGATGTCTTGGATGGCGGATCTGCTGCGGCTCCGTGCGAACGCGGCCGGCCTCGATTTCCCGGATTCCGCCGGGGTCTTGAAACCGATCGCCGAGAAAGACACCGAGGCCCGCCTCCTGCAGCGGCTCGAGGCGCTCGACGCGCTTCGCAGGAGTTTGGAAACCAACACGTTCGAGCCGCTTGCGCTGGAAGTCGGGTTTCTCAAGGCCTTTGGCTGAGGCGGACGCTCAAAACTCGTTGTCGGCATTGGTTTCCGCGCCCATCGGAAGCGCGAAGGTCGCCAGCAATTGCTCCACACCGTCCAGCACGCGGTGGATGCCGTCCGCCCAGCGGCCCTGTTCCCATGCCGGGCCGGCGAGTTCCAGGAGGTGGTCGAGAGCCTCATGCGTCAGAAACGGCTCGAGTCCGTATCCCGGCATCAGCGCGGACTCCTTGCGGAACGGGTCCACCGCCAGCAGCAGGGCGTGGTTGTTGCGTCCGCGGTTCGCGTCGCCCGCGAAGGACGCCGCATTGAACAGCCAGAAGACGTGCATCGAAAACGGATGCTCCGCGGGAAATCCGTGCATCACCACCTGCATCGTGAGCTGCGGAAACGGTTGTTTCATCTGCTCGATCCGGCGTCGCAGGCGGGCCTGATCGGTGGTGCCCAGGGTGCGTGTCGTGTCCGCCACGCCGGGTGCGAGACGCGGCACCGCGCCGACGAGCGTGGCGGTGCGTGGATACGTCAGCCGGCAGGCCGGGCACTCCGGTGTCTGGATCTGGATCGGGTTCTGGCAGTAAGGGCAGCGCAACGCGGCCGGATATTACCGTTCCACACGCGGGAAACGAGGGGAAAATCGCTGGCGGTGCGGGCTTCGGCAGGGTATCAATCCTGTAGTGTGCAACTCCCCCTGCAAGCGCGCCTCCGCCGGACGTAGCCGTGATGGCTATGTGCTGGTGGTTTGCGTCCTGCTGCTCGCCCTCATCACGATGCTCGCCGTGGGCATGCTTTCGCTCGCGAACATCGAGCTGCGGCGCTCGGCGCAGGGCGAGGCGATGGAGCGCGCCCGTGGCAACGCGAGGCTTGCGATGATGCTGGCGATCGGCCAGCTCCAACGCACCCTCGGTCCGGACCAGCGGGTCTCCGCCACCGCGGAGATCCTCGGCGGAAACCCCGCCCAGCCACATTGGACCGGAGCGTGGCGCAGCACGCTGGACGACGGCACCCCGTTCCTTGTCCGCGACCCGGTGACAGGCTCGCTGCACGATGCCCGCGCGGACGATGCCGCCGGTGCCGACCGCGTCATGGAATGGCTGGTGAGCGGTGACGATCCGGACCCGGGCGCGCCGCCGTCGAACCTGGTGCGCTTGTTTGGCGACGCGGATGATCCCGACGTCGAGGCGGCCATGGTGCCGATCCGCAATTCCACCGACCGCATCGAAGGCAACCTGGCGTGGTGGACCGGCGACCTCGGTGTGCGCGCCAACATTTCCACGCAGGACCCGCGTGCGGACCTCGCTTTCGGCAAGGACGGCGGCACGGATGAATCGTGGTACCGGCTGATGCTTTCCCAAGCGCCCGATATCGAACGGATGAACGGCGGCATCGGGATCGAGCCGGAAATCCTCGACCGTTTCGCGAGCCAGCTTTCGGTGGGTCTCGGTGCCGGCACCGATTGGGCGGAAACGCACGCATTCGATTTCACCGTCGGTTCGCGCGGTGTGCTCGCAGACGTGTCGCGTGGCGGATTGAAGCGCGATCTAACCGCTTGGCTCGACTCCGCCGGTTCGATCGCCGGCTGGAAGGGGCTCGAAGGGATCACCGACACCACACCGCTCATCGGGAGGGCCGGCGGCGAGGAACAGGACGTCAACCGCCTGTCCCCCGTCTCGCCCACCTTCGGCCGCCTCCGCGACTGGGCCCAGGCGCCCGCTCCGATGTCCGGCGGCGGCGTGGACACCCGGGTGAGCGAACTCGACACCCGCGCCGGCAGCTCGAGCGCGGACTTCGCGCTCGCCAACGAGTCTCCGGTGAAACTCGACGGCAACACCCGCTCCGCATTGCAGCCGGTTCTCGTCGAGGCGACGAATTTCATCCACATCAGCTGCTTCCGCCTCGCGGGATTCAGCACGCCGAAGTTCCAGCTCCGCCACCATCTCTATCCGCGGGTGGTACTATGGAATCCGTACAACGTCCCGTTGGATTTCGACCGTTCGATGGTCATGATCCAGGGCAACGGCCGCCAGGAGATGTGGACCGACAACGTGCACTACAACGCGGCTGGCAAAGCGATCTATTTCTCACGCTCCCAGTGGCTTTCATTCGAAGGCGGCCGCAGCACCGCGTTTTCGTCCGAAACCGGAGGGATCATGAACTCGGAGGGATACAACGACCCTTATATCGGTTCGTATTTTTTCGCGATTCCGAAGACCCGCTTCGAGCCGGGCGAATGCCTTGTCTTCTCACCGGCCAAGCAGGCCGAATACGATTGCCTCAGCCCATATCGGCAGGGGGCTTACAACCTCAACGCCAACGAACTCAGTTGCGAAGTGCCGCCGGATCCGTCCCGCAGTTATTGCGTATCCGCCACGGAGATCGGTGGAGGCATGTCATACAAGCCTTATCAATACTGGTTCGCGCCGACGCCATACTGGTCCCAGACGGGCCGCAACGGCGTCGAGAACCAGAGTGACGACACCCGGGCAGTCCTCAAGCATGTCGGAAATCAGAGCACCATCACGTTCGAAGACTTCGACGCGTTGCCGCAGATCTCCGTGGTTTCGGCCTCGCTTCAGTACGGTGCCGGCCGCGAGCCGCGGATCTCATGGAACGTGAACCGCAAGATGCCCGTCGAGCTGCTTGACCAGTTCAACCCGCAGCCGACGGTGACGCCGGATGTCCGCACCCGCGAGAGCGTGCGGCTCCGTTGGTTCCAGGAACATCTATCCAATCAGATCAATTCGGGGCCGCTCTCCGGCACGCCGCATTTTGACGAAGCCCTGCTCGCGAACTGGAACCCTCGCGCGGCCTTCAGCGCCCGCACGCCATGGGACAACGTCGCCGGTTCGATGCCCTTGTCCGGCAGCGCCGGTGGTCCGTGGTTTTTCGGCGCCTACACCCGCGATCTCTTCGACCAGGACGTCTCCTGGCAGGAACAAACGCCCGTGGTTTCCGGCGGGCGCTGCCGCGGCAATCCCTTCGGGCCGCCGCAGGAGGGTCGGGACAGCGTCATCTTGTTTGAAGTGCCGCGCGACACCACCGGCGTGCTCTCGATCGGCCAGTTCCAGCATGCGCCCTTGTCCGACCTCGTCTGGCATCCGTCGTTCGCCGTTGGAAACTCGCTCGCCGACCCCCGGCTCGGCACCGGCGCGCTCACCCGCACCGTGCCACCCACCGAGAGCGAGGATTCCTTGAACTTCGGCGGCTTCCACGAGAACGATCTCGGCTGGTCGTCCGACTTCCAGCGCTCCGCCGGCAAGTCCGAGTGGGCGACGACCGCACGTGCCTTGTTAGGCGACGCGCCGGAAACCGGAAACCTCGTGTATGACCTTTCTTTCGAGGCGAACCACGCGCTGTGGGACCGCTATTTCCTCTCCACCGGAACGACGGAGGAAAAACAATCGTTCCTCGTCAATCCGGCGGGCCATCCCTTGCCGAACGGCCGGATGCGCCTCGCCCCGGGTGCGGAAAACGCCAGCGCCGGGGATCTGGCGGATTTCCACCGCGCCGCCGGACTGCTGATGCTCGATGGCGCGTTCAACGTGAACTCCACCCGCGTCGAGGCGTGGAAGGCCCTGCTCGGCTCCACCCGGCTCGCCGGTTTCGCCGGGAAGAATGAAACGCCGTTCCCGCGCACCGTCGCCGATCCGGCCGAATCCTGGACCAACAGCGAGAGCGCGGACGATGACGATGCATGGTCTGGATACCGCTCGCTCGATCCCTCTGAGATCGACTCGCTCGCCCGCGCCATCGTCGAGCAGGTGAAACTCCGC
>JACKPZ010000049.1 GCA_024233135.1 Akkermansiaceae bacterium | reverse complement strand
GCTGTTCTTCCGCTGGATCAAGGGTCACCTGCGAATCAAGCATTACTACGGCACGAGCCCCAACGCGGTGAAGACCCAGATATGGATTGCGGTGTGCACCTACCTGATGATCGCAATCCTCCACAAGCAACTCAAATTGCCCGGCACGCTCCACAGAACTTTGCAGGTTTTGAGTGTTCATCCTTTCGAGAAAGCCACTCTAAATGAGCTACTTACGGATTTCGATCCCAGATCTTGCACGAGCCCGGATCCTAACCAGTTGAATTTGTTTTAGTTACAACCGGACACCCGTGGGCAGGGCTATTCCAAATATGGCGGACCGTCCTGCCAAAATTCCACTCGGTCCCCGCTTTGCAGATGTCGTCGTCGAGCGATCATTTTCCAATAAGCCCCGGAAATCAGGCAAGTTTGCGGACTTTTTCGAAAAGGTCGAAAGTTACGTTTCGATAATTTCCGGTCCAGCGATCGAGCTGCATGGGGCAAGTCCTTACACATTTCGAATTAGCGAAGTGTCTCCGGCTGAATCAGTATTCAGGTTCCAAGACACCATGACTAGCCGTGCTGAGATCGGCGATCTGTCGGCTAGACTCAAAGACGATGTGCTCGCGGTGATAGGGCTTGGCGGAACGGGGGCCTACCTGCTTGATTTTCTCGTAAAGACTCCTGCCCGAGAAATCAGGATTTTCGATCTTGACCCATTCCATGTTCACAATGCATTCAGGTCCCCCGGAAGGCTGGATGAGGACGAGTTGAGCAAGTCAAAGGCAGAGGTTTACAAGTCACGCTACGAAAATTTCCGTTCGGGAGTGAGCGCAAATGTTAAGTTTGTAGATTCGAGCTGCGAACAGGAGATGGATGGTGTGACTTTCGCTTTCGTCTGTGTCGACAAAGGATCATCCCGCTCCGATGTCTTCGATTTGCTGCTCGGCAAGGGCATTCCGTTTATCGATGTTGGTATGGGGCTCAATAGAAAACATGGCCCGCTTGGCGGGATGATGCGAGTTACCTACTATTCTCGTGAGCGTGGTGCTGCCTTGCGCGAAATGAGGCTTTCTGAGCTGAACGACACTCCGAATGATCTCTATCGAACCAACATTCAGATCGCCGAACTCAACGCGATGAACGCGTGCCTTGCCGTTTTGCGTTTTAAGCAGATCAGGGGTTTCTACAATGAGGAGCAGGAAAGCGAGCACCTTCTAATGAATGTGGGTGACCTTTCGATTGCCATTGAAGCCAGGGTGGATAATGAGGATAGTACTCAAACGAGTTGACTACATGCCGCGGATGCTTGAGCCCGGAATTCTCTACGTTGCTGAGGAGTTCGGCGCTGCTGCGCACCTGTGTGCTTGTGGATGCGGAGCTAAGATCCGAACTCCTTTGGGGCCGACTGAATGGACGCTTACCGAGACGAAACAAGGGCCGAGTCTCTTCCCATCAGTAGGAAACTGGCAGCAAGCCTGTCGCTCGCACTACTGCATTCGTCGTGGCAGAATTGTCTGGGCTGGAGAGTGGTCGGAGGAACAAGTGGTGGCTGGCCGGCGACGGGAAGAACTGCGCCGGGAGGGCTACTTCAACGAACGAGCCAACAAGCGCGGTGGAATTGTACAGCGACTCTTGCGATGGCTTGCTGAATTCTTTCGAAAATGAGATTGGAACCTGCAGAATTCGTCGTCGTATGAGTTCGCCTACGACCCGATGTGAGAATGAGAAAAAGCCATCGCATCGCGATGGCTAGGACTCCCGGTTGGTGGGCGGGCTAGTTCACCCCCGTCGCCGCATCGAAGAGTCCATGGAGGGCTTCGCCGCGGGCGAGGGAGTGGTGGGGGTTGACGGTTTTCTGGACCTCGGTGAAGGCGTTGAAGAGCGACCATGCTGTCCGGGGTTCGAATTCCGGGTGGCGGGGGTGTCTCCATTCGTCGAGGACGTGGCAGATCTGCGTGGTGGTGATGGCCCGGCAATCGACGGCACGGACAACGAGGTCGTGCGCCGCCCAGTCGGGCATCGGTTCGTTCCGGTAGGCCGCGATCCGGCGGTCGAGGTGATGGAAGCGATCCCCCAGCTGTCCCACGGCACGGGCCGTGAGGTGCTTGAGGTCGCGCACTGCGTGCCGGGTGTGTTTCCGGCTCAGCTTGACCTCGCCGGAAAATGCGAGGTTGTCGCAGACGAAAACCCGGGTCCCGGCGACGAGGCCGGCGGGGTAGGATTTGTCGTGCGAATTCCTCAGGCCGACGACCCACGAATAGCCGGTGGCCTCGTGGTTGGGCAGGCGGACCTGGAGGATTCCGAAATACCGCCCGCCGTGGTGGCTGAGCGAGTGATTCGCGGAATCGATCAGAAATCCGGCGCCGGTGAGCTGGCCCTCGACCTCGCGGACGAGATCCTCGTGGGCGAGGGGGAACCAGGTGTCGGTCGGCTTCGGAGTTTCGATCCGGGCGAGTTCCTCCCGTCGGACGATCTCGGCACCGCAGTGCAGCAGGAGACCGGGGACGGGAGCAGGTGGAGCGGGTGCTTCGATGATGGCATGCATGGCATTCAGGTAGGGTTGTGCCCCATCGGGATCCCTGCGGCGGATGCCGCCAAGGGCATCCGCGAAAGGAACGGGTTCCCTCCCATTGTACCAAAATCGGCGCTCTCGCGGGAGATTGACGGGGGGCGGAAACCATGGCGTGGGCGTGAAGCATGGCTGGGGTCCGCTCCCCCGTAACCCCTTCTATTACGGGAATCTCCGATTCCCAAGCGTTGTGATTTGGCGAACGCATGCAAAGAAGCGTGGAGTATTTACAAGTGGCCTTCAGGGGCCTATGGTGCCCTCCACCATGGAGCGGAAGGAACATCGGCGAATCGGAATCTGGCTCCGAGTGTCCACCGAAGAGCAGGTTGCAGGAGAGAGCCCGCGGCACCACGAAGAGAGGGCACGATCGTTTGCGAAGGCGAAGGACTGGCGGGTGGTGGAGGTATATCGGCTCGATGCGGTGAGCGGTAAATCGGTACGAGATCACCCGGAGGCCAAGCGAATGTTGGAGGATGTGAAGAGGGGGCACGTTCAGGCGCTGGTGTTCTCAAAGCTGGCGCGACTCGCCCGGAACACACGGGAGTTGCTCGAGTTCTCCGAGGAGTTCCGCGAGCATGGAGCGGACCTGATTTCGCTCCAGGAATCGATCGACACGTCGACCCCGGCGGGTCGGCTTTTTTTCACGATCGTGGCTGCGATGGCGCAGTGGGAACGGGAGGAAATCTCGGAACGGATCGCCGCCTCCGTTCCCGTCCGTGCGAAGCTGGGGAAGCCGACCGGCGGACAAACGGTCTATGGATACCACTGGGTGGATGGGGAGCTGGTGCCCCATCCGGACGAAGCTCCGGTCCGGCGTTTGATCTATGAACTCTACCGCAAGGAGCGGCACAAAAGACCGGTGGCAATGATCCTGAACGAGCGGGGCTACCGCACCCGAAGTGGGAAACCCTTCACGGACATGAGCGTCGAGCGGTTGATCCGAGACACGACGGCCAAGGGGGTGAGGTTGGCGAACCATACGAAGTCCCAGGGTCAGAACAAGGCATGGACTCTCAAGCCGGCGGACGAATGGGTGCGGCTTCCCGTGGAAGCGATCGTCGATGAGGACCTGTGGGAGGACTGCAACCGGATCCTCGCGGACGTGAAATCGAAATACACCCGGGTTCGGCGGAAGAAGCCTACCTACCTGTTTTCCGGGCTGGTTTACTGCGGGCACTGCGGCGGAACCCAGAAGCTTTACCCACAGACCGGGTGGGACAAATACCGGTGCACCAAATGCGCGTGCAAGATCGCCAAGGACGATCTGGAGGAACTCTTCGTGGAGCAGCTTGGCGGGTTCCTTGTGTCCGAGGACGAGGTCGGCTCCTACCTCGACACCACGGAGGACGATGCGAAGGACCGGGAGGTCCTGCTCGAAAAGACCCGGAAGGATCTGGAAAAGGCCCAGAAACGGGAGGACCGGCTCTACGAATTGTACGAGCAGGAAGCCATCGGGTTGGACGAGTTCCGGGAGAAGTTCGGTCCCCTGAACGAGAAGAAGCAGCAGCTCGTCGAGACCATCGCCAATCTGCAGGAAGAGATCCGGATCCTGCGGTCACAAAACGTGAGCAAGGAAGAGGTGATCAAAGAGGGAGAAACGCTTCTGGAGGAATGGCCCGACCTCGATCATGATCGGAAACGGGACATCATTGAGAATCTGGTGGAGCGGATCACCGTCCACAAGGATAGGAGGGTGGAGTTCTCCCTGCACTTCGTGCCGGGACAGTCGCTTGTGAATTCTCAACCCAACCAGTGCGAGGTGTAGAGAATCGAGATGCCGGTCTCGGCCTGCAGTTTGCGGAGCAGCTTGCGGACGCGGTCGGCGATGTCGGGGTCGAGCGAGGCGGTCGGCTCGTCGAGCAGGAGCAGTCGCGGCTGGTTGAGCAGCGCCTTGGCGAGGTTCACGCGGGTCGACTCGCCGGCGGACAGGCGGCCGGTGACGGACTTGCGGAGGTGGGTGATGTCGAGCAGCTCGAGCAGCTCGTCGATGCGTTGTTTCGGCTGCGGCACGCGGTAGAGGCGGGCGAAAACGAGCAGGTTCTGCCAGACGAGCAGGTTGGACGGCAGGTTGGTGTAGGCGGAGGAGAAATTGATCCGCCGGAGGATCTCGGTGCGGTGTTCCCAGAACTCCATGCCGAAGACCTCGACCGTTCCCGACGTCGGCGTGGTGAGCCCGAGCAGCAGGTTCATGGCGGTGGTTTTCCCCGCACCGTTCACGCCGAGCAGTCCGAGTGACTCGCCGGGCGCGACCTCGAACGAAAGCCCGTCGAGCGCGGTGAACGAGTCGAAGCGTTTCACCAAGCGGTCGGCGCGCAGGATGGGGGAGGAGTCGGGCACCCGCGCAAGCTGCCAGCCCGCGCGCGAATTGCCAATCGAATCGATGCCGCAAGGAAACGGGGCCGCGGGACGTATCCCGGCATCCCTTCCATGAGATTCCGGCCGCTGCATCTTCTTTTGTCCGCCCTCGTCCTGTCGATGACCGCCCGTGGCGCGGAACCCGATGCGGGCGGGTGGATCGACCGTCTCCATCGCGAACAACGGATCGTGGCTGATGAAGATGGGCGGATGGAAAAACGCTGGCGCGCCTTCTCCGCGGATCTTCCCGTGTTCGCGGACTGGCTGCGGCAGGATCTCGGCGACGAGGCGTCCGGCATCCTGCTGGCGGAACGCGAGGCGGAATTGACGCGGCGTTTGGTGGAGAAACTCTCTGCGACGGAATCCGCTCCCACGCTGCAGACCTACCTCCGCCTCGCGACCGAGCGGCGCGAGAAACGCATCGCCGGAACGCTCAAGGAGTGGGGGCCGATCGCGTTCACCGAGGGTCACGCCTACCGGATGAGTTTCATCGGCTACACCGAAGGGCTCTCGGACGCGCGCAACGAACGTTTTTTCCAGCCGGGCGCGCGCCTGTCGGTGCTCGATTTCAGCAACGATCCGCTCTTCGGGACGACGAAGGTGCTCATCGACGATCCGCGCGGGATGATGCGCGACGTGGATGTTTCCTTCGACCGCGGGAAACTGCTCTTCGCGTGGAAGAAATCCGACCGCCTCGATGACTACCACGTTTATGAATACAACGTCGAAGACGGCGCTTGCCGGCAACTGACGGAGGGCCTCGGCCGGGCGGACTACGAACCGATCTATCTGCCGGACGGCGGCATCATCTTCACCTCGACGCGCCCCGAGCAGAGCGTGCCGTGCTGGTGGACGGAGATCAGCAATCTCTATCGGATGGATGCGGATGGGCGGAACATCCGGCGGCTGGCGATCGATCAGGTGCACGCGCTCTATCCGCAGCTCATGGCGGACGGCCGGGTGACCTACACGCGCTGGGACTACAACGACCGCGGGCAGAATTTCCCGCATCCGGTGTTCTCGATGCGGCCGGACGGCAAGGACCAGCGCGCGTTCTACGGCGGGAATTCATGGTTTCCCACCTCGCTGCTGCACACCCGCGGCATTCCCGGATCGCACAAGGCGATGGCCGTCGCCGCCGGCCATCACACCCACCAGCAGGGGAAACTCGTGGTGCTCGATACGAACGAGGGCCGCGACGAGGGCCGCGGCATGAGTTTCATCGCGCCGAGCCGCGAGCATCCCTACGAGCGTGTCGACCGGGCGATGCAGGACGGCGACCAGTTCCGCTATCCGTTTCCGTTTTCCGAAAACGAGTTCCTCGTGAGCTGCCGGATGGAGGGCGGGAAACGTTTCGCGCTCTACTGGATGGACGCGGACGGCGGGCGCGAACTGCTCCACGCGTCCCGCGATCTCGATATCGCCCGGATGGTGACGCTCGGTCGGAAGCCGGAGGTGAAGACGATCCCGGAGGAGATCGACTACAGCAAGGAAACCGGCACCTATTACGTGAAGGATGTCTATCAGGGAGTCGGGCTGGAGGGCATCGAACGCGGGGCGGCGAAGAAGATCCGCGTCGTCGCTCTTGACTACCGCGCCGCCGGCGTGGGCATGACGGGCAACGGCGGCGAGGGCGGGGGAGCGCTCAACAGCTCGCCGGTGGCCATCGGCAACGGCACGTGGGACGTGAAACGCATCCTCGGCGACGTGGACATCGAGGACGATGGTTCCGCGCGATTCGAGGTGCCGGCGATGGAGTCGATCTATCTGCAGGTGCTCGACGACAAGGGCCAGGTGATCCAGACCTCCCGCACGTGGGACACCCTGCGGCCGGGTGAGACGAAGGGCTGCGCCGGTTGCCACGACAAGACCAACGGCAACCAGCACCCCTATCATCCCGAGGAGACGCTGGCGTGGAAACGCGCGGCACAGAAACTCCAGCCCTTCCACGGGCCGGCGCGGGGCTTCAGTTTTCCCAGGGAAATCCAGCCGATCCTCGACTCGAAGTGCGTCTCCTGCCACGACGGCGCGGACCCGGAGAGGATGGACCTGCGCGGCCTGCCGGTGGACGACGCGGACACCAACCAACGCCGCTGGACCCGATCCTATCTGAATCTAACCGGCGCCGGGCGCGGCGACCGCGGCGACTACCGCGCCGACCCGGCACGCGGCCCGGTGAACTGGATCAGCAAGATGTCCCGGCCCACCGAAATCCCTCCCTATTCCGCGGGTGCGGCGCGCAGCAAGCTGCTTGAAATGCTGGACGCCGGGCACGAGGGCGCGGAGCTCACCACGGTGGAGCGCGACAAGATCGCTGCATGGATCGACCTGCTGGTGCCGTTCTCCGGCGACTATCGCGAGGGCCATGCGTGGTCCGGCCGCGAGATGGCGTATTACAACTACTACGAAGGCAAACGCGAGGTCGGCGCGGCGGAGGAAAAGGCGATGATCGCGGCGCACCTCGGGCTGGACCGCCCGGCGGAGAAACTTCCCGCGTTCACCACCGCCCGCTACCGCGATGCATGGGAGGGGAGTCCGGTCGAAGTGGTCGATGGCAGGCCCGCGGCCCCGGCGGACGCGCCGCGGTGGTTCGTCGATGTCCTGCGGCTCGCCTCCGCATCCGGAGAACGGCCGGAGCTGGTGATCCGCGACGTCCGAAAAGGCGGGGTCCTCGCCACCGTGCCTGCGGGCAGGGAAAGCGTCGAGGTCGCCCTCGCTAGCCCCGCCCGCACCGACGGGATCGTGTTCGAAACCGGCGGCCATCCGGCGTCCGGAATCGTGGTGGAAAGCGCGCGCGGCGTGCGGCTCGACGAAGTTCCGGTGGTCGATGGATATCATCCGTTCCTCGACATCGGCGAAAGCCGCTGAGCCCCGAGGTGCGGCGGATCCGCCCACTTCCGCTTTTGACAGACGGGGCGTCGTGCGTATTTTCCGCGCCGTTCGAACCCGAATTTTCCCGAAATGAGCGAATCCACCGTCGAAAAACACGCGTTCCAGGCCGAGATCCAGCAGCTTCTCGATCTCGTCGTCCACTCCCTCTACACGGACAAGGAGATCTTCCTCCGCGAGCTGATTTCCAACGCGTCGGACTCGATGGAGAAACTCCGCCACATCGAGAGCACCGAGAAGGATATCCATCAGGCCGGTGCCGAGCTGGAGATCCGCATCACCACCGACGAGGAGGCCGGCACGATCACCATCGAGGACCGCGGTATCGGCATGAGCCATGACGAGCTTGTCGAAAACCTCGGCACCATCGCCCACTCGGGCACCAAGGCGTTTCTCAAGGCGATGAAGGAAAGCGGCGGCTCGCCGGCGAACATGATCGGCCAATTCGGCGTAGGCTTCTACTCGGCCTTCATGGTGGCGGACAAGGTGAGCGTCACGTCCCACAGCTGGCGTGTCGGCACCGGTGGCAACACGTGGACCTCCGACGGCACCAGCGGCTACGAGATCGAGCCGGCGGAAAACGCCGACCGCGGCGCGAAACTCACGCTCCACCTCAAGGAGGACTGCAAGGACTTCGCCAAGGAATACACCGTCAAGGGCCTCATCGAGCGCTACAGCAACTTCGTCGGCTTCCCGATCTTCCTCAACGGCACGCGCGTCAACGAAGTCGAGGCGCTGTGGCTCAAGAACAAGTCCGAGGTCACCGACGAGCAATACAAGGCGTTCTATCAGTTCGCCTGCAAGGCATTCGACGAGCCGGCCTACCGCCTGCACTTCAGCGCGGACGCCCCGCTCGCCATCAACGCCCTCGTTTTCGCCCCTTCGGAAAACCCGGAGCGCATGGGCTTCGGCAAGGTGGACGGCGGCATCGCCCTCTACTCGCGCAAGGTGATGATCGATCCCTCGCCCAAGGACATGCTTCCCGAGTGGATGCGCTTCATGAAGGGCGTGGTCGACAGCGCGGACATCCCGCTCAACATCTCGCGGGAGTCGATGCAGGACAGCGCGCTCGTCCGCAAGATCGGCACCGTGATCTCGAAACGCGTGATCAAGATGTTCGAGAAGGAGGCCGAGGGCGATCCGGAGAAATACCGCGGTTTCTATCAGAAATTCGACCGCTTCTTCAAGGAAGGCGTCGTCACCGACTACGCGAACCGCGAGCAGCTCGCGAAACTGCTGCGCTACGAATCCTCCCTCACCGATCCCGGTTCCGTCTGCGGCCTCACCGACTACGTGTCCCGCATGAAGGACGGCCAGGAGGAGATCTACTATCTGGCCGGCGCCGGCCGCGAGCAGATCGAGAGCAGTCCGTATCTCGAGGCCTTCAAGGCGCGCGGCCTCGAGGTGATCTATTTCTTCGACGCCGCTGATGAATATGTCGCCGACTCACTCGCCGAGTTCGACGGCAAGAAGCTCGTTTCCGTGCGCCACGGTGGCGTGGATCTCGCGGACCAGGATGTCGACGGCGACGCGCTGGGTGAGGAGGAAACCAAGGAGCTCTGCGAGTTCCTCAAGACAGAGCTCGGCGACAAGGTGACCTCCGTGGCCCCCGGCAAGCGGCTGGTCGACAGCCCGGTGATCGCTCTCGTCCCCACCGACGGCCTCAGCCCGCAGATGCGCCAGATGATGAAGGCGATGGACGAGAACTTCAAAGACGAGGTGAAGGTCGAGCTCGAGATCAACCCGCGCCACCCGCTGGTCAAAAAACTCGCCGAGTCGAGCAAGGCGAACCCGGACGTCGCGAAACTCGTTTCCCAACAACTCCTCGACAACGCCCTCATCTCCGCCGGCCTGCTCGACGACGCACGCGAAACCGTGCGCCGCATGAACGAGCTGATGCAGAAGGCGATGGGGTGAAATGCCTCACTTCCTCGCCTTCCTCCGGATCGCCGGATGGTTGCCGCGGCTGCGGTCGGTCTCGTAGAGGCCGATCGCGTCGATGAGCGCGGAGAGTTTGCCGTAGCCGTAGTTCCGCGGGTCGAACTCCGGCGACTGCTTGTTCATGTATTGGCCGACGTGGCTGAGGGTCGCCCAGTCGCTGTCGTCGGAGGACGAGGCGATCGCGTCATCGACGAGGCGGATGAGCTTGCCGTCCTGGCGCAGCTCCTTGGTCGATTTCCGCTCGGGCGGGGCGGCGCCGTCGTCGTCGTCCGGGGTTTCCAACAGATGAAGGAAGACGAACTTGTCGCAGGCGTTGCGGAACGGCGCGGGTGTTTTCTCCTCGCCGAAGCCGTAAACGATGAGCCCCTGCTCGCGGATCCGGGCGGCCAAGGGCGTGAAGTCGCTGTCGCTCGTCACCAGGCAGAAACCACGGAAACGCTGGGTGTAGAGCAGGTCCATCGCGTCGATGATCATGGCGATGTCGGTAGCGTTTTTGCCCTTGGTGTAGGCAAACTGCTGGACCGGCTGGATCGAGTGGTTGAGCAGCTCGTCCTTCCAGCCGCCGAGGTTCGGTTTCGTCCAGTCGCCGTAGATCCGTTTCACGCTGGCGACCCCGTATTTCGCGATTTCGGCGAGCAGTCCGCCGATCTTCGAGGGCGTGGTGTTGTCGGCGTCGATGAGCACGGCGAGCGGATGCTGGCCGGAAATGGGGTCGTTGCTTGCCATGTTTTCGTCCCCAGCATCGCGTGCGGGGTGCCCATGGCAACCACCGATTCCCGCGGCGGCCGGGAATGTCCCCGGATGGCCGCCGATCGGACCGCGTGGCGCTTGCCATCGGGGCCGACATGTGGACGATCTGCGGGGTGACCCCCGACCTCCAAGAACTGTTCTCGTTCCTCCGGTTTCCGAGCGTTTCCACGGACTCGCGGCATGCGGATGACGTCCGCGCCTGCGCCGGCTGGCTGGTGGAGAAACTCAGCGCCATGGGCCTCGCCGCGGAGCTGCACGAAACGCCGAAACACCCGGTCGTCATCGCCCGCAACGAGCACGCCAAGGGCCGGCGCACGGTGCTGATCTACGGTCACTACGACGTCCAACCGGTGGACCCGATCGAACTTTGGACCAGCCCGCCCTTTGAGCCGGAGATCCGCGACGGGCGGATCTGGGCGCGCGGCGCCACCGACAACAAGGGCCAGATGTTCGCCCACGTGCTGGGGGTCGAGAAGACGCTGAAGGAAACCGAAGGCCTGCCGGTGAACCTGATTTTCCTGTTCGAAGGCGAGGAAGAGATCGGCAGCCCCAGCCTCTCCAGTTTCCTGCTCCACCACTGCGACGAGCTTCGCTGCGACGTGGTCGCCATCTCGGACACCGGGATGGTCGCGCCCGGCGTGCCGACGCTCGGCTACGGGCTGCGCGGCATCGCCTGCTGCGAGGCGATCCTCCGCGGGCCGAAGCAGGACCTGCATTCCGGCCTCTTCGGCGGCGCCGTGGCCAATCCCGCCGCCGCCATCGCCCGCCTTGTTTCCTCGCTCCACGCGCTGGACGGCCGCGTCGCCATCGATGGGTTCTACGATGCCGTCCGCCCGCTCGAAGACTGGGAGCGCCACATGTGGTCGCACGTCCCCGGCGTGGCGGATGCGGATTTCCTGAAAGTCACCGGCTCGCCCGGGCTCTTCGGCGAACCCGGCTACACCTCCGCCGAGCGCACCTGGGCACGGCCGACCGCCGAGGTCAACGGCATCGGCGGCGGCTATCAGGGCGAGGGATCGAAGACCGTGCTTCCCTCGCAGGCCTTCGTGAAACTCTCGTTCCGCCTCGTGCCGGACCAGGATCCCAAGGACATCATGGACAAGGTGGTGAACCACCTCGAGTGGCACTGCCCGCCCGGCGTGGAAATCGAGGTCGTCACCGGTCACGATGGCAAACCCTACATCACCGATCCGAACTCCGCCTTCGGCCAGGCCGCGCAGACGGCGCTCCGCAACGCCTTCGACGCCGAGCCGGTCCTCATCCGCGAGGGCGGCAGCATCCCGATCGTCCAGACCTTCCGCGACATCCTCGGCGCCGACACCCTGCTGCTCGGCCTCGCCCTCTCCGACGCCCAGGTCCACTCGCCCAACGAGAACTTCCCGGTCGAGAATTTCGAAGCGGGCATCCGCCTCAACCAATCCCTGCTTCTCGAACTGGCGAAGTGAAACGGGAAACCGGGCCTAACGTGGGCGCGTTCGTGAGAACGCGTTGAAAAGATGGCCTGCTTCCTGAAAACTCCCGCCGCCCCGCATTCGCGCCGTCACCGGCGCGCCTACATCCATCACCGCCGTGCCATCCTCTGACTTTCGTGGTTCCTCTCCCAATTCCATGTCCGACTCCGACTCTCCCAAACTCGACTTCATCCGCGAGATCATCGCCGACGACCTTGCCTCCGGCAAACACGCCACGACGATCACCCGGTTTCCGCCGGAGCCGAACGGCTACCTGCACATCGGCCATGCCAAGGCGATCTGCCTGAACTTCGGCATCGCGTTGGAAAACGCGGAAAGCGGAGCGAAATGCCATCTGCGATTCGACGATACGAACCCGGAGAAGGAGGAAACCGAATACGTCGAGAGCATCAAGGAGGACGTCCGCTGGCTCGGCTTCGATTGGGGCGAAAACCTGTTTTTCGCCAGCGACTACTTCGGGTTTTTCCACGACTGCGCCGTGCATCTCATCAAGGAGGGCAAGGCTTATGTGGACCACCAGACGCTTGAGGAAATGCGTGCCACCCGCGGTGACGTGAACACGCCCGGCACCCCGTCTCCGTACCGCGACCGCACGGTGGAGGAAAACCTCGAACTCTTCGCGAAGATGAAGGCGGGGGATTTCAAGGACGGCGAATGCGTGCTGCGCGCGAAGATCGACCTCGCATCGCCCAACATGAACCTGCGCGACCCGGTGCTCTACCGGATCATGCATGCCGAGCACCACAACACCGGCGGCGAATGGTGCATCTATCCGATGTATGACTTCGCCCATCCGCTGGAGGACGCGCTCGAGCACATCACCCACTCGCTGTGCACGCTCGAGTTCGAGGACCACCGGCCGCTGTACGATTGGTTCATCGCCCACTGTCCGGTGCCCGCCAAACCGCGCCAGATCGAGTTTTCCCGGCTGAACCTCACCTACACCGTGATGAGCAAGCGCAAGCTGCTCCAGCTCGTGCAGGAGAAACGTGTGTCCGGCTGGGACGACCCGCGGTTGCCCACGCTCTCCGGGCTACGCCGCCGCGGTTACCCGCCGGCCGCCATCCGCCACTTTTGCAAACGCGTCGGCATCACCAAGTTCAACGGCACCACCGACGTCGCCCTGCTCGAATTCGACGTCCGCGATTTCCTCAACCGCGAGGCGCCGCGCCGCATGGCCGTGCTCGATCCGCTCTGCGTCGTCCTCGAAAACTGGGGCGACGAACCGCTCGCAAGCGCCACCATCCCGAACCACCCGCAGAACCCGGACATGGGTGAGCGCCCGGTGCCGATCTCGAAGGAAGTGTGGATCGAACACGAGGACTTCATGGAGGACCCTCCCGGCAAGTTCTTCCGTCTCGGGCCGGATCGCTACGTCCGCCTGCGCGGCGGCCACATCATCCAGTGCACCGGTTTCGAAAAGGACGGGAACGGCAAGGTCACCCTCGTCCGCGCCCGCATCCTGCCCGGCACCGTCGGCAAGGACGCCCCCGAGGGCGTGAAATGCAAGGCCGCCATCCATTGGGTCGACGCCGCCACCGGCATCGAGGCCGAGGTGCGTCTTTACGACCGCCTCTTCACCGCCGAAAACCCGGACGACACCGACGGCGGCTTCCTCAACGCCCTCAACCCGGACTCGCTCCACACCGTCTCCGCCATGGTCGAGCCCGACCTCGCCACCTGCCCGCCGGG
>JACKPZ010000048.1 GCA_024233135.1 Akkermansiaceae bacterium | reverse complement strand
CACGAAGAACGGCGGCTGCAGCGTGTAGGTCTGGCCGAGCACGGTCACCTTGTTTTCCTGCATCGCCTCGAGCATGGCCGACTGGGTCTTCGCGGGCGCGCGGTTGATTTCATCCGCCAGCACGATGTTCGCGAAGACCGGCCCCTTGACGAATTCGAACTCGCGGCGGCCGCCGACGCCGGATTCCTGGATGATGTCGGTGCCGGTGATGTCGGCGGGCATCAGGTCCGGCGTGAACTGGATCCGATTGAACGAAAGGTCGAAGGTCTGGGCCACCGAGGAAACCAGCAGCGTCTTCGCGAGCCCCGGCACCCCCATCAGCAGGGCGTGGCCGCGGGCGAACAGGCAGATCGCCAGTTCCTCGATCACCTGGTCCTGGCCGACGATGACTTTTCCGAGCTCCGCCCGGAAGCGCCGGTAGGTTTCTCCCAGTTGGTCGATGGCGGCGACGTCGTCGGGCGGAAGCTGCTGGGCGGGGTCGATCGTGGTTTCCATAGGATGCGGCAACGAAGCGAAGCTAGGGAGGCGCTTTGTTTTGTCCAGAAGGGATCAACGCGCCGGACGCGGGCGTTTTTCGAAAGCGCCGGAAAATTTCGATTTCCGGCTTGCCAGCCTCCGATCGTCTGCTAAACCACCCGCCCCGCGGGACCTCCAAGGACTCCTGGCACTTTTCCGCGCACACGCGAACCCACGCACAACATGGCACGCATCCTAGGCATCGAAATTCCAAACGAGAAGCGCATCGAGGCTTCTCTCCCCTACATGTACGGCATCGGCAGCTCGACGGCCGCCAAGGTGCTGGAGCATGCCGGGATCGACCCCGACACCCGCACGGGCCAGCTCACGGAAGACCAGCTCGTCAAGATCGCCCAGGTGATCCAGACCGAGGGTGTCCTCGTCGAGGGCGACCTGCGCCGCGAGAAGCAGGCCCAGCTCAAGCGCCTCACCTCCATCAACTGCTACCGCGGCATCCGCCACAAGCGCGGCCTTCCCGTCCGCGGCCAGCGCACCCGCACCAACTCGCGCACCCGCAAGGGCAAGAAGAAGACCGTGGGCGTGAAGCGCTAATCCATCGAACGATCCCGACACATGTCCGAAGAAGAAACCACACAAAATTCCGCCGCTCCGGCGCCGGTTGAGCCCACAGAAGCTCCAGCACCCCAAACCCCGGCCGCTGCCGAAGCGCCGGCGCCTGCGGAAGCTCCCAAGAAGGAAGCCAAACGCGACATCTTCGCCGAAATCGCCGGTGAAGAGGAGGAAATCAAGATCCACAAAGCCAAGGGATCGAAGAACATCACCCGCGGCGTCGTCCACGTCACCGCCACTTTCAACAACACGCTCGTCAGCGTGACCGACATGAACGGCAACGCCATCGGATGGTCCAGCGCCGGCAAGATGGGCTTCAAGGGCTCCCGCAAGAGCACCGCCTACGCCGCCCAGATCGTCTCGCAGGACGCCTGCCGCCAGGCGATGGGCCACGGCCTCAAGGAGGTCGATGTCCGCGTCAAGGGCCCCGGCTCCGGCCGCGAGTCCGCCGTCCGCGCCGTCCAAGGCCTCGGCCTGGAGATCCTGTCGATCCGCGACGTGACCCCGATCCCGCACAACGGCTGCCGTCCGAAGAAGGCTCGCCGCGTGTAATCCCACTCCTTTCCTAGAATTTCGTTATGGCACGTTACACAGGTCCCACCACGAAGCTGAGCCGTCGTTTCGGCGTCTCGCTGTTCGGTCCTTCCAAGGCGTTCGAACGCCGCAATTTCCCGCCGGGACAGCACGGAGTGCGCGCCGGCCGCAAGAAGAAGAGCGAGTATGCTGTCGCCCTCGGCGAGAAGCAGAAGCTCCGCTTCCAATACGGTGTGCTCGAAAAGCAGTTCCGCGGATACTATGAAGAAGCCGCCCGCCGCCGCGGGGTGACCGGTGAAATCATGCTGCAACTGCTGGAATCCCGCCTCGACAACATCGTCTACCGCGCCGGATTCGCCAACACCCGCCGCGCCGCCCGCCAGCTCGTCTGCCACGGCCACGTCACCGTCAACGGCCGCAAGGTCGACATCCCGAGCTGCCAGGTGAAACCCGGCGACGTCATCAAGGTCGGCGCCAAGCCCTCCTCGCAGCAACTCGCGGTCCGCATGACCGACCTCACCCAGGCGATGCCCGGCTCCGACTGGCTCACCGTCGACAAGGACAAGCTCGAGGTCACCATGTCCCGCGTGCCGGAGCGCTCGGAGATCGACCCGCTCGTCAACGAGCAGCTCATCGTCGAGCTTTACTCCCGCTGATCCGATTTTTTCATCGGTTGGTATTTCAAGAGCACCCGGGTGGAAACGCCCGGGTGCTTTTTTGTTTCCGCGCGGCCGGAGGACTACTCCGATCTTGTGACTGGCGGTGCCGGGCGCGCGCTGGGAGCATGCCGCCGATGAAACGACTGCTCGCCCTCCTTCTCTCGCTCCTCCCCGCTCTTTGCGCCGCTGGGGAACGCAAGCCCGACGCAGTGGTGGCGACCGACGGCAGCGGCGACTTCCGATCGGTGCAGGATGCGGTGGCAAAGGCGGACATGCGCCGGGCGAACGGCACCCGGAGACCATGGTTGATCCTGGTGAAACCCGGCGTCTACGAAGAACGCGTCTACGTCCAGCGGGAGCGTGGCAACATCGTACTGCACGGCGAGGACCCGGAGACCACGATCATCCGTCATCACATGCATGCCAACATGCCGGGCCCGGACGGCAAGCCGATCGGCACCTTCGCCACAGCCACCGTCCAGATCGACGGCGATGGCATGATCCTTGAAAACCTGACACTGGAGAACAGCGCGGGACCGGTGGGCCAGGCGCTCGCGTTGCGCGCCGATGGAGACCGCTTGATTTTCTCCAACTGCCGCTTCCTCGGCTGGCAGGACACCGTGCTGGTAAACCGCGGACGCCAGTATTTCAAAAACTGCCGCATCGAAGGCCACGTTGACTTCATCTTCGGAGCGGCCACCTCGTACTTCGACCACTGCGAAATCCACTGCCGCAAGGACGGCTACATCACCGCCGCATCGACGCCGGAGGGAACGGAATACGGCATGGTGTTCGCCGATTGCGAGATCACCGGCGAGCCGGATGTGAAGACATGGCTGGGCCGGCCGTGGCGGGACCATGCCCGCACGGTGTTTCTCCGCACCGCGATGTCCGGAGTGGTTCGTCCCGAAGGCTGGCACAACTGGGGACGGCCCGATGCCGAGAAGACCGCCTTCTACGCGGAGTTCAAGAGCACAGGAACCGGCGCGGCCGCAGGCAAACGCGTCGGCTGGTCCAAGCAACTCGACGCGAAGGCGGCGGCGGAACATACGGTCCAAAACGTCCTGCGCGGTGACGACCGCTGGGACCCGCTGAAGGCTCTCGAACGGATTCATCGCTGAGATTCCAATCCGCCCCACATTCTCCACTTGCCCGGTGAGCGGCGTCCCACTCAGGATTCGCGGCAATGAGCGCGGAAGAAACACTCTGGAAGGGGACTTCGTCACAATGGCTGAACATCGGCCCGTTCACCGCAGCGGTCCTGGCCGCGGTCGGCATCGTGGTGGGCGCTGTGTTTTTCCCTCCCGCGTTCCTCGCGCTGGTCCTGCCGCTCGCCTATGCCGTCTGGAAATTCCTGGTGGTCCGCACGCGGGTTTTCGAGATCACCGGCGAACGCATCCGCATCACCCAGGGCGTGATCAACCAGCATGTCGATGAGATCGAGCTCTACCGGGTGAAGGACACGCAGTTGTTCCGCACCTGGTGGATGCGGCTCACCGGACTCGGCTCCATCTTTCTCGACACCTCGGACCGCTCGACTCCCAAGCTGACGATCCCCGCAATCTCCAACAGCATGGAAGTGCGCGAAACGCTGCGCAAACAGGTCGAACTCCAGCGCGACAAGAAACGCGTGCGCGAGATGGACTTCGACGACGCCGATGCCGACGGCCTCGGCGATCTGTGAGAGTTTGCAATCTCCCGGACCCGGAGGACTCTTCCGGGTGAGCACCTTCGACATCGCCGCCGATCTACGCTACCGCGTTCTCAAGAGAAGCACCATGCTTCTCAACATCCACGCCCTCTCGTCCTCGCGACAGACGATCCTCAGCGAGAGCTTCGAGGCGCACCCGGGAGTGAGCTGGGAGGAGTTCCCCTTGGAAACCGGCGAAAACCGTTACATCCGCCTCGATACCGGCGACGTGGATTCGCTGTCCATCCGCTATCGAGTCCGGGTGGAAACCCGCACGCAAATGATCGGCCACGACGAGATCCGTGAGGTTCCTGTCTCGCGGATCGACCGGACGGCCATCCCCTATCTGTTTCCGAGCCGCTACTGCCAGTCCGACCGGATCGGCCGTCTGGCGGACAAGCTGTTCGACGGCATCGCCGATCCCTATGACAAGGCGGTGGCCGTCGCCGACTGGATCCACGACAACATCGACTACCTTTCCGGCAGCACCGACTCGGCGACCTCCGCGTTCGACACGGTGACCCAGCGCGCCGGCGTCTGCCGTGACTTCGCACACCTCGGCATCGCGATGTGCCGCGCGATGTCCATCCCCGCCCGATATTTCACCGGCTACGCCTGCGGGATGGAGCCGCCGGATTTCCACGCCTGCTTCGAGGCATGCGTCGGCAACCGCTGGTTCATCTTCGATCCCACACGGCGCGCGCCGCTCAACGGTTTGGTCCGCATCGCTCATGGTCGCGACGCGGCCGACGCCTCGCTCGCCACGATCTTCGGCGCGATGCAGATGGAATCCATGGAGGTTTCGTGCACGTCGGAGGACTTCCAACCGCTCGCCGCGGAAGACCTCGCCCACCACGCCATCCTCAGCCAGTCATGAGCGACAGCCATCTTCTCCGGATTTCACACCGCACGTGTTACAGCTACTCGCGCGAGGTGACCTTCCAGACGCACCGGCTCGTCGTCCGCCCGCGCGAGGGCCACGACCTGAGGGTCGAGCGGCTGGATCTCTCAATCTCGCCGGAGGCCGACATCGTATGGACACGCGACATCTTCGGAAACTCGATCGCCCACGCCCACTTCCACGACGCGGGAGATGAACTGACCTTCCATGCCCAAACCGTGATCCGGCGTTTCTTCGACCCTTCCCATCCGCCCCATCCGTCGCAGAGCCCGAATCCCTATCCGCTGGAATACGACACGCTCGAACACGGCATCGTCACCGGCTATCTCACACCGGTGTATCCCGAGGAAACCGCCGCCGTGCAGGATTGGATCCACGGACTGCCGAGGCCGGAGGAATTTCCGAGCGCTGAGGAATTCGTGCACCATCTGGCGGAGACGATCCACCAGCGCATCGGCTACCAACGCCGCGAGCAGAAAGGTGTGCAAACACCGGCCACCACCCTTTCGCTCGGCACCGGATCGTGCCGCGATGTGGCGACCCTGCTGATGGAAACCCTGCGCCACCTCGGCATCGCCGCACGCTTCGCCAGCGGTTACCTCGACTGCCCGGCCACCCGCGCCGCACGCGGATCGACCCACGCGTGGACCGAAGCCTACTTCCCGCAGCTCGGCTGGCGTGGCTTCGACCCCACCACCGGCAACCGTTGCGACCACCGCCACATCGTCACCGGCACCAGCCACCACCCGCGCGGCGTGATGCCGGTGAGCGGAAGGTATTTCGGTGCGGCCGGCGCGTTCCTCCGCATGACCGTGGAAGTCTCGTTCGACAGCCCGCCCATCGAACCATGACGATTGCACAACGCACCGGACGGAGCTTTCCGACTGCGGAATGCATGACTCGCAACCACCGGCACACCTTTCACACCCGTCCCGATCCTCCTGCGGATCAACGATTTGCATCAAGCACGGTTGTGCGGACCGGTTCCTGCGAATCCGGCGGCACCATGAACACGAAACTCAAACTCCTGCCCGTCTTGATCGGAGCCGCCGGATTCACGTGGACCGGCTGTGTCGTCCCCGCGGACTATTCCGTAACGACCGTCACCCGGAACCCCGGATACTACACCCGGACGCTGCCTCCGCAGCACAGGGTGGTCACCTATTCGGGCACACGCTATTATGTTCACGACGATGTGTATTACAGGCCGCGCGGAAGTGGATATGTCGTCGTCAGCGACCCGCATCCCCATCGCCATCACGACCGGGGCCGGACGAATCGAATCATCCGGGAACTGCCGAACGGCTACGAGGTCACCACCGTCAGGGGGACGCGCTATTATCGGCACAACGACGTTTACTACCGCCCCCGGAGCGGTGGATATGTGATTGTGGAGCGCCCCTACTGAGCGCTCGAGAGCGTAGGCTCCGCCGAGCCGTCACGCCGCAGTTCCGCACGGGTGCGCGGCAGGCAATCTGGGTGCTTTTCCTGAATGTATTTGATCAATCCCTCGCGGATTTCGCACTTCAAGTCCCACCCCTTGGGCGCGTCGCTCGACGTCATGAGACAACGGATTTCCATGGCGTCGGGCGTCATGTCGGTGACCTGTAGGACCCATGCCCGGCGGTCCCAGAGCGGGCTTGCATCGAGCAGGCGTTTCAGTTCGGCACGCAGCGGATCGATGGGCAACGTGTAGTCGGTGTAGAGAAACACGCTGTTGAGGAGATCCGCGGATTTCCTTGTCCAGTTCTGGAACGGATGCTCGATGAAATAATTGATCGGGAGGATGAGTCGGCGGTCGTCCCAGATCTGGACGGTGACGAAGGTGAGCGTGATGTCCTCAATGCGCCCCCACTCGCCTTCGACGATGACGACATCATCGAGACGGATCGGCTGGGAGAAGGCGATCTGGATTCCCGCGAACAGGTTGCCGAGGGTTTTCTGGGCGGCGAAGCCGAGCACGATGCCGGCGATGCCCGCCGAAGCGAGCAGGCTGGTGCCGAGCTGCCGCACCGGTTGGAACAACATGAGGGTGCAGGCGACGCCGAGGAAGATGGTGCTGACGACAACGATCTTGCGGATGACGGCCGCCTGGGTGTGGATCTCACGGGCCCGCAGGTTGTCGGCGACGTCCATGCGGTTCACCCGCATCAGGGCGCGCACGGAGACATTGGTGGTGCGGACGACGAGGTAGGCGATGCTCGCGATGAACAGGATGGCGAGGGATTTGCCGGCCATCCAGTCGATGTGTTCCGGAAAGTGGACGGCGCCGCGGACAAAGACCAGGCACAGCAGCGGCACGAGCAGGCGCAATGCGGTGCCGGTCACCGGAACCAGCACGTTGTCGAGCATGCTTTCGCTGCGGTCCGCGAGCGATTGCAGTTTCTTCTCCACGCCGCGGATGATGCGGAACAGCAGCCAGAACGCGGCGACGGCGAGCCCCACGTAGACGCAGCCGCTGAGAAATCGCGGCCCCTTCGTACCCGTCGCATCCAACAGGATGCCCACCGAGAAATAGGTGGCAACAAGCACGAAGGCGAAGGCCAGCGGTTTGCGGACGGCGGATAGAAACATGCGCGGCCACGTCATGTCGCCGTGTTTGCGGAGCCTCCCGGCGAAGCGGCGGATCCCGTGCACCAGCGCCCACGCCGCGCCCGATGCGAGAAGCAGCACGAGCACGCTCGTGAGGAGTCGCGCGCCATTGATCGAGCCGATCCATGGATCCGCGAGTCCTCCGCCACCGATGGAGGCACCGCATCCATCGATCCATTCTCCGAAGGCCCGCATCCGGCCGGTGAGGCCGCTGATGACGGCGTCGGTCTGCTGGCGGATGGCGACTTCCTCCCCCGCCAGGGGACCATCGGCGGAAGCGGACATCGCATTGGAAACAAGCGACCACCCGATGACGGTCCACGCGGCGGCGCGGCGGCGGATTCCGATCCGTTCGGACATCATGCCCCAAAGGACCGCAGGGGCCGGGCCAATGTCAAAATTGTTAGGGCATGGCACGTTGCGCCAGCCGCCGGATCATGCGGGGAAAGAGCAGGAAATGGAACGGCAACACGGAGAACCAATACAAACGCCCGAACAATCCCTGGGGGCGGAAGGTGGCGGTCTGGCGCAGACCCGGGCGCCCGTCCGGCAGATCTTCGATGGAGAACTCGAGCCACGCCTCGCCGGGAAGCCTCATTTCCGCGTAGAGAAGGAGCCGGCCTTTTTTCCGATCGGCGAGGATCACGCGCCAGAAATCGAGCGCGTCGCCCGGCCGGAGTTCCTGCGGGTGTCTCCGTCCGCGGCGGAGCCCGGTGCCGCCGACGATCTTGTCGAGCGCGCCGCGGATTTTCCACGCCCAGTTCATCGAGGGCCACCCGGCGTGTCCACCAATGGACCAGATCCTTCGTTTCACTTCCTCCATGGGCGCGTCGAGCGGGACGGAACGGGTGTCCTGATAGACTCCGTGCTCCGGCGCCTTCACCGCGTCGAAGCACCGGGGATCGAGCGTGCCCGCGGCGAGCGCGTCGGTCCAACTGGAAGGCACCCTGTTCTGCGCGATGCGCGACAAGGCCCGCTCCACCGCTTCCTGATAGGTGAGCAGTTCCTGGGGGACGATGCCGCGGATTTCCTCATCGTGGCAGACGGTCTCGTGAGTCATCGAGTCGACCAGCGCGCGGGCAATCGGAAACGAGGTGCTCGTCAGCAGCACGAGCCACCACGACGAGAGGCGCGGGCTCAGCACGCGTGTGGAAAGGAAGAACCGCTTGAGCCCGCGGGTCTTCGCGTAGCGGCGGATGAGGTCCACATAGGCGAGGACTTCGGGCCCGCCGATGTCGTAGGTGCGGCCGGCCGTGCGGTCGTCCTCCGCGCAACCGGCGAGGTAGCCGAGCACGTTTCGGATGGCGATGGGCTGGCAGCGGGTTTTCACCCAGCGGGGGGTTACGAGCAACGGGAGTTTTTCCGCAAGGTCACGGATGATCTCGAACGACGCGGATCCCGAGCCGACGATGATCGACGCGCGCAGGACCGTGAGCGGCACGCCACAGGCATCGAGCATGGACTCCACATTGCGGCGCGACGCGAGGTGGGCGGACAACGGTTCGCGATCCGCGCCGAGCCCTCCGAGATAGATGATGCGGCGCCAGCCGTTCATCTCCGCCGCCGCGGCGAAATTCAGGGCACAGGTTTCCTCCTTCGATGCGAATCCCGCTCCGGATCCCATCGAATGCAGCAGATAGAAGGCGGCGTCCACGTTTCCCGGCAACGACCGGCAGCTCACCTCATCAAGGAAATCAACTTCGACGAGGCGCAGCGCGTCCGTCTCCGCGAAGTCGTCGAGAGGAAACCTGCGCTTGTCGCGCACCGTCGCCAGCACCTCGTGCCCGCGGTCGATCAACTCGCGGACCAGTCTGAGGCCGATGTAGCCATTCGCTCCGGAAACCAGCAATCGCACCCGCCCAACCTACATCGGATCGAGCAAATCGCACGCCGGAGATGGGGAATCGTTGATTCCCGGCCGACCGTCGTCAGGTCATGCCGGGCTGGCGGCCGGCATGACCGGTGCGCCGGGCTTCGGATGAGTGCGTTCGTAGCCACCCTCGCCCGCCGCTTTGCGCGCGAGACGGTCGGTTTTCACCTGCTGGGCCTTCTGGAACGCGCAACCCGCCGCGATGCCAAGCACCGTCAACCATGTGAATCGGTTCAATGTTTTCATTTCGATACCGGGAGAAATTGTGTGGATGCTCCCGTCCGGAATCGCCCGGAGGAAACGTTTCCAATCTAAGCTCCCGCCGGCGCAGCGCAATACCGAGGGAGCAAAAAATGCGGAATTCGTTTCACGCGCCGGATGCGCATGCATGAGTCACGCCAACAAGTCATGATGCTCCGGATGTCGCTCGATGTAGGCCGCCGCGTAGCCGCACAACGGGCGCACCCGCCATCCGCGGCGGCGCACGATGGCAAGGAGACCATCCATCAGCCGCCCAGCCGCCCCGCTGCCGCGGAGTGCCAAATCCGCCTCCACATGGGTGAGTTCGAGCACCTCTCCTTCCCGCAGGTAGTCCGCGAAAGCGACTTTCCCATCTTCGATGAGTTCGAATCGGAGATGGGTGGGGTCGTCGTTCACTTCGGATGCGCTCATTCCGCAAGATGGCACCGCCGAATGGATCGTCAAAGAAACACGGCGCTCCAGCATTGCCGCCGTGGCATGCACTCTGCTAGGCTGGGAAATATGATGCACCGTTTGGCTTCCGCCCGTGCGGGTGTCACGCCCGCCGACATGGCGTTCATCGAGTCCCTCCTCGCCGGGGAGGGTGACGGCAGCCTTCTCGCCCATCTCTGGACGGACCCGGAATCGGTCACCGCCATTCTTGATCTCAAGGAGATCCACCGGGCCTTGCTGGAAAGTCCGGTCGCCCTGCCGGTCTCTCCGTCGCTCTACTTCTATGTGCTGGTGAGACACGCGTTTCTCGATGGCGGGATCGACCAGCCGGACCTCGCCGACTACGTCGCCGGCGTCCTTGTCGAAAAACTTGACACGCGTCCGGACCGCCGGCCGGGCGCCATGCCCGCATGGATCACCCATGCGGTTGATTTCCAATCGGTGATCCAATCGTCCCACGGCATGTTGCGCTTCCACCTGGAAGTAGCCGCGGGCGATCAATTTCTAGTGCTCACCGGATTGTTCCCCGAGTTTCTCGAACACCGGGCCGGGCGGCACGGCGCGCCGGATACCGGATTCTACGAGTCCTTCGCGAGGCAGTCGTACCGCAGCGCCTCGAACCGCTCGGGAATCGGACCGGACACCCGCGAACTGCTCGGACTCCTGGCCGAGACATTCCCCCTCGCCCGCCGGGCGCTGCACCGGATGAGCGACCGCTGCCTGTTCTAGCAGCCCAATTTCGCGGCCCCGGCCGTCCGATCAAAAAAACACCTTGGGAAACTCTCGCCCAAAAGCTTAAAGCTTTTTAAAAATCAATGGTTTGACAGCTTCCCTACCGTTAGATTATTTACGAGCATGAACGAATTGCTCCAGAAGGAGTGGTACTACACTCGCGGCGGCGAGATGCAGGGACCAGTCAGCTTCGAAGAGCTGAAAATCAAGGCGGGGAACCACCGGCTCCATCCGCCTCTGGAGATGGTGTGGGCGGAAGGGATGGACGACTGGAAGAAGCCCGGCGATATCGAGGGATTGGCCGGCGCGAACGGCACGCCGGTGCCGACGAACGGTGGTGCGGTGGAAGGACAGTGGTATTTCATCCAAACCGGCGAACAACAGGGGCCGGTGTCGCTGGACGAACTGAAGGCCAAAGTGTCCGATCCGAAGCTGCAGCCCCCGGTGAAACAGGTTTGGACGGCTGGCATGGAGCGTTGGCAACCGGTTTACGAAGTCGCACAGTTGTTCGATCCGGTTCCGAAACCGAAAACGAAACCAAAGTCGGAGGAAAAACCAAACGGCAGGAAAGCGCATCGAATCGAAAAGACGTCCGTCGAGTCACCCGAAACAAATCGCCGGCCGCGCATCCGAACCGGCCACGACGCGATTGAGGCGGAGTTGCAGGCCGCAGAACAAGAGCGCGCCCGGGCCTCCGCCCGCGCGTGGGCGGATCTTGAAAACAAGTTGAAACGCGAGGCCGCCACCAAAACAGGCCCGCTCAGGAGACCGGAGGAGGACGACCGCCCGGCGCCAACCACCCGGCTCGTCCGGGAAGATGCCGGCACGGATGCGGACCTTCTCGCCGCCGAGCGCGCGAAGCTGGATGTGGTGATCGAGGAAACCCGTGTCGCCGCGGCGAAAGCGCTCACCGACGAACAAATCCGGGCGACCGCCGCCGCCAGGGTGAGGGCCGAGGAGGAAGTCCGCGCCGCCGCCGCCGCCAAAGCGCGGGCGGACGAGGAAGAACGGGCGACCGCCGCCGAAGAGGCAAAGATCCAGGCCGCCAACGAAGCCGCGGCCGCGGAGGAAGCGCGTGCCGCCGCTGCCAAGGAGCGCGCCGAGGAGGAGGCGAAAGCCGCCGCCGCGGCCAAACAACGAGCCGAAGAGGAAGCCCGCGCCAAAGCTGCTGCGGAAGCACGCGCCGCGGCCGCCGCCAAGGCCCGCGCCGAGGAGGAGGCTCTTGCCAAGGTGGCCGAGGATGCCCGCCGCCGGGCCGCAGCCGACGCGAAGGCCGCCGAAGAGGCCAAGTCCGCCGCCGCCAAGGCACGCGCCGAAGAAGAAGCCCGTGCCGCCGCCGCCGCCAAGGCACGCGCCGAGGAGGAAGCCCGTGCGGCCGCCGCCGCCAAAGCAAGAGCCGAAGAAGAAGCCCGCGCCGCAGCAGCGGCCAAGGCACGTCAGGAAGAAGAAGCCCGCGCCGCGGCCGCCGCGAGCGCCCGCGCGGAGGAAGAGACCAAAGCAGCGGCCGCCGCCAAGGCACGCGCCGAAGAAGAGGCCAAGGCCAAAGCCGCCGCTGAAGCCCGCGCCGAAGAGGAGGAAAAAGCGAAGACCGCCGAACACGCGAAACTCCAGGCCGCATCCGACGCCCGCGCCGCCGAGGAAGCGCGCGCCGCCGCCGCAAAAGCCCGTGCCGAGGAAGAAGCCCGTGCCAAGACCGCGGAAGAAGCGAAACTCCAGGCCGCCGCCGACGCCAAAGCCGCGGAAGAAGCCGCCGCCGCCGCCGCGAAAGCCCGCGCCGAGGAAGAAGCCCGTGCCAAGACAGCCGAACAGGCGCGTCTCCAAGCAGCCGCCGAGGCAAAAACCGCCGAAGAAGCCCGCGCCAAGGCCGCCGCCCATGCCCGCGTGGACGAAGAGGCCCGCGCCAAGGCCGCTGAGGAAGCGAAACTGCATGCCATGGCCGAGGCCAAGGCCGCCGAGGAGGCCCGCGAGGCCGCCGCACGCGCCCGCGCGGAAGAGGAGGCCCGCGCCAAGGCCGCCGACGACGCGAAACGCCATGCCGCCGCCGAGGCGAAGGCCGCGGAGGAGGCCCGCGAAAGTGCGGCGAAGGCCCGCCTGGAAGAGGAGGATCGCGCGCGAGTCGCCGCGCAGGCCGCGCAGGAAGCCGCGCTGGAAGCCGAATTTGCCGAAGAAGAACGGGCGGCGGCGGAAGCCAAGGCGCGCCTCGAAGAGGAAGCCCGCGCCCGCGCCGCCGCCGAAGCCCGGGCCGAAGAGGAAGCCCGCGCCCGCGCCGCCGCCGAGGCCAAGGCCGCCCGCGAACAGGAACTGCGCGCCGCTGCGGAAGCGAAAGCCGCCGAGGAGGCCCGCGCCCGCGCCGAAGCCGAGGCCAAGGCCGAGGAAAAAGCCCGCGTCCGCGCCGCCGAGGAAGCCGCGCGCCACGCCGCCGAGGTTGCAAAAGCAGCGGAAGACGCCCGCGCCGCCGCGGAAGCGGAACTCCGCGCCCTCGAAGAAGCCCGCGCCGCCGACATCGCCCGCGCCAAGGCCGAAGCAGAGGCAAAAGCCGCCGAACGTGCCGCCGCCAAGTTCCGCGAAACCGAGAAACGCGCGAAGTCCGGCAAGGAGTCCGCCCGCTCGAAGGTCTGGCACTACACCTGTGAAGGCGAGCGCCTCGGACCGATCGGTTTTTCCCAACTGCGTAAAATGGCGGTCGAAGGATCTCTCGATCCGCGGCTCGACATGGTGTGGAAACAAGGAACCGACCTCTGGAAACCCGCAGGCCAGATCCACGGCCTCTTCGAGCGCAACGGCGAAAGCGCCGCGCCGGATTCCCCCACGTCACCAGACCCGGGTTTCCTCCCTCCTCCAAGCGGTGCGGTGAAAGCCAAAGCGCTCTCCCATCATCGTGACTGGCCCGGAGCGCGCCGCAGGATCTATCTTCCCGTCGTTCTCGGGTTCCCCTTCGTGTGGTCCGCGTTGATCAGCGCCGCCTCGCCGTTCCTCATGCGGAAGTTCGGCGACGTGATGATGAACGCGTTTCTGCCCCATGCGGACCTGGTCGTGCTGGCCGTCTTGTTTGTCATGACGATCTCGCGCATTTCGAACGTTGGCATGAACCGGATGTGGATCCTCGCCCTGCTGGTCCCCGGTCTCAACGCCTGGTTCGGCTTCCGCTGCATCGCCTGCCCGCCGGGCTATGCCATCCACCGGAAACTCGACCCGCTCGGATGGGTGCTCGCCATCGTCTATTGGCTGCTCGTCGTGTCCGCCACCGTGGTCTTCGCTGGCGTGATCGCCGCGGTCTTCGGCTGGTTCATCAGCCCCGAAACACAGGCCCGTCTGAACGAGTGGTTCGAGCTGTCGGCAAGCCCCGCACGCTGACAGCAAGATACGCGGAGCGTTTCACAGGGGACCGCTGGATGACTTTCGCCCTCTTGGCGACACTGCGCATGGTGGCATGGAGGAAATCCGGTTTTCCGACATGCCACGCTCCACCCGGCGCAGGCACGCCATGAACAAACCCATCCCGCAACCCGCCGCCCGCCGCGACGCGGCCGAACGTCTGAACGAACTCGCGGAACTCCGGGCGAAGGCCCGTCTCGGAGGCGGCGAGAAACGCATCGCCCGCCAGCATGAGAAAGGCTGCATGACGGCCCGCGAACGCATCGATCACCTGTTGGACGCCGACAGCTTCGAGGAGTTCGACATGTTCAAGACCCACCGCTGCACCGACTTCGGAATGCAGGAGCACGTCATCCCCGGCGACGGCGTGGTCACCGGATACGGAACGATCGGCGGGCGGCTCGTCTATGTCTTCTCGCAGGACTTCACCGTGCTCGGCGGCTCCCTCTCCGAAACCGTGGCCGAGAAGATCTGCAAGATCATGGACATGGCCATGAAAAACGGCGCGCCGGTCATCGGACTCAACGACTCCGGCGGCGCGCGCATCCAGGAAGGCATCGAAAGCCTCGCCGGCTACACCGGCATTTTCCAACGCAATGTCGATGCCTCCGGAGTGATCCCGCAGATCTCCTGCATCATGGGCCCCTGCGCCGGCGGCGCGGTCTACTCCCCCGCCCTCACCGATTTCGTCATCATGGTGGAAAGCACGAGTTATATGTTCCTCACCGGCCCGAAGGTGGTGAAAGCCGTGACCCATGAGGACGTCGATACCGAAACGCTCGGCGGCGCGGCCGTGCACACCACGCGCAGCGGCGTCGCCCACCTTGCATACGCCAGCGAGGAAGCCGCCATGGACGCCGTGCGGGACCTGCTCACCTATCTTCCGCAGAACAACCTCCAGTCGCCGGAACCCCTGCCATCCGACGATCCGCCCGACCGGATGTCCGAGTTTCTCGACCAGATCATCCCCGCGGATCCAAACCACGCCTACAACATCAAGGACGTGATCCACGAAACCGTGGACGACGGTGTGTTCTTCGAAATCCATCCCTCGTTCGCGCCCAACCTCGTCGTCGGCTTCGCCCGCTACGGCGGGCGCTCGGTGGGCATCGTCGCCAACAATCCGGCGCACCTCGCCGGCACACTCGACAACGACTCGTCCATCAAGGGAGCGCGCTTCGTCCGCTTCTGCGACGCCTTCAACATTCCGCTGGTGGTCTTCGAGGACGTCCCGGGGTTCCTGCCGGGAACGGTGCAGGAATACGGTGGCATCATCCGCAACGGCGCGAAGCTGCTCTATGCCTTCGCCGAGGCCACCGTTCCCAAAATCACAATCATCACCCGCAAGGCCTACGGCGGCGCGTACTGCGTGATGAATTCCAAGCACCTCGGCGGCGACATCAACTACGCATGGCCCACCGCCGAAATCGCCGTGATGGGATCGCGCGGCGCCGCGGAAATCCTCTACGCCTCGGAACTCCGCGATCCGGCCGATCCCGACTCCGCCACGGAACAACTCGCCGCGCGGGAACGGGAATACGCCGACAATTTCACCAACCCCTACGTCGCGGCGCGGCGTGGATACGTCGATGACATCATCCGCCCGTGCAACACGCGTTTCCGCATCACCAAGGCGCTCAGCATGCTGGAGAACAAACAGGCGAACCGGCCGGCGAAGAAACACGGAAACCTCCCGCTCTGACAAATCATGACCGCGGCCATCTCCTTCCGGCTTCAGAACATCCTCGAACACGGCGGCATCACCGTCTCCATCGCGGGCCTGCTGGTCGTCTTCGCCGGTCTCACGCTCGTGAGCCTGTTCATCGCCGGTCTGCCCTCCCTGCTCGATCTTCTCGACCGCATCTGCAAACACTGTGCGGAGAGCGTCCCTGCCGAAGACGCTGCCGAGGAAGAACGCGAAACGATCGACCGGGAACGCGCCGTCGCCATCGCCACCGTCCTCGAACACGTGCTCACGCCCGAGGACGGAAGCGCCGTGCAACGCATCACCATCCGTCGCTGCGAATCCGAATGCCTGTGGCGCAACGCGTTCTGGATCCGTTCCCTCGGTTCCACCATACCCGCACGAAAGGCAAGGCGATGAAGGAATACCATCTCAAGGTCAACGGCCACGACTACGTCGTCACCCTCAAGTCGCTGGCGGGAGACCGCGCCGAGCTTGAGGTCGATGGCGAGGGCTACGTCGTCGATATCCAGAGCATCCACCGCAAGGGAACGCCGAAACGACGGCCCTCGCCCAGCGCGCAGCGCGGCCCCACCGAACATGTCGGCCACCCGCCTCCTCCGCCCGACCTGCGGGCCGTCGGATTCGCCGACCACATCACCGCGCCGATCCCCGGGGTGATCCTCGAGGTTTTCGTCAAGGAGGGAGATCCGGTCGAGGCCGGCACCGCGCTGCTCAAGATGGAGGCGATGAAAATGGAGAACGTGATCGCCGCGCCGCGTGCGGGCAAGGTCGCGAAACTGCACGTGAAGGCGGGCGACACCGTGGGCCAGGGACGGGAAATGGTGGAACTCGAATGACCCGGCTCTTCCAGTTCCTCGAATCGACGGGCGTCGCGGGCATGACCTGGGGCAACGCCGCGATGATCCTCGTCGGCATCGTCTTCATCACGCTCGCCATCACCAAGGACTACGAACCGCTGTTGCTCGTGCCCATCGGCTTCGGCGTGGTGGTCGGCAACATCCCCTATCCACAGGGAATGCCGCTCGGCGTCTATGACTCCGGCAGCGTCCTCTCCTACCTCTATTTCGGCGTCAGCCAGGGGATCTTCCCTCCCCTCATCTTTCTCGGCATCGGGGCGATGACGGATTTCTCCACGATGCTGTCCAACCCGAAGCTCGTCCTGTTGGGAGCCGCCGCTCAGATCGGCATCTTCCTGACCTTCCTCGGCGCGCTCGCGCTCGGATTCACCGCCTCCGAAGCCGGCGCCATCGGCATCATCGGCGGCGCGGACGGACCCACGGCCATTTTCCTCTCCGCCAAACTCGCGCCCCACCTGCTGGGAGCGATCGCGATCGCCGCCTATTCGTATATGGCGCTGGTTCCCGTCATCCAACCGCCGATCATGAAACTCCTCACCACCGAGGCGGAGCGGAAGATCCGGATGAAACCGCCGCGCGAGGTCTCGCGACGGATGAGGATCATCTTTCCGATCGCCGCGTTCCTGATCTGCGCGCTGATCGCACCGGGATCGCTCGCGTTGTTGGGCATGTTGTTTTTCGGAAACCTGCTCAAGGAGAGCGGCGTCACCGAGCGTCTCGCGCAGTCGGCGCGAACGGCGATGATCGACATCGTGACGATCCTCCTTGGCTTCTCCGTCGGCGCCAGCACCCAGGCGGTGCGCATGGTCGAGATCGACGGAACGATGGTGAACAAGGGGTTCCTGACATCGGACTCGCTGCTCATCTTCGCGCTGGGCGCCTTGTCGTTCTGCGTCGCCACCGTCGGCGGTGTCCTGTTCGCGAAACTCATGAACCTGTTCCTCAAGGACAAGATCAACCCCTTGGTGGGCGCGGCCGGAGTCTCCGCCGTCCCGGACTCGGCACGTGTCGTCCAGATGATCGGCCGCCAGTCGGACCCGAACAACTTCCTCCTGATGCACGCCATGGCCCCGAACGTCGCCGGCGTGATCGGTTCCGCGATCGCCGCCGGCGTGTTGTGGTCGTTCCTGGTCGGGTGAGGTGGCTGTCCGGATCACGGAGCCGGCGTCCATTCGACCCGCACATGATCAAGAAGCAGATCGATCCCTTTGGTTTCCACCGATTCATCGCGGAAGATGACCCACGTCGCCGTGTCCACCGCGGTGAATGTCAGGCTGTGGGTTTCCCACACGGTCATTCCGGAACCCACTCCGTGGATCTCGTGGCTCGTGCCGGCGATCGGAATGCCATCCACGACTTCGACACCGATGCGCTGGACCTTCGTGTTGTATGAAAGCACACCCACGTCATAGGTCAGCGTGTAGTCGGCGCCCGGCGTCGTGGCGAAAGCCTGCGAGACCACGCCGTCCGGAGTGGAATCGCCTGAGTTGTAGGCGACGATCCACATGCCTTCCGGAGCGGCCGCAGACTGCTGAACGCGAACGTTCCCTTCCGTATCCCAGCCGTCGAACGCCGACTCGAAACCACCATTCACCAGCGAACCGGACACGATCGCCAGGGTGGCCGGATCGCTCACGAGCGATGCTCCGCTGCTGTTGTAGACGACCACATCATAGGTGCCGACGTCTCCCGCGCCCACGGGGTCGATGAGGAGCGAGTTGGTGGTTTCACCCGCGATCGGAATTCCGTTGAAACGCCATTGGCATGCCTGGAACGCGGCGTAGCCATACGGCCAGCATTCGACGTGGAACCACGCGCTGCCGC
Source organism: Akkermansiaceae bacterium (assembly GCA_024233135.1). Taxonomy (GTDB): domain Bacteria; phylum Verrucomicrobiota; class Verrucomicrobiia; order Verrucomicrobiales; family Akkermansiaceae; genus Luteolibacter. Next base: position 373 of record JACKPZ010000048.1, on the reverse strand, counting down.
CCACGGTGGTGACCACGTTCTCCGGTTGTGTGAGAATCACCGGAGGAGCCTCCTCGTAAACCGCGGTCAACGTGCGGTCGCCGTCCAGCACGAAGGCCACCTCGGGGTCCGTGCCGATCTCCACACCATCCATCAGCCACCGTTGGAACCTGTATTCCAGGCCTTTGCTCGGATAGGTGGACGTGATGTAGGGATCCACCGCGGTGAGGGTGATCTCCGTTCCTTCCGGGTAGTTCCGGCTGAAATCGGTCCAGTACCAGGTATCGCCATACTCATCCGGCGGCGCGAACTCCACATACACCTGGCCGACCGGCGTTCCCTCAACCGTGAGGGTCCGCATGATCACCGGAGTGACGACGACGTGATCGAGCAG
>JACKPZ010000047.1 GCA_024233135.1 Akkermansiaceae bacterium | reverse complement strand
CGGCCACAAGACCGCGTCCGTGGTCATGGCACAGGCCTTCGGAGTGCCCGCGTTTCCGGTGGACACCCACATCCACCGGCTCGCCACGCGGTGGAAACTCACGTCCGGCAAGAACGTCGAAACCACCGAGCGGGACCTCAAGCGGCTGTTTCCCCGCGACGAGTGGAACCAGCTCCACCTGCGCATCATCTTCTACGGCCGCGAGCACTGTACGGCGCGCGGATGCGACGGGCGGACGTGTTTGCTGTGCCGCGAGCTGTTTGCCTAACAATTCTCCGGGTCAGCTTTTGCGCCGTCCCTTCAGGCGGATGTCGAACGGGTTTTCGTTCGGATCGTTGCTGCGGATATGGATCTCCGACTTGTGGATTTCACCCGCCCGAGGCCGGAACTTCACCTTGAAGGTGGTGGACGAGCCCGGCGCGAGGGAGGTTTTCGAAGGGCCCGCGATGAGGAAACTCCTCTTCTGTCTGCCGGTTAGGGAAATCCTGAGCTTCGCCAGTTTCGAGCGCCCGTTGTTTCGAATGGTGAATTTCAGGGTCCTGGACTTGTTGGCGCCCACGCTGCCGAAATCGATCTTCGACTTTCCGTCCACAAGACTGTTTCCGGCAGGCCGCATCACATCGATGTCCGGACCCTTGGGTGACGGTTGGAGGAGGTAGTATCCCGAGGAAGTCCAGACCTGCCCGCCGTTCGCGAGGATCTGGCCCGCGTCATTGATGACAAACGCGTCATCAAGTTCCCAGTCATCGCCTCGGACACGCGGGTTGATCGGCAGCAGGCCGAGACCGGGCGAGTAGTAGAATGACGGCCGCCCGTTCTGGATGGAACCGCCGACGATCTCGCCTTTCCGGTTGATCGACTTCGCGGAGCTGCCGATTTCGCCCGCAAGCTTTCCCAGGTTCTTCATGGCGGTTCCGCGGGCCGCGACGAAAGCGCGGGCTTCGGTATCGCCGGCGAGATAGCTCCAGCCGACGATGGTGCCGTCGTCGTTGATGTCGTTCGCCCGGCTCTCGCTTCCTCCCAGGGTTCCGAGGTCGTTCATGATTCCGCCGCGGCAAACGAACGCGTGGGTCTCGAACGAATCGTTGATGCTCCAGCCCACAACCTCGCCGGAGTTGTTGATGGCGACCGCGTGGCTGAAATTGCCGAACAGGGAGGAGATGTTCCCAAGGTCGGACATGCGGCCGTTCGCGTAGAGAAACGCGTGATCCGGAGAGGGATAGCTGATGCCCGGCTGGGTGGTGACGCTCCATCCGACGATCTGTCCGGCATTGTTGATGTCCCGGGCGGAACTCTCCACTCCTCCGTGAAGGGTGCCGAGGTCGATCATCTTCCCGCTTTCGTAGCGGAACGCCCGGTTGAGGCCGTCCGCGTTGAGGCTGTCCCCGACGACGACGCCCCGGTCATTGATCGCGAACGCCATGCTCGATGCGCCCCCCGGCAGGGTGCCAAGGTCGGTCACTTTGCCGTTCGAGTGGAGGGCGGCGTGGGTGTATCCGCCGCTTTTCAGGATGTAACCGGCGATCTGGCCCTTCTCGTTCACGTCCGTGGCGAAGAAGGTTCCGAGATGGGTGGCGTTCCAAGCCGGTCCTCCGGCCCGCAGCGACGCCGGAAACAGGCACCAGACACATGCGGAAACCAAAAGTCCCGCGATCCCCGCGGAACGGAACGGGTGGATATCGCGGTCGCTCACAGCCGGACCGGTGGCGGCGTTTCGGGTGGTGGTTCGGGCTTTCATCGCATCAGGGAACCGGCCGGATGTTCACCGCATCGCGGTTTCAATCGCGGTCGGGTTTCGTTTGCCGAAACTCTCATGCCGCCGAAGTCACCGCGGTTCCGAACTTCCAACCGGGTCCATGATCGGATCTCCGGCGGGAAGACGCCAAGCAGATGCCGCCAATTGCTGCGCCTCGGTTGCTCGGGGCCGCCATCCGCAGCCGCGTGGCCCGCGCCTCAGGGACTTTCGGAAAACACCGTCACCGAGATTTCATCGATATTGGCCAGGTCCTGGCCGTTGGTCTCGAGGCGGATCGTGTTGCCCGGGCCGGCCGGCAATGAGGCGGGCACATCCATCGTCGCCCACGCGTTCCACGCGCCGGTGGGGGCGAATGTGAGATCTTGGGCGCTGCCGTTGATGACCAGCCGGCCGGTGCGCGCGGCGGTGGCGCCGAGCGCGAAGCGGAACGTGAGCGTCGCCGCGCCTCCGATGCCGCCATCGACGCCGCTCCACTCGATGAACGAGCCGCTCGCCGCCGAGTTGATGAAGCCGCTGCCGTGGAAGCCGGTGTGGTTGCTGTCGAGCGATCCGTTGAAGGCGGCATCCTCGGCCTGCATCGTGGTGGTGACTTCCGTGAGGACCGGCGCGCCGGGACCGCTGAGCGCCGCGGCACGGTAGAAACAACGGGGTTCACCGCCTGTTAGGGCGATTTCCGCGCGCGGACCGGCCTCTCCCGCGAGGGTGAGCAACGGCGTCCATTCGACAAAGTCGGTGGTTGTCTCGATCCGGTAGTCGAGTTCGTCGCGCACGGCCGCCAGGTCGAGCGTCAGCGTGCCGCCATCCTGCCGCATGCGGAGCGGAGGCGGACCGGGAAGGTCGAAGGCGTATTCGGCGAAGAGCGTCATCCCGTTGCCGTCGTGGTCGAGATTTGGGTCGAGCCCGGGATCGAGTCCGCGGGCGGCGAGCCATGCCGGGAACCGGCCGGCCACCGGCTCCGGCGCGTCGGGAGGCGTGACGAAGGTGAATTCCGCATGCGGCGGTGTGCCCATCCCGTCGCCCAGGTAGAATCCCGGATGCGGCGGCTGGTTGTAGCCGACGTTCTGCCAGGCGATGGCGAGGCGGTACTGCCGGTCGTGCATGAGCGTGGGCAGGCGCAGATCCGTCGGGATCGGCGTGGTGTGGATGCGCAGGGCGGAGCTGTCGCTCTCGCGCCACACGATTTCCTCTCGCCAGTCGCCGAAGAGATCCGCGCTCAGACAGGGCGTCGCCTTGGTGGTGTTGTTCGAGGAAACTCCGGATGCCGCCAGCAGCGTGGTGGCGTTGTTGGAGGTCCAGTTCCACTTTGAGACGGTGGTGCCATCGAGCATCTCACGCAACAGGTCGCCATCCCACCAGCAGAAGAAATTCATCGGGCTCGGGCGGCTGGAAACGATCTCGTTGCCATCGACGTCGTGCAGGTTCGCGCGCGACGACCATGCCTCGTATCCGCGGGTGCGCGGGTCGATGTCGGCCGCCACGCCGCGGCCGATGTCCACGGTGGCGGGGACGCTGAAGAGGATCGCACCGGTGGCCGCGTCGTGCAGCTCGGAGCCATGGACGCCGTATTGGGACGGGGTCTCATGCACCATCCACACCTCCAGGCCCGGGCGGTCCGGATCCATGTCCGAGAGGTGCAGCGCGTCACCGTGTCCGATGCCGGTGGAGTAGAGGCCGCTGCCGTCGTCATCGATGGCGCAGGCGCCGTAGATGATCTCATCCCTGCCGTCGGAGTCCACATCGCCCACCGTAAGGCTGTGGGCGCCCTGGCCGGCGTACCCGCTGTTGCCGGGGGCGGCGCTGTCGAAGACCCAGCGACGGGTGAGCGTGCCGCCGCGCCAGTCCCACGCGACGAGGAACGTGCGGGTGTAGTAGCCGCGGCACATCAGCAGGCTCGGGCGCGTGCCGTCCAGGTAGGCGGCGCCGGCGAGGAAGCGGTCGATGCGGTTGCCGTAGTTGTCGCCCCAGACCGTCTTGATGCGCGTGGTCGTCGGGCTGTGGTCGAGATTGTCCGGATCGCGGAACGGAATGAAGCTGGTGGACACCAGTTCGGCGCCGGTTTCCCCGTCGAAGAAGGTGAGGAACTCGGGGCCTGATAGAACATATCCACCGCTGTTGCGGTAGTCCGTTGCGTGCGAAAACGTCGGCCGCGCCGGGCCGCCGGCATTCTGCCATTTCGCGGGGTCCGCCACCGGGCTGCCGGTGCCGTCGACCGACCCCGGTGCGGTGCGGCATGCGAGCTCCGCTTTTCCGTCGCCGTCGAAGTCGTAGACGATGAACTGCGTGTAGTGCGCGCCGGCGCGGATGTTCGGCCCGAGGTCGATGCGCCAGAGCATCGCGCCGGATGGTTTGTACGCATCGATGTAAACCCGGCCGGTGTGGCCGGACTGGGAGTTGTCCTTCGAGTTGCTGGGATCCCACTTGAGGATGATTTCGTATGCGCCGTCGCCATCGAGATCCGCGGCGGAGGCGTCGTTGGCGGAAAACGAGTGCGCGGCGGTGGTCCCGTCGTCCGGAACGTCGGCGGGCTTCAACAGGGGCATCCGGAAATACGTCTGGACCGGCGAGTCGGCGGGCAGGGTGGTGCCCTTGCTGATCGGCTGACCCACGCCGGCATGGATCGCCCGGACATGATAGACGTGGTCCTGTTCGGACCCGGCGGCCGTGTCCACGTAGCGCGTGGCCCCGGTGAGCGGCGAGTCGGTGAGGCGGACCGGTGCCGCCCCGTCGTCGGACCGATAGACATGGAAACCCGCGTCCGCCGGTTCGTCGCCGAGCAGGCGCCAGCTCACGAGCACCTCGCCGGGTCCGCTGCGCAGGGCGATGAGGCCGCGGTCCAGATATTCCATCTGGTGGGCGGCGGACGCCAATGCCGCGGAGAGGATGGTGGACTGGGCCGCCGTGAGGACACAGGATTTCATGGCGCGGTGAATCGTAGCTTTTACGCCGGCAGGCCGCGTGTGTCGTTTACCCCGATCTGGTTAGCCCACTGTGGGCCGCCTGACGCGGCAAGGAGAGGATTCGCGGAGGATCGAGCAAGGAATGCGTTGTTTCATCGCGGACGCGGGTGGAGTGTGATAACCGCGAAGGTGGCTTCCGGGAACTTCGGGCGTTCACCGGCGCAATCATGCGGTTCGCCCTACACGCACCCGAAAGAACACTCATTGCAAGCCGACGCCCCCCGGATTTCCAGATGATCTCCGATGAGGCCGGGGAGTGATCGGTGGAAAGGAGGCCGTGATGAAATGGAGAACCGGGGGAGCCGCCCTGACGGGGGTCGTGGGCTTGGGGATGCTTGCGGGATTCTCACGACCATTGCCGGCGAGCGAGAGCGCGAGCTACCGGCTGCTGCAGGCAAGCGCCGGGTGTCCGGCCGGAGGCGGTGTGCGCGTCGGGGGAACGGGGATTGAATTGGATGGATCGACGGGCGATGCCGTGGCCGGTGTTCCGGGTGGAGAAAGCGCGGGTGGCGTGCGGGTGATCCCGAATTTCACCGGGCAACTGTATGATCCCCGCGAGCTTGAAGTTTCCGCGGTCCCCGCGGTGGTGGACGAGGGAGGAACCCGCCAGATGCAGGCGGAACTGGTGATGGATGACGAATCCGTCCTGCCGGTGCTGGCCGATGGCGTGGCGTGGAGCGAGGGCAGCATCGCACTGGACGGCATCAGCGTCGGCGGGCTGGTCACCGCGGCCACCGTCTATCAGGACGAGACGGCGGTGGTGAACGGCAGTTGGCAGGATGTCGCGGATCCCGATGGATTCGAGCTCACCGTGCTCAATACCGGCACGGATGACTTCGAAGGCTACGCCGGCGACGGGCTCGATGACGATTGGCAGGTCGGGTATTTCGGCCTGCCGCCGAACGCCGACGCCGCTCCCGGAGTGGACGCCGATTTCGATGGCCAGGACAACCGCTTCGAGTTTCTCAGCGGATTCTCGCCGGTCGATTCCACGGCGCGTTTCATCCTGACCATCGTGGACGTAGACCGCGCCGCCGGCACCACCGACCTGCGGTTGAACCGCATGATGCCGGGCCGCACCTACACGTTGCTGTCGAGCCCGGACCTCGTTTCCCCCTTCGAACCCGTGGGCACCGTGGAGCCGGTCGATGTGCCCACCGACGACGTGATCGTCCAAGACCCGGCGGCGGCGCAACCGCGCAACTTCTATATCATCGGCATTTCCAAACCCTGACTCCCAACGGTCATGAAAACGAAAACCCTTTTCCTCATTCTCGCGGCCGGCCTCTCTTTGTGCGTGCCGTCCCTCGCCGTGGATCCTCCCGGCGTCATGAACCACCAGGGCCGCATCGCGGTGAACGGTGTGAACCATGACGGCGAGGGGTATTTCAAGTTCGCGCTCGTAACGAATGGTGGCTCCACTTCGCTTTGGTCGAACGACGGCACCAGCACCGCCGGTTCCGAACCGGCCGCCGCGGTGACCGCGCCCGTCAGCAAGGGGCACTACACGGTGATGCTCGGCGATACGACGCTCGCCAACATGACGCAGGCGATTCCCGCGTCCGTGTTCACCGGAAACGCCGATGTCTCGCTGCGGCTGTGGTTCTCGACCGCCGCCGGCGGACCGTTCGAACTGCTGTCCCCCGACCGCCGCATCGCCTCGTCCGGCTACGCGATGGCCGCACATGAAGCCGCCGCGGTGGCAGCGGGCGGAGTGACCAGCGAAATGCTCGCGGATGGCACCGTAACCCGCACGAAGATCGCGGACGGAGCGGTGGGCAGTGCGGCGATTGCCGATGGATCGATCGCGTCGCGCGACCTCGCTCTGGGGGCGACGGGGCTGGTGAGAAAGCCGGTGCTGCTGGCGGAGGTCGGTGGTGAGGAAGGCGATCCGGTGTTCGCGCCGATGTCCTTGCAACTTGATCCGTCGGGATCGCTCGATCCAAGCTTCGGAACTGGTGGTGTTTTCACGGGAAATGCCGGGGGCGATGATCTTTTCGCGGCAACTTGTGTTCAGGATGACGGGACGATTCTTGTGGCCGGACGTAAGACGGATTATGCTGCTGGTAATTTCCTCGTGGGCCGTCTGCTTGAGAATGGAACTCCGGATCCGTCCTTCGATGGAGATGGTTTCCAATCGTTCGCGGGCGGGAGCGCCTCGGATTTGGAGTTCATTCGTGATATGGTGGCCCTGGAGAACGGACAGATCCTCGCGGGAGGGGTTTCCGAAGGACGTCAGTTCATTCTTGCGAAACTGAACGCGGACGGATCCTTGGACACCACCTTCGGAACCAATGGCGTGATCTTCCCGCGTTCGGGAAACGGCTGGTTCGACCAAACCGGTCCGGATGAACCGAACACGTTCGACGATATCAAGACGGGCATTCACTCGATCCTCGTTCAGAGTGACGGGAAACTCGTTCTTGTCGGGTGCAGCGTGGACATGACCTATCCGGAGGATGGGTGGGGTCCGTATGGATTCGCGGTCGTCCGTTGTCACCCTGATGGAACCACCGATGTCCGTTCGCTGGCTCGGTACGTGGATGACGACTCCACGTCGTCGATTGCGGTCGGCGGCGTCCTGCAGGCGAATGGAAAAATCGTGGTGGCAGGCTACGGCCCGGGTTCCGGAACGAATGACTTCCTGATGTTGCGCTTCACCTCCAACCTCGCGGCAGACCCGACATTCGGTACAAGTGGCTGGGTGGTCACCGACATGGGTGGTGGCGACATCGCGGCGGATGTGAAGTTGGATTCGGCCGGCCGCATCGTCATGGCGGGATCGTCGGGTGGCGATGTGGCCCTCGCCCGGTTTGATGCGAATGGTGTACTTGATCCCACCTTCGGAAGCGGAGGAAAGTCCGTTGTGGATGTGGGTGCGGCTGTCACGGTGCGCGCCCTCGCGTTCGACAGCCAAGGCAGGATGGTCGTGGTCGGTTCCCAGGGAGGCGATTTCGTTGTTGTTCGATTCACAGAACTCGGGGCTCTTGACCCGGTGTTCGGCACGGGCGGAGTGGTTGTGACGGATCTCGGAGGAGCCATCGATCTTGCGTGGGAAGTCGCAATTGACTCGGAGGACCGAATTGTCGCGTGTGGATCGAAAGGCGAGAACTGGGGTCCCTTGGATATGGCCGTCGCCCGCTACTATGGGGCCGCGCCTTGGAACGGCAGCACCGCATCGGTATGCGTTGCGGATGAAGTTGCCTACGTGGCGGAATCCGGTTCATCCGGCGGGAAACTCATTGCGATCGACGTTTCCAACCCGACATCGCCGGTTATCCTTACCGAGGAATCCACACCGCACCCTCTTTTCGACCTCGACGGAGTCAGGGACATCGCTGTCCAAGGAGACATCGCGTTCGTGGTTGCGAAGGAGTATGGCAATCTTGACATCCTCGATGTCAGCGATCCGTCGAGCCCGGGCCTGCTCGCCGCGCTGGGCGATGGCGGAGACGGCTTCAACCAACTGGGCGGAGCATGGAGCGTGGCGGTTTCGGGTACAACCGCCTATGTCGCCGCTCTCGGCGACAACGCGCTCACCACGATCAATGTCACCGATCCATCGTCGCCGGTGAAACTGGCGGAAGTGGTCGATGAATCCGGCGGATTCAACCACCTCGCCGGGGCTCGCGATGTGTTCGTGGACGGCGATACCGCCTACGTGACCGCCACTAACGACGATGCACTCACGATCATCGATGTCAGCAATCCGGCATCGCCCGTCCTCTTGGCGGAATTGGTGGACGGATCGGGTGGTTACACCAAGCTCGGCGGCGCGCGCGACGTCTTCGTGCGGGACGGCATCGCCTATGTGACGGCTGACGAGGACGATGCGCTTACGATGATCGACATCACCGATCCGTCATCTCCGGTCCTGCTCGCGGAGGTGGTGGATGGATCCGGCGGATTCAACCGCTTGGATGGCGCGGCCGGAGTATTCGTTTCGGGCACCATTGCCATGGTGACCGCTGAAAATGACGACGCGGTGACGATGATCGACGTGAGCGATCCCACCGCGCCGGTGATGCTCGAGGAGATCGTCGACGGGGTGGATGGTTTCAACGGATTGGATGGTGCCGACGGCCTGTGCATCTACGGCACCCTCGCGTTGGTCGTTTCGAACCAGGACCAAGCGTTGAGCATCATCGACCTCGCTTCGGCAACGGCGCCCTTTGCCGGGACGGTCACCCATGACCAGCTCGATGAAGATTCGGTGGACGGATCCAACATCATCGATGGTTCCGTGGGGCACGACGACATGGCCGACGATGCCATCGACTCGAACAACGTGGCGGACCATTCGCTCACCAACGACGACATGGCGGGTGGTTCTGTGAATTCCTTCACCGTCGAGGACCATTCCATCGATACTCCCGATTTTGCACCTGATGCGGTGACCGAGGACGTACTCGCGAACGATTCGGTGACCACGGAGAAGATCCTCGACGGGACAATTCTGAGCGAGGACCTGAGTGACGATGCGGTGACCGCGGACAAGATCGCGACAGGAGCGGTGGTTGCGGATGCAATCGCGACGGACGCGGTGGGAGCCGATGAGATCGTGGCGGGGGCGGTCGGAACCTCGGAACTCGCCGCGAATGCCGTGACCTCGGACAAGATCGGTGGCGGAACCGAAGGGCAGATCCTCTATCGAGCCGGCGCGGGAACCGTCTGGAGCAATCCGGGCAGCGTGTTGGATCTCGATGACGCCGATGCGGATCCGACGAATGAATTGCAGAACTGGGGCAACCTGCCCGGCATTCCAGCCGGATTTGCGGACGGCACCGACGATGTGAACGATGCTGATGCGGACTCCACGAACGAATTGCAGACCTGGGCCACGCTCCCGGGCATCCCGAGCGGCTTCGCCGACGGAACGGATGATGTGAACGATCCCGACGCAAGTCCGACGAACGAAATTCAAACCCTGAGTCTTGATGGGACCACGCTCACGCTCTCGCTTGGCGGCGGCAGTGTATCCCTCGGTGGCACGATCGACAACGACGCCGACCCGGAAAACGAGCTTCAGGATCTGGTTTTGACCGATGAGACTCTTACCATCAGCAGCGGATCGGCCGCGTCCGCGGAGGTGAACCTGGGCTTGTACTTCAAGAAAGGTGCGACCGACGAATTGGACATGGCGGGCGCCGAGATCCAGAACGCGGGCGTGATCTCAGGAACCAGTGGCGGGACGAATCCGGTGACTTTCGCCAGCGACCTCAATCTCGTGGATCGATCGATGTGGAACGTGGGCCGGATTGGCATCGGAGTCAGTAGCCCTGCCGAAGCGCTGCATGTGGCCAGTTTCGACACGACGGCCCCCGAAAACGCATCATTGCCCGCGGTATTCGAGCATTCGTTGTCCGGCGGTGCCTCGCAGATGCATTCGCTTGCGACGTTGCGCGCGAATCTGTCGGGACCCGCGGGTGAGGGCTTCGGCAGTGCGTTGGAGTTTCAAGTGTACGACCCGGCCAGGTTCAATGTTTCGATCGGCCGGATCGGCGCAACGTGGGGATTGGATTCGAATCATGACAATGGGCGGCTGGTTTTCGAGACCTTCGACGAAACGACCGCCGGCTTGGTTCCCCAGATGACCGTGGAAGCGGGTGGCGAACTTCGTCTGCAGGGGGATCTTTCGGTGGGGCGGAACGCCTCCAATGACAACGACACGATCTACTTCGACGACTTGGACACGAACCATTACCTCCGTTGGCACGACAACCAGGATCGATTCATTTTCTCCCATGACCTTTCGGTTCCGACACTCTATCAGACGAGCGATCGCAATCTGAAGGAAGCCATCACGCCGGTCGATCCGGCCGAGGTTCTGGAGCGCCTCGTGTCGGTGCCGGTGAGCACGTGGAACTTCCGTGCGGACGACGACGACCTGCGGCACATCGGTCCGATGGCGCAGGATTTCCATGCGGCCTTCGGCGTGGGTGCGGACGACCGTCATATCAGCACGACGGATGCGGACGGTGTCGCCTTCGCCGCGATCCAGGCGCTCAAGCGGCTGCTCGACGAGAAGGAGAAACGGATCGCCGAGCTTGAGGAACGGCTCGAACGGCTGGAGAATGCGGACAGGTAGCCCCGGCCTCACCCCATCCCGTTCTCCAACAGGAGAGATTGCAGCGCGCAGTAAAACTGCGAACGCAGGAACGCCTGCCGGGCCCCGGGTTCGAGCGAGAGCGGATCGACCGATTCGCCGGGGCCGAAGTGATGGCATTCCTCGATCGCGAGGCGGGCCTGGTTGAGGGCGCCGTACCAATCGTAGGCATCGTCACGGCGGATCCACAAGGTGCCGGGACCGTCGTCGGCCTCATCGCGGGCGCGGGTAATGGCTTCGGCCACGACATTGAGTTGCGAGGAAAACGAAAGGTCGAGGTCGGGCACGACGAATTCACGCCAATCGTCGGCGATTTCCTGATGAGAAACCGCGGATCCGAGCCTGTCCGCAAGGTGGGAATCGCAGGCCGTGACATCATGATGGATGGCGTAGAGAAAGCCCCAGTCGTCACGATCCTCAAGATCGATCCGGAGTCCGCCTTCCAAGGTGGGCATCACTTTCATGCGGCTTTTTCGAGGGAGGTTTTCAGTTGGTGGGATTGGAGCTGCTGGGTGTAGAACTCCGCTTTTTCGCGACCGCCGGTCCACACCACGGATCGGCCGAGTTGGTGGACCTCCATCATCAGCGTCGCGGCTTTCGATTCGGTGTAGCCGAAGACCTTCATGAAGACCCAGGTGACATAGCCCATCAGGTTCACGGGGTCGTCGAAGACCACCACGTTCCACGGCAGGTCGAGCTGCGTGTTTTCCTGGGTGGCGGTCGCGGTTTCGGAATCGGTCATTTCGATCGGACTCATGCTTCGGTGGCGGCGGGTTCGGGCGCGTCGATCCAGCGGCCGTGGTCGCGGATCAGGTCGATGAGGCGCCCGACGGCTTCGGCTTCCGGGATGTTGAATTTCACCGCGGTCTTGCCGACATACAAGTTGATCTTGCCGGGCGCGCCGCCGACGTAGCCGAAATCGGCGTCGGCCATCTCGCCGGGGCCGTTGACGATGCATCCCATGACGGCAATGCGCACGCCCTTGAGGTGGCCGGTGGCCTCGCGGATCTTCTGGGTCGTCTGCTGGAGGTTGAAGAGCGTGCGGCCGCACGACGGGCAGGCGACGTAGTCGGTTTTGAAGATCCGCGAGCCGGCGGCCTGCAGGATGTTGTAGGCGAGCCGCAGCGACTGGCCGGGCGCGGTCTCACCGCGGACGAGCACGGCATCGCCGATGCCGTCGCAAAGGAGCGAGCCGATGTTCCGCGACGCCGTGAGCAGGGCGTTGAGAAAGTCGGTGTCGCCCGCGGGCGGATGGAGCGTGTCCTTGAGTAGGATCGGGTGTTTCGCTTTCACCCGCGAGGCGAGCAGCCGGAACGCGGGCACCACGTCCATCGGCGTCCCGTCGACCACGGTGATGAGTTTTCTCTCCGTCGTTGTGTTCAACGAGGCGACCGCTTCGTCGTCGTTCGGATCGATCTCCACGAGATCGGATTTCTCGACGATGACCTCGGGTTTGTAGTCGCCGAGCGAGGAGATCTTGTGGGCCAGCGCGTTCCAACGGTCCTGGGTGGTGAAGACGCGCGGCGGATTCTCACCGCCCACTTCATGGCCCATGACCAGCAGCGTGTCGCTGTGGCGGCGCTGATAGGTGAAGGGGTCGTAGGAGGGGGAGAAAAGAGTGGCTGGGACTTGCAGTCCCAGTCCGTGGTTGGGACTTGCAGTCCCAACATCAGGAAACGCACAACCCGTCCACTCCGCGGATGCATGACCTTTCCCCGGGTTTCCGAGGATATATCTCAACTGATGTTTCAAATCCTCCCCATCCCGCACGATGTGATCGTAATATTCCTCCTGCCAGAATGTTCCGGATGTTCCGAGAATCCGATTCGCCTCTTTCGCGGAGAACGTCTTCCAAGACTGAACGATTCTCTCCAGTTCGTGCCCGTCGCGCGGCGTGAGGAGAACATGGACGTGATTCGGCATCACCGACCACGCGTGCAGGTCGTATCGCTCGCCATCGAAGTGTTTCAGGGCACGTTCCACCGCTCCGGCGACCTCGGGATCCGCAAGCGGCCGGGGGCCCTCGGCGGCATGAAGCGCGGGTTCGATGAGGGTCTCGGAGAGAGCCTGGATTTCCGCGTGGAGAGACAGCAATGCGGGCAGGGCGTTCCGGGAGCCGGCGTGTTCTTTTTCGCGGGCGATTTGTTCGAGAAGGACGGTTCGTTTGCGCTCGAAATCGCTTAGGACGGAGGCGGGAAGAGAGTCTTTGATCCGGAAGGTGACCGCGTAGGTGGCTCCGGGAATGCGCCAGTGGGGGAGGAATGTGGAGGTGTGTTTTTCGAGCGTCGACCAGTCGGGGCGGATCGATTGCGCGAGGGATTGGAGACCGGGACTGCAAGTCCCGGCCACGGACTGGGACTGCAAGTCCCAGCCACCTTGGAAAGGCTCCGCCAGCGCCTTCGCCACGGGGATTTCGTGCACGGCATCCTCGGTGAGCGAGACGCGGATCGTGTCGCCGATGCCGTCGGCAAGCAGCGAGCCGATGCCGATGGCGCTCTTGATGCGGCCGTCCTCGCCATCGCCGGCCTCGGTGACGCCGAGGTGGATTGGATAGTTCCAGTCCGGCCCTTCCGCATCCAGGCGGGCGACAAGCAGGCGGTAGGCCTCGATCATCACCTTCGGGTTGCTCGCCTTCATCGAGAAGATCAGCTCGTGGTAGTCGTTTTCCCGGGCGATGCGGGCGAATTCGAGCGCGCTCTCGACCATGCCGAGCGGCGTGTCGCCGTAACGGTTCATGATGCGGTCGGAAAGCGACCCGTGGTTGGTGCCGATGCGCATCGCGCGGCCGAGATCCTTGCAGAGGTGAACCAGCGGCGTGAACTCCTCGCGGATCCGCCCGAGTTCCTCCTCGTATTGGGCGTCCGAGTACTCGCGGATCTCGAATTTCTTCTTGTCCGCGTAGTTTCCGGGATTCACGCGGACTTTTTCGACCCACTTGGCGGCTTCGAGGGCGGCGTCGGGTTTGAAATGGATGTCGGCCACCAGCGGCACATCGCATCCAGCGGCGCGGACCTCGCGGGCGATGTTCTCCAGGTTCGCGGCATACACTTTGGTCTGCGCGGTGATGCGGACGATCTCGCAGCCGGCATTCGCCAGATCGAGCACCTCTTTCACACAGGCCGGCGTGTCGCGGGTGTCCGAGGTGATCATCGACTGCACGCGGATCGGGTTCGCGCCGCCGACGCCCACGTTTCCGACCTTCACCTCGCGGGTCGGACGGCGGGACGGGTGGAGCAGATCGGGGCAGTAGGACAGGACGGAGGGCGATTGCATCGGCGGAAAGCCGATATAACCGAGAAACCCGGAGCGGGCAACGGCCTCGTGCCGCCGGGGAAATTCCCCTCGCGCGGGTGCCGGAGCTGTGCGAAACATGCGGGCATGCCACGGTTCCACCGCATCGCCCGCGTGCTCACGGCGGCCGCGCTGTTCACCGCAGCCCGTGCCGAGAACTACATCCGCGTCGATGAGGACGACTCCGCCGCCCGGCTGCAGACGGCCGTGACGCGCATGGAGAAGGACGGCGCCACCGTCGATCTCATCGGGGCGGTGCACATCGCGGACAAGACGTATTACGAGTCACTTGTGGAGCGTTTCAAAGGCTACGACGCGCTGCTCTTCGAGATGATCGGGGGCGAAAAACTCGGCCGCGCGGATTCGGATGCGGAGCCGGATGAGGCGATCGAGGAGCCCGAAGCGAACGAGACCGAGGAAGGGGAAACCGCCACGGCCCCGAAAAAGGAACGCGATCTCTCCGGCTTGCGCGGGATCTACGACTCGGTCGCGCGGTTCCTCCAGCTCAGCGGCCAGTCCGAGTCGATCGACTACCGGGCTCCGAATTTCGTCCATGCCGACCTCACGCTCGCCGAGTTCAACCGCCTGCAGGACGAGCGCAACGAGTCGGTGCTCGGATTCGCCCTCAAGTCCGCCCTCAACGCCGACAAAACGAAAACCCGCGAGCCTGACGCCGCCAAACTTCTCGCCGCCCTGCTCACCGGGAAGTCCAACCTGCTCAAGCTCGAACTCGTCCACACCCTCGGCCAGGGCGACGACCAGATCGCCGCGTTCGCCGGCGAGAGCGTGATCATCAGCGACCGCAACCAACGCTGCATCGACGTCATGAACCGCGAGATCGCCGCCGGCCACAAGAACCTCGGCATCTTCTACGGCGCCGCGCATTTCCCGGACATGGAAAAACGTCTCGTCGAGCTCGGCTTCAAGCGGGTGAAACAAGAGTGGATGACCGCATGGGACATCCCGAAGCAGGCGGCTCCCGCGCCGAAGGCGAAAAAGGACGCGGCCTGATTTTACGTCGCGTTTACGGACGCCTCCCCGCATCCGAGGTAGAACCCGGATGTGATGAAAACAACAATCCTGCTCGCCATCGCGGCGTTCGCCGCACTCGCTCCCGCCGACGCCAAAGGCCGGAAACACCGCCCCGAAGTCGATCCCTCGCCGGCGAAAAACAAGGTCCAGGTCGCCCTGCTGCTCGACACGTCCAACAGCATGGACGGCCTCATCGACCAGGCGAAGACCCAGCTTTGGAAGGTCGTCAACACCTTCATCGACGCCCGCCGCGACGGTGAGGCGCCGTTCGTGGAGGTCGCTCTGTTCGAATACGGCAACAACAACCAGCCCGTCGGAAACCACTACATCCGCCAGGTCCACCCGCTCACCCGCGACCTCGACGAGATCAGCAAGCAACTCTTCGCGCTCACCACCAACGGCGGCGAGGAATACTGTGGCGCCGTCATCCAGCGCGCCCTCACCGATCTGACGTGGGACGACAACAAGCGCACCTACAAGGCGATCTTCATCGCCGGCAACGAGCCGTTCACCCAAGGTCCCGTGAGTCCGATGCAGGTTTGCCGTGACGGGTTTTCCAAGGGCATCCTCATCAACACGATCCATTGCGGTTCGCGCTCGGAGGGAGTCAACGGCTCGTGGAACGATGGTGCCGACCTCGGCGGCGGCAAGTTCATGATCATCGATCAGGACCGCGCCGTCTGCCATATCGACGCCCCGCAGGACGCACGGATCCGCGACCTCGGCGTTGAGTTGAACAAGACCTACCTCGGCTATGGCGCCCATTGGCGCGAGGGTGCCGCGAAACAGGCGGCCGCCGACAAGGACGCCGCCGCCAACGAAGCCGCCGGAGCCGCCACGCAACGATCCGTTTCCAAGGCCAGCGCGAATTACCACAACTCGTCGTGGGACCTCGTGGACGCGGTGAAGGAAAACAAGGTCGAGCTTTCGAAACTCAAGCCCGCGGAGCTACCCAAGGAGCTCCAGAACCTCGGCGAAGCCGAACTCAAACAGCGCATCGAAGACGCCGCGAAGAAACGAGCCGACCTGCAGAAGGAAATCCAAACCCTCAACAAACAACGCGAGGAATTCGTCGCCGCGGAGATGAAAAAGCAGGCCGAAGACGGTGCCCAAACTCTCGACCAGGCGCTCGTCGAAACCACCCGCAGCCAGGCGGAAAAACTCGGCTATAAGTTCGGCGAATGAGTCCCGTGGGAATTCCCGAGGAGCGGCGGAACGTGTCCGCCGCCGCCTATGATCCGGCCGCTGGAACGCGACCTCACATTGCATCGACAAATCCATCGCATCGGCGATCATGCATCGCCGCTCCTTGAGTTTCCGCTGAAACCGGGGATCCCGAACCCATGCACCAACCCGTCATCCTCGTCATCGAAGACGATCCCGCCGTGCGTCGCGGGATCGTCGACGTGTTGGAATACGCCGGCTATCAGGTGCTCGAGGCCGCCGATGGCCACGCCGGGATGGACGCCGCGCTCACCGCGAACTACCGGCTCCTCCTGCTCGACCTCGTGATGCCAGGGCCGTCGGGGTTCGAGATCCTCTCCGCGTTGAAAAGGAAACGCCCCGGCCAGGCGGTGATCATTCTATCAGCCCGCGGCGAGGAGAACGACAGGGTGCGCGGTCTCGTCAACGGCGCGGACGACTACGTGGTGAAACCGTTCAGCATGAAGGAACTGCTCGCCCGCGTGGACGCCGTGCTCCGCCGCACTTGCGAAAGGGCCGCTCCCGCCGACGAACGTGACATCCCCGGCGGCACCGCGGATTTCAAGGCGCGCACGCTGGTCTTCACCGATGGCCGCCGCGAGGATCTATCCGAAAAGGAGGCCCAGCTCCTGCGTTACCTCATCGACGCCTGCGGCCGCGTCGTATCCCGCGACGAAATCCTGCGCCAGCTCTGGAACCTCGATCCCGCACGCGTCGAAACCCGCACGCTCGACATGCACATCATGCACCTGCGGAAAAAACTCGGAGATGCGGAACAACGCCACCTCCGCACCGTGCGCGGCAGCGGGTGGGTCTATCAGATGGGAGGAGGGAGGTGAAACTTCCAGGCCGTTTCCTCGTTTGGGCTATCCTTGGCATCTGTGCCATGATGGTGCTCGTTGCGATGGCATGGGTCAGCATGAGAGTTTTGGATGCGGAGAGAAATCGGGGGGAGGAGGAGGCCAAACGCATCACCGCGGAGGCCCGGGCGGACTTGGAAGAACGAACCCGCCTTGCCTTATGGCGACTCGATTCCCTAGGAGCTGCAATCGTGTTGCGTGAGAATCAAGTGGACTCCAGATCCTACTTTTCCAAAGACCAACCTCTGACGAATCCACCTGAAGTTGCCATCCGTTTCAGATTTGAAGTTGGAAGCGACGACTGGATCGATCTGAAGATGTCCGCCGCAAAAGTTCGGGCGTGGAAAAAGGACGGCGATCCTGATCGCCTGCTTCCTGAGTCACGTCTCACCACCATCCCTCTCAGTGTGCTTCCGGCGCCGGAGGCGGAAGAAGAATCCACCATACGTGGAACTGACATCCTGCCGGAGGACGCGGTGTTCCGCCAGATTGAAAACAAGCTGATCAGGAAGGCGGATGGCTGGAAAGCGAGAAACGACCAGGTCTATCAGACAAATAGCAACGTGGTGGAGAAGCAGCTGCGGTCAAAAGCTTTCGCCAAGACCATGGAGAACCTGGGACAACAGTCTGGAAAGACTGAGAATGGGAACGATCTGCGCCAGCAAAGGGGCTCCCCTTGGAATGAACAAAGCCGGAAATACCCGGTTGGGGTGGAACCGATGACCGCAGTCTGGTTTCTTGGAGATCTATTCCTTCGGCGAGCCGAGGTTTGGGACAAGCCTGTGCGAGGGAAAAAGAGTTTCCAATGCGTTTGGTTGGACGAAAACGAGTTGAAAAGGCAGTTGCTTAATGAGATCGCGGACCTTCTGCCGAACGCGAACCTCGTGATGGCCGCGGGCGGCAACACAGATCGCGATCCGCTTGCAATGGCATCGCTTCCATTGATCCTTGAACGGAATGAGCCTTCGTTGACCCCTGTTGGACTCCGGGGGGGTTCACTTGGGACCCCGTTGATCGTCGGTTGGATCGCAACAGTTGGCGCTCTCGCCATGGCGGCATTTCTCGTCAATGCCATCATGCGTCTATCCGAACGCCGTGCCTCGTTCGTCTCCGCCGTGACCCACGAGCTGCGGACTCCTCTGACGACCTTCCGCCTCTACTCCGACATGCTCGAAAGCGGTGCCGTGAAGGAGGAGAAACGCGGCCAATACCTGCGCGTCCTCTCCACCGAGGCGGACCGGCTCAGCCACCTGGTGGAAAACGTGCTCGCCTTCTCGCGCATCGAACGAGGCAGCGCCCGCTCGCGGTTGGCGGAAACCGACGCCGCATCTTTGTTGGGCGGGCTCCGCGAGCGCTTCGAATCGCGCCTGTCAGCCGCCGGGCTTCGTTTCGAAATGAACATCGAAAGCACGCGCCGCTTCCGCGCCGACGCCGCGGCCGTCGAGCACATCCTTTTCAACCTCATCGACAACGCCGCGAAATACGCCGCCGGCAGCGAGCCGCCGGTCGTCACCCTCCACGCCCGCGACGAGGGAAACCACGTCGCCCTTTCCGTTTGCGACCACGGCCCCGGCATTTCTCCCGCCGAGCGTCGCCGCATTTTCCGCGCCTTCCACAAGTCCGCCCGCGAGGCCGCCGAGTCTCGGCCCGGAGTCGGCCTCGGTCTCGCGCTTTCGCGCCGTCTCGCGCGGGCCCAGGGCGGGGAGTTGAGCTACGAACACTCGGCGCAAGGCGCGTGTTTCACGCTGCGATTGGGAACGACAAGGTGAGAGAACCTTCA
>JACKPZ010000046.1 GCA_024233135.1 Akkermansiaceae bacterium | reverse complement strand
CGCTGCTGTTCGAGAATGTGAGGTTGCCCGCGCTGATTCCCGCGCCGGTGGCGATGGCAATGGTGCCGCCGGTCCCGCCGAAGGTGGCGCTGGAGCCGTTGGTCCAGGTCACGTTGGGAGCGGAGCCGTTGTCGTTCCAGTTGAGCGACGACGTGTTCCATGTTCCGGCGCCGCCGGAGTTCGATTGATCGCCCGCGGGATCCCAGGCGAGTTGGGCGGATGCGCTTGCTGCGAATGACGCGACCAGCGCGGCGACGAAGGGGGTGGGTTTCATGGTGGTCGGGAACCGGTAAGTGATATTCTGTTGGATGGAAAAACACCGCCCGCCGGCGGACCGGCGGGCGGGGGAAGATATGTCATGGTTTCACCGCCTCAAGGCGGCCGAAGAGTTTGCCACCCGGGGCCTTCGCCGCGGGCACGGTGATGACGATGGTGTCGGTGTCGGCATCCGGGTCGTCCTCGGTGACATCGACGATGACCCCATCGGTCACCGAATCCACGGCCCCGACGGGAACATCGTTGGCCGGCGGGAAACTGAGGTCGGTGGACCACTGGAACACGAGATTCGCGACGCCTTCGGACAGATCCTTGCGACGGAAGGTGAAGACGAGATCGCCGGAGGTTTCATCGACGGTCGGCAGCAGCGCGGACGAATCCGATCCCGGGTTGGCGGGACTGGGTTCTCCGCCGAGAACAAACTCGAGCCCGTTGCGGATGTTGTCGTTGTCCGGATCCGCACCGAAGGCCGCGTCGCCACCGGCGAGCCCTTTGGACGCGGTCCAGGTGTCGTAGGCATCGCCGGTCGCCGCGGTGTATTGCAACTCGATGTTCAATCCGTTCTGCGAAACCGCCCAGCTTCCGCCGCCGGTGAACGCGCTGTCGTCGATGGTGACGTCGGACACGTCGAAGCCGCTCACGCCGGACACCGCCTGCATGATGACGAAGGTCTGGTTCGACTCGGCGAAGTCCGCGGGCACCATGCCGCCGATGCGCACGGTCAGACCGCCCGCCGTGAGAGCGCTGAAGTCGAGGTCGGTGGCGACCAGCAGGTCGTAATCCGTGCCCGCGACGGCGCCGAGGTTGTCCGCACCGTTCCAGTCGCCGATTTCAAACTCGAAGGCGGCTCCGTCGGAGAATCCGACAAGGTTGGTCACCGTGGCCGTGCCGATGGTGCTGTTGGTGAGGTTGTCGGGATCCTCCGAATCGGCGATGCCGTCGTTGTCGGCATCGCCATCGATGCCGGGACCGAACGCACCCGCGAGATCGACATACATGCCGCAGGTGCCCTCGAGCAGGAAGGTGCCTCCGGCTTCCACGGTGACGGTTCCGAAGCCGTTGGTGAAACCCTGGTTGAGGCCGAGCGTGCCACCGGAGACGGTAAGATTGACCGACGAAGCGCTGAAGACGCCCGGCCGCTGGAGAACCTGCGTGCCGTCGCCCTGTTTGACGATGTCGATGAATCCGGTGTTCTCGCGGATTTCACGGCCGTAGTTGTAGTATTCGCCGGTCCCCACATCGATGGTGAGAGTCGAAGTCGTGCTGTCGGCGGTGTTGTCGAGCGACTTGGTGTTGCCGCCACCACCACCCGTGTCGCTGAGGCCGCCGATCGTCTGGTTGGTCCCGTTCAGATCGAGAATGCCGAGCGTCCCGTTGTTGAGGATGGTCACGACCGTCCCGGCAGGCAGCGCGTCATCGATGGTGGGAACAAGCTGGCCGGTCTGAATGATGGTTTGTCCGGTATAAGCATGCAGTTTGTCCCACGAGAACAAAGCGTTGTTGATGCCACCGATGAGGCGCAGGCCGAAGTCGCCGCTGATAACAGACGATGGCGTCCAATCGCCCTCGGTGTTGAGACCGATGATGGTGTCGAAGCCACCGCTGATGGTGGCATCGGCGGCCAGAGAATAGATATCCGACTCGCTCCAAGGGTTCGCGCCGAGGGCGTTGATGCGCAATTCGCCGCCGGTGATCGTGATGCCGGAGAAGTCGAGTGTGGCCGGTGTGGCGCCGAGCGACGCGGGCGCCGGTGCGTCCAGACGGCCGCCGGTGAGCGTGGTCGTGCCGGTGTAGTAGTTCGCAGCGGCGAGGGTCTGGTTTCCACCGCCGAATTTCACGAGGCTGAAGTTGTTCGAACCGCCGCCCGACTGGCCGAGGGTGCCGAGGAAATTGTAACTCGTTCCTTCGAGCGAATCGATGGTGAGCGTCGCGCCGCCGACGCTGTCGATGATGGCGGCCGTATCCAGGAACGATGCGAGTCCGCCGACGTTGAGATCGTTTCCGGCGAGGTCGAAGATGTTGTCGTTGAGGGTGAGCGCCGAGCCGTCCGGCAGGCTGCCGCCGGAAAACACGATGCTGCCGTCGTAGATGGTCGTCGGCCCGGTGTAGCTGAGCGCTCCGAACAGCGTGAGCGTGTTCGGACCGGTCTTGGTGACGCCGATGTCGCCCGTCAGGTCGCTGGTGTAGTCGAAGTTTCCGCTGCTGGTGTCGAAGGCGAGCGCGGAGCCGGGCTCGAAGACGGCGGAGGCGAGGATGTTGTCGAAATCGGAAACGCCGAGATTGCCGGTGCTGCCGCCGAACGAAGCGCCGGCGGAGACGGTGACCAATGAGATGTCGGGAACCGCCGCCAGGGTGTCCGCGAGCAGGGTGCCCTCAGTGACGAGGGTTTCACCGGACCATGAGTTCGAGGCGTTGGTGAGCTGGAGCACGCCGCCGCCGCGCTTGTTGAGGCCACCCGGACCGGACAGCTGCCCACTCAAGATGCCATCGATCGGAGCGGCGCCGTTTTCGGAACGGATTCCGTAGTTTGTCAGCGCGGTCGGAAACACGAGCGGATTGACAAACGTCACGCTATGAGTCGACTCCGCGCTGCCGAGCTGGAGGGCGAGGGTGCCGAGATCCGCGACAAAGTCGGGATCTCCGAAGGTGATCGTCGCGCCGGCACCACCGATGTTGACCGTGCGGTCGTCACCGATCGCTCCGAATCCGCCGCCCGCGGTCCACTGGACCTGGCCGGCACCCGCGCCGATGGAGGAGGTGAAATCCGCGGCGTTTCCGGTGTCGAGATCGGCACCGATGTTGAGGAAGGGATCCGAGCCATTGAAGATAATGGTCGTGTCGGGCGAGAGCGCGTCCGCGGCGAGGATGTTGAGGCTGGCGCCGGTGAGCGAGGTGGTTCCGGTCCAGGTGTTGATGCCGGACATGTCAACCACCGCGCCATTCGAGAGCGTCATGTCGCCATCGCCGGAGATATCTCCCTCCAGGGTTTGGTTGCCACGGATGTCGAGAAGGGCACCCGCATCGATGAAGATCGCGTTCGCCGTGTCGCCGAGGGAGCCGGTGGCGAGGAGGGTCGATCCGCCGAGGATGGACAGGCCGCCGCTCCAGGTGTTGGCAGGATTGGCAATGGTCAGGATGCTGCCACCGCCGCCGGCGACGTTGACGACCATCTCACCGACTCCGCTGATGACACCGTTGAGAGCGTATTGTCCGTTGTTGTTTGCGTAACGCCGATCGAAGGTGACGGATCCGGAAACCAGTTGCCAATCGGTCGCATATCCCTCGCTGCCGCCGTTGTTGCGCTCATGCAGGTAGGTGCACCCGTCGACCAGTTTGACCTTTCCGAACAACCCGATGCTCGCCCGGTTGCCTTTCACCGTCATCGCATTCTGCACGTCGAGCGTCGCACCCGCGACACCCCAGTCGGCACCTCCGGGTTTCTCGCCGCCGTCGAAGATGGCGTTGCCAAGGTTTTCCGAGTCGGTGAGGACGAGCGTATCACCGCTGGTCATGAAAAGCGCGGTGTCGTTGGCGTTGTTGTCGTTGACGAAGTCGAGCGTGCGGCCGCCAAGATCCCATGTCGCTCCGCCGCTCCTGACGGCGGGGCCTTCGCCATCGACGGCGGCCTTGAAGAGAACCGCACCGCTTCCGGTGGGTGTATCGATGAGGATGTCGCCGACGGTCACTCCGCCGGACGCGATGTTCAAGGTGGCTCCTCCGACGCCGAAGCGGGCGGTGGTGGCGCCGGTGTTGTCCCAGGCGACGTTCGGTGCGCTGCCGTCATCATCCCAGTTCAACGACGTGGTGTCCCACGCACCGGTTCCTCCGTCCGCCGCCTGATTGCCATCCGGATCCCAGATGTATTGGGCGTGCGCTTGGGTGAGGGAGATGGTGAGGGAAACGAGAAGGAGTTGGATAGAACGGTTCTTGGGCTTCATTGGGCAGGTTTTTGGGATTTGCAACAGGGAGATAGACGGTTCCGTTCTCCGGTTACGGATTGTTTGCCGCAACATCCGGGCACAGGGGTGCCGGGTGGCATTGGAGACGCTCCCGGCGAAGGTCCGCTCAGAGCTGGAAGTTCTTCTTCTTCACCTCCTCGGGCGCGAGAGTCTCGACGTGGCCGTCGATGAACAGGAACTGGGCCTTGTTGTTCAGCCAGAACTCGACGGACTTCAGGAGAGCTGCCTCATCGACGGGTTCATTGCCGTCTCCTTTCACCGCGGCGAATCGCAGCGACCACCAACCCGCGTGGCAGCCGCTGGTGGTGTCGCCGGGTTTCTTGAGCGGGGCGTCACCAAGCATGATGACCGACGAGGGATTGCCGATCTCGCCTGGGCGGATGTAGGTTTTGTTGCTGTTTGTTTTCGACTCGTCGACGTCTTGAAGCACGATGGCCGAGGCACCGAAATGATGGAGATTTTCGCGCGAGGCGTCAGACATGGCGTCGATGCCGGCGGTGCCATGGCGAGGATGGAGCACGGCGCTGACCGGCCAGCCACCGGATGTGTCGTATCCGAGATAGTCGCGGATCTGCCACGACCATGATCCGCCACCACTGCCGCCGCCGAAGTCCCAGCATTCCGGATAGCGGCCCTCGTCGCCGACGTAGGAATGGATGGCGGTGGCGCATTGGCGGAGGTTGGACGAGGCGTTCGCCGCCCATGCCTTCTGCCGGACCGAACGCACGGCGAAGAACGCGACGACGGCGAGTGTCGCGATGATGAAGACCACAACGAGCATCTCGGTGAGCGTGAAACCGGAAGCGGTGCGGCGTTTCGGACAAGGTGTTCGGGAAAGGTTTTTCATGATGGAAGTCAACGGAATGGATATAGTCCGGCCGGCGGACCGGTAACGTGGACTGTCGTCCGGACGGGTGGATCAGTCGTCCTGGCGTGCGAGTTCCGCGATCTGCGAAGGGGACAGGGCCTCTTCAAAGATCCGCACTTCATCAACCGCGCCGCGGAAATAGAAGGGCTCCTTGCCCGGCCAGTTGCCGAGCCAGCGGCCGAGCGTCACGGCGATGGCCTGCGGCGACTCGGTGTCGGTGCGGATGAACTGGCTGCGGCGGCCGCTGAGGGTCTCGAGACGTCCATCGACATACAGTTTCACGTGACTCGCGACATCCGATCCACCACCGCCGAGAAACACGACGCCGAGGTGGTGCCAGAGTCCGTCGCGCAGGTCGGTGGTGCCGATGAGATATCCATCTCCGAACTCGACGCGGAGGGCTCCGACCGTTCCTTGGTCCCCATTGTTCCAGCAGACCTGCCATTTGCGCGACTGCTTGTGCGTGCCCCAGGAAACGATGCCGTTGGGGTAGCGGTAGGACGCGTCCGGCGGGATCCGGACCCAGAGGGAAACCGAACGCGACTTGTTGCCCGGGACACCGCGGTAAGTGGACTCGGCGAATTGATCGACGCCGTTGAAGGACAAGGCCTGCCCTTTGATGCCGCGCTGGAGCCGGCCGGAGTAGTGGCCGTTCTTTCCTGGACTGCCGCGCAGCCAAAGCGGGTGGACCTCGTTCGCATCGAGGGTCTCGTCGCCCTCGAAGCGGTCGAACGACCAGTGGACGGAAGACGGTAGTTGCCCGCCATCGTCGTGGAGCGACTTCTCGGGCCAACCGTCGGCGATGAACTGGATGGGCACGAGCTTCCCACGCGAGATCCGCGAGGCTTGATTCACTCCGAGCGTGACGATCGACGATGCGTCGCGCGGCGAAGCCTCGACCTGTCCATCGAGCACGTGGACGTCGGAGACGCCGTCGGACGTGACGTTCACGGCGAAGGATGTGCCGAGATCGCGGAGCTGTCCGGTGGGCGTGTGGATGGTGAACCCGATCGCTTGCGGCGGCACCTCCGCCGTCAGGCAGCCGCGGGAAAGCGTGGCGCGGAAGTCGGATTTGAGCCGGAACACACAGGGGCCCTTCAGTGTGACCCGGGCGCCGCTGAAGAACGTCAACTCGGCCTGACCGGACTTGAGCTGGATGGTGCCGGGCTGAAGCAGCGCACCTTCTTCGAGCGGCACGGACTTGCTGGCGAGGACGGCGTCCGAAAGCGAATGGACGCGAGCGACCGGAGTGGTGTCGAGAAGGGTGGAAGGACGGGGTTCTTCGCCATCCGCCACCGTCCCGGAGGGTGTTTCCCCTCCGCCGCTGGCGACGGATCCACCGGACGGAGACGGCGGTCGCATGAGGGTGATCGCGCCGGCGAGGATCACCGCGGCGGCGGCGGCGAGCCAGGTGGCCGGACGTTTGTGCCACGGGCGTCTCACCTGCGGAATGTGTACGACGGAGTCGGGAAACTCGAGGTGGAGCAGTGCCTCGAACCGCGCGGCGTCGATGAACGCGCGGCGTGCCGATGGATCGCCTTCGAGTCGGGCCACGAGTTTCTCGCGCGCGATTTCGTCGAGATTGCCCAACTGCCAGCGCTCGATGAGATCGGCGAGGTCGCGGTCGACTTTCGGTGTGTTCGGCATGGCGGCTCAGGGGTTGGGGCGGGGAATCGGGTGGCCTTCCCGGGCGAGCTGGCGCTCGATGCACGAGCGGAGGTTGCGGCGGATGCGAAACAAGGCCTGCTTGAGAGCCGCGTGAGTGCGGCCGATGCGGCTGCCGAGCTCGGCGAGAGGCATGCCGGACTGGTAGTGCGAGCGGATCAGATCCTGGTCAGTGTTCGAGAGTTTCGTGAGGCAGTTCTTGAGGGCGACGCCGCGCTCGTTGAAATCGTCGAAAGCCTCGCAGGCCTCCTCGCTCATCGCCTCCATGAGTTTCTCGCTGAAGACGAGCCAGTCGCGGTTCTTGACGCGCTTGAGGTGGGCGAGTGTCTGGAAGTGGGCGAATCGGAAGGACCACGCCTTGAAATTGGTGCCCGGCTCGAAGAGATTGCGCTTCTGCCAGATCGCCATGTTCGTTTCCTGAAGGATGTCCTGGGCGGCGACGCGATTGGGATGCACCGAGAGGATGTAGGCGTAGATCATCCCCTGATGCGCGGTCAGCAGGCGCATGATCTCGTTGTCTTGCGAGCCTTGGGCGGACTCATCTGGGTCGGGCGCGGGAAAACTCATGGCGGGTTTCTCCCAACCAATAGCCGCCCGCTCCCGCCGGTCACAGGGTTTTTCAAACCGGAGAAATCCTCCGCCGCGCGGATTTCTTCATAACACCCGGGCGTTTCGGGCTATATCCTTGCGCACACCCGCCGTTTTTATGCCGATTTCGCTCCGCTTCCGAATTCTTCCTTTCGCGTTCCTCGCCGCTGCTTTCTTCGCGCCGCTCGCGTCATCCACCGCCGCCGGAGAAACCCGTCCCGCCAAACCCAACATCGTTTTCATCCTCTGCGACGACCTCGGATACGGCGACCTCGGTGTGTTTTTCCAGAACAAAGGGGCTGGCGACCGGAAACCCAGGGTCACGATGGCCGGAACACCGCGCCTCGACTCGATCGCGAAAGCGGGCGTGCAACTCCGCGGCCACTATACCGGCGCACCCGTCTGCGCGCCGGCGCGGGCCTCGCTGCTGCTCGGCGTGCACCAGGGCCACGCGAACGTGCGCGACAACCAGTTCGACAAGGCGCTCGAAGACAATCACACGCTGGCCAGCGTGCTCAAACAGGTAGGCTACCATACCGGTTGCATCGGCAAGTGGGGCCTCCAAGGCGGCAAGTCGATGCCCGCCCACCCGCTCAACCGAGGGTTCGACGAATATTTCGGCTACATCAGCCACGGCGCCGGGCACCAGCACTACCCGAAGGAGGACGGCAAGAAACTCTACGACGGACGCGACGAGGTCTCCGAAAAATACGACCTCTGCTACACCACCGACCTCTTCACCGCCCGCGCGAAGAAATTCATCGTCGATCAACACAGCGAGCGCCCCGACCAGCCGTTCTTCCTCTACCTCGCCTTCGACACGCCCCACGCCAAGACCCAGCTTCCGAGTTGCGCGTATCCTGAAGGCACCGGCGTGAAAGGCGGCCTGCAATGGCTCGGCACCCCGGGCGAAATGATCAACACCGCCCACGGGAAACCCGATTCCTGGTTCCATCCCGACCACGCCGAGGCAACATGGCGCGACCCGGCCAAGGGCGGGAAAACCCGGCCGTGGCCGGACACCGCGAAACGCTACGCCACCATGGTGCGCCGCATCGACGACTGCGTCTTCGACCTCGCCGCCACCCTGCGCGACCTCGGGATCGACCGGAACACCCTCGTCGTCTTCTCCTCCGACAACGGGATTTCCAAAGAATCCTACCGCAAGGGCAAGGACGAGAACGGCTACTCGCGCAATCTCGATCCCGGCTTCTTCCGTGGCTACGGTCCCTTCGACGGCATCAAGCGCGATTGCCTCGAAGGCGGCGTCCGCGTCGGCGCCCTCGCATGGTGGCCCGGCAAAATCCCCGCCGGCCGGGTGGTCGAGCGCGCCAGCCAGTTCCACGACTGGATGCCGACCTTCTGCGAACTCGCCGGGGTGCCCGCCCCAGCGCGCGGCGACGGGGTTTCGATCATGCCCGACCTAACAGGCGCGGGCGATCGTCCGGACTCCACTGTTTACGTCGAATACTCGGTGAACGGCAACACCCCCGCCCTGCCGGATTTCCTCGCCTCCCGCCGCAACGCCAAACGCCGTCAAATGCAGATGATCCGCAGCGGCGACCTCGTCG
This sequence comes from Akkermansiaceae bacterium, assembly GCA_024233135.1. Lineage (GTDB taxonomy): Bacteria > Verrucomicrobiota > Verrucomicrobiia > Verrucomicrobiales > Akkermansiaceae > Luteolibacter. Next base: position 11,034 of record JACKPZ010000046.1, on the reverse strand, counting down.
GCGTGCGCTACAACGTCCGCGACAACAACGACGATTTCGAGATCTACGACGTCGTCAAGGACCCCGCCCAACGCAAGAACCTCGCGCCGCGCATGGCGGACCTGCAACAGCGCATGAAGGACCGCGTGCTGCAGATCCACCGCCCGAACGAATCCGCGCCGCGCCCTTACATGGACCAACTTCCGGTGCCCGCCGCGACACCTCCGTCCGGACTTGCTCCCGGCCTCGCCCTGCGCGTCATCCCCCACGCCGTGCCGTGGCCCGTCGCCGCCGCAGCCGCGGAAAACGTGACGCCCACCGTGGTCTCCACTCCACAGGCCGCCGAGCCACCCGTCGCCACCGCCCACGGTCTCGTCTTCAGCGGCTGGCTCAAGGTGCCGGAGGAGTCGACGCGAACCTTGTCCCTGCCTTCCGGTTGCAAGGCCGTCCTGAAACTCCATGACGCCACCGTGCTCGACACCGACCGCGGCGCCGAATCCGGAACCATCCACCTCGCCGCCGGCCTTCATCCCATCTTCCTCTCCGTATCGATGACGGAAAACTCCTCCGCGCCCGTCCTCATGTGGTCACAAAACGGCGGCGAAACATCCCCCATCCCGGCGGATCTCTTCGGCCACAGGCCGGAGTGAAACCGTCGCATACGAAAATGCTCCGCTTGATGCCGAGGTGTAGGGAGCATGATTTCTCGGTGGAGACCTTGCCCTGCGCTTGGGTTTTCCCAGGCTCCCGGCATGTGCATCGCAACCTGGAACGTCGAACGCCCGGCACGTCGCGGAAGGCTTCCAACCGTTCGTTTGATCCGCTAGGAATCATGGCGTCCGCCATGCGTCGTCTCCTCCCGCTGCTGCTTGCCACCGGCCCTTGGGTCCGGGCGGCGGAGGTGACGGTGAACGCTCCGGTGTTCGGCGGTTCGAACTACACGCTGACCTTTTCGGTGCGCAACCCGAACGAAGGCGTCTACGACAGCGCCACCCTCGCCTGCCTGCAACGGGTCCATCAGGCCGGCCTCAATCCCGCGCTCAACATCCAAGGCTCCTCGGGAGGCGGAAATACCTTCACCGGATGGAACGCTGTCTTTGATGCGGAGGGCGTGATCCAGTTGACGAACAACGGCCTCATACCGGAGGGAACCTACACTGTCTGGGACACCGAGACGATGGCGCTGGGATCGAGCATTTCGACGACCGGTCTGGAGCGCAACGGCAGCGCCGGGCACCAGCCGTTCACGGTGGCGGAGGTCCTCGGCCCCGGCTGGGATCCGGGCGCGTGGGACGCGGTGATCGTGCGCAGCGACGACCCGCTGCTGGGCCTGCGCAACCTGACCCGCGCCCGCCCGGATGAAATCCTCGAGGAGGCGTTCGTGGGGATTTCGCAGGACGAGTTTAGCTCATGGTCCGCCGACAGCCGCTACTACGAAGTGCTCGAGCCGTCGGACTTCGCGGCGTGGACGGATTTCGCCAGCGAACATCCGTCGCTGGATCCGGCGGGCGACGCGAACCACAACGGCCGCAGCAACTTCCTCGACTACGCCAGCGGCCAGGACCCGGAGGCGGCGGGCTTGTTACCGATCGTCGAACTGAACGGAACGACACTCACCCTGCGCCGGCGGATCAACGCTTCGGATGCCGAGCCGCTGGCCGAGTGGTCCGATAATCTGGACGACTGGTTCCCGCTGGAGGAAGGGGTGCACTACAGCGTGCAGAGCGAATCGGTGGCGGGTGTCATGCGCACCTGGGTGCTGGACCTCCTCTCCGCCCCGCCCACGCGGTTTTTCCGGCAGAGGTTCGGGCCGTAAAATGAGGCGTAGGCGCGTTGGTGACAACGCGTTCTCACGAACGCGCCTACGGGAGAAGAAGCCGCTTGGAAACCTGCTGGCCTGACCGAAACCTTTCTTGAAAATCAAAAGTAGATGTTTAGTATTTCGAAGAAATGTTGCACCGAGACGGTTACATCGAGCGGATCCGGGAGCGCCTGCGGGACTATCCGGTGGTCGCCCTGCCGGGGCCGAGGCAGGCGGGGAAGACGACCTTGGCGGGCATGGTGGCGGAGGCGCTGCCGGAGCTGAAGGTCCATCGTTTCGATCTCGAATCGCCCTCGGATGTGGCGCGGCTGGCGAATCCGGAGCTGGTGCTGGGCGGGCTGCGCGGGCTGGTGGTTTTGGACGAGATCCAGCGGATGCCGGAGTTGTTTCCGGTGCTGCGGGTGCTGGCGGACCGGCCGGACACGCCGGCGCGTTTCCTGATCCTCGGCAGCGCCTCGCCCGCGCTGGTCAAGGGCGCGGGGGAAACCCTGGCCGGGCGGGTTTCGTTCGTGGATGTCACGGGTTTTTCCCTGCTTGAGGTGGGACTGGACGAACTGCCGAAGCGTTGGTGGCGCGGAGGGTTTCCGCGGGCCTTCCTCGCGGGCAGCGATCCGGTGGCGCGCCAGTGGCACGAGGATTTTTTCCGGACCTTTCTGGAGCGCGATATCCCGCAGCTCGGCATCCAAGTTCCGGCGATGACCTTGCGGCGATTCTGGACGATGGTCGCGCACTACCACGGGCAGGTGCTCAAGGTTTCGGAGCTGGCGAGATCGCTGGGCAGCAGCGAGCCGACGGCCCGCCGCTACCTCGACATCCTGAGCGGCACCTACGTGGTGCGCGAGTTGCCGCCGTGGTTCGAGAACCTCAAGAAGCGCCAGGTCAAGGCGCCGAAGGTCTATGTGCGGGACTCCGGCATCCTGCACGGCTTGCTGGGCATCCCGGACCGCGCGGCTTTGCAGTCGCATCCCAAGCTCGGCGCTTCGTGGGAAGGCTTCGCGCTGGAGCAGATCCTCACGATCACCGGCGACCGCGAGGCGTATTTCTGGGCGACCCATGGCGGGGCGGAGCTGGACCTGCTGGTGTTCCACCAGGGAGAGCGGCTCGGCTTCGAGTTCAAGTATTCGGAAACGCCGGCGACGACGAAGTCGATGCACGTGGCCATGGCCGACCTCGGGCTGGACCGCCTGCGGGTCGTGCATCCGGGACAGCATTCGTTTCCGCTGGCCGAGGGCATCGATGCCATCACGCTGCCGGATTTGTTGGAGGAGATGTCGGGATCATGAAGGAACGGCGGATGGCTTCCTTTGCGGGCGGTGATTTGCTAGAAACCCTGGCGCCCGCCATGCGTCGTCTCCTCCCGCTGCTGCTTGCCACCGGCCCGCTGGTCCGGGCTGCGGAGGTGACGGTGAACGCACCGGTTGTTTTCCCCACCCAGTATTTGTTCAGTGTCCAAGTCTCCAATCCGAACGAGGGAGTTTACAACAGCGCCACCCTGGCGGTCTTCGAGCAGGTTCATCAGGCGGGGCTGTCACCGAATCTCTCGTTTTCGGATGATGTCGACACCTTCACCGGCTGGAGCGCTACCTTTGATGCCGAGGGGGTGATCCAGTTGACGAACAATGGGCAGATCGTTTTCGGCTCTCCGGCCTACACCGTCTGGGACACCGAGACGATGTCATTGCTGTGTGCGGTTTCGTTTGCCGGTCTGGAGCGCAACGGCAGCGCCGGGCACCAGCCGTTCACGGTGGCGGAGGTCCTCGGCCCCGGCTGGGATCCGGGCGCGTGGGACGCGGTGATCGTGCGCAGCGACGACCCGCTGCTGGGCCTGCGCAACCTGACCCGCGCCCACCCGGATGAAATCCTCGAGGAGGCGTTCGTGGCGATCCAAGACATCGACAACACCTACACCGCCGACAGCCCCTATTACGAAGTGCTCGAGCCGTCGGACTTCGCGGTGTGGACGGATTTCGCCAGCGAACATCCGTCGCTGGATCCGGCGGGCGACGCGAACCACAACGGCCGCAGCAACTTCCTCGACTACGCCAGCGGCCAGGACCCGGAGGCGGCGGGCTTGTTACCGATCGTCGAACTGAACGGAACGACACTCACCCTGCGCCGGCGGATCAACGCTTCGGATGCCGAGCCGCTGGCCGAGTGGTCCGATAATCTGGACGACTGGTTCCCGCTCGAGGAAGGGGTGCACTACAGCGTGCAGAGCGAATCGGTGGCGGGTGTCATGCGCACCTGGGTGCTGGAGCTTGCTCCCGGTCAACCACCCGCCCGCTTCTTCCGCCAGCGCTTCGGACATTGAGGGCGGGTGCGGCCTCGTCGATGATTCCACGTCGCCGTGTACCGTGTTCTCACACACCACGCCGGAAAACCAAAAACCCTCCGCCCGGATGAGCCGGGCGGAGGGTTTTTGGTCGGGCTGGCGGGATTCGAACCCACGACCCCTACACCCCCAGTGTAGTGCGCTACCAGACTGCGCTACAGCCCGTTTCCGTGACGGGCGGGAAGGCAAACAGGGGAAATGCGGATTGGCAAGCACGGAAAATCGTGAGATGGACGCCCGCCATGAATCGCGTCAAGACCGCCATCGTCGGAGCCAGCGGGTACTCGGGAATGGAACTGCTGCGGCTGTTGCTGGGCCACCCGGGGGTGGAGCTGGCGGCCGCCACCTCGCGGCAGGAAGCCGGGAAACCGTTGAGCGCGGTGTTCCCCCGTTTCGCCAAGGCGGCGGGGGCGGAGCTGGCGTTCATGGAGCCGGATCCGGATGCGATCGCGGCGACGGGCGCGCAGGCGGCGTTCCTCGCTCTGCCGCACGGCGTGGCGGCGGAGATCGCGCGGGCGCTGCTCGAGCGCGGGCTGAAGGTCATCGACCTGAGCGCGGACTTCCGGCTCAACGACCCGTCGGTCTATCAGGAGTTCTACGGCCACGAACATCCGGCGCCGGATCTCTTGGACGAGGCGGTTTACGGTTTGCCGGAGGTGCGGGCGGAGGAAATCAAGGCCGCACGCCTGATCGCCTCGCCCGGTTGTTATCCGACGAGCATCCTGCTGCCGCTGCTGCCCTTGCTGCGGCGGAAACTCGTCGATCCGGCGACGATCGTCGCCAACTCGATGAGCGGCGTGAGCGGAGCCGGGCGCAAGGCGGACGTTTCCCTGCTTTTCTGCGAGTGCAACGAGAGCGCGCGCGCCTACGGCGTGCCGAAGCACCGGCATCTATCGGAAATCGAGCAGGAGCTCTCGATCGCCGCGGGCGAACCGGTGGTGGTGAGTTTCATCCCGCACCTGATCCCGGTGACGGCGGGCATCGCGACGACGACCACGGCGAAACTCGCGGCGGGCGCGAAGCCGGAGGACATCGGCGCCGCGCTGGAAGAAGCCTACGCGGGCGAGCCGTTCGTCCGCCTGCTCGGTCGCGGCGTGCCGGCGGACACCAAGAACGTCACGCGCACCAATTTCATCGACATCGGCTGGCAGTACGATCCGCGCACGAACCGCGTGCTGCTGATGAGCGCCGAGGACAACATCGGGAAAGGTGCCGGCGGCCAGGCGGTGCAGAGTTTCAACCTGATGTTCGGATTCGCACCGATTGAAGGATTGCAAAACCTGTGAGGTCCGCGCACGCTCGCGTGCTTTCCCTCTCTTACATGGATTTTCCGGTCACTCGCATCAAAGGTGGAGTCGGCGCGCCGCAGGGCTTCCGGACGAGCGCGGTCGCGTGCGGCATCAAGAATCCCGCGGTGGAGCGGCTCGATCTCGCGCTCATTTCCTCGGACCACCCGTGCCATTCCGCGGGCACCTTCACGACCAACCGCGTGAAGGCCGCGCCCGTGCGCGTCACGCAGGCCCACCTCCGCCGCGGCGACATCCGCGCCATCGTCGCCAACTCCGGAAACGCGAACGCCTGCACCGGAGTGCAGGGCATCCAGGACGCCAACGCGATGTGCAAGGCGGTCGCCGGATCGCTCGGACTGAAGAAAACCGAAGTGGGCGTCTGCTCGACCGGCGTCATCGGCCTGCCGATGCCGATGATGCGCATCGAGCCGAAGTTCGAAGAACTGGTCGCCGGTCTCGGGCCGAAGAACGGCCCGGACGTCGCGAAGGCGATCATGACCAGCGACACGCAGGCGAAGGAGCTTGCGATTTCGTTCGACCTCGGGGACACGCGCGTCCGCCTCGGCGGTTGCGTGAAGGGCGCGGGAATGATCTCGCCGAGCATGGCGACGATGCTCTGTTTCATCACCACCGATGCGAACATCCCCACCGTCACGCTGCGCAAGGCGGTGCTCGAGTGCGTCGAGGAAAGTTTCAACCGCATCACCATCGATGGCGACATGTCGACCAACGACACGGTGCTCGTGCTGGCCAACGGCGCATCGGGCATGACCGCCGTGCGCCGCAACGGAAAGCGCTGCCGGCAGTTCCGCCGCGCCTTGCGCTGGCTGATGCTCGAGCTGGCCAAGGCCATCGTCCGCGATGGCGAACGCGTCACGAAGTTCGTCACCGTCAAGGTCGAAGGGGCGCGCACGTATCTCGATGCGAAGAAGGTCGCCGAGGCGGTGTGCAAGTCGGCGCTGGTGAAGTCTTCATGGAACGGCGGCGACCCGAACTGGGGCCGCATCATCCACGCCGTCGGCTATTCGCGGGCGCGGATCCGCGAGGAGCTCATCGACATCCGCATCGGCGGCAAGCCGGCCTGCCTCGGCGGACTGCAGGCGGACACGCCGATGGACGAGCTGCGCGCCATCGTCGCCGAGCCGGAGTTCGAGATTTCGATCCAGCTCAACCAGGGGACGGCCGACTACGAGATGTTCTCGAGCGACCTCTCGCCGGAGTACATCGACTTCAACCGCTCCGAGTACGCGTATTGGAAACAAGCGCGCAAGGACGGCCTGGTGTGAGATTCGGACGCGCGGCATTCCGCGCTTGCCCGGGACGCGGAGCAGGGTTTACGGCGCGCCGGTCCGCGGCGGAAAGCTCCGCCCGGCTCCATCGAACACGAAACACCACCGTCCCATGCCCGTTCTCGTCGGCAAGCCCGCCCCGTCGTTCCACGCCAAGGCCCTGAAGGCCGAAACCATCATCGAGGATTTCTCCCTCGAGCAATACCAAGGCCGCAAATACGTGGTCCTGTTTTTCTATCCGAAGGACTTCACCTTCGTCTGCCCCACCGAGCTGCACCGGTTCCAGGAGGAGCTCGCCGAGTTCGAGAAACGCGACGTCGCGGTGGTCGGCTGCTCGACGGATTCCGAGTTTTCGCACTGGGCGTGGCTGCAGACGCCGCGTAACCAGGGCGGCATCCAGGGCGTGACCTATCCGATCGTCGCGGACATCAACAAGACCATCTCCCGCGACTACGACGTGCTCGCCGGCGAGGAGCGCATCGATGAGGAGGGCAACCTCGTCGTCGATGGCGAGCTCGTCGCCTACCGCGGCCTGTTCCTCATCGACAAGGCCGGCATCGTCCGCCACCAGGTGGTGAACGACATGCCGCTCGGCCGCTCGATCCGCGAGTGCCTGCGCGTGGTCGACGCCCTGCAGCACTTCGAACAACACGGCGAGGTCTGCCCGATGGACTGGCAGAAGGGCGACGACGCCATGACGCCCGACCATCAGGGCGTGAGCGGATACCTCTCGCGCTGAGCCACGTTTTCCCCCCACGGAAAAACCCGGTGTGGATCGCTCCGCACCGGGTTTTTCGTGGGTATGTGGGTCGGGTTTTTGGGAGAAGGGCGGGACTCTCAGCCCTGGCCGCCGGGCGCCGGGATGTCCTTGAAGTCCTCGGGCAGTTTCGAAATAAGGTAGGAGACCACCTCGACGACCTGTTTGGTGCTGAGCTGGGCGCCGCCCTTCGGCTGCATCTTGACGCCGTTGTTGCCGGTGCTGTCCGCGGGCGAGCCTTCGTTGACCATCCGGAAGATGTCCATCGGCTTGCCGCCGAACTTCCATTCGTGGTCGTCGAGGGGCAGGCCGGGCAGCGGAACTTTCACCGTGCCGGCGGTCATCGTCGCGCTCATGTCGGCGGCGTGGCAGGCGGCGCAGATCTGCTGATAGGTCGCCTCGCCGGCGGCGACGACCTCCGGATTGGCGGCCCACTCGTGGACGAGCTTCGAGTCGTCGAGCGAGGCGAGGGTTTTCTCCAGCTCGGCGACCTTGGCGTCCTGGATGGCGGCGATCTTTTCGGACACCAGTTCATGGCTCGTCTTGAATGCGCCGGTGTGATAGTAGAGCACCCAATATCCGAGAAACCATGCGATGGCTCCGTAGAAGGTGAAGAGCCACCAGTTGGGCAGTTTCTGGTCGAACTCCTGGATGCCGTCGTATTCGTGCTCGCGGAGGATGACCTCCCCTTTTTCTTTGGCGAAATGGCCGCGTTTCGGTTCCTGGCTCATGGGGTCAAGGTTGTTGGAGTGAATCGGTGGAGTCCTCGAGCGGCAGCGACGCGAGGCGTTCGCGGTCGCGCCTGCCGAGCCGCATCGCACGGACGGTCATCACGAGAAACACGGTGAAGAAGATGAAGAAGGCGATGAACGGGATGCAGAGCGCCCATTCCTCCATCAGAACACGTTTGAACATGGTGGTCGGTGGTCAGGGGTTCGGTTCACTTGGTGGAGGCGGCCTTGCGCAGGCCGTCGGGGTCGAGCGTGTTGTCGCGCCCGCCTTCCGGCGTGACTTCCTTGTAGGCGCCGAGTTTCTGGATGTAGGCGATGAGGGCGATGACCTTCTTCTTCGAAAGCTCGTTGCGGAGCGCCTCGCCTTCGAGATCCTTGCCGGGCAGTTTCACCTTGCCGACGAGGTTGCCGGCGATCTCCTGTGCCTGGACCTCCATCTGGCCGCCGATCTCATCGACGCTCATGGCCGGCCACGGCACGCCGAGTTTCTGCTGGACGGCGATCTTGTTCTGGACCGAGCGCGGCCCCTCATAGTTCTGATCGAACAAGTGCGGGTAGGGCGGCATGTTCGAGCCGGGGGTGATCGAGCGCGGATCGAGGAAGTGGTTGTAGTGCCAGTCGTTGCCGCGGATGCCGAAGCGCATGTAGGCGTAGGACTCCATGACCGGCTGGCCGGCGGCGTCCTTGACGACCTGGCCGCTCTCATCGGTCTTCTCGAACGTGCCGATGGTGCCGCCCTCTCGGGCGAGGTCCGGACCGGTGCGCTTGGAACCCCACTGATAGGGGTGGTCGAAGAGCGACTCGCCAAGGTGTGAATAGTCATCGGCGACGCCGGGGCGGCCGTAGCGCATCACCTCGGGAACGAGCGTGCGGATCATCTGCGAGTGGCAGTTGTAGCAGCCCTCGGAGACATACACGTCACGGCCGGCGAGTTCGAGCGGGGTGTAGAGTTCCTGCAGGCGGCCCTCGACGTTCTTCTGGCGGTTGATGACCAGTGAAGGGATGATCTGGACCGTGCCGCCGATGGCGACGGCGACGAAGACCAGCACGGTGAAGGGCAGGTAGTTCTCGATGAGGCGTTCGTGCCAGTTCACCCACTTCTCCTTGTTGTTGTTGAAAGCGTAGTAAGCCTTCACGCAGAGCAGCAGTGCGACGAGCAGCGCGGCCTTGTCCGCATGCGGCGGAAGGAAGAACCAGAGGATGACGAAAGCCATCGCGAGGAAGATGTGGGTGAGCGGATCGCTGAGAAGCGCCTCGCCCAAAGGCATGCCGTCCTTCTGGCCGCGCTCGAGCAGGGTGACCTCGACGGTTTCGTCGTAAGCCTTGCCGGAGCGGGCGGTCTTCCAGATGTTGATGGCGCAGAGCACGAAGCCGAGGAGGAACAGGAGTCCGCCAATCGAGCGCAGGATATAGAAGATCTGGATGCTCTCGAGGGTTTCCATGAACTCATACTTGAGCGTGGTGCCGCCCTCGTTGACCTGGTTGAGCATGAGGCCCTGCATGATGCCGGCGCACCACATGGCGGCGACGTAGAGCAGGATGCCCACGGTGCCGATCCAGAAGTGCATGTTGGCGAGGCTCTTCGACCACAGCTCGGTCTTCCACAGGCGCGGGGCGAGCCAGTAAAACATGCCGGCGGCCATCAGGCCGTTCCAGCCGAGGGCGCCGGAGTGCACGTGGCCGATCGTCCAGTCGGTGTAGTGGGAAAGGGCATTGACCGCGCGGATGGAAAGCAGCGGTCCCTCGAAGGTGGACATGCCGTAGAAGGTGACGCCGGCGGCGAAGAACTTGATGACCGGATCGGTGCGGAGCTTGTCCCAGGCACCGCGGAGCGTGAGCAGGCCGTTGAGCATGCCGCCCCAGGAGGGAGCCCAGAGCATGAGCGAGAAAAGCATGCCGAGCATCTGCAGCCAGCGCGGCAGGTCGGTATTGAGGAGGTGGTGCGGACCCGCCCAGATGTAGATGAAAACGAGCGACCAGAAGTGGATGATGGAAAGCCGGTAGGAGTAGACCGGACGACCCGCCGCCTTGGGCAGGTAGTAATACATGATGCCGAGGATCGGCGTGGTGAGGAAGAAGGCGACGGCGTTGTGGCCGTACCACCACTGGACGAGGCCGTCCTGCAGGCCGCCGAAGATCGGGTAGGAATGGGTGAAAGAGGTCGGCAGCGAGAGGTGGTTGACGATGTAGAGCATCGCGACCGTGACGATGGTGGCGATGTAGAACCAGATGGCGACGTAGATGCTCGGTTCGTTGCGTTTCGCCAGGGTCCAGAAGAAGTTGATGGCGAAGACCACCCAGATGAGGACGACGGCGATGTTGATCGGCCAGATGAGCTCCGCGTATTCCTTGCCGCGGGTGAAACCGGCGGGAAGCGTGACGGCGGCGGACACGATGATGAGCTGCCATCCCCACATGTGGATTTTCGAGAGCAGGTCGGACGCGGTCCTCACCTTGCAGAGCCGCTGCAGCGAGTAGTAGATGCCGGCGAACATCATGTTGCCGACGAACGCGAAGATCACCGCGTTGGTATGCAGCGGGCGGAGGCGGCCGAAGGTCAGGAACGACACGCCCTCCGCCTGGATCGCGCCGAAGGTGATCCATTCGAGGAACTTGCCGTTCATCTGCCACCACGAGAGCTGGGTGGCGATGATGACGCCGACTAACATTCCGACGATGCCCCAGAAGATGGAGGCGATCATGAACTGACGAACCGTCTTGTCGTCGTAGGTGATGGAGGTGGTCATGGAGTGTGGGGTTGGAAGGCTGGGTTTCGGAAAATCAGTGCTTGGAGGATTCGGAGTCGCCCTCGAGCGGGAGCAGCGAGTCGCGCTC
>JACKPZ010000045.1 GCA_024233135.1 Akkermansiaceae bacterium | reverse complement strand
GTTCCGCTCGCTCACCAAGCGTCTCTTCGGCGACGTGGCGGCGGTTTCCGAAAGCGGTGGCGAATCCGCGACTCCCACCCTGTTCGAAACATTTTCCACCATCGCCGACGTCAAGCACACCTACCAACTCGCGGACACGCCGGAACTCCAGCAGAAGCTCTTCGCCGAACTCGCAGAGCGAGACTCCTACTGTTTCGACATCGAGACCACGTCGCTCGACCGCTTTGAAGCGAAGCTGCTGGGCATCGCGTTTTCATGGAAGGACCACGAAGGCTGGTATCTTCCCTACGACGAGTCCCAACTCCCCGCTCTCCGCACCTTGCTCTCAGCTCCCGCGGAGAAAACCGGCCACAATCTGAAATACGACCTCTGCGTCCTCCACCAACAAGGCATCGAGGTCGCGGGGCCGTTTTTCGACACGATGCTGGCGGACTCCCTCGTCACGCCCGAGCGCCGGCACAACATGGACTACCTGTCCGAGACCCTGCTCGGATACACACCGGTGAAACTCGCCGACATCGCGTCCGCCGCGCCGGCGGACGACACGCAGGATGACGGCGACCTTTTCGCCCACGCCGCCAAGACCAAGGCGACCAAGGAACTCGACATGGCGGCCATCCCGCTCGAAAAGCTCGCCGAATACGCCGCCGAGGATGCCGACGTCACATGGCAGCTCGCCGCGAAGATCCGCCCGCTGCTCGAAGAGTCGGGGCAAGAGCCGGTCTATCAGAATATCGAAGGCCCCTTGCTGCCCGTGCTCGTCCGCATCGAAATGGAGGGCATCGCGGTCGATCCGTCGGCACTGGAAACCATCGGCGCCGAACTTCAGCAGCAGATCGACGAACTCGCCACGCGCATCCACGGCCACGCCGGCGGGCCGTTCAACATTGCCTCGCCCAAACAGCTCGGCGAGATTCTCTTCGACCGCCTCGGTCTCGCGGAAAAGGCCAAGAAGACCAAGACCGGCCAATACAAGACCGACGAGCAGACGCTCAGCGCGCTCGAAGGACGCCATCCGATCGTCGAAGACATCCTCTCATGGCGCGAGGCGACGAAGCTCAAGGGCACTTATCTCGACGCGCTGCCGCGATACATCGTTCCCACGACCAACCGCATCCACACACATTTCCATCAACTCGTCGCCGCCACCGGCCGGCTCGCATCGTCGGATCCGAACCTCCAGAACATCCCCGTCCGCTCCGAAGCCGGACGCAAGATCCGCAAGGCATTCGTCCCGCGCGCCGGACGCACGCTGCTTTCCTGCGACTACTCGCAGATCGAACTGCGCGTGATGGCCGCGCTGGCCAACGACACCACGATGATCGAGGCCTTCCGCAACGGCACCGACATCCACACCGTCACCGCGTCCAAGGTCTTCGTCGTCGATCCGGAGAACGTCACCTCCGACATGCGCCGAACCGCCAAGATGGTGAACTTCGGCATCATCTACGGCATCTCCGCCTTCGGCCTCTCCCAGCGCCTTGGCATCCCGCGCGCCGAAGCCGCGGCCACCATCGATGCCTATTTCCGCGAGTATCCCGCCATCAAGGACTTCATGGACCGCACGATCCACGAGGCCCGCGAGGCCGGATATGTCGAAACCCTCAGCGGCCGCCGCCGCTATTTCCCGGACCTCAACTCCGGAAACCAGAACATCCGCGGCAACGCCGAGCGCGCCGCCATCAACACCCCCATCCAGGGCACCGCGGCGGACATGATCAAACTCGCCATGATCCGCATCGACGCGTTGCTACGGGAAAAGCCGTACCAAACGCGCATGCTGCTCCAGGTGCACGACGAACTCGTCTTCGATCTCGAGGAAAGCGAGGCGGACGAGCTCGTTCCGAAGATCCTCCACGCCATGAAGACCGCCCTGCCGCTGCCGAATGACGTTCCTGTCGAAGTCGAATCCGGCACCGGAAGCAACTGGCTCGCCGCCCACTGAGCCCTCCATTTTCCCGTCGTCATTGGAATGGACGGCGTTTCATCCGGACCTATTCTCGCGACCATGAACGAAAACCCGCCCGCCCCGCGTCGTGGAAAATCGTGCCTCGTGCTCGTTCTTGTCGCGTTGCTGCTCGCCGTCATCGGCATCGGTGTCGCCTGGTGGTGGCACAACCGTCCGATCGAACCGGTGGTCCTCACGCCGCAGGAGAAACAAGTGGTCGAACGGAAGGTCGAGGCGATCCAGAAATCCGAGCCGCCCGCGGAGGACCCGGTGTATGAAAAAGGCACCCGCGAGATCATTCTCACCGAGCGCGAGCTCAACGGCCTGCTCAACGAGAACACCACGCTCGGCGACTCGGTGCGTTTCCAACTCGCCACCGGAGAGGTGCACGCCCGCATCGAGACCGACCTCGATCCCGACCTGCCGGTCCTCGGCGGCAAGAAGCTCAAGGCGCGCGCTCGTTTTCTCGTCGAAGACGAAACCGGCAACCCCACCCTCGTGCTCGACGATCTCACCGTCTGGGGCGTTTCGCTGCCCAACGATTGGCTCGGCGGTCTCAAAGGCCAGGATCTGCTCGGCAAGACCTTCGGCGGCGGCCTAGCCGGAGTGGAGGAGTTCAAAGTGGAGACGGGGAAACTCATGATCCGGTTGAAGGAGTGAGGGCGAGCCGCATTCCCCGGCCCCCCGATCGAATCGACGACACGTCGCTTCCTTACTCCGATCGGAGGGTTTCCACCCTTCGTTCGGGCGTCCATTGTTGGCAGGGTGTCCAAACTGCTCCAAGCCCTGCCGGCCATGATCCTCGCAGGGATCGCGCATGCCGTGGAAATCCCCACGTCCCTCGGCAACGGCGCGGACGCCTACCTTTCGAATGACTCGAACCGCGGTCCCGCCGTCACCCATGGCACGAAGGCGTTCTTCGAGATCCGCCAGTTCCCGGACACCCGTCTTCGCATCGCGTATCTTCGTTTCGACATCAGCGAGGTCGTCGGTGACTTGAGCGGCGCGACGATCACGATCACCGGCACGACGGTTCCGGAAAGCCTGCCGCTGTTTTTCCACGGTCTCAACGAATCTCCCTTCACGGGCGCGGGCGAGGCATGGGACGAAGCGGCCATCAACTACGCCACCGCTTCCGGACTCGATCCGTCCGCGCCGCTCGCGACCTTCGCGCTGACGTCCGACGCCACCTCCTCGCCGCTCGCCGTGACGACCGGCTCCGCTGTCGGAGCGAACACCACGGTTCCCAACGCCGCTCTCGACGCGTTCCTCGCGGCGGACACGGACGGTCTGGTCACCTTCATCGCGTTCATCGATCCCGCGGTGATCACTCCGTTCGACCACTCGTTCACATTCTCCTCCAAGGAAGGATCCGGCGCTCCCGTCCTGACCCTGCCGAACGCCATGCTGCCCAGCGCCGACGACCTCGATGGCGACCTGCTGAGGGACCTTTGGGAAGACTTCCACTTCGGCAACGCGGACGGCCTCACCGACGCGGCCGAGCGCGCGCTCGTTGATGGCGGGGACGATCCCGACGAGGACGGCTTCGACAACGAGGCGGAGGAAACGGCGCACACCGATCCCAACGACGGCGATGCCTATCCGGGCGGTCCGCAGTTTCTCTATGTTTCCCCCACCGGGGATGATGGAAACACAGGCACCATCGATGAACCGTTCGCCACCGTCGCCCGCGCCCAGCAGGACGTGGCTGCGGGTGGAACCATCTATTTCCGCGGTGGCACGCATGCCATCGATGTCGGACAAGTCGCCCGGTATTCCAGCGTGTTCGCCTACGTCTTCGATCTCGACAAGGACGGTACCGAATCGCAGCCGATCCGCTACTGGGCGTATCCCGGTGAAGAACCGATCTTCGATCTCAGCGCGGTCAACCCCGCCGGCTACCGGATCTACACGTTTCATATCACCGGCGACTGGCTGCATTTCCGCGGGCTGACGGTGACCGGGGTCCAGGTCAACATCACGACCCACACCCAATCGATCTGCTTTGAGAACTTCGGCAGCCATAATCTCTTCGAGCGCCTGGTGATGCGTGACAACCAGGCGATCGGCATGTGGATCGCCAGCGGCAGCTCCAACCTCGTGCTCAACTGCGACGCCTACCGAAACTGGGACTACACGTCCGAGAACGGCACCGGCGGCAACGTCGATGGTTTCGGATGCCACTACACCATCGGCCCGGGCAACGTCTTCCGCGGCTGCCGCGCATGGTTCAACAGCGATGACGGCTACGACCTGATCAATGCCCAGAGCGCGGTCACCATCGAACACTGCTGGGCGGCCTACAACGGCTACGATTTCAACTTCAACAGCCGGGGCGACGGCAACGGCTTCAAGGCCGGCGGCTACGGCAAGCCACCGAGCGGCGTGCCCGCCACCATCCCCCGCCACGTCGTGCGCGGCTGCCTCGCGGTGGGCAACAAACAGGCCGGATTCTACGCCAACCACCATCCGGGCGGCCTGACGTTCATCGGCAACTCCGGCCTGCGGAACCGCCGCAACTTCAACCTGCTGAACTGGAGTGACGCCGCGGCAGCGGATGTTCCCGGCTACGACCACATCCTCCGCAACAACGTCGGCATCCACGCGACGACCGGCAATCTAACCGATGTCGATCTGCCGGCCTGCGACTCAAGCAACAACCAATGGGACCTCGCGGTGACCGCGGACGCGGCGGATTTCCAGAGCATCGACGAGTCGTTTCTTACCGCTCCAAGACAAACAAGCGGCGAGCTGCCCGTGGTTCCCCTCATGCGTCTTGAGGAAACCAGCGATCTGATCGACGCAGGAGCGGATGTCGGCGAACCCTTCGCCGGAACCGCGCCGGACCTCGGTTGCCATGAAAGCGAGGCGATCGAAATCGGCAACCACTCGTTCTCATTGCCGCCTGTCACCGCGGCCGCAGCGAAGCCCAAGGGCCATGTCTGGACCTTCCAACCCGGCGCCGGCGTGAAACCCGGAGCATCCGGACAAGTCGCCTTCGCCGCCGGGAACGGATCGTTCGCCCAGACCTTGGACGGTTTCACCCCCGGAGGAACCTATCACATTCATCTTGTGGCATCGGCTCCCGCGGGGAGTCCATCTCTCGCACTCGCCATCGATGGCAATCCGGTCGCCACCCGCACGGTGAACGGCACGGTGTCCATCGATTCGTCGTTCGTCGCAACGTTGTCCCAGCACAGCCTCCGCATCTCCGCCACCGGCTCCGCGGAGGAAGTTCAAGTCTCGCTGGTCCGAATCACCCGCGTCACTTCCGCGTCCGATTCCGATCATGACACACTGCGGGACCAGTGGGAGTTCTCATGGTTCGGAAATCTCCAATCGTCCGCCGACAGCGATTCGGACCACGACGGTTCGAATGACGCGGTGGAACAAGCGCTCGGCCTCGATCCCACCTCGGGAGCGGATTTCTTCCATTGCGACATGACCGGCGACGGCGTGCTGGAGTGGCCATCCGCCTCCGGCATCGACTTCACCGTGTGGCGCTCTGGAAACCTGGTCGATTGGGACGACATCGCAATCGTGCCGGGTCTCGAAACGACAACGTCCTTTATCGATCCCTCCCCTCCGGAAGGCGGCGCGTTTTATCGAGTGTCGTTCGGGCCCTGACGGCCGTCCTCCCGCGGCACGTCCTGTCGCCGGCGAAGAAAGGTTCGAGATTGAAACCGCGAAACAAGTGATTCGGTCGAACGAGCGGCCACTTCATGAAGATGCATGATCGCCATTTTGGCCGGAGCACCGCACTGCGCACCACCGTCGATCTGGCTTGTCCCTTGCCACCCAACGGGACTTCAATCCAGTCATGAAACGGATCCTCGGGTTGATGTGCCTGCTTACGATTTCATCGCCCGCCCAAGGCATCGCCGGTGGTGGCAACCAGGTCCCGCCGTCCCTCAATGACCCCGGCTCCGGTTCCACCGCCGTCGCAAGACGGCTTTTCGAAGGCATGGATCGAAACGAGGCCAGGGATATGGTGAACCGGATGGCCGCGGGCAAGGTCGAGTGGCGGGAGGCGAACATCCGTTTCGAACTTGGCAAAAGTTGGTTTCACATCCCCGATTCTCCCTCATCTCCCTTCAGACGGATTTATGTGCTGAGTCCCGGGAACCTCGCCTTGATCTGCGTTTTCTTCCCGCAAGTCCACGGAACGGAAATGAGCGCCGAAGCCTACCTGAAAGAACGGTTTTCTTCCCTGGATCCGAGGATCAAAAGCTCCCGGCAGGTCAAGGCGGAGGGACCGGCGGCGGAGCTCGGAATGACGGTCCACGAAGTGATGACTTCCGCCGGCTCGAGCCGGTCCGAGATCGTCATCTCAACCCTGACGAAAAACGGCGGCTGTTACAACTTCATGGTGACCGGGGAGGATTTCTTCGACACTCGATGGGAAATGTCGAAGTTCCTCAAAACGCTGAGTTGGATCGATCCGGAAAAGGATGTCTCCGTCCCTCCCCTCGAAGAACTCGCTCTTCCGTTCGCCGGTTTCCGTGTTTCTTGCGGCGACACCGGCTTCTCGGCCGTGGCGTCCGAATTCCCCTTCTCTGCTGCCGCCATGCAGCTCGATCAACGGTTCTCGATCGTGGCGTTGGACATGAAAGGCTGCGAAATGCCGCTGCGCGACGCCGCCGAGTCGGCGCTCGCGAACTTGAGTCTCACACGAGGCCAACCTCATGAGACCAAGGAGATCGATTGGGGAGGAAAGAAGGGGCTTTCCATCACCTCCAAAGAGCCGGGGTTGCTTCTCGAACGCCCCATGGACTGGAGCATGACCTGCGCGATGCACGAGGGTTTCTTCTGTTTCACCTTGGGATACTGGCAAGCGGGTGACACGAATCTCGCGAAAACGATGGCTCGAATCATCGGCACGGCGGAGTTCGGACGAGTGGAGGGAAAGACGCCGGATCCAACCGGTGATACGGAACGTGTGCTCGCGGGCTACTTCTACAATGAACTCGGCCTCAAGGCATACGACCGCGGGAACTACCGGATCGCCAGCAAGGCGTTTGGACAAGCGGTCGGCTTCGTCCCCGCGGACCCGGTGGTCGCGGCGAATCAGGTCAACTCCCTCACACAACAAGGCAGATTGAAGACCGCATTGGATGCGGTGGTGGAAGCTCGGGAACGACACCCGGAACACCAGGATCTGAAAAGCTGGCATGCCTGCCTGCTCGCCCGGCTCGACCGGGCCGCCGAGGCGGACTCCGCGTTCCAGGAGTTGTTCGAAGATGGCTACCGGGACAGGGAGCCGATGCTGCTCTGGATCGGCGCCCTGCAGAAGTCCGGGAAGAACGGTCGCGCCAGCGACATCGCGCAAAAGCTCGTTGAGGAGTCGGGTGATGTCAGTTGGCAGCGGGTCTTGGCCAACTCCTTGTGGAAGGAGGGCAAGCTGTCGGAGGCGATCAGTGAATACGAAGAACTCTCGAAGGAACTCTGCGAGGAGGCGGATTTTGCCGTCGATCACGTATCGCTGCTGGTCGAGGCCAATGAACCGAAACGGGCGATCGAGCTGGTTGTCGAGTGGGAGAAGACGCGTGACGCGCCTCTCGCCATGCTCTTTTCAAAGGGACTCGCACAGTCGGCGCTCGGTTGGCACAAGGATGCGGTGGCGACGTTCAGCCGTGTCGATGAGATGTCTCCGGGAAACCAAACCGTTCAGGAGACGCTGGCCCACGCGCGGGCGATGCTCGGTCACGGGTCACGGGAAGGTCTCCGCGACGATCTCGAGGCGTGCGTGATCCCGGAAATGCTGCGCGCCCGCTCGGAGGAAGCGCTCAAGGAATCCGACATCGCCGCGGACTATGAGGGTGAAGGATGGGTGAACCTGGAGGACATCCGGGTCTGGAGCTGGGCCGAAGGAGAGGACGCCCGCCTGACCCACCGCCAGAGGATCAAGGTGCTGGACGACTCCGGGGTCGCCGGTTTCTCCACCTTGTATGTCGGTTTCAAGCCGACCAGTGAGCGGGTCAACATCCACAAGATGGTGGTGACAAGCCCGGGCGGCGATGTCCTTGAGAGCTTCCGGCGGGAGGAAGTCTACGTCCGCGATGCAAACACCGGGCTGGCCGATGGCGCCAAGCTGGTCTGTCTTCCGGTGCCGACTCTCAAACCGGGCGCGGTGATCGAGTTCGAATACACCAAGAGCCAACTCGCCACCTCCGACAGGTTCCCGATGACGGTGACCGGCATCCCGGCGGACAGCGGTACCGTGTATGGTGCGGTGGCGTTCACCGGTGACATCGGGAAAATCCGCATCGCCGCGACCGAGAGGCTGCGATCGCTGGAAGGTGAGGGATTCCACGCCTACGAGGCGAGGTTGATCCATCGTGACAGGGGTGCGGGCTATTTGCCGAACTACGACCGCTGGGGAATGATGTGCTGGGCCGTCGACAGCAGGACTACTTGGGAGTCCGACACCCGGGAATACCTAGATGAAATCAAGGACCATCTCGCCGACGATGGCTATGCCGCCGGGGTCGTGGAGGAGCTTGGACTGAAAGACCAAACGGACAAGGAGATCTGCCGGACCGTCGTGCGCTGGCTCAACGACAGATTCCAATACCAAGGCATCGAATTCGGGCGCCGAGCCCGAATTCCGGCGAAAGGCGGCGACACACTCACTCGCGGCTACGGCGACTGCAAGGATCTCTCCTTGATGACCCGGGGAATCCTCAGAGAAGCGGGCATCGACTCCCGCCTCGCGCTGGTGAACACCTCCGGCGTCGTTCGAACCGATGTGCCCGGCATCGACCAGTTTGATCACATGGTCCTCTACCTTCCTGGAATGGGGGGAGCCATTCTCGATCCCACGCTCCGCGAGTTCAACACGCCGGAGGCGCTTTCCCAAAGCATGCTCGGTTCACAAGCATGGGTGGTCGAAGGAGAGGCCCCGGCGTTCATCACGATGGAGGAACCGAAGGAGATCCAGCGTTCGGTTGTTGTCGGGCGGACCGTCCGGGTCGACCCGGATACCGGCGACGGGCGGATCGAGGAATCCGTAACGATCTCCCCCGCCCAGGCGGGCTACATGCGCCTTTTGCTTTCCTCCACCGCTGGTTCGGAACAATCGAAGATGTTCGAAGCGATGATGCGCCGGCGCGAGGCCCGGCTGGAACTCGAGCGGTTTGAAACCTCCGGCCTGGAGGATCCGTTCGCCGATCTGACATTGCGCTACCGCTACCTGATTCCAGGAATGTTCCAAACAGATGGTGACTCGCTCTCGGGTGCTGTGCCACCGATCATGGAACGACTCCTGTGTGAGCTGGCGTTGGACCGCGACCGGACCCTCGGTTTCGTAATCCGGGCGGAGGAACAATGCACGACAAGCAATTTGTTCTCGATCCCCGCTGGATACAGCTGGGTTGCGCCGGACAATCGTCGCGAAACGATGGACGAGGACGGCTCAATGAAAGGAAGTCTGGAATGGAGCGGCGATGCCACCATGGCACGAGTGGATTCCACGATGAAACTCCTGCGATGCAAGGGAGACGCGAACTCCTATCAGAAACTGCGTTCCGCGAATCATCGCCTGCTTCAGGCACTCGGAAAGAGGGTGAATTTCAGACGCCCGTAGCACCGTCCTGTCGCCGGCGTCGAAGAGTTCAAGGTGGAAGCCGGGAAACACCTAATGCGGCTGGAAGAGCGAGTCCAGCCCGGCGATGAAAGCAACCACTTGCAAATGCGGGGATCTGCCGGATAGATTCCCCCCGGATGAAAACCGCCGCGATCCTGGCCACCTTGGCGCTTGCCGCGTGTTCGGCACCGGGGCCGCTGGCACCCGGCGCGGCGGATTCGTTGAAGATCCCCGCGCGATATGACGGCAGCCAGCCGCCGGTTTTGCGGGTGGCTACGTCGCTGACGGGTTTGTTCGACGATTCCGCGCTGAATGCGACGGTGCGCCGCGCGCTGGCGCAGAACCCCGACCTGCGGGGCAGTTTCGCACGCATGGAGGAGGCCGGATTCAACGTGCGCAAGACAGCCTCCGCGCTCTACCCGTCGGTCGATGCGAACGCGGCGGCCGGGCGCTCGGACAACGCCTTGACCGGCGAACGGGCGAACTACTCGGCCGGCCTCGACGCCCGCTGGGAACTCGATGTCTGGGGCCGCATCCGCGCCGGCGTGAGCGCGTCCGCCGCCGACCAGGCCGCGGCGGCGGCGGACTACGAAAACGCCCGCCAATCGCTTGCGGCGCAGACGATGCAGGCTTGGTTCGACCTCGTCGGCGCGGAGAAACGCCTTGCTTTGGGAAACCGCCGGCTCGCCAGTTTCTCCGAGACGAAAGATCTCGTGCAACGCCGCTTCGAACTCGGCACCGCGACCTTCGCCGAGTCCGAACTCGCCCGCACCGACTACGAGAACGCCCGCGCCGACATCCGCCAACTCGAGGACAACCGCGACCGCGCGGCACGGGTCGTCCGCTCCCTAACAGGCGACTACCCGGATGCGAATCTGAGCGCGTCCTCGTGGTCCTCACTGAGCCGCACGGTACCCGCGGGCGTGCCGTCGGATCTGTTGATCTCCCGACCGGACATTGATGCGGCCTATCAGCGTCTGCGCGCCGCCGACTCGCGGGTGACGGTGGCTCACCGCGATTTGTTCCCTTCGTTTCCGCTCACCGCATCCGCGGGGCGCAGCGGCAGTGTCCTATCCGACCTCGGCCGTTCGTCCTTCGATTCATGGTCATTGCTTGCCTCGATGTCCGCACCGCTCTTCGACGCCGGCCAGCGCCAGGCGGAACTCGGCGCCGCCGGGAAACGAGCGGAGCAGGCGCTCGCGAGTTATCAATCGATCGCGCTGGCCGCCTTCAAGGAGGTCGAGGACGCGCTCGGAACCGAGCGGTTGCTGCGGGAGCAGGAAACCGCGCGCCAACAAGCGCTCGAAGCAGCCCGCAGCGCCGAGAGCCGCACCCGCCGCGACTACGAGGCGGGCATCGCGGATCTGCTCTCGTTGTTGGAAGCGCAGCGCCGCGTGTTCACCACCGAGGACCAGACGATATCCATCCACCGCGCCCGCCTGCAGAACCGCGTCGCGCTCGCGCTCGCGCTCGGCAAGGGCATCTAACCATTTCACCGCATGACCACCGGCAAGAAGATCCTCAACCTGTTGCTCGCCCCGCTCATCCTGCTGGTGGCGGTGGGTCTCATCGTGATGCTGGTGAAGTCGCGCAAGACGCCGCCGCCGCGCAAGCCGGTCGTCGCGGTGCCGCGCGTCGTGATCGTCGAGTCGGAGCCTGCCGACGCGGTTCCGAAAATCTCCACCTACGGCAACGTGCGGGCGTATCACGAGACCGAGGTTTCCGGCCTCGCCGGCGGTCGAATCGAGGCGATCGCGCCGGACTTCGATCCCGGCCGCGCGGTGAAGGCGGGCGATTTGTTGGCCAAGATCGAGGAGGCGGATTACAAGAGCGCGCTCGCCGGACGCGAATCCGCCCTGGCCGCCGCGAAGCAGACGCTGGCCGACGAGGAAACCCGCTCGCGCATCGCCAGCGAGGATTGGGAGGCCTCCGGACGAAAACTCGAGGACGCGCCGGAGTTCACGCTCCGCAAACCGCAGCTCGCATCCGCCCGCGCCGCGGTGGATGCCGCGCAGGCCGCCGTCGAGCAGGCCCTGCTCGATCTCGAACGCACTTCGATCCGCGCGCCGTTCAACGCGATCGTGCAGACCCGCACCGCGAGCCCCGGCGACGTCGTCACCGCGGGCGCCCCGCTCGGCTCGTTGATCGCCCGCGACAAGGCGGAGGTGCGTCTGCCGCTCGCGCCGGAACAAGCGTCGAGGCTCGCGCTGCCGCTCGCTTTCGTTTCCTCCGAAACGAAGGCACTCCACGCGACCCTGCGCGATCCGAACCGACCCAAGCTCAGCTGGGACGCGCAAGTCACCCGCACCGAGGCGGCGGTCGACCAGAAGAACCAGGTGCTCTACATCATCGCCGAAATTCCGCGGCCCTTCGACGATCCGGAGTCGTTCCTGCCCGTCGGCACCTTCGTCACCGCGGAGCTCGACGGCGCGAAACTTGAGAACGTCCACCGGCTTCCCGACGCCGCGTTGATCGATGACTCGTACGTCTGGATCGTCGATCCGGATGCACATCTCCGCCGCCAGCCGGTCGAGCGGGTTTCCGGCGGCGACGGTGATTTCCTCGCCCGCATCCCGGAACCTGTCGCCCCGCTTCCGCTGCGTGTCGTCACCCAGCCGCTCGCCAGTTTCCGCGAAGGGAACACCGTGCGCATCGCAGACAAACCATGACTCCCGAGGCCGACGATCCGATCCGCCAGCACAAGTTCATCGCCTGGTTCGCCGCGAACCCGGTGGTGGCCAACGTGCTGCTGGTCACCATCTTCGTCGTCGGCGTTTGGACCGCGCTGAGCATCCGCAAGGAAACGTTCCCCGCCTTCGCGGCGGAGAGCGTCACGGTCGAGGTTCCCTTCCTCGGCGGCACGCCGGAGGACGTCGAGCGCGGCGTGGCGATCAAGATCGAGGAGTCGCTGCAGAGCGTCGAGGGCATCGACCATGTCAAAAGCGAATCGCGGGAGAACGGCGCCACCGTCACCGTCGAGGCGATCGAGGACTATCCGATCGATCGTTTGTTAGAAGACGTCAAGATCGAGGTCGACGCGATCCCCGCGTTTCCCGAGCAGGCGGAGAAACCGATCATCCGCGAGAACAAGCGGCGCAACGACGTCCTGTGGGTGGAGGTGCACGGCGACGCGCCCGAGGCCACGCTCAAGGAGACCGCGCGCACGCTGCGCGACGAACTGCTGAAGCTGCCGGAGATCTCGTTCGTCGAGACGCTGAATTCGCGTGACTACGAGGTTTCGATCGAGGTATCCGAGGACAAACTTCGCGCCTACGGGCTCACCTTCGACGAGGTCGCGCGGGCGGTTTCCAACAACTCGATCGATCTATCAGGCGGCGTCGTGCGCAGCGAGCGCGGCGAGATCAGCCTGCGTTCGCGCTCGCAGGCTTACCGGGCCGGCGACTTCGCGGACCTGCCGCTGCGCACTTCCGCGGACGGCACGCGCATCCTGCTGCGC
Source organism: Akkermansiaceae bacterium (assembly GCA_024233135.1). Taxonomy (GTDB): domain Bacteria; phylum Verrucomicrobiota; class Verrucomicrobiia; order Verrucomicrobiales; family Akkermansiaceae; genus Luteolibacter. Next base: position 7,138 of record JACKPZ010000045.1, on the reverse strand, counting down.
GACGTGGCGGAGATCCGTGACGCGTTCGTGGACCAGGAGATCCTCGGTCGTTTCGACGGCGAGCCGTCGGTCTCGTTGAAAATCACCACCGAAGGCCGAGATGACATCATCAAGGCGAGCGTCGCGGCGAGTGAGTTCGTCGAGCGATATCCGCACATCAAGCCGCTGGCCGAGGGTGTGGAGATCAGCGCGTGGAACGACGGCTCCACCCCCATCCGCAGCCGGCTCGCGTTGCTCATCAACAACGGCATTTTCGGCACGCTGCTGGTGGTCGTTTCGCTGACACTCTTCCTCAATCTCCGGCTCGCGTTCTGGGTCGCCATCGGCATCCCGTTTTCGATCGCCGGGGCGATCATGATGTTTCCGCATCCGTGGCTCGACCTGTCGATCAACCAGATCACCGCGTTCGCGTTCATCATCGTGCTCGGGATGATCGTCGACGATGCCATCGTCATCGGCGAGAGCGTGTTCACCGCGAAAGAGGAGCAGAAAAACCCGGAGGCTCCCGACGCGGAGACACGCGCCACTGTGCGCGGGGTGTCGAAGGTCATCGTGCCGTCGGTGTTCGGCGTGCTGACGACCATCGCCGCGTTTCTTCCGCTGACGGGCGTGTCCGGGCGTCTCGGCAATGTATTCGGCCAGATCGCCACCGCGGTGATCCTGGTGCTCGTCTTTTCGCTCATCGAGTCGAAGCTGGTGCTGCCGTCGCACCTCGCGCACATCAACGTGCACCGCCGGGCGAAGAACATCTTCTCGCGTGCGCTCTACGGTTTGCAGGACCTGGTCGCCGCCGGGTTGAAACGATTCGTCCATCGTTTCTTCGTGCCGCTGCTGCGTCGGCTGATGCCGTTCCGCTACGTGGTCACCGCGGCCTTCCTTGCGGTGCTGGTCATCGTCATCGGCCTGATTCCGGCGGGAAAACTGCGCTTCGTGTTCTTCCCGGACATCTTCCGCGATGACATCGCGGCGAACCTCGAACTCGAGCAGGGCCTCCCGGTTTCCCACCTGCACGACTCGGCCAAACACATCGCCCGCGCGCTGGAAGCGGCGGTGAAGGAGCTGGAGGACAAATCCGGCGAGAAGATCCTCCGCCACTATCAGATCTCCGCCAGCACCAACACCAAGGCCAACGTCGCCGCCCAGCTCACGCCATCCGAAGAGCGCTCCATCGCCACCGCCGACGTGGTGAAACTCTGGCGCGAAAAGGCCGGCCCGATCGCCGGTGCCAAGGCGCTCACGTTCTCCGGCACCGCGGGTCCGCCGGGCCAGGGACTCGACGTGCAGCTCGAGAGCCCGGACCTTGACGCGCTGCGCATCGCCGCCGACGACCTGAAACAACAAGTCGCCACCTATCCCGGCGTCTATGACGTCAAGGACACCTTCGACGCGGGCAAACCCGAGATCCGCGTCGATCTCACCGAGGCCGGCGAGGCGGCGGGACTCAGCCGGCGGGACCTCGCGCTCAACGTGCGCGACGCCTTCTACGGCCGCGAGGCACAGCGCGTCCAACGCGGCCGCGACGAGGTGAAGGTGATGGTCCGCTACCCCATCGAGGAGCGCGGGAAACTCGACACGCTGCGCGACATGCGCGTGCGGCTCGGCGATGGCACGGCCGTTCCATTCTCCGTCGTCGCCGACGCGGAATACGGCTCCGGCCTGGCGACGATCAGCCGCGCCGACTACAACCGCATCGTCAACGTCCAGGCCGAGGTGGACAAATCCGTCACGTCGGGCGAGGAGGTGCTCACCCGGCTGGAGGAGGAGTTTTTCCCCGAGTTCCGCGCACAGCACCCGGCGGTGGAGATCGCCCTGCGCGGCGAGGCCGAACAACGCATGAAGTCGATGCGATCGCTCCAGCGGGGTTTCCTGCTCTCGCTCGTATCGATCTACGTGCTGCTGGCGATCCCGCTGAAGTCGTATTCGAAACCGCTCGCCATCATGTCGGTGATTCCCTTCGGCATCATCGGCGCGCTGTTGGGTCATGTGTTGTTCGGTCTGCCGGTGAGCATCCTCTCGGTCTTCGGACTGCTCGCGCTGAGCGGCATCGTGGTGAACGACTCGCTGGTGCTCATCCACCGCATCGACGAGCTGCGGGCGAACGGCATGTCGCTTGCGGAAGCCCTGCCCGATGCAGTGGGCCAGCGTTTCCGCGCGATCCTGCTGACCACGCTGACGACGTTCGTCGGCCTCGTTCCCCTGCTCGCGGAGACCGCGGTGCAGGCCCAGTTCCTCAAGCCGATGGCGGTTTCCGTCGGCTTCGGCGTGGTTTTCGCCACCACGATCACGTTGGTTCTGCTGCCGATGCTGCTGCTCATCGCCGATGACTTCCGCCGCCGCATGCGCAGGTCGGTGGAGGCATGGAAATCGCTCATCGCTCCAGGGTCACCCCCATCAGACCGATGACCACCTCGTTCGCCAGCGCGCGCAGCGTGAGGGTGGCGAGCGGCTTCGAAGGATCGAGCGGGAGATCAAGCACGGTCGCCGCGCCGCCGGGAATCACGCCGCCCTTGCCGCGGAAATCCCCGTTCCCCAACAAACGGATGGCCCCTGTCTTCAGATCCACACGCGGCGGGAGCGGCGCGTTGATCGCGAAGGCGAAGTCGTCGATGCGATAGTCCTGGTCGATGGGCCACCAGGTCTCCGGATTGCGCAGCGCGAGGCGCGCGGTCGTGCCGTCCTGATAGGTGGCGACCAGCTCGCCATTGTCGAAGCGGCTTTTCATCGCGTCGGTCGAACCCGCGACGAGGAAGTAAGCGCGCCGGGCCTTGCCCTCGAGGGGGAATTTGATTTCCACCGGATAATTCCGCCAGCGCGAGACAAAGGCGATGTTGTTGCCTTCCGCCTCGCCCGGAGTGGCGAAAGGAACGCCGTTCGGCAGCAGGATGCGGCCTTCGTTCTCCGCCGCGAGCGAGCGCAGGCCGGAGTCCTCGACATCGAAGGTCATCGTCGGATGACACCAACTTCCGATACCTTGTTTGGGAGTCGCGAGCGACACGAAAGGCGAACGCGGCGCGCGGTATTCATTGCGGAAAATGTCGGTGACAGGCGCGTTGAAGACATGCGTCAGGTCGGCAGTGTCCGTCTTCCCTTCGACCGGCTTGTTCCAATCGACCGGGTCGCGACGATCTGCTTCCGGAAGGATCTCGAAGGTCACCGGCAGCCACCAGCGGAGGTCGCCCTGCAAGACTTTCGCAAACACGGTGCGGTGTCCGGGCAGGCCGGCCACAATCCCTGTTAGTTGGGATCCTTCGTTCGATTCCTCCTCCAGCGCATCCTGCGGATCCTTGATTTCGAGGATCTTCGCGCCGCAATCGAACGTGACGGATTCGCCGGCATGGGCCGCCGGGCTCGAAACGATCCCGCGGATGGCATCGCCTTTCCAACGGATCTCGATGGTCGAGGAAAACGGCGCATCCGCAGTGATCTCGACACGCGGCAGGCCGACCTCGTCCTCCATCACCGACCATTCCGCCGGCTCGCCATCCACCGTGACGGAATCGATTTTCGACCGGAACGCGGGTGCGTGCAGCTTCACTCGAAGCGCCCGGTCGAAACAATTCGTGAATTCATATCTCTCCGTCATTCCATCGCGGCGGAACGAGAAGCGGAAGTTCTTGTTTCCGATCGCCGCATGGTCCCATCCGGAGGGAAAACCGGGCCGAAAGGTCACCGTGTCGTCGAGGAGATCGGGTTTCACTCCGAACAATCCGTCCATGACCGCGCGCGACATCGCGCCGACCCCATCGCCGAAGTCGCGCTGCGACTCGCAGCGGTTCGCATCGAACCATGTGCACATCCCTACGTTTCCCGGGCACGCTCCGGCGAACATCGAATCCACCAGCGCGCCCTTGAACAACGGCATGGCTCCGTCGCGGCGGTTCGCCTGCCAGTAACCGAGCGAGCTGTGCATCATCTCGCCGAAGACCACGTTGTTGAGCGACCACGTGTAGGGCATCCAATTTGTCGTCGGCATCGTGTGCAGGCCGTCCGGGATGCCCGGGCCGCGGAGTGGGAAACGCGCGAGCCGGGTATCGGTGAAACGGGTCATCTGCCATGCTTCGAGCGGTGTCGGCACCTCGGAATCGAGCGTGTGATAGAACGTCCACGCGGCCGCCTCCGGGTGGGCGAGCTGGAGTCCCAGCAGGTCCTTCCACTCCGCGAACCAACCTCGGTCGGCGAGCCAGAGGTGCTCGCGCATCGCCCTGGAGATCCGTTCGGCCTCGTCTTCGAACGGCGACGGATCCTCGCCCAACCATTTTGCGACGCGCGCGGCCATCCGGTTGTGATAGAGATTGTAGGCCGTGGCATGGGTGGCTCCGCCACCGTTGTAGGCGAGGTCGTCGCTGGCCCAGATGCACGCATAGGCCTCGTAGAGCGGAAGCTTTTCATCGCCAAACTCGCGCCGGAACATCCTGCGTTCCCATGCGAAGTGGCGCTCGAGCACCGGCCACATGCGACGGGCGAATGCCATATCTCCGGTCCACAGCAGATGGCGGAAGAGCGCGTCCACACCGACGAGATTCATGTCGTAGTGGTTGTCCGTCATGTTGCCGTTGGAATGGAGCGCCGTCTCGTTGCGCGCGAGGTTCGCGGACTCTTCGGGCGCCGGGATTTCCTTGGGCGACGGGCTGGTGTCCTGTTTCGCCGCGAAGTGTCCGAAGTGGGCGGCCGTGCGGTCGTGGGCACCGAGCACGTCGCCGGCGTAGGAAACGCGCCAGCCTAACAACGGAACCCGCCACGCCACGCCGCCGTGGAGGTAGACGTGTTGCCGGTCGTCCCACACGGCGTCCTCGGCGAAGTTGAGCGCGGCGACCGCCGAGTCGACGAATGGATCCGGTGTTTCCACCACCATCCTGCGTCCGATGAGGCGCTGGGCCGCTTCCTCGCGTCTCATGGTTTCCGGCAGCCCGGCGGCGGACCACGAATCGTCCGCTTCACCACGCCGGAGGCCGAAACAAACGGGCTCGTGATGGTTCAGGCGGAACCATCCGGCGACGACCGGATGTTCGGCCTTGTCACTGCCTTTCAACAATCGCTCCGGGTCGTCCCATACCGTGGCCTCCGCCACGGTGATCTTCGTGCCCTCCGGAAAGATGCCGGAGACCGCGCCGGGTTTCCCGTGGGTGGTGAACGCATGTTCCGCGATGGTCACGCGGTTTCCCGCGCAGCGTTCGGGTTTCATCCGGAACAGGGAGGCGATCGGTTCCTCTTCACATCCCAGGTCGCCACCGCGCCGGCCCTTCCAGCCGTCGACACCGCCGAACGCGAACAAGATCCGCGGCTGTCCGACGCCCTCGTAGCTGGCGCGGACGAGGAGGCCCTCGCATTCCCGCGCGGCGAGCACGCGGAGGCGGATGACGCCGCCGCCGAGCAGGGGGTCGCGCACTTCGTAAGACATCCCTCCATCCTGATAGATGGCGGTCACCTGGTCCGCCTGGTGGAGCCATTTGTCGCCGGCGTCCTTGCGGAACCCGAGCCGCAGGTTGCCGCCGCGGCCGGGCAGATAGAGCGAGAACTCCGGCATGTCCCCTGCGTCGACGCGGAACGCGGACGAAGCGCCGTAGAGCGGCCGGTTGAACCATCCGTCGCCGTTGGTGATGGAAAAGCCGCCGTCCACCGGCTGGTAGCGCAGGGCGCGGCCGATGTTCTCCGCGCGGAATCCCCCATCGGGCGGGGAAACCGCCGACGCGGCGGGCATGCCGGCGGCCAGAAGCAACGCCATGAGCGGGGTCCGTGACATCACGGGAATCCCACGCGATTCATTTCCGCGAGGCGAGCATCTTCCGCCACTTCTTGCGGCCGTTCTTCACCACGCTGCCGGGACGGCCGGAGTAGAAGTCGTAGCCCAGCTTGTTGTGCTTCGCCATCTCGTCAAAGCTGCCGTAGATCACGCCGTCGCGGCCGGGGAAGATCGGGCGGCTGTCGCGCAGGTCGTAAAAGCGCGCCCAGCGGGTTTTTCCATCCTCGATCTTCACGTGGTCGAGCCAGTCGAGTCCGTGTTCGATGCAGGTCACGAGCCCGGGCTCCGGATCGCGGATGTTCATCAGGACCTTGAGCAGGTTCGCGGTCTCGATGCTGGCGAGCGAAGCGGGTTCCATCGCACGGGCGGCGGCCGGAGCGAGCGTGAGCGGGTCGTGTTGCGCGCCCCATCCGGTTCGTTTGCCGTCCTGGACCACCTGCATCGCGAGCACGCAATCGATTCCGCGTTTCATGGCGGCGGCGGCGCGGGTGCGTTCCGCGTCGGTCACGAAGGAGAATTCCGGTTCCTCCGATGTGATGCCGTGGAGCAATCCGAGGATATGGGCGAGCGCGTCGTCATTGAGCGTGATGTTGTCGTGATAGACGCCTTCGATCGGATAGACCTGCGGCCAGCCGCCGTTCGGATACTGCGACGAGAAGATATAGGAAAGGCCTTTGCGGAAACCCTCGATGCAATCCTCGCGGCCGGTGGCCCGGGCGACGCCGGCGAGGAACTGGAGCTGCTCGGTGGTCGAGCGGTTGTCGAAGGTGCCGAGATAATGCGGCGGGGCGCCGGGTTGGTACTGGGAACTCCAGAGCATTCCCGGTTTTCTCGCTCCCTTCGAATAGCCGGTGTGTTTCGACCACCCGCCGGCGGGCGTCTGCCACGAGAGAACGATTTCGGCGAGGCGCCCCGCTTCGTCGCTGGAAAACCATGCGTCGCCCGGCTTCGCGGAGAGCTTGAAGTCTCCGCCGGACGGCGCCGGAAGCGCCTGCGTCATGCCGTGCGCGGCAAGCTCGGCGTCCAGCGCGGCCTGGTCCGCACGGGCGGCCGTGGCGGACCGCTGAAGATATTCGCGCCACGCGCCCTGCGTGGATGCGGGCAACTCCGCGATCGCATCCACTGTGAGGGGGGCCGCGTGGGAAACGGGAACGACGGCGGATGAGGAAATCCCGATGGCGAATGCGGCGGCACGCGCCGCAACGAGGGATCGACGGGTCTTGTTCTTTCTCATCCGGATTTCATGCGGCCCGACGCGTGGTTCACTTCATCGCGCGGATGCCCTGCTTGGCATCGCGGATGGCGACGAGGCGCTTGCGCATCTTGGCGGCGACGTCCGGGTGCTTGGCAATCACATTGTCTTGTTCGCCGGTGTCTTCTTCGAGGTTGTAGAGCTGG
>JACKPZ010000044.1 GCA_024233135.1 Akkermansiaceae bacterium | reverse complement strand
GATCTTGCCTACCAACACCGCGAACATGGCGATGAGGATCGAAAGCGGCGGCACCGCCATGCCGAAACGCCGGGTGTTCTCGCGCGATGCGGCGGCCTTCGGGTCCTCCAGTTTCCACGTCTCCAAGGCGCGATCGCGAAGTTGCGAGCCGAACTCGAGTGCGGTGGACTCCCCGCGTTGGATCACATCCTCCCCGCCGCGGGCGAACCAGCGTTCGAGATCGCAGCGGCAGGGCCGGCGGCCTTCGCCGCGCAGCACCCGCAACGCGAACCACCATCTCGCGCCAAGCGCGGCGGCGAGCGGAAGCAACGAAAGGAGCAGGACGAACTTGTAGATCATGTCAACGCGGGCGCGGCGGCGGTGGTGTGAATTCGCGCGGCTTGTCCGGCCACGGGTGTTTCGGATAACGCCCGGCGAGCTCTTTTTTCATCTGGAAATAACCGTTTTCCCAAAACCCCTTGAGGTCCTTGGTCATCTGCCACGGTCGCTGCGCGGGGGTGAGCACGTGGACGAGCAGCGGGACCCGGCCGTTGACGATGGTCGGTGTTTCCCACACGCCGAATAGATGGGAAACCCGGACGCCGATGAACGGGTCCTTGCCCGGTTCGTAGGTGATCTTGGCGCTCTGGCCGTTCGGCAGATTGATGCGCTCCGGGCAATACGAATCGAGGGCGGCGCGCTGCGCGGGGTTGAGCCACTCGCGCAGCACCGGCCACGGGTTGGCGTCCTTGATTTCCTTGTAGCCGAGCGCGCCGTGGCAGATCTGGGCGATCGCGTCGGCCTTGTCGTCGTCGCTCCAACCGGGCATGCCGAGCTCGGGCATGTGGCGGCCTAACAATTCCAGCCGGGCGGCCCATTGGTCGACCGAGTGGTCCCAGTTTTTCAGGACCAACTCGCCTGATAGAACCCGCTCCGCGAGGATGGCGGCGGCTTGATCCAGGTTCACTCCGTGGTCGCTGTCCTTCGCCTCTAACACCAGGTCGCGGAAGCGGGTTTCCTTGCGGGAGATCACGCGGCGGCGGGTTTCGTCCCATGCGGCGCCGTCGCTTTGGTGCAGGTCTTCGGGAAACAGATTCGCCAGCCATTCGGGATCGACCGCCGTGGCGCGGCGCAGGTGGGTGATGACCTCGCGCGCCTCGACCTCGGTGATCTCCGCGGCGACGAAAGCCGGCGCGTTCTTCGCGCACGAGTCTTCATCGAGTTTGCCGCGGCGGTTGTGGACGAGCCGGCAGGCGAGGGTGCCTTGGTTGAAACGGATCGCGAGTTGGTCGCTGAACGCGGCGAGCATCGCGTGGCCGACGGCGTCCGCGTTTTTCTGGAATTCGACGGGTTTCCACTCCCAGCCGAAACGCGCGGCGAGACTGGCGAGGCGATCGAATCCCTGCGCGATCTCCCGCGCGCCGCGGGCGAGCACGCCGATCTGACCGCAGCGCTGGGGATCGAACTTCATCTCGACCGCGCTTTCGAAGCCGCGCCATTCGCCGGCGAAGTCGCTGCGGTCGTCGGAAAAAATGAAGTCCTTGCGGCCGACCCCGCCACGCTTGTGGACGAACACTCCCTCGCCCTGCACCGCCGCGGCGATGAACGCGGTTTCGGCGACGCAGCCGTGTTCGTGGCCGCCTAACAGGAGTCGGGAAAACCGCGGCTCGAGCGGCATCGCCGCCATTTTTTTGCCTTCCTCGGTGAGGGCGCCCGACAAATTTAGCGCGCCGAGGTCATGCAGCAGCCGTTCGGCGCGTTGCAGGGCGTCTTCCTCCGGCGCGTCGAACCAGCGGAAATTCCGGATTTCCTCCACGCCCACGGCTTTCAGCAGGAGAACCGCCTCCGCCAGATCGACGCGATGGACTTCCGGCGCTTCGAACTCGGCGCGGCGCGCGTGGTCGGCTTCGCTCCACAGGCGGAACGCGCGGCCTGGCGCGGTCCGTCCGGCGCGGCCCGTGCGTTGTTCGGCGGCGGCGCGGGAGATTTTCTTCACCAGCAGCGTGTTGATCCCGCGGCGCGGTTCGAACGCGGCGATCCGGGCAAGCCCGGAATCGATCACGGTGCGCACTCCCTCGATGGTCAGCGAGGTTTCCGCGACGTTGGTGGCGACGATGATCTTCGGTTTCGGGCCGGGGGCGATGGCCGCTTCCTGTGCCGCGGGCGGCAGCGCGCTATAGAGCGGAAACACGTCCCAGCCGCGCGTCGCGGAGCCCTGCGAGAGCAGCTCGATCGTCTTGCGGATCTCGTGGGTGCCCGGCAGGAACATCAGGACGTTGCCCGGCTCGTCCATGGTCATCGCCTCGATGCAGACGCGCACCATTTTCTCCCACACCGGCACCTCGCGCGGCGGTCCGCCGCGGCGGTCGTTCTGCGGTGTCCGGTCGGGACGGTATTTGACTTCCACCGGGAAGGTCCGGCCGCCGGCTTCGAGCACGGTTGCGGGAGCGAGGAAATCGGCCAGTCCCGCGGTTTCCAAGGTGGCGGACATGACCAGTACCCGCAGGTCGGGACGGGTCGATTCCTGCAGGTCGAGGCAGCGGGAAAGCGCGATGTCCACCGCCAGCCGACGCTCGTGGAACTCGTCGAAAACCACCGCGCCGACGCCCGTCAGCTGCGGGTCGTCCTGGATCCAGCGCTGGAACACGCCGTCGGTGAGGTAGACGATGCGCGAGTCGTCGCGGTATTTCGTGTCGAAACGCACCGCGTAGCCGACCTCCCGGCCGATTGTGGCTCCCCGTTGTTTCGCCACCCAGCCGGCCAACAGGCGCGCCGCCATCCGGCGCGGCTCGATCACGAGGATCATGCCAGGCACCCCGGCGTCCACCAGCATGCCCGGGACCGCGGTTGACTTTCCGGAGCCGGTCGGAGCTTTCAGCAGAACACGCGACCGCTCGCCGGAAGCGACAGCAGCCTGAAGTTTCTCAGCGATCTCGAAGACGGGCAACGGCACGCGCGAGGATGTGACGGGAAATCCCGCGGACGGGAAGGGGAAACGAACCGTAGGCTCGCTCGTGAGAGCGAGTTGGCCGGCGCTCCGCCGCGGTCTCTCGACCGCGCCTACTTCGCCCCTTCCCACGCCAGGATCGCCCGCTTGCGAACAGCACCCCAGCGGTAGTGTCCACAAACACCCGTTTCACGGATCACCCGGTGGCAGGGGATGAGGAAGGAGATGTCGTTGCTGCCGACGGCGGAGCCGGTGGCACGGGCAGCCTGCGGGTTGCCCGCCGCACGGGCGATCGTCCCGTAGGAAACGAGTGTTCCGGGTGGGATTTCCAGCAGCGCCCGCCAGACCCGAAGTTGGAAGGGGGTTCCGCGGATGTGGAGTTTCCAAGTGGGCGAATCGTTCGTTTCAAAAATGTGATTCACCAGTTCGGCCGCTTGCGCTTGGTCACGTGTGAACAATGCATTCCTCCATTCGCTTTGAAACTGTTGCAGTTCTTTTTCCTCGTTTTCATCAAAGAAGGAAAGGTGGCAGATTCCGCGTTGAGTTTCGGCGATCAGGCAGCGGCCGAAGGGGCTGTCGGCGGTTCCGAAACGAATGTTTAAACCTGCTCCACCACTTTTGATCTCGCCGGGAGTGGCGGCTTCGAGCGTGACGCACAGGTCGTGCAGTCGGCCTGGTCCGGAGAGCCCGCTGTCGAGCGAACTGGCGAGCACGCTCTCGCCTTTTCGCAGTCGTTCGCGGGCGTCGGCGAGCGTGAGGCACTGGAGGAAATCCTTGGGCGTGGCGCCCGCCCACTTTGTGAACAACCTGTGAAAATGTCCCGGGCTGAGGCCGATTTCCGCCGCCACTCGGGCGAGATCCGGTTGCTCGCCGCGGTGCTCGTCGAGGAAACGGATGGCGGCGGCGATGCGCTCGTAGTCGCTCATGGGTCTCATGCTGGCATGCGATCCAGCCGCCGCCCACCCGGTTCTTGCGGTGGATTTTGGGTTTTTACAGAAGGACGCAAAGGTCGCGAAGGTGGTGGTTGGCCCTCGGTCCTTGGCGGACTTTGCGAGCTTCTGTTCCAAGCTCTCTCGAAACTATCGCACTGCGATTTCCGCGACGGCGGCGAGGATTTGTTCCACCGGAGCCAGTCGGCCGACGCCTTGGTAACCGCAGGCGAGATCACCGGTGTCCGGATCAATGAACCGGCAGCCGTCTTGTTTCAGGATCTCCACATTCCGCTGGGTCGCGGGGTGCTGCCACATTTTGCCGTTCATCGCCGGGGCGATGAGGACCGGCGTCGTGCGCGGCAGGGCGAGGTAGATCGAGGTCAGCGGATCCGGCGCAAGGCCGTGGGCGAACTCCGCGATCAAATTCGCCGTCGCCGGCGCGGCGAGAAACAGGTCGGCGCGGTCGGCGAGATCGATGTGGCCGGGTTTCCACGATTGTTTCTCGTCCTCGAGCGTGATGAGCACCGGATTCCGGGTGAGCGTCTGCAGCGTCAGCGGCGTGATGAACTCGGAACCCGCTCGGGTGAGCACGGAGTGCACGTCGTGGCCGGATTTCACCAATTGCGACGCCAGATCCGCCGCCTTGTAGGCCGCGATCGATCCGCTGATACCGAGCACGATGGTCATGGCCGGGAAATAACAGGCCGCAGCGATCTTGTCACGGCCCGCGCAACGCCATCTCCCGCGTCCGCCCGAGCTTTTCAGAGCGCTCTTCCCTGACTCTCCGAAGCTGTCTGACTCTGGGGTTTTCCCTGAGCACTCCGACAAACACGCTTCGACAAATCATCGATGCGGCCACATCAACTGTTTGCTCTGAAATTGGATCAAATGACTGGTGCGGCGACCAATCATTTGTCAGAGGTTTTTACGGTGGGGGCAGTTTGCTGCGGGACTTCGGTTGTAGGGGAGGCATGTGGACGACATTGAGTCACGCGGGGGCAGGGTTTCTTTGTCGGAGCTTCGGGTGGGGTGTGGGTGCCTGGGAGGCTTGGAGTCACCGGGGAAACGCAAAGCGGCCGGGGTCCCGTGGGACTCCGGCCGCATGATGGGTTTGGAGGAAACTCAGTGTTCGTAGCCGGCTTCGCCGTGTTCGACGAGGTCGAGGCCGATTTCCTCGTCTTCGGCGCTGGGGCGCAGGCCGAAGATGGCTTTCACGATCATGGTGATGACGAAGGTGGCAACGAGGCTCCAGGCGATGGTCAGGGCGCAGGCCTTGAGTTGCTCCATGAGCAGGCCGTCCTTGAGGCCGGCGACGACGCCGTTGACTTTTTCGTCGGCGAAGACGCCGGTGAGGATGGCGCCGAGGGTGCCGCCGACGCCGTGCACGCCGAAGGTGTCGAGCGCGTCGTCATAACCGAGCTTGTTCTTGAGAAACTCGACGGCGAGGAACGGGATGATGCCGGCGAGCGCACCCATGATCACCGCGGATGTGGCGGTGACGAAACCGCAGCCGGGGGTGATGACGACGAGTCCGCCGACGATGCCCGAGCACAGGCCGAGCACGCTCGGTTTGCCCTTCACGAACCACTCCATGATCGCCCAGAAAAGCCCGCCGGTGGCGGCGGCCAGCGTGGTGGTGGTGAACGCGTTCGAGGCGATGGCATCGGCACCGAGAGCGGAACCGGCGTTGAAGCCATACCAGCCGACCCACAGCATGCCGGTGCCGACCATGCAGAGCACCATGCTGTGCGGGGAGAGTTTCTCGGCGCCGTGGCCGCGGCGTTTGCCGAGCAGGATGCAAAGCAGCAGCGCGGACCATCCGGAGGTCATGTGAACGACGGTGCCGCCCGCGAAATCGATCGCCTTGATGCCGGCGTCCGCGTTGAGCGGGCCGCACATGAAGCCGGTGCCGCCCCAGACCATGTGGGCGAAGGGGAAGTAGACGGCGAAGAGCCAGAGGAAAATGAAGGCCATGATCGCCTTGAATTTCATCCGCTCGGCGATCGCGCCGACGATCAGCGCCGGGGTGATGATGGCGAATGTGAGTTGGAACATCGCCCAGATGCTGTCCGAGATCCACGCGAAGCCGGCTCCGACGTTGCCGGGTTCGACGCCCTTGAACATGGCCATCGAGAAGTCGCCGACGAAGGCGTTGCCCTCACCGAACGACAGGCTGTAACCGCAGAGCCACCAGATCGGGGCGACCATGCAGGCGCAGCCGAGGCATTGGGCGAGCACGGAGAGCACGTTCTTGCGGCGGACGAGACCGCCGTAGAACAACGCGAGGCCGGGCAGTGTCATGAAGAGCACGAGCGCGGTGCTGGTCATCTGCCATGCGTTCGCGCCGGGACCGGGGCCGGCGACGAGGGACTCGGCGCCCGAGGCTTTTTCTGGGCGCTCGCCGTTGTTCACGTAGGCTTCGAGATCGGCGATGCGTTCTTCGAGCGTGGGTGGCGGGGCGGATGCGGGTTCCTGGGCCGAAACGATGGGGGCCGCGAGCGCCACGAGGGCGCAGAGGACGGGGGCGAGGAAACGAAACGTCTGGTTCATGGATGGATGTAGGCCGCGATGAAGCAGTCCGCGAGCCAGAATGAACCAAATTCATGTGGTGGAAAATCCGGATGAATCGTGTCGATCCGGTTCCTCGCTCGATGTCGGGATCACGGCAGCGGATGCAATCCCTCGGCGCGGATCTTCCAGCGTCCGTTTTTCGGGAAACCCGGGTGTTCCGTTTCACAACCGTCCCAACCCGCGACCATCAGGGCGACAGCGGATAGAAACGCTCCGTTGGCCGGGAGGTAGGCGGCGATCTCGCGTTTGCGGGCACCGGGCGGGGCGTCCTTCGGCAGGGCGACGTCGCTGCGTTGCGGGCAGTGGCCGGTGGGCAGGTAGAGGTTGTTCGGACCTTCGCGCAACAGGATTTCCACGGCGGTTTCGGGGCGTCCGAGGCGGGTGGCGGTCATGGCGATCATCGGGTAGTCCCAGCCCCAGATCTTCGTTTCCCAGTCCCACTCGGCGAGCACGGCGTCGAGCGTGCGGTTCATGGTTTCGCGATCGACCATCGGGCCGCCGGGCAGGATGCCGAGGGGGGCGAGCATGGTCGGGTGGTCGTGGCGGCTGTCGATGTTGTCCCAAGTGTCCGGATGGGATTCGAGGGCGACGTATTTGCCGTCCTTCACCGGCAGCGGGCTGAGGTGGCGGACGACGTGGTCCCATGTTTCCTCGCGGGGCATGCCAAGTCGCTCGCGCCATTGGTTGGCGGTTTCGAGCGCCCAGCGCCAGTAGGCGAGTTCGAAACCCGGATTCTGGCTGGTGGCCTGATCGTAGATTTCCTGCGCGATCCACAGCGGCGGGCCGAGGACGTAGCGACCGCGCTCCTTGTCGAAGAACGCCATTGAAGCGAGACAGTCCGCGGTTTCCAACACGAGGTCCTTGTATCGACCGAGGATCTCCTTGGATGAATCGTTCCGATAGAGGAGTTCGGAGAGATAGATGCAGTGTGGTTGGTTCCAAATGATGAGCGGGTTTCCGCCGGGGCTTTCGCGGGCATCCGGGCCGACCATCTTCGCCCAGCGGGCGCCGCGCAGGCCGCGCGATTCCGCGAGCGCGCGTGCCTGCGGCAGTCGCTCGCGATACCATGCGAGGTTCTTCTCGAGAAGATCATCGTTCCCCCACAGCGGGAAGTGGGCGGTGTGCCACCAGATCATCTCGGTGTGGTGTTTCCCGTACCACGTGTTGCAGGTGAGGCCGCTTTCCTGCGGAGGCACCGCACCGGCGCATTGCGCGGCCATGAGGTAGCGGGAAAGGACGATGCGTTTCTCGATCTCCGCGGCGCGCGGGTCGCTGCTGCCGGAGAAATCGACGGCGGCGCCGGACTTCCAGAACGCGTTCCAATGATCGACGGCGGCTCTTCGGGTTTCGGCGAAGTCCGGAAGTCGTCCCAAGGAGCCGGGAGAGAATGCCGCGACGAATGCCAGCCCGCGGGCGCGGGTGCTGAGTCGGAACGTGTGCGGTGCGGTCGATTCCCAATTTCCGGCGCCTTCCCATGCGACGGAGGACTGATAGACCAACGAGTCGCGCTTCCGCCGGAGGTCCACGCGTTGCGGACTCCTCGCGGACTCGGTGGTTTCGTGACTCTCCGGGTGGGACCAATCAAGGGCCGGAGTGAGCTTGGTGGCGGCGTCGTGGCCGCATGGAAATGCGAAACGGACGGCGAGCGCGCCGCTCTCCAACAATCCGGACTCGATCCGGACCGCGACGAGATCTTGCTCCGGATGGCAGGTGGTGGTCACCCGGACTGTCTCGCCATCGAGTGTGAAGCGGCTTTCGATGACGCCGTTCCATAGGTCGAGGCTTTGTTCGGGATCGGTGATGTCGGCAGGCGAGATCGGTTTCGCATCCGCCGCGGTGCGCTCGAACGAGATCCGCGCGAGCGGGTGCGAGCGGGGGTTCCGCCGCAGCCAATCGCCGGCGGCGGTCGATTGTTGGGTCGGATAGTTGATGACCTTGCCGTCAGCGCGGGTGAAGGGTTTCGACGCGTCGGGGAGGGTGAATTCCTCCGGGTTTGCTTCGCTGTACCATGCCCAGCGGCAGAGCGTTTCCGCCGGGACGCCGTTCCGATGGTATTCGTCCGCGAGGGTCTGGAGGCCTGTGATGTCGGCGTTGAACGCGAAGCCGCCGTTGCCGATCGAAACGGGAGCATCGACATCGACCCCACGAATCACCGGATGGTGCCGGTGGACAAGCGCCTCGCGGTCGATGGGGGCGGCGGAAACCGCGGTCGCGAAAGCCGCGAGGATTCCTAACAAGGTGAAAGCTCCGGGTTTCTTCATTTCTGTTTCGTCACCGTGTTGCGGGGCTTGAGTCCCTTGGCGGGAACGATGTCCACGTTTTCCATCGCGATGGAGCCCGCGTGTTCGATCACCTCGGTGTGGGTCACTCCGGTGAAACTGGAGTTGCGGATGCCGATGCCGTCGATGACCGCGCCCTCGAAGCCGCGGATGAACATGACGCGGGGGCTTGCGGAGCTGGTGATGTTCTCCATCCGGACGTTGCGGACGACCGGCATGTGGTCGCCATCGGGGCCCTCCTCGTAGAGCAGGTCGATGGTGAGCACGGCCTCGCCGACGCGGCCGATTTTCACGTTGCGCATGAAAACGTTCTCAAGGACGCCGCCGCGCACCGCGTTGTTTTTGAAACGAAGCGCGCGGTCGAGCTCCGGGCTGTCCATCCGGCAGTTCTCGACAAAGACGTTGCGGATGCCGCCGGAGCATTCGGAGCCGAGCACCACTCCGCCGTGGCCGTCCTTCATGACGCAGTTGCGGATCACGATGTTCTGCGACGGGACACCGACGCGGCGGCCGTCATTGTTGCGGCCGGACTTTATGGCGATGCAGTCGTCGCCGGTGTCGAAGAGCGTGTCCTCGATGAGCACGTCCGAGCACGACTCGGGATTGCAGCCGTCGTTGTTCGAACCGTGAGAGGTGATCGTCACTCCGCGCACGGTGATGTTCCGCGAGAGCACCGGGTGGATCTCCCACATCGGCGAGCGGATGATGGTGACCCCTTCGATCAGGATGTTCTCGCACCGGTAGGGCTGGATGAAATTCGGCCGCAGGTAGTGGCCCTTGCCAAACACGCGTTGCTCGACCGGCACCCCCTTGGCGCCCATCTCGACGAGTTGGTCGCGGTCGGCGACCTGGCGACCCTTGTTTTTGCCCTCCTTGAGATTCCACGCCCACCAGGTTTCCGCGGTGGCGCCGCCGTCGAGCGTGCCCTTGCCGGTGATGGCGATGTTCTTCTCGCCGTGGGCGTAGATGAGCGGCGAGAAGTTCATGCACTCGGTTCCTTCCCAGCGGGTGAAGACCGTCGGATAGAGATCGGTGTCGAAGATCCAGCGCAGGGTGGCTCCTTCGCTGACATGCAGGTTCACGTTGCTCTTCAAACGAAGCGCGCCGGTGAGCCACTCGCCCGCGGGCACGACGACCTTGCCGCCGCCGGCCTTGGAACATTCGTCGATCGCTTTCTGGATCGATGCGGTGCAATCGGCTCCGGGTTTCGCGCCGAAGCGGGTGATCTCCGCGGAGCGGTCCGGAAACTCCGGTGCCTTGATCCGCGCGAGAATGCGGTCGAGCTGGTCCCAGCCGACGGCGCCGGTGTCGTTCTTCGCACCGAGTTTCGTAAACTCGATGCCCGCCATGAGGAAGGGGCCGACGCCCTTGTGGTCGTTGTCGATGATCGGCTCGGAAACGTAGTATCCGAAACTGCCGTCGCGCGGTTTGCCGGCGGAGTTCGTGAACCCGAGGCCGGCGACCTCGCAGCAGTTTGTTAGATCGACGCGGCCGTTTCCATCGTCGCGGATGAGGTCCCGGACGATGCCTTCGTAGCCTTTCGCCGATGTCCGCAGGTATTTCTCCTCGGGCAGCCATCCGTTCCTTACGGCCTTCGCAAGCGAATACACATACATCGACGACGCGGTGGCTTCGAGGTAGTTCCCGTCGCGCCCGCCTTCGTTGACGACCTGCCACCACAACCCGGTCTCCGGATCCTGCCATCTCACGATGCCGTCGGCGACCTTGCGGAGAATGGCGCGGACCTTTGGCACCCCCGGGTGGTCGGGTGGGAGGAACTCAAGAGTATCGACAAGCGCCATCGCGTACCAGCCGATCGCGCGGCCCCAGAAGTTTTCTGACAGGCCGGTCTGTTTGTCGGCCCAGTCCTGTTGGCGTTTCTCGTCCCAGCCGTGGAAGTGGAGACCGGTCTTGGGATCGAAGGCGTGCTTGTCCATCAGGACGATCTGTTTCGCCACTTCGTCGAAGAGCGCCGGTTCGTCGAAATCGCGGCCGTATTGGGCGAGAAACGGCGAGGCCATGAACAAGCCGTCGAGCCACATCTGGTGTGGGTACTTCTTCTTGTGCCAGAATCCGCCCTCGCTGGCGCGGGGATGCGTTTCCATCTGCCGGCGCAGGGTGGCGAGAGCCGTTCGCGCGGCGTCGTCCCGCTTGCCTTTCTCCCATCGGAACAGCAGCACCTTGCCGGGGGCGACCAGATCGATGTTGTAGTCCTCCAGCTTGTAGTCGGCGATCGATCCATCGTCGCCGATAAAGCTCTCGGCGGTCCGCGCGCCGAAGTCGGCATATTTCGTTTCGCCGGTGGCTTCCGCGAGTTTCAGCAGGGCCAGTCCGAACAGGGTCCGGTCGTAGGTCCAGCGTGCCTTCTCGTTCTTGTCGTAAAACAATGAGTCGCCGAGGCGTTTCATCTCCGAGTCCGCGAGTTTCCGCGACCACTCAAGCGGCGTGTGCCCGCGGGCCGTCTCCAGTGGCGGGGCGGAGGCCGACAACGGCAGACAGGAAACGGCGAACAACAGGAAGAGGGTTTTCATGGATCGGGAACGGCTGGGTGGTCGAATCGGTCCGGCGAGGCGTCCGGCTCCCGGTGAACCTAGCGGATCCATACGAGCCGCGGAATACCCCGATTGGTTCGGAAACGCGCAGGAATGGTTGAGAATCGTGCATGCGCCTGCGTTCCACCGATGGTCTCAACTCGCCGTGCAGTGCGCGATTTCTACAAGAAGAAACGGAATGTCGCAAAGACAACGGAACGGAATCCGCTACGGTCGCCAATGTGAAAAAGCTACCCCTGTCCCTCCTCCCCCTCGGCATTCTCACATCGGTCGCGTTATCCCAAACGACGGTTGTCGAAGAAACTTTCACGTATTCCGACGGTGCCGTTGATGTCGTCGGCACCGGCGGCACCGGTTGGGACGCCACCGAAGGTGGTTGGCAGACCGGAAACTCGGTATCCGCGACCCATCACTTCGAGGTCGTCTCCAACACCGCTCTTTATCTCGGTGGCGGAGTCTCGACCTACACCGAACAGAATCGGACCTTCGCAGCTCCGCTCACAAGTGCGGCGGGAACGACCCTCACGCTGAACTTCGACCTGATTTATGACGAGCAGTTGTCCGGTCGCGGGATCGGCATCTACCTGACCAACGGGGGAGCCAACCAGTTCTTCATCGGGAAGCGCGTGAACGGTTCGGTCGGGCTCCATTCCTCAATGGGTGCTGGCACCACTTATGTCAGTTTCACGAACACGAACGACCCGAGTTCGTCTGGAATGTCGGAGCCGGTCACGGCAATCATCACCTCCGACGGTGCCGACACCTCGATTGTCCTTTCCGACTCGAACGAAACGCTGGCCGCCCACACCTTCGCCGGTAGCTTCACCTTCGACGGCATCAGCCTCGCCGGATACAACGGCGCGACGACGACCAACGGTATCGACGACATAGTTGTCACGTCCCTGTCGAATCCGGACCCGTGGGTCCAGGGTTCCGACTTCTATCAGTTCACCCAGACCGGCGGGCTTGCCAGCCACAGCGTCTCCCTCTCGAACGCGGGGCTCACCCAGCCTCTCACCATCAGCAGCGTCACCGCGGGAGGAAGCGATCCGTCCTACGTATCCAACATCCAGTTTCCCGCCAGCATCGCCACCGGCGGTTCCGGTGACATCACCTTCGACTTCGACGCCACCGATGGTACCGGCCTCTACACCTTCACGCTGAGTGCCTCCACCAACGACACGGTCGATGGCGATCCGTTCGTCATCGACATCGAGATCGACGTGGTCGACCCGATTGTTGGAGTCAGCACCGATACGGTCGACTTCGGCTCACTCGCCAACAATCCGGGGCCCCAGATCCAAACCTTCGATATCCTCAACGAAGGCGGAAGCGAGGATCTCGATATCTTTGACATCACGTTGAGCGGTGATTCCGAATTCACGATCACCGGCGGGCAGACCCCTCCCTTCACAATCGCTCCCGGTGGCAGCGAAACGATTGAGGTCACCTTCGATCCAGGCACCCGGCCGGGCGGCTATTCCGGCAGCATCAGCATCGATTCGAACGACTACGATGGAAACATGCCGGAAGTCGCCCTCGTGGCGACCACCGCCGTTTCCACGAACTTGGTTGCGGACTACCCGATGGGCGACGGCTCCGGGCTCAGCCTGGCCAGCACCGACGCCGCGGCCGGATCGACAGCCGCCGTTCTGGTGGAAACCGATCTGGGCGCCCGCACGGAGTTCGGCGGCCACAAGACCGGGGGGCTCATCGACGGCAGTGCCTTTCCCTGGTCCCGTCGCGAGGCCCCGAACAACGGTCTCGATCTGACGACCGTGAGTCCGACCGAAGCCCTCGCCTTCACCCTGACCCCGGCTCCCGGTGCAACGGTCGATCTCTCCGTCGACGGTTGGCTGACGGTGGAGATCGGTGCGTTCTCGACCCTCTCCGGGGCCACTACGTATGGCGTCGCATTGGCGGTCGATGATGGTGTTTCGCCGTTCGTGCTCGGCCCGGTTGCCGGTGCATCGATTCCGGGAGTCGGAGAGGACAAGGCCTTTGTCACGTTTGATGTCCGCAGCTTGGGTAGCTTCTCGGCCCCGGTCACATTCTCCGTGATGCCCCAGACCACCGGGGCGACCAACGGTACCGTCGGTCAGGCCGGCGGCTATCTCGATCGCATCACCCTCGGTGGCACCGAGTCGATCGCCAGCACGCCGGCCCTCGTGGTCAACGCAGGCGAGAGCTTCAGCAACGAAGGACTGCCCGAATCCTATTCCTTCGCCATCAGCAATGCCGGACTGGCCCAACTCGACATTTCAAGCGTGGCCACCGACGGCTCGGGTGAGGCCTCCGCGTTCACCAACATCACCTTCGACACCCCGCTCGCGGCCAGCGGTGGCAGCGGCTTTGTCGATTTTGATTTCACCCCGGTCGGTCCGGGAACGTACACGACCAACTTCGTGATCACCTCCAACGACCCGGCTTCGCCCGCCACCGTTGCCATCAGCATCGAGGTGCTCGATCCGGAAATCTCGGTCGCAACCGGCAGCCTCGACTTCGGGGACTTCGATCCCTCGCCCGGCCAGCAAACGCTCAGCGTCACCGTGACAAACGCGGGCGAGGCGAATGATCTTGTGGTCGATGCCGGGCTCACCGCCATCACGGGTACGAACGCGTCGGAATTCGGCATTGTCAGCGTGCCGGGACCGATCGCTCCCGGCGCGACCGGCGACATCGTGGTCAGCTTCGATCCCGGTGTCTCCGAAGGACAATTCTTCGCCGAATTGAGCATCGTTTCGAACGACTCCAACGGCGCCACGCCAACCGTGAGCCTCGTCGGATACGTCCGCGAGTCGCTCGTCGGCGGTGTCATTGTCGCCCGCTATGACTTCGACGGTTCCCATGTGGTGGATGACGTCGCATCCGTGGACATCGACGCATCCGCGGGCACTCCATGGACCACTTCGGACCTGTTGGACCAAGCGACCGGAACCGGGGCCCTCAGCGCGAGCAACCAGGCGGGAGGAAACCGTGAGGTTCTGACCGGCCCCACTGGAAACCTCCTGCTGTTCAGCTGCAATCGTGAAAGCGATGCCCAGACACCGGTGACCCCCGGAGGCAGCGATGAGAGCACGTGGACCTTGTTCAGCGTGTCGCCCGAGTCCGGCGGGTCGATCGATTTCGATGGCGGCAGTTTGTCGATCGACACCTACGCGACCACCTCGATCGGCGGGGCGTCCGCCAACTGGTCGCTCTACTACTCGACGAACGGTGGAACCACATGGAGTCTGATCGCGGGATTCCCCGGAGCATCGTCCACCAGCGGATTGTCCGCCGCCACGCCGATCACGTGGGACCTCTCCTCATTGGGCACAGTTTCCAGCGAAATCCAATTCGCACTTGATCCCGTCGCGACGAGTTCCACGAACGGTGTCGCCACCCAGCGCGGCGTCGGATTCGACAACCTCGTGCTCACCGCCGCCGCGGTGAACCCGCCGGGTGGTGGATTCGCCGATTGGGCGTCGAATCTCGGCATCCCGAATGACCCGCAATACGATGGCACGGACTTCGACGGCATCTCCGCGCTGGTGGAATACGCCCTCGGTCTCAGCCCTCTGGTTTCCGAAGGCTCGCCCGGCACGTTGGCAAGCGGTGTGCTGAGTTTCGCCAAAGGCTCGGAAGCCGTTGCAAGCGGCGATGTCACCTTCGCGATCGAAGTTTCCGATGACCTCGGAATCAGCGATCCGTGGGAAACCGTCACGCCGGATGTCAACAACGCGACAACGATCTCCTACACCCTTCCGACCGGGCAAACCGCTGTCTTCGCCCGTCTTGTCGTGGTCCGGATTCCCTGAAGTTCCGATCGTTTCGGACGTTCCGTTGTATTCCATCGATCCATCATGAAAATCGCGCAAACCATCATCACATTGGCTGCCGCCACCTTACCCGCTTCGGCCACCGTGGTCGCCCGATTCAATTCCTTCACCCATGCCGCGGACGTCGCAGTGATTTCCACCGATGCCTCCGCGCAGACAGGTTGGACGACAACGGCTCTGACCGATCAAGCGACAGGTCTCGGAGCGCTAAGCGCCACGAATCAATCGTCTACGAATCGCAAGACCAATGACTTTGGATCCACTCCCACGATCCAGTTCAGTTCGAATCGGGAGAGTGATGCCGGGATTCCCACGGGCACGATCGGGGAGTCGACCTGGTCCACCTTCACCGTCAGCGCGTCGTCCGGCAACTCGCTGGACTTCGATGGTCAGGTGGCGACCGCGGACACCTTCGCCGAGGGAACTGGTCTTGGCGGTACGGTTTCCGCCGACTGGACGCTCTATTTCAGCCTGGACGGCGGAACTTCTTGGACCTCTCTGGGAGCCAAGACCGGCGCTTCGATCGGTGGAAGCGGAGGTGAGTCCGCGGCAACGGCGGTTTCCTGGGATCTGACCGCGATCGGCACGCAAACTTCGGTCTCCTTCCTACTCGACCCGGTCTCCACGGGTTCGACAAACGGCAACGTGAGCCAGCGGGGCGTCGCCGTCGGAAATATCGAGGTCAATGCCGTGGTTCTGGTTCCCGAGGTTGGAAGCGCTTTTCTTGGCAGTCTGGGGCTCTTCGGATTACTCCGCCGCAGACGTTGAATCGACCTGACGGCGATCTTCTTCACGCTCCACCCATTGATGTTTCCACGAACTGCGATCCTCGTGTTTCTCCCGGTGCTCGCCGGCGCCGCTGCCGAGCCCTTGCTTCTGGATGCGCCGCGGGTCCTGCGGCCGGATCCAGCGCCGGGTGGAGCGGAAAACGTGCGCTACATCGCCCAACCGGCGCAGAACGGCACGATCGACCTCACCGCCACCAACGGCTTTTTCGATTCCTGTTTCCAAGCGGGCGATCAAGGTCCGGTGCTGCCCGGCGACAAGGGGCTCATCAGCGCCTCGTTCGGCCATCTCAAGGCGTCGAAGGGAACCGGCACCGCCCGCTGGCACCTGTGGGTTCCGAAAAAGGGGAGGGTTCGTGCGGCGATTCATCTGAACGTTCCGAAGGAAGAGGAGGGGACTCGTTGGACGGTTCGATTCGGAAACGAGACGAAAACCTTTGTGGCGAACGCTTCCGAACCGGCCGACGCACAGAAGCAGGTCTTGGACTTCGTGGTGAAGCAACCCGGCCGGATCACGTTTACGGTCGATTGCTCGGAACACGCTCCGCCTCCCGGCACGACGATCCATTTCATCCGCCTCGATGGTCCCGCGATCTCCGGCGCGAGCTTGCTGCGCGACCGCTGGCGGCCGGCTGCCGTCCACCAGCGCTTCGACGCGCCTCCCGAGTGCGCTGCCCCGGACCTCTGGGTGTTTGAAACCCGGTCCGTGTCGGAAACCTCGAGCTACTCGCCCCTCACGACGCCCTTCGGCTACTACGGGACGTCGTTCGACTCCGACGGTCGGGTTCCGCCGGGCGCCGGCTTCAACTTCTCGATGTGGCTCGCCAGCCGTGGCGCGGATCATGCACCACCGGTGGAAAAGATGCCGCGCATCCTCGCCACCGGTCTCAAGGACGCCAGTTTCAGTTGGTTTTCCCACGAAGGCACCGGTGTGAAACTCCGCGACGCCGTGGCCTACCCGGACGGTGCGGAGCGGACGATCCAAGCCATGCGCTGCAGCTATGAAGACGGGCTCGTCACCTACTATGGGTATTTCTACGATGAAGCCTCGGGCCGTTGGGTCTTGTTCGCGGCGGGCCGGCAGCCGCCGAAACGGGGACGCGCGCCGGACGCCAGCCGCGGCCTGCTGCGCAGCACCGGCTCGTTCTGCGAAGTGCCCGGCCCGCCGGCGCGCCAGCGGAGCGGCGATCTCGTCCGTCTCATCAAGCGCCGTGGCTGGTTCATCGACCGCGATCGCAAGGCCCATCCCGCCGTGATGCAGGAGCCCCGGCGGAGAAAGTCTTCCGCTTCCGCAGGCTCCGAGAGCATCGCGGACGTCAGGTCGCAGCGTTCCTATCCAATTCTTGAAGAACCCGGCTGGTTCGCCATGGCGACCGGCGGAATCGAACAATACCTGGATGGCGGTGCGGCCTCGGATCCGATCACCGGCGCCACCGGGCTGCCGCCGGCCCCGGACTATCTCTCCGATGGAAAAATCGCCCAGCTCTTCGAGACGCCCGTCGGCTTCGGCGCCGTCGAAGTGGTCGATGTCTCTCCCAACACGGCCACCCTCGACTGCCGTTTCACCAAGCTGGGCCCGAACGCGCGGGCGATCGTCTACTACGGAAAGGTGGATGGACTCACATATCCCGCGCAGGAGATCAAGAACGGCTCGGCCGCGCTCCGCGAAATGTTTTCACCCTCCCGGACGTGGAGCCATCATTCCACCCCATCCGCCGTCCGCGTCGGCTCCAACCGGATTCAACTCAAGGATTTGCAGCCGGAAACCCGCTACTTCTTCCGGGTTTTCGTCGAGCATGACCACGGCAAGAGTTGGAATTTTCATACGGGAATCCTGACAACCGGCTGAGTTCGGCCCGGTTTTTGCTTTTTCCCGGTTGCCATTTGGTACCGTTGTTGCGAAACTTTTGCTTCATTTCGTATTGACTTTGTATTCGTTTTTTGGTTCAAGCCTTCGTTCCTTTTGTTTGTTATGAAATTAATTCCGCTGCTTTTCCGGCGTCGTCGTGGCTTGAGGCCCCCGGCGGCTCGACCTTCGGGCTTCGCCCTTGTGGTCACCCTGTCCCTGATGATCCTCCTCGCGCTTCTTTCCGTCGGCCTGCTGAGTCTGGCCACGATTTCCCTGAGAACCGCCTCCAGCGCCTCCGCCACCGCGGAAGCACGCGCCAACGCCAAGCTCGCTCTCATGATGGCCATCGGCCAACTCCAGAAAACGGCTGGCCCCGACACCCGCGTAACTGCCAACGCCGGACTCGTCAACGAGCGGACCCCCAATCCTCATTGGACGGCTGTTTGGAAGACTCGGACGGATGAGGATCTCGCCGGAGGCAATCCCGGCAAACCCATGGTCGATCACCACGCCGACAGCCGCTACCTGACCGACAGCCGGGTGCAGCGCGGACGACGGATCGTCGCTCCCGATCCCTTCGAATGGCTTGTCAGCCGCATGGATCCGAAGACCGGACCTAACGCTTCGGCGGATGATTCGTGGGTGTCCCTCGTCAAAGCTCCCGACGAGGCCGATCAGGTGCGAGTCCCCACCATCGAGTTCGACGAAGAGAAGGGGCGCATTGGCTGGTGGGTCAGCGACGAAAACCAAAAGGCACTCGTTTCGCTTCCGGATCGGAATGAAAAACAAGCGCCGGCGATGTCTCTCGTCGCCGCTCAGGACTACGATTTCGAAACCTTCGAGGCCGACGGCGGAACTCCGCTCAAAGGTCATGCCGACCTGTCCGCGGATCAGGTCGAGTCGGTCGCCACCTTGGCTACCAGCAGCCTTCTTCCGCTCGGCGGCGCCAAGCAATTCATCGACAACCCGGGCGCCCTCGGCCACCACCTGACCACCAACGCTCGTGGCTTGTTCGTCGATGTCAAGAACAGCGGTCTCAAGCGCGACCTTTCCACCTTCTTCGCCCGCGGCGACATTGCGGATGCAGAAGGTTTGGCGGGCATCCGCGAGTCCGATCCCATCATCCCTGGCGAGCACCACATGAAGACCAGCCCGCGCTTCGGGATCCTCAAGGGCTGGGCCGACCTCGCGGACGAACTGAGTGTCGCCTCCGGTGCCGCATCCATGCAGCCGCGGCCTCCGGTGACCCGATTTCTTTCCATGTCCAAGTCTGCGCCGGGACCCGTCGCCGATCTGGTCAACGTCTCGAAGCCTGCCATCGAGCCGGTGGTGATCGAGGCCTCCCTCGGATGGGACTTCTCGCCGTACACGAAAGCCGGGACTTCGGAAGAATATGTTCGTGGACATATCTTTCCGCGTCTCATCCTGTGGAACCCGTTCAACGTGACTCTCACCACGACCCAATATGTGGTGATGCTGCGGCATCCGTTGTATGGCAGTTTTCGGGCACGCGGGGCGAAGGTCGATAGCCGGGGCAGTCGCTTCTACTTCGATGATGTTTGTGGGAAACCGAGTGGTGGATTCCTTGGGTTTGTGACGGAAACGACGACCCTGGAACCGGGCGAAACCAAGATTTTCACCCCTTCGGTCGGAGACTCCGCGGGAGGAAGTCTGTTCGGCAAAGCAGCTGAATTCGATCCCGTGAATTTCTCCGCCAACGTGCTCACGTCCGAGCAGATCCCAGGAATCGAGAACTTCTATTGGGATAGTACGGTGAGGTTGCCCGCGGAGACGACTTCCAACCAATACGAGCCCTATGGATTCTCGGGCGATACCAACAGCTTCTATTGCAACGACAGTGGTTCTGGGGACGAGTTCATCGTCTGCCAGACAAAAGGAACCTCAGGTGGTAAGATCGACTTCAGTCTTGTGACCCAAGACGGCGACCGGTTCCCGCGTATCGGCCATTTCCTCTGTCAGAACTGGGGTCTCAACCGATACCACAAGTGGTATGGTGCCGAGCGGAACGATCATCCGTCCAACAATGGAACCCCGTTCCGGGAGTTCCGCCCGGGCGCCGTCGGCATCGGTTCTCTCGACAACCGCCGTCCCCCGCGCCTCTGGCGCCGCGGAATCCGCATGGGATGGATCGACGACCAGGCCGAGCAGGTCGCCACCGGAGGAAAGGTTCCTCAAGCCCGCTACACGGTGCCGTGGGTGGCGTCGACCAACCTGCGCGGCGGCATTCTCCATCACGGAAGCTGGGTGAACATTCCCTTCAACAGCGGCTGGCAGTTCCCCGGCAGTGACAGCCACATTTATTTCCGCCAACCGACGGATCCACAGACGCTTTCGAGTTTCTATCCGCCTTCGCCGTTCGCCGCTCCTGACGATTCGTTTCCTACGCGCTGCACACTCTTCGATATTCCGCGCAGGGAAACCGGCGTGGTTTCTCTCGGTCAGCTCCAGCACGCGCAGATGTCCTATTTTCCGTGGCATCCATCGCTGGTCATCGGCCACAGCCAACCAACGATGAACGCGGATATTGATGCCACGGCGATTAAGAACAAGGTCACCGATCCGAACCGTTGGAAGGGCACCAAGGATTGGCAGTTCGAACCGCTCATTCAAACGGGTTCCGGCGCTTCTGGTCACAACAACGAGGTGCTCGTGTATGACCTCTGTTTCGAAGCCAACGAGGCTCTTTGGGATCGCTACATGATTTCGTCCATTCCGTTCAGCAACGGCCGGCCCACGTGGGATCTGGAGAAACCGCTTCCGGTCGGCCGCTACGTCTTCAACGACGATTCGCAACGTTGGAGCCGCGAGGAACTCCGCAACGAGATGGCCTCCTCGCCGGATCGCTTGTTCCGCCATGTCGCTGAGTTCCTTGCCATCGACGGCGCGTTCAATGTCAACAGCACATCGGTGCAGGCATGGAAGGCGCTGCTCGGGGCGATGCGGGACATGAACCGCCCTTCCTTGTCAGGCGGGCCTTCCAGCGGCACCCATCCGCTCTCCCGCTCGGTGACTCCCGCCATGCCGGGAACCACTGCCATCGGAAGCGCGAATCAGGATGAAATGTGGAATGCGTTCCGCAGTTTGTCCGACGACGAGTTGCAGACTCTTTCCGAGCAGATTGTCG
>JACKPZ010000043.1 GCA_024233135.1 Akkermansiaceae bacterium | reverse complement strand
AGCAGATCAAGAAGGACTTCAACAAGCACAAGCTGCTCGGCGGGGCGGGGGAGAACGACCCGGTGGCGCGGGTGGTCGCGCAACTCACGCAGTTCAACGACGGACTGCTGTCGATCCGCGAGGGCATCGCGGCGGCGGGATCGAGTTATGCCAAACCGCAGACTCTCGGCGAGGAAACCGTGAACCACTTGCGGGAGATCATCGCCGGCCTTCGCGCCGTGCCCGTGGAGGTGGATATCAAGGTGGTGCCGGTGCAGGCCGAAGGTGGCGGCATTGAGAAGATGGAGAAATCCAGCCCCGCGGTGGATGTGGATCCCGAGGTCCGCCAGCCGGTGGATGGCGGGGATGAACCCGGGCCATGAGGCTCCTATTTCTCCGCCATGCCGAGCGACGGCAGGCAGTTGATGAGGAAACGTCCGGTGCGCTCGGCATCGTTGCGGATGGCGCGGGCTTCGTGATCGAGGGGATTCGTAGGCAGGCCGGCGGGGATCTCTGCAGAAGGAGAGGAAACCGGATCGGGCTGGCGAACGACCGGGCCAGCCGGGCGTTTCGGAGCGGCGATCACCGCAAGGATGACGAGTGCCGCGGCGGACGCGGCGAGCCATGCCGGAGACAGGCGTTTCCGCGGTGCGGCGCGCAACGATGCCCGGACGCGGGTTTCGAGGCCCGGCGGAACGGGAACGTCGGGCGCTTGTGCGCGAAGAAGTCGGTCGATGTCGGACTCGTTCATGGCGTGGTGCGTGCGTTGTTCCAGATCGAGGGCAGGGGAGGTGGAGTGGCCGGAAGCGGCGGCGGGGACGGGCGGAGTTGCCCGGCGAGCGTGTTTCGCGCCCGATGGAGCAGGACTTTCACCGCGCCTTCGCGTTTGCCGATGATCCGGCCGACCTCGGCGAGCGGGAGTTCCTCGCGGTAGTGGAGCCACAGCGCGCTGAAGGCGTCGGCGGATAGATGGCGCTCCGCAAGCTGCCAGAGATCGGGTGTTTCGGGAGAGACGGAAGGCAGGACGACGGGCTCGGCTTCGGGGACGGGTGCGGGTTTCCGTTTCCGAAGCATCGCGATGGACAGCCGGCGGGCGATGGTGAGGAGCCATGGGAGAATCGGCTTCGAGGGATCGAAGCGGCGGATCTTCCGCCATGCGCGGAGGAAGGTCTCCTGGGTGAGGTCTTCGGCATCGTGGCGGTTGCGGGTGAGGCCGAGCAAGAAACCGAACACGCTGGCGTGATGCCGCCGCACGATCCCGTCGAAGGCCTCCAACGAGCCGGCGCGGCTCTCGCGGGCGAGCCGGGTGTCCTCGGGATCGACGGAAGCCATGACGGAACAGGATAACGGATGGAAACCCGGAGTCACGGGATCATTCGCCGATGCGGTCGAAGGCGCCGTTCTTCTCCATCATCGTGAGCATTTCCTCGGACGGCAGGCTGAGGGCGCAGCGCACGGTGCGGCCGCCGTTCTCGGCGCGCGCTTCGAATTTCAGGTCGGCCGCATCGAGTTGTGCGTTGCCGAGTTCTCCGAGCGCGATGATGCCCTCCATCACCTTGCGGAAGCGTTCGCCATCCGCGCGGTCGGGCACCTCCAACAGCATGCGGGCCTCCATCCGGCCGCCGGCCTCGGCGAGCGCGAGCTTGAGGACATCCGCCTTCGAAACGAGTTGGGACCCATCGGCGGGTTTCTCGCATTCGGATAGATTCGCCGAACCGACGAGGAATGGCGCGCCCGAGCCAGCGGAAACGAACGGATCTTCCGCCATGCCGCCGCCCTTGCCGAGGGTGTCGAGTGCTTCCTCGAGCAGGTCATTGAAGTGGCTGAAGACGAGCAGGTCGTCGCGGACGAAAGCCGCGTGCTGGCGTTTCTCCTTGTCGGTCCACGAATGGATCGTCGTGCCCTCGCGATCGCGGGACTTGTAGTCTTCCGCCGCCTTCACGAGGTCTTCGAGGTGGCCGCGGTTGAAGTCGCCCTCGATGACCGCCACCGCGTGGTCCTTGCGGCCGTCTCCGAAAAGGCTGATGCCGCGCAGGTCGGTAAGCGGGTTGATCGAGAACATGCGCTTGATCGCGCGGAGCTGGGCTCCCTTTTTGTCATCGATGGTGGCGACAACCCGTTTGCCGATCTCGGTGTTTCGTGCGGCGGCGAGGTCGGCGTGGAGCCACCATTTCGCATCGGCGGATACCCGGGCGGGATCGAAGGGGCCGGCGTGAGCGGTGGCGCAGAGCAGCAGGGGAAGGAGGATTCGTTTCATGGTGTCGTCCGGAGGTACGCTTTCGATGATGGCAAGGTTACGCCGGGGCGCCCGGTTTCTGCTTGTGAAAGGACACGACGGAAGAAAAGGTCCGTTGAAATGACGGCGTCCTCCCAGACAGTCGCAAGAAGGCGCGAGCAATCCGGGGGTGCGGGTCCTTCGCCAGTGCGAACCGGATGGACCTGGCAGGGCTTCGTCTGTCTCATCATCCTCACCAGTTCGTGCCAGACACGGCCGGGAATGGAGGAGCTCCACAGGCCGGTGCTCAGGTCTTCGTTTGCGGATGGTCTGTTCGATCCGCACAAGCGTTCTCCGACCACAGCGAGGGTCCTTCGGGATGCCGGCTTCGCGTCGTTGGCGAAACAGGATACCATCGCCGTGATTCGAAAGCTCGGAGAACGGCTGGATTCGATGCCGGATGATGAGGAATTGCGTCTCGCGACCGCGGAGATGTGCGAGGACATGGCGGAGGAAATCGCGGCCACCGATCCGGCGCGGGCGATTGGCTTATACTGCGCTGCCGCCGAGACCGCGTTTCCAGTGATCACGCGCCGGCATGGTTCGGTTTCGATCCGGAGCGAGCTCATCGATATTTATAACGAGAGTTGCGCGGAAGCGGCGGTGCTGTTCTATCGAACGGCCCCCCGGTTTGAAGATGCTGTTTCGTTCGACGGTCCCTTCCATTCCTATCGCATCGAGGTGTCGGAAAAGGGAAGGGGCCTTGTGTCGCCCGGTGGTTTCGACCAGATGCACTCCGCGAGCGTGCTGCGGGTGAAAGGATTTGGGCGCCGCCAGCGGCTGGATGGCGTGGGAGGCGCGTTGGTCGGCTACAAGGCGGCTTCGGCGGAGCGGCTGGAAGCGAATCCATTCATGAGCCCCTTCGGAATGGCGGAACCGATCACCGCGACGATCGATTTCACGGACAGCGATCGTGCGAAACTTCGTTTTCATGACGTCCTCGTCGATGACAGGGCTTATCTCGCAGGTCGTTCGGTCGCATTGGCGGCGGATTTCACCGCGTCGCTCGCGACACTGGAGGCCCATGAACCCAAGGAGAACATCGGTTGGCGTGGCATGTTGCACCCGGACCAGTGCCGGGCGTACCAGGGGCTCTACCTCCTGCACGACCGACAGCCGGGAAAGATCCCCCTCGTGCTCGTGCACGGGCTGATGTCGAGTCCGGATACATGGCGGGATGCGGTGGCGGAGCTGTCGGCCGATCCCGTGCTGCGGGAGAACTACCAGATCCTTCTCTACGAATACCCGACGGGATTCCCGATTCCCCACAACGCGAGCGGGCTTCGTCACTATCTGACGAAGTTCGGGAGAACCTTCGATCCCGACGGGAAGGATCCGAGCATGCGCAGGACCGTGATCGTCGGACACAGCATGGGCGGCCTGCTGGCCAGCATGCAGATCCGACATGGAGGGAAGTCGTTCTGGCTGTCGCTGCGCAAGAGCGGGGCGGGGGGGATCGAGGGTGACGATGGATCCGCGAGGTCTCGCGAGGCCTTGAAGGAAATGGTCTACTTCGAACCACTTCCTTCGGTGAGCCGTGCGATTTTCGTTTGCGCGCCCCATCGTGGGAGCGGATGGGCGGACAATCCGCTCGGAGCCCTCGGAGCATTTCTGGCCGACAAGCCGTTCGAAGTATTCGATGTGGCGGGTTCCGCGCTCGGAGGGGATCCTCTGCAGGCCGTGGAGCTGACCGGGGAGGAGAACCTCTTGGAGACCTCCTTGTTGTATCATCCGTCAAATGGAATCCGGGATCTGCACGCGCATTCCGAAGTCTTGGAAACCGTCGCCGGATTGCCTGTGGGAGAGGGGATCCGGATCCATTCGATCATCGGCAACCGCGGAAGGGCGGCCCCTAGGAACTGAGTTCCGACGGCGTCGTGGATTACTGGACTCCCATCTGGCGGGTGCCAGTCCGAACGCATGGTCCCGTCCGGCCATGTCGGAGCGACCCGGAGCGAGGAAACGATCGATGAACTCCGGCGGATCCTCTATCTCCATATCGGGCGGCGGTTTCCCGTCGAAACCGCCGCTTCCGCGCGATGAACGGATTGCTTGTTGCGATTCCGCTCCCGACCACATTCCTTGACGTTCCGATTCCCCGGAGAGGGAATCGGACACTCGCTCACAGGAACAGCGGCTTCATGTGCCGGTCCAGCAGGTTGCCGGTGACGTTTTTGGAAACCACCTCGCGGTTTGTCTTGAGCGCGTCGAGATAGGTGTCGCCGAGTTGGGCGGCGATCTTGAAGCCGACGTGCAGGAGCTGGCGCAGGTCCGGGTTGTAGCCGGGGTTGCTTTGGTCGTGGCGCAGGGCCGAGGTGTATTGCTCGCTGGTCCATCCGTTCACGGTTTCCGCGGACGGCAGGTTCGCGTCGTTGATGTCGATGACGGTGGCGTATGGTTCGCACAGGGCGTCCTTTTTCTCGAGCGCCTTGGCGTAGATCTGCTTGGCGAGTTCGAGCGCGTCGCCACCGGCTTCGGCGAGGCCGATGACCTCCTCGAGCCAGTTGGTGCCGGCGGTCTTGATGTGCAGGCCGGCGCCGGTGCGCTGGATCGCCTTCTTGATGACCGGATAGATCGAGAACTTGTCGGATCCCGAGTGCACCGAGAGTTTCAAACTCGCGGGCAGTCCGTAGGTTTTCACCGCATGGGCGATCACGGCGAGGTCGTCGTTGAACTCCTGCTCGAACTGCGCGACGTCGCCGACGTAGTCGACGCCCTTGTTGAAGCGGCCGGTGAACTTGGGTGCGATCGTCTGGACCGGGATCCCTTGGTCGGAAATCGCGGCGAGGATGATGAGCAGCTCCGGCGGCGTCTGCGGGCTGTCGGTTTCGTCCATCGAAACCTCGGTGACGAAGTCGTCGGTGCCGCCTTTGGCGGAAACGATGTGCTGATAGATCGCTGCCGCCTTCTGGGTCGCCTTGAGAAACTGGTTGGCGGCCTTTTCGACGTCGGCGCGGGTGATCTCGAGCGGTTTGGCGATGCCTTCGATGGAAAGCGTGCCGATCAGCTCCGGGTGTTTGGCGATGAACGCCTCGACGTCCGCCGGATCCGCGGCCTCGCCGATGTCATCGGCCACGTCGAGCGTGAAGAAATCGCAGGGCGCGACGAAGCGGTCGACGGTGGAGAAATTGATGTGGTCGGCGTCCAGCAGGTATTCGCCGGACCAGCCGAGGTCGGCGACGGCCTTGTCGGCGGCCTGGCGGGTCTGGATCGGCTCGGAACCGATGATCAGGTGCTCGCGGTTCGACTTGTTCCAGACGGGGGTGATGTCGATGCCGAGTTTCTTCGCTTCGATGAATGCGGTGAGCTGGGCATGGGCGCCGTGGGCGAAGCGGTCGCCGACGCCGAACGTATACTTCGGGCAGGATTTCATGATGAATTTCGATGACATCGGGGCATTCGTCGCCCCGGATGGGATAGGGATAGAAAAACCCCGCGAAACCGGCAATCACCCGTTTGGGCAGTGCGCGGTGGGAATTCCGCCCGTGCCGCGTTCCAATGCGGATACGGTGTCGTCCCAAATCTCCGGGAGCCTCGTCCTTCCGACAGGAAGGACCTTGCGTTCACCCTTCCACCAGGGATCCGGCGTCGGTGACAAGAGCCGCCTACTCTGCGATGCGACGACGCTTGAGGAGGAGGCACGTGGAGCCGAGGAGGCCGAGAATACCGATGCTCGGTTCGGGGACCACGCTGGCAATGCGGAACCCCACATTCGCGCTCTCGTTCGTGGTCGGGGCGGAGATGCGGGTCGATGAACGAAGATTGGCCTCAGCGCCATTCCAGTAGCCACCGCGGATCACACGATTCTCGGTGGGGGAGTCATTCGGGGCCGCCAAAGCGCTCTCGATCAGTTCCTGCACGTTGCCGTTCTGCCCCATGGTTCCATAGTAGCTCAGGTCGCCCGCGTTGTCGGTGTCCGCAGGACCGACTGAGAACACCTGGTTGTAAACGGCGCTGTCGGCGACCGTTCCGCTCGCAACGGCAGTCGGGGTCGTGTCGCTGCCGGTTGCGTAGTCGTAGTAAGTGGTCCCGCTTCCGCTGTAATACGCCGCCTTGTACCACTCGTCCTCGCTCGGCAGGAAGTAATACGCGTTCGAGTTCCGGTAAAGGTTGTTGGCGTCATATCCGGCGTCCCCGCTGTCCCACAGCAGGAGATTCGCATTCGAGCTGTAGCCGACGTCGCCGGGCTGGAGGGCGAACTTGTAGGCGGCCGAATACCCCTGGCTGGTGTTCAACCAGTTCACGAAACGCGCCGCCTCGTTCCAGGATACCCCCGTCGCCGGATCTGTAGCCACGTTTCCACCGAAAGCCGTCATGTCCGCCAGCGTGATCCCGAGATTGCCCCCCGCGTTCGCCTTGGCGATGATGTCCCGGCTCACCTCGTAGGTGCCCATGCGGAAGGTATAACTGACCCCGCCGTAGCTGGAATAGTAGCTTCCCGTTGTGCCGCTGTCATCGGCGTTGCCCGGATCGCCCACGGTCACGAAGTCAATTGAGAACGCGTTGCCGCCGCTGCCGAAGGTGTCGGCGTGGAGGCTGGCGGCGGTGAGTCCCAGCGTTGCGAGTGCCGTCAACGCGATTGGCAGGTTTGATTTCATGTTGTCAGGGTGTGGGGGTGGTTGGTCGAGGCGGTTTTGATGCCACGCATCGGGTTTGTAGGTCTAACCGAGCGGTCGTGCCAACCTAAAATCCCGCCGAATGATCAAGGAGAGCGGACCGGAGAGGGGCCTTGGATCTCAAGATCGGAACCCGGTAGCCTGCTTCACGCCAACCGGTCGCGGAAGTCCGGATAGCCGAACTCGCGGATCACTTCGATGCGGCCGTCCTCGTGCTGGAGTGCGATGGGTGGGTGTTTCACGCCGTTGAAGGTGGTCGTTTTCACCATCGTGTAGTGCGCCATATCGTCGAAGACGAGGGTGTCGCCGACCACGAGCGGGCGTGGAAACGAGAAGTCGCCGATGACATCGCCGGCGAGGCAGGTGGGGCCGCCGAGGCGGTAGAGATGCGGGCCGGATTCGCCGGCGGGGTGATAGGATTCGCCTTCAAAGACGACGGCGGGTTTCGCATCCGACGGCGCGGGATCGACGAGGAACACATCGGGCCGGTAGGGCATTTCGAGCACGTCCGGCATGTGGGCGGTGGCGGAGATGCTGAGGATCGCGAGTTGGTGGCCGGCGGATTCGAAGACATCCACCACGGTGGCGCGCAGCACGCCGGTGTGGATGGCGATGGCCTCGCCGGGTTCGAGCCAGACGTCGACGCCGTATTTCTCGCGGGTTTCGCGGACGAGGCGGACGAGGCGTTCGCGGTCGTAGAACGGCTTGGTGATCCAGTGGCCGCCGCCCATGTTCAGATAGGTGAACTGCGGCGAGCGGAGCAGGTGGCCGAACTTCTCGTCCACCGCGGCGAGGGTGGTTTCGAGGTCGTCGGAGTTTTGCTCGCAGAGGGTGTGGAAATGCAGGCCGGAGAGACCTGTTAGGTCGGCGTCCGCAAGCTGGTCGGCGGTGATGCCGAGGCGGGAACCGGCGACGCAGGGGTCGTAGATCGGCGTGTGGCCGGTCGAGTGCTGGGGGTTCACGCGCAGGCCGCATTGGAGCTCGCCGCTTTGGAAACGCGGGTGCGCCATCACCATTTCGCGGAAGCGGAACCACTGCGAGAGCGAGTTGAAATCGAGGTGGTGGGTGAACCCGCAGAGTTGCGCGATGTCCTCCTCGTCGTAGGCCGGCGAGTAGGTGACGACGTGTTTTCCGAAGTGGTCGCGGGCGAGGAGCGCCTCCCACAGGCCCGACGCGCAGCAGCCGTCGAGGTCGCCTGCGATGTGCGGAAACGCCTTCCAGCAGGAAAAACCCTTGAGCGCGAGCACGAGGTGACAACCGGCCGCCTCCTTCACCTCGCGAAGGATGGCGGTGTTTCGTTTCAGGGCGGCGATGGAGACGGCGAACATGCGGAGTGCGCCGATGGTGCGGCCGCGAGGGAGGGCCGCAAGCGCAATCGGCCCCGTCCGACCGATCAGCCGCCGGGCGGCGCCAGCGGCGGGAACGGCGGACTGAGCACACGCATGGACGGCTCGTCGAGGCTCATCAGGAAGGCTTCGAGGTCGGCGCGTTGTTCGATGCTGAGGTCGAGCGGCTTGAGCAGCGGGCTGGTTTCCGGAAACAAGGGATCGTCCTTCTGGTGCTCCTTCCGTTTCGGCCGGGGCATGCCGGCGTTGTAGAGATTGAGCACGCCGCGCATGGAGGGAAACAGGCCGTTGTGCATCCACGGGCCGGTTTTGCCGACGTTGCGCAGGCTGGGGGTGCGGAACCTGCCCATGTCTTCCGGTTTCCCGGTGACGGCGTAAAGACCCTGGTCCTCGAAACGACGTTCATAGTAGGTGAGGCCGGCGTTGTGGAACTTGTGGTCGCTGAACTCCGGTCCGTTGTGGCAGTTCAGGCAGCACGCCTGGGTGCGGAACAGATGCAGGCCGACGAGCGCCGAGTCGGATAGCGCCTCGTGTTTTCCGCCGAGGAACCTGTCGAAATCGCTGCGACCGACGCCGAGCCCGCGTTCGAACGCGGCGAGGGCCTGGACGACGCGGTCGAAGGAGATCTCCGGATCGCCGAAGGCGGCCTCGAACCTCGGGCCGTAGAACTCGGCTTCCTTGTTCAGCCGCTCGACGATGACCGCCGGATCACCGGCCATTTCCTCGGGATTGGTGATCACCGCCACCGCCTGGGCCTCGAGCGTGGGGACGCGGCCGTCCCAGAAGTGCGACTTGTGGTGACCCACGCCGTGCAGGCCGGGCGTGTTGCGGGCGAGTTGGTGCATGAAAACGCCGTTGGCGAGCGAACGTCCGTCGGACCAGCCTTTCTCGGGATCGTGGCAGCGCGAGCAGGAAATCTGTTGGGAACCGGATAGACGAGGGTCGAAAAACAACGAGAGCCCGAGCTGCTTCTTTTCCTTCGTCGGCTCCATGCCGTTTGGAAACGGAACGGCGCCGGGCGTGCCGAGTTCGCGGTGGGCGACGCCCTCGTCGAGCGTCGGCGCGGGCCATTCGGCGGA
Source organism: Akkermansiaceae bacterium (assembly GCA_024233135.1). Lineage (GTDB taxonomy): Bacteria > Verrucomicrobiota > Verrucomicrobiia > Verrucomicrobiales > Akkermansiaceae > Luteolibacter. Next base: position 12,219 of record JACKPZ010000043.1, on the reverse strand, counting down.
CGCTTTGGCATACTCCTCCCGCAGCCAGCCCACGAGTTCGTCGCGACTGGCGAAGTCCGGGGTTTCCGCGGACGCGGACAAGGCGGTGGCGAGCAGGGCCGCGGCGGATCTAACGAGTTTCCACATGGCCGTCGAGATAGAACCAGTTCACGGCGGTTCCCCGTTTCCACGGCTTGGACCAATATTGCCTCGGTGCGGTGCGCGGGCCGCCGTTGGTGCCGCCGTCGGGAACATTGCGGACCGATGGCAGGGTATAACAATAACTGTTCCAGATCGTGATCGTGTTCTGCGGATTGTCGATGGTGTCGATGCGGTTCTCCGTCACGTTGGCCGCGCGCGACCAGGCGTAGCTGTTCTTGTTCCGCTCCTGGAACCCGGTGGACACCGGGCTGAGCCACGCGTCCTCGCCGGGTAGGTAGTCCTCAAGCACCCGGCAGAGGCTCAGCGAATCGTCCCACGCGCGGTAGGACGAGTTTCCGACCTCCTTCCTGCTGTAGGCGATGCCGTTGTTCTCGCAGGCGCGGGCGAGGATGCCGGAGTTGATGTTGCGCATCTTGCCGATGTCGACGACGTGGTTGGCCCGCTCGATCATCCGCGATCCGAGGACGAAGGTGACGGTGGCGAGCACGGCGATCACCGCGATGGCGACGAGCAGCTCGACCAAGGTGAAACCGGTGCGGTGTTTCATGGCAGGGTGGCGTCGTGGATGGTGGCTTCGATGCGGAAGAACCCGGAGCCCGCGCCGGTGGGCAGAGTCATGCGGCGGCGCTCGTAACCGGAGGGCACGGACACGTCGGGGACGGCCATGATTTCCTGGGTGCCGGCGACGGGAGCCCATGGCGACGGGGCCGCGCCGAGGGTGGGGCTTCCGGTGACGGTGTAGGTGACGGAGGCGTCGCTGCGGGCGGTCCAACGGAGTTCGAGCGCGCCGGAATCGTCGCCGAGAGCGAAACCATTGCCGTCCGCGCCGTCGAGCGGCCCGGTGCCGAAGGCGAATTCGACCCGGTTGGGACGCCCGTCGCCATCGGGATCCGCGTTCGGCGCGGCGTCGGCGGAGTTTGCGAAGCTCCAGGCGGCGGCCCAGGTCTCATAGGGGGTGGGGGCGACCTGCGCGTCGAGATCGATGCGCAGGATGGTGCCGTGGTCGTAGGCGCCGCCTTGTTTCGTCAGCACGTAGAAGGCGGGGCTGGCGGTTGAGTGGTTGAAGGTGAATCCACCGCGCATTTCGCCGCCCATGTTGAGGAGCGGTTGGGCGTCGTCGCCGGGGTTCGAGTCGAGATGGATGACGACGTCGTGGGCACCGGTCTGCAGGTGGTAGCGGTTGATGGTTCCGCCGCCGTGGTCGCCGCCCTGGATGGTGGCGTAGAACAACTCGTTGTTCCACTCGGTCACCGCGCTGTAGGCGAGTTTTCCCTCGGGGAAGTAACTTCCGGACGTGGGCGCGTCCTGAACTTCGTGAAGGGTGGTGAGGGTGTGGGTGTGAAGATCGTATTTGAGCAGCGCGCCGGACTGGGTGGTGGTGCCGATGCTGGTGAAATAGAGCGAGTGGTCCTTGGCGCGGTAGTAGGGGTTGTGGGCGGGGAAACGCAGCGAGCCGTCGCCTCCCGGCAGGGTGGCAAGCGTGGTGACGGATTCGTTTCCGCGGGTGGAGGCATCGAGCTTGCCGAGGATGCCGCCGCCGATCGTCTGGCCGGTCGCGACAAGGCCCCCGGTGAAGGTGGTGAAATAGAGGTCCGTGCCGACGGCGGTGAAGCCCTTGTAGGGATTGCGTCCGTCACCGGGAGCGCCCTGGAACTCGTGGACGGTGGTGACGCTCTGGTCGTTCGTCTGGTAGCGGAGGATGCCGCCGAAGCCGGGAGTGCCTCCGAAGTAGGCCATGAAATAGATATCCTTTCCGAGTCCTTCGCCGCGGTCGATGACCGTCACGTCCCCCCACATCTGGTTCGGGTCGAGGCTGTCCCGGTCCGGCGAGTTCCACAGCACCTCGTGGGTATCGCCGGCCGTGTCCCACGAGAGGAGCGTTCCGCGGTCGCCGGTGCCGCCGCGCTGGGTGGTGAAAAGGAGTTGGTCGCCATCGATGACGGGCGAGGCCTTCGGCGTGTTGCCGGAGGCGTTGTCCATCGAGAGCTTCTCCTCGAGCTGGAAGGTTCCGACATCAAAGGTCGATAGCGTGCCGAATCCCCAGTAGCCGCCCTTTTCGGTGGTGAACCAGAGTTTCGAGCCGATCAGCACCGGAGCATCGTTCGGCGCCTGCGGGCCGGGGTTGTTGAGGATGTCGGTATTGTCGAAATCGTGCAGCTTCACGACGGCAGGAACGGCGTGAAGAGGAGCGGACAGACTGAGCGACGCAACGGCGGAGAGGACTCGGAATTGGATGGTCTTCATGAACAGGCCGGCTTTATAGCCGCGCCGTGGGCCAAGGATCTAACGCCCGGTTGCGATTGAATGACGGCCGTTTGCGCGGCGGGGCAACCGTGCGTCATTCGCCACGCTTGTTGGCAAGCCACTCGCGCGGGGTTTTTCCGGTCTCCTCGCGGAAGGCCTTGGCGAAGTGGCTGAGGCTCTGGTAGCCGCACGAGTAGGCGGCCTCGGTTACGTTGGCGCGGCCGGAGTCGAGCAACCCGCAGGCGTGCTCGACGCGCAGGCGACGCAGGTGGTGCTGGAGCGTGGCTCCGGACTCCGCGCGCACGAGCCGCGAAAGATGGTGCGGGGAAACGCCGACTTCGCGGGCGAGCGCGGACAAGTCGAGCGGCTGGTCGAGCCGGCCGCGGAGGAGTTGGAGGACGTGTTTCACCGGGCCGTGCACCGGGCGGTCCGGGCCGGCCGTTTGTTTCCGGAACAAGCGGTGGGCCGCCCAGTCGAGGACCCGGGCCTCGGCGAGGATTCTTGCCGCGGCGTTTTCCCGCCCGGCGAGCGAGAGTGCGGCGCATAGGTCCTTTTCCCACACTCCCATCAGCCCGCAGAAGGCCACCCGCTCGCCCGAGCGCAGCCAGCCGGCCAGGCCGGCGTGGAGGTCGGCACCGAGTCCGCCGAGGCGTTCGCGCAGCCAGTCGCTGCCCATGCGGACGACCTCAAGCCGGTGTTCCCCGGTCTGGCGGACGCAGGACCACTCGCCCGCCTCGTCGCCACCGGTCAGCGCGAACATTCCCGGTTTCATGAGGAAACGATCGCTCCGGCCCCAGATCAAGCCCTCGCCCTCGACGTTGAGCCACAGCCAGACCTCGCGCTGCGAGCGGACCGGCCAGCTCCAGCCGGGTTTTTCGTTCCGCCCGCTCAAACAGCCGCAGCCCAAGCCGCCGCGCAGCGCCCACCACGCCACCGACGGGACATTTCCAGAGGCGGGGGGCGCTCCTGCGGAAGAACCAAATACACGGGAATCCGACACACCGCCCTGCTAATGAGACGCGGTCGCATTAGCAAGCGCGATTGTTGCCGGGAGGGCTGCGGGAGGGGTGTTTCGGTCGTTTTGCAATGAAACTTGCTGCGTTCCGCGGTCGTTCTTGCTGTGGTTTTTGTGTCTGTTTGATCTGCGAACGAAAGTGATGAAAACGAAATCGAGTGTTCTGGGAATGATGGGTCTGGCATTGGGCATGATGGCGGTGTGCCGGGCGGAGACTCCGCCGTTGGTTCCGCTGCCGGTGGAGTTGAACGAAAGCGAGGGAGCCTTCGAACTGGGTCCGGAAACCGTGATCCGGCCGGACCGGACGATGCGGGCCGAGGCGGAGATCCTCGCCGGCGAACTGACCCGGGTGCTGGGCGCGAAACCGAAGATCGTCCCCGCGGAGTTGCGGATCCTGCATCCGTCGCAGATCGAGGTGATCGTCAATCCGGACATCGACCAGCCCGCGGAAGGATACGCCCTGCGGATTTCCCCGAAGGGCGTGCGGATCGTCGGCAAGGACGCGGCGGGCGCGTGGAACGGCACGCGGACCCTGGTGCAGATGCTTCCGGTGGAGAAACCGGAAAGCGGCAAAGTGGAACTGCGCTCCCTCGAAATCCTCGACCATCCTCGTTTCGGCTGGCGGGGAATGCACCTCGATGTGGGCCGCCATTTTTTCCCGGTCGAGGACATCAAGAAATTCATCGACTGGCTCGCATTCCACAAGATCAACACCTTCCACTGGCACCTATCCGAGGACCAGGGCTGGCGCATCGAGATCAAAAAATACCCCAAGCTCACCGAGGTCGGCGCGTGGCGTGATTCCTCCCCGCCGTATGGCAACCGCAACTCGGACGACGGCGTGCGCTACGGCGGTTTCTACACGCAGGAGCAGGTGAAGGACATCGTCGCCTATGCGAAGGCGCGGCACGTGACCATCGTGCCGGAGATCGACATGCCGGGCCACATGGCCGCGGCCATCGCCGCCTATCCGGAATTCGGAAATGACGACATTCCCGGCTACGCGCCGAAGGTGGAAACGCGCTGGGGCGTGCATCCGTACGTGCTCGCACCGACGGAGACGGTGTTCCAGTTCGTGGACGACGTGTTCACCGAGATCTGCGCGTTGTTTCCCTCGGAATACATCCACATGGGGGGCGACGAGGCGCCGAAAGTCCAGTGGGAGAAATCTTCGCGCGTGAAGGAATTGATGAAACGCGAGGGACTCAAGAACGGCCACGACGTGCAGAGTTACTTCGTGAAACGCGTCGAGAAGATCCTCGAGGCGAAGGGCCGCAAGCTCATCGGCTGGGACGAGATCCGCGAGGGCGGTCTCTCGCCGAAGGCGACCGTGATGTCATGGCGCGGCGAAGCCGGCGGCATCGCATCCGCCAAGGAAGGGCACGATGTGGTGATGGCGTCCAACAGCCATTTGTATTTCGACTACTATCAGGAACCCGCGGCCCAGGCGCTGGCCAAGGGCGTCGAATACGAGGCGATCGCCGGATTCCTGCCGATCTCGAAAGTCTACGGCTACGACCCCGTGCCCGCCGCGTTGAGCGAAACGGAGGCGAAGCACATCCTCGGCGTGCAGGGGCAGCTCTGGGCGGAATATTTCAAGGACTACAAAAAGGTCGAATACCACGCGTTCCCGCGGATGGCCGCGCTGGCGGAGATCGCATGGACGCCGCTGGAGCGGAAGGACTACCAGGGTTTCCTCGCGCGCCTCGAAGGCGTGATGAAACACTACGAAGCCGCGGGCGTGAACCACGGCCCGGTCTATCGAGAGCCGAAGCGCGAGACGAAGGACGGCTCCACGGTCTCGACCTCGCTCGGGATCTATCAGCAGTTCTGGCCCGAGCTGGCCTATGATGGACGGGACGAGACTTTCTTCTGGGCGGACCGGGAGCTCAAAACCGACGACCATTTCACCATCCGTCTCGCCAAACCGCTGGAAAACGATGCGACGGTGACGGTGCAAACCGGCGGCCCGGCGAGCCGCAACGGCGACCGTCTGGAAAACGGCGTGCTCGAGGTTTCCACGGACGGCTCGGAGTGGACGAAGGTCGCGGATTTCTCCGGCGGCAAGGCGGCGGCCACCGCGCCGGCCGGCACCTCGCAGGTCCGCATCCGCGTGACGAAGCCGCAGACGAACTGGCTGATCCTCCACGAGATCCGGATCGAGTGATCACGCTTTCTTCCGCGCCATGTGCACCAGCACCGGCACGATGAAGATGAGCAGCGTGAGCACCGAGGTGCCGAGGTCGAACCACTTGCTGGCCAGTACCTGGTGGACGGGATGATCCTCCGCCAGCAGGTGGCGCGGAATGCCGAGCATCAACTTGGCCCCGAGGATGCCGATCACCACGAAGGCGCAGGTTTCCAGAAACCGGAAGTGGTGCATCAGCTTCACGAACCCCTGCGCGGCGAAACGCATCGTCAGGATGCCGAGAAACACGCCGGTGCAGACGAGCACCAGCCGCGAGGGCATCGGGTAGTTCTTCACGTAGGCGACGGCCGCCACCACGTTGTCGATCGAGAACGCGAGGTCCATCGCCTCGACGGCGACCACTGTCGCCCAGAAGCGGCCGAGACGGCCGAGCGTGTGGCGGTAGAACCAGTTGCCCTCGTGGGTGGCCGCTTCGAAACCCTCTTCCTCGACCGACTCGTGGCGCGAGAAGTGTTTCCACGAAAGCCAGATCAGATAGAGTCCGCCGAGCGGTTCGAGCCACCAGATGTTGATGAGCCACGATGCCGCGGCGAGACACAGGCCGCGGAATACGTAGGCGCCGAGGATGCCGTATTTGAGCGCCTTGCCTCGCTGCTCGGCGGGCAGGCGCATGACCATCGTCGCCAGCACCGCCGCGTTGTCCACCGACAGGATGCCCTCGATCAGGATCAGCATGCCGATCACCAGCAGCCCGGCATACGGGTCGGGGCCGAGAACGTTGTAGGTCCAGTCCATGGGCAACGCCGTGGACGCTGTGGGAGAACCAGCCACCGCGCAACGGGAATGTCGCGCGATGTTTCCATGAACGCGAGCACGGGCCAGATTGCCCTTGGACGAAGGCGCACGGATCGGGCACAGTGAAACTCCGCCCCGCGACATGAACGATCCGCAACCCAAGGCCAAACCCCACACCAAACTCGGGGAACTGGCCTCCACCGCCATCTGCGGGAACGACATCACCTCGTCCTGCCTTTACGTTTCCGCGCTGGCGATCATCTACGGCGGCCGATGGGGCCCGGTGGCCCTGCTGGGAGTGGCGGCCGTGCTGTTTCTCTTCCGCTCGATCTACAACGAGGTCGTCGGCGCGCTTCCGCTCAACGGCGGCGCTTATAACGCGCTTCTCAACACGACGACCAAGTTCCGCGCGTCGATGGCGGCCTGCCTGACGATCCTCTCGTACATGGCCACCGCGGTGATTTCTGCTTCCGAGGCGATGCACTACGCCCACGAGGCCTTCCACGGTATCCCGGTGTTCGGGGCGACGATCGGGCTGCTCGGTTTCTTCACGTTTCTCACCATCCTCGGCATCAGCGAGTCCGCCGTGCTGGCGATCGGCATCTTCGTGTTCCACCTCGTCTCGCTGACGGTTTTGTTGGGCGCGGGAGCGTTCTTCCTGAGCCGGCACGGCGTCGGGCTGTTGTTGGAAAACCTGTCGACGCCCGCACCCGGCGGGATGGGCAAGGCGCTGCTGTTCGGCTTCTGCGCCGCCATGCTGGGGATCTCCGGCTTCGAGAGTTCCGCGAACTTCGTCGAGGAGCAGAAGGAGGGCGTGTTCCCGAAAACCCTGCGCAACATGTGGATCGCGGTGTCCGTCTTCAACCCGCTGATGGCCCTGCTCGCCCTCGCCCTGGTGCCGCTGGCGGTGGTCCCCGCGTATGAAAACGCCCTGCTCTCCCACATGGGCCGCGAGTCCGCCGGCGCGTGGCTGGGAACCCTGATCTCCATCGATGCGGCGATCGTCCTTAGCGGCGCGGTGCTGACGAGTTTCATCGGCGTCGACGGGTTGGTCGCACGGATGACACTGGACCGCTGCCTGCCGCAGTTCCTCCTCAAAAAGAACCGGCGCGGCACCACCCACCGCATCCTGCTGACCTTCTTCCTGCTAACGGTTTCCGTGCTCTTCATCACGCGGGGCGACCTGAAGGCGCTCGCCGGTGTCTACACGCTCTCGTTTCTCGCGGTGATGCTGCTCTTCGGTCTTGGCAACGTGCTGCTCAAGATCAAACGCGGCTCGCTGCCCCGCCCGCAGGTGGCCTCGTGGCCCACCGTGATTCTCGCCATGGCGGCGGTGGCGACCGGCCTCGTCGGCAACGCGGTGATGAATCCGGAGTATTTCTGGGTCTTCCTCGAGTATTTCCTGCCGGCGGCGTTGATCGTCATCGTGATGCTCACCCGCACCGCGCTGCTCACCGGCATCCTGTTTGTCGCCCGGTCTGTCGTCGCCGCGCTCGTCAAGCCGATGAGCCGGCTCTCGCAATGGACGCGCGACACGATCGAGCGCATCAACGCCCAGCAGGTCGTGTTTTTCACCCGCGGCGACAACCTCGCGAACCTCAACAAGGTGATGCTCTACGTCCGGAAAAACGAGCACACCAACCGCATCAAGATCGTCTTCGTCCGCGGCAGGGAAAAGGTGCCCGAGAGGCTGGAGGCGGACCTGCGTTTCCTCGACGAGGCCTACCCGGAGATCGACATCGAGTTCGTCGTGCTCGACGGCGAGTTCGGCCCGCCGCTGATCGAGGAACTCACCCGGACATGGAGGATTCCGGCGAATTTCATGTTCATCGGCTGTCCGGGTGGCGGGCTGCCCCACTCGCTCGGAGAACTCGGCGGCGTGCGGGTGATCGTGTGAGCCGGCCGTTTCCCGCCCTTGCGCCCGGCCGGCCGAGCGTTTAGGAAACCCGAAACGACAGCCATGGCCGCCGAATACACCGAAGACGACATCAAATCCCTCGACTGGCGCGAACACATCCGGATGCGCCCGGGCATGTACATCGGAAAACTCGGGGACGGATCCTCGCCCGACGACGGCCTCTACATCCTGCTCAAGGAGGCCGTCGACAACTCGATCGACGAGCACATCATGGGCTTTGGCAAGGAGATCCGCGTCGAGATCGACGACCAGGGCCGAGTCGAGGTCCGCGACTTCGGCCGCGGCATCCCCCTCGGCAAGCTCTTCGACTGCGCCGCACAGATCAACACCGGCGCGAAATACGACAGCGAGGCGTTCAAGAAATCCGTCGGCCTCAACGGCGTCGGCATCAAGGCGGTCAACGCGCTGTCCGACTTCTTCGAGATCCAGGCCTGGCGTGATGGGGAAACGAAGGCGCTCGAGTTTTCCAAGGGCCAGATCGCCGTGGACATGAAACGCCCGCGTCCCGACGACGCGCCGAACGGCACGCGCCTCGCCTTCGAGGTGGACCGCTCGATTTTCCCGGCCAAGGCGAAGTTCAAGGAGGCCTACGTCGAGAAGATGTGCCGCTACTACTCCTACCTGAACCCGGCGCTCACCGTCGTGTTCAATGGCAAGAAGTTCCGCTCGAAGGACGGCCTGCTCGACCTGCTGCGCGAGGAGATGGAAAGCGAGCCGCTCTACGCGCCGATCCATCTATCAGGAAAAGACATCGAGATCGCCTTCACCCACACCGCCGAGAGCGGCGAGGAATACTACAGTTTCGTCAACGGCCAGAACACGTCGCAAGGCGGCACCCACCTCGCCGCCTTTCGCGAGGCGCTCGTCCAGGTGGTGCGCGGCTATTTCAAGAAACAATACGACCCCGCCGACATCCGCGCCGGCATCGAGGCGGCGATCTCCGTCCGCATCGTCGAGCCGGTCTTCGAGTCACAGACGAAGACCAAGCTCGGCTCCACCAGCATGGAACCCGAGGGCGAATCGCTGCGTTCGTACATCGGCAATTTCCTCAAGACCCACCTCGACAACTACCTGCACAAGAATCCGCAGGTCGCCGAGGCCATCGGCAAGCGCATCCAACTCGCCGAGCGCGAGCGCAAGGACCTCAAGGGCGTGCAGAAGATGGCCCGCGAACGCGCGAAGCAGGCCAAGGTGCACAACAAGAAGCTGCGCGACTGCCGCGTCCACCTCGACACCAAGCACAAACGCCGCGACGAGAGCACCCTCTTCATCACCGAGGGCGACTCCGCATCCGGCTCGATCACCAAGTCGCGTGACGTCGAAACGCAGGCCGTCTTCTCCCTGCGCGGCAAGCCGCTCAACTCCTTCGGTCTCGCCCGCAAGATCGTGTATGAAAACGAGGAGTTCGCCCTGCTCCAGGCCGCGCTCAACATCGAGGACGGCATCGAGGAGCTGCGCTACAAACGCGTCGTGCTCGCCACCGACGCCGATGTCGATGGCATGCACATCCGCCTGCTTCTTCTCACGTTTTTCCTCCAGTTCTTCCCCGAGCTCATCCGCGACGGCCACCTGTTCATTCTCCAGACGCCGCTCTTCCGCATCCGCAACAAGAAGGAAACCATCTACTGCTACGACGAAGAGGAGCGCCGCAAGGCCCTCGCGAAACTTGGCAAGAACGCCGAGATCACCCGCTTCAAGGGCCTCGGCGAGATCTCGCCCGACGAGTTCGGCTTCATGATCGGTCCCGACATGCGCCTCGACCCCGTCGAATACGAGGAAGGCAAGGGCGTGAAGGAACTCCTCGCCTTCTACATGGGCAAGAACACCCCCGAGCGGCAGGATTACATCATCGAAAACCTCCGCGAGGACGTCGACAAACAGGTCGAAGCCGGCGCCGCGTGAGGCGACGTAGCCGCGTTCGTGAGAACGCGTTTCCTAGGCCCGTGGCGGCGCTTTCCAAGCGCCATGCCCGCTCCGGAATCCAGGACCGGGCGCCAGCCTTCCCCCAATCAACTCACCCCGGAAAGCGCCGTCCCCGCCGGCGCACTCCGACACCTTCACCGCGCATGCGCGGCCCATGTTTGGAGTGCGGTGGGAAGCGACAGCGCCACACCGCTTTCCAGGGTGCGGCGGGTCCAACCCCGAAACAGTGACCCTCGTTCGTCAGCGCATGACGGAAGGATGGCGGAATCGGAAATCGAGGTGGTCCACACACCGGCATCCGCGGGCCTTGGGAAAGGAGCCCCCCCCGGTCATGTTGAAATGCGAGGCGCACTCCGACACCTTCTGGAAGACTTCGATTCGAAGCAGAAAGGGACGGCGGGGCGGGTTTCAATCCGCGCTCACTTTCAAGCGGACAAAGGTGCTCGGCCGGTGGCCGGCGGGGAGGTGGAAGAGGTATTCTGGTGGGATGGCGCTGTTGGGCAAGGGGAGCCAGCTTCCGGGCGCCAGGGAGTCGCTCCATTCGGCGCCGTAAGTGAGGCCTTTGATGCCGGCGGGCTGGGTGAAAGCGAGGGCTTGCTGGCCGTCGAGGGTTTGCAAGGCGGGAAGCGAGCCTGTGTCGGTGTGGTGTGGATCGAGGCCGAAGGCGAACTCGAGAAGGTTGGGAATGCCGTCGTGATCGGGGTCGGCGAGGTTGGCTGCGTCGCCGGAGTTGGCGGTGGTGCCGAAGCGGATCTGCCGCCAGCCCTCGGATGTCATGCCGAGGCCCTCGACGGTGAAGCTGACGGCTGCGACAGGATCGGTGCCGAAAGGAGTGCGGGTCACGATTTCCAAGGTCCATGGGCCGTCGGAATCGAAGACGGATTCATAGTCGTTCAACTGGATCACGCGGTTGGCGGGAACGGCTGATAGGTTGGAAAACGAAGTGCCCGGGACGATGGTTCCCGCGGCGTCTGTTCGATGGGGGCCCTTGTAAACCTGAGCCCACGTGTCGGACTCCGGGTAGAGGTCGTTCATTTGCAGGGTGAGTGCGGGCATCTGCGGGCCGATGGTTTCGCCTTCGGAAATGCCGGCAATGCTGCCATCGGCGACGGGCCAGATCTGGATGAACTGCGAGGCGATTTGGCTCGCGGGTGCGGCATAGTCATCCAGCGAAACGACGGAAAACCGCTCCTCGCCGCGGGTTTTCATGGGATCGGTCTCCGTGTCGGGATGGATGGCGTAGGTGTAGGTGCTGGTGCCGTTGGTGGTGATGGGGGTTGTGGAAAGGAGCGTGGCTTGCGCGCGGTCGATGTTGGCAACGTTGCCGGCGGGGCCGTAGGACTGGGCGAAATGGAGGAAGTTCACGCTGGTCGCCGCGGGTGGTAAGTCCGGATCGTTCAACATCCCATTGACGGTGACATCGACATGAAAAGGCCGGTCGGCGCGGGTTCGCGGGAGGATCGAATAGGGATCTTCGGATCGGATGGAAACGGTGGCCTGCGGGATGTAGGTACCGACATAGGTGGTATCCAGGAAGTAGACTATCAGCGGATCCGCCTTGACGGCCCAGAGTTCGAATCGGGCTCCGCCCGGATCGATCGGCAGGACGGAGAGCATTTCGCCAGCCTGCGGGACGGAGCTGTCATACACGACTTGCGATGGGAAACTCACCTCGCGAACGAAGAACGCATAGTCGGCCTCGGTTTCGCCATCGGGAAGAACGACTGACCACTGCAAGGTCGGTTTGATCCCCGTTTGCACGAGCGTCGGATAGGCATGGATGGTTCCCACGGGAAATTCCGGATGGGGGGAATCCGCACGGGCAGCTTCACCGAACAGAAGGGTTAGAATGAAAATGGCGGCTGGAGAGCAACGAAACACCGATCGCCTTGTGGAAGGGATGGGTGCCGGAAACGTGCGGCGGTTCATCCGAGGGATTGGTTCACTGCCGGCGAAGGTATGGAGGAATACGTTTGTTTGGCGAGCCAAATAGTCGAGCATGGCAGGCCTCGGTCACGAATGGCAAGAAATCTG
>JACKPZ010000042.1 GCA_024233135.1 Akkermansiaceae bacterium | reverse complement strand
AATCCGAAGGGGCTGTCCCGCGAGGACATCCCGGCCGACGTCGTGGAGAAGGAAAAGGAAGTCTTCCGCGGCCAGCTCGCCAACGAAGCGAAGCCCAAACCGGCCGAGATCATCGAGAAGATCATCGAAGGCAAGATCGGCAAGTATTTCGCCGAGAGCTGCCTGCTGGAGCAAGCCTTCGTGAAGGATCCCGACACCACCGTCGGCAAGCTCGTCGAAACGACCGGCAAGCAGGTCGGCGACGCGCTCGTCGTCCGCCGCTTCGTCCGCTTCGGACTTGGCGAGTGAGATCCTGTAGTTTCTGACAAGCCGCCCGGTTCCCGCAAGGGGGCCGGGCGGTTTTCGTTTCGCAGGGGGCGAAAGAACCGGGTGGCCCGGTCTCGATGAGACCGGGAGCGCAGGAGGCGTCCGCAGGCGGAACTGCTCGTGCCATGTCCACGCACTTGCTCCCGGCCTGCGTCGAGGCCGGGCCACCTCCCGTCCGGGCGCGATTCCTCCCAACGAAAAAGCCGCGCCCCAATCGGAGCGCGGCTTTTCGAAAACATTCTCTCCAGCGGATCAGCGCTTGGAGAACTGGAAGCGCTTGCGGGCGCCGGGCTGGCCGGACTTCTTGCGCTCCTTCATCCGCGGGTCGCGGGTGAGGTAGCCAAGCGGCTTGATCACCTTGCGGTGCTCGGCGTCCACCTGGGTGAGCGCGCGAGAGATCGCGTGGCGGATGGCGATCGCCTGGGCGTGGGTGCCACCACCTTTGACGACGACCTTGAGGTCGAACTTGTTCATCAGCGACGCCGCGTGGAACGGGGCGAGCACCGAGTTCTGGAGTTCCACGGTGGGAAGGTAGTCTTCGAACGCGCGGTTGTTGATGACGATCTGGCCGGTGCCTTCGGTCATCCAGACGCGGGCGACGGCGGTCTTGCGACGGCCGGTGGCGCTTTGGGTGGTGGCGGTCATTTGGAAAAAGAGGGGTTGGGAAAAAATCAGCGGACTTCGTGGGCGATCGGCTGTTGGGCCTCGTGCGGGTGCTCGGCACCGGCGTAGACCTTCAGCTTGCCGTATTGGGCTTTTCCGAGGCGGGTCTTGGGCAGCATGCCGTAGACAGCGCGCTCGACGAGCAGGATGGGACGGCGTTCGCGGACCATGCGCGGGGTTTCCACCTTCTGGCCGCCGACGTATCCGGAGAAACGGGTGTAAATCTTGGTGTTCTCCTTGGAGCCGGTGAGCACCACCTTGTCCGCATTGATGACCACGACGAAGTCGCCGGTGTCGATGTGGGAGGTGAAAATCGGCTTGTGCTTGCCGCGGAGCAGGCGCGCGGCCTCGACGGCGACCTGGCCGAGGACCTTGTCCTTGGCGTCGATCACGTACCACTTGCGCTCGACTTCGTGCGGCTTGGCGGAAAATGTCTTCATGTGCGTGTGTAAAAGGCTGTCCCGCACGCACCGCGTGCGCGAAGGGGGACGCAAGCTAGGGAGCCGGCATCGGGGTGTCAACCGGGAAATCCTGCGATTTTCGGGCGCTTCCGCCGGGTGGCGTGCGTTCGGATTCCGGGGCGATTGGTTCTGGATTTCAACGCCCTCATTCCCTTGGGTTCCCGGAGATGAAACGGTTCGCGATCCACTGGCAGATTCTCGCTTCGCTGGTTCTCGCCACGGTGGTGGCGATGATCTTCCGCCAGGTGGCGACCGGCGCGGAGGCGGATGCCCTCCCGGCCCGGGGAATTGCGAAAACCGTCGAGGTCTGCGGCTTCATCGGCGACCTCTTCATGCGGGCGCTCAAGATGATCATCGTCCCGCTCATCGTCACCTCGGTGGTTTCCGGCATCGCCAGCTTGCAAGGAGTGAAGGGCTTCGGCCGCCTCGGGCTCAAAACGGCGGGTTTCTACGCCGGTTCGACGTTTCTCTCGATCGTGATCGGCCTGCTGCTGGTGAACACCATCCGCCCGGGCCACAGCGGCGGAAAACCGAACGAGGTGATCCGCGAGGCCTTCGAGTCCAGCGCCGCCAACGCCAGCCAAGCCGACCTCGACAAGGTCTCGACCGCCGGCGGCCGCGAGGCGGAGGATTTCCTCGAGGTGTTCCGCTCGATGCTGCCGGAAAACGTGATCTCGGCGGCCACCGACAACGGCCAGATGCTCGGAGTCATCGTGTTCAGCATTCTCTTCGCCGTGGCGCTCACCCGGATCCCGGGCACCGAAATGCAGACCGTGCGGAATTTCTTCCAAGCCGCCAACGATGCGATGATCGTGCTGACCGGCTGGGTGATGGCGCTGGCACCGGTCGGTGTCTTCGCGCTGATCCTGCCGGTGGTGGTTTCCACGGGTGCCGGTCTGTTCGCCAATCTCGGCAAGTATTTCGTCACCGTCGCGGCGGGTTTGTTGCTGCACCTGTTCGTCACCTTGCCGTTGATTCTGAGATTCGTCGGCCGGGTGAGCCCGTGGGAGCATTTCCGCGCGATGCGGCCGGCCTTGTTGCTGGCGTTTTCGACCGCCTCGTCCTCCGGCACGCTGCCGGTGACGATGCGCTGTGTGGAAACCGGAGCCGGGGCATCGAAGCGCGTCACCAGTTTCACCCTGCCGCTCGGGGCGACGGTGAACATGGACGGCACCGCGCTCTACGAATGTGTCGCCGTCATCTTCGTCGCCCAAGTGATGGGGATGGGGCTTTCGTTCGGCGAACAGTTTTTCGTCGTGGTCGCCGCGCTGCTCACCAGCGTCGGCGTCGCCGGTGTGCCCTCCGCCAGCCTGGTGGCGATCCTGCTGATCCTGAAATCCTCCGGTATCCAGGGTGCCGAGACCGCGGTGGTCGCCCTGCTCGCCGTCGACCGCCCGCTCGACATGGCCCGCACCGCCGTGAACGTCTTCAGCGATTCCTGCGCCGCCGTGGTGGTGGCGAAGAGCGAGGGCGAGGAGCTGAAGGTGTGAAACGGAACGACCCTCCGGGAGAGGGTTCCGCGGAGGGTCGTCGGTTATGGGTTTTGGGAAGGAAGCGGATCTTCAGCTGGTCGCGAGTTGCTTCTGTGAGGACTTCTTCTTCGGTTTGTATTTCACCTTGATGGTCTTGGCCGGGCTCTGGTTTCCGACCGAGTCGATCGACCAGACGGTGAGCTTGTTCTTGCCTTCGGCGAGCTTGACATTGAACGACCATGTGGTGGTGCCGCTGGCGGTTTTCGCCGCGCCGTTGCCGAGTTTGTATTGGACCTTCGCGACGCCGTATTGGTCGCTCGCGGTGCCGCTCACCTTGAGTTTCTTCTTGGTGACCTTCTTGGCCACCGCTTTCACCACGAGGCCTGGCTTGGTGAGGTCCGGCGGGAAGCGCAGGACTCGGTTGTTCATTTGATCCGGCAGCCAGAGATTGGAGGAGGCATCGACACAAGGCTGGCTGTAGGGGTTCGCGGCAATGTTGCGGGCGTCGAGGCCGGGAGCGGTGGTGATGAAATCCGCTTGTCCGATCACGCCGTCCGCAGCCGCATTGGTAGGCTTGGTGGTCGCTTTGGAAATTCGGAGTACCCGTGGTTTAGAAAGTTCGGTAATCCAGATCGAGTCGTCGTCGGCGCAACATACCCCCCAGGGCATGTTGTATTTGGTGGCGCTGGTTCCAGGGGTGTTGGATGTGAAGTCGGCTTGTCCGAAGACGGCGCTGGCTCCCGCCCCGTTGACCAGTTGGGCGGCGTTTTCGAAACGGACGATCCGGTGGTTGAACAAGTCCGCCACGAACAACGAACCGGAGGGCGACACCGCGATGTGGCCGGGTGAACTGAGTTTCGTCGCGCTCGTTCCGGAGCTCCCGGTGTTGAAGTTGGCCTGGCCGAGAACGCCGTCGGCAGCGGAACCACTCGGTTTGTCGGTGATGTTGTCGAAGCGGAGGATCCGGTTGTTTCCGTAGTCGCTGACCCAAAGATGGTCCTGTTTGTCCACACACACGCCGATGGGGTTGATCATCGTCGAGGCGGTGGTGCCGGTGCTGTAGGTCGTGAAATTCGGCTGCCCGTACACCCTGTCGGCGAGGACGGACGAGGTCCGTGTCGAGGCGGCTTCATACATCAGCACCCGGTGTTGGCTGTACACGGACACCCACAAACGTCCCCGATGGTCGAAGAAGATGCTGTATGCCAGGCTTCCCCATCCGGTGTCCCCGCTGCCGCTGGCCGTGCTGCTGAAACGCGGTTGTCCGAAGACCGCTTCCGCCGGTGCGCCGTTGCGGAGCGAGGAAGCGGATGGGTAACGCAGCACCCGGCAGGAGTTGTATTCGAGGACGAAGACCTTGCCGGTTGCGGGATCGACGGTGACGCAACATGGCGCGTCGAGGGTATAAGGGCTTGCGACGGGTGACACCGAATTGGTGGTGAAACCGGACTGGCCGAGCACCAGGTTCGCGCTGGCGTGGTTGGGTATGGTTTTGCCGAGGGCCGCCGTCGCCAGGGCGATCGGCAAGATGAGTGATGGGAGGTATCTCATGGGATCGCCTCTCCTATGGATCCGTGAATGCCTCGACAAGCGATTTCGCACCGCGATTCCTGCGCCGCCGTGGTGGTGGCGAAGAGCGAGGGCGAGGAGCTGAAGGTGTGAAACGGAACGACCCTCCGGGAGAGGGTTCCGCGGAGGGTCGTCGGTTATGGGTTTTGGGAAGGAAGCGGATCTTCAGCGGGTCGCGAGTTGCTTCTGTGAGGACTTCTTCTTCGGTTTGTATTTCACCTTGATGGTCTTGGCCGGGCTCTGGTTTCCGACCGAGTCGATCGACCAGACGGTGAGCTTGTTCTTGCCCTCGGCGAGCTTGACATTGAACGACCATGAGGTGGTCCCGCTGGCGGTTTTCACCGCGCCCTTGCCGAGTTTGTATTGCACTTTCGCTACGCCGTATTGGTCGCTCGCGGTGCCGCTCACCTTGAGTTTCTTCTTGGTGACCTTCTTGGCGGGTTTCTTGACCGTGAGCAGCGGCTTGGTGACGTCCGGTGGGAAGCGAAGGACGCGGTTGTTTTCGGTGTCGGCAATCCAAAGGTTGCCTTTGGGATCCAAATGGGGTTGTCCGTATGCATCGATCGGCCCCCTCGCGCTGGTGGTGTCGTCGGAGCTTGTGAAGTCCTTCTGTCCCACGACGCCGTCGGCGGCGGCCCCTGACGGTTTCGACGAGATGTTGTCAAAGCGAAGAAGTCGCTCGTTGCCGCGGTCGTTGACCCACAAGGTGTCGTCCGGGGTCACCAAGACTCCGGACAAACTGCTGACAGTGCTTGCTGTGAGTCCGGAACTGTTGGATACGAAATCCAGCTGTCCGTAAACCCGGGAGGCGTTGGCTCCGTCTGCGAGCGAGGCGGCGTTGTCGAACCTGAGAACCCGCCTGTTGTTGCGTTCCGCCACATACAGGGTTCCCGAGGAAGAAACCGAAACGCTTTCCGGGCGATTGAACTTGCTGCTGGTTGTCGCCGAGGTCGCCGTTACAAAGTCAGGTTGACCGAGCACTCCGTCCGCCGACGCTCCGCTGGACTTGCTGGTCACGTTGTCGAAACGCAGCACCCGGTTGTTTCCGAAGTCCGCCACCCAGAGCCGGTCGTTGTCGTCCACCCAAACTCCGTACGGGTTTGACATCTTCGCGGCGGTTGCGGCGCTCGTTGTTGTGACGAAATCCGGTTGGCCCAAGACTTTGTCCGCATAGGGCGCGTTCGTGCGATAGACCGCGGCTTCGAACATCAAAACCCTGTTGTTGTTATCGTCCGCGACCCAGAGGCGCCCATGACGATCGAGGTGGAGCCCGACCGGCCCGCTCAATCGTTGTTCGCCGTCTCCGGCAGAGGTGTTGCTGAAGCTCGTTTGGCCGAATACCGCCTCCGCCCCGGCCCCATTCGTGAGGGAGTTGTAGTTCGGAAAGCGCAGGATCCGGTTGTTTTCGTATTCGGACACGAAAACTTTCCCCGTGGCAGGATCGATGACCACTCCCTCCGGGCGAACAAACGAAAAGGAACTGGCGGGGGACGATGAGCTGTCGGAAACGAAGTCCACTTGTCCAAGCACCAGATTGGCGATCGCGTGGTTGGGAATGGTTTTCGCGACGGCGGATGCCGCCGTCGCGAGGACGATGGGAATGAGATGCTGGAGTTTCATGGGAAACCGGCATCTATCCGTTCGCCTTCCGAATCACAAGGGAATTCGTGTCTCGAAACCGCCCTTCCGGAGGGCTTATTCCGGCGCGTCCGTCGGCCGGCTCGGTGGTTCCCACAGCGGGGCGGGCAGCGGGCCGGTGCCGGCGTCGCCGTGTTTCGACTGGTCGCGGATGGCGCCGGCGATGGCGCGGGCGAGTGTCCGGCGGTAGGAGGAGTCCGCGATGAGCCGGCTTTCGGAGGAATGGCTGAGGTAGCCGCCCTCGAGGAGGACGCACGGGATGTCGGGATTGCGGGTGAGGCGCAGGCGGCGGCGGACGAGTCCGCGGTTCGCGCTTTCCGCCGGGCTGGCGGATGCCATCGCGCGCTGGCAGCGCACGGCCAGCCCGTGGCTGTCGACGCGCCAGTAGTAAGTCTCCGGTCCGCGGATGTGCGAAGGTCCGCTGTTGAAATGCAGGCTGACGAGGACGGCGTTGCCGTAGCGGTTGGCGAAGTCGACGCGGTCGTCGAGATCGACGAAGGTGTCGTCGCCGCGCAGCAGCACGGTGCGGAACGAGCCGCGGAGTTCGGACTGGAGTTTCTTCGCGAGGTCGAGCGTGAGGTCCTTCTCGCGCTGGCCGGTATGCCGCGACACGGCGCCGGGGTCCTTGCCGCCGTGGCCGGCGTCGATGATCACGGTTTGGAATCCCTCGGGGCCCGCGCGGTGGCCCCATTCGTCGCGCGGCAACCCGCCGGAGGGGCCGCGCGAGGAAGATGCGCAGGATAGCAGGAGAAACGGAGCGGCGAGCAGGGGCGCGATGCGGAACAGGGTTGCCATGCTGCTTTCATCGCAGGGCCGGGCGGCGGTGGGAAGCCGGGAGTTGACATGCGCCCGGCATCCGGGAAATTTCTGTCCCGTTGAAAGCCAAGTATCTTGTCGCACCGGCGCTCGCCCTTGTCGCGGTCGTCGCATGGAATGTCCACCAGCACCGCTCGCTCAAGGAGGTGGAGGAGAAAACCACGAAGTGGGAGGAGCGCATCGAATCGTCCGGTGGCGGTCCGTCCCGCACGCGGGTGGAGCGGAGGAACGAATCGTCCGGGGGGGACAAGGGCCCGCTCGGTTCCTCGAACGGTGGCGTCATCGATTGGCGTCAGGTTTCGCAACGCCTGGCCGATATGGAGGAGAGTCTCGATCCGGCCGACATGCGTGAAATGATGGCGTTCCACGAAAAAGTCGCCGGCATGTCCGACACCGAACTCGTCGCCGCGATTTCCGAAGTCGAGGCACTCGGGTTGGATGAGGACTCGCTGGAAATGCTTCAGGAGGTGCTCATCGAGCCGCTCATCGAGAAGAACCCGGAACTGGCTCTCGAACAATACAAGGACCGCATCGAGGATGATCCCGACGGCATCGGCTGGATGCTTTCGTTTGCGATGGAGGAATGGGCCGCCAAGGACGTGAAGTCCGCCGAGAAGTGGCTGGACGATCAAATCGCGGCGGGGCTTTTCGAAAGCAAGTCGCTCGACGGGCGCAGCGAGTCGCGGCTCGAGTTCGAGGCGGCGCTGCTGGGTGAGTTGCTCGACGCCGATCCGGAGGCCGCCGCCCGACGTGTGGCGGTGCTGCAGGAGGACGAACGGCGCGAAACGATGGAGCAGGTGTCCTTCACCGATCTCTCACCCGACGCGCAGAAGGCATACGCCGCGCTGATCCGCAACCTCGTGCCGGAAGACGAACGCGCGGGATCGTTCGCCTATCTCGTCGAAGATGTGGCATGGGAGGGCGGCTATGCGGCCGTCGATGAGTTTCTCGAACGGGTCAACGCCACCCCCGAGGAACGCGCGGTCTCGGCGCGGCAGGCGGCCAGCTCGATGATCGAGGAGATCGCCGACGAACGCTCGGTCACCGGTGGAGACATCGAGGAAATGCGGACGTGGTTGGCGAAATACGACCCCGAATCGCTCGACAAACGGACCGGCCGGGCGATCGCCGACGCCACCCAGGACTGCAGCGAATTTCCCTATGAGGATGCGGAGAAACTCGCGCGCCAGTATTTCCAGAAGAGCGGCAACGAACAGGTCATCATCTCGTTTCTCGAGAGCTTCGCCGCCCGCTCGAATCTCGACCAGGCGCTGCCGCTGGCCGAGTTGATCGCGGATCCCGCGCGCCGCGAGAAGATCCTCGATCGGCTCAAGTGAACCCGGTATCCATGAAGTTTTCGCTGGTTCTCACCGCCCTTGTTCTCGCTGCCGGCCTGGTGCCGGGGTTGTTCTATCAGAAACGTGTCGGTGAGGTGCGCGAGCGTCAGGAATCGCTGCGGCGGATGGCGGAGAGCCGCGGCATCCATCTGCCGGCGGACGATGGATCCGGACGGAGCCGCGTGACCAAGCGCGTGCGCTCCGGAAATACCAAGGCGGCCCGTGCCGCGGGCGGGGACTTCCTGCGCTTCGCCCACGATCTGGAAGCGCGCGGGAATTCGTCGCGTTTCGATTCCGCGATGAACCAGCGTGGGCAGGAACTGCTGGCGAGGTTGGCCGCGCTCGGACCGGAGGAGTTGAAGAGCGTGCTCGAAGACCTCCGGGCGGAGGAGGGGATCTCGCTGGAGACGAAACGCAACCTCATCGGTTTCACCGTCCTCACGATGTCCGCCAGCCAGCCGGAGGCGGCGGCACGGTTCGCCGCGGATTCGGCAGACTTGTTAGGCGACAGCGTGATCGGCGAGCAGGCCTTGCTCGCCTCGGTCCAGCGCTGGGCGGAACGCGATCCGCAGGGAGCCGCCGCATGGCTCAAGACCGCCGCCGCGAACCGGCCGGAACTGGCGGAGGACGATGTCAAACGCAGCCTCGTCGGTGGAGTTGCGAAGCAGGACCCGGCGGAGGCCTTCCGCATGCTCGGCAGCATGGGATTCGATGATATCAGCGACGGCGTGGAGGCGATCATGAACGCGGCGTCCGACTCGCCGGCCGGGCGTGACTCGGTGCTCGCCGCCCTGCGCGGGCACCTCGCCACCATGACCGATGCGGCGGATCGTGAGGAAGTGCGTGCCGAAGGATATGCCGCCCTCGCGCGGAGCATGGACGTGAAGGACTTCGAAACGTCGAGCGCCTGGCTCGATCAAGCGGGTCTCAGCGGGGAGGAACTCGCCGCGTTCGCCACCGGACTCGGATATTTCGACGCCGAGGGGGAAACCGGACGTTGGATCGGCTGGCTCGCATCCCGTTTGGACATCGACGACCTCGAGGAACCGGTGCAGGAAATGATGGGCGAGTGGACGCAGCAGGATTATCTTGCCGCGGGAAACTGGCTTGCCGCCGAGGCCGAGAGTCCCGGCAAACGTGCCGCGGTGGCCGCCTACGCCGAAGCCGTGGCCGAATACGAACCGCAGGTGGCCGTGCAATGGGCAATGACACTTCCCGACACATGGCGCCGCACCGAAGTGCTCCGCAGCATCCACGAGAACTGGCCGGAGGACGATCCACAAGGCGCCGCCGCCTTCGCCGAGCAGCACGGCATCAAATAGTCGCTCCCTCGTCATCCCGAGGCGATGCGTTTCCCGTCGGCACCATCCACCGCTCACGCCGGATCCGGAGAATTTTGTTAGCAAATGATCCGTGCGGCCGCACTGATGATTTGTGCGGGCCGATGGATGGATGGGCCGATGGAACGGTGAACCGAGAGTGAGGTGAAGACTGAAGGGAAACTGTCGGCCGTGATATGGGAGAGAGCTCGCGAGAACGAAGGCCGATCCGCAAATGATGGATGTGGCCGCACGGATGATTTGCACGGGTGGGGCCGGGAGGGCGTTCGCGCGGGTTTTAGTCCGAGGAGTCGAGCGGCAGCCAACCGGTGGCGGGTTTCGCCGTAGGAGTTCCGGAGTCCTGGGAAGGCTCCGGTGCTTCGGCCGAGTCGAGGTCACCGTGGCGTGCGAGCACCGCGGCATGCCCGATGTCCTTGCAGCGCGAGCGCGCCTTGCGCACCGCGCCGGCATCCGCGTCGAAGGCGGTGGCGATGGCGGAGTCGATGAGCTCGGTATCGAGTCCCAGCCGCAGGTCGCGGAACAACAACTTGGCCAGTGTTTCGCCCTCCGCCGGGTGGAGGTGAAGCCATCGTGCGGCGAGCATGCGGACGCGCTCGAGCGAGGGGCCCGCGGCGTCGAACTCTTCGAGAAATTCGCGGGTGTCCTTCAGGCTCATCGCCTCGGGCCGCAGCGGGCATTCCTCCAGAATCTGCCGCGTGCTGAGCAGCCAATCCTTGAGGCCGGCGTGCACGGTGCGGATTTTCCCCCGCGAAACACCGGGGAGCTCGGCGAGGGCATGGCGCAACGTGAGGGCTTGCAAGGGGGCCCCTCCGTCGCCCGCCAGCAGGCGCGCGGTGATGGCGAGATCCTCGTCGTCCTCCAGCGTGATGAGGTGCGAACGCAGAAACTCGCATTTCGCGCGTTGGCTTCCGGTTTCCGCCACGAGGCGGCAGAGATCGGTGAAATCCGCGAGTTGCGAGAGCACCCGCTGGTGGCGGGGTGCGCGAGCGGCGCCGCCTTGCTGCAGCGTGCCGCCGGCGATCGGCAGGTCGAGTTGGTCACCGCCGGACGCGCACCATGCGTCGTGCCCGCGGCCCCGCAGTTCCGCTGCGAACTCCTTGCTGAAGCCGTGCAAGGTCAGGATCCGCCGCGGACGCACCCGTTTCACGCACTCTAACAACCCCGGATGATCCGCGTGGTCGGACAAGGGGATCATCGTCCCGGCGCGATAGCGGAAACGCGCGCCCGGTTGCATCGACCAGCCGGAGATCATCGCGGTGCGCTTGGATTCGATGCCCGCGAGCGCCTTGCCGCGGGTGGTGTGCGGAGGCGTGATGAGCACGTGCCCCTCCGGCATGTGTCCGTCGAACTCGACCGGTTCCGGCAGCCCTTCGACACCCGCCTCGATGCACGCGCGGGTCATCTCCGCCACCGCCGGATGCTGGACCGTGGGGATCTCCTGCTCGGCGAGCAGGGCGACAAGTTCCTGCGCCTTGCCCAGCGAATACGCGAGCAGGACGGGCGTTTCGCCATCGGCGAGCGTGTCCTGGACGAAGCGGACGAGTCCCGCCTCCGCCTCCATCGCGCTCGGAAACTGATAGACCGGCAGGCCGAAGGTGGTTTCGAGGATCAGCGTGTCCGCCGCGAGAAACACCACCGGCTCGGCCGTGCGGCTGCGGCGCGTCTTGAAGTCGCCGGTGTAGAGCAGGCTCGCGTTGTCCGAACTTCGGGTGACGTGCAGCATGGCGGACCCGGAGATGTGGCCCGCGGGAAGCAGACGCAGCCGGAAGCCGTCGCGGAGGATCGGGACATGAAACGCATGGGCATCGATCCTGCCCTCGGCGAGGTTGTACCGGCGACGAAGAAGCACCGAGGTCACATCCGAACAGAGGACCGACTCGTGCCGGGCGAAGTGATCCGCATGCGCATGCGACACGAAGGCGTGGGGTTTCGCCTCCCATGGATCCAACCACAGGTCGAGTTCCGGCAGGTGAACGCCTCGTTGGAACCGGACTTCAATCACTCGCCGCGACACTGCGTGCGAAACCGGAGGCCGGCAAGCGGGAAGCAAGGAGAGGGGAGAAGCGAGAGGGGAGAAGCGAGAGGGGAGAAGCGAGAGGGGAGAAGCGAGAGGGGAGAAGCGAGAGGGGAGAAGCGAGAGGGGAGAAGCGAGAGGGGAGAAGCGAGAGGGGAGAAGCGAGAGGAATGCGGATGCGATGCTCAACCGCTTTTCCTGATGCCCGGACGGCGTTCCGGACCTTCGCTGCCGCAGCCGGCAAGAAGGGTCCTGCGGAAGGCGAGCGACATTTTGCTGAGTTCCACAAGTTCCCTCAAGATCTCCACCGGACGATCCGGAATCAACCTTCTCCGGTGAAACACAATGAGCATGTTGGCGACCTCGAAGATCGAGCGCCGTGCGATATTGAGAAAATGGGCGAAATCCTTGTCGGAATCACTTCCAGAGCCTTCCGCCATGTTGTTGGTCACGCTTAGCATCGCACCCCGAAGCTGCTCGCTGAAGCGGTATCGTTTCCGTTCTTCCAAATTGTCTGCGATGTCGAAAACCGGCATCGAAAGATCGACGGCGCGAATCCAAATTTCCATGTCTTCAAAACGAAACGAGTCGGAATTCATGGTTTTCGCAGGCAAAGAGAAGAAAGGGACAATGAGGGCAGCTTGAGATGGGCGGAGCAGAGCTCAAGCGCTCTGCTCGCGTCTCGCGTCTCGCTGCTCCCTTCCTCAGAACGGAATGTCGTCCTCTTCCTGGTAGTCGTCCGGGGGCGCTGCGGAGGCTCCTTGCGGAGTTCCCTGCGAGCGCTGCGGCTGCTGGCCGGACGGGGCGCCGCCGCCACCACCACCTCCGCCGCTGCTGCCGCGGCCGTCGGGGAGGAACTGCAGGTTTTCACCCACCACCTTGAGCTTGGAGCGCTTCTTGCCGGTCTCGCGGTCGTCCCAGGTGTCGAGCTGGAGGCGGCCTTCGACAAAGCAGCCGCGGCCCTTGGTGAGATACTGCTGGGCGAGTTCCGCCTGGCGGCCCCACAGGGTCACGTCGATGAAGGTGGTTTCATCGGACCAGTTGCCGTTGCCGTCGGAGACGCGGCGGTTCACCGCAAGGCCGATGTCCGCGACGGCGGTGCCCTTGGGCGTGTACCGCAGTTCGGGGTCCCGGGTGAGGTTGCCCATGATCAAGACTTTGTTGAGGCTGGCCATAGCGGTGGGAAGTGTGGGTGGGCTTCTCCTTGTTTCAAGGAGAAACTGTTCTTACGAACAAAATCCGTCTCAGGAAAGGCGCTGGTAGTGCTGCATGTGAACGTTTTCGTTCAGACGCAGGCGGTCCTGGACTTTCGTGACGACGTCCGAATCGCCTTCGAGCTGGTAGCTCACGTAGTGGCCGGACTCGAGGTGGTTGGACGGATAGGCGAACTGGCGGCGGCCGAGTTGCTCGATCTTGGCGATCTTGGCGCCTTCGCCTTCGATCTCCTTGGCGACGGCGCTGACGAGATCGTCGATGGTGCCGTCGAGCGATTTGGTGTTAAGGACGATCAGGCCTTGGTATGTGCGACTCATCGGATGGTGCTGGATTGGAACGTGTGTTGAAGCGGTTCGCCGCGGTGGCGACTCCTTGGGAACGCGCAAGCTGCACGGCTTCGAGAGCGGTGGCAAGTGTGTTTTCGAGGCTCTCCCGCTCGTCCGGGGAAAAGCGTCCGAGAACGTGTCCGACCATGCTTCCGGGCCCGCTGGCGCCGATGCCCACCTTGAGCCGCGGAAACTCCTGGGTGCCGAGATGCTCGATGATCGACTTGATGCCGTTGTGGCCGCCGGCGGTCCCTTTCTCGCGGAAACGCAGCGAACCGAGCGGCAGCGCCGCGTCGTCGTAGATCACCAGCATCGAGTCCGGTTCCCACTTGTGAAACGACATCACCTGCCGGATCGCCCGCCCGCTTAGGTTCATGAAGGTTTGCGGTTTGAGAAGCACCGTGCCGTCCGGGAGCTTCGCCAGATGGCTCTGCCATTTCGGCATCGATTGGAACGGAGCGCCCGCGGCCGACGCGAGGCGGTCGAGCACCATGAACCCGACGTTGTGGCGGGTTTCCTCATACTGGCGCCCGGGGTTCCCGAGACCGACGATGATGCGGAAGGGCATGAGTGGGGAAGAGTCTGAAAGTCGAAAGGTCTGAATGTCGCTCCTGCTCCGGGTCGCGGGTTCTTCTCGCAAAAACGCCCGGGTCCGTGGAAACGGCCCGGGCGTCGGAAAGAGCGGAAACGGTTGCCGCGGATCAGGCGCTTGGTGCGGCCTCGGCGGCTTCCGCAGCTTCGGCGGCCTCGGCACCGGAACCGGCGCGGCCGATGTGGACGATCACCACTTCCTCACCTTGGGTCGGGGTGACACCCTTGGGATACTTGACTTCGCCCATGTGGAGCGAGTCGCCGAGCTGGAGGCCGCTGACGTCGATGTCGATGGCTTCCGGAAGGTCGCCGGGAAGGCAGGTCACTTCGATGGAGTGGAGATACTGCTCGATCACGCCGCCGGCCTTGACGCCGGGAGCGTCGCCCACGAGGTGGGCCGGAACGTGCGCGGTGATGGCGGTCTTGTCATCGATCGCGAGGAAATCGGCATGCAGGGCGCCGCCGGTAAGCGGATCGTGCTGGATGGCCTGGAGGAACGCGAGGCGGGTGCCCTCGCCCTCGATCTCAAGGTTGACGACGATGTTCTCGGAACTGCTGTGGGCGATGACCTCGGCGAAGGTCTTGGCGTCCACCTTGAGGTTCACGTTTTCGGTGCCGCGTCCGTAGATCACGGAGGGCAGCCAGCCTTCGCGGCGCATTTGCTTGAGGAGGCCGGAGCCGGTGCGGGCGCGCGGTGCTGCTTTGAGGTTGGTCTTCTTGGCCATGACGGAAAGAGTCGTTGGTGTTGCGGTGGTGGCCCCGGGGGCCTTGCGATCCACCGGCGCGGGGCGCGGTGTGTAGCCACCGGACGCCGACTTGTCAAAAAATTGTTTTGTCCGCTTACGAGGATCTCACACTTGGAACAACGAGGTCACCGACTGGCCGCCGCTGATCCTCCGGATCGCCTCGCCCAGCAGGGGGGCGATGCTGACCGCCTCGACTTTCGGTCCTACGGCCTGCGGGGTCGAGTTGGTGGTGATGACCTCCTCGATTTCCGACTCGCTGATCCGCTTGTGGGCGATATCGCCAAGAATGGCGTGGGAAACACCGGCAAACACGCGGTTGGCGCCGTGTTTCTTGAGGATGCCGGTGGCGGCGGTGAGCGTGCCGGCGGTCTCCGTCATGTCGTCCACGAGCAGCACGTCGCGGCCGTTGACCTCGCCGATGACGTTCATCGCCTCGACGCGGGTGGCGCTGATCCGGTGTTTCGCGACGATCGCGAGTTCGGCGCCGAGCGCGTCGGCATAGGCACGGGCCATCTTGACGCCGCCGACATCGGGCGACACGACGGTGAGGTTCGAGGTGTCCGGATGGCGCTTCCGCAGGTGCCCGATGAGCGCGGATTTGGCGTAGAGGTGGTCCACCGGGATGTCGAAGAACCCTTGGATCTGCGGCGCGTGCAGGTCCATGGTGAGCACCCGGTTCACGCCCGAGGAGGTGAGCAGGTTGGCGACCAGTTTGGCGGTGATGGGCACCCGCGGCTGGTCCTTCCGGTCCTGCCTTGCGTAGCCGAAAAACGGGATCACCGCGGTGATCCGCTCGGCGCTGGCGCGGCGGGCGGCGTCCACCATGATCAACAACTCCATGATGTTGTGGTTGGTCGGCGGGCAGGTCGGCTGGAGGATGAAAACATCCTCACCACGGATGTTTTCATTGATTTTCACGAAGGTCTCGCCGTCGGGAAAGGCCGTCACCTGCACGTCGGCAAGCGGCTGGCCGAGGCTTTCGGCGATTTTCTCCGCGAGCGAACGGTGGGCGGTTCCACTGATGAGTTTCATGGGGTTCTGGACGGCGGTCGGATGCGGGCGGCGGATTGTTGACAGGGAAGGGGGCGACGGCAATACTTTGCTCATCGTAGTTTTCCCGAAACCCGATCCCAGCCACGCTCCGGATGTCATCCCTTACTGATCGCCCGCCCGCCCAGGTCTCCAGCGATGCGGAATTCGAGATCGCGCCGCGCGTCCTGTGGGGACCCATCGCGGTCGTTGCCGCCGCGCTCGCGTGGTTCTTCCTGTTCGAGCACCGCTTCGGCCCGAGCCGCTCGATGTCCGCCTTCGAGTGGCTGTGGAGCGCGTGGAACGAAGAAAACGACTTCGAGCACGGCCCCTTGTTTCCGCTCATCATCGGCGGCTTGATCGTCTGGCGTTTCAAGGACCTGAAACGCGCCGCCACCGATGGCAGCATGTGGGGCCTGCTGGCTGCGGCGGCGGGAGTGTTTTTCTACCTGATCGCCTGCCGCACCCTGCAGCCGCGGATCGCGCTGGGCGGGCTGCCGTTCCTGCTGTGGGGCGCCTCGCTGTATTTCTGGGGCTGGGGCGTGGCGAGGATGTTGTTGTTCCCGTTTTTCTTCTTCTGGCTGGCGATTCCGCTGCCGAGTTTCCAGCAGGCGACGAATCAACTCCAGTTGTTCGCCGTTTCGATGGCGCACAACGGCGCCTCGCTGTTCGGCGTGGAGACGATCGTCAACGGCACCCAGATTTCCTCCGCCCATGGAAGCTGGGAGCCGCTGGAAATCGCCGCGGGCTGCAGCGGTATACGCTCGCTGATGGCTCTGCTGATGATCTCCGGAGCGTGGGCCTATGCGGCACACAATCTCGCCCTGTGGAAACGGGTGACCTTGTTTCTCGCCGCGTTTCCGCTCGCGATCCTCGGCAATTCGCTCCGGGTGACGTCCATTTTCGTGATCGCGGAATACGGAAATGAGGTATGGGCGCGCAGCACCTGGCACGATTGGTCCGGCCTGCTGTTGTTCTATCCGTTCTCCTTGTTCCTGCTGCTCGTCCTGCACTCGGTTCTCGAGGGCGGGATGCCGTGGAAAAACCGCTCCCGCAGGGAGGTCCGGCGGGTCATCGTCAGCGCCGGCGAAACCGAAACCCCCGTGCCCGAATCATGAACTGGAAACCGTGGATTCTTCCTTTGCTCGTCGCCGGGGGGCTCGCTTCGATCTACTTGCTGCCGAAAGCCGGTGCCGTAGCCGAGAGCGCCGTGGAAATGGACCTTCCCGGTTCCCTCGACGGCTGGGACTACAAGACGATCAACCCGTCCGAGGCCGAAGTCGGCACGCTCGGCAAGGACACCCGGTTTTCCAAGGCGATGTGCCTGAAAGTCCGGCCCGGCGAGATCAACGGGGAAGGGCAGTTTATTCCCGACCGGATCGATGTTTCGGTCGTGCTTTCCGGCTACGACATGAACACCTCGATCCACCGGCCGGAACGCTGCATGCCGGCCCAGGGGCATTCGATCAAGGGCTCGACGTCCGTCTCCATGACCACCGACGACGGCGATGAGTTTCCCGTGCGCCGTCTGAAGTCCGAGCAGACCCTCACGGATGCCGATGGCAAGGCGGTCGCCACGTTCCATTGCCTCACCTACTACTTCTTCGTCGGCCACGACCGGATCACCAACGATCACCTCAAGCGGACGTTGTTCGACATCGAAGACCGAGTCGTCCGCGGCAGGGACCAACGCTGGGCCTACGTTTCCGCTTCGATGTGGTTCGGCAAGGTACCGTGGATCGAAAACGAAATCACCGAGGAGGAGGCCGACGGCAAGCTTCAGGATTTCGTCCGCGAATTCGCCGCCGAGCAAATCGACTGGAAGCAGATTGGTCGGTAGGGCGGTGGATCGGAAGGTAGCGCGCCCTCGATGAGGGCGTGAATGAGATCGAAAGTGGCAGCTTCATCCGCTCCCGGTCTCATCGAGACCGGGCCACCTTTTTTCGACCGAAACACCGAGCGGCGCAGCCGCAACCGATCCTCCGGCTACTCCGCCGGTTGGATCCGGGCACCTTTCAGGAAGTCGATCGTGCGGTCGAGATACTGCACGAACTCAAGCCGCTGGCTGGCGGTGATCCCGGCGGGAAGCTGGCCGCCCGCGGCATTCACATGGCTCTTCGCCTTGAGGAACAAAGCCATCGCCTCCGCGGACCGGCGCTTCTTCCATGCATCCACCGCCTGGCGACCAAGCAGGACCGCGGTCCGGTAGTGGACGTGACGGCCGCCGGGCAATTGGGCGGCAAACTGATAGGCCTCGATCGCACCTTCGGGATCATCCACCGCCTCGCGGATCGTGCCGAGGTTTTCATGGGTCGCCACCCGCGGCGCCCGCAGGTCCTCGGTGGTCCAGTGCATTTCGTCCACCGCGGATTCGATTTCGCCCGCGGACCGCTCGATGGCATTCAACGCTTCGCCGGTGGAGCCCGAGCGGAATTCTCGCAATGCCTTGTTCAAGTAGTGGTTCGCCGCTGAGAAATGCGCGCGGAACGCGGGTTCCATCCCACCTTGGAGGTTGATCGCCTTCGCATACGATCTTTCCGCTTCTTCATTTCGGGCGAGGAGGCTCAGAAGATTCGCCTCGTTCACAACGAACCCGGGGTCATAGGGATGAAGGAGGTTCGCACTCCGGTAGTCGTCGATCGCCCGTTCGGCGAACTCGGAAAAGGCGGGTTCCTCCGGATTGCCCGCCGCGATATGAAGAGCCTCGGCACGGTCCTGGTGGAACGCGGAACTCGGCCAGATCCGCAGCGCGGTTCCCAGCGCGTCGATCCGGCTTTCGGTCGAAACCGCCTCCACCTTGCCGAAGTAGGTT
This sequence comes from Akkermansiaceae bacterium, assembly GCA_024233135.1. GTDB lineage: Bacteria > Verrucomicrobiota > Verrucomicrobiia > Verrucomicrobiales > Akkermansiaceae > Luteolibacter. Next base: position 3,594 of record JACKPZ010000042.1, on the reverse strand, counting down.
TCCCAAACCAACCGGGAAACACGGATGCCCTTCCATCCGAAGAACACAAGAATCATCGCTCCTCCGATTGCAGCGATCGATGAGAACGTCGAAACACCGATCGTCCGGGCGTTCCGTGGAACCGTCCGGGACAGCGACGCCATGCCCAGGCAGATTCCGAGCAAAACCACTCCGGGCAGCAGGTGGAAGACGAAGCTGAAACACGATTGCACCAGCATCCCGATCAACGCGGCGAGTCCTGCGACCCGCCACATGTCGATCTCGCCATCGGCCGGATCGGTTTCTTCGAACGCGGTGCGGACGATCGCACCAATGATGAGCGCGGCGAGAAGTCCTAGAATCAGCAACATGCCGATCAACCCGTAATCCGAAGCCGACTGCAAAAGCTCGTTGTGAACGAATTCGGGCCTGTGGGTGATGATGTCGCCTTCGGATTTCCCTTCGACAAAGCGGAAACACTCCCAACTGAAACTCCGGCTGCCGCCACCGATCGCAGGATGCAGGCCGATGCAGGATAAGACGATTCCGAGGAAATAGAGGCGGGCGTTGTTGTCGAGAAGCCCGGCGATTCCGCTGTCCGCGTGTCGCTTCTCCTGGGCCGCCATCCACCCGAAATAGAGGGCGGCTCCGATGAGGATGATGACGATCGGAACGACGATCACCGCGGGTCCGAACCATTTCGCCCGGCGTTTCCGGCCGAGAAGGAGCCCGCATCCGGCCAGGGTCCCACTTGCGAAGGTTGCTCCAAGAATGCCTCCTCTTGAATTCGTAAAATAGACAGCCGCGAGGCCGGCGAGCGCGAGTGTGAGAAAGATGCAACGGTTAGGCATCGAACCGCGTCCGAAGAGAGCGGCGCCGGCGAGGATCATCGACGAGGCGATGAAGTAGTTCGCCGCTTCGTTGTAGTGGGTAAAGAAACCCGTGACGGAACCGCTTCCTGTTCGTTTCGGAAGCAACGGAGAGAAATCCGGATTGGCCATTTCCATCCCCGCCGCGACAAGGTTCGCCATCAAAAGAATGGCGATTCCCCAAAGGAGGAAACCTCCTGCGCCGCGGCTCCGCAAACTCGCGCGGGTCGCTAGGAACGCCGCTACTGCAACCGCGAGCAGGATGCCATCCGCTTGGGCGAACTCCGTCACCGGTGAAGTCGACGCGCGCCAGGCAAACCATGCCGCGGTGAGCACACCGAGTCCGAGCATCCCGAAATCCGAGCGATGTTTGGTTCCCCTCCAGAACGATGGGATCGTCGCAAGCACCGCGAGGCCCAGCGCCGTGATCGACGGCCCCCACGTCCACGGCCGCGTCTGCGGACCGAACAAAACCGCGAGGACCAGTGAGAGGACGAGAAAGATGGAAGAGGCGAGAGGCACGGTGGGGTAGATGCTGAGACTCTGAGATTCTGAAAAGCGGAGAATTGGTCGGGAAGATGCGCGTAAGCCTGTTTCAGCTTCTCAGCATTTCAGTTTTCAGCATCTGCCTCGCCTACTTCGCCCCGTGGCCGAAAAGCACGGCGGGGACGGTGCGGGCGAGGATCTTGAAATCGAGCCACAGCGACCAATTGTCGATGTAGCGCAGGTCCATTTCCACCCAGTCTTCGAAGGAGGTGATCTTGTTGCGACCACCGGCCTGCCATTCGCAGGTGATGCCGGGTTTCACACTGAGGCGGCGGCGGTGCGAGATGTCACTGAAGGCCTCGACCTCATAAACGGGCAGGGGACGCGGGCCGACAAGGCTCATGTCGCCGGTCACCACGTTCAGGAGTTGGGGCAGTTCGTCGATGCTGAGTTTCCGCAGGAAAGCACCGAAGGGGAAGATCCGCGGGTCTCGGTCCAGCTTGAACACCGGACCATCCATTTGGTTGCCGTGTTCCTCCTTCACCTTGGCGAGGAGTTCCTCGGCGTTCGCCACCATCGTGCGGAACTTCCACATCCGGAACGGCCGGCCGTACTTCCCGGCCCGCATTTGCGAGAAAAACACCGGGGCACCGGGACTCTGGATGCGGATCCCGATGTAAGCGAAGATCCACAGCGGCAGGGAAATCAGGATGATGAGCGCCGCAGCCACACGGTCGAAGATCTCCTTGCAGAGCAACTCCCAGGATAGTTCCGGCGTCGAACGCAGGACGAGCATCGGCTTTTCGCCGAGCGCGTCAAAGACCGGACGTGCGATCTGCGTGCGGATGAACGAAGCCGCGATCCATGCCTCCACTCCCTGCAGCTCGCAGGCTTCCACCGCTTGCGCGACCTTTTCGAAACCGGTTTCCTTCGCGCTGAAAATCACCCGGGACACCGCCTCGTCCTTCAGCAGGTCGAACAACTCGGTGACATCCCTCGCGTCGAGATCGAAGTGCTCGATGATGTTCCAGTTGTCGCGGATCTCGGGGTCGATCTCGGCAAGCAACGCATGCGTTTCCGCACTGGATCCCGCCAGCACCACCCGTTCCTTCGCGCTGTCCGCCGCCACCCGCCGGCGCAGCCAGACCGTGGTCGTCCGGTCGCGCACGAGAACCAGCAGGAAAACCAGCAGGAAACCGAGCCCCAGCACGAGACGCCGGGTGTCCATCAGCTTCGCGAACACCGCGAACATGCCGATCATCAGCGCGATGACCAGCAATGCCTTGATCAATTGGACGATCGCCTTGCCCGTCGTCTTGCCGCGCAGATGGTCGTAAAACCCGAATTTCTCGAGCACCAGTGGCGTGAAGGGAACCGCGATGTAGAGCACCCAGTTGATCGTTTCCTTGGCGGTATCGTTCGTGTCGAGCACGAAGCTTCGCAATTCCCAGCCGATCCAGAACGCGATCCAGACCAGCAGCGCGTCCGTCAACTGGAGCGCCTGGATGCGGAATGATTCGTCGCGGCTGATGGCCATGGGAGATGCTTTCGCGGAATGCCGCGGCGAAAAAGCGATAAATTTCCGGCAACTGCAACCCCGGAGAGAGGAACGAACGTTACGGGATGGCGGAAGAGTCCCCGAAAATACCGGAACACAAAGCAATCAGGCGGTTTGCGGCGGGATTTTGATTGGCTTGCGGGCACCGCCGTGTAGCGCTTTGCGCCGTGCTCCGTCGAATTGGGATCGCCTGCGGATTCGTCCTGCTGGTTGCCGCTCTGGTTTCCTTGTGGACCTTCCGTTTCGAGGCGGTGGAAGACCATCCCGTATGGACGCTCGAGGAACTCAAAAATGAGGTGCACGAGGTACCATCCCTGCGCTGGGAACGCTCAGAGCGAGGCCCTTCGGTTTTCCTCGGCCATGGGCGAAATGGAGCCGGTCGGGCCTGCCTGCTGCGAATTCCCGGCATTTCCGAGGTGGGTTTCATCCGGCTCCGCTGTCGGCTCACCGCCCATCATCTGACTCCCGGGCCGGAGGACTGGCAGGACGGCCGGCTGATTGTCGAGTGGCACGAAGCGGGGGCGTCGTCGCCGGATCTCGACCCGGTGGCGGGCGTCAAATACGGCCTCACAATCGGCGACGTCGAATGGGTGCTCCATCCGCTCGACGGTCCGTCGGTTCCGATGCTACGGCTCGGCCACTTGGGGAAATCCGGCGAGATGGAGCTTTCCGATCTGGAGATCGTCGTCCTGCGGGAAACAA
>JACKPZ010000041.1 GCA_024233135.1 Akkermansiaceae bacterium | reverse complement strand
GGTCATCGCCTCGCCGGCATGTGTTGCGGCCCTGTGGAGCGCCTGCGTTGCCGGGGATTTCTCCGCGCTCTGGAACGACCCGTCGAATTCCTTCGACGCGCCTGTGCCGGGGTTCATCGGCCCCCACGGGCCGGGCAAGGCCCGTCTGGACACCGGCCAGACCGACGGGTTCGGAGCGCCGGTTTTTGAGAACCCGGAGAACTACCGCAATCCGCTGTTCTTCGGCTGGGCGGCGAACGTCGTCGACTACCTGCGGGCGGACGGCAACTTGTCGTTCGCCGATCCTGAATACGCGCTCGGCCCGGTCACCGGCGACAACTTCGATGTGGTTTCCCTCGGGGATCTGAACGCTCAGGAGATCATGGACGAATACGAGCCGGGCCAAATCACCATCGAACTCGGCGCGCCGGTCAGCGATTTGTCCGGAGCGGACTTCGTTGTGTTCGAAAACGGCCACGTCGCCCAGTGGGATGGCGGCGGTGCGGGCGCCGGGTCGATCTTCGCCGAGTTGGCCTATGTCGAGGTTTCCACGGATGGCGAGAATTTCGTGCGGTTTCCCTCCACCTCGCTCAATCCGCCGCTGGCCGGTCTTCCGAGTTTCGGCACGCAGTATGCCTCGCTCGACGCGACGAACGTCCACAACCTCGCCGGAAAACACGTGAACGCCTACGGCGACTGCTGGGGAACCCCCTTCGACCTCGCCGACGTGGGGCTCACCGGTGTCACCCACATCCGCATTGTGGACATCCCGGGAAACGGGTCGTTCGTCGACAAGGACGGGCGACCGATCTACGATGCATGGAAAACCCTTGGCAGCGGTGGATTCGATCTCGAAGCCGTCGGGGTGGTTTCGACACCGGTGTCCTTCGATACGTGGCCGCCGCTCGCGGAGCTTGATCCGGCGGAGCGCGCCGCCGATGACGACCCGGACAGCGACGGCTTGTGCAACCTGCTCGAATACGCCTTCGGCCTGCTGCCATGGCGGGCGGATGCCGGCGGCGCGGTGGGATTCGAACGTCAACCGGGAGGCCTGCCGTCGATCTCGTTTCCTCGCGACGAACGAGCGTCGGATCTTTCCTATCAGATCGAGGCCGCCTCTTCGCCGCTTGGCCCTTGGACCACCATCGCGCGATCGACGTCCGGCGGTCCGGTGCTTGCCGAAGCCGGGGTTCCGGGCGTGATTTCCGATTCATCCGCCTCGGATCTCGCATCGATCGGTGTGTTGCGCCGGGTGACGGTCGTCGATTCCGTGCCTTCGCCCGGCCGCGGGTTTTATCGCGTGAAAGTCAGCCGGAATTCCGCTTCGATGAGCCCGCCATGAACGCACCGCACCGCAGGACCCGGACGCGCGCGGCTTTCACATTGTTGGAAGTGCTGGTGGTTGTCGCGGTGTTGGTTGTGCTCGGCGCCCTGGTTTTCACCGGATCCCGCCGACTGGTCTCGTCCGCCAGGGTGGTGCAGAGTTCCGCGAACCTGCGTTCGCTGGCCGCCGCCAACGCCACATACCTGGCGGACCATGGGGTCTACTGTCCCGCGGACGACCGCTGGAACAACCGTCGCTGGCACGGTGCCCGCAGCTCGTCCTCGGGAACCTTCGATCCGACGAAGGGATTTCTCTCTCCCTATCTTGGCGAGAGCCGCCAGGTGACGGTGTGTCCATTGTTTCGAGCGATGGTCGAAGGATCCTCAAGTTTCGAAAACGGTTCCGGAGGCTATGGCTACAACGCGGCCTACATCGGCGGACTTCCCGGCGGAGCCTATGACAAGGATACCAAGATCCGTGTTTCCCAGCGCCCGGCGAACGTCACCAACCCGGGACACACCGTGATGTTCACCACCACGGCCTATGCACGCAGCACGGGCCTGCAGGAGTATCCGTATTGCGAACCGCCGTTCTGGGACTTCGGCGGCGGCCCGTCCGGATCGCGGCCCAGCCCGAGCGTGCATTTCCGCGCCAACGGCAAGGCGATCGTCGCGTGGTGTGACGGACACGTTTCAACCGAGGTGTCCAATGGTGTCGCCGGCGGTGCCAACCCGCACGGAGGGGACGCCGGCGAACTCGAACTCGGTTGGTTCGGGCCGGACGACAACAACGGTTATTGGAACCCGGCGAACTGAATCGTCCGGGCCGGGTTGCCCCGCGGGCGAAACATGGTGCCGCGGGAGGCCGTAGGGAGGCCGTTCCTTTCCTCCGTTTTGTCATGTTGCTCCGTCGCGCCGTCCTCTTGACCCCGGCTGTTTCCGGCATTGCCGCCGCCGCCCTCCCGTCGAACTATCAGGCGGCCGAAGACTGGTTGCTCAACCCCCGACCTTTTTCCGCATCGGTCGTCCACGACGCGGAGACCGGCACTCTGGTCCTCGACAACGGACTCGTCCGCCGGGTGATCGACACGCGCCTCGGCACCACCACCGGATATGTGAACCGGATGACCGGAGCATCCGTCATCCGCGCGGTGGAACCCGAAGCGACGCTCACCATCAACGGCGCGGTCTATCAGGCGGGCGCCGTCACCGGGCAGGTGAACAAGGCGTTCCTCACCGATCCGGAGATCGCGGCGATGCAGCCGGCTCCCGGTTCCCTGAGATATGTCGGCCATGAGATCGGCGAGCCGGTGGAGCGTTTCGCGTGGAAACGGGTGCGCCACCATGCCCCGGATGTCGTCTGGCCGCCGAAGGGGAAAACCCTGCGCATCGACTACCGGTTCGTCACGCCCGCGGGATCCTCCGCTGCTTCGGATCATCGCCGCGAGCTGCTGTTCTCCGATGATTTCGCCACCCTGCGGAAGGACTGGAAGATTAGGACCAGTCCCACGCACGAACGTTCCTCCTTCGCCAACGAAGGGAAACCCGGCGAGATCCACACTCCGCCGCACACCGCAGTGGTGGCGGAGCGGCCGCTGCCGCCGGGCACCGCGCTTGCCGAGGCGAGGATCCATCCCGGCACCGACACATCGACGAGCTGGGGTCCTGGCATCGCGCTCGTTTTCCGAAACGGCCGGGCGGTGAAACTCAACATCCGCCCCGGTGGACTGGCCGGCGTGAACCATCCGGTGCTCGGCGTGTTCGACGGCCACCGCGAGTTGCCGGATGTCAGCGGCGGAGAGACGATCGACACCAACGTCGCATGGACCCTCCGTGCCCGCATCGATCGCGGCCGCCTGTCCTTCGACGCCAGACCCGCCGACGGCGCGTGGAGAACCTGGCATACCCAGGACATCCCGGGGGACTTCGGCGAGCCGGTGGCATTCCGAGTGGGAAAAATGGATCTCAAAGGCGGAACCGGCGATCACGAGGCCGGCGGAGATCTCGTGCGTTTGAAGGTGGAGCAGGTCCGGTTCTTCGGGCCGGAACGGGAAACCGCGGACGCCGCAAGCGGTGATGAACTCCGATTCTCGATTCACTATCAGATCTACGACGGCATCCCGCTGATCTCGAAGTGGTTCACCCTCACCAACCATGGCGCGGAGGCGGTGAATCTCGATTCGTTCGTCAGCGAACAGCTCGCGGTGGTGGAACATGACAATGTCGTCGATGACCGCGGCGACCTGCGTCCACCGGATGGGCTGCATGTCGAAACGGACATGGCCTTCGGCAGCTTCAACCACTCGGGAAGCTCGCGCCACACGGTCCACTGGGAGACGGATCCGGATTTCCACACCCAGGTCACCTACTCGAAGTCCCAGCCATGCCTGCTGAAAGTACGGCCGGCGGTCGGCCCGGACCAGACGATCGCACCCGGCTCCAGCTTCACCTCGTTCCGAACCTTCGAACTCGCTCAGGACTCCGGCGATCGCGAGCGGCGTGGTCTCGCCCTGCGCCGGATGTACCGCACGCTCGCGCCGTGGGTCACCGAAAACCCGCTCATGTTCCACCTGCTCACGTCCGACGAGGAGAAGGTGAAACAAGGAATCGACCAGGCCGCCGAGGTCGGATTCGAAATGGTGATCCTGTCGTTCGGGTCCGGATTCAACGCCGAAAACGAGGATCCCGCGCATCTCGCGAAGTGGAAGCGCATCAACGACCACGCCCTGGCGAAGGGGATCGATCTCGGCGCGTACTCGCTCTACTCGTCCCGCCGCGTCGGCGGTGGCAACGACATCGTTTCGCCCACCGGCGGCACCACCCACGGCAACTGCCCGGCCATCACCTCCGAATGGGGCCGGAACTACATCCGCAAGCTCCGGCGGTTGTTCGAAACCACCGGGTTCATGGTCTTCGAGAACGACGGCCCCTATCCGGGTGACATCGACACCACCGCCCGCCCGCCCTGGCAGAAGGGTGCGAAGGACTCACAGTGGGTGCACTGGAGGACGTGGACGGATTTCTATCAGAAGTTGCGCGGCATGGGGGTCTACATGAACCTTCCGGACTACTATTTCCTGAGCGGTTCCAACAAATGCGGCATGGGATACCGCGAGGTGAACTGGTCGCTGCCGCGTGCCGAGCAGCGTGTCATCACCCGCCAGAACATCTACGACGGGACATGGGAGAAAATCCCGTCGATGGGCTGGATGTTCGTACCGCTCGCGCAGTACCACGGAGGAGGGGCCGCGGCCACCATCGAACCGCTGGACGAACATCGCGATCACTACCGGGCGATGATGTTGTCCAACCTCGGACTCGGCGTGCAGGCCTGCTACCGCGGACCGCGCCTCTACGACACCGACGCGACCAGGCAAATGGTGGAATCCTGTGTCGATTGGTTCAAACAACACCGCGACATCCTCGAGTCCGACGTCATTCACGGCCGCCGCGCCGACGGCCGCGATCTTGACTGGATGCTGCACGTGAATCCGGCCCTCGAGGACAAGGCCCTGCTCGCCGTTTTCAATCCGACCGAACGCGCGATCACCCGGGAGATCGCCGTGCCGCTCTACTACAGCGGCCTCTCCGGCGAGGTCCGCTGTTCCATGAACGGCGGGGAAATGAAAACACTGCGTTGCGATGGGGACCGCAGGCTGCGGATCCCCGTCGAGGTTCCACCGCAGGGTTTCACCTGGGTGTTGTTCCGCTGAGGGCGGGTCACTTCCCCTTGCCCTCGAGCTTGATGTCGAACGAACCCTCGTCCGGATCATTGCTCAGGATCTTCAGCAGGGCCTTGCGGTTGCCTTTCTTCTTCGGTTTGAAGGTCACCTTGACGGTTTTCTTCTGCCCGGGCGCGAGGATGTTCTTCGTCATCGGGCCCACCTTGAAGTCCTTCTTCGCCTTGCCGGAAACCTTGGCCGCTTTCACCACCAGCGGAGCCTCGCCGGTGTTGCGGATGGTGAAGGTCCTGCTCTTTTTCCTGCCGGTCTTGACCTTGCCGTAGCCGACGGTCGACTTTCCATCCTTCAGGTTCTTCCCCTGGCTCACCGAGATGTCCGGGTCGGATGCGAAGTCGATGCTGCCGAAGAGCGTCTTCGTGGCGTTGTTGTCCAAATAGAATTTGAGATGGCTCTGCGACATGTCGAACTTCGAGAGGTCGATCATGCTTGGCACCGGTGTGACACCGTTGAACGCGGTTCCGGTGGGATCCGCAATCACGAGGTTGATGCTGTACGGCTGCAGGCTGCCGATGGTCTGGTTGGTGTGGGCGGCCGGCCCCCAGCCGCTGGTGAACTGGATCTCGTCGCTGCCGCCGTATTCGTTGAGAGTGAAGGACGGTTGGCCGCTCACCGAACTGCAGGTCCATGCCCCGCTCTTGCCCTGGAGCGTGAGCGTCAGCTTGGTCACCCGCCACTGCGACTGGGTGTCTGATGTGAAAAGTGGCGCGGCGGAATCGTCCCATTCGACACGCAGGGTCCACTTGGTGCCTGTGGGAAACTCGGCGGTGAGCTCCGAAGGTTGCGAAGTGGTTGCTCCGGTGAATGTTTGGCCGACGATTTTCGCGTCGGCGGAACCAATGGAAACGAGGGCGAGCGCGGCGGAAGCGATGAGGCTGTGTTTCATGAGGGGCGTGGGGTCGGGAAAAGTAGAAACACCCATCGCGGCCGTTTGGCAAGCCGCCGGGCGCGCGGGACCTACCCCATCGGATAGAGGATCTCCCTGCTGGCCACGTCGATCGCCTCGATCACCGACGCGTCGAGTTCCAGATCCGCCGCCGCCAGGATCGGTTCGAGTTGTTCCTCGCACGAGACGCCGACGATCGTGCTGGCGACGAAGTCGTGCTGCTTGCTCCACGCGGTGGCGAGCGTCACCGGGTGCAGGCCGGCGCTCTCGGCGATTTCCATGAAACGCTTCGTCGAGGCGAGGCTGCGTTCGTTCACGAAACGATGGGTCATCGCCTTCTGCCGCGGGCCGGCGTTTTTCAGATAGTCGGTGAAACGCGCGCCTTCGGGCATCGCGCCGTCGTTGTATTTCCCGCTCAGCACGCCTCCGGCCAGCGGGCTGTACGGAAGAAGGGATACGTTCTCGCGGCGGCAGACCTCCGCCAACTCGTCCTCGAAGCGGCGGTTGTTGAGCGAGAAGTTGTTCTGGATGGTGTCGAAACGGCGGACGCCGAGTTTCTCCGCGGCCCACAGCATCTTCATCAGGCCGTAGCTGTTCTCGTTGCTGCAGCCGATCGCCCGCACCTTGCCCTCGCGCACCAGTTCGTCGAGCGCGCCAAGCGTGTCCTCGGGCCGCATCGCGTGGTCCGGCCAGTGAATCTGATAGAGATCGATGTATTCCGTCTGCAGCCGCCGCAGCGAAGCTTCGACAGCCCGGCGGATGTGATGGCGGTCGATCGCCGCCTTGCCGTCGCGCACCGGCGGGTTGAACCAGCCGTGCGCCGGCCCCGCGACCTTGGTGGCGAGGATCACGCTTTCACGCGGCTTGGTTTTCATCCAGCGGCCGACAATTTCCTCGGTCACCCCTGCGAGCTCGGCCGTCGGCGGGACCGGATAGACCTCCGCCGTGTCGAAGAAATCGATGCCCGCCTCGAGACAGCGGTCCATCACCTTGAAGGCCGTCTTCTTGTCGGTCTGGGAGCCGAAGGTCATCGTCCCCATGCAGATTTCGCTCACTACGATGCCGCTGCCGCCGAGTCTGCGCTGTTTCATTCCAACTACCGTGGCTGGAGGAAACGGAGGATCAAGGACCGAGTCGGGGCAACCCGGAAACCCGCGGGATTGACCTGCCGGGCCATGGTTGCGAGGATGAGGTGTTGGAAACGCCTCCGGCTTCGCCCTCACCCACTCGTTATGTTGCCGTCCGAACCAAGCCCATCCGGAACTTTCTCCGCCGGCTACTGCGGCAGGTCCGATGAATCCGTCCGACGGGCGGCGAACGACTACCGCCTGCTGTCGCGATGGTCTTTCGCGGCGACCGCGGAGGAGGTGGCGGATGCGATGTCGGCGGTGGAGAGCCCTGTACTGTGGTGGCCCGCGGCGTTCCTGCGGGCCGAGGTGCTTGAGGAGGGTGCCCCTCATGGTGCGGGTGCCGTTGTGCGGTTCCTGAGCAAAGGCTGGATGCCACACACGTTCCAGTTCGTCCTGCGGATCCGCGAGGTGGACGTCCCGAGGCGGTTCGTGGCCGAGGCGCGTGGCGATTTCACCGGATGGATGCGGTGTGACATCACGAACGACGGGCCGGGAACCATCGTGGACTGCGAGTGGCATGTATCCGTCGCGCAACCGTTCGTCCGTTCGTTTTCTCCGCTCGTCCGTCGCGCATTTGTCAGGAACCACCGCTGGGTGATGCGACGCGGCGAGGAGGGACTCCGACTCGAAATCGAACGGCGCCGGAGCGGCGGCCTGGCGGCCTCGATCGCCTATCCGCGGCCGACGTTCCCCCACAATCTCGGTTGGTGGAACCACCGTATCGCGTGGAAGGCTTGGACCGAATCCTGGGAACGCGCGGCGATGAGAAGGTGATCCGCGCGAGCGCGACGCGGTGAATTCCGGGGTCGTGATGGAACGTGGGCTGCAACAAGACGAACCGGAATGAAGATCCTCCTCGTGGCCGACCTCCACTACACGTTGCGCCAATGGGATTGGGTGCAGGAAGCCGCCGGGCGTTTCGACCTGGTCGTGGTTGCCGGAGATCTGTTGGACATCGGTTCGATCGTGCCGCTCCACGCGCAGAGCATCGTCGTGGGAAAGTACCTCGGGCGCATCGCGGGCAGGGCTCCGCTTCTCGTCTGTTCGGGAAACCATGATGTCATGGAAGATCCGGACGGAGTGCGGCGCGCATCGTGGCTGACGAGTCTGGATGCGCCCTCGCTGGTCACCGACGGCGCTTTCCACCGGCAGGACGGCTGGTTTTTCAGCATCGTGCCGTGGTGGGAGGACGACGAGACGCGGGACGAGGCGGAAGCGATGTTGGACCGACACCGTGGGCTGCTCGATGGAGATCGCTGGGCGTGGATCCATCATCCACCGCCCAGCGGATCGACCACCGCGTGGAGCGGACGCGATGATGGTGGCGACGAGGTGTGTGGGAAATGGATCGACCGGTTCCGCCCGGATTTCCTGTTTTCGGGCCACATCCACTACGCACCATTCCATGCGGGGGGATCGTGGATCGACCGGATCGGCGACACATGGGTTTTCAATGCCGGTCGGCAGACCGGACCGGTGCCGACGTTCATTGTCGTCGATACGGAGCCGGACCTGGCCACCTGGGTGGCGGCCGGCGAGGCGGAACGGGCGCGGCTGGTTGCGCCACTGGCGCGCCAGCCTTTGGTATCCGCCTGATGCCGCGGGCGTTCAGCGGTGCTGGAGGATCGAGTCGAGCACTTCCCCCACCATGCCGAGGTGGTTCGACTCATCCGCATACTGGCGTTTCAGGTCGACGAGGTAGCAGCTCATCGCGTCCACCTTCTTGGCGAGGTCCTGGGCGATCCGCAGGTTCACGCCAGGATGGTCCCGCAGGAAACTCTCGGGATCCTCGGCCACCCGGAACGTGGTGGCGCGCACGGCCCGGACATCCGCCATGTGCGGACGTCCCAACAAGACCGCCACCTCGCCCAGAATGGCACCCGGTTCGTGGATCCGCGCGAGCATGACCCCGTCGCGACTGATCTCGACCTCGCCATCGACGAGGAAGTACAGGTTTCCGGAGCGGCCGCCTTCCCGGATGACGATCTCATCCTTGTCGAAAGTCCGCAGCGGCAGATCGCAACAATCGCGTTCGAGGTCCAGCACGCTGCGGATTGCAGCATTTCGGAGGCCATCCGGCAATCCCGGAGGCACTCGTTCCCGTACGCGAAAAGCGCGCTTCGGAAGTCCCCCCGGAAATCACGAAGCGCGCTTTTTTCCATCCGCTCCGGCTCTGGCCCCGCTCGCTGGACATCCCCCCGGAAGTCTCGTCGAGTCGTTTGGGCTGGCTCGGTGGTGGTTGGTGCCCCGCTCTCGCGGAACGACCAAAGAATGCCTGAAAATCAGGGGATTGAAATAGTTTACGACTCCGTTTTCCGGCCAAGTGGTCCCAAAACCGGCCGCAAGCGTTGGATTCGTAGGCGCGGTGGTGACACCGCGGGATCGCCCGCACGCGCTCTCCCTTCACTTCCTGCGACGCCGCCCCGGACTTTTCCCGCCGCATGGTGTGATGTGCGGCGGGGGAGTGACATCGACGGTCTTTTGTTTCCCGTCGAGAAGGCGGGCGGCGACGTCTTTCAATCCGAGGCGCTGGAGTGTCTCGCGGAGGACCTTCCGCATCTCGGGTTTGTACCAGAAAAAGAAACTCCGTTGTGTCTGTTTCTCCTCCGGCGTGCGGGCCACCTCGACCTCGCGGCCGTCGTACGGGTGCGTGCCGGTGACGTAGATCTCGGTGGCCACCGTCATCGGGGTGGGGGTGAAGTCCTGGACTTGTTCGAGGCGGAATCCGAGGTCCTTGGTCTTGAGCGCAAGCTCGGCCATGTCCTCGGGCCGTGAGCCGGGGTGCGAACTGATGAAATACGGGATCACCGGCATCTTCGGCTTCCCCGCTTTGCAGGCGGCGGCCTCGAACTTCTCCTTGAACTGATAGAAAAGGTCGAAGGTCGGCTTGCGCATCACGCGCAGCACGTGGTCGCTGGTGTGCTCCGGCGCCACCTTGAGGCGGCCGGGTACGTGGTGGGCGGCGAGCTCCTCGACGTATTTCTCGTGGCTCGCCTTCACCTCCGGCGTGGCGCCTTTCTCGTGCAGGAACAAATCGTAGCGGATGCCGCTGGCCACATGGGCGTGCTTGATGCCCTCGGTGTTGCGCACCGCCTCGTAGATTTCCAACAACGGCGTGTGGTCGGTATCGAGATTGCGGCAGACGTCGGGCCAGATGCAGGACGGGCGCACGCACTCGTCGCAGATCCACTGCTGCTTGCCCTTCATCTGGTACATGTTCGCCGAGGGGCCTCCGAGGTCGCTGATGGTGCCGCGGAAATCCGGCATCTGTTTGATCGATTCGACCTCGCGCAGGATCGACTCCTTCGATCGCGACGCGACGAATTTCCCCTGGTGCGCCGAGATCGTGCAGAAGCTGCAGCCGCCGAAGCACCCGCGGTGCATGTTGATCGAGTGCTTGATCATCTCGTAGGCCGGGATCGGCCCGCGCCTGCGGTACTTCGGATGCGGAAGACGGGTGTAGGGCAGGTCGAACGACGAGTCGATCTGTGCCTCGGACATCGTGGGAAACGGCGGGTTCACCACGAGGAGGCGGTCGCCGGTCTGTTGGAACAAACGCCGCGCCTTCACGCGGTTCGACTCGGTCTCGATATGTTTGAAGTTCTTCGAATACCGCTCGCGGTCTTCCAGGCATTCGTCATGCGAGTGCAGCGCGAAGTCCTCCCAGTTTTTGTTCTTCGGCGCCACCTCGCCGGGCGGCAGCAGATAGGCCGTCTGGGCGACCTGCGTGAGCGAGGAAAACGGCACACCGCGTTTCAACAGGCGCACGCATTCCTTGAGCGGCAGCTCGCCCATTCCGTACACCAGCAGGTCGGCCCGGCTGTCCGCGAGGATCGATGGTTTCAACTCGTCCGACCAATAGTCGAAATGCGTCACCCGCCGCAGGCTCGCCTCGATGCCGCCGATCATCACCGGTACCTCGGGAAACAGATCCTTCAGAATGTTCGTGTATACCGTCGTCGCGTAGTCCGGCCGGAAACCGTGCTCGCCACCCGGCGTGTAGGCATCCTCGCTGCGCGGTTTTTTCGCGGCGGTGTAGCGGTTCACCATCGAGTCCATGCAGCCGGACGTGACGCCGAAGAACAACCGTGGCGCGCCGAGTTTCTTGAAATCGCGCAGGTCGTCCCGCCAGTTCGGCTGCGCGATGATCGCGACCTTCAGACCCTCCGCCTCCAACATCCGGCCGACTACCGCCGTGCCGAACGCCGGATGGTCGACGTAGGCGTCGCCGGAAACGAGGATCACGTCGAGTTCGTCCCAGCCGCGGGCGAGCACCTCGTCGCGGGTGGTCGGCAGCCAGCGCGCCGGGTTCCAGAGCGGATCGCGGTGGGGCGGCTTTGCGGGATGTGGCTTCGGTTCGTTCACGTGGCGGAGGCCGCGGACTATGAACCGGATGCGCCCCTCGTGCAAAACCTGTTATCCGCCGGCTTGTCTCACAGGATCACCATCAAGGCGTGGATGACGCCGGGGATCCACATGAAGAGCGTGAGGACCAGGTTGATGATGAACGATGTGCCGATCCCATCCCTGAGCGCCACCGCCGCGGGCGGCAGCAGGAACGCAAGGACTACGAGCAGGACTTTGTTGGTATTGGCTGTGGTGGCCATGGCTTTGAGGGATTATTCATCCGAGTTCGGGTCCGTCGCCGGTTGGCCCGGCTTGTCCTCTTCCTCCGGCAGGTCGATATCGAGGGTCGGTACTTCGATTTGTTTCTTCTCCACCTTCACCTCCGGGCCTTCGACCTTGTATTTCGGAAGCTTGGCTTCCCCCTTCACCTCGACTTCAGGAAGTTCACCATCCTCGGTTTTGTCGATGTCGCAGGAAACGAGGGAAAAGGCGATCGGCAACGCGATCAGCGGTAGTTTCGTAATGGTTTTCATGGCGGAAAATCATCTGCATGGCAGGTGCCAATGACCGGTTTTCCGCCCCCGATGCCTTGATGTCAGGGGTTTGCAGGGACGAAGGAGGCAAGGAACCAGTCGCCCCGATCTTGCAGAACACACGTCCGCGCACCGGGTGGATTGCAGGTTGCGACGTTTCCGGCCGCGGCCCGGATGAGCGCACGGATGGGAATTCGCCGCCGATTTTCCCATGGCACATCCGTCTTCGCTTCCTATTCTCGCCGCGATGAAAACGTGGCACTACACCAGCGGCGGGGGCGGACAAGCCCAGACGGACGAAGAGAACCTCTCGGAACTGGTCGAGGCCGGCGCCATCAAGCCGGCCACCATGATGTGGTCGCACGGAATGGCGAATTGGGAGCCCGCCTCGAACGTCCTGCCGCAGTTGTTTCAAGGGGATGGCTCGCCGCCGCCCCTGCCTGTCGGCGGTCCTCCGCCGCTCCAGACCATCGGCCGCCGCTCGCATGAGATCGACTACGAGATCATCGGCGAGTCCATCCAGATGGTGGAAATCGAGCTCGATCCCGGCGAGACCGTCATCGCCGAGGCCGGCGCGATGAACTACATGGAGGATGGCATATCTTTCGAAACCAAGATGGGCGACGGCTCCGAACCCGACCAAGGGATCATGGGCAAGCTCCTCTCCGCCGGCAAACGCGCCATCACCGGCGAGTCCCTCTTCATGACCCACTTCACCAACCGCGGCGGCGGCAAGAAGCGCGTCACCTTCGCCGCGCCCTATCCCGGCACCGTCGTTCCCGTGAATCTTGCGGAGACCGGCAACGAGTTGCTCTGCCAGAAAGACGCCTTCCTCTGCGCCGCCATGGGCACCAAGGTCGGCATCGCCTTCAACCAACGCCTCGGCTCCGGCCTCTTCGGCGGCGAAGGCTTCATCCTGCAAAAACTCAACGGCGACGGAATGGCCTTCGTCCACGCCGGCGGCACCGTTGTGCGAAAGGAACTCAAGGGCGAGAAGCTGATGGTCGACACCGGCTGCCTCGTCGCCTTCACCAAAGGCGTGAACTACAACATCGAGCGCGCCGGAAACCTCAAATCCATGGTCTTCGGCGGCGAAGGATTGTTTTTAGCAACCCTCCAGGGCCACGGCTTCGTCTGGCTCCAGAGCATGCCTTTCGCCCGCCTCGCCCAACGCATCACCGGCATGTATGCCCAAGGCAAGGGCGAGGGCTCCGTCATCGGCGGATTGGGGAATTTGTTCGGGGATTGAAAGGCATAGGGTTGAATGCCCGGAATCGGGAGAAGATTCTCCTGCGGGAGCCTCGGTGCCGCAAGTTGACGCCTGCCCTTGGACACGATGCCACCAACCAATTCAAAGCCACCCATGACCGCAAAAGAACAGATCCCTGATTTCAACTTCGACGATCTCGTCACCAGCATGCAAAAAGGCATGGGTCTTACCGCCTGCAAAATCACCGCCCGCACCCATCGGCTCAAGACACGCGCGGCATCGATACCCGCCAAGGAGATCGCCGCCATCCGCGCGAAACTCAACGTCAGCCAAGCCGTCTTCGCCGATCTCCTCAATGTCCCCAAAGCCACCGCCGTCGCCTGGGAACGCGGCCTCCGCTTGCCCTCCGGAGCCGCCGTGAGGTTGCTGCAGATCGCGAAGGATTCGCCGGGGGCGTTGGTGGATGTTGCGGCCAAGAGGTAGGTGTCTTCCGAACCTCCAACCAAAACCATGCCGAAACCAACGCCACGGATGACCGACGAACCTGTTCCACGACCCGCCGGGATCTGGCTGGTCGTCATCGCGGGATGCATCGTTGCGGCCGCGCCTGTCGCCGAAATTCACCTGCGCTATCGGGAGTTCGACCTGGGGCCGGGTTTCGGAATTCAGATGATCCTGAGCGGAGTGTCCTTTGCCGTGTTGGTTCTTCCGATCACGCTGCTGATGGTGTTCCTGCTCCGGCGGAAGCGTCTTCGTCCGGTTTGGCGCAGCTTGTTGATCCTGGCTCCGGTTCTCCTGTTGACACTTCCCGGCCTGGTCGAGTCGGTTTTCTCTCCAATCAATTCCAGAGACGTTTTCGCAAAGAGGATGGAACGGGAGGTGCCATCCGATGCGGGAGATTTCAAAGCGTGGTTCTCCCACAGTCCGGGTGAGTCGAGTTATATGTTCTCTTTTCGCTGTACGGCGGCGTCGACCGAGGCGCTGCTCGCCGCCCATCCATACGCGCTCGTGAAAGAACACGCCATGTTTGAACCGGAAATAGGCGAATCCTTCCGGTTGCCGATCGGAGGCTTGGCGGTTCCCGACGGATGGCCCGAACCGAAGACGTGGCATGGACTGGAGGTCCATACGTCCGACGTGCCGGGCGGCTACCGCTTTCTCCTGACTGACCGTGAGAGAACGCGGGTTTTGATTCTCGTGGGCGACACGTGACGTGTTTCACCGGAACTTCACCCCGAGCTTCTGCGTCAGCGCGTCGAGCGCCTTCTGGTGGGCGGCGTCGACTTCCTCGGCCTTGAGGGTGCGCGAGGGTTCGCGGTAGTGGAAGCGGTAGGCGACGGACTTGCGGTCGGCGGCGAGTTTCTCACCGGAAGGATCGGCGAAGACGTCGAAGCACTCGAAGCTCTCGAGCAGCGGTTCGCCGAGTTTAAGTAGGACGTTCTCGATGTCCGCGTTCGGGAGGGTGGCAGGGACTTCCATGGCGGCGTCTCGCGAGGAGCCGGGGAACTGCGGGAGGTCTTCGACGTGATCGATGCCCGCGAGGAGTTTGCGGAGTTTGGTGAGATCGAGCTCGGCGGCGAAGACCGGCGAGGTGAAGTCGAGTTCGCGTTCGCGGGCGGGTTTGAGGCGGGCGAAGACGCCGATGTTCTGGTCGCCGGCCTTGATATCACAGCCGAGGGCGAAGCCGTCGCGCTCGCGGGGGAGGAAGCGGATGGGGATGTTCGGAACAATCGCCTGGATGACGGCCTTGAGGTCGTAGAGGTCGGCCTGGCGTTCCTTTTGGTTCCACGCTGCGGGGGCGGTGGCGCCGCCGACGAGCAGGGCGAGGGTTTCGCTTTCCTGATCCTTGGCCTTGCCACCGCCGGCGTTGCGGAAGACGCGGCCCATTTCGAAGAAACGAAGCGACTTCGCTTGTTGGCGGACGTTGCGTGCGGCGGAGGTAACGAGCCCGGGGACGATGCTCGGGCGCATGACGGCGTGGTCCTCGCTGAGCGGGAGTTTCACGCGGATGACGTCGCCGTCGACGAGCGGGCGGAGCGGCAGGGCGTCGACCATCTCGGCGTCGGAGATGAGTTTGATGGTCTGGCACTCGTAGAGGCCGAGTGCGGCGAGACGGCGGCGCAGGATCATGTCGGCATCGTAGGCGAGATCGACCGGGCTGGCCGGGACGAAGGCACCGAGGAAACGGGAAGGCACGTTGTCGAGGCCGTGGACGCGGGCGATTTCCTCGACGAGGTCGATGTGGCGCTGGAGGTCGTCGCGGAAAGACGGGACGTTCCAGGTGCCGTCGGCGAGTTTTTCCAGACCGAGGCGGGTGAGGATCTCCTCGGCGTCGGTGAGGGAAATCGAGCCGCCCATGAGCTGGTCGAGTTTCGCGGTGTCGAGGGCGACGGGTTTGGTTAGGCCGGGTGCCTCGCCGGCGACTTGCGTGCTTTCCTCGGCGCTGCCGCCGGCGGTTTCGAGGATGAGTTTCACCGCGAGCGCGGATGCGGGAAGGACGCCCTGCGGATCGACGCCGCGTTCGAAGCGGTAGGACGAGTCGCTGGTGAGGGCGGTGCGGCGCGAGGTGCGGCGGATGCCCTGCGGGGTGAAGTAGGCGGATTCCAGCAGGATGTCGGTGGTCGTTTCCGTGACGCCGGAGTGGAGGCCGCCCATCACGCCGCCCATGGCGAGCGCGGCGCCGGAGTTGTCGGAAATGAGGAGGTCGTCCGGAGTGAGAGCGTGCTCGGATTCATCGAGCGCGGTGAACGTTTCGCCGTCCTTCGCGTGGCGGACGACGATGCCGCCGCTGAGTTTCGCGAGGTCGAAGGCGTGCAGCGGCTGGCCGAGTTCGTGGAGCACGAAGTTGGTGACATCGACGATGTTGTTGATCGGGCGCAGGCCGATGGATTCGAGCCGCTGCTGGAGCCAAGCGGGCGATTCCTTCACGGTGACGCCGGTGATCTTCACGGCGGTGTAGAGCGGGCAGGCGTCGGGGGCTTCGAGAGTGATGTCGGCTGCGGGAGTGGTGCTCCGGGTCGGGATGTCGAGCGGCTGCAGCGGAGTCTTGAGCAGGGTGGCGAGTTCGCGTGCCATGCCGAAGTGGCTGAGCAGGTCGGGGCGGTTCGGGGTGACTTCGAGTTCGAGCAGGACATCGGATTCGAAGAGCTCCTTCACCGGTTTGCCGATCGGGAAGTCCTCGGGAAGGATGAGCAAACCATCCTCACCCGCGGGCAGGCCGATCTCGACCGCGGCCGCGAGCATGCCCTTCGATTCCACGCCGCGCATCTTTGTTTCGCCGATGGTGAATCCGCCGGGCAGTTCCGCGCCGGGCAGGCAGCAGGGGACCTTGTCACCGACCTGATAGTTCTTCGCGCCGCAGACGATCTGGCGGAGCTGGCCCTCGCCGGCATCGACCTGGGTGACCTTGAGCTTGTCGGCGTTCGGGTGCTGGACGGCCTCCTTGATCTGGGCGACGACGATTTTCTCCGAGACGATGCCTTTCGTCTCGATGCCTTCCACTTCGACGCCGGCGAAGGTGAGCAGGTCGTCGATCTCCTTGATCGATTTGCCGCCGAGGTCGAGGTGGGTGGAGAGCCAGTTGAGGGAGACGTTCATGGAAAGGAGATAGTGGATCGTGGATGGTAGATCGTGGATGGAAGAGGAAGAGTCGGCTAGCGATCCTCGTTGTGGTGGGTTTCCACGCCGCGGGTGAAGAGATAGATGGATTTGGACAGCTGGGTGAGGCGGTCGTGGAGCGATTCGAAAAGAGCGACGTCTTTCAGCGACTCTGTTTCGAAGATCGTTTCAAGATGGTCGATGGTTTCGAGAGCGGATGCGTAGGAGAAATCCAGAAAACGAATGTATTCCGTTTTATGGCGACGGCGGCCATATCCCTCCACGATGTTTGACTTCACCGACTTCATGGAGCGGCGGATCTGCGAACCCTCCTCATACATTTCGTATTTGGGCAGCATGTTCAGCGTCATTCGGTGAATCTCGATCACAAGCTCGCGGGCCTGTTCCCAGATTCTAAGCTTCTTGTAGCCGAACGACGTCGTGTCCATATTCTTCCATCTGCGATCTACCATCCACAATCCACCATCTTCTCAGGCGAACTGCCTGAGGAAACGGACGTCGTTCTCGATGAGCAGGCGGATGTCCTTGATGCCCCAGCGGATCATGGCGAGGCGGTCGAGGCCCATACCGAAGGCGAAACCGGTGACCTGGTCGGGATCGAACGCATTGTCCTTGCGCGAAGCATTGACGGACTCGAACACGGCGGGGTCGACCATGCCGCAGCCGGCGACCTCGATCCACCGCGGGGCCTGTCCCTTTACGGTGAGTTTCACATCGATCTCGAAACTCGGCTCGGTGAACGGGAAGAAGTGCGGGCGGAAACGGACCTCCGTCTGCGGACCGAACAGCTCGTGGAGGAAATACTCGAGCGTGCCCTTGAGGTCGGGCAGCGAGACGTCGGTGGCGACGTAGAGTCCTTCGAGCTGGTTGAAGACGGACAGGTGGGTCGCGTCGATCTCGTCGCGGCGGTAGGCCGAGCCGGGCGCGATGATGCGCACCGGCGGTTTCGCCGTTTCCATGGTGCGGATCTGTACGCTGGAGGTGTGGGTGCGCAGCAGTTTGCCGGAGTCGAAGTAGAAGGTGTCCTTCTCGTTGCGCGCCGGGTGGTCGGCGGGCGTGTTGAGGGCGTCGAAACAATGGAACTCGTCCTCGATTTCGGGTCCATCGGCGAGCGCGAAGCCCATGCGGCGGAGGATGCCGATCGCCTCGTCGCGGATCTGGGTGAGGGGGTGCAACGCGCCGGTGGCGACCGCGCGGGCGGGCAGCGTGGCGTCGATTCCGGCGAGCGCGGCCTGGTCTGCGGTGTCCTGGAGGGCGGCTTGTTTCTCCTCCAACGCCGAGGTGATCGCGGTGCGGGCGGCGTTGAGTAGTTGACCGACAGCGGCCTTGTCCTCCTTCGGCACGTCCTTCATGCCGGCGGCGGCCAGCGTGAGGGTGCCCTTCTTGCCGAGCACACCGACACGGACCTCCTCGAGCGAGCGTTCGTCGTTGGCGCCGGCGATGCGGGCGAGGGCCTCGGTTTGGATGGCGGGGATCTGCTCCTTCATGGGAAAGGAGCCGGGGCATAGCCCGAATCCCGCCCCGGGTCAAAGCCTAGGTGGCGCCATCCTCAGGCCACCTCCTGCGGGAAGCGCGCGCGGAAGCGAAGCCGCTCGAACAGCGAGGCCTTGTGCAAATGGGAATCCTCCGCATTCAGGGTGTGGCGTTTCCCGGTACGGGTCGAGACGACCACGTGCGTTTCGTCCGGAACATCCACGATCTGCCAGAACTTCGGCACGATGTAGGAGTAGTCTTCGCCGTGCTCCGAAGGGAACACTTCGCAGGCGCGAGGTCCGGGGTGGGTCGAAACCTTTTCCTTCCGATAGACCACCCAGTCGCCGATTTGAAATGTGTTCATCCTGATACAATGCCCTGAATCCGAGACGATTGCAAACGGGAAACATACCGCGTTCGCGCGGGTGGCGCCAGCAGGGAGCGGGCCATGATGCCCGATTATTCCGCGTGGTCGTCGAGAGTGGGGCCGATCTCCGGCGCCGCATCGAGGAAAGATGGATAGGCGGGTGTCCACCCTGCGGCGCGGAGTTTCGCATTGGAAACGCGCTTGTGCGTCCATCCGCGCTTGCGGTTGAGGTCCCTCGGACCGGTCGGGGGCAGGGGACGTCTGAACATTTCCGCGAGAGCGGCGTAACAATCCTTCTGAGCGAGCGGTGTCGAGTCGCAGACGTTGAACACACCGGTCGCTCCGGAGACGGCCAGCATCCGGATCGCGCGCGCCGCGTCGTCGCGGTGGATCTGGTTGAGGAAACGTCGGCCGTCGTCTTCGATCACCGCCTCACCACGTAGGAACTTGCGCAGGATGACGCTGCGGTCCGGGCCGTAGATGCCCGCCAGCCGGGCGACCGTTCCCCCCGCCGCGAGCGTGATTCGCTCCGCTTCCAGCAGCAACTGGCCGGTTTCCCGCTCCGGGATGGTCGGACTCGTTTCATCCACCCATGAGCCGTCGGTCTGCGCGTAGACGGAAGAACTCGACGTGAAAAGCAGTGGTGTTTCCGGAAATGTGCCGGCCAGGTTCCGACAGCCATCGACATACACCCGCTGGTAGGCCTCCGCTCCGCCGCGGCCGGATGCTGCGCAATGGACGATGAAATCCGGAGAAACCTCGTCGCCCAGCCTTCTCACGGATTCCGCATCCGCCACATCGCAGGCGATCGTTCCGTCGCCTCCGTGCAAGGTTACGGGGTCGACGTGCCAGCCGTCCGCGCGGAAGGCCCGTGCGATTTCCCCGCCGAGGTAGCCGTAGCCGATGAGCAGCAGTTTCATGGGGCGTGTGGTGCGTCCAAGCAACCCGAAGGCCTCCCCGCGCACAATCCCGAATCCCCGCGGCGGGCTTCTCGCCTTGACCCGCTAGAAGGTTCCTGCCAGAGCATGGTCCGGTGCGACGCGTCGGATGATCCGGCGCCGGATCCCCCGATTTCCACGAATCTATGAAACCGACGCTTCTCCTTGCCGCCGCGGCGCTCGCCGCCACCCTCGGGCTTGTTTCCTGCTCCACCGGCGGCCGTTCGCCATCCGGCTTCCTCGGCAACTACGCCCAGCTCAATTCCGGCTACGGCACCGAGGACGCCGTCTCCGCCTACGTGAATCCGGAGGCGAACTTCCGGAAATACGACAGCGTCATGTTCGAGCCGGTGACCACCGTCGTCGCCTCACCCGCCGCGACTCCGGCGGTGACCGACCAACTTGCGGCCTACCTCTCGGAGGCCCTGCGCAAGGAACTCGGCGCACGGATGGCCGTTGTCGGCACCCCCGGTCCATCGACGATGCGGGTGCGCGTGGCCCTCACCGACGTGATCGAGGGCAGCAGCCCGGCCGGAGTTCCCGTCCGCCAGGTGCACACCGCGCCGCGGGCGACGATGACCGGGAAACTCGGATCACCCGAGCTCGCGTCCTTCATTTCCAAGGTCTCGTTCGAAGGGGAAATCGTCGACTCGGTGAGCGGCGAGCGCCTCTCGGCCCTCATCGACCACCGTCTCGGCAAGAAACGTGAAGCCACCCCGGACACCTCGTGGGCCGGTGTCGGGAGCGCGACCTCGCAGGGTGCGAAACGCCTTGCCGACCGGTTCTTCGCCGCCCGCGGAAACTGAGGATCCGGCCTGCCGCGGGTCTGCAATGTGGCAAATTGCCTTCTAACGAGCGGTTTTTTGCGTTGCAGCCCCGGAGGAAGGAGCGTAAGACAAGCGCGATTTTTGAGGTTGGGACGGCCCTAAGCGTCCCGATCGATTTGATCCACATCCCTTACGCATGTTCTCAAAGATTCTTTCCTTCGCATCGCTGGCCATCGTTTCGGTTCTTTTCACCAGTTGTGGAAACTCCGGGGTCGCGGTACTTTCGAAATCCAACATCCAGGGCGTCGAGCGGCGCGAGGCCGGTTCGCTTCCGGGTCCGTCCAGCGATCTGGTGGAGGCTTCGAAAAGCAAGCCGCGTGACAAGCACTCGATGCCGATTTATTCCTTCGCCGAGCGCCGCCGCGTCGTCCGCACCACTGCTTACACCTGCAGCGAGGATGATCACCTGATTTACGGCAGCAAGAACGCCACCGGCACCCAGCTTCGCTACAACAACCGCGTCCGCAGCGCCGCCGCCGACTGGTCGTTCTACCCGGTGGGCACCACCTTCCGCATCAAGGGGATGCCCTACCTCTACGTCGTGGACGATTACGGCTCGGCCCTCACCGGCACCGGCACCATCGACATCTACAAGCCGACCAAGGATGTGATGAACCTCTGGGGCCGCCGCACCGTAGAGGTCAACATCGTGCAATGGGGTTCCTTCACCCGCAGCGCGGAGCTCCTGAGCCAGCGCCAGAAGTTCTCCCACTGCCGGCAGATGCTGTCCAACATCATCCGCCAGAAGCCGGAACT
Source organism: Akkermansiaceae bacterium (assembly GCA_024233135.1). Lineage (GTDB taxonomy): Bacteria > Verrucomicrobiota > Verrucomicrobiia > Verrucomicrobiales > Akkermansiaceae > Luteolibacter. The sequence continues at coordinate 1,049 of JACKPZ010000041.1, read as the reverse complement.
CGGCCGCACGGCCATGCGCTGAGCGGAGCGTCGGAAGATCGTTTTGAGAAACGGGCGGGCCGGATGGTCCGCCCGTTCGTTTTTGGTTCCGCGTCAGGAACCGCCGGTCATGCCCGCGCCGGGTGGACGGGTTTCCTCCACTGTACCAGATCGAGTTCGGAATCATTGGCAAGCGACTCGAGAAACTCGACGAGTTCGGGATCCGGGTGGCTCTCTTCGAGGAGCACGAGGGAGCCCTTGGTGTGTGGGCGGGATTTCATCAATGCCAAGAGAACCAGCTTCCACATCGCGGGAAGCCGGGTGTCCGCCTCGACGCCGATGTAGATGCGGTCGGCGCGGGAGATCTGCAGCGATAGCAGGGGTTCGTTGTCTCCCACCGGGATGTCCTCCGCTTCTTCGGACGGGCGGCCGCTGTCCGACGGGGCGGGCAGGCGGTTCAAATCGTATGAAAAGATGCAGTCGGGCGGAATCGAGCTGAACTCATCGGTAAACTCGCGCATCAGGTCCACGAAGCGCGGATGGCTGTGGAGGATGACGTCGCGGTGGTGGGGTTGGGGGTGGGGGGAGACTTTGCGGGCACCTGCGGCTCTGGCCGGGCGCCCAAGGTCTGTGGTCATGACATGAGTTTGAGTCGGGGGTTCGAATACCGGAGAATTCCGGCCATCCAATAAACACCCGCATCGACTCCGCGTAAAGAGACCGCGGCCCGAATATTCAAGAAATCTGTTCCGCGGTCTGGCTCACAAGTTTCCGGCGGATGCGCCGGCGTCCTCGGGAGCGCCCGATTCGGGTGGCAGGATCTCGGCGGTGAGCCGGCGGATTCCGTCCTCAGCCATCTCGCTGCGCGGATAGATGCTGCGTGCCTTGAGATACCAGGAAAGGGCGGATCCGGTTTGCTTTGGATTGCGGCTTTCGAACTGCCGGGCCTCGTCGAGCGCCTTGGTGAAATCCGCGACCTTCGGGGCGAGCAGCTCGATCTCGCGACCGAGCTTCGGATCGTCGGGAAACTCCTCGCGCAACTCGGCGAGTTGCTCGTAGGCGGCGTAGCT
>JACKPZ010000040.1 GCA_024233135.1 Akkermansiaceae bacterium | reverse complement strand
CACGGCCTGCTGCCGGAGTCCGCCAGCCACGAAGGATACCTCGCCCATCCGGTGCATTCGTATTGGGACGACTTCTGGGGCATCCGCGGCCTCGAAGCCGCCGCCGACCTCGTCGAGCCATGGGGCGACGCCGAATCCGCCCGCCGCTGGCGCGAGGAAGCCCGTCGTTTCCAAGCCGATGTGATCCGCTCGATGGAAACCGTCATCGCCTCGAAGAAACTCGGCACTCTGCCCGGCTCGGTCGAGTGGGCGGACTTCGATCCCACGGCGACCTCCAACGCCATCGCCCAGCTCGACTTCGCGGATTCGCTGCCCGCACGAGAACTCGAAAACTCGCTCGCGACCTATCTCGACGGCCATCACCGGAAACACGACGGCCGCATGGTCTGGAACAACTACACCGCCTACGAGATCCGCATCATCGGTGCCTTCGTGCGGCTCGGAAAACGCGGGGACGCGAACGATCTGCTCGCGTTTTTCCTCGGCGACCAACGGCCCACGGGCTGGAACCAATGGCCCGAGATCACCTGGCGGGACCTGCGTTCTCCCGGCCATCTGGGAGACGTGCCGCACACGTGGATCGCCGCGGAATACCTGCTCGCCTTCGCCTCGATGTTCGCCTCCGAACGCGAGGCGCGCGACCGGCTCGTGCTCGCCGCCGGCGTGCCGTGGGAATGGGTGGCCGCGGAAAACGGCATCGCGGTGCGCGGCCTGCCGACACGTTTCGGCACGCTCGACCTGCGAATGGCGGCGACCGGAAACGAAACGATGGAGATCGAGATCGGAGGCGGCATCACGATTCCCGGTGACGGGCTTTTCATCGAGCCACCGGTTCCGGAAAACCACATCATCGCATCCGCCGGCGAGGGTCTCGAAGCCGCCGGCGACAGGAGTTTCCGCATCCGAGATCTGCCTTGCCGTGCGGAGCTCCGTTTCGCCGCGGTGACCTGAGGAATCCCTCCCGGCATCGGAATTTGACAGGCCCCGGCCGTCCGCCAACACTCCGCCCCGTAATGTCCGAATTGAAATCGTCTCCTTTGGAAAGCGCCCATCAATCCCTTGGCGCACGCCTCGTCCCCTTCGCCGGATGGAACATGCCGGTCCAGTATTCCTCGATCCTCGACGAGCACAGGGCGGTCCGCACCGACGCGGGGGTCTTCGACATTTCCCACATGGGGCAGTTCCTCGTCGATGGATCCGGCGCCGCGGCGTGGCTCAACCGGATGTTCACCAACAACGTCACGAAGCTGGATCCCGGCCAAGGCCAGTATTCGCTCATGCTCAACGAAAACGGCGGCGTCATCGACGACCTCATCGTCTACCGCACCGGCCCGGAGTCGTTCTTCATCGTGGTCAACGCGTCGAAGATCGACGAGGACCTCGCCTGGATGGAGAAACACATACCCGGCGACGTGCAACTCCGCAACGAGAGCGACCGCTGGGCGGGCATGGCCGTGCAGGGGCCTCATGCAGCGACCGTCTTCGCCAAAGCGCTGCACGGCGAGACGCTGCCCTTGCGCAATGGCATCATGACCACACCGGCCGGCGCCATCGTCTGCCGCACCGGATACACCGGTGAGGACGGCTTTGAGTTCTTCTGCCCGGCGGACGACGGAGTGACCTGGTGGAACACCTTCGTGAACGCAGGCGCGGCCCCCTGCGGCCTCGGCGCGCGCGACACGCTGCGCCTTGAGATGTGCTATCCTCTCAACGGCAACGACCTGTCTCCCGAACGCACCCCCATCGAGGCCGGACTCGGGTTTTTCTGCGATCTCGGAAAAGACGAGTTCATCGGCCGCGAGGTGCTCGCGAAACAAAAGGCCGAGGGTCCCGACCTGCGCCTCGCCGCCATCCGCTACACAGACAAAGGCGCCCCGCCCCGAGCCCACTACCCGGTGCTCGACGCGGACGGAAACGAAACCGGCGAACTCTGCTCCGGCGCGCTCTCGCCGTCGCTGATGACCGGCATCGCCATGGCCTACCTGCCCGCCGCCCTCGCGAAACCCGGAACCAAACTCCAAATCGACGTCCGCGGCCGGCGCTTTCCCGCCGAAGTCGTCAAAAAACCCTTCTACAAACGCTCCTGATCCGCTGTTTTCAAACCAATCCCAACCCCGATCTTCCCATGAACATCCCCGCCGATCTCCGCTATCAGACATCCCACGAATGGGTCCGCCTCGAAGGCGACGTCATCACCGTGGGCATCACCGACCACGCCCAGGAGGAACTCACCGACGTCGTCTTCGTCGAACTCCCCGCCGTCGGCCGCACGGTCGACCCCGGTGACCCGACGGCCGTCGTCGAGTCCGTCAAGGCCGCCAGCGACATCTACGCCCCCGTCGGCGGCGAGGTCATCGAGGCGAACCCCGAGGTCGAGGCCGACCCGTCGCTGGTCAACACCGATCCGTATGGCAAAGGCTGGATCTTCAAACTCAAGGTGAAGAACGCGGCCGACGTCGAAGGACTGATGGATGCCGCGGCCTATCAGGCGCATATCTCCTGAGCCACCCCCTCCACGGTTATGGATCCTCTGCTGCTCCGCTTCCTCCATGTCGGCGGCGTGATCGCCCTGTTCGCCTCGCTCGGTGCCATCCTCATGGGCGGCTCGGCGAAGAAGTCCGCATCCATCCTGCACGGCATCTCGCTGTTGATCGTCCTGCTCGTCGGCTTCGCCATCCTCAAGAAGCCGCCGATGGGCGAACCATGGTGGATGATCAAACTCGGCATCTGGTTCTTCATCGGGGCCGCACCCGCGCTGGCGAAACGCAAGGTGATGGCCCCGCCGCTGGTGCTCGCTCTCTGCATCCTCGCCGGCCTCGCCGCCGCGTGGCTGGGCATCCACCGGGGTTTCTGAAGAAACGGAGGCATCCGCGGTTTCCCCGATGAAGTTCGATTTCACACGATCGGACGCCAGGTTGCTCATCGCGATCCTATCGCCCGGGCTGTCGCTGCTGTTCGCACTCGTGGCGCTGCGGCTTCCAGTCGGTCCGAACACAATCTACGGACTCCTCTATCTCGCATTCGTCCCCGCGGCCGTCGGTGCCGTGTGCGGTGCCGCGATTCTGTTCGGTTCGTCTTCGTTCGGTCTGAAAACAGCCGGAGTCATCTTCGCGTTGGCGAACCTGATCGCCATGAAACTCGTCGCGTTCTTCCTGATGACCTGAAGCGAAAGCGCCTCGTTCTCAACCATTCCGGAGAATGCTCCGTGCGGAAACCCGTGATGAACAAGACCAAGAGCCTACCGGGCGTTCGATTCGGAAATGGGGGTTTTGGCACCAACTTCTTCCGCCTTCTTCTTGGCCGCCGCTGGATTACGGACGAGAATATCCTTCTGAAACGAATCGATCTCGCCGGAAACCTCCCATGTCCGCAGTTGTGCCACCTGAGGTCGCCCCAGAAGCTCGTATAGCGGAGGATCGATCCATTTCACCGTGGTTCCGAGAATCTCAACCGGACGCACCGGAACCTTGATGGCCTCCTTCGGTATGCCGACACAGTCCTCCTTGTTGAACAGGACGTTCGTGAGAACGGACAACGAAACGGTCGTATCGCCTTCCTCCGTCCGGGTGATTCTCATGGGATAGTAGAGCATGTCGGTCTTGAAGCGGATTCTCAACGGGGTCTTCTTCGACTCATCCTTCGTCACTTCGATCACATCGAACAGAAACCACCGGTAGTCGTCCTTTGCATACTCTTCGATCACCTCGAGAAGCGGAGCCGGAATCACCAACCCCTCGCCACCGAAACGTTCCTTCACCCATTCCGAGAAACGTGCCGCGTCGTGCAACTCCACGGTTTGCAGGTGGTGGACGCCGATCGTCTTCCGTTCGACCACCGTCGCCACAGGAAGCTCGTCGGGAATCCCAAAGGGACCATACACCTCCGAATCAACGACCAGCACTTTCGGAAGCACCGCCTGACAGCGCTCAAAAACCCCGGCATGGCCCGCTTCCACCTCAGGCTTGCTGGGCAGCGGCATCACCTCAAGAACCTTGGTCTCGCTGGAGGCACCGAGAGTTGTCTGAAGATACAGCAACTGCTCTTTGCCATTCCACGCGATGATCGCATCCTGCCGTGGCTCGGTGATGCGAACGCCGGATGTGAACGGGAGGCTTCCCATATCGCCAAAGCAGCGCAGGCCGGGCGCCATCGCAATGAATAGAAGCAAAGAAATCGTCTTCATGATTTGCGAGCACATTGGTGTTCGCCGCCTGGAAGATCGAGCAATTTCCAAGACTTCGGAAAGGAGACGGAGACCGGGCGCGAGGCCCGCAGGGTTCCTCGGCGGCTCACAGTTTCTCCACCGAGACCGCGACTTCCATGCGGACCTGGGAGCTGCCGACGTAGCTGCCGACGACGGGGGCGACATCATCATAGTCGCGGCCGACGGCGACCTTGACGTAGCGGTCGTCGGCCATGGTGGCGTTGGTGGGGTCGTAGCCGATCCAGCCTCCGCCGGGCAGGAAGGCCTCGCACCATGCGTGGGATGCCTGCGATCCCAACAAGTGGTCGCGCGGGCCGTTGTAGAGATATCCGGACGCGTAGCGGGCCGCGATGCCGATGGAACGGCACATCGCGATCATGACGTGGGTGAAATCCTGGCAGACGCCGCGGCGGATGGCGAAGACCTCCTCGGGGTGGGTGTTCACGGATGTGACGCCGGATTCGTAGGTGAACTCGTCGTGGATCCAGCGCATGATGGCGGTCGTCTTGGCATGGATGGACGCCACGCCGTCGGTGACGTCCACCGCCTGGCGCCAGACCTCCGGGTGATAGGAGACCCAGCGGCTTTCCTGGAGGAAGGTCCAGACCTGTTCGCGGATGGAGATGTCGTTGTATTCGCCGAGGTCGGCGGCGAGCACCTCGGCGGGCAGGTCGAGCGGAAGGTTGTGAACCTTGAGCAAACTCTCGATTTCCAGGCGGTCGTGCGGGGCCGGGAGTTCGAAGTGGTGGGTGATGTTCTGGAAGAGATCGGTGAAACGCCGCAGCCGGGTGGCGGGCAGCACCTTGATGAACGCGGAGATCGTTTTCTGATAGGGATAGGTGCGCGGCTCGAGACGCACGGCGTTCTGGCTCTGCGTCACGGGCGTGGCGTAGAGGAACGTCGTGCGGTGGGTGACCGCGAGACGGGTCCCCGGCCCTTTCGCGACGATGGCGACCGGATCGATCACTGCTGCTGTTGTTGCATCTGCCAGGCCGCCACCGCGGAGGTCGCCGGGACGGGCTCCACCGGAGCCACCTGGATGCGCTCGGGCATCAGGACGTAGGCATCGAAAACGGCCTCGCCGATGGAGTTCACCCGTTTCTGGATCGAGTCGAGGTAGTCGTGGAGGCCGATGCCGAAGGCGTCCTTGGTGGATCCGAAATTGAGGTCCGCGAGCAGGCGGCCGCATTCGCGTTCGGCGTCGTTGGAGAAGGTGCCCTGCGGCGTGCCGGAAATACGGTGCAGGCTGATGTCGACGCGTTCGACGCAGTAGCGGACCGCGCGCGGGAACTCGCGGGAAAAAACGAGGAAATCACAGACCGACTTGTCCGTGATGCCGCCGCGATGGCCACGGTGCACGGCGCGGTAGGCGCCGAGCGCACCGCACGAGCGCAGGATGGCCGACCAGTGGAAGACCCCGGGATCCGATTCCTCGGGCCCGGTGGGCAGATAGCTGGTGACATCGAGGAAACGCGTCGTCTTGTCCGCGCGCTCCAGGTGGCGGCCGATGTCCATGAACTCCCACGCCTCGTCGCGCGAGATGGTGGACGACGCGATGCCGAGGAAGGTTTCGGCGGAACGCCGGATGTTCGCATAGTAGCGCGTGGGATCCGAAGCCATCAGGCTGTTCGCTTCGGCGGATCGGCTGAACAAATAGAGGGAATTGAGTTCCTCCCACAACTCGTCGGAGAGCTGGTCGCGGACCGTGCGCGCGTTCTCGCGGGCGAGCGCGATGCACGAGACGATGCTGTTCGGGTTGCGCGGGTCGTCGGTGAGAAATCGGATGACTTCGGCGCTTCCGGCTTCGTCGTAGATCGAGTGGAAGGCCTCGTCATCCCCGGTGCTGAGGATGATCGGCTGCCAGAAACCGCGCAGGCGCTCGCTGTCGAGGCGCTCGGAGTCGAGCAGGAGCTGTTGGTTCACGTCGATGAGACGGGCGAGGTTGTCCGCCCGCTCGACGTAGCGGATCATCCAGAAGAGGGTGTTTGCGACTCGGGATAACATGGAATTCGGATCTCAATGGCGGAGCACCCAGGTGTCCTTGCTGCCTCCGCCCTGCGAGGAGTTGACCACCAGCGAGTCCTTCGTCAAGGCCACACGCGTGAGGCCGCCGGGCACGATCTTCACCTCGCTGCCGTAGATGATGTACGGCCGCAGGTCGATGTGACGGCCCTCCATCGAACCATCGCACCAGGTGGGCGCACGGGACAGCGAGATCACCGGCTGGGCGATGTAGTTGCGCGGGTCAGCGATGATCAGCTCGCGGAATTTCTCGATCTGTTCCTTGGTGGCCGTAGGACCCATCAACATGCCGTAGCCGCCGGACTCGTTGGCCGCCTTGACGACCAGCTCGGGCAGGTGATCGAGGATGAACTTGAAGTCCTTTTCCTCGGAGGCGAGGTAGGTCGGCACATTCGGCAGGATCGGTTTCTGACCGAGGTAGTATTCGATCATCCGAGGCACGAAATAATACATCACCTTGTCGTCCGCCACGCCGGTGCCGACGGCGTTGGCGAGCGCGACGTTGCCGGCGCGGTAGGCGTTCATCAGGCCGGGCACGCCGAGCACCGAGTCCTTGCGGAACACGACGGGGTCGATGAAGTCGTCGTCGATGCGCCGGTAGATGACGTCCACGCGTTTCAGCCCGCGGGTGGTGCGCATGTGGACGAAGTTGTCCACGACCACCAGGTCGCGGCCCTCGACGATGTCGATGCCCATCTCGCGGGCGAGGTAGCAGTGCTCGAAATACGCGCTGTTGTAACAACCGGGCGTGAGCAGCACGCAGACCGGCTCCTCGTCGCGCCGCGGCGAGATGTGGTGCAGCATCGCGAGCAGGTCGCGTGGGTAGGAATCGACCGGGCGGACGCCCATGGTTTCGAAGATCGACGGAAACGCGCGTTTCAGGGCGTTGCGGTTTTCCAACAGATAGGACGCGCCGGACGGGCAGCGGCCGTTGTCCTCGAGCACGTAGTATTGGCCGTCGCCGCCGCGGATCAGGTCGCTGCCGCAGATGTGGATGTAGATGTCGGCCGGCACATCGACGCCGCGGAACTCGGGACGGTAGTGCTTGGCGTTCTCGACGTAGAACCGCGGGATCACCTCGTCCTTGAGGATCTGCTGGTCGTGATAGATGTCGTGCAGGAACAGGTTGAGCGCGACGATGCGCTGGGTGAGCCCGGCCTCGAGGTGCTCCCACTCGCCGGCCGTCAGCACGCGCGGGACCGGGTCGAAGGGGAAGATCCGCTCGGTGCCGCGGTCGTCGTGGTAGACGTTGAAGGTGATGCCGTGACGGAGGAAGTAGAGCTCCGAGTTCGCCTTGCGGGAGAGGAAGTCTTTCGCGTCAATGTTGTGGAACGAATTGACGAGCGGGCGGCAGTAGTCGCGGACGGAGCCATCCGCCTCAAACATTTCGTCGTGGAATCGGCCTGGGTCGTAGCTTGTGAACATCACGAGGGTTTCGTGACATACATTGAGCAGGTGGCGGGCCAAGTGTCCACCGTTCCCTGCCGGTGCCCTCCGGACGGAAGGGAAAAGCGGCGGATTTCGGCCCTCCGCCCGGCAGCGGATCTCCGCAAATCCTGCGATTCGCCGCACCGATCCTGCCCGGCGGGGAGTCTCCTCTTGAAATGCCGGAGCGCGCCCCCTATTTCTGCCGCGGCCCCGTCCGGGCCATCGCATTTCCCACACCATGAATGCCCTCAGCCGCTGCCTCGGATCCTACTGGTCGTCCTCCATCGGGAAAAAGCTCATCGTCGCCGTCACCGGGGTCGTCCTGACCCTGTTCCTGGCCGGCCACCTGATCGGAAACCTGGTGGTTTTCATGGGTCCCGAGCCCTTCAACGAGTACGCGTATTTCCTCCACCACATGCTGCACGGCGCCGGGATCTGGGTGTTCCGAGCGGTGATGCTGGTGATGATCGTGGGCCACATCGCGGCGACCGTGGCGCTCACCCGGCAGAACAAGGCGGCGCGCAAGTCCTACGAGTGCCAGGCGACCATCCAGGCCAGCAAGTCGTCGCGCTACATGATCGTCTCGGGCCTCACGATCCTCGCGTTCGTGATCTACCACATGCTCCATTTCACCGCGCGGGTCGGCAACGAATACAACTCGCTCGACCGCTACAAGACGACGATCGACGGCAAGGAGGCCCACAACGCGTGGCTGATGGTGATCGACGGCTTCTCCTGGTGGCCGGCGACCATCTTCTACGTCATCGCGATGACGCTGCTCTGCTCGCACCTTTCGCACGGGGTGCAGTCGATGTTCCAAACGCTCGGCCTGCGTTCGAAAAAATCCGCGCCGTTCCTGAAACAGGTGTCCGTCGGCTACGCCCTGTTCATCTGGATCGGCTTCATTTCGATCCCGCTCGCGATTCAGATCCTCGGTTACGGTCGCTGATTCCACCTCTTTCCCATCCCACCACGCCATGTCCATCGTCCTCGACAGCAAGATCCCGTCCGGCCCGCTTGATCAGAAATGGTCCAAGCACAAGATGGATTCGAAGCTCATCAACCCGGCCAACAAGCGGAAATACACGATCATCGTCGTCGGATCGGGACTCGCGGGAGGCGCGGCCGCCGCTTCGCTCGCGGAAATGGGCTATCAGGTGAAGTGCTTCTGCTACCAGGACAGCCCGCGCCGCGCGCACTCGATCGCCGCCCAGGGCGGGATCAACGCCGCCAAGAACTACCAGAACGACGGCGACTCGGTGCGGCGTTTGTTCTACGACACCATCAAGGGCGGCGACTTCCGCGCCCGCGAGGCGAACGTCTACCGCCTCGCCGAGGTTTCGAACGCGATCATCGACCAGTGCGTCGCCCAAGGGGTTCCATTCGCCCGTGAATACGGCGGCCTGCTCGACAACCGCTCGTTCGGTGGCGCGCAGGTGTCCCGCACCTTCTACGCCCGCGGCCAGACCGGCCAGCAACTCCTCATCGGCTGCTATCAGGCGCTGGAGAAGGAGATCCGCAAGGGCGGCGTGAAGATGTTCTCGCGCACCGAGATGCTCGACCTCGTGCTCGTGAACGGCCAGGCCAAGGGCATCGTCGTCCGCGACCTCGCCACCGGCAAGGTGAGCAGCCACGCCGGCGACGCCGTCTGCATCGCCACCGGCGGCTACGGCAACGTGTTCTTCCTTTCGACCAACGCGATGGGCTGCAACGTCACCGCCGCCTGGCGCGCGGCGAAACGCGGCGCCCTGTTCGCGAATCCGTGTTACACGCAGATCCACCCGACCTGCATCCCGGTGTCCGGCGACTACCAGAGCAAGCTCACGCTGATGTCCGAGTCGCTCCGCAACGACGGCCGGATCTGGGTGCCGAAGTCGCAGGAGATTTCCGACAAGCTGCGCAAGAAGCAGATGAGCCCGAACGACGTGCCCGAGGACCAGCGCGATTACTACCTCGAGCGCAAATACCCGTCCTTCGGCAACCTCGCGCCGCGCGACATCTCGTCCCGTGCCGCCAAGGAGGCCTGCGACGACGGCCGCGGCGTGGCACCCACCGGTCTGGGCGTTTACCTCGACTTCCGCGACGCCACGAAACGGCTTGGCGAGCCGGTCATCCGCGCGCGCTACGGCAACCTGTTCCAGATGTACGAGAAGATCGCCGGCGAGGACCCCTACAAGGGCCCGATGATGATCTATCCGGCGGTGCACTACACCATGGGCGGCCTGTGGGTGGACTACAACCTGATGTCCAACCTCCCCGGCCTGCACGTGCTCGGCGAGGCGAACTTCTCCGACCACGGCGCGAACCGCCTCGGTGCCTCCGCCCTGATGCAAGGCCTGGCCGACGGTTATTTCGTGATCCCCGCGACCATCGCGAACTACCTCGTCACCCAGAAACCCGGCACCATCACCACCGACATGCCCGAGTTCAAGCAGGCCGAGGCCGAGGCCAACGAGCGGATCTCCAAGCTCTTCACCATCGGCGGCAAGCGCACGGTCGATTCGTTCCACCGCGAGCTCGGCCATGTGATGTGGGACAAGTGCGGCATGGCCCGCGACCGCGACGGCCTGACCGAAGCGATCGCGAAGATTCCGCAGATCCGCGAGGAGTTCTGGAGCAATCTCAAGATCCCCGGCTCCGGCGACGGCGTGAACATGGAACTCGAAAAGGCCGGCCGCGTCGCCGACTTCCTAGAGTTCGCCGAGGTGATGTGCTACGATGCCCGCGACCGCGAGGAATCCTGCGGCGGCCACTTCCGCACCGAGCACCAGTTCACCGAGGCCGACCCCGAGGTCCAGGCCGGCAAGACCCAGCCGGGCGAGGCGAAACGCCACGACGACAGGTTCTTCCACGTCTCCTGCTGGGAATACAAAGGCCCCGGAACCGAGCCAGTGCTCCACAAGGAAGCCCTCGAATACGAGGAAACCAAGGTCGCGATCCGCAGCTACGCGTGATCGTTGCAACGACTGCCCGGAAGCGCGTCGACGTGAAGCTTGCTATACAGGTATAGCAAGCTTACCCTGCCTCCATGTTGGCCATCCGCCTGAGCCCCGAATTGGAGGAGCGCCTCGGCCGCCTTGCGGCGAAGACCGGGCGTACCAAGACGTTCTATGCCCGCGAGGCCATCGAGCAGCATCTTCAGGATCTTGAGGATTACTACCTTGCCGCCGACTCGGCCCGTAACCCCGGACGCGAATACTCCGCCGAGGAAGCGAAACGTGAGCTGGGACTATAAAATCGCCACCCCGGCCCTCAAACAGCTTCGCAAGCTCGGCCACGAACCAACACGGCGGATTCTCGCGTTTCTCGACGAGCGGATCTCGGGTTCGGACGATCCCCGCCGATTCGGCAAGTGCCTCAAGGGTGACCTTGGTGAATTCTGGCGCGACCGGGTCGACGACTACCGGATTCTCTGTCGGATCGAAGATGACAGGTTCGTGGTTCTTGTCGTGCGCCTGGGACATCGGCGCGACATCTACGATTGATCAGAAGCGCGGGATTGCACATACGGCCCGGCTTGATAGAGGTCGCGATCGGACGGTGTGAAAATACCATTTCTTCTCCTTGCTGCCGCCGTGCTGGTTGGGCTCGCGTGCGGTCACGCGGGCCGCAGGATCGTCTCTTCTCGCAGCGCGGCCATTCCGTCAGCGGTTTCGGCAGTCCCGAAGGCGGCCCGCACGGAACACGAGTCCGCCTCTTCCCATCAGCCGACGCGCTCGGCCGACGACGTGGATTCCCTGCTCGCGCTCGATGGTGCGGAACTCTACGTCCGCTTCGCCGTCTGGCTGTGCGGTGCGGACGAGGCATCCGTCGCGGAATTCTGGGACGGCTATCGAAGTAGCAACGCGCGCGATTATGAAACCAGTCTGCTGGTTTTCCTCCGTTGGACCATGCTGGATGCGGACGCCGCCCTCACCGCAGTGACTCCGGATGATCAACACGAAGTTTGGCGGGCATGGGCCGCCCACGACCCGGAGGGAGCACTCGCAGCAGCCATCCGCGACGGGCGGAATGAGGCGCGAACAAGCGTGGTCGCATCCCTTGCGGTGTTCCATCCGGGATGGTTGCTCGATCGTTTCCAAAACCTCCCGGAAGATCTTCAAGCGGCCGCTCGACTCTATTTGAACGCCCATGCGGAACACACCGATCCCGACCTCCTTTTGAGCTTCGCGAAAACGACCGGAGATCGGCAAATGATGAGCGCGACGTTCCAATCGTTGATCGCGAAGGATCCGGTCGACGCGTGGACATGGCTCCAACAGAATCCCGGCTACCTCTTCTTTGGAGGAAGCTCGGATGCCGTGAACTTCGTGTTTGGAAACGTGGGCCCTTCCCGTCTCCGAGATCTCGAACGCGTCGCTTCCTCCATGCCGGCGGGTGAACTGCGCCGGCAGGTCGAAAACAAACGATTCGAGATCCTGCTCGCCAGCGACCCGGACGCCGCGCTTGCCGAGGCGGAAGCCACCGAAGTTCCAATCCTCGCCGCCGATCGACTGTCTCTCGTCGGCATATCACTGCTGACCAAGGACCCCGAGAAGTCATTCGGGATCGCGGAAACGATCTGCTCCCGGATGAACGGATCGCTGGAAGAGAATGTCCGGGTCGTCTATCCGGGCGGAGATCTCAACTTGTACGGCGGCCCCCAGGAGATCTACGGATTCTTCTCCAACCTCGCCACCGTGGATCCCGGCCGGGCGATCGATATCGCGCTCCGAGGCATCGACAATCCGGCGGATTCCAGTCTCTTCGAATCTCTCGCCCGCACTTGGGCGGATCAGGATGTCGATGCGTTCGGCCGCTGGATCGAACAACAAGCGGAACCTCGGGCCAGAACGCCGGCCACGCGGGTGATCGTCTCGGAGTTGCGGAAATCCAACCGGTTCGGCGAGGCGATCGAATGGGCCGCGCGCACGCCGGGTATCGGGGCGATCTATCAGCCGGGGCACGAGATCTCTCCCGCCGACGCCGAGGCATGGCTCGAATCGACGGACCTGCCCTTGAAGGAAGGAGGCGACCGTTGAATTCCACCGCAACCCTCTCCATGGCATCCGTCGGATTTCTCGCCGCGGCGATCACGGGATGGCAACTCACCGAGCACTCCCCCGCCGCGAAGGAAACGATGGCCGCACCGGAAAACACGCGGGTTTCCTCCGGAAGATCACGTTCCACGGAACGATCCGGCGCTCCGGAGTGGACGAAGACCTCCCTCGCCGCGATTCGTGCGGAAAGCGATGCCGCCGCACTCATGCGGGAAGTCGTCCGGCTCGCCATCTCGATTCCGGAAACGGAGATCCCGCGATGGTTGGATCGCGGTTGGTTTCCAAAACGCGAAGGGTTCGCCCGCATGCTCTTCCGCGAACTGTTGCTCCGCCGTTGGGAGTTTTCGGATCCGCTGGCGCTCGCGCGCTGGCAGGCGGAAAAGCATCCAGAGGAGGCCGCGGGCGTTTTGAAACGTCTCGCCGCCACGAAGCCGGAAGAGGCGCTTGCGATCCTGCGGAGCCACCCTTGGGTCTCCGTCCGGATCGATGTGCTTGCGGAAATGGCGAAGACCCATCCGCGGCTCGCAATGGATGGTTTTTTGGAATCCGTCTTTGAGAAAATGGATCCCACCCCGTTTTTCCATGCGCTGGGCACGGCCGCCCCCGAATTATTGGAAGCGGAACTCTCCCGCCTGCCTCCTTACCTGCGGACGCAGGCCGAGGATGAACTTGCCGGACTCCGGCTGGACCGCTCGTTCGACGAGGAAATCCGCAGGCTGTGGGAGTCGCCGGACGGCTGGATGCGCTTCCACAACAACCTGGGCCGCGAAGGCGTGATGGATCGCTTGTTCGACCATCTCTCCGATCTGCCGGACTCGTGGCGTCAGGACATCGCGGAGGGCGATTGGTTCCGGTTCCTCTGGCAGCATGCGGACCGCTGGCTGCGGACCGACCTCGAAGGCGCGGGATTCTCCGAGGAACAGGCGCACCGCATCCGGGAATCCGCGCTGGACGGGCTATCCCGGGACAAGCCGGAAGCCGCGATTTCCTGGCTCGCCACCCTCGATCTCGACACCGAGGTGCGAAACCGTCGCCTCGACGCCATCTTTCTATCAGGCGGGCGGCCGCTGGAGGAACTCGAGCGCTTGCTCCCGATGCTGCCGACCGCGGATGACCAAGCCTACGCCCGCGAGCTGATCTCCCGGCAGGAAAATGCCCAGCCGGTCCCGGTCCCGATAGTGACCAATCCCGCCGAGTGGCTGGACAAAGTCGCGACGGCCGAACCGCGATCGAGCGAAGCCTCGCAATACCGATACATGCTCCATCGCTGGAAGCCGCAGGCCCTCGCCGAACTCATCGATCGTATCGCCGCCCTGCCGGACGAAAGCCGGAGCAAGGTCGCCCCCCTGCTCGCCGGCGCCCCCTGCGACTACAGCTCATTCTACGAACCAGCTCTCCAAGGCGAGGCATATCGCTGGCTGGCGGAACACCCGGACGAGGTCCCGGATCTGGTGAAACGTGTATCCTTCCACGCCACCAAGTGGGCGATCCAGGATCCCGCCGCGGCCAGCGCATGGGTCGAAAACCTGCCGGCCGGCGAGGCGAAGGACTGGGCACGGAACAACCTCGCGGCCTGCTGGCGGCACTACGATCCGGCTGCGGCGGAACGCTGGATTTCCTCGCTGCCTGAAAGCGACCGCGCCGGCGTCCGCGGTTTTCTCAAATGATCAGTGCGCCGCCTTCCACCGCCGGAGCGCGTCCCACATCGCGCCCGGTCCTTCGGTGAGCCACCACCAGGTGCCGAGCGGCAGGGGCATCCACAGCAGGGAAACGAGGAACTCGAGCGGATCGGGGATTCCGCCGTGGAATACGCAGGCCCAGCCGAGCCACAGGGCGCAGGCTGCTAGAAACGAGATCGGAATTTCCACCATCCGCGGCCAGCGGAGCCGGCTCCGGAAAACCGCGGCCACGGCACAGGCCGGGATCGCCACGCCGAGGCCGAATGCGGCGCAGCCGAGGACGCAGGCGACCAGTCCCGCCGGCCACGCGAGCGGCCCGCCGACTCCGCTGTCGGTAATCACCGCCCATAACAGCAGCGCGAAGTAGAGGGCGGTCCACACCAAACACGCGGCCACCGCCGCCAACATGAGAAACATCCCGTGTTTCGCGAGAAACCAGAGCGTGCGGACGAGCGAATCCATGGGGCGGCGCATGATCGCACCGCTCCTGCCGCCGTGAAAGCCGGGATCCGCCCTTCCGCGTTCGCGTTACGGAGGCTGGATTGACGGAGGGTCCGGGGTGCTTACAATCAACCCGTTACCCCACTCCCCTCTTTTCCTTCCCCCCACATGAGAATCGTCGTTCATGACTACGCGGGCCATGCGTTCCCGACGTCGCTGAGCCGTGCCCTCGCCGAGCGCGGCCACACCGTCGTCCACGCGTTCGCCAGCTCGCTGCAGACGCCGCGTGGGGATCTGGCGAAACGTGCGGACGACCCGAAGAACCTCGAGTTCCGGGAAATCCCGATGGATGCCGACTACCCGAAGTTCAAATACAGCTTCCGCAAGCGCCGCGGCATGGAGATCCGCTACGGGCGCGAGGTCGCGCGTTTCATCCGCGAGTGGAAACCCGACGCCGTTCTATCCGGCAACACGCCGACCGAAACCCAGGAGCCCATCCTGCGGGCGGCGTCCGATTGTGGCGCCCGGTTCTACTACTGGGTCCAGGATTTCTACAGCCTCGCCGTGGACAAGATCCTGCGCCGCAAGATCCCGGTGGCGGGCGCGTGGATCGGCGCGTGGTACCGCCGGCTCGACCGCCGGCAGTTCGAACGCAGCTCGAAGATCATCGCCATCACGGGAGACTTCGCGCCGATTCTTTCGAGCGAGTTCGGCGTGGACGCCTCGCGCATCGAGGTGGTGCCGAACTGGGCGCACATCGAGGAAATCCCGTGCCTGCCGAAGGCCAACGACTGGGCGCGCCGCCACGCCCTCGACGACAAGTTCGTGTTCCTCTACACCGGCACGCTCGGGATGAAACACAATCCGGCGCTCTTGTTGGAGCTCGCCAAGCGCCATCAGGAAAACCCGGAGGTCCGCGTGGTCGTCGTCTCCGAGGGACTCGGCGCGGACTGGTTGAAACGCGAGTCCTCCGCGGCGGGCATCGGAAACCTCGAGGTCCTGCCCTATCAGCCGTTCCAGGAACTGCCGTCGATGTTGGCGACGGGTGACGTGCTCGTCGGCCTGCTGGAAGAGGACGCCGGCATGTTCTCGGTTCCATCCAAAACCCTCAGCTACCTCTGCGCGGCACGCCCGCTGCTGCTCTCCATCCCGCTCGACAACCTCGCGGCGCGCATCACCCGCCAGAACGAGGCGGGCCTGACGACCCCGCCCGGCGACCTCGACGGTTTCCTTGAGGCGGCGGACTCGCTCTATCAGAACCCCGGCCTCCGCGCGCGCCAGTCGCGCAACGCGCGCCACTACGCCGAGGAGACATTCCCGATCGCCGGCAAGGCCTCCGAGTTCGACCGGATCTTCTCGCAATCCTGCGCATGATCACCGCCGCGGCAGCCCCCGACATCGCGATTCCGCGGACCCGGGACGCGGTGCTCATCGAGCGCCTGTTCTGGGTGTTCGCGATGTCGCTGGCGTTCGACTACCGCGGCGAGACCGGTGCCGGCGGCGGCCTGGCCCAGGCCTTGTTCCTCGCCACCTGCACGTTCTCGACGGCGGCGATCGTCTGGCTCGGCCGGCGTTTTCTCGCCGTGCGTCCCGGCGCGCTGCTGATCGGTTTCTGGGTCCTGTTTCTCGGTTTCATGGCGGCGAACTCGCTGGCCCAGGGCGTGCCGCCGGGGCGTTCGATCCGCGTGATCCTGCCGCTGGTGCTGTGTCTGTTCGGACTCACCAACACGCACATCGCCGCATGCGCCGGCATCGCGCCGTCGCGGATCGTGCTGCCTCTTTTCGCCATGGCCTGCATCAACGTGCCGTGGCGCATCGTCCAGGGCTTCCTGTTCAAGGCGGCCACGGTGGAAACCGTGCGTTTCGACGTCCAGAGCCCGGCCAGCAACTGGCTCGCCGCATGGATCGGCTGCGCGATCCTGCTCCGCGGGAGCTTCCGCCCCAGCCTGCTCCTCGCCTGCGGCGCGCTGTTCCTCGGCGTGTTCGTCACCGTCACCCGCTCGCTCGCGTTTCCGATGCTCGCATCCGCGCTCGCCTGCACGCTCTGCTACCTGCTCGGCGTCCGCTGGGGCATCTATCAGTGGGCGAAACTGCCACGGCGGCTCATTCCCGTCGGCGCCGCGGCCGGACTCGTCCTGCTGGCCCTCGGCGCGGCCGCGGTGATCGAGCCGGTGCTCATCGAGCGCTGGAACGAACGGCTGTTCCACCACGCCGAGTCGCGCAACATCGGCGGCGACATCTCGCTGCTCACCCGCCAGGCGGAGGCCACCGCCATCTGGGACATCATGCGGGAAAACCCGGTGCATTTCATCCATGGCCACGGTGTCGGCTGCTCGTACTATTGGGACCCCTCGTTCCTGCCGGAGATCTATCAGGTGATCCCCGCCGAGGACGCGGAGATGAACGACATCTGGTTCGCCGGCCACTCGGTTTGGACCTACAGCCTTCTATCCGGAGGGGCGATCGCGCTGGCCTCCATGCTGGTGCTTTTCATCTGGGTGGCCGCCTCCTCGCTCGCCGCGGCGCGGGCGAACGCCACGGACCCCGGGCCGGACCAATGGCTTGCCTTTCTGCCCTTTGTCGCTACCGCTTGTCTCATCAGCGAGACCCTCACCGCCAATCCCTTCCAAGAACGCCTCGCCGGCCTCATCTTCGGCGTGATGGCGGGACTCCCGCAGGCGTTCATGGTCCGTGCCTCATGGCTGCACACCGCCGGCAGACAGGAAATCCGCCGGCCTTCATGAGCACCTCCTCCCCAGTCACGGTGGCCTTGGTCGATCCGCTCTGGGTCGGTCACCATCCGATGTACTTCACCCAGTTCACGGCGTCGTTCCAACGCGCCGGCGCGCGGGTGGTCGGCATCTGCCCGGATCCCGTCGAGGCGGCGGCCAACCATGCGGCGGATCCCGCGAACGATCCGGAGACCGCGCGGTTCCACCCGCTTCCGACGGGTGGCAGGAGTTTCTTCAACGGCCGCTTCGAGGGCGACCCGGTGCGCACTTTCCAACGCTGGCGGCGCGCGGCGGACGCGATCACCGCCGCGGAGGCGGCCTGCGGATGGAAGGTCGACCTCGTCTATTTTCCCTATCTCGACAGTTATCTCCGTTTCCTGCCCACGTCGCTCGCGCCGGACGGAGCTCTGGGACGCCCGTGGAGCGGTCTCTACCTGCGCAACCACCACCATGGCGAAGCTCCCTCGCTGCTGAAATCCCTGCGTCTGCTCGCCAAAGGGGATGCGTTGATCCGTTCGAAGCACTGCCGCGGCATCGGTGTGCTCGACGAACGTTTCATCCGAGCCCTCGAAGGATACACCGGACGCCGTGTGACCGCCTATCCGGATGTCACCCAGGCGGATCTTCCGGACCGGCCGTTTCCGCTCGCCGGGGAAATCCGCGGCAAGGCCGCGGGACGAAAGATCGTCGGCATGATCGGGCTGGAGAAGCGCAAGGGTTTCCTGCCGTTCATCCGCAGCGCGGCGCTGGCCCGCGAGAAGAATCTGCCGCTGTATTTCGTCGCCGCCGGAGCGATCCACTTCGGCGAATTCACCGAGTCCGAGCAGCAGGAGATCCGGTCGCTCGCCGCGGAGGTCGAAAGCGGCACGGTGGAGAACATCCACTTCGATCCCGCGGCCGGCCGCATCCCCGACGAGGCGGATTTCAACGACCTGTTCCGCAGCTTCGACATCGCCTGGGCGGCCTACGAGGGCTTCTTCGGCAGCAGCGGCACGCTCAGCAAGGCGGCGGTTTTCGAACTGCCCTGTCTCGCCACGCAGGGCGAATGCATCGGCAATCGCGTGGAGAAATATCGCCTTGGCGTCACCCTTCCGGAAGCCTCCGCCGCTCATGCCGTCGAGGCGCTGACCGCGCTCATGGATGGCCGTGGAAGCGACGACGCACCTCTCGCCCCGGACTTCGCCGGATACCGCAGGGACCACTCTCTCGAACGCCTCGACGAGATCCTCGCCGCCCTGCTTCAAACGATCTGATCGATCCATGGGAATTCCCCGACGGGAAGGTCGCCGCCGTTGAAGAAGCCGCGCAGCCGTGCTATCGCCACCCTTTATGCGTCGCCTCTCCGGATTCCTCGCCGCTGTGATCTGCGCGGTTTGCTCCCCCCACCTGCGGGCGGAGGGCGTCGTCCTGCGGGATGAACGAGGGGTTTTCCACATGTCGAACGGCCGGCTTGAGGTCAGCATCCGCAAGGAGGATGGCGACGTGACGCGCATGAAACTCAACGGCCGCGACCTGCTCGCCGGCGGCACCGGATACTGGTCGATCGTCGCGAACTCCGGCAGCTCGCGGGTGAACGGCTTCGGAAAATCGGAGGAAACCAGGGTGACCATCGACCCAGCCGCGAATGACGGCGAGCGCGCCGAGGTGGCGATGCGCTTCCGCGGCACCGGCAAGGACGGAGGGTTTCCCGGCGCTTTCGAAGTCCGCTACTCGCTTGCGGAGGATTCGCAGGCCCTGTTCGCGGCCGCGGTGCTTTCGCACGGACCGGGCGACCGGTTCTGCACCGTGGCGGAGGCGCGTTTCGCGATGAAACTCGCACCGGACATCTTCAACCACCTGTCGATCGACCGCGACCGCGACCGCGACATGCCCGCACCGGAGGATTGGGAGAAAGGGACCGGGCTCATGCTCAAGGAGGCGCGCCGGCTCACCACCGGGCGCTTCGCCGGCGAGGTGGAGCACAAATACGCCTACTCGGCCATACTCCCGGACCTGCCCGCCTTCGGCTGGTCCGGCACGGAGCAGAAATACGGTGTCTGGTTCATCAATCCATCTTCCGAATATATCTCCGGCGGCTGCACCAAGATGGAGCTCACCGGCCACCTTGACGTCGGCGGCGGCGCCCGCCCGACGCTTTTGAACATGTGGCACGGCAGCCACTACGGCGGAGTCGTGCTCCGTCTGCAGGACGACGAGGCATGGTCCAAGGTGATCGGTCCCTTCGCCATCTTCTGCAACGACGGAGCGCCGCCCGATCAGTTGTGGAACGGCGCGATCCGCTACGCCGTCAGCCAGCGCCACGCGTGGCCCTTCGATTGGTTCGACCATCCGGCCTATCCGAAATCGTCGCAACGCGGCGCGCTCGCCGGTCGCATCCGGATTTCCTCGGACCAACCCGATGACAAACCGCTCGGCAGCATCCGCGTCGGCCTCACCGCGCCTGACCACGTGCTCGGCGGCAACGGATGGCGCAGCGAAACGATCGATTGGCAGCGCGACGGAAGGAACCCGCAATACTGGTCAAAGGCGTCGAAAAACGGCGCGTTCCGCATTTCCAAGGTGCCGGCGGGTGATTACGTGCTGCGCGCCTTCGTCGATGGCATCCCCGGCGAATTCGCACGCGGCGACATCCGCGTCGAGGCGGGGAAAACCGTAGAACTCGGCGAAGTCTCGTGGGAACCCGAGCGCGCGGGCCCTACGATCTGGCAGATCGGCACCGCGGACCGCAGCGCCGCGGAGTTCCGCAATGGCGACCGCTACTGGAAATGGGGAAACCACCTCGCCTACCGGACTCTGTTTCCGCAGGGGGTGGACCTCACCATCGGTAAGGGAAACCCCGCCAAGGACTGGTATATCTGTCAACCGCTCGACCTCGATGCCGACGGCAAGGTGCTCGGACCGAGCACGTGGAAGGTCCGCTTCGATTGCCCGGAGATTTCGGAAGATGGCGCGGTGTTGCGCATCGGATTCTGTGGCACCCGCGCCCGGTCCTCGCTCGATTTCGGACTGAACGGCAAGCAGTTCGCGAGCACCGGGCCGCTGCCCGAGGCGGGCGTCATGCACCGGGATTCGCACCGCGGCCGCTGGTTCGAACGCCGCTTCGACGTGCCCGCGGACCTGCTCCGTGCGTCGGGCAACGTGCTCACGCTCACGCTGCACGGCCGCGAGTGGCACCAAGGCGTGCTCTATGATTTCCTGCGTCTCGAAGACGCGGGGAAACCAACGGAAGCCGCGGCCGACCCATAACTCTTCCCGCCCGGATGCAATCTTGGTTTGCAGTCCGCCCGGATTGTGTTTTTCCTATCGACGATGAAGCAGCGAGCAATCGGAGTGGTCGGAGTCGGACGGATGGGCGCGAACATGGCGCGATGCCTCGCGGACCGCGGATACACCATCGGCGCGGTGTTCGACGTGCGGAAAGATGCCGCGGAATCGCTCGCCAAGGAACTCGGCTGCCACGCCTGCACCCGGCTTTCCGAAGTGACCGAACGCTGCGGGGTGATCCTCACCGTGGTCACCGATGACAAGGCGATGACCGGCATTTTCTCCGGTGACGACTCGCTGCTGGACGGCGCGGAAGGGAAAATCTTCATCAACTGCGCCACCGTGAGCCCGGAGGCCCACGAACAAGCGGTCGCCGCCGCCGAGGCCGCGGGTGCCGATGCGCTCGCCGCCTGCATGGCGTCCAGCATCACCCAGGCGCGCCAGGGCACGCTCTATCTGATGATCGGCGGCAAAAAGGAGGCCTTCGATGAAGTGAAGCCGATGCTTGAGGATCTATCGACCGCATTGCGGTTCGTCGGTCCCGCCGGCGATGCGGCGCGCATCAAGGCGCTCGTCAACATGGTGATGAACATCAACACAGCCGGCCTCGCGGAAGGCCTCGGCCTCGGTGCCGCGATGGGTCTGGCACCGGAATTGCTCAAGGAGGTGTTCTCACAGACCGGAGCCAATTCCCGCGTCCTCGAAACCGATGCCGACGACATGATCACCCGCGATCACGACTGTTTCTTCTCCGCCGAACACGCCGCCAAGGACAGCGGCATCGCCAATGCCATGGCGGACGCCGCGGGAGTCCCCGTCCCGCTCTCCCACGCCACGGAGGCGCAATACCGCCGTATGGTCGACCTCGGACTCGGCGACCTCGACAAATCCGGCGTCGCCGAACTCACCTTTCCCGGCCGTTCCTGACACCCATTCCCGCACGCCATGCCACTCAGCAAGCTCCGCAACTCCGCCGGCGAGCAAATCGACGCCACGTTCCACCCGGGTTCGAAGCACGACGCGCTCGTCATCCTCGGCCACGGCGTCACCGGCAACAAGGACCGCCCGCTGATGGTGGCCCTCGCCGAGTCCCTCTCGAAGCGCGGCTGGCCCTGCCTGCGGATCTCGTTTTCCGGAAACGGGAAATCCGGCGGCCGCTTCGAGGACTCCACCATCACCAAGGAGTGCGGCGATCTCCGCGAAGTGCTCGCATCCGTGCCGGATTTCATCCGCATCATCTACATCGGCCACAGCATGGGCGCGGCCGTCGGTGTGCTCGTCGCCGCCAAGGACCTTAATATCCGCGCGCTCGTCTCACTCGCCGGCATGGTCCACACCGAGGCGTTCCTCGACCGCGAATTCGGCGACGTGACACCCGGCGACGGCCTGATGTGGGACGAGCCCGACTGCCCGCTCTCCGTGACCTTCGCCAAGGACATGCGCACCATCGGCAGCGTGCTCGACGCCGCGAAACGAGTCCCCCAACCGTGGCTCATCGTCCATGGCACGGCCGACGACGTCGTCCCCATCAGCGACGGGCGCGATGCCAAGGAGGCTTCCCTCAACGGCAGCGAGTGGGTCGAAATCGAAGGCGCGGGCCACTCGTTCGATGGGCATCACGACGAGGTTTCCCGGATCGTCGGCGACTGGATCGAGCGGGTGCTGAACGGCGGCTGACGCGGATTTTCCGGCATCCGGCGGCATGTTTCCTGCTGCGGGTTTGGGACTTGCCGCACCCGCGGCCGCTTGTCACTGTTCCGCCCGATGAT
>JACKPZ010000039.1 GCA_024233135.1 Akkermansiaceae bacterium | reverse complement strand
CCTCGCAGCACCTCAACGGCAAGCTGCTCCATTCGTTCCGCATCATCCCGGACCGCGGCTCCTGGCTGGAAGTGCAGTTCGACACCAACGACCTGCTCTACGTCTATCTCGACCGCCGCCGCCGCCGCCGCAAGTTCCTTGCGACTACCTTCCTGCGGGTGCTCGGTTTCCCGACCGACCGCGACATCGTCGCCCACTTCTACAGCCCCGAATCGCTCGCGCTGAGCGAGTCGATGGACGAGGCGGAACTCGGCCACAAGGTGCCTTTCGAGGACATTCTCGACGGCGAACTCGTGGTGGCCAAAGCCTACGAGCCGCTCACGATCGGCATCGTCCGCCAGCTCCTCGCCCTCGGCCACAAGAAGGTCGAGGTGATCGACGGCCGCGAGGACGAAATCCTCCTCAAGTCGCTCCGCAAGGACCCGGCGAAGGACGAGGAGTCCGCGCTCAAGGATATCTACCGCAAACTGCGTCCCGGCGATCCGCCGACCGCCGCGAACGCCCGCGCGCTCCTGAAGCGCTTGTTCTTTGATCCGAAGAAATACGACCTCACCCGCGTCGGCCGTTACAAGATCAACCAGAAGCTCGGCATCTCGGTCGATTCCGACCAACGCATCATGGTGCCCGAGGATTTCCTCGCGGCGGTGAAATACATCCTCCGCCTGAAGAAGGGCGACGGTGTGATCGACGACATCGACCACCTTGGTTCCCGCCGCGTGCGGGCCGTCGGTGAACTGCTCGCCAACCAGTGCCGCGTGGGCCTCGCCCGCACCGAGCGCCTGGTGAAGGAGCGCATGACGCTTTTCGACGTGAACATCGAGGGCATGACCCCGCAGAAGCTGATCAACCCGAAGGCGCTCTCCGCCGTCGTGCGCGATTTCTTCGGCCGCAGCCAGCTCTCGCAGTTCATGGACCAGACCAACCCGCTGGCCGAGCTGACGCACAAGCGCCGCCTATCCGCCCTCGGACCCGGCGGCCTGAACCGCGACCGCGCCGGCTTCGAGGTCCGCGACGTGCACCCGTCCCACTACGGCCGGATCTGCCCGATCGAGACCCCGGAAGGTCCGAACATCGGTCTCATCAACTCGATGTGCACCTACGCGCGCATCAACGAGTTCGGTTTCATCGAGACCCCCTACCGCCGTGTGGTGAAGGGCAAGGTCACCAACGAGATCGAATACCTCACCGCCGACCAAGAGGAAAACTACCTCATCGCACAGGCCAACAACGTCATCGACGACAAGGGCAACTTCACCACCGAGCGGATCACCGCGCGTGAGAAGGGTGGCGAGTTCATCGAGTCGCTGCCGACCGAGGTGAACTACATGGACGTCTCGCCGAAGCAGCTCGTTTCGGTGGCCGCCGGCCTCATTCCTTTCCTCGAGCACGACGACGCGAACCGCGCGCTCATGGGTTCGAACATGCAGCGCCAGGGGGTGCCGCTCCTCGTTTCCGAGGCACCGCTCGTCGGCACCGGTCTCGAAGGAAAGGCCGCCCGCGACTCCCGCGCGGTGGTCGTTTCCGAGGCCGACGGCATCGTCGCCGCCGCCACCGCGGAAATCATCGTCACCACCCCGGACGGCAAGCTGCCTGTGGCCGATGAGAAGTTCCTCAGCGATCCGGAGGCGGTGAAGAGCAACATCGACAAGGGCATCATGACCTACCCGCTGCGGAAGTTCATGCGCTCGAACGCCGGCACCTGCATCAACCAGAAGCCGATCGTCGCCAAGGGCCAGAAGATCAAGAAGGGCCAGGTGCTCGCTGACGGACCCAACACCGAGGACGGCGAACTCGCCATCGGACGCAACGTGCTCGTCGCGTTCATGCCGTGGAACGGCTACAACTTCGAGGACGCCATCGTCATCTCCGAGCGCGTGGTGAAGGAGGACGTCTACACCTCCATCCACATCTCCGAGTTCGACGTCGCCGCCCGTGACACGAAACTCGGACCCGAGGAGATCACCCGGGACATCCCGAACGTCGGGGAGGAAGCCCTGCGCAACCTCGACCACGACGGCATCATCCGCATCGGTGCCGAGGTGAAGCCCGGCGACATCCTCGTCGGCAAGATCACGCCGAAGTCGGAAACCGAGCTTGCCCCGGAAGAGCGCCTGCTGCGCGCGATCTTCGGTGAGAAGGCCGCCGACGTGAAGGACACCTCGCTGCGCGTGCCCTCCGGTTGCACCGGCATCGTCCAGGATGTCCGCGTATCGCAAAGCGGCTTCGCCAAGAAGCGCGCCGAGAAGATCGATCCGGCCGAGCTCAAGAAGTCGCTCAAGAAGATCAACGACGAGCACAAGAAGAAGGCGGACAAGCTCACCGACGACCTCACCGAGCGCCTTTCCGACATTCTGCTCGGCGAGAAGATCCCGCTCGACGTGGTAAACGCCCAGACCGGCGAGATCATCATCCCGGCCAACCGCAAGATCACCAAGACGCTGCTCCGCAAGCTCGCGTCCGTGCACGATCACATCGAGATCGACCCCTCGCCCATCCGCAACAAGATCCTCGAGATCATCGGGTCGTTCGAAGGCCGCTTCCAGGAGCTCGACACCGAGCGCGAGCGCAAGCTCGACTCGCTCGAGGCCGGTGACGAGGTCGATCCCGGCGTCATCAAGGAGGTCAAGGTGTTCATCGCCGCCAAGCGCAAGCTGAACGTCGGTGACAAGATGGCCGGCCGCCACGGAAACAAGGGCGTCGTCGCCAACGTCGTTCCGGAAGAAGATATGCCTTTCCTCTCGGACGGCACACCGGTCGACATCTGCCTCAACCCGCTCGGCGTGCCGTCGCGGATGAACGTCGGACAGGTGCTCGAAACCCACCTCGGCGTCGCCGCCCGCGCGCTCGGCTTCAAGGTGGCCACCCCGATTTTCGACGGCATCAAGGAGGATGTCATCTGGGACTTCATGTCCAAGGCCAAGCAGGTCGATGGCGTGAAGATGGTCGGCGACAACGGCGAACTCCGCGCCCGCAAGGCCAGCGAGCCCGAACGCCCCGGATTCACCTGGATCGGCGACGGCAAGGACGGCACCACCGGCGGCAAATCGACCCTCTATGATGGTCGCACCGGCGAGGCGTTCCACAACCCGGTGGTTGTCGGCGTGATCTACATGCTCAAGCTCGGCCACCTCGTTGCCGACAAGATCCACGCCCGCGCCGTCGGGCCCTACTCGCTCGTCACCCAGCAACCCCTCGGCGGCAAGGCCCAATACGGTGGCCAGCGCTTCGGGGAGATGGAGGTCTGGGCGCTCGAAGCCTACGGCGCCGCCTACACGCTGCAGGAGCTCCTCACCGTCAAGTCCGACGACGTGCAGGGCCGCACCCGCATCTACGAGGCCATCGTCAAGGGCGACAACAACCTCGAGGCCGGCACGCCGGAATCGTTCAACGTCCTCATCAAGGAAATGCAGTCCCTCGGCCTCGACGTCCGTCCCGGCCGCAAGGGTGCCGCCCACGGCGCCGGTCTGCCCGGCACCGGCGTGGACGACTTCTCCCTCGATGACCTCACCCTCTGAGTTTCGAACCACGCGAACCCCTAACCGATCCAAAACCGTTCTAACAAAATGAGTGTCGATACCAACCTTCGCGAACTCTTCGGCGTGGACGAACGCCCCGAGGCCTTTGACCAGGTCTCCATCACCGTCGCATCCCCGGACATCATCCGTTCGTGGTCCAAGGGCGAGGTGAAAAACCCGGAAACCATCAACTACCGGACCTTCAAGCCCGAGAAGGGCGGCCTGTTCTGCGAGCGGATCTTCGGACCCACCCGCGACTGGGAGTGCGCCTGCGGCAAATACAAGCGCATCAAGCACAAGGGCGTGGTCTGCGACCGCTGCGGCGTCGAGGTCACCCTGTCCCGCGTGCGCCGCGAGCGCATGGGGCACATCGAGCTGGCCGTGCCGGTTTCCCACATCTGGTTCTACAAGTGCATGCCTTCGCGCATCGGCCTCATGCTCGACATGAGCGCCCGCCAGCTCGAGCGCGTGATTTACTATGAGGACTACGTGGTGACGGACCCGGGCAACACCGCGCTCGAGCGCGGCCAGTTGCTCACCGAGACCGAGCTGCGCGAAGCCGAGGACACCTACGGCGACGGCTCGTTCAAGGCCGCTATGGGTGCCGAGGCGATCCAGGAGCTGCTGCGCCAGATCGACCTCGCTGAACTCGCCGTCCAACTCGAAGAGGAACTCGGCACCACCCGTTCCAAGCAGAACAAGAAGAAGCTCAGCAAGCGTCTCAAGATCACCCAGGGCTTCGCCGCGTCCAAGTCGCGTCCGGAGTGGATGGTGCAGACCGTTCTTCCTGTGATCCCGCCGGACCTTCGTCCGCTGGTTCCGCTCGAAGGCGGCCGTTTCGCCACCTCCGACCTCAACGACCTCTACCGCCGCGTCATCAACCGCAACAACCGCCTCAAGAACCTCCTGCTCCTCAAGACGCCGGAGGTCATCATCCGCAACGAAAAGCGGATGCTGCAGGAAGCGGTGGACGCGTTGTTCGACAACGGCCGCCACGGCCGTGCCGTCACCGGCGCCGGCAACCGCCCGCTCAAGTCGCTCTCCGACATGCTCAAGGGCAAGGGCGGCCGCTTCCGCCAGAACCTTCTCGGCAAGCGTGTCGATTACTCCGGCCGTTCCGTCATCGTCATCGGTCCGGACCTCAAGCTCGGTGAATGCGGTCTTCCCAAGAAGATGGCGCTCACCTTGTTCGAGCCGTTCATCATCCGCCGCCTCAAGGAGCTTGGCTACTGCCACACCGTGCGCTCGGCCAAGAAGATGATCGACCGCAAGACCACCGAGGTCTGGGACATCCTCGCGGAAGTCACCAAGGGCCACCCGGTCCTGCTCAACCGCGCTCCCACGCTGCACCGCCTCTCGATCCAGGCCTTCGAGCCGAAGCTGATCGAAGGCTCCGCCATCCGCGTCCACCCGCTCGTCTGCACCGCTTACAACGCGGACTTCGACGGTGACCAGATGGCCGTGCACGTGCCGCTTTCGGTCGAGGCCCAGATGGAGTGCCGCCAGCTGATGCTGGCGCCCAACAACATCTTCTCGCCCGCGTCCGGCCGCCCGATCACGGTGCCCTCGCAGGATATCATTCTTGGCACCTACTACCTCACCTGGGCGCCCGTCCGCACCCAGAAGGACCGCGAGAAAGAGGAGCACCTGCCCTTGTTCGAAAACAACGACGAGGTCGAGTTCGCCATCGCTTCCCGCAAGATCGGCTACCACACGTGGATCCGCTTCCGCAACCCGGACCACGGCAAGGACAGCGTCTTCGGCTACAAGGGCGAGGAGCTCTCCGAGGCCGACCGCAAGAACCTCTCGCCTCTCGAAGCCGCGCTGCGTGAGGGCAAGATCATCGAAACCACTCCCGGCCGCGTTCGTTTCAACGAGATCTGGCCGCAGGGTGTCGGTTTCATCAACCGCAACGTCGGCAAGAAGCAGATCGGTGACATCATCTGGCGCTGCTATCAGGTTGCCGGCAAGAAAGGCACCGTCGAGACGCTCGACCGCCTCAAGACGCTCGGCTTCAAGGAAGCGACCCGCTCGGGCACCTCGATCGGTATCGTCGACATGGTGATCCCCGAGGAGAAGAAGGAGGTCATCGCCAAGGCCTATGCCGAGGTCGACAAGGTCTCGAAGCAGTACCGCAACGGTGTCATCACCGATGGCGAGCGCTACCAGAAGGTCGTCGACATCTGGACCGGCGCCACCGACACCATCGCCAACGCGCTCTATCGCAAGATCGAGCACAACGACGGCAAGGACAAGGCGTCGCCGTTGTTCATGATGGTCGACTCCGGCGCGCGGGGCAACAAGTCCCAGATCAAGCAGCTCGGCGGGATGCGCGGTCTGATGGCCAAGCCCTCCGGCGAGATCATCGAGCGCCCGATCATTTCGAACTTCCGGGAAGGTCTCTCGGTGCTCGAATACTTCATCTCCACCCACGGCGCCCGCAAGGGACTCTCCGACACCGCGCTCAAGACCGCGGACTCGGGATATATGACCCGCAAGCTTGTCGACGTGGCACAGGACGTGATCATCACCGAGCAGGACTGCGGCACCGCAAACGGCATCACCGTTGGCGCCATCATGGACGGCGACGAGGAAACCGCCTCGCTCGCCTCCCGGATCTACGGCCGCGTTTCCTGCGAACAGATCAAGGACCCCATCACCGGAGAGATCGTCGTCAAGATCGACGACGTCATCACCGAGAAACAGGCGGCTGCCGTCGAGCGCATCGGCGTGCAGGTCATGCGCATCCGCTCCGTGCTCACTTGTGAGAGCGACCGCGGCTGCTGTGCGAACTGCTACGGCCTCAACCTCGCCACCGGACGTCCGGTCAAGATTGGCGAGGCCGTCGGCATCATCGCCGCCCAGTCGATCGGCGAGCCGGGCACCCAGCTCACCATGCGGACCTTCCACGTCGGTGGTGTGGCCGCGGCGACCTTCAAGCAGCCGGTCATCAACGTGAAGAACACCGGCCGCCTCGTTTACAAGGACCTCCGCACCGTGCAGGCCGCGGACGGCACCTGGGTCGTGCTCAACAAGAACGGCTCGATCTCGATCCGCGACAAGGCTGGCCTCGAGCTCGAAAGCCACAACATCGTCATCGGCTCCGTCATCCAGGTGAAGGACGGCGACGACGTGAAGAAGGGCGACAAGGTCGTCGAGTGGGACCCCTACAACGTGCCGATTCTCACCGAGAAGGGCGGCAAGGTGGAGTTCCGCGACATGATCCCGGGCATCACCGTGGCCACCGAGACCGACAAGGAAACCGGCAAGAAGGGCATGGTCGTCACCGAGCACAAGGAGGACCTCCACCCGCAGGTTGTCATCCTCGACGAGAAGACCAAGGAAGTGAAGGCCTCCTACTCGATTCCCGTCGGCGCCCACCTTTCCGTCAAGGAAGGCGAGATCGTCACCGGCGGTATCCAGCTCGCGCGCACGCCGCGCAAGGTGGCCCGCACCAAGGACATCACCGGCGGTCTGCCGCGGGTGGCCGAGCTCTTCGAAGCCCGCAAACCCAAGGACGCCTGCGTCATCGCCAAGATCGAGGGCGAGGTTTCCTTCGGCACCAACGTCCGCGGCAAGAAGCGCGTCGTCGTCACCCATCCGGAAACGGGCGAGTCCGTCGACCACCTCGTGCCGATGGGCCGCCACATCATCGTCACCGATGGTGACCAGGTGAAACGCGGCGACCAGATCACCGAAGGCCCGGTTTCCCCGGAAGACCTGCTGGAAGCCTGCGGCGCCCAGGAGCTTCAGGAACACTTGGTCAACGAAGTGCAGTCCGTCTACCGCGTCCAAGGCGTGGAGATCAACGACAAGCACATCGAGGTCATCATCCGCCAGATGCTGCGCAAGGTGAAGATCACCGAGCCCGGCGACGCCGACCAGTTCCTGTGGGGCGACCAGATCGACCGCACGACCTTCAAGAAGGTCAACGCCGAGATCGCCGCCAGCGGCGGCAAGCCGGCCGAGGCCGAACCCGTGCTGCTTGGCATCACCAAGGCCTCGCTGGAGACCGATTCGTTCATCTCCGCCGCGTCCTTCCAAGACACCACCCGGGTGCTCACCGAAGCCGCCACCCTCGGCAAGGTCGACTACCTCAGCGGCTTCAAGGAAAACGTCATCATGGGGCACCTCATTCCCGCCGGCACCGGCTTCAACAACCACCGCGAGGTGGAGTTCGAGTTCACCGTCGAGGAACCGGAACCCATCGTTCACGTGGAGGAAACTCCCGAAGACGGCGAGGAAGGTGGCATCGCCACCGCCTGATTCCCGACCCATCCGGAACCCATCACGAGCGAGGGGGCACGCAAGTGCCCCCTCGTTTCGTTTGGGGGTGTCATGGTCGTTTCGCCTTGCCCCGGGCAACGTTTCGGTCGTCGTTGGGGGCGATGAAAACAATCCGCTTCCTCGTTCCGCTCCTCCTTCTCTCTCCGCTCGGCGCCGATGACTTCGATGCCTTCCGCGAAGGAAGCGCCGAACAACGGGGTCGCCTCGCCAGGATCGAAGGCAAGGCCGCCCCGGACTTCAAGATTGCCGATTGGATCGGTTCGGAACCGAAGACCCTCGCCGACCTCAAGGGCAAGATCGTCGTCCTCGACTTCTGGGCCACCTGGTGCGGTCCATGCATCGCAAGCATTCCGAAAAACAACGAACTCGCCGCAAAATACGCCGAAGAAGTCGTCTTCATCGGTGTCTGTCATCCGCGCGGGGCCGAGAAGATGGAGGCCACCGTGAAAAACAAGGGCATCAAGTATCCCGTAGCCATCGATTCGGCAGGCAAGGCCGGGGACGCCTACAAGGTGAATGGGTATCCCGACTACTACATCATCGATCGCGACGGAAAACTCGTCGTCGCCGATTGTGCGAACTCCAAGGTCGGCGATGTGCTCAAGGCGCTGGTCGGGAAACAATAGCCGCCCATTCAAGGCTACGGGGTGGATCTTGCATCGGCGCCGACCTCTGCTGGATCCGCTGACGGAGGTCGCGGAAGCTCCATGACACGCCGGAAGACGCCGCCGCGTTGCCCCGCATCCGCCTTGATCCGTTTTATGCGCTTCCAACCGGAACGGGTCTGCAGCGAAAGGACGGTCCCTTGATCAAATGATGATGTTGAGGGCCGACCTTGCGAAGGCCCGGACAGGAGGTGAAGATACGCGCATGGTAGCTCGCGCCATGATCGTTCTGGCCTTTTGGGTTTTGTCGTTCCTGCCAACTCCGGCCGGCGGTCACGGAGACCGGATGCTTGGGGCGACATTCAAGTTTTTCCATCCGGCATCGACTTCGACGTGTTTTCTCATGCGGCATGGGGAGGAGGAAGCCCTGTTCCTGGTGACGACGGCGCACACGGTGGAGAAGACGAATGGAGAGAAGGGAACCTTGGTGTTGCGGGTGCCGCAGGAGGATGGATCGTATCAGCGGAAGGATCACGAGATCCCGATCAGGAGGGGCGATGATCCTCTATGGGTGAAGCATCCGCAGCAGGATGTAGCGGTGTTGAGGTTGGAGGAGCCCCTTCCGGTTGAGGTGGAAGCCTTGTCGTCGGAGGTTCTGGCGTCAGAGGAGGAGTTGAGAGCCGCGAAGGTGGAAGTTGGAACGCGGCTGCTGGTGCTGACCTATCCTCAGCGTTTTGAGGCGAACGGGGCGGGATTCCCGGTGGCTCGTCAGGCGGTGTTCGCCAGTCCGCCACTGCTGCCATCGAAGACCCATCCGACCTTTCTCGCGGACTATACGACCTTTGCCGGGGACAGCGGGGGGCCGGTGTTCATGGAGACGGAGGAGGGCTCAGGCGAGCCGATGATCGTGGGTTTGGTGTTGGCGCAACATCACCATGTGGACAAGATGAAGAGCGAATACGAGGAGAGGGAAATCCGATACCCACTCGGGATGGGGACGGTGCTGCATGCGCGGTACATTTTGGAGACGCTGGAGCTGGCGGGGAAAGGGAACTGAGGAAGCCGCTACGGAAGACGTCTCACGCCCACCCGTGTTCATCGGTGGTTCCGGCGACCAAAGGACGGTCCCTCAGTTCGTTTCCCTGCTCAAGCAGGACTCCATCCTCAAGGACGCCCTGCGCGGCAAGCACTACCGGGGGCCGCGTTCGATGAAACCGTCCTGAAGTCATCCTGTTTCCCGAGAACTCAAAGGGAGGCAGCCCTGGGGTTCAGGTGGAGGCTCGGTAGTTCGGGCTTCGTGTTACCGTGAGAAGTTGATATCCGGTCCGGATGTCCGTTTCGCATCCTCGTCTTCTTGCGGTTGTCCCATGGGTGGTCGCTGCGACCGCGCTCCCGTCCCGAGCCGCGACGCTTGTCAACGGCTCGTTCGAGAACCTCTCGTCCTCTTACGTCAATACTCCGGGGGCTGACCTCATGAGCGGGGTGGCGGCCGACGGCTGGACCGTGTCCTCCAACTCGCCGGATTGGTATCTGGGGGCGCCGGGGCCGTCCGGGTTCTGGTTCACGCCCTGGGGTGATTTTTTCACCGTCGGAGCGTCCGTGGGGACCGGTTATCGGGAGGGCATCAGTCAGACGATTACCGGCATGACCATC
This sequence comes from Akkermansiaceae bacterium, assembly GCA_024233135.1. Taxonomy (GTDB): domain Bacteria; phylum Verrucomicrobiota; class Verrucomicrobiia; order Verrucomicrobiales; family Akkermansiaceae; genus Luteolibacter. The sequence continues at coordinate 13,181 of JACKPZ010000039.1, read as the reverse complement.
GGCAAGACCTACACTTTGGAATTCCAGCAGGCCAACGGGCTGCGCTTCGACCAGGGAAGCTACATTGGAGTCGGCCATGCCGGTGGCTGGGAAATCCTGCTGGATGGCGGGTCGATCCTCAGCTCCGACAGCCTCAACGACAACTCGACTCCCGCGCCCTCGTTTCCCGGATCATGGAACCTCGGCAGCGTCAGTTTCGTGGCGACGGCCACGTCCCAGACGGTCGAGTTTCTTGCGTACGGGGGAAGCGCGACGGACCCGACTTTCCAATTCCTCGATTCCGTCATCCTCACCGAGTCGCAGGTTCCGGAGCCCGGTGTGAGCACCTTGATCGCTCTTGCGGGTCTGGGATTCTGGAGGCGGCGGCCGCGATCCAAATGACGGATTTCGATCTGTTCTGTCTCCGCCAACGGAATCGGCCCGCGATTCCCTCACCGCCGCGGCAGCTCCACGCCCATGTCGCTCATTTCGATCCTGCGGATGGTGCCGTCGGGGGCGTGGGAGATTTTCTCGATGGCGGTTTCGCGGCCGCCGCGGTAGGGGCCGTTGCCGCGGCGGTCGTTCCAGCGGTGGTAGAAGATGAGCCACTGGCTGGTGCCAGGGAGTTCGACGAAGGAGTGGTGGCCGGGGCCTTTGTGTTTGTGGTCGCTGGTGAGGATGGCACCCTGATAGTCCCACGGGCCCGTGGGTGAGTCCGACGTGGCGTAGTGGACGGAGTAGGTGGTGTCGCGATAGTTTCCGTGGCTGTAGGAGAGATAGTAACGGCCCTTGTGGAGATGCATGAAGGCGCCTTCGGTGAATTTCTCCGGTGTCTTCACGGGCACCTCGCGGGCGAAGGAGATCAGATCCGGGTTCAACTCGAAGACGCGCAGTTTCGCGCCGTCGCTGCCGCCCGCATAGAAGTAGTGTTTGCCTGACTTCGGATCGTGAAACACACAGGGGTCGATGGCTTCGAAGCCGTTACCGCCGGTGAGAAGCGGTTTTCCGGAGTCCTTGAAAGGGCCGGCCGGCGAGTCCGCGACGGCCACGCCGATGCGCGAGGGCGTCGGGTTCTGAGGTCCCACGGAGTAGTAGAAGTAGTAGCGGCCGTCGTGCCCGATGGCGCAGGGCGCCCATGCCATGTGGCGCGGCGCGCCGTCGTCATCGATCCACGGCACGTCGTCGAGGCGCAGGACGGGACCGTGTTTTTCCCAGTGGCGGAAGTCCCGTGACGACCATGCGTAGAACTCGCCGGAGCGTCCACCGCCGGTGGCGTAAACCCACATCGCTTTCTCGAACACGGCGGCATGGGGGTCGGCGACCTTGAGGACGGGATTGGCGGCGTGCGCGGCTGCGCAAGCGAGGATGAGGCCGAATGCGGCGATGTGGAGGTGGATTCGCAACGCAAGCGAAACGTGGCGTGCGCCCGGGGTCTTGCAGGAAGCGGATTTCGGATCGACAGCGGGCGGGTGGATGGCCGAGAGGTAGGGTGTCCGATGAAACTCCGCATCCGTGCCACGCCGAACGCGAAACAAAGCGAGATTCTCGGCTGGGAGGACGATCCGACGGCCGGGCGGGTGCTGCGCGTGCGGGTGGCCGCGCCGCCGGTGGAGGGGAAGGCGAACGCGGAACTCCGCGGGTTTCTCGCGAAGACGCTGGGCGTTCCGAAGTCGCGGGTTCTGCTCGACAAAGGCGGCACGTCGCGGGTGAAGGTGTTCGAGGTCCCGGACGATGCGAAGCTGCCATGAAACGAATGGTTTCCCTCATCGGCGCTGTGGTGATGGCGTTTGTGATCGTGACGGCGGTGATCGTGGCGGACTCGGGGACGATGAACCACTGGCTGGGCTTCATCCATGGTGTGCCCTTCGGCGACAAGGCGGGGCACATGCTGCTCGCCGGCGGCCTGTCGTTTTTCTGTCACCTCGCGGCACGTGGCGGGTGCGTCGGTTTTGTTCCGAGCCGGATCACGATCGTGCTGTTCGTGTTGTTCGCGCTGGAGGAGGCGTCGCAGGCTTTCGTGCCGTCGCGGCACTTCGACCTGATGGACCTCGCCTGCGATTTCGCCGGACTCTGTGCGGGCCAGTGGCTGGCCGCGCGGCTCAGCGCCGGCGGATCCGTCCGTCGAGCTGGTTGACGAGCCGGCGGAGGCGAGGGAGGTGGTCGTCCGGCGCGGGATGCGGATCGAAACGCATGCGTTGGTGGAGCTGGATCGCCTCGTCCAGCGACTCATCGTCCGGAAGCAGCGGGCGCAGGCGGCCGAGCCAATGGGCGAACGACTCGCCGGGCGCGCGGTGGCCCAGCAGTTTCACCGCCCGCGCCTCCAGCTCGTGCAGAGGCGTGCGGACGATCGTGCCGGCGTAGCTTTCGACGACCGATCTCGACTCGATCCGCCGCCGCGAGCGCCACAGCCGGAAGAAAACAAACGCGGCCAGCGCGGCTCCCACCAGCGACATCGACAGCGAAACGGCGATGCGGTTTCCGGGCTGGTTCCGCCACACGAAGAAGTCCTCGCGAAGGCGTTGCAGCCAGTCGTTGAAGATCTGCGCACGGGTCGGTCGCGGGGTGGCGTTGCCAAACCAATCGGGCGGCGTCGCGTCGAAGTCCACCCATTGCAGATTCGCGTTGTCCCAGACGCGGCACCACGCGTGGCCATGGGTGCCGCGGATGATGTATTCGTTTCGCTTCGTGTCCTTCTCGGCCACGGCGAATCCGGTGGCGTAACGCGCCGGGATGCCAGCGGTGCGAAGGATCAACGCCGCGCTGGTGGCGAAGTATTCGCAATGGCCGGCACGGACCTCGGTGAGGAACTGGTCGATGGCCGTGGGTTTGTTGGTTTCGTAGTTTCCGCGGGAAATGGTGAGCCTTCGCGAATAACGGAACTCCCGTCCGAACCATGCCCGCAGTGCCGAGAGTTTCGACCGCAGGTCGGGCAGTTCCTCAAGCCGCAGATCATCCACGATTTCCTGGAGCACGCCGGCGCGGACCTCGGCGTTCGGCAGCCGCAGGTCATCGGGAAGCACGGGCGCCTCCTCGGGGTTGGTGCCGCCGCTCCAGAACACGCTGCCGTTGATGACCGAGTGTTTCGGGAAAACGCGCACGGTGCCGTAGGGATCGCGCTCGATGCCATCGAGGTCGAAGCCGCTCACCGCCGCGGCGTCGCCCGGCAGGGGCAGGGGGCTTTCCTCAAACGCGGACCCTCGCAGTTCGAAGGCGGGGAGTTTCGGAAACTCGGTGTTCAGCTCGCTCGGCTGCAGCAACTCGTAGGCGGTTTCATTCACCAGGCGGGATTGCAGGTCCTGGAAATCCTCATCGGTGGAGCGCGTGTTCGTCCAGTTCGTGCCGAGAAACTGTTGGTAGCTCGCCTTGCGCAAAAGGCGCGGCACGGTCTTGCCGCGAACCAGCCGCAGCCGCCACTCGATCTCCGGCGACTGGGTGACCGTCCCGCTCCAGCCGATGTGCGTGCGAGTGATCTTCGGGTCGAAGCGGGACGGCCCGCGCACCGTCGCGGTGCCGATCCATTCCTCGGCCCGTTCGATGGCCTTTTCGCCGAGCAGCGCCATTGCGCCGGCGAGCGCGAGCACCGGCAGCAGCAACCAAGGCCGCGTCTGATTGCGGTGCACGAGCATCCACCCGCAGAGGATGACCATGCCCGGGAGGAAGGTCCACGAATAGGCGTTGTTGCCGAGCGTGGAGGCGATGAGCACACAGACGAAATAGATGTTTCCGAAGTTGAACTCGGTGATCTCCTCGGGCAGTCCGAGCCGCAGGTTCCGCTCGTGGCGCCTGCGGGCGAGAAACGAGAACACCGAGGTGGGCATCGCCTCGCGCAGTCCGTAGCCCTGCACGAACTGCATCGGCACCAGCAGCGGCGGCAGCCAGGTGAGCATGTTCGGCAGCGCGGTGTAGCGGTTGCCGTCCAGCCAGATCAACACAGTGGCCAGCAGCACCGCCACGGTGGTGAGCTGCCACGCCCGCGAAAACTCGCGCTCGCCGAAGTCCCAGCGCAGCGCCGTCCAGTGGCGCGCCTCCACCAGCAGCGCGAGCATCAGCCCGAGCAAGGGCCGGCCCGTCATCGCCCCCCAGAACAACAGGGTTGTTCCTAACAAAAGTCGGGGAGGCGGATGGACGTTGTGGATGGCGGGAAACGGTCAGGTGTGTTGGCGCAGCGGGCGCGGAAGCCGGCGCAGGTCGCGCCCGATGTGGCCGGCCTCGAGCCAGTGGCCGGGCGCGGCGGGATCCGCGGGGCCGCTGCCGACGATGATCGGCGCGCATACGATGCCCCGGCGGGTGAGCGATTCAAGGAATGCGGCGCGTTCCTTGTCCCAGCCGTTGAAAATGAGGAGGCACGAGGTGAGGTCGTCACGGTGTTTGACCACCAGCCGGGTGAGTGACTCCCAGTCGCCGCGGCGGTCCGGTGTGACACCGGCGAGCACCTCGAGCAGCTTCTCCGCCCGTTCCTCACCGCGGCCGGCGGTGACCATGTGCGCCTGGTCCTTGATGAACATCAGGTCCAGCAGTGACTCGCTGGTGTCGATGGAGGACGCGAACGAAGCCGCCACCGAGACGGTGTCCTCGAAACGCGCGTCGCCGTCCGAGTCCACCAGCGTGTCGAGCACCAGGCCGAAACGCGGGCAGAACGTATCCTCCAGCTCCTTGACGATCGGCCGCCCGGTGCGGGCCCAGCTTTTCCAATGGATCTGCCGTTGCGGGTCGCCGGGCCGGTAGTCGCGCAGGCCGACGAACTCGCCGGAGTTGCCGATCGAGTTGGTGTTGGCCTCGCCATTGATGCGGAACGCCGTGCCGCCGGGCAGCTCGAAGGCGGGCAGCGGATGGCGTTTCGGCAGCACGATCATCGTCCGCGGCGCGGCGTCGATGGGGACGCATTTCTGAAAGAACCCGAAGGGGTCCGGCAGCACCGCGCGCAGGTCGCCGAGGACGATCACCCCGCGCCGCAGCGGCGTGATCTCCAGCGCGACGCGGGTTTCCTGTGACGGGGCCAGCCGGAGCTCGCGTGCGGACGAGCCGTCGGTGAAAAGGCGGTTGCGCAGCAGCAGCCACTGCCAGCGGAAGTAGGCGAAGGTGCGGTCGAAGCGGTTGCGCTCGTCCTCACCGGGCTCCTTGGTCGAGGTGAAATCATCGAGTCCGGGCCGCGGGTCGGGCGGGGTTTCCGCCAGCCATGCGCGGGCGATCCGCCGCCGGCCGGTGTTGCGCACCCTCACGATGTAGCGCAGCGGCACGCCGGCCGTGGCATAGCGCGGGGTTTCGCGGGTGGCCGTGAGTTTCGCCCGCCTCATGCAGACCCACGGCAGGCCGAGGAAAAACATCGCCACCGCCAGAGAGAACAATTGATAGACCGAACTCCGCTCGTGGCCGATGCCGAGGCAGGTCGCCAGAACGAACACCGCGCCCAGCGCGACGCCCGCCGGACGGATCCGCCGTGTGAGGAAATGGTGGAACTTCGCGCCGTGCGCATACACCCGGTGCAGGCGCCGCAGCAGGGCGTCGCGCCGTGCCGGATCGGGCGGATATGTCGGCACCGCGTCCATCGCCGCCAAGATTACACGGGAACCGGCGTGCTTTCAATCAGCTCGGCCACCAGCTCGCGCGCTCCATTTCCGGAATACCGTGCCTCCGGTGCCAGCACCAGGCGGTGCGCGATGACGTCCACCGCCACGTCCTGGATGAGCTCCGGCGAGACGTAGTCGAGCCCCTCGAACAAGGCCAGCGCCTGCGACACCTTCATCAGCGAGAGCGAGGCCCGCGGGCTCGCCGGAAGCTGGATCTTCGGGTGCCCGCGAGTCGCCGCCACCAGCGAGACGGCGTAGTGCCGCAGCTCCTCGCTGAAGCGCACCTGCCGCGCCGCCTCCATCAGGGAGACCACCTCGTCCCTCGTCACCGCCGGCTGCAGCCGGTCGATCGGATGGCTGTCCGCCTGGTCGAGCAGGATTTCCGCCTCCTCGGCCATGCTGACGTAGCCCATCGAGCATTGCAGGGAAAACCGGTCCATCTGCGCCTCCGGCAGCGGATAGGTGCCGCGGAACTCGACCGGGTTCTGCGTGGCGATCACGAAAAACAAACCGTCGAGCGAGTGCCGCTGGCCTTCGATGGTCGCCTGCCGTTCGCCCATCGCCTCCAGCAGCGCGCTCTGCGTCCGCGGCGAGGCGCGATTGATCTCGTCCGCCAGCAGGATGTCCGTGAACACCGGCCCCGGATGGAAACGAAACTCCTGCGTCCGGGGATCGAGCACGGAAATACCGAGGATGTCCGACGGCAGCAGGTCCGGGGTGAACTGCACGCGGGTGAACTTCGTGTCCTCGATGGACCTCGCGATCGCCTTGGCCAGCGTGGTTTTTCCCGTGCCGGGGAAATCCTCCAGCAGCACGTGGCCGCCCGAGATCATGCAGGCCAGCACCCGCCGCACCACCGGCTCCTGCCCGCGCACGACCGTTCCAACGGCGTCTTCGAGTTTTCGCGCGATCGTCTGGGCTGCCATGGGTTGGCCCCATTCCAGCCGTGGCGGCCGGAAGCGTCGAGGATTTCCTCCACCCCCGATCGGGGGACCGGATTTTGCCGCTTCCAGAGGCGGTTGCCCGCCGGTAGTCTCCGCGAACCCGATCCGCAAGACCCATGGAAACCCTTGCCATCGCGCTCGGCGCGTTCGTTCTCTACCTCGTCGCATACCATACCTACGGCCGCTGGCTCGCCGGGAAGATCTTCCGGCTCGATCCGGACCGCGTTCCTCCTTCCATCGAGCTTGAAGACGGCACCGACTACGTGCCGACTTCGAAAGGCGTCGTCTTCGGCCATCATTTCACCTCCATCGCCGGCACCGGGCCCATCGTCGGCCCCGCCCTCGCCGTGATCTGGGGCTGGGTGCCCGCGTTGCTGTGGGTGTTGCTCGGCTCCATCTTCATCGGCGCCGTCCATGACTTCGGTTCGCTGGTGGTTTCCATGAGAAACCGCGGCCAGACCGTGGGCGACATCGCCGGCCGGGTGCTCGCGCCGCGTGCCCGCATCCTGTTTCTCTCCATCCTCTTCCTCGCGCTCACCATCGTGCTGGCGATCTTCGGGCTCGTCATCGCAAATGTCTTCAAACTCTATCCGACGTCCATCTTTCCCTGCATGGTGCAGATCCCCATCGCCGTGGCCATCGGCGTTTGGATCCACCGCAGGGGCATGAACCTCGTCATCCCTTCGCTGCTCGCGCTCGGGCTCATGTATCTGAGCGTGTGGTTCGGCGACTGGGGCCCCCTTCATGCCTTCAATCACGCGCTGTCCGAATGGTCGGTCCTCACCTGGTGCGTCGTCCTGCTCATCTACTCATACATCGCCTCCGTGCTTCCCGTCTGGGTGCTCCTGCAACCGCGCGATTACATCAACTCGCTCCAACTTCTATCCGCTCTCGCGCTGGTCATCGTGGGACTCGTGGTCGCAGCGCTCTTCGGCTTCGGTCCGGAGAAACAAACGCTCGAGATCGTCGCCGAGCCCGTGCGCATGGGTGCGGACGCACCGCCCGGCGCGCCGATGGTTTTCCCGTTCCTCTTCGTCACCATCGCCTGCGGAGCGGTCTCCGGTTTCCACTGCCTCGTTTCGTCCGGAACCTCGTCCAAGCAGCTCAAGTGTGAGACCGACGCGCGTTTCGTCGGCTACGGATCGATGCTCACCGAGGGCTTTCTCGCCGTGCTCGTCATCCTCGCCTGCGTCGCCGGCATCGGCCTCGGCATCCCCGAGGTGATCGATAAACAAGCCACCGGCAACATCCTCACCGGAGCCGACGCCTATCACGCCCGCTACGCCACCTGGCAATCGTCCGGCGGGCTCGCCGCGACCGTCGGTTCGTTCGTCGATGGCTCCGGCAATTTCATCCGCGCGCTCGGCCTGCCCGCTCGATTCGCCATCGCGCTGATGGGGGTCTTCGTCGCCTCGTTCGCCGCCACCACGCTCGACAGCGCCTGCCGCCTGCAACGCTACGTCACCCAGGAACTCGCCGCGGCCACCGGGATCCGGCCGCTCACCAACAAACACGCCGCCACCATTTTCGCCGTCGTGCTCGCCGGCCTCATCGCCGCGCTGCCCGGCGGCCCCGGCGCGAAACCGGGCACCGGCGGGCTCCTTCTCTGGCCGCTCTTCGGGGCCACCAACCAATTGTTAGGGGGCCTCGCCTTCCTCGTCATCCTGTTCTGGATGCGGCGGCGCGAACTGCCTGTCTGGTTCATCGCGCTGCCCGCCCTGTTCATGCTCCTTCTCCCTGCCAGCGCGCTGCTGCTCCAAATGTTCCATGGCGACGCCGCATGGATCACCGGCAAGACTCCCAACCATCTCCTCGGCGCCTTCGGTTTCGCCACCCTCGCTCTCGAAGCATGGATCGCGTGGGAAGCCTTCAAAGCATGGCCCAGGGCCCGCGGCGTGCTCGAATGCGCCGTGACCGCACCGGAAAATCCTTCATCCTGACTGTCTTCCCGTTCATTGTTAGGAAAAACCGGACGAAAACGCTCGGTTTCGGCATCAATCCGTGCGAAGGGTCCCCGAAGCGCGCCATCGGCGCGCACGGGTCGTCGGTGGATTTGGATCGCGCGGCATCTTCGGCCCCAGCCGCACGCGCGACCGACCGAAAGAGACAGAATGAAATTATTTGTAGGCAACCTCAGCTACGACACCACCACCCAGGAACTCCGCGAGGCCCTGGCCGATCACGAACCGATCCTCGACCTCCATCGCCCCACCGACCGCGAGACAGGCAAGCCACGCGGCTTCGCGTTCATCACCTTCAGCACTCCCGAACAAGGTGCCGAGGCGATGGAAACCATCAACAAGCTCAAGCTTGGCGGCCGCGAGCTGCGCGCCGATGAAGCGGTCGACAACAGCCGCGACAGCTTCCAAGCCCCTCCGCGTCCGAGCCGCCCGTCGATGAACGTGGAAGTCGAGCGCGTGGACGACCGTCCGATCGGCCCCGACGGCCGCCGCGTGCGTTACAAGGGGATCTGAGCCCAAGCGCGGTCTCTCGCCAATCATCCGCGAGGCCCGGCCCCGGGGCATCCCCGGGCTTGTATTCGATTCCGATTCGAATAAATGAGAAGCGATGTCTTCTCCATTTGGTTTGTCGGTCTGGTGTCTCTTCCGTCCCGCACCCGAAAGACGGTTCCGGATCGAATCCGGATCATGGCTGGTCATCGGGTTGATGCTGGGATTGCTGTTGCTTTCGTCCGCATCCGGCGTGGCGGAGGAGGACGCGGATGGAATCGCGGCTCGCAATGCCTTTCTGCGGGAGAACCGGGAGAAATTCCCGTTGGTCGAACTCCGTAAAGGCGAGGCGCCTTTTGCCGCCGTCCACTCGATCCACCCGAACAAGCGGGGGATCGAGCACGAAGGTTCGCTCTATTCGGCGTTCCGTTTCCGAACGCCCGACTGGCTGGATTCCCACGTGATATGGATGTTCGCGTTGAGGGGCGGATCCGGCATGCGGAACGAAGGCTTTTTCGATCTGTCGATCCTGCCGGTCGAAGAGGACCGGTTGTTCAGCGTCCGCCGGACAAATTTCACCAAGGAACGTTTCCCGAAGTTCGCCGAGAAGTTTCCTGGCTTCGGGAGTTTCTTCATCCAGGCGTTCGACCGACCGGTGCCGAAGCCCGGCACGGAGCACATTGTTTGGTTCTCGTTCGCCCACAAGGAAATCGAAGAGATCCGCTTTTCGCTGACCGTTTGGTCGGACCGGGGAATGAGGGAGATCGGGATGCTGCCCACCAACTATCCGGCTCTCGGCCCCGATGTCGCGTTCCGGACGATCGAAGGAACCGGCAAGCCGAAAGAACCGGCGGCGTCGATGAAGGAAGCTGTCGCCATCCAACGGAAATCAGGCACCGGGGACGCGCTTGCCCATCTCGAAAAGGAACTTGGATCATTCATCGCGGCGGGAGGGAAATTCCGGAACTTCTATCTGGCGCTTTGGAAGGAGGCCCAGGTCGGAACCGGACGCGCCGAACTTGAATGGGCGGCCGCCGCCAACGGTTGGCTACAGGACAAGTGCATCGAACTCGAGGCCTATCTCGCGGCGGAGGAATTGTGCGCGAACACCGCGTCCACGATGGTGACGGTGAACCGATATGCCTCCGCAAGGAGGGCGCTCAAGCCGTTCCTCTTCGCCATGGAACGGAGGAGCATGTCCGCGGACCCCTTCGATCTCGATGATCTCGGCCCCGCGTTCGAATCCCTGCCCGACGTCCGTCGCCGGCGGGTGCCTCTGGTTGCGAAACGGGGGATCAGCGTGGTGGATGACCATGGGTGGGTGTTCGTGACGAAAGATATGCCGCGCTTGTTCGCCGGAAGCATGGTCACGCTCGCGAATCTCGAGTTTCTCGGCGGCGACTGGAAACGGTCGATCGAGCGGAAACTGTGGGCCGCGGACTGGTCGGATCAAATGCATGGCAAGGTGCAGGAGGCCGGGGCGAGATGGTATTCCTCGATGTCCGGAGTGGCCGGTGATTTGGAGACCCTGGGGTTGTATGAGCTGGCGGACGAGTGCAACCGGACGATCATCGAAGCGAAACGGAGCGATCCCTACCAAAACAGATCCAAGTTGTCTGCCAGGCACCGCCGCATCGCCTTGCGCTTGATGCAGGGACCGGCGGAGGAATCGATGCTGAAGGAACTGGCGACCATCCATTCCCGGATGAAGAAGAACCCGTTCGTGATCCGGGCAACCTGGGAATCCGTGGAGGTCACACGTGCGAAATGCCTGTTTTTCCTCGGAAAGGAGAACGAGGCGGAGGCCCTTCTCACCGGTTTGGTGAAAAGCGGAAACCGCGCCGCGCGCTTCGAGCGCATTCGGCAGCGGCTTCTCGGCGGGCGCTTCGACGGCCTCGACGGCGAATTCACCACGGTGCTCACCAAAATACGGGAGTGGGGCAGGAAGATCGATGAAGCCGAGCTCTATTCGCTTTATGCCGATTTTCTCGAGCGGACAGGACGTGCCGACGAATCGCTCGCAATGCGCCGCGAGGCGATTCGGTTGGAACGTTGCTTCGACCTCTTTGTCGCTCTTCCGAAGGACGTCGCGCGGCTCTCGGTGTTGTTGAAACGCTGCGCTGATGAGCAGGGGGCGGCCGGAGCCGCGGCCGAGGCACTGGAATTGGCGGGGAACCAGCGGCGGATACCGGACCGTGTGCTGGGAGAGGTGAAAGGAATCCTGAACGCGCCATCGGTTTCCCCGGCGGCAGAAGCGGAAACCCGGAGTGTGCAGGTGGAACTGCAACCCGTCCGCGCCATCGCGATACCCGTGAAGGGAATGCCGCTACGCGGACGCGCCATTCTCCTCAATCCCGGGACGCGTGCCGTGGAAGGAATTCTTTCCATTCGTGGTCTCTCGGCAGACATTCGCTGGGACGGAGTCACCGCATCGGTCCGAATCGGGAAACCAGGTGCGGGCAAGGTCGCCATCCGCATCGACCCGGGTTGCTACGCACGTGTCGATCTGAGCTCGGATGTTCCTCCTCCGGTCGGAGAGTTCGAACTTGCTTGGACGGGGCCGGCGAACGGCAGGCAGGCGTCACGTTGGATCATCTCCGCTCCGGATGACGGTATTGCCAGCGCCGTTGTCGATGCCGGGGAGTATACCAGCAATCCGTTCTACGGCATTCCGATCCATCATCACTATCAGGACGCCGGTGGCGGCGAAAGCGCCACGGCCTTCCGGGTGCGGTCATCGGTGCCGGCACGGATCGAGGCCTACGGAGCGGAAGACACGCCGTTGTTTGTCGATGCCAACGGTGACGGCGAGCTCACCGGCTCGGGTGACAGCCTGTTTTTGGATGTCGATGCGGACGCGCTTGCCGATATTCCGGTCGTGGAAGGCGAGTGTGTGCTGCATTTCGAAGTTTTCCCCATCGGCGACCTGCCCTCGGAGGGTGTCAATATCGAGCTTGAGACCTACACAGGCGGCCGGTGGTCCGTCATTGCTGAAGACCGGATCGTCCGGTGATCTCAATGCCACAACGGCGAGCAAGGTCCCCACGCGTGCCAGTTCGCCGCGGTGTCCATTTGCGGTTCCGCGGCGAGGGCGAGCATTTCTCGCATTTGAAGCGTGCGCTTGGGCGACCGCGGCGAGCATGCCAAGAAGTGGACCGAATTCCGGAGCTGCCGGGCCGGCTTGCCGTTTCCTCCTGTCCGAAGGGCGCACTACATGAAGAAAGTGCCGCGAACGCCGACCCGCTTCCCCCTTGCGCGGGGCATCGGGAAACGCTTTGTTCGTCGCCGCCTCCCGAATCATGGCATTTCCGAAATCCATTTTCGCCACCGTCCTGCTGCCTTTCGCACTGTTCGCGTCCTGCGCCGCGCCGAAGGCAATGGTCGTCGAAGAACCGAAAAAACCCGAGGTTGCGGAGGAACCGGTGGCCGAAGTGCCGCCCGTTCCCGAGCCAGGCCTGCCGGATGACGGATTTCGCATGCCGGATCTGCTGACGATGCCCAACGACGCCGAGTTCCGCTCGACGATCCCACAGCCCGAGTCGTCCGGCTCCGGCGCGGTGATCGCCCGTCCACCCACGGATCCGCCGCAGCGGCCGAAGGGGGACAATGGGGATTAGGGATTGGATAGGGGAGATTGGGGACGATGCGAAGCCGTCGCTCCCCCAATTTCAAATCTCCAATTTCGAATGTCCCTTCACTTCCTGTTGAAGCGCGCCATCTCGCGCTGGGCCTCGCGCATTTCGACGGCTTTTTTCAGGTCCTGGCGTTGGTCGCTGTGGGTCTTGCCCTTGCCGACGCCGATCTCGACTTTCACCCGCTGACCTTTCCAATACATGCGCAGCAGCGGCAGCGTGCAGCCCTTGATGGCGGTGGCGGAGGCCAGCTTGAGGATTTCGCGCTTGTGGAGCAACAGCCGGCGCGGGCGCTTGGGCGCGTGGTTGAACCACTCGCCGGCGGTCTGCCATGGCTGGATGTCGCAACCGTAAAGAAACACCTGGTCTTTCTCGACCCGGGCGAAGGCGTCGGAAACATTGATCTTCCCGGCGCGGATGGATTTCACCTCCGTGCCCTTGAGCTCCAGCCCGGCCTCGTATTTCTCCAGAATGTGGAAATCGCGCCCGGCTTTCCGATTGGTGGCGATTTCCGAACTGCTCATGACGGGTCCCGCCCGTGGCGGGCGGTGGGCCGGCTCAGGCCTCGGCCTTCTCGACCAGCTTGATCTTGCCCTCGATGATCTCCTG
>JACKPZ010000038.1 GCA_024233135.1 Akkermansiaceae bacterium | reverse complement strand
TGACGCCGAAGGACTTCGGCCGGATCGCCGTGCAGACGGCCAAGCAGACGATGATCCAGCGTCTGCGCCAGGCCGAGAAGGAGATGATTTACGAGGAGTTCAAGGACCGCGCGGGCGACGTCGTCTCCGGCACCGTCCGCCGCTTCGAACGCAACGACGTCATGGTGGACCTCGGCAAGTTCGAGGGCGTCATGCCGAACCGCGAGCGCGTCCAAGGCGAGGACTACAACATCGGAGACCGCATCCGCTGCTACGTGCTGGCCGTCGAAAACGAGGGCCGCGGCCCCGAGATCATCCTTTCCCGCAGCCACCCGAACTTCGTCCGCCGCTTGTTCGAGGCCGAGGTGAACGAAATCTCCGATCATACCGTGGAAATCCGCGGCATCGCCCGCGAAGCCGGTTTCCGCACCAAGGTCGCCGTCTGGAGCAACGATCCGAAGGTAGATCCCGTCGGCGCCTGTGTCGGCATGCGCGGCGCCCGCGTGAAGAACATCGTCCGCGAGCTCAACAACGAGAAGGTCGACATCATCCGCTGGAGTGAAAACCCCGAGGAATTCGTCCGCGAGGCGCTCAAGCCCGCCGAACTGCTCTCGATCACCGTCGATGAGGCAAACAAGGTGGTGCACGTCACCGTCGATGAGGCGGACCTCAGCAAGGCGATCGGCCGCAAGGGCCAGAACGCCCGCCTTTCGTCCCGCCTGATGGGCTGGGATGTGCAGGTGCGCCGCGATGAGTCGAAGGAGGAACAGTTCAAAGAGAAAATCGGCGGCGCCGCCCACTCGCTCGGCGAGCAACTTGGCATCGACGACGAACTCGCCGAAAAACTCACGCTTGCGGGTGGATTCACCCCGGAGCTTGTTGTGGACATGCCGGCCGACTACATCGCCGCCGCGCTGGAAATCAGCGAAGACGAGGCGTCGGCCATCCTCGAACGCGCCAAAGCACTGGTATCCAACGCCCCCGCCGGCGAGTGAGCCGGTGACCACTCCCCCTTTCTCCCGGATCCATCCCGCCGAAACGAAGAACATCGCAGAAATTCCGAATGCCCAAGGACAGCCAAAGCTCACAAGACCCGGACAAGGTTCTCGATCTGCTCGGATCGAAGAAGAAACCGTCGCGCCGTGAGCGTCAGCGCCTCGAAGCGGAAGCCATCAACAATCCGCCACCCAGCGAGCTGGAGAAGAAGAAGAAGGAAGCTCTCGACCTCTTTTCCGAGGAGAAGAAACCCAAGGTCCGCAAGACCAAGCGCAGCCAGAGCGAAGTGCTCGGCAGCATTTCCAAACTTCTCGATCAGGACGATCCGCAGATGGTTTCGGAACCCGCTCCCGAGCCGGTGGACGAGCCCGCCGCAGCGGAGGAAGCGGCCGCCGAACCCGCCGCCGATGAACAGGCCACCGATGACAAGCTGATCGTCATCAAGCCGCCGATCCTCGTTCCGGATCTCGCCGCGCGTCTCGGCCTCAAGCCGTTCAACGTGATGGCGGACCTGATCAAACTCGGTGTTTTCCCGGCACCGAACCAGCCGCTCGAGCCGGACGTCGCCGCAAAGATCTGCGAGATCCACGGTTTCACCTTCGAGCGTGAGAAGCGCGACAAGGAGAAGGGCGTCCACAAGGAGGAAACCGTCATCGTCGAGCCCGAGCTTCCCGCCGAGGAGCCCGAGGACCAGCTCAAGGACCGCCCGCCGATCGTGACGATCATGGGCCACGTCGACCACGGCAAGACGACCATCCTCGACTATTTCCGCAAGTCCAAGGTGGCCTCCGGAGAAGCCGGCGGCATCACCCAGCACATCGGTGCCTATCAGGTCATCCACGGCGATCAGGAGATCACCTTCCTCGACACGCCGGGCCACGCGATTTTCACCGACATGCGCGCCCGGGGCGCCGACATCACCGACATCATCGTGCTGGTGGTGGCTGCCAACGACGGCATCATGCCGCAGACCAAGGAAGCGATCGCACACGCGAAGAAGGCCGGCAAAACGATCATCGTCGCCATCAACAAGTGCGACCTCGCCGCCGCGAATCCCGACCATGTCAAGGGCCAGCTTGCCGAGAACGGCCTGCAAACCACCGACTATGGCGGCGACACCGAGTTTGCCGAAGTGTCCGCGCTCAAGGGCGAAGGCATGGATTCGCTGCTCGAACTCATCGCGCTGCAGGCCGAGGTGCTCGAGCTGAAGGCCAACCCGAAGGGCACCGCCCGCGCCGCCGTCATCGAGGCCCGCGTGGTCCCCGGCCGCGGCACCACCGCCACGGTCATCGTCGAGTCCGGCACTCTCAAAGTGGGCACGCCGTTCATCTGCGGCCCCTTCGCCGGCAAGGTGCGCTCGCTCATCAACGACCAGGGCAAGACCGTGAAGTCCGCCCACCCGGGCATGCCCGTCGAGGTCATCGGATTCGAGGAACTGCCGAACGTCGGCGACCACCTCACCGAGATGAAGAACGAGCGGGAGGCCAAAACCCTCTCCGGCGAGCGTCAGGAGCAGATGCGCCTCGACCGCCTCAAGCCGCAACACCGCAACCGCCTCGCGGACCTTCACGCGATGGTCACCGAGGGCGGTGGCAAGACCCAGCTCAAGCTCATCCTCAAATGCGATGTGCAGGGTTCCGTCGAAGCGATCAGGAAAGCCGTGCTCGCCATCGAGTCGGAGAAGGTCGAGTGCCTGTTCATCACCGCCGCCGCCGGTCCGATCACCGAGTCCGATGTGACCTACGCTTCGTCGACCGATGCCGTCATCCTCGGGTTCAACGTCAAGACCGAGGCCAAGGCCGCCAAGGCCGCCAAGGCGCACGACGTCGAGATCAAGCTCTACTCGGTCGTTTACGAACTCATCGATCAGGTGCGCGAGGCGATGCTCGGCCTGCTCGAGCCGCTTACCCGTGAGTCGGTCATCGGCCATGCCGAGGTCCGCCAGGTCTTCAAGCTCTCCCGCGGCCGCGCCGCCGGCTCGTTCGTTTCCGACGGCAAGATCCACCGCAAGGCCCACGCCCGCGTCATCCGCGACGGCGTGCCGATCTTCGACGGCCGGATGTCCACGCTCCGCCGCTTCCAGGAGGAGGTCGAGGAGGTCCGTCAGAACTTCGAGTGCGGCATCCGCCTCGGCGAGTTCAACGAATACCAGGAAGGCGACATCATCGAGTGCTACAAGCTCGAGAAGGTTCCGCAGACGCTTTGAAGAAGTTTGTCAGTTTTCAGTGTTCAGTTTTCAGACCTGAACACTTGAAACTGAAAACTAGCAAACTACCCCCATGTCCCACCGTCTCAACCGCGTCAACGAACTGCTGAAACGAGAGATCGGTTCGGTGGTGCAGCGCGACTACGAGTGGCACGGCAAACTGGTCACCATCAGCGCCGTGGAAGTCACCCAGGACCTCAAGGAGGGCAAGGTGTGGACCAGCGTGCTCGGCGGCGACGCGGCGCCCGTGATCGACAAGCTCAACCGCGAACACGGCTCGATCCAAAGCAAGGTGATGAAACGGGTGGTGCTCAAGTCCACTCCGGTGCTGCGTTTCGTGCACGACGCCTCCGCCGTCCGCGGGGTCGACATCGTCAACCTGCTCGACGAGGTGGACAAGCTGCCGAAGGCCCCGGAAGAAGACGCGGAATGATCCCCGTCGCGCTCACGATCGCCGGTTCGGATTGTTCGGCGGGCGCCGGCATCCAGGCGGATCTCAAGACGTTCCAACATTTCCACGTCCACGGGCTCACCGCGGTCACCTGCGTGGTTTCGGAAACCGCGGACGTCGTGCGCGCCGTCCACCCGGTGCCGGTCGGGATCGTGATCGACCAGACATCGCTGCTGCTTGACTCGTTTCCGGTGGCCGCGATGAAAACCGGCATGTTGTTTTCCGCGGCGCATGTCCGCGCGCTGGCGGATTTGTTCGAGTCACGGACGATTCCTCCGCTCGTGATCGATCCGGTGATGATCGCATCCACCGGCGATCCCCTGATCGAAGAGGACGCGATCCGCCTCTATCAGGAGCGGCTGCTTCCGCTCGCCCGGGTGATCACGCCGAACCTGCCGGAAGCCGAGAAACTGTTAGGCCGTCCGATCCCGGACGGGGCCTCGATGGAACCCGCCGCCCGCGCCCTCGCGGACCGCTTCGGATGCGCCGTCCTGCTCAAGGGCGGACATTTGGAAAACAACGACTGCCTCGACCTGCTGGTCGATGGCGGGGAGACGCATCGTTTCGTCTCGCCGCGGATTCCCGTGGAGGGTTCCCACGGCACCGGATGCACGCTCTCGGCGGCGGTGACGGCCGGCCTCGCATCGGGCCTTCCGCTGCCGGATGCCGTCTCGCGGGCGAAGGATTTCCTCAACCGCGCGCTGCGGCGATCCTACCGACTGCCCGGCTCCCCCGGCATCCACGCGCTGGATCAAGGCACCCGCGGAAATCCGTAGGACGGGAATTGTTCCCACCAAAAATCCGCGGGAGCTTGCGCGATGTGGATCTTTGCGGCATCGTGTTTGCTTCGGAAGATTCGTTGCCACAGGCGTCGGACTTTCCGGATCCCCCATCCCGCCTGACTCATGGATCTTCCCCCATCCGTCCGATCGTGCTCCGCCCTCGCGGTTGCCGCCGCGGCAGCTCTGGTGATTTGGAAACCATGGGACCGACCCGAGGAGGTTGCAGCCCGCGAGGCCGCCCCCCTCGCGAATACCCGGCTTGATGCGCCGCGCTCCGAACTCGCGCGTCCGACGGGTGTCGAGAAACAAACCCGCGATCCCGGGCCGGTGCGTCGCCCGCCCGATCCGCCCGGCCTCGCTCCGGTCGATCCGGAGCGGATCCTGGTTCTCCCCGCGCCACGATAGCTCTTTTCCCTCCTCCCTATGAATGTGCCATCCCTTTTCCGCAGCGCGTTGCTCGCCCTGCTCCCCACGGGCCTCCCGGGCCAGACACCGGGACTCGACTCGCCCGTGCCCTTCGCCGCCTTCCACGGCGGGGTGTTTCCCTCCACCGAGCCCGGCTCGACGGCGACCGGCAACTGGACGACGAAGGACGCCTATCCGAATCTCTCGTTTCCCGAGCCGGTGCGCATCGTCGAGCACCCGCGCGCGGCCAAACTGGCGGTCGTTTCGAAGACCGGACCGATCTGGCTGATCAACAGCACGGGTTCGCCGACGACAAAGCCGATGTTGCTGAACCTGACGTCGAAAACCAACTACCCGCTCGTCGGCGAAGGCGGGGTGAGCGGCTTCGCGTTCCATCCGGCGTTCGGCCTCGCGGGATCGCCGAACCGGGGCTTCATCTATGTCTCCTATCGTTACACGCCGGGCGTGTCCGGCGCGACCGATTCGGAAACACCGGGCTACAACCGGATCTCGCGTTTCACCGTGCCCGATGGCTCGAGCCAGGCAAACCCGGCGTCCGAACTGGTGCTCATCGACACCTACGACCGCCAGCAATGGCACATCGGCGGCTGCATGTTCTTCGGAGACGATGGGTTCCTCTACATCGGCGTCGGAGACGAAGGAAACGCCTACTCGCGCATCGACTCGACCCAACGGCTCGACGGCGCGCTGTGGAGCGGCGTGCTCCGCATCGACGTCGACAACAACCCGCTGAAGAGCACACCGATCGCCCGCCAGCCGAACGAACCGGCGGAGATCAACAAATCTCCCACCTCGAAGCTTCTGCCGCGTCCGGCCGGCTGGCCTCACTCGTCGACGAAGGGATATTCGATCCCCTACACCAATCCGTTTCTCGATCCCGACTACGATCCGTCTTCGGGCGGAGAGAGTGACAACCTAGAAGAATTCTACGCCATCGGCCTGCGCCACCCGTGGACGATCAGCCAGGATCCGCTCACCAAGGAAATCTGGTATTCGGACGTCGGCGAAAACGAGCGCGAGGAGGTGGGCCGCATCGTCAAAGGAGGAAACCACCAGTGGGCATGGCTCGAAGGGGCCGACGAGCCGGGGCCGATCTCCAAGCCGACCAACCCGATCGGCACCGAGGCGATGCCCGTGCTTCACTACACCCACACGGTCGGCAAATGTGTCATCGGCGCCGGGGTCTACCGAGGCACGAAGTTTCCGGAACTGTATGGGAAATATCTGTTCTCGGATTTCATCAACGGGCAGTTGTGGGCGCTCGACGCGAGCGCGACCGGTCCGCTCAAGATCGCGAGCACGAACCACTCGCTGCTGCCACCGGGCGTGCAGTTTCTCACCACCCTGCCGAAAGGTTTCGGCGGCGGCATCAATTCCTACTGCCTGCTTCGCGACGGCCGCCTGCTGATGGCGAAGTCGAACGGTGGCTCCGCCGATGGCGGCAAGATTCTCGAACTCGCGCGCTCCGGCACGCCTGCGCCGCAACCGCCGTCGCTGCTCTCGCAGACCGGTTTGTTCCAAAACCTCGCATCGCTCACGCCACATCCCGCGTTCATCCCCTACTCGCTCAACGAACCGTTCTGGTCCGACGGCGCGCTCAAGTCGCGCTGGGTCGCCGTGCCGAACAACGGCAGCCATGAGTCCGCCGCTGAGCAGATCACCCGCAAGCCGGACGGCGACCTCGTGTTTCCGACGGGCAGCGTCATGATCAAACACTTCGAACTCACCCTCGACTGGCGCAATCCGTCCATCACCAAGCGCCTTGAAACACGCGTCGGCGTGAAAACCGCGGGCGGCGGCTGGTACGGCGTCACCTACCGCTGGAACAGTGCCGGCACCGATGCATCGTTGTTAGACGAAGGGGAAACACAGGATTTCCAGGTCATCAACGCAGCCGGCACGCCCTACACGCAGAAATGGGAGTTCCCCGGACGCCTCGACTGCCGCACCTGCCACAATCCCGCGGCAAGCGGTTCGCTGGGCCTTTCGGTCCACCAACTCAACCGCGACCAGTTCTATCCGGCCACCGGCCGCACCGCCAACGAACTCCACACCTTCAACTCGCTCGGCATGTTCGCCGATCCGCTTTCAACGGCGGAGATCGCCGCCTCGCCGAAGTCCGCGTCGTCGCAGGACACCGGCGCGCCGCTGGAAGTCCGCGCACGTTCCTATCTCGACTCGAACTGCGCCTACTGTCACCAGCCCGGCGGCGTCCGGGCGAATTTCGACGCCCGCTTCACCACGCCGTTGTTCGAGTCCGGCATGCTCTTCGGCCGCTTGGTCGAACCACTGACGGGCGGCCGCGAGGCGGTGGTCGTGCCGGGTTCCACGGCCACGTCCGTCGCCTACCTGCGTGCGCATTCCGCCGGCCAGAGCTACTCGATGCCACCGCTCGCCAAACAATTCGTCGACGGCGCCGGCACCGCGGTTCTCGCCGAGTGGATCGGCTCGCTCGCCCCGCAGATCGGAAACTCCGCGCTCACCGGCGGCTCGTTCATCGACGCCCACGGACCGAGTTTGTTCATCAACGAAAGCGACACGTTCACCAACAACCGCGGCGAACCGCTCGTCGTGACGATCGACCGCTTTTCGTTCCATGCGCAGCGCAAGGGCAACCCGATCACACCATTCATCGTGAAGGTCAACGGTGACAACGCGTTCACCGTGCTCGCCATCGGCAGCACGCGCACCAACACGATCTATCAGACAGGCCCCAACAACTTCGCCTTCGACGACTCGTCGCTCGTCACCGTCACGCTGCAGCCGGGCGAGAAGATCGCGCCCGGATTCCTCGACAGCTTCCCGAACGGCACCGGCTGGGGCGGGCTCACGGTGATTCCCGCCGAGAAACAATCCGGCGCCGACCAGGACGAGATCTGGGCGCTGCTGCCCGACCCGCTCATCGATGCCGGCGGCGGCTATCAGGCGGGGCGTGCCACGCCCGCCCTCGTCGAAGGCCAGAGCCCGCTCGTCACCAACGCCGGCAAGGCGCTCAAGGCCTATACGAACCTGCGCCGCAGCTACAAATTCTCCATCGGGCTCCAGCTCGGCGATGGTTTCCTACCCGCCCCTCCCGACCGCGGCGGCGACGACGGCAACCTGAACGGACCGCTCACCCTCGGGAATCCGGCCACCTCGAGCGGCCCCGAATCCGACGGCTGGCTGAGCAATCTCTACGTCAATCTAACCGACACCTTCACCAACACATCCACCGCTCCGCTGGTGGTGAAACTGAAGACCTTCGCGTTCTACGCCACCCGCTCGGCGGATCCGGTGACGCCATTCGTCGTGAAAACGAACGGCACGTCCAGCCACCAGGTGCTCGCCATCGGCACGCCGCGGACGGCGTCGGCCTATCAGGTGGGAGCCAACGAGTTTCCGTTCCTCGACGCATACGATCCGGAAATCCTCGTCCAACCCGGCGAGAAGATCGCGACCGGTTTCATGGACGCGCTGCCGGACGGATTGCTGCCGGCCGGTCTGTTAGGAAAAGGAAACCCGATCCCGAACGACACGGCCAACGGCGACACGCTGTGGTTCAGCGGCGGCCCGCTGGCCACGGACTCGGCGAAACTCCAGCTCGGATCGAACATCATTGCAGGTCCGCGCGTTCTGACGGTGAAACGAAACTACCGCTATCAGATCCGTGTCCACGTCGGACCGGAACCACCGCCCGATACGGACAACGACGGGTATCCCGACGATGGGGACGCGTTTCCGCTCGACCCCTCCGAACACGCAGACAGCGATGGCGACGGTGTCGGCGACAACGCCGACGCGTTCCCCACCAACCCGACGGAGACGAACGACAGCGACGGCGACGGCATCGGCGACAACTCGGATCCCTATCCGAACGATCCGCAGAACGGCGGCACCGGCGGCGGCATCGTCCAGCTCGGTTCCGACCCCGTCCCCTCCGCTCCGGACACCGAAGGCTGGGCCAGCGTGCTCAACGTGAACAAAACCAGCGTCCTGAAAAACAACGGAAGTGAAACCCTGCCGGTGCGGCCGACCTCCGTCGAATTCCACGCCGTGCGCCTCACCGACCCGGTCACTCCGTTCCTCGTGCGGATCGACGGCACCAGCACCTTCACCGTGCTCGCGATCGGCACCACCCGGACCAACGCGGACTATCAGATTGGCCCGAACAACTTCGCGTTTGTCGACGGCGCCCCTCCCGTCATCGACCTCCAGCCCGGCCAGTCGCTGGGCATCGGCTTCATGGACTCGCTGCCCGACGGAACGGTCCCGCCCGGCATGCCGAACACCGGCGGCCCGATTCCCTACGATCGCGACATCGGCGACACGCTGTGGTTCACCGGAGGGCCCGACCCGGCGGACACGGCGCAGATCGAAGTGGGCGCCGCGATCCCGCGCGGACGCAGCGTGCTGCAGATGAAACGGACCTATCGATTCCGCGTCACGATGCAGACGGGAAATCTCCCGCCGCCTCCGGACTCGGACGGTGACGGCGTACCCGACGCAACCGACGCGTTTCCCGACGACCCGACGGAAACGACCGACAGCGATGGCGACGGCACCGGCGACAACGCGGATGCCTTCCCGGACGATCCCACCGAGCAATCCGATCGCGATGGTGATGGCATCGGCGACAATTCCGATCCCTATCCAGACGACGCGACCAACACACCCGCGGGTCCGGCCACCGAGGTGGTTCTCGGCAACGATCCCTCGGTCACCGCGCCCGCGGTCGACGGTTGGGTGAGCAACCTCTACGTAAACAAGTCGGACTCCTACACCAACAACACCGGCGGAGTCGTCGAGGTGAAACCGACGGGTTTCCACTTCTTCGCGGCCCGGTTGGCGGACCCGGTCACTCCATTCGTCGCGCGCGTGGATGGTTATAGCAAGTTCACCGTGCTCGCGATCGGCAGCACGCGGACCAACGGCGCCTATCAGATCGGCCCGAACCTGCTCGCCTTCGCCGACGGCGCGCCGCCAACCATCCAACTCCAACCGGGGCAGAAGATCGTGGGAGGATTCATGGACGCACTGCCGGACGGCTCGCTGCCGCCCGGAAACCCCGGCATCGGCGGGCCGATCCCGAACATCCAGCTCGTCGGCGACACGCTTTGGTTCTCCGGCGGCCCCACCGCGGGGGACTCGGCGAAAATCGCCATAGGCAGCGAGATCACGCCAGGCCCCGTTTCGGTGGAACTCCAGCGAATCTACAGCTATCAGATCAAGCTGGACGTCGCGGCCCCATCGACACCGCCACCGGATCGCGATGGAGACGGCGTTCCCGATTCCATCGATGCCTTCCCCGACGACCCGGACGAATCGTCGGACCGGGATGGCGACGGGATCGGCGACAATGCGGACGCGTTTCCGGACGATCCGAACAACGGGGCGACGCCCGGAGCGCTCGCCAACGCATCGTTCGAGGAAGGCGTTCCCGGAATCACCAGCGTGCTCGCAGGCTGGACGGTGAGCGGCGGCAACGTGGAACTGACCACCGCATACAAGACGGACGGCAACCAGGCGCTCGACCTCAACGGCGGCGCTCCCGGCACGATCGAACAAACCGTCACCGGACTGGCGCCGAACGCCGTCCACTCGGTCTATCTCGACTACGCCGACCATCCCGCCCGACCGACGACGGCCGTGGCCCTCGCCACCGCCGAAGTGCGGGCGAACGGAGTTTTGTTAGGAACCCTGCGCAACGGTTCGAAGGCCCCCGGTTTCCTCACCCACAACGGGTTCTCCTTCACCACTCCCGCAAGCGGAAACGTGACGCTATCGATCGCCTCCACCACCGCGGGCACGGCGGGATTCATCATCGACCGCGTGCGCATCGAGTCCGGTCCCCTGCCCGCCCCGCCGGAATCGCCCTCGGTGGTGAACGGCAGTTTCGAGGCGTTCGTCGATGGCGAACCGCCGGACAATCCGCACCCGTCGGGCTTCGAAATGCCGGGCTGGCTCGTCACCCGCGAAAATGTCGACCTCATCACGTTACCCGCGTTCGGCGCGGCGGATGGCGACACCATCGTGGACCTGGGCGGGCACGGGCCGGGCGGCATCGCACAGACGGTCACCGGACTCACGCCCGGCGCGATCTATCAGCTCCGTTTCGCCCATGCACGCCATCGATTCTGGAAACCGCCCTATGTGCTCACCGCGGATGTCCTCATCAACGGCAACGTCGTGAAATCCCTCGCGCGCGACTCGCGGATCTCATCGCAGGTCGCCCCGAATTTCACCTACGAAACCGTGAACGTCACCGTCCCCGCCGACGGGCGGATCACCATCGAATTCCGCTCTACCGCGCTCACGGTCGGCGGCGGGATCACCATCGACGATGTCTCTCTCGCGGCTCCCTAACGTCGTTGCCATGGCGCGACGGCGCGGGTAGAGTCGCGGGATCTTCGTCATGAAATCGAGTTCCTCTCCCCTCATCCGTTCGTTCCGGATTCTCACCGGGCTCCTCGCCGTCTGCCTGCTCTGCCTTGTTTCCAACGCGGATGCGAAGGTGCTGAAGGACAAGAAAACCGGGCTCAAGGTGAATGCACCGAAGGGCTACCGGCTCATCGCGAGAAACGGTGTCTACAAGGTCACCGATGGCGACGCCTACGTGAAGTTCATGCGCGCCTACACGCCTCTCTCGGCCAATGCGCTCGCGAAGCAGTTCAAGAAGAAGTCGAAGATCAAGAAATCGAAGCTCCGCAAGAAGGGCAAGAAGTTCGTCCTCAACGGGAAGCTGAAACGCAAACAGGTGACCATCGAGTTCCAGCCGAAGGGCAAATACGTCGACATTGTCACTTTCGGCAGGAAAAAGGGCCGCCTTCTGAGCCAGCCGTTGGAGCCCTTCACGGCGATGGCGCTCCAGTCCGAACCGGCGGCCTTCGCCACCATCGCGGATGTTCTCAACCAATTGCGAAGCATCGCCGCCTCCCGGCAGGGCGGCAGGGTCCTCCCTCTGCCCGTCAACCTTCCGATGCGCCAGTTCAGCGCGGGGGGGGCGACCGCGTTGGTCCCGAATCTTCCCGGCTGGACGCACGACGGCGCGGGAGGCGCGCTGAGCGGAGGAAACCCCACCCAAGGCACCTACGGACTCGGGCTGTTCTGGCCGCTGAATGGTTTCGTCCCCGTCAATTCGGAAGCCGCCATCTTCCAGGCATGGCCCGCCATCAGCGGCAATGCGGTGCAGGTGATCGCCGTTGCGAGAATCCCCAACACCACGGGCTGGCTCGGTGCGAATTTCGATTCGGCGATGTACACGGTCCGCTTCCGCCTCGCCGGCCGGACCTGGCAAGGATTGATGGTTTCCGGCTCCACCGTGATCGGCTCGACGTTCTGGTGGTATCAAAGCTACGTCGCGGTGCCGGAAGGCGGCCCGGGCGGTATCGCGCAGGCGCTGCTCAACACATGGGCGAGCTGGGATCCTTCGTCGGCGGCCACGGCGCGCTTGAATCAAGCGATCCGGACCATCCTCACGACCGTCGTGCCCGGGAACCCGATCGATCCCGAGGTCTTTGACCGCACCGTTGAGGATTTCACCGACTACATCCGGAGCTGATCCGGGGATCCGATCGATCCCCGGGGCTCATGTTTCGCCATCACTCGTCCTCTTCCGCCTTGCGACCGTATTTCGCAACGATGGATGGCTCGAGGTCGCGCGGGACATCCTCGTAGCGTTCGAACTTCTCCCGGTGCCTGCCGCGTCCGGCGGTGATCGCGCGGAGCTGGCTGGAATACTGATAGAGCTCGGCCTGCGGCACCTGCGCGACCACGACTTCGAAGCGGCCCTCGCTTTCCATGCCCATCACCCTCCCGCGGCGGCTCGATAGATCGGCGAGCACGCCGCCGACGGCGTCGGACGGCACCTTGATACGGAGCTCCATCACCGGCTCCAGCAGCTTCGGTTTCGCCATCAGGAACGCCTCGTTGAAGGCCGCCTTGCCGGCGATCTGGAATGCGATGTCCTTCGAGTCGACCGGGTGCTGCTTGCCGTCGTAGAAATCGATTTTCACATCGGTGACCGGGAAGCCTCCATACGGCCCCGCGGCGCACGCGGAGTTCACGCCTTTCTCGACGGAAGGCACGAACACCCGGTCGACGTTGCTGCCCACCAACGATTGAGTGAAAACAACGCCACTTTCCGCAGGCAGCGACTCGATGCGCATCCAGACTTCCGCGAACTGGCCGGCCCCACCGGTCTGTTTCTTGTGACGGTATTTCGACTCGCCATGTCCGAGGATCGTCGTGCGGTAGGATACGCGCGGTTCCTCCAACTCGACCTCGACGTTGAAGCGGCGTTTCAGTTCCTCCACCATCACCTGGAGTTGTAGCTCGCCCTGGCCGGAGACGATCGTCTGACCGATGACCGAATCGTGATGATATTCGAAGGTCGGATCCTCCTCGCGCAGGGCGGCGAGTCCCTCGCCCAGCTTGTTGAGATCGGCGCGGGACTTCGCGACGAGAGCGCCACGCGTGTTCGGTGCGGGAAACTCGACGACCGGAAGCGTGACCGGACGCACCGCCGCACAGAGCGTGTTGCCGCTGTGCGTGGAGCGAAGTTTCACCACCGCGCCGATGTCGCCGGCATGCAGTGAAGGCACAGGCTCGCGAGCCGCTCCGTTCACCCGGTAGAGTTGGCCGATCCGTTCGGACTCGCCACGGCTCGCGTTGACAAGCTCGGAGCCGGACACGGCGTCCCCACTGTAGACTCGGAAAAACGAGAGATTCCCGACGTGCGATTCGTGCATCGTTTTGAACACGAAGGCCACGGTCTGGCCATCATCCAGCGACACCTGGACATTCGCTCCGTCGGCCGCATGGGCGGCGACCTTCGCACGATCCACCGGCGAACTTCCGTATTTCGCGATGAAATCGAGCACCCGAGTGACGCCGACGTTCGCCGTCGCCGAAGTCGCGAAGACCGGCACAAGCAAGCCCGACTGGAACGCCTCATGCACGTGGGCGCGCAGGTCCTCCTCGCTGATCGTTCCCTCCTCCAGGAACTTTTCCAACAATTCATCCTCCGCCTCCGCAACAAGGTCGATGAGCTGGCGGTGCAGTTCGTTCACCTTCTCCCTAAGCACACCGTCGGCGGGCTTCTCCTCATATTTCCCGCTGCCGTCGGTGGCGAAGGTGATCACCTCGGAGCGCATCACATCGAGCACCGAGTTGAACCCCGGGCCTTCCGCGACCGGCACGCTCAGCGGAAACACCTTCGGTCCGTAGTGTTCCTTCGCCTCTTCCAAGATTTCGTCGAAACGCGTGCGCTCGCGATCAAGTAGGTTCACAACAAGAAACCGCGGGATCTCGTAGTCCCCCGCGGCCGCCCAAACCTCGTCGGCGCCTGTCTCCACGCCGTTCACCCCTGAAACGACAATCATCGCCGAATCCGCGACCCGCAACGCGCTGAGCGGCTCGCTGATAAAGTCCGGCGTGCCGGGACAATCGATCAGGTTCAGCTCGCGCCCCAACCACTCGCTGGCGAGCACCGTCGCATGTACCGAGATCTGGTGTTGTTTCTCGTCCGGATGGAAATCCGACGCCGTCGTTCCCTGTTCGATGCACCCCAAGCGCCCGATTTTTCCGGCGCAGAGAAGCATCGCCTCACATAGCATGGTTTTTCCTGTGGCGGAGTGGCCGGTCACGGCCACGTTTCGGATGTCCGGAGCGCGGAAATCTTTCATGGATTCGGATGGGTTTGGTGTTCGAAACCGGGGACACCCCGGTCTCTATCGATCTCATTTCCACCCTTGGGAGTCCAGACGTCAATGTCCCCGCGATGCAGCGCAAATCGAAGCGCGGGAAAGCGCAAGATGGGAGCAATCCCACTCGTCGCCTGGAGCAGGTTGTGGTCGCCTGCTAGATGCGCTGCCGGAGATCGCGGATGCTCCACAACGCTCCGTTGGCCGCGGCGGCCTTTCCCCGCATTCTCCGCGCTCCGTCCTTTCGCTTCGTTCCGAACCGCTCTCTGGATCTCGCGAACGCCTCGTCCACGAACGCCCGGCTGCCGATCACCGCACCGTCCGTGAAATAGCGGATCCGGCAGCGCAACATCGTTGCAAAGGGAAGCCCGCCGTCCGCCGCGCCGGACTTCCCGGCCTCATCCTTCGAAATCCCCCGCCGAACGGTTTTCCGGACCACCTTTCCATCCCTCACCCCGGCGTCCCTCGATTTCTCCACCGCCCCGGCCATCAGCAGCTTGCGATACCGGACAGCCACCGCGCCCTCCCACAACGAGGCATCCGCCGCCATCCCTTCGTTCGCTCCCCACGCGCGCACCAATCCTGCCCGCGCCGTCCGTCCCCGGCCTTCGCCGCCTGCTCCAATCGCCTCCCCATAGCTGCTCCAGCGGTACTCCGCCGGTTCTTTCACCAGCCCCGCACGCACCGGATTCAAATCGATATACGCCGCCATCGTCCGCGCCGCCACACCGTCCTCGACGATCACGCTTTTGAAGCGGTCCTCCCACAGCCGCCCGGTCCGCGAATGCCTGCGGTTGTGCCACTGGGTGTAGCGTTGCAGCAGGCCTTTCATGAACTCGCCCAGGTCGTGCATCCGGTAGGTGAACCGCTCGTGGATGCGGTTCACCACCACGGCCTCGTCGGCCCGGCCGTCGGACACTTGTTTCCGCGCCTCCGCCAGTTCCGCCGCCACTCCGGCAACAAAGGCCCCGTTGTAGATCGCCGAAAGCCGCTCGAGCAGCTCCGCATCCGACAACCCGCCATCCTTCATCGGCGGCACCTCGAGCAGAAGATGGAAGTGGTTGTCCATCAAACAGTAGGCCGTCACCCGGCAGCCCGAAAAGCGTTCATGGACGCGCATCAACGCCCGGAACTTCTCCTTCTCGTCGGGCCCCAGCACGAACCTCCGGTCCACCACCCGCGAGATGCAGTGGTAGATCACCGGCTTCGTCTGCGAGTGCCGCCATCCCGCCAGCCAGCGTGCCTTTCTCATGGCAGGGACCCTAGCCCGGACCATGGACAAGAGGCAATCCACTTCTCTAATAAAAGGACTGTCCCTTTATAAGACTGATGCTTTGGCCTGCGGTTGGTCGCAAGAGCCCGCCACCAAATCTCCGAACTTCCGGGCTTTGTCGCAATCGATTGAGACGAGATGATCGTCCACCCGCTTCCCCGTTTGGAGTTGAGTTGCGGGTACCCCGGAGTAGTCTGCGGGCCACTTCGACGCCATGATTTCACCCATTCGAATTCTGCTTCCGGTTTTCGCCGTCGCGCTGATCGCCCTTGGCCCCGTTCGGGCGCAGGAGGCTTTCATGGTGATGGAGGCGTATTCGGGCAAGGTGCTCATTGCGAAGAATTCGACGGCGAAGCGCCCGGTCGCGAGTCTCACCAAGATTGCGACGGCGGTGGTGGCGCTCGATTGGGCGGAGGTTGCGGGCACCGACATCGCGAAGGTCATGGTCACCGCGCCTCCGACGACCTCGCTGGTCGGCGGCCCGAATCCGCTCAACCTGCAACCCGGCGACCAGATGAGCCTGCGCGACGCGCTTTACGCGGCCTTGCTGTCCTCGGACAATCTGGCGGCGTTGACGGTGGCGGACCACGTGGGGCGGGAGTTGTTGCGGGCGCATGGCAAGTCATCGGGCGATCCGGTCGCCGAATTCGTCGGCGAGATGAATCGTCTGGCAAAAGCGCTTGGCATGAAGAACACGCGATTCGGAAACCCGCACGGACTGGAGCGCGAAGGAGTGAAGGCGGCATCTACCGCTGCCGACATCGCACGCCTTTCGGTCTATGCGATGCGTCGCAACGCGCTCAATTTCATCGTCCGCCAGAAAGATCGCGAGATCACGGTGATGACGGGTATCGGCAGGCAGCTCTACAAGATTCACAACACCAACGAACTGATCGGCGAGGAAGGCATCCTCGGCATCAAGACCGGCACCACCGCGGCCGCCGGCGAGTGCCTCGCGGTGTGCATGGACAAGGATCCGCTCGTCCGGCAGAAACCGGACGGCAGCAAGGGTGTCACACCGCGCCGGCTGATCGTCGTGCTGCTCAATTCGACAGATCGTTTCCAGCGGTCGCGCATGCTGCTGCGCGACGGCTGGGCGGTGTATGATTCCTGGCTCGCCGCCGGCGCTCCCGTAAAGGACGCGAAACGCGAAATCATCAAGGTCACCGATCCTCAATAGCCACCGCCATGTCCACCGATCCCCTGCTCCAGCTTCTCCGCCGCAAGGCGCGCGTTTCCCATCAGGAACTCGCAGACCTGCTATCGATGGATGAGGAATCCGTTTCCCGCCGCATCCGCGCATGGGAGGAAGACGGCACGATCCGCGGCTACCACGCGGTGATCGATTCCGAAAGCGCGGGCGACCAATCGGTGTCCGCATTCATCGAGGTGAAAGTGACTCCCGAGCGGGGCGGTGGCTTCGACCGCCTTGCGATGCGCATCGCCCGCTTCGACCAAGTGGTTTCCTGCTATCTCGCGAGCGGCGGTTACGACCTGATGGTGATGGTCGAGGGCGACGACTTACGCGACGTGGCGCGTTTCGTTTCAGAGAAACTCAGCACGCTCGACGGCGTTCTGTCCACCGCCACGCACTTCCGGCTGAAGGCTTACAAGGAGAACGGATTCCTGTTCGAGCAGGAGCCGAGCACGGAGCGCCTCGCGGTCGCCCCGTGACGGCGGGTGGGCGCCGACTCAGGCGTCCGGAATTGCGAGCGGAAATTTCTGATTCTCCGGAGCCTGCTCGGCGAGGACCTTGGCGGCCCGCTCGATGAGTTCGTGGTGCTCAGAAGCGATGTTCGTGGTCTCGTCCGGGTCTTTCGCGATGTTGTATACCTCCCAGCCGCCGGGTTTCTTCGTCTTGAGACCGCGGCGGAGGACCTTGAAATCGCCGAGGCGCACGGCGACCTGGCCACCGTATTCCGGATAGACCCAGAGCATTGGCGTTTCGCGCTCGATCTTCACTCCGCCTGTGATCGCCGGCCAAAGGTTCACGCCGTCGAGGTCGTCCGGCGCCTGCAGGCCGGCCACCGAGCAGAGAGTCGGAAACCAATCGGGAAAGTAGCCCGGCGTGTTGTTCTCACCGCCGGCGTCCACCTTTCCGGGAAGCCGCACGATCGTCGGAACGCGCATGCCGCCTTCGTAGACCGAGCCCTTGTAGCCGCGCAGTCCGGCGGTGCTGTCAAAGAAATCGGCGTCACAACCGCCGATGTGGAACTTGGTCCCCGGCCCTCCCTCGTGGGTGGCGCCGTTGTCGGAGGTGAAGACGATGAGCGTTTCGTCGAGGACGCCGGCAACGTCGAGCGCCTTGCGGACGGCACCGACATGGCGGTCGAGGTCGCTGATCATCGTCGCGTATGCCGCACGCGGGCGCGGGTGGGGAAGATATCCGCACTCCCCGCGGTAGGCGGTGTCGTCCCAGTCCTTCGGATATTGGTCGAGTCGGTCGAGCGGCGGATGCATGGCGACATGTGGCTCGATGAAAGCGAGATAGAGAAAGAACGGCTTGTTCTTGTTCTTGGAAATGAATTCCTCCGCCTGCTTCACCATCAGATCGGGTGCGTAGGTCTCGCTGATGTAATCCTCCGCCTTGACCTCTCCGGATGGTTTCTTCAAGTGCCCGGGGATGGGCTTCTTGTTGATTTCGATCCGCTGGTCGTTTTTCCAGAGGTAGCGCGGATAGTAGGAGTGGGCGACGGCCTGGCAATTGTATCCGAAAAAGAGGTCGAAGCCATGCTCATTCGGATCTCCGGTGGAGCCGACCGGGCCAAGCCCCCATTTGCCGATGGCGCCGGTGGCGTATCCGGCTTTCTGGAACACCGAGGCGACGGTCAGGGCATCCGCGGTGATCGGGTGCTGGCCTTCGTTGTATTCGGGAAACGAGAGTTTCGCCTGACGGTTGCCGCGGATCTGGGCGTGGCCGAGATGTTTCCCCGTCATCAGCGTGCAACGTGCGGGTGCGCAAACCGGGGCGCCGCTGTAGTGCTGGGTGAGCTTGGTGCCCTCGCGCGCGAGTTGGTCGAGGTTCGGCGTCCGGATCTTCTTCTGACCGAAAACACCGACCTCGCCGTAGCCGAGATCATCCGCGAGAATGAACACGACATTGAGCGCGGACGCGGAGGAAACCGTGGCGAGAATAACGGCGGACCAAAGAAGGAGCTTGGGTTTCATGGAATGATATTACGAATGAGAAACCGCCGGGTCTTTTCGGTTTCGCGGATAGTTTTTGCGATCTTGCGCGAAGACGTCAGACCAACGCGTGGAGATCGCGGAAATAGGCGAAAGTCGCATCGAGACCCTCTTCCAGAGCATGCCGCGGCAGCCAACCGGCGGCGCGCAGCTTGTCGGCACTGGCACGCGAATGTTTCACGTCACCCGCACGCTCGGGACCGTGGAGGACCTTCGAACACGAACCCGCGGTGGAGACGATGCCCTCCGCGAGTTGGTTGATGGTGATCTGGCCGCCGTAGCCGGCGTTGAAGACACCTGTGACACCCGGGGTTTCCGCGGCGAACGAGAGCGCACCGACGATGTCCTTCACATAGATGAAATCCCGGGTTTGTTCGCCATCGCCGTGCACGGTGATGTCCTCGCCCTTGACCGCCTTCTCGATGAAGATGGGCACGGCCGCGGCATAGGCCCCCTTCGGGTCCTGGCGCGGGCCGAAGACATTGAAGAAGCGGATCGCCGCGGTCTCCAGAAGCCCCTCGCGCTCGAACATGCCGAGATAGTATTCTCCATCGAGCTTGGTGATGGCATACGGGCTCTTCGGTTCGGGGAGCATGGTTTCGAGCTTCGGCACCACCGGATTGTCGCCATACACGGCGGCGGACGATGCGAAGACGAGTTTCCTCACGCCGGCCGCGGACGCCTCCTCCAGCACGTTGAGAAGCCCGTGGACGTTGATATCGACACATTCCCCCGGTTTCGACATCGACTCGGGCACGCTGACCATCGCCGCCATGTGAAACACGAGGTCCACGCCCTCGACGGCGCGTTTCACCAACTCGCGATCCGTGATGGAACCTTCGATATACGTATGGTCAAGACCGTCGAGATTCCGCCGGTAGCCGGTGCGGAGATTGTCGAGCACGCGGATCTCCTCCGCCCTGCCCTGATAGGATTCGACAATGTGGGAACCGATGAAGCCGGCGCCGCCGGTGACGAGGATTTTCATGGAGACAGGATCTGATCGAACAAAAACACGGAACTCGAAACAAAGGGGGCGCCGCGCTCAGGCGTGGCGATTCACGATCTCCTCCATCGCCCCCATGTTCTCTTCGAGGGATTTCACGAAGGAGAACTGGTTGCGGCAGCGGTCGAGATTGTGGCCGGGGCGCTTGATCTTGAAATAGACGTCGCCCTGCAGGTGGTCGGTTAGGAAACGGATGCCGCACTCGAGGGTGAGAAGTTTCCCGGAAAACGCGAGATGCGCCAACTCAGCCTCGTTCAAGAATGTCGCGGAGCTGAGGTATCCCTTCACCAGCGCTTCGAAGCGGTCGAGCCGGACGCCGATGTTGCGCGGGTCCGGATCGTCCTCACGGGTGGTCGGCGCGGCGGTGCGCACCATGTCGCCGAAGTCGTAAAGCGCGGAGCCGGGCATGGTGGTGTCCAGATCGATCACACAGACGCCTTCCGCGGTGACGTCGTCGAGCAGCACGTTGTTGAGCTTGGTGTCGTTGTGGGTCACCCGCTCGGGGATCCCGCCGGCGGCGATGAGGTCGGTGATGCGGGAGCAATCCGCGGCACGCGCCCTTGCGAACGCGATCTCGTCGGCGACCTCCGTCGCGCGGCCCGCGCTGTCGGCGGCGATGGCCGCCTCGAGCGCCTCGAGCCGTTTCGGGGTGTTGTGGAAATTCGGGATCGTCTCGTGCAGACGATCTCCGCCGAGAGTGGCGGCGAATTTCTGGAAGGCGCCGAATGCCCGCGCGGCCTGATAGGCCTGCTCGTTGTTTTCGATCTCATCGTAGCCGCGGGCGCGCTCGATGAACGGATAGACACGCCAGACGTTGCCGCCGGCGTCCTTGTGATACGGCCTGCCGTCCTTCGCCGGCATGCAGACGAGGGTGCGCCGGTAGGACTCCGGGTTTCCCTCCGCCTGCAGGCCCGCGAGCGCGTGACGCGTCACCCGCTCGACATTCTCCATCAGCGCCACCGGATCCTTGAAGACATTGTGGTTGATCCGCTGGATGATATAGCGGAGGCGCTGGCCGGCCTGGTCGAACCAGGCGCAGTAGGTGTCATTGATGTGGCCCGATCCATACGGATGGGCGTGGACGAAATCCGCGCGGAGGTCGAAGGCCTCCGACACGGCCCGGAGATCATGGGAGCCGGTGGATGAGGACATGCAATCAGACGGAATCAGGATTCAAACAAGCGCGGTGGGATACTCGCCTTCCTTGATCAGTCTTGCGATCGATTCGACGACGAACGGTTTGTCGTCCGGATAAGTGACGCCGAACCACTGGCTCGTCGTCCGCAACACCGGACACTGGGTGTGGCCGCCGTGGATGAGGTGGTCGACCACCGTCGGGATGTAGCATTCGGACTTCAACTGGTCGCCGGACTCGTTCATGAACCGGACGAAGGCCTCCTCGAGCTGGCCGAAGAAATCGGGGCCGAAGGCCCAGAAATTCATCGAAACGAGCGAACCGGCGGGCACGACGTGACGTTTTCCGTCGAGCGCGTTGCCACGGACGTGGCCGTCGCCCTCGCGCTCGATGTTGAGGTATTCCTCGACGTTGGTGAGGAAGCCCTCCTCGTCGATCTTGCAAATGCCGCGGTTCACATGGCCGTGATCGGACAGGGTGTTTTCCAGCGGATATCCGACCATCGCGACGGCATTGGTGGCTCCATCCGGCAGATTGGAGAAAAACGAAGCGGCGCGGGCGTAGGCGTCGCGGCCGTAGAAGTCGTCGGCATTGATGACGGCGAAGTTCTCCTTCACAGCCTCGCGCGCGGCGCGCACGGCATGCGCCGTGCCCCATGGTTTCGTGCGGCCCTCCGGAACACCGAAGCCGGCGGGCAGGTCGTCGAGTTTCTGGAACACGTAATCGACCTCGATCTGGCCGGCGAATCGCGCGCCGACGCCTTGTTTGAAGGCCTCCGCGAAATCCTCGCGGATAATGAAAACCACCCGCCCGAAACCGGCGCGGATGGCGTCAAAGACCGAATAATCGAGAACGGTTTCACCGTTGGGACCCATCGGATCCATTTGTTTCAGGCCGCCGTATCGGCTGCCCATTCCTGCTGCGAGGACGAGGAGGGTAGGCTTCATGGGTATTCAGAATGCGGAATCCAAAAAAAGACGCGGGGTTCTACGCGTCCCGGACGGCCCCTGCAATGCCAATTCCCACCGGATCTGGCAACCCCGCATCGGGTTTCGGGCGTGATCGGCGTTTCCGCCGGAAACCGCTTGCCCTACCCAATTTTGGTTATGGAGAGACCCGTCATCCGCTCCGTATCGTCGCTGCGATGACGAATTCGAGACTGGGATCATGGGGCGAAGGCCGCGGGATGGCAGCCGCCGCGGCCGTTTGTATGGTAGCAGCGCTCGTTCCGGCACCCCTTGCCGCCGGGCGGACGACGTGGAACTTCAACGGCGGGTGGAAACTGCGGGTGGACGACGTGAAAGAAGCCGCGAAACCCGACCATGACGACACGGACTGGAAATCCGTCACCCTGCCCCACGCGTGGAACGAGGATGAGGCGTTCCGGGTTTCCATCGAGAAGCTGCCCACCGGGATCGCATGGTATCGCAAATCGTTCACACCGCCCAAGGAAGCCGCGGATCAGAGGGTTTTCATCGAGTTCGAAGGCTTCCGCCAGGGGGCCGAGATCTTCCTCAACGGCGAATCGCTCGGATTTCACGAGGACGGCGTCACCGCCGTGGGCTACGACCTCACCCCGCACCTCAGGTCCGGAGAAAACGTGATCGCCGTGCGCACCGACAACGCATGGGACTATCGCGAACAAGGCACCCGCCAGCGCTACCAGTGGAACGACCGCAATTTCAATGCGAACTACGGCGGCATCACCAAGAACGTCCGCCTCCACGTCACGGCGCCGCTGCACCAGACGCTGCCGCTCGTCAACGGGCTCGGCACCACGGGAGTGTATATCTACGCCACCGACTTCGACATTCATGGCGGAAGCGCGACGATCCATGCCGAGTCGCAGGTGCGGAACGACTCGGAGAAAACGATGACATTCGGCTACGAGGTCACGGTTTCCGACACGGACGGGAAGGTGCTGGCCACCTTCCGGGCGGACAATCCGGTCGCCATCGCACCGGGAAAAACCGCGGTCGCAAGCGCTTCGCAGGTGGTCTCCGGGCTTGAATGGTGGAGCTGGGGCCACGGAAAACTCTACGACGTGACCACCCGGTTGGTCGTCGGAGGAAAGCCGCTCGACAGCGTCGTCACCCGCACCGGCTTCCGCAAAACGGATTTCAAGAAGGGCATGATCGGGCTGAACGGCCGTGCGCTCCAGATGAAGGGCTACGCCCAGCGGACCACCAACGAGTGG
>JACKPZ010000037.1 GCA_024233135.1 Akkermansiaceae bacterium | reverse complement strand
TCCGGAAGGGCCGGGTTCGAGACATCATTCTGGGTTCCCACGAAATCGACCGTGTATCCCGCGCTGTCGAGCAGGTCATGGAGCCGGTTGCGGTATCCTCCTTCGACGGCGCTGCCGCTGCAGCAGCCCTGCGTGATCGAGTCGCCGAGGGGCATGATCCGGACCGGGGCCTCGTCGGCCTGGCAGATCGTCAGGCCCTGGTTGGCCAACAGGAACGCACCCGTGAGATTCAGAATGGAGCGGAACGTTTTCATGGTGGTGGGGAGATTCGTTTTTTAAAAAACCGGGAAACGCGCCCGGAAACGTGAAGGGACAGGAGTTGAAATTTTTCGAAAGCCGTCAACCAACCTCGCTTGAGCAAACCCAGAAACGCGGGAACACGTCAAGAGTTCAACTGGCGTGGCGACACCCCGATTGAGGCCCGGACGGGGCCTGCGGACAGCGCCAGCCGTTGACGAATCCGTCACAAACAGGCGCGAATCAGGTGGGGATGGGTGCGTAACAGTCATTCAGGGGGGAAATCCGCTCGAAGGCATCAGGTCCGCGGAACGCCTCAAAGCGCGCCGTGTACCGAAAACGATGGTTAGCAGATTGTTTTGAAAAAGGCATCACGCGATCGCGTGCCCGAAGCGCCGAGCGGAACCCGATCCGGCCTGATCATCAAGGAATTTGAACCGGAAACTTCGTTCACGGCCAATCCGACGGATCGCGATAGTCGGGAAAGTCGAAGGTTTCGAGCACCCGGCGCACCTTGGCGGCGTCTGCCGCGGCCACCTTGGACCGCCAGCGGTTCGCCATTTCCTTCGTCATCCGCTTGGTGCCGAAGAACGCCTCGGAGCCGTCCGTGGAACAGCTTTCCCGGATGAGGTTTTCCACCGAGCTGGTGAAATTCAGTTCCAGTCCGCGGAACAGATCGCGGAATTGGCCGATGGGATCGTGGCAGAAGTCCTCGTATCGCAGGTTCAGCCAGTCGGGATTCCGCGGGAGCTGCGCGAGGACCACCCGGTAGCGAATGCAATAGACGATGGCGAATTTCGTGAACACGTCCGGCTTCGGACCGAGCACGGCGTCGATGTCGACGTCGGCGCAATACTCGCGCATCAATCCCTCCTGCCCACGCAGTTTGCGGAGCCAGTTGTCGGCATTGTGGGCACCCATCTTGATGTTCGAGAGGATCAACGGCACCGGATGGCGGATGAGCACGGCGATCTTCGCGCCGTAGCGCCGGGCGAACCACTCGCCGTTCATCATGCCGCCGGTTTCCTTGATCACGACCGTCGGGTTTCCGAACACCCGCTGGCGGATCTCGGCCCGTGAGAGATTGCGCACGCCGACGCCCTGCACCGCTTGGTCGAAAATCCGTTGGCACGCCTCGTTGCCCGCGTCCGGAGGCAGGTGCAGGTTGTAGCAGTCCCAATTTCCCAGCTGGCTGGCGTGGCCGTTGAGCGGCTCGTGGAGGTAGATCGAGTCCGGCGCCAGGCCGAGGGTGCGCCCGAGCCACGTCGTGCCCGAGCGGTCGTGTCCGAGGAGGAAAACCGGCGGCCGGTGGAGCGGCTTGATCCGGGTGATGGGGCGGAGAACGCGGTTCGTGAGATGGGTAAGTTGCATGCCAGGGGGGATAGCGGTGCCCGCCTGCAACAGACGGACGGGGGGGGACAATTAGGGAGGAGCGGGTCACGCGCCGCTCCAACGGCAACGCGCATCCCGATACACCTCTACGTACGAATCCACCTGTCGTTCAAGCGTGAAGTCCCGCAAAATCCGCTCCCGGCACGCGCGGGACATCTTTTCGAGCCCATCGCGATCCGCCAGCGCGGCCGCCACGCAGGCCGCGAGGTCCCGCGGATTTCCGGGCCTGGCGAGCCAGCCGGTGGCGTCCGGCTCGATCAATTCCGCGACTCCTCCCACCGCGAAGGCGGCGGCGGGCGTGCCGCAGGCCATCGCCTCGAGCACCACCAGGCCGAAGGACTCGGCCCGCGACGGATTGACCAGCAGGTCCGCGGCGGAATAGGCGAGCGCCTTGTGTCCGTCGTCCCCGATGTATCCGAGTTCGACCACCGGGACCGGAAATCCGTCGAAACGAAACCCGCCCGCATGGCCGGCGAACAGCAGCACGCAATTCCGCCGCAACTCCGCCGGCAGCAGGCCGAGAGTCTCCCGCAGCAGGTCCGCGCCCTTGAGCGGGCGGTCCGCGCGGTCGATCACGCAGCCGAGCACCGTCGCATCCGGAGAAATCCCGAGGTTTTTCCGCGCCTCCGTCTTGTCGTGGGGACGGAAAACCGTGGGATCCACCCCGTGCGGGATCACGCGCACGTCGCGACCGCCGAGCATGCTTTCCTGCATCCGCTCGGCAAGCCAACGGCTCGGCGCCACCCACATAAGATCGGACGCCTCGTAGGCCCGCTTTTTCAGCCTCCATTCGATGGCGCTGCCGTCGCGGCGGACCGCCGGCTCGGTCTCCGGATACGGGCACCTGCCGCATCCGGATTTCCAACGGTCGCAGTCGAGGCTCGCATGGCAGTGGCCGGTGAACGGCCACATGTCGTGCACCGTGAAAACCACCGGCTTCGCCGCGCTCAGGCCCGGCAGCGCCAGATAGCTGAAGGTCCCGCTGTGCAGGCAGTGCAGGTCCAGCACGTCCGCTTCCCTCACCGCCGGCAGACCGGCGACCCGGTGGGAACTGAGCAAATGGATGTCGTTCCAGCCCGCCCGCCGGGTGAACCAACCGATGGCGCGCTCCGCCGCCGGCATCCACGGCATCGCCACCGCATCCGCGCCGGACACCTCGCGGCAGAGCACCCGCGCGTCCACGCCACGGCCGCGGAGACCCTCGCGCAAACGATGCATCTGGACCTGCGCTCCGCCGAGCCGGCCGTCGTTGCGGTGCATCATCAGGACTTTCATTCGCAAACCCGGAACGGGTGACGCATCGAAGCGTTTCCCACGCCAGATGCCAGCCTGCAATCGCCGCCGACGGGGCGCTTCCCATGCCGCCTGCCGGGGACTTGCTCGATTTCCCGCGGGGCCGCCGTTCCGGCTTTCCGCGGCGCGGCGGATCTGCCAGTCCGGTCGGAGTTTTCCCCCCGCCGCCATGAGTCTCACGCGCTGGATCCCGATGCCGGCCCGCCACGCCGTCCGATCCGTCCGCCGCTGGACGCGCCGCCGGATTCCGTGGCTGATGGATCCGCCGCCCCCCGGCAAGGCGTGGCTGCGGCGCTGGCGCAGCGTCCGCCCCATCCGCCGCAACTTCGGTTGGGAAACCGGCGGCCGCTGCGTGGACCGCTATTTCATCGAGGGCTTTCTGGAGAGAAACCAGGACCTCATCCGCGGCCGCGTGCTCGAGGTGGCGGACAATGCCTACACCCTGCGTTTCGGCGGCGCGCGGGTGACCCGCTCGGACGTGCTCCATGTCTCGGCGGGGGCGCCGGAGGCAACGATCATCGGCGACCTCGTCACCGGCGCGGGGATTCCGGAAAACGCGTTCGACTGCGTGATCCTCACCCAGGTGCTCTTCACCATCTTCGATGTCCGCGCCGCGCTGCGCACGATCCACCGCATCCTCGCACCCGGCGGCACTCTGCTGCTCACCGAGCCGGGCATTTCCCAGATCGCCCGCTACGACATGCAGCACTGGGGCGACTGCTGGCGCTTCACCTCGGACTCCGCCGGCCGATTGCTCGGCGAGGTGTTTCCCGAAGGCTGCTTCGAGGTGGAAACCCGCGGCAACGTGCTCACCTGCATCGCGTTCCTCCACGGATTGCTCGCCGACGAACTGCGGACCGAGGAACTCGAAGCCAACGATCCCGACTACCAAATGGTCGTCCTCGTCCGGGCGACCAAGCCGGCCGCCGCACCATGAACCCGCTCCGCACCGGAATCCGCAAATCCCGCCGCTGGTGGCGCGCGCTCCACGAGCGCCGCATGCTCGCCGCCCAGCCGGCCGT
Organism: Akkermansiaceae bacterium; assembly: GCA_024233135.1. GTDB lineage: Bacteria > Verrucomicrobiota > Verrucomicrobiia > Verrucomicrobiales > Akkermansiaceae > Luteolibacter. The sequence continues at coordinate 19,627 of JACKPZ010000037.1, read as the reverse complement.
CGATCCGACGAAACGCGACGGCTGGTCGATCGCCCTCTACGCCGGGGACGACCCGCTGCGCCTCGTCCCCCACCCCGGCGTGACCAATCCGATCCTCGTCCCCGGCGACGTGGGAGATATGGATTGCGACCTGGTGGCCGACCCGTTCCTCCACCGGAGCGCGGACGGCTGGCATTTGTTCTTCGAGGCGGTGGACGCGCCCACGCAGACCGGCCGGATCGCCGTGGCCTCGAGCACGGACGGGCGCGAGTGGCGCTACGAACGCGTCGTGCTCACCGAGCCGTTCCACCTTTCCTATCCGTCCATCGTCGAGAGCGCCGGCGTTCCGTTTCTGATCCCGGAATCCCACCAGGCGCGCACGGTCCGCTGCTACCGCCCCGTTGCCTACCCATTCGAGTGGGAGCACGCGGGAAACCTCATCGAAGGCGAGTGGGTGGACCCCACCGTGTTCCGGCACAACGGCCGCTGGTGGATGTTCGCGGGAAGCGGCCACCGGCTCCGCTGGCACGCGGAAAACGTGCATCTTTTCCACGCCGAAGAGCTCCATGGTCCATGGACGGAACACCCGAAAAGCCCGATCCTCCGCGGCAACCGCCACCACTCCCGTCCGGCGGGACGGATCCAGTCGCGGGACGGTCGTTTGTTCCGCCTCGCCCAGGATTGCGCGCCCTTCTACGGGACGCGTGTGCACGCCTTCGAAATCACCGAACTCACCCCCACCCGCTACCGCGAGCGCCCGGTCCCGGGAGACGGTCTCGCCGGCCCGAGCGGCACCGGTTGGAACGCCGCGGGCATGCACCACATCGACGCCCACCCGCTCGACGGCCGCGGCTGGATCGCCAGCGTGGACGGCTGGCGCTGGATCGAACGCCGCCCGACCTAACAGACCAGTTGTTTCTCCGCGCGCGGCGCATTGACGATCCCGGCCATGATCCCGCGGTAAACTTCCGAAAAACGGGCCCGGGTGTGGTTCTCCCTGGCGTGTTCCCAGGCGAGGGCGGAAAAATGCCGGAGCTGCTCGGGCGAGAGATCGGCCACCGCACGGACGGCGCCGCGGACGGCATCCACCGTCAGCGCGGGAATGCGCACGCCGAAGGGCTCGGTCGGCACGCCCGTCTCGCGGGTCACCACCGGGATGAGCCCCGCGTGCATGCACTCCAGCGTGCTGGTGCTGAGCCCCTCCGAGCAACTCGGAAACACCACCGCGCCGCAGGAACGTGCGATCTCGCGGAAACGCGCGCCCCCCGCATCGATCCAGCCGACGGTCTCGATGTTCGGAGTTTCATATAACTCCTTGTGATATGCGTTCACGAAGTCCGGCTCGCGATCGATGGGCCCGCAGACGACGAGGTGGCGGTCCGGCATGCCGGCGAAGGCCTCCAGCACCAGGTCGAGCCCCTTGTGCACCAGCCCGTTGCTGCCGAACCAGACGAAACGCCGGCGGGCGGAAAACCAATCCTTGTCACAGGTCCATTCGAAGTCTCGCGCGATGGGCGCCGGCACCGGGTGGATCACCTTGCCCGCGTAGCGGAACGTCGACATCGCGAACTCCCCGGCGTTTCCCGTGGCGACGTCCGCGACCTCGATCCCGTGGTTCGGCTTCTGCCACGTCGCGGGCGGCAGCACCACACCGCGGCGCCGCAGCACCGAGGCGAGCCGCGCGGACTCCCGCGCGTTGTGGACCAGCAGGTGCGCGGTGTCGATGTGGAACACCTTGAGGCACGAAGGCCCCAGCACCGGCGCCAGCCGCTCGAGGTTGTCCCGGACGTCGATGCAGATGTCGTATTTCTTCTCCGGCACGAAGCTCGTGTTCCGGTAGTCGATGACATCCACATCGTATCCGAGTTCCGCGAGGGTGGCCGCCATCTCGGCGGATTGCCAGAAGTTCGTGTGCCGCGCCAGAAGTGGGTCTTCCGGCGGCAGCACGAACGCCTCGATCCGGTACGACAACAAGGCCCTTCCCCGGACCGGCCATTTCGCGCCGAGGGTGGCCACGTGCTCGCGCAGCATCCGGGCGTCCCATTCGGTCAGGGTTTTCCGGAACGCCCGCTTCATCGCGAGCATCGCGGTGGGCAGCTTGTGTTGTTGCAGATAGCGGAGGATGCCCGGCGACATGGCCAACGTAGGGGGGACGGTTGGTTGCGGATGGATTCGTCCCGGCCGGAACACCCGGCCGCCGGACTCCTCCATCCGCGGCTCCGCCGAGAGGCGAAACCGTCGTCATGTTGGCATATCTCTCCGTTTCCGTGAATCCGGGCGCTGTCTCGAATGCCTGAGGGGCGCGGCCCTACCGGTCGTCGTCGTCGCCCCGCTTGAAATTCGAGTGCTCCACCCACTGCACCGCGCGCTGGAGGAGCTGCACGCCGTCGTCCAGCGCGAGCTTCTCCTTGATGCGCGCCCGGTAGCTTTCCACCGTCTTCACACTCAGGCCGAGCATCTCGGCGATGCGCCGGGTGGAATGACCGTTTCCGATCAACTGGAACACCTCCAGCTCGCGGTCCGCGAGGGACTCGACGGGGTTGCGCTTGTCCTGCCCGGCGCTGCCGACGATGCGGTGCAGCACACCCGCCGCGACCTCCGCATTGAGATAAATCTTGCCATCGAGCACCTTGCGGATCGCCCGCAGGATCTCCTGGCTGCCCTCCTGCTTGCTGATGTATCCCGCCGCGCCCGCGCGAAGCACCCGCTCGGCATACATCGCCTCGTCGTGCATCGAGAGGACCAGCAGCGGAAACTTCCAGCCCCGCGCCTTGATGTCCTTGATCAGCTCGAGGCCGTTCGAGTTCCGCAAGCTCAGGTCGATGATCACGATGTCGGGGGCGACCCGGCCGATGGCATCGACCGCACCCGACACGTCGTCCGCCTCCCCGCACACCTGCAGGTCGGTCGTCTGCTCGAAGAGCTGCGCGAGACGTTCGCGGACCATCGGATGGTCGTCCACCAGGAAGATCCGCTTGGGACCCGTGGCATTGGAGTTCATGGTTGTATTGGTTGATGGGAAAAATGGGCGAGCGGGATCCGGCAACGGACGTACGCGCCCTCGCCGGGCGCGCTCTGGATCTCAAGGTCCGCGCCGATCAATCCGGCGCGGTATTTCATGATCCGCTGGCCGATGCCGGGGCTGGCGACGCCTTCCGGGATGCCGTCACCGTCGTCGATCACCTCGAGGACCAGCTCGTGCCCGGTGGCGGTGGCGACGATGCGGATCCTCCCGGCGCTGGAGTGGCGCTCCGCGTTGAGCACGGCCTCGCGGAGGATGAGGAAAAGATGGCTCTCGATCTCGCGGCCGAGTTCCGGGAGCGGCTCCTCGTTTTCCAGCGCGCAGGCGATCCCCGAGCGGGCGGAAACCGTCGCCGCCAGCGACTGCAGCGCGACGTCCAGGCTCTCGTCGAGTCCGGTGGGGAACAATCCGCGGGCCAGCGACTTGGCCTTCACGTTCGAGCTGCGGACGAGGCGCGCGAGTTCCTCCAACGAGGCCGCCTGCTTCGCCATGCCCAGACGATCGAGATCCATCGTCAGCGCATCCGCGGCGAAGCTGATGCTCACCAGCTCCTGGCACAGCCCGTCGTGAAGGTCGCGTCCGATCCGCTGCCGCTCCCGCTCGGCGGCCCTCGCGATCTCGCGCTCAAGCTCGCGCCGGTCCGTGAGATCCGTGAAAACAACCACCACTCCGTCCCGGTCCGCGCGCCCGCCCTGCAGCCGCCGGGTGCTGAATCCGACGATCCGGTCCGCACCCTTCCGCGCGCCTTGGATCACCAGCTCGCCACTGCCATCCACCCCCTCGCCCGCCTTGCGGAGCAGCCTGCCCGCGGCGGAGTCCGCATGGGCGTCGTCCAGGTTCGCATCCACCCAGTCGGCCAAACGGCCGCCGACCGCACCCTCACCGAACCATTCCGCGGCGCTCGGGTTGCACATCAGGATGCGGCCGTCCTTGTCCGCCACGACCACCCCTTCCCTCATGCTGTCGAGGATCGAGCCGAGGATCGCCGTCTGCCGCTGCAGGGCGTCCTCGGCGATCCGCCGCGTCCGGATCTCGGAGGCCAGCCATGCCGTCGTTCCGAAGACGAGGAAACGCGTGCACCCGTTCCACAGCAGGATCCACATCTGGGGATACCCGCCGCGGGTGTACAGGTCCACCGTCAGCCACACGACCGACGCGAACGCGGCTGCCGCCAGACCAACGATGCGGCCGCTGTGCCAGGCGATCCACAGGATGCCCGGCAGATAAAGCGCCGAGACCAACAGCTCGGGCCCGGACCACCAGTCCGCCGCTCCGCACGCCAATATCCACAGGCAGCCGGCCACCAACGGTGGCGGCACAGCGCTGCCTCGACTCCCGGCGGAGTTCATTCAGGACTTCGGGGAAACCTGTCGCGGCCCGGACACCGGTCCGGCCGCAGGGTTTCCTCAGCCCTCTTCATGCTTTGTCCACGAGTGTTTCACAAGCACGGAAACACCCTGCCACCCCTCATGGTGGAGTTTGCCGGTTCCGTAGAAGTCCCCGTCGATCGCATCGATCACCGAGGCGTCGTTGAGGTAATCCTCCACGCCTTTGTTGGAACCCACATAGAAATTGATATGATATCGGCCGCCCATGAGCGGCCAGTTCGGCACAAGGAAATCGATGCGCCCGCGCCCGCGGACGGACAACGGCCTGCGGTCGACCAGCGCCGAGGAAAGCGAGAAATAGTTCTTCAGGTCCTTGGCCACCTCGACGCAGAAGACGCAGTCGTTGACCTCCGCGCCGTCCTTGGTCTCGTAGCCGAGGCTGAGCACCACATCGTGCCCGGAGATCGCCTCGTGGATGACGTTGCCGTCCGGATCCCGGAGGTCGATCGAAGTGATGCGCACGTTGCCCTTGCCGGTGCGGTCCTCGCGGTCCACCAGCCCTTCGGTGGCGAGCGCGGCGCCCTTGGTCATGTAGGAATTCACGATTTCATCGGTGCCGCCCTGCATGATGAGCTGGCCCTTGTCCATGAGCAGGCAGCGCGTGCACAGGTTCTGGATCGCCGGCATCTGATGGCTCACGAGAATCACCGTGCGTCCCTGCTGCTGGGAAACATCCTCCATTTTCCCGAGGCACTTTTTCTGGAACTCGGCGTCGCCCACCGCCAGCACCTCGTCGACGATCAGGATCTCCGGCTCCAGATGCGCCGCCACCGCGAAGGCAAGGCGCACATACATGCCGGAGCTGTAGCGCTTCACCGGGGTGTCGAGGAACTTCTCGATCTCCGAAAACGCGACGATCTCGTCGAACTTGCGTTTGATCTCGACCCGGCTCATCCCGAGGATCGCACCGTTGAGATAGATGTTCTCCCGCCCGGTGAGCTCGGGATGGAATCCCGTGCCGACTTCCAGAAGGCTGGCGACCCGTCCGCGCAGGCGGATGTTGCCCTTCGTCGGCTCGGTGATGCGGCTCAGCAGTTTCAGGAGAGTCGATTTGCCGGCGCCGTTGCGGCCGATGATGCCTACCATCTCCCCGCGTTTGATTTCGACGGAGACATCGCGGACGGCCCAGAAGTCCTCGGTCCTGGCCCGTTGTTTACGCTCCTCCGGCTTGAGCCATGCGAACGGGGCGCGCACCGCTGATTCGAGCACGTGGCGGAGGCCGTCGCCTTTGGAGGTGTTGCGGCCGATGCGGTAGCACTTGGAGAGATCTTTGACCTCGATGATGGTTTCGCTCATGTCGATGGGGAGATTCGTGTTGCCGGGCCGCGTCAGATCACGTCGGCGAACGTTTTCTCGGTTTTCCGGAAATAGGCGACTCCCGTGACGATGATCAAAACAATGACCACGCCGGAGATCGCGAAGGACAAGGGGTAGGGATTCGGTTCTCCCAGAATGGCCCAGCGGAATCCGCTGATCACGCCGACCATCGGATTCAACGAATAGGCGAGGCGGTATTCCTCGGGGACGCGGGTGAAATCGTATGCCACTGGAGAGATATAAAGGCCCAGTTGAACCACGAACGGAACGATGAACCGGAAGTCGCGGTAGCGCACCATCAGCGCGGAAATCCACAGTCCACCGCCGAAGGCCGTCGCGAATGCCATGAGCATGAACACCGGAAGCATGGCGATCGCCGCGGGCGGCATGAACTGGTAGTAGATCATGAATCCGGACATGATCACCATCGAGATCAGGAAATCGACGAAGCTGGTGATCACGCTGCTGACGGGAACGACCAACCTCGGGAAATACACCTTCGAGATCATCCCCGCGTTGGACACCAGGCTGCTTCCGCTTTCCGCGAACGCGGTCGCGAAAAACTGCCAGGGCAACATCCCGCAGAAGATGAACAAGGGCGCCGGATAGTTCTCCGGAACCATCCTGCCGAGCCGCGCGAAGACAAAGGTGAGGATCGCCACCGTGAGCAGCGGCCGGAACGCGGCCCATGCCACGCCGATCACGGTCTGCTTGTAGCGCACCAGGATGTCGCGCCAGGCGAGAAAGTAAAACAACTCACGGTAGCGCCAGAGATCGCGCCAATACTGACGCTCGGCGCGCCCTGCTTCGATGGTGACTTCGTTCATTTTCAGGTGTTTGGGTGAATGCCCGAGCTGGTCTTCTCAAGCCTAAATCGCGTGTCCGGCGAATCGCGGCCATGAGGGTCCGCGCCTTCTCAGGGCCTTGCGCCCCCTCGCAAAAAACTCCATGGCACGTCCGGTCATGCGCGGCAGCGCCTTTTCTCCGGCCTTCAGGTCCGCCGCCTTGAGCAAGACTCCGATGTCAACCAACTCGCGCTCGAGATTCCGGAGCGAGGCACGATCCAGGCCGTGACCGACCCGCAGGACTTCGGAAATCACCTCGTGCTTTACAACGAGATGGCGCCTGTAATCGGTCATGCATTCCACTCCGATTCCATTGGTATCGTTGTATTTCACGACCAGCGGATCGCGGATCAGGCCCCAGTCTCCAGAGGTTGAAAGGCGCAATGACAGCTCGTAGTCCTCCAGCAGCCTCAGCTTCTCGTTGAACCCCCCGACGAGGTCGAACGCTTCGCGCCGGATCGCGACGACCTGGTTGAACAGGAGGAAGCGGGTGGAAAGCACCTCCTGCGGGTTCGTCCAAACACCCTCGATGAAGTCGGGACGAATTCCCGCGTAATCGAACGTGTTTCCGATCGAGTATCCGCCCGCCCCCTTTACCTCCGCGTTGCAAACGCAACAAACCAAGCGGGAACTCGCCCGCTCCATCAGCGCCACCTGCCGCGAGACCTTTCCTGGCAGCCACAGGTCGTCAGAATCCAGAAACGCCACGATCTCGCCCTTCGCGTTCGCGACTCCGCGATTGCGCGCCGCGGACGGTCCCGCGTTCGGCTGGCGGATCACCACGATCCGGTCCCCGAACCGTTCAAGCTCTCCGATTGTTCCATCGGTCGAACCGTCGTCCACGACGATCACCTCGATTTTAGGGTGGTCTTGCGCCAACGCGCTCTCCACCGAGGCGGCGATGGTGCTCTCGCGGTTGAATGCAGGAATGATGATGGAAACCAACATGTGACAGTTCCAGATTCTCAAACGGGATCGATCACCCGGATCACTCGCGCGGGAATGCCACCGACAATCGCTCCCGGCGGAACGTTCTTGGTGACGACCGCGTTCGCGCCAACAACCGCACGCTTGCCGACCGTGACTCCTTTCAGAATCACACAACCTTCGCCCAGCCAGACCCCATCTTCGATCACCACCGGCTTCGTTCGCAGTCCCTTGCAGTGACGCGCGGGGAGGGTCGCATGCTCGAACTCATGGTCGTGGTCTGTAATATAGACCCGCCCGGCGATGAGAACATCCTTGCCGATCGTCACCGATTCGGCGGCACCGACGTGAAAATACATTTGGATGCTCGTATTGTCCCCGATCACGATCCGGGATTCGTCGCCCGCGGCCTGACCGACCACCTCGATTCTCGCTCCTTTCAAAATGCTGACCCGCCTTCCGATGTGGATGCCGCGGGTATTCGTAAGCATGTCCGGCGCAACGATTCGGGAACGGAATCCGAATGTTCCGAAGCGCGGGGACCAACGGAACTTGTGAATGACCGCCATCACCAGGTTTATCCCCCGCCGTGGTAATGCCGGCCCGCACCGAACCGTGTCGTCTTGATTCATGTCGTTAGGGAATTAACCAATGGTTTCCGGCCCGGCCCCGGTGGAGCGGATCGCGGCCCGCCCCCTGCCCCAGACCAACGGTCGCAGATCGGCCGGCGGAAGTTCGTCCTCTTCCGGTTCCTCGTCTTCAGACGGCAGCAGGAATCCGGCCAGGCCACCCAGAAGCCCCCAGAAGAACACGTAGACCTGATCGAAATACGAAATCGACAGGAAGGTGACCGCATGGGCGATGAAGATTGACATGATGCACCAGAGGTCGAACTCAGCGGCTGGGTCCGAACCTCGGAGTTCGCGCATGCGTTCCGACAATATGCGGAACGACCTCCATTGGATCACAAGGAGGCAGATAATCACCCCGAATCCGGACATGACTCCCAGATGGATGTAGTAGTTCGTCAAGTCGCAATGCTCGGGAACGGCCGCGAGGCCGTAGGGCATCCAATGCCGCGTGAAGTCGGTCCCGAGGAGCCACCACTCGTCCAGATGCTGGACCGCCATGTCGATCAAGTATGCCCTGTGCCATCCGGTACTGCCCCCCACCAGATCCATCAACGCCATCAAATACCAGATCGGCCGGTTTTTGAACATCTGCAGGATCAATAGAAGTATCCCAAAACCGATCAGTGCCGGCTTCAGGTGTACCCGCCATTTCCAGAAAGCAACCATCGCCAGTCCGATCGCCATGGTGCTGATGGGCCCGCTGGAAGCGGAGGCATACACGATCACCACAGCCGCGATGATACCGGTGAGGGCGAACTTCCTCCGATTGTTCCACAGTGCGATGAACAAGGGAATCGCCCCGGCTCCGACCGTGCCGGCCAGGATTGGTGTTCCGAACGGCCCTTGTGCCCGGAACTCACCCTCACGGATCAACGAATGGAGGTTCCCGGCACCCACGATCGCATATGGGTTCAATCCGGATTGCTTCTCCATCACCATGAAAAGCGCGAAAGGGACGAGGACCAGCGAAAGGCCGACGGCAAATCGCTCCAAGGAGTCACGGTCCGCAAGGTAGGCCCGCATGTAGAGGAAGGTGCCGACGACATCGACCACCAGCCTCAACCGCGCCATTAGCGGATTGTTGTGTTCCCACCCGTGCCCGATCGTACTGAACAACACGAGCACGGCGAACACGGCGACCAGTCGGTCCAATGAATTGCGGATGGACCAGGAGAGCCACCCGTTGAGCCCCGCGCGAAGCAGCCCGCAAAGAACCACGGTCCTTGCGACCGTCATCCCGGCCATGAACGGAATGTAGGGAGTATGGCATGCGGCGACCAGCAGTGGCAGGAACGCCCAAGCCCGCGACAAACGGAATTGCATCGCGCAAAGCACGACGCAAAGCACCAGCAAAAGGGGACTCACAAGAAGGCGCGGGAGCGTCAGTTGTTGGTTTTCTCTTCGACCGTCTTGATCGCCGGCCTGACCGGAGGAGTCACCAGCACATAGTTGTCCTGCCCCGTCCAGCCGTCCACGCCGTCATGGAAATTCACTTTCCACCATGTGATGTTGTCGGCGTCCGGGCCGACCGGACCGTCGACGATAACTCCCGCGGCCCCGACGGGCTGTTCTCCCAACTTGGTGGCGGTCAAGGCTCCGCTCTGACGCACGTTCGTCGTCTTCGTCACCTTGATCAGGTCGTCCACGGCGAAATCATACACGACCGGCTCCGTTCCGCCACTCCCGTCGGGGGCCGAAGCATTCTTGAAGCTGTTGTAGAACTGCTTGTGGAACGCCGGCGTGGGATTGGAGTTGAACTCGCCTTTGTATGACGCGCTCTGCTCATACGTGAGATGGCGTTCGGCATATTGGAACAACGGTTCCCAACCGATCGTCGTCCTCATCCCCATCACCCGTGCGGTCATGGTCGGTGCGGTGTGGCACGAACCGTTGATGTCGCGATAGAGCGCAGACCAGAAGTTGTTGTCGTACTGGGGGGCCCCCGTGTGGCGGATCCCCCATTCGGGCATCCCGATGTCAGAAGCGGTGTAGGGGTATGATTGCTGGCCGTTGGTGCCCACGCGACCGGTGAAATTCACGTCGTTCTGGCTGACGAAGAAGGTGCTCTGGAATTCCTGAAACTTCAGGCCGCCCCCCTTGATCACAGCCTTCAGCCGGCTGTCATTCAGCACACCCGCCGCAACGATCACCGGCGACAACCTGCCGACATTGTGACCCCCATCGTTGAACCAGGTTCCTCCTCCAAGGATGAATCCGTAGTTGTCGATCCCCGCCTGCACCAAGCCGATGAGCAGTTTGCGCTTCTGGGTATTGGTGAAGTCCAGATTCAGCAAAAGGGCGGCGTCACCCGTGCGGTGTGCGATGTCCTTCCCGTAGCCGGAGGGGGCCATGTACGACGTGTGGACATACCGACCGGTCCACGTCGGATTCAATTCGACCCACGGATAGCTGAACCATGTTTCATAATTCCCGATCGCCGGCAGGGACGCGATCGAGGATTTCGGAAGGCTGTTGAGCTTGCTGTAGTCGAGTTGCGATTCCTTCCAGAGGCTCGCTTTGCTTCCGGAACCCACCACCGGCGGGCGGAAACTTCCCGCATCGGGCTGGGACGCGACCACCGTCAATACCGAGAACATCTCGATGGTGTTGAACTGGGTGTAGGCGTCCGCGGTGATGCTCGACACCACCGAGCTGTTGACAGGAACGGTAAGAGGAAGACTTTGTCCGACGTTCAACGCCGAAACGTAGTCGTTGTAGCCCTTGATGAAATCCTTGTCGAAACCCTGCGTGGTCCCGGTCGAAGGGTTGATCATCGTCCCGTTTCTGCCATCCACCGGCTTTGGAGTGATCGAGACAATCGTGACAGGCCCGACCACCCACGGGTCGCCCGTCACATATTGGCCGGTCGTGCAGTCGCGATCGAATGTCCAGGTCACGCCGTTCCTGGACACGGAGCTCGCGCCCCGTAGCCACCCGGATGTGAGGACCAAGGCAAGCAGGAGGACACGCACGATCCACGGATTCCCGGACGTTTTCCGGAATATCGGAGAATGATTCATATCTTGATTTTTTATTCTTTCAAGCAATCTACGGCATCAGGACCCGGTCGATCAAGGCCGGATCGCCCGACTTTTATGAAGAGAGAAGGCGATAATCGAAAAAAATCAAGCGGGACGTCATCCGGAACCAGCGATCGAAAAGTCGGTCGATGGAATCGAGGAAGGGGCTTGGAAGCGCTCCTCCGCCCAGGTTTCCCGCCCGAGCGCCCAGCGAAACACCGAAATCCATTTCAAGAGGGAAACCCTGGTCGTGATTCGTTTTCCGCCGGAAGCCAACAGCCAGATTGGCACGAGGATCGCCATCCGAGTTAGGGCCGAAAGAGCCATCAGGAATCGGTATAGCAGAACCTGCGCCTTTCCATGGTGGGTTTCGATGTAGACACGGACAGCTTCACGGATCATCACTGCTGAAAACTTGCTGAACTGCGTCCGCGAGCTGCCGCCGCCATGATGCAGCACTTCGGCGCGAGGATCATGGTAGATCCTGCCGCAGGTCTGTCGCAGACGGAAGCAAAGGTCCATGTCCTCGGCATACATGAAATAGCGGGAGTCGAAGCCTCCGAGTTTGCGGAAATCCTTCGTACGCAAGAGCATGCAGGCCCCGGACACGGCCTCAACCTCGCAAGGCAGGCCTCCGGCAGGTGGGCCTTGCCGGCGCCACCACCTGCGTCGGCCCCAATCGGAATCGAAGGCCACGTTCCATGGCGTCGGAAGCGAATGGACGCTGGAATATTGCAGGCTGCCGTCCGAATTCAGAAGGCGCGCGCCGATCAACCCGGCGTCGGGGAGTTCCTCAAGGCAGCGGATGAGGCTGGCGACCGCACCGGGCCGCAACTCAGTGTCCGGGTTCAGAAGCAGCAGCAATTCCCCGGTCGCTTTGGTGAATCCGAGGTTGTTGGACCTGCCGAAGCCGATGTTGTCGGGACTTTGCACGAAAACCACTTCGGGAAAGTCCGCCGCAAGCATCTCCGCGCTTCCGTCAAAGGAACCTCCATCCACAACCACGACCTGGGGGTCGAGTTCGGCACAGGTTTCCCGAACCGTACGGAGACATTCCCTCAGGTAATCCTTGGAGTTCCAGTTGACGATCAGGATCGAGAGTTTCATCGCATTTCGGGGAGATCGACTCCAGCGGGCTCCAGACACCGCTGTTTCAAGCCAAAGGTCCGCCCAAGGCGGTCCAGTTGCTCCTTCCGAACGTAATCGACCACCTCTGGCGGAACGATCCTCGGGCGCCGCTGGAGCACCGCGGTGCAATAGCCGATCCACCAGGCGATCGCACCGATCGCGAATGGAGGGTCCTTGAGCCGGCTCGCACACTTGATGGCCTCGAACAACGGGTGATATCCGGCGGCGTAGTCGCGGACACCCATCTGCCACTTGCGGCGCACCATGTTTCCCTCGGCGATGTTCCGCGGCTTGAGGTGGTCCACGACAAGGTCGGTGAACAGGCTCGTCTTGTATCCGTGCATGCGCGCCATCGCGCAGGTCATTCCGTCCCACCCGCCTTCCGGAATGGGAACGAGGCCGCCGATCTTCTCGAAGCACTTGCGGCGGAAAAACTGCACGGCACCCGGCACGTCGATACGGTTGCGCGGAAAGCGGTCGCGGGGAAGACCAACGTCGATCACCACGCCTCCAGCGAGGCCCAGCTTCGGCTCTGCGATGAACCGGTTGATGATCTGCTCGAAATAGTCCTCCTGAAACTCCACATCCGAGTCCAGCAAGCCGAGAAACCGGTGATCGGTTGTTTCCAGGTGCCGGATGCCCTTCTCCGTATTGTGCACGACCGCGGCAAAACTCCGGCCCGGCCGGGGATCGAGACGCAACAGCCGAATCCACGGGTGATTCCCAGCGGCCTCCCGCACGATGTCGTCCGTCCTGTCGGTCGATCCGTCGCTCACGATCACCCATTCGGCGGGCCGGATGGTCTGCCGCACCACGGAGGCGATCGTTCTGCCGATCGTCGCTTCTTCATCGCGGACGGGGGTCACCAGCACGTAGGTTGTTTCCTGGTTCATGGAGGATGAGGGGGCATTCACACAACCGATTTCGAAATCCGGTTGCGCTGAAGCGCCGCGGTGACGCCGAATGAGAGCATAACAGCCAGCACGAAGAGCAAAAGCGGCGAATTCCTGATTGAGGGAATCATTCGAAAACCGCCGATGAAAAGTGCGTGCATCAAATACACGCCGAGACAAAGGGCTCCACCTGCGACAAGCCTTCGCGGCAATCGGGCGTTCGACAAAAATGCGGCGGCCACCGGAACGATCGAGAGCCCGTAGGTGATGGAAACGCCACGATGACCATGCCACATCCATACAGCTACGGCCTCGACCAACACCACTGTCAACAGCAAGAAGGTCCATCGTGGGACGACTGGAAGGCGCAGGGCTTCATGAATCGACAATCCGAAAAAGACCGCAGGCAACGCATTGAGCCACTGCGCCCATGGGGTAAGAGCCAGCCACTTTGCATCCAGGCTCGGCAGGATCCGCATCGCGCTGGTTCCGAGTATCAACCACAAACCGGACCCCACCCATGCGGGAATGTCGGCCGTAGCCTTCGCGAAGAAGAAAACCAACGCCGCCATCACCAGCACGAAGGGCAAATACCAAAGTCCGATCCATGTTCCAGTGAGCAGTCCGGTCACGATCCCTTCGGACGACGGAAAGAGGTCCTTGCCGCGAATGAGGTTGAAGGCGCCATACACCAGCATCCAGAACGCCCAGGGAGCGATGACCCTTGAAATTCGCTTGTGGAAATAGACACCGGCCACGTCCTTCCGTGCGCCGACCATCAGGAAATAGGAGGAGATCATCACGAAACCGAGCAGCCCGGCGTATCCCATGTCCTTCCAAGCACCCCCGGGCGTGTGAAACCACACCACTCCGCAGGCGGCGAGGATCCGCAGGAATTCGACCGCGTCGCGCCGGCCTGATTCCATGGAACCGACCTTGCCCATGGAATCCGCATTCGCTCCGTGGTAGTCGGTGCGACCACTCGTCATGACTTCACATGGGGAAGCGGATGCCCGTGAATGAACGCTCGGAGTCCGGAAATCAAATCGAGTTCCGCGTATGGCGAGATCGGCTCGCGGACTTCGATCTCGCCGAGTGTGTCGAGCTGTGTCCGCAGTTCTTCCTCATCGAAGGCCACATTCACCTTTCCGAGTTCGAGCAACTGCCGGGCGGTGTCCATCTGGTGGTCGTTGCGGGTTTCACCGAGTTTGCCGCGGCGGGGCATCACCAGCACCGGCTTGGAATGTTGGAGGGCCGAAAGGATGGTGCCCATGCCGGCGTGAGCCACGATGACCGTGGCGGCCGTGAGCCGTTCGCGGAACTCGGTGGGCGTGAGCATGGGGGCAAACGGGATGAATTCCGGTTCCCACGCGCCCCTTCCCACTTGCGCGAACACGTCGTGCCGCTGGTTTTCCCGGGCCCAGGCATCGACCGTGCGGACAAGGCGGTCGAAGGGGATGTCGCTTCCTACGGTGACGAAAATCATGATCGGAAATCAGTCGCGGCTCACAGCACGCTGCCGGTGAAATGCGGGCCACCCTCGCGGGCGAGCGACGGCCATTGGGTGAGCCACAGATCAACGAAGGCACCCGCTTTTTTGCCCGAGAGGGAGAGTTCGGCGGCGTTGGCCACGCTGTCGATCCAGACGCAGCGGGCACCGAGCCAGGTGCCGAAGCGCACCGCGAAGAAACCTGGAGCGGCCCCGGTCGTGACCACCACGTCGGGCCTCAGTTTCACCAGCAGGCGGACGACGTGGAATGCGGAACGCAGCAGGTCCCACTTGCTCCAGCGGGTGCTGTTCGGGATGACGTGGAAATCCGCGCCTTCGCCGAGGTCGGTGCGGTAGCCCGCATCGACGGTGGCGTAGGAAATCGCGCAGCCCTCGAAGGCGGGGCGCAGGCGCAACAACTGCACCCAGTGCCCGCCACCGGAGGAAATCGCCAGAACCTTGGGTCGATTGTCGGTCATGACGATGGTTTCAGGAGGCTCCACGGCTCAGAAGAACGGCCGGGACGGTCTTGAACAGGATCTTGAGGTCGAGCCACAGCGACCAGTTTTCAACATACTCGTGGTCCATCTCCATCCAGCGGTCGAAGGAAACATGGTTGCGACCGCTGATCTGCCAGATGCAGGTGATGCCCGGCTTCACCGAGAGGCGCTTGCGGAACAACCACTCGTATTTCCGCACCTCGTCCGGCAGCGGCGGGCGCGGTCCGACGAGGCTCATCTCGCCGCTCAACACGTTGAGGAGTTGGGGCAGTTCGTCGATGCTCGTCTTGCGCAGGAAGCGGCCGATGCGGGTGATCCGCGGATCGTTCTCGATCTTGAACGCCGGACCGTCGCGCTCGTTGAGGTGGGCGAGCTCGGCCATTTTCGCCTCGGCGTCCACCACCATCGAGCGGAACTTGTAGAGGCGGAACTTGCGCTGGTTCATGCCCACCCGGTTCTGCACGAAAAACACGGGCCCGGGACTGGTGATCTTGATCAGCAGCGCGACCAGAAGGAACAGCGGCGAGAGCAGCACGAGCACGATGAGCGAAAGCGAGGCGTCCACCAGCCGCTTGAGCAGCAACTGCATCAGCAGCCGCTCGCGGAACAAGGTGATCACGCACTCCTCCTCGAATTCCTCGACGTGCATGTTGCGCAGCAGGAAGTTTCCGTCGGAGAAATCCGGCATCAGGCGCACCACGATGCCGAGGTCGCGCGCGCTCCTCACCACCTCGGAGATGTCGCTGAATCGCGAGTCCACCGGCAGGCTGACGATGATCTCGTCCACCCGTTCTTCGGTGAGGATGCCACGGAGGTCGCGGAGCAGGCCGAGCACCTTCCATTCGTGCTCTCCATTCGCATTCCATTCGTCGCGGGCCTCGGGCGTCTCGGCGACGAAGCCGACGATCTTGTATCCGAGTTCCCGTTTCTCGTTGATCCGCCGCGTGACCTGGAGGGCGCGTTCGTTGGCACCCACCACCAGCAGGAAGCGGTAGTTGTAGCCGGAGCGCCGCGCTCCCAAGAGAACCATCCTCATCGCCAGCCGGCTGATGATGCCGATGATCGTCACGATCACGAAGAACAGGACGATGTTCAGCAGGTTGAAACTCTTCACCGAGAACATCACGCTGATGATCATCAGCCAAAACGTCGCCAGACTGGATGCCTTGAGCAGGCTCTTGAGCTGGGTGTTCAGCGCGACGAGGCGGTCCGCCTTGTATCGGATGAAGTAGTCGAAGATGCCGATCCATCCGATGAGGAGGATCAACATGCCGATGGCATCCTCGATGTGGAACGTGGCCTCGAGGATGTGATCGCCGCCCCGCATGAGGATCTCGGGGCGGAAATAGATGATGCCCACGGCGCACAGGACCAACACGAGTTGGTCGAACAACCGGAACATTTGAATGAGCAGCTTATGTCGGAGCCGGATCATGGGTCGGGGGGATTACGGATGATCGGGGGGGGAGGGATCTCCGGGAAACGAGCCGGAGGCATACCAGAGAGCGAGATCTTTGGCCAGTGGATTCCAGTATGACGAGTCATACTGGTTTCTTACATGGTCGAGGAAATCGCGCAGAATGCGCGATGGATAGCGGTTCCGGGAAGGAGTCCCGCCGCTGAAATCAATGTAATCGGGATGGATGTTCACCAACGCGAGTCCGCCTTTCTCCGCGATCCAATCGAGTTTCCGCTTCCAGATCGTGCTGTCCTGTTCGCGAAGAAGGAGGAAAAGCGTGGAATCCTGCGGCAGGGTATATGGAAGTTCGACATATCCTCCGGCCGTCGATTCGATGTGGAATGGAAAGATGGTCGATGTTCCCACGGGCTGGGGCTCGAAGGGATCGGTATCGAAAGTCGAGGAGTCGTAGAGGAGCTCGAGTTCGTGCAGCCATTCGAGCCGCCGGAGCATGAATCCGGACCGGAACCCGACGGCACCCCAGTCGTTGAGATAGCGGTTGATCTTGCGCGCCTTGCGCCGGAACCCTTCGCGGGATTCGAACAAGCGGCCGTCGTGCTCCAGGTCGTGAACGCCGATTTCAAAGCCGTTCGAAAGCAACCACGAGCGGAGTTCCACCGGGTCCGGATACGCGCCCGCGGGGATGAAGTTGAAGGACGAACAAAACCCGGTCTCGAGTTCCATCTCGGCGAGCCTTCGGACATTTTCCACCCCGTCGGCGGACTCGACGTCGTGGGTGAGCACGAAGGCGAACCGCTTCCCCTCGGGCCAGCCGGGCCAGTCCGCGGGCTTTTCGCCGGCGGATTCGAGGATCGGCCAGGCATCCAGGCTTCGTTTCAAGATGCCCGGCGTGCGCACCCGCCTCATCGCCCAGCGAAGACGTTGCGGCAGGAACGGCTTGAGGTGGAAATACGTCCGTACGAGCGTCCCGATGGGGCCGCCGAAGGTCGCTGCGCTCGAACTCCGCATCGTCGATGGATCCAATCCCGCCGGCGGGATCTCAGTTTTCTCCGATCAACCAGCCCGGCGTGTGCGCGCGGGTCTTGTTGAAGATGCAGGAAACGTCGGCCTTGCCCTTGGTGAGCTCGCCATAGCCCCAGGTGAGGGCGTCACGGCTGGTGTTCTCGGCGTCGAGGACGAGCAGCACCTTGTCCATCAGACCGGCCATGGTGAGCGTGCGGCTCGTCTGGTCGATGGGCGGCATGTCGAAGACGATGTAGTCGTACTGGCTGGCCTGCAGATGCGGCATCAGCTCGTAGAGGTGGATGGGCGAGAAGGACGTGATCCCGCTGTCGTCGCGGCGCGCGGTGGCGCTCGCGTAGTAGAGGTTCTGCTGGGATTCGCGGAACTGGGTGTTGCGCGCGAGGTGCAGCGCCCCGTTGAGCGAATGGCGCTGGACCTCGCCATGCAGCGGGTTTTCCTCCGGCTGGAACGAGCTCAGGTCGACGAGCAGCACCTTCGAGCCCTGGATGTCGGCGAACGATTTGGCAAGGCCGGCGGCGATCGTCGATGCGCCGGCGCCCTCGGACAAGCCGGTGACCGCCACCAGCTTCGGCTTGTGGGTCACATCGTTGATCTCGAAGTTGAAGATGATGCGGTCACGGATGGTCTCTGCGTAGGGCAGGATGAAATGGCCCGCCCTACGGGTCGTCGGATCGCTTTCCGCAAGATCGGTGTTGCCGGTCGCCGCCAGTTGGGTGGTTCCGGCGTCGGGGCCGGCGCCGATCCGCGGCACGGAGTTGGCCGCGTGTCCGAGGAAGAGGCCCGGATTCTCGCGCCGGCGGAACATCGGGATGGTGAGAAGCAACGGAAGCTGCAGGCGGGTTTGGATTTCCACCGGACGCTTCACGCGGCGGTCGAGGAGAAGCTCGATGAGGAACGCGAGGCCGAGACCCAGCGCGAGGCCGCCGCCAGCCAGTCCGAGGATGAGCTTCTTCGACTTGTCGTCATACGTCTTGATCGGCTCGGTGGGGTCCTGGACGACGTTGATGTTCGGCATCTGGGAGGGTCCCAACAAGCGGTCGATGTCCGCGTTTTTCAGGCTGTCCTGGAGCGAGCGGTATTCCGCTTCGGCCATCTTCTTCTTGCCTTCGAACTCCTCGATCTGCTCGCCGATGACATACTGGTGGCCGAACTGTTGTTTGATCGCCTCGAGCTGGTCTTCGTACACCTTTTTCTTGGCGAGGATGGCCTCCATGCGGGCCTGTTCGTTGATCAGGTTCCAGTGCGGGTTCTTATCATCCTTCTCGGCCATCTGAACCTCCTGCTCGAGGCCGGGATGCTGCTCGACAAGTGCCTTGCGGCGGCTTTCCAAATTGGCGATCTGCTGGCGGTTGAGTTCGACGAGGCGGTTTCCTGGCGTGAATTTCATCCGCAGCTCCATGTCCTTGCGCTGGAGTTCCGGCAGCAGCTCGACGGTGGTCTTGTATTCGGTCACCACGTTGGTCGGGATCGGCTGGGGTTTGCCGTCCTCGCCTTTCACCGGCACCGCTTTCGGAGCCTCGCCCACGAGTTTCTCGATGGTGGCGAGATTGGCCTTCTGCGCGGCGAGCTCGGCTTTGATGGTCATCAACTCCTCCTCGATGCGCGAGCGCTGGCCCGCGAGCGCTCCGGTCGCCTCCTCCAGCGACATCCGGCCATACTCGGTGCGCAGGTTCTTCAGCTCGAGTTTGTATTTGTCCAGCCGCTCTTTGACCTCGTCCGCCTGCTTTTCGACAATTCCCTTGGCGGCGTAGTTGCGGTGGATCGCGATGTGCTCCTCGCAATAGCGCTTCACGAGTTCGCTGAGGATCTCCTTGGCAAGCTTGGGATCCTCGTTGCCATAGACCACTCTCAGCACGTTGTTGCTCTGGCCGACGCCGACCTGCAGATCCGAGCGGATTTTCCCTGCGGCGGCGTCGAGGTCCGGCGACGGGCCGGCCTCCGGCAAGATGCGCGCCGGACCGATCTTCTCCGCCACGTCCTTCGAGAGGTTCATGCTGGTGAGGATCTCGACCTCGGTGTTGATGACGGGATCCACCCGGCCGGC
>JACKPZ010000036.1 GCA_024233135.1 Akkermansiaceae bacterium | reverse complement strand
GGAAAGCGGAGACGCGCCGGTGCCACCGTCGTGCCCGGAGATCAGGATGTTGTCGGCGGACGCCTTGGCGACTCCGGCGGCGACCGTGCCCACTCCCGACTCGGCGACGAGTTTCACGGTGATCCGCGCCCGCGGGTTCACCTCCTTGAGGTCGTGGATGAGCTGGGCGAGGTCCTCGATCGAGTAAATATCGTGGTGCGGAGGAGGGGAGATGAGCTGCACGCCCGGCTGGGTGTTCCGCAGGCGGGCGATCAACGCGTTCACTTTGTGTCCGGGAAGCTGGCCGCCTTCGCCGGGTTTCGCGCCCTGCGCCATCTTGATCTCCAGTTCATCCGCGTTCACCAGGTAGTGGGCGGTCACACCAAAACGCCCGGAGGCGATTTGCTTGATGTAAGAGCGGGCGAAATCGCCGTTCGGATACGGCTCGTAACGCAGCGGATCCTCGCCGCCTTCCCCGGAGTCGGACTTGCCGCCGATCCGGTTCATGGCGATTGCCAAAGTCTCGTGAGCCTCGGGCGAGAGGGCACCGAGCGACATCGCGGCGGTGGTGAAACGCTTGCGGATCGACTCCATCGGCTCGACCTCGTCGAGCGGGATCGCACCGCTCGGATGCGGTTCGAATTCGAGAAGATCCTTGATCGCTACCGGCTTGGTTTCCAGCGATACGCGCACATATTCCTCGTAATCCTCTGGATTGCCGGATTTCACGAAGGTGTGGAAATTCTTGATCACATCGGTGGTATACACGTGCCGCTCGCCGACTTTCCGGTAGCGGTTGTAGCCAGGGTCGCCGAGGTCGATCAAACCATTGCTTGAAACTTCCGACTCATGCGCCGCCCGATGCCGGATGATCGACTCCTCGGCGATTTCGCGGAAGCCGATTCCGCCAATGGACGATGGCAGGCCGGCGAACGAGAAGTCGATCACCTCGCGACCGATGCCGATCGCCTCGAAGGTCTGAGCACCTTGGTAGGAATTGAGCACCGAGATGCCCATTTTTGACATGATCTTGAGGAGACCCTTTTCGAGAGCCTTGCGGTAGTTGCCCATGGCTTTCTCTACGCTGAGCTCGGATTTGGAATCGCTGCGGACCACCTGCCGGACCGTGGCGTAGCCGAGATACGGGCAGATCGCCGTCGCGCCGAAGCCGAAGCAGCAGGCGATTTGGTGGACATCCCGCGCCTCGCCGGTGTCGAGAACGAGTGAAGCCCGCATCCGCTTGCGGATCCGGTTGAGGTGATGGTGCACCGTGCCGACCGCCAGCAGCGCGGGGATGGGGATCCGCTCGGAAGAAGAACCCCGATCGCTGAGGATCAGGATATTGTCGTTATTTTCCACCGATTTCTGGGCTTCGGCGCAAAGCTCGTCCAGGCGCGCTTTGAGCCCGTCTTCTCCGGCGGACGCAGGCCACGTGCAGTCGAGAACGACGGCGGGAAACCCGTGCTCCTCAAGGTGTTTGATCCGCTCCAGTTCGTGCTCGAAGAGAATCGCACTCTCGAGGCTCACGGTGTGGCAATGGAGCGGGGTTTCATCGAGGAGATTGCGTTCCGGGCCGAGTCCCGCGCCCAGCGACATGACCGCCCACTCGCGGATCGGGTCGATCGGCGGGTTGGTTACCTGGGCGAACCGCTGCTTGAAATAGGTGTAGAGCAGGCGCGGCTGGGTCGAGAGAACGGCGAGCGGAATGTCGTCGCCCATCGAGAATACCGCCTCTTGGGCGCCTTTGATCATCGGCGGAAACACCATGTCGAGGTCCTCCTTCGAGATGCCATGGGCCACCTGGCGCCGGGAGAGGTCCAGCGGATCGAAATCGACGTCCGGCGCGTGCGGCGCGGGGGACACGAACTTCCTCAGGCTCAACTGGTTTTGATCGATCCAGCGACGGTAGGGTTTCTTGCGCGCGAGTTCTTCTTTGATCTCCCGGTCGTATTTGAACTCCCCGGTGGCGGTGTTCGCGGAGATCATCTGACCCGGTCCAAGCCGTCCCTTGCGCACGACTTCAGCATCGTCATAGATCACCGCGCCGGCTTCGGAGCCGATGTAAAGTTCGCCGTCCTTGGTGATCTTGTAGCGCGACGGCCGCAAGCCATTGCGGTCGAGCGAGGCGCAGATCTTGGTGCCATCGGTGAACACCAGCCCGGCCGGGCCGTCCCATGGCTCGGAAAAGGACCGGATATACTGGTAAAACGCACGAACCTCGTCGGAAACATCCTGGTCGTTGCGATACGCGGGAGGCACCAGCATGCACATCGCGTGCTCCAGCGGCCGACCGGACAAAACGAGCAGTTCCAGGGCGTGATCGAGCGACGCGGAGTCAGATTCGCCGTGGCGGATCAGGTTTTTCACCAAATCGATCTCATCACCCCACACGGGCGAGGCGAAGAACTCCTCGCGCGAGGTCATCCAGTTGCGGTTGCCCTCCACGGTGTTGATTTCGCCATTGTGGCACATCATTCGGAACGGCTGCCCGAGCGGCCATGCCGGGAAGGTGTTGGTCGAGAAGCGCTGGTGGTAGAGTGCGATCGCGATCTGGTAGTCCGGATCCGCGAAATCGAGATAGAAGGCTCGCAGCGCGGCGGGCATGGCGAGGGCCTTGTAGGAAATGAGCCGGCTGGAAAACGAAGGGATGTAAAACCCATGAATCTCGGCCGCCTTAAACTCGATTTCCTTACGACAGAGGTAAAGCTTCCGCTCGTAGTCGTCGCCCTCCAGGCCGTCCGGAGCCAGCATGAGAAGATGACGGATGTCCGGCCGGCTCGCTTGGGCGATCCGCCCCAAAGCGTCCGGATCCACCGGCACATCGCGCCAGCCAATCATCCGTATGGATCGCTTGTTTAAAACTTCCGCCACAAGCTTCTCGACGGCCGCCCGGATTTCGATGTCACCCGCCGGGAAGAAGAACACCCCAACCGCCAGTGATTTTTCATTTTCAATTGTTTGCCCAAGTTTCTCCGCTTCCTTCAGAAACAAGGGAAGGGGGATTTGGGTCAGCACTCCCGAGCCGTCACCGGTCTTCATATCGGCATCGACAGCCCCGCGGTGGGTCATGCAGCAGACCGATGTCAGGGCATGATCGAGAATCCGGTGACTGCGTTCGCCGTTGAGGTGGGCGATGGCGCCCATGCCGCAGTTGTCGTGTTCAAACGAGGTGCGATGCAGCGAACCGGGGACCAGCGGGGTCAGGGTCGGGTGGTAGGGATTCATGAGTTGGAAAGTCAGGATGCCGCGGACCGTCCTTGAGGGTGGGTCGGCACGGGGACACACGAAAGCCCTCGCGACGGAGCGTGCCAAGCAGGAATTGTGCCCACGCGATCCATGGCGGGCGGGGGCGGATACGGAGCCTCAGAGCGTATCGTCCGGGGCGGGATCGAGCAGCCCGTGATCCACCAGGAAGCGGTCGGCCGCGCCGATCGTCATCTCGAAATTGCGGTGGCTGACGTTGAAGTTGAAGAAGCTGTGGTCGGCTTTTTCGAAATCGACGAGCTCCACCTTGTTGCCGCGCCAGCGCATGCGGCGCCGGAATTTCTCCACATCGTCAAAAGGGGTGATGCGGTCCGATTTTCCGTGGAAAAAGAGCATTGGAGGCAGCTTGCGGCGGACCAGCGACGAGGGACTGGTGCGCTTGGCCGACTTTGAATCGGGAAATCTCGCCGCAGCGGTGGCTTGGGAGGCGGCATTCACCAACGCGCTGAAGAGCAGCAGTGCCTGGGGTCGGCAGTCGAGCCCGTCCACGGGTGGCATCGCCTTCGGCTTGGGCATGGTGGCCAACAGGGCGAGCAGGGCGCCACCGGCCGCGCCGCCGAGAATCACCTTGTCGGAATCGATGCCGAAGGTGTCGGTGTTGTGGCGGATCCAGCGGACCAGATCACGGGCATCCTCAATCGCTTCAAGCGGGCCGGTGCCATGTCGCGAAGCCGTGCGGGTCTCGGCCGCCACCGCGACGGCGCCGCGGCTCGCGAAGTGGAGACAATGCGGAACAAACTGGGTCGGCGTGGGCGTGTCCCAGAATCCGCCGTGGAAGAAAATGACGACCGGCCGCGGTTTCCCCGAATCGAATTCCGGCTGGTAGACGTGCGCCTGGACCGGGCCCTGCGGGCGCTCCTGATAGATGTAGGTCGCGGCATCCTTGAGGATCTCCCGATCGCGGGCTTCGCCGATCGGGGCGACTCGTTGCAAAATACTGCTCATTCGGGTAGGGGGATCGTGCGGACGAATCGAACGCGCGACGCGATTTGTTTGTTGTGAAACCGCGGTGCTTGTCCAATCGTTTCGGCCATGAATCGCCTGATTTTCCTGATTTTCGGAGCGTTGAGCATGGTTTGTGCCGGACAAGCGGAACTGCGAACTGCTTTGGAGGCCAGCTACAACTCGTGGCGCAGCGCGGTGATCCGCAAGGATGCGGCGACATGGCAGCGCGTGACCGCGCCGCACCGGCGGATGGAGGTGAAAAACCTGATCGTTTCCGAGAAGCGGCCGTTTCCCGCGGCGGTGTTCGACCTGCCGGCGCCGCCGCCGGCGCTGGATGGCCTCAAGTTCCTCGAGGCGACGCGCAATGGTCCGACGGCCAAAGCGGCGTATTTCGGCAAGATCAACTTCGGCGTCGGTGGTGCTCCGACCGACAACCTGCTGGTTCTTTCGTTCGTGCAGGGCGGCACCTGGCTCTATGACCGTGCGGATTTCGTGAACCTGAGCGCACTCCCGGAGGTGCGAAAGGAGCTTGCCGCCGGGGATCTGAAATATCTCAAGGAAACCCCGGAAGCGCGCCCGAGCGGCGTCGTGCCACCGGTGCCGATCGAGGCCCGGTCTGCGAAAACGATCGCCAAGGTCTATGTGTTCTGCCCGGGACGCGAGGTGCAGGTGCAGGTGAACAAGATCAGCCGCCATCGGTTTGCGAACGCCAAGGAAGCGGAGATCGTCATCGGAGGCGCGGTCGATGGGCCAAACGAGGTCCAGTATTCGGTCAAGAAGCTCGAAGGCGGAACGGGAACGGAGGCGATGACGATCCGCATCTATTTGTTGTCCGAAACTCCCGGCGTGAAACCGATCAAGGCGTTCGAATACCAGCTCGCGGAAGGAGAAGCTCCCAAACCGTTCGGCACCGGTCATTTCGTGGTCGATGCGGCGACGCAGAAACGGTTGGCGGGGAAATGACCCGACCCATGGGAAAAATGACGAGGGTGAGGCCAAGACCCTGAAAACCCCTGGCTGGATCCGATTTTAAATTCCGCATTACATGCATTGTCACAAGTAATGATCCGGAGGGATCCGAACGCCAAGGCTTGATGCTTTCGGAACAAAGAATCAGTTTGGCGCCGCTGTTTCCCGACATCTCCGATCCCTGACCTAGTTCTCCCGCACCCATCAGCCACCATGCGCGTTTCTCCGTTTGTCTGTTTCCTGCTCCTCGCCGCGACTCCGTTTCTCTCCGCGAAGGAAAATCCGCCGGAGAAAGATGGCGCGGCCGAATCCGGCGCGTCCGAAAAACAAAAGCCACTGGATCTTCCGGAGCCGGTCACGCGCGAAGCGTCGGTCACCATCGACGGCAAAAACGTTCCTTACGAGGTCACGGTCGGGAAACTCCCGCTCAAGTCGGACGACGGCAAGGCGCGCGCGTCCGTGTTTCACGCCTACTACCGGCGGACGGATGTGAAGGACGCGGCGACCCGCCCGGTGATGTTCGCGTTCAACGGCGGTCCCGGCTCCTCGGCGGTCTGGCTGCACATCGGCGTGCTCGGCCCGAAAATCGTCGATCTTCCCGGCGACGGCACCCAGGCGCCCGAACCGCCGGCCCGCGTGGTCGACAATCCGCTGAGCGTCCTCGACGCGTGTGATCTGGTCTTCGTCGATCCGGTTTCCACCGGCTACAGCCGTGCGGAAAACAACACCAAGCCCGGCGAGTTCCACAGTTTGGATTCGGACATCGAGTCGGTCGGTGATTTCGTCCGCCGCTGGATCACCGAAAACGACCGTTGGAGCTCGCCGAAGTATCTGCTCGGCGAGTCATACGGCGGCATCCGAGTCGCGGGCCTCGCCCAGCACCTGCAAAGCCGCTATGGCATGTCCATCAACGGCGTGGTCCTGCTCTCGACCTTGCTCGACTTCGCGACGCTGCAGGATGCACCCGGAAACGACCTTTCCTACGAGGTGTTCCTGCCGTCCTACACCGGAACCGCGCACTTTCACGGCAAGATCCAAGGTGATCGCGACGAGTTGGTGAAACAAAGCGAGGCCTTCGCCTTTGGTGACTATGCGGCGGCGCTGTTGAAGGGTTCCTCGATTTCCGCCGAGGAAAAACAATCGATCGCCGCGAAACTCGAAAGTTTCACTGGAATCCCGGCCGCCACATGGTTGAGCCATGACCTCCGGATCTCTCCGTTCTTCTTCCGCGGCGAACTTCTGCGCGACCAAGGCAAGGTCATCGGCCGCTTCGACGCGCGCGTCGCGTGGGACACCACGGATCCCGCCTCGCCGGCGCCGAGCTACGATCCATCCTACGCGCTTGCCTACGGCGCGTTTGCCACAGGCATGCTCGACTACCTCGGCCGCGAACTCGGATACAAGGAGGACCAGCCCTACGAAATCCTCACCGGCAAGGTGCAACCCTGGCGCTGGGATTCCGAAAACCGCGTGGTCAACGTGAGCGGACGCCTCGCCACCGCGATGCGGGACAACCCGCACCTCCGCATCCTCGTGATGGGCGGCTACACCGACCTGGCGACGCCGCCGGCCGGCGTTTCCTATTCCATGCGCCACCTGCCGGGCATGCCAGAGGGCGCCCGCCAGCGCATCCGGACGACTTCCTACGACGGTGGCCACATGTTCTATCTGAATCCTCCCGACCTGAAGAAGACCCGAGTGGATCTGCTCGAATTCCTCCGCAACGGCAAGTGAAGGATCAGCCAAGCCAAGATACCGCGCCCTTCCCGTCCGGGCCACCTCCGCTTCCCGCCGCGGCTCCCCCGCCCATGCCGATGGCGGTGGCACCGGATGGAGTGACCAGCGAGGACCGCACGCTCGGCATGCTGTGCCACCTGTTGGGAATCTTCACCGGCTTTCTCGGACCGTTGATCCTGTGGCTCGTGAAAAAGGACAGCAGCCGTTTCGTGGATCACCACGGCCGCGAGGCCCTCAATTTCCAGATCACGCTGCTGCTTTTGATGCTCAGCCTGGCCGGGCTGACCTTCGCGCTGATGATCGTTCTGGTCGGTGTCCTTCTCATCCCGGTGCTTGTCGCGGTGCCGATCCTCGCGCTCGTCGCCGAGATTCTCGCCGCGGTGGCCGCATCGGATGGGAAATGGCATCGCTATCCGTGCTGCCTGCGCTTGGTTTGAAGCCCGCGGCATGACCGGCGCTCATTCCCGGCGCGAGAACACGGCATGCGCGAATCGACGAATCCGCCCCTCTCTGGCCGGCGGCGCGCTCCATGGCGGATGACACCCGGACAACGTCCGGCATCCATCCAAACACCACCATGAAGACCAAAGCCGCCATTCTGTTCGCCACCGCTCCCGTCCTTTGCGCGGGAGTCACCGAACCCGTTCCGGAGCCCGCGCCGGAAGCCGCCGCCGAGTATTGGATCAAACCGACCATCGATGTCCGCGCCCGCTACGAATACGGGGACATCGACGGATTCGAGGACTCCAACGCGTTCACCATCCGCGAGCGCGTGGGCCTGATGACCGCCGAGTGGTATGGCATCAGCGCCTTCGTCGAGGGAGAGTTCACGCAAGCCGCCGTCGCCGACTACCATGGCGGCGCACCCGGCGCGCGTCCTTTCAAACCAAGCCACACCGTGATCGCGGACCCGGAGACCAACGAGCTCAACCAAGGCTACATCCAATACGCCGGTTTCGATTCCGTGCTCAAAGCCGGCCGCCAGCGCATCATCCTCGACAACGCCGCATTCGTCGGAAACGTCGGCTGGCGCCAGAACGAGCAGACGTTTGATGCGATCTCGCTCACCAACAAGTCGCTGGACGGCCTCGCCCTCGGCTATTCCTACATCGACCAGGTGAACCGGATCTTCGGATCGGACGCGGACGCTCCCTTGGTGGCAGGCCCCCCGCCCTTCGACAACGTGCAGGACATCAACGCGGAGGTCCACCTTCTCAACGCCAGCTACTCGGGCCTCGAGGGCCTCACGCTCGGCGCCTATGCCTATCTGATGGATTTCCCGGACAAGCCGAACTGGGACAACAACACCTTCGGCATGAGCGCGAAAAGCGATGTCTATGGTTTCACCCTCTATGGCGAACTCGCCTGGCAGGATGACGCCGGATTCGGAAACACCGAGGACGCGCTTTACGCACACGGCAGCGTCACGAAAGGATTCGCCGGCCAGACGGTGACCGTCGGCGTGGAGCATCTCGACGCCGGCTTCAAGACGCCGCTCGCGACCGTGCACGCGTTCAACGGATTCGCCGACGCGTTCATCGGCGGCCGGATCGAGGGCGCGCACAACGGTCTCACCGACGTGTATGTTTCCCACACGATCCCGTTGTTCTGGGGCATCAAGTGGACCAACGCCCTGCATGCCTTCGGCGACAACGAAATCTCGAACGGCTACGGCTGGGAGTATGACTCGGTGCTTGCCAAGAAGTTCGACGAGCACTTCCTCGCCATCGCCAAGCTCGCGTATTTCCAAAGCGAGGGCGATCCCTTCGTCGGTGGCGCCGCGGGCGCGGCGTTGGCGGACACCACGCGTTTTTCGGTGGAGTTGAACTACTCGTTCTGATACCACTCCGCCCGGTTGTTGCAAACCCGAGGGGGTCGTCCCGCCAGCGGCGGACGGCCCCTTCTTCGTTCACCGTGGGGACATCGTCGCGAAGGCCATCTCGCAAAGCCCGATGAACGCCTCTTCAACGAGGCTCGGCTCCCGCTTCGGCGAGTGGAACACGCCCCACTCGCGCTCGATCGCGGGCCCCTGCAAGGGCACCACCTTCAAGGTCCCCTCTTCGATTTCCCGCGCGGCGACCCATGGCGCCACGATGCCCACGCCGATGCCGAGTTTCGCCATCTCCTTGATCGCCTGCATGTCGCCGAGCACCATCGGCTTGCGCGCGCGGCCGCCTTCCTTTTCGAGCCACTCCTCGATCAAGCGGTGCGTTTCGGTGGCCTTCGCGTAGATGATGAACTGGTGTTCGTGGATCGATTGCGGATCCGCTTCGTTTTCCACCGCCCACGGATGGAATGGCGAAACGACGAAGGCGAGACGGTCGCGGAACATCGGGCGATACCCCTCGTCCCCCCTGCCCCGCGGTTTGAGACCGACGACAAGGTCGAGATCGGAATCGCCCAAGCGGTCGAGCAACATCGCCGTGTCACCCGCCTCGATCAGCGGCTCGCAGCGGGGAAAACAATCGCGGAACTCACGCAGGACCGACGGGATCAGAAAGTGGCAGAGCGTGTGCGGCGCGCCGATGCGGATCCGGGTCTGGCCCCAGCGGCGAAGGCCGTCGAGATCGCGGCCCGCTTGATCGAGTTCGTGCAGCACGCGGCGGCATCTGCGGAGAAGGATCTCACCCTCCGAAGTGACGACCACGCGCTTGCCGCTGCGGTCGAGCAGGCGGCAGGAAAGCTGGTCCTCCAAGGTGCGCAGCGAATGACTCACCGCGGACTGGGTCACGAAGATCCGGCGGGCGGCGAGCGTGAAGCTGCCTTCTTCGGCGACAGCCACAAAGGCCCTCAGTTGTCTCAAGTCGGGAACCCAATCCATGATGAAGCGATCTCATCGCAAGCGCGGTCGTGAAAAAGCATGGTTTATGCCAAAACATCGCATTTGGCATCCTACGCGCTTTGCATCGCTGGCCTATGCCAGACGCAGAAGATCTTCCCCAGCAGCGCAGCAGCAGACACCTCCGTCTTGGGTATGTGCCTCTCAGCGATTGCGCGCCGATCGCGGTGGCGAGGGAACTGGGGATCTTCGAAAAATACTCGCTCAACGTGCACCTTTCGCGCGAGCTCGGCTGGGCGAGCGTGCGGGACAAGATCTACTACGGCGATCTCGACGCCGCGCAGTCGATCGCCGGCATCGCCTTCGCCCTGGGTCTTGGCTTCAGCGATCTCCGCTGCGAGGTCGCCGTGCCGATGATCCTGAACCTTCATGGCAACGCCGTGACGCTCAGCAACGAGTTCAAGCCCGCGGAGATCGGCAAGGGCGAGGGGCTCAAGAACCATCTCCGCTACGGCTGGAAGAAAGACCGCCCCTTCACACTTGCGGCGACCCACCGCTTTTCCTCCCACAACATTCTGCTTCATACGTGGCTGAAACGCTGCGGCCTCTCGACGCCGGGCGATGTCGAAATCGTGTTCCTTCCGCCGCCGCTGATGCCCCGTCATCTCCAGGCGGGCCACATCGACGGATATTGTGTCGGTGAGCCGTGGAACTCGGTTGCCATCCTCGAAGGCAACGGCTGGTGCCCCGTGACATCCTCGGAGTTGTCCCACGGGCATCCGGAAAAGGTCCTGCTGGTGTCCGGTCGCTACCTGCGGGAGAACCGCGACGACACGATTGGTCTCGTATCCTCGCTGCTGGAAGCCTGCCGCAAGTGTCAGGATCCCGAGTTTCAAGAAGACCTGCTGGAGATCCTCGCGATGGAACAATACACCGGCGCTTCGCCCGATGTGCTCCGCAACAGCTTGTCGAACCAGTTCATCACCGGTGCGGACCCGCTCCTCAATCCGGCGTTCCACATCTTCCATGGCGATTCCGTCAACCGTCCGACGGTCGAGAAGGCATCGTGGGTGCTCGCCGGGCTCCGGGCGATCG
The DNA here is from genome assembly GCA_024233135.1 of Akkermansiaceae bacterium. Classification (GTDB taxonomy): domain Bacteria; phylum Verrucomicrobiota; class Verrucomicrobiia; order Verrucomicrobiales; family Akkermansiaceae; genus Luteolibacter. Next base: position 13,695 of record JACKPZ010000036.1, on the reverse strand, counting down.
GCGCACTGCCGGAGATCACGGCGGGCTCGCTTTCGCGCATCTATCGCGAGGACATCTTCCTCAGCGCGCAGCACGCTTGAGGCTCCATGAGGAAACCTCATGCGGAGGATGAAACTCCATCCGCTCCGATTCATCGCGGACGACCGTATTGGCACCCATGCAGCTTGAGGGAACGGCGAATCCAGAATTCCCGACCCATGGACCAAACATCCCGCACCACACTCCGCAAACTCGCAGCCGCCGCCGTCTTTCTCGGTGTCGCCACGCCTGTCACTCATGCCGAGAAACTCGCCGTCGAAAAGGACGCGTTGAAACTCGGCTTCATCAAACTCACCGACTGCGCCCCCATCGTCATCGCCAAGGAAAAAGGCTTCTTCGATGACGAGGGACTCCAGGTCGAGGTCACCGCCCAATCGAATTGGAAGGTGCTCCTCGACAACGTCATCACCGGCAACCTCGACGGCGCCCACATGCTCTCCGGCCAACCGATCGCCGCCACCATCGGCATCGGCACCGAGGCCCACATCGTCACTCCCTATACGCTCGACCTGAACGGCAACGGCATCACCGTTTCCAACTCGATCTGGGAGCAGATGCAGGAGAACGATCCGGATCTCGACTCGGACACTCCCGAGCATCCGATCTCCGCCGATGCCTTGAAACCCATCGCCGAGGAACTGCTCGCGGAGGGCAAGAAGCTCCAGATGGGCATGGTGTTTCCGGTTTCCACCCACAACTACGAGATCCGCTACTGGCTCGCCGCATCGGGCATCCACCCGGGCTACTACTCGAAGACCGATGTCGCCGGCCGCACCGACGCCGAGGTCGAGCTCTCCGTCACGCCTCCACCGCAAATGCCCGCCACGCTCGAAGCCGGCACGATCTCCGGCTACTGCGTCGGCGAACCGTGGAACCAACAGGCTGTCGCCAAAGGCATCGGCGTCCCGGTCGTCACCAACTACGAGATCTGGAAGAACAACCCGGAGAAGGTCTTCGGAGTGACCAGGAAGTGGGCGGATGAGAACCCGAACACGCTCGTCGCCGTCACCAAGGCGCTCATCCGCGCCGGCAAGTGGCTCGACGAGACGGACGCCTCCGGCAAACTCGTCAACCGCGAGGAAGCCTGCCGCATCCTGTCGCAGCCGAACTACGTTGGTGCCGACTTCGAAGTGATCAAGAACTCGATGACCGGCACCTTCATCTTCCAGAAGAGCGATGTCCAGGACATGCCCGACTTCAATGTCTTCTTCAAACACGACTGCTCGTATCCATGGTATTCGGACGGCGTCTGGTTCCTCACCCAAATGCGTCGCTGGGGTCAGATCACCGAGGCCAAGCCGGCCTCGTGGTATGACGAAACGGTGAAGAAGATCTATCTCCCGGAAGTTTACAAAAAGGCCGCCGCCTCGCTCATCGAGGAAGGCAACCTGACCGATGCCGAACTCACGAAAACCGAGGACGGCTACAAGCCCGCGACCACCGACTTCATCGACGGACTCGGATACGACGGCCGCAAGCCGATCGAATACCTCAACTCCTTCGAGATCGGCCTCAAGGACGATCCGTCCCTCGCCGGAAAGTAAAAACCCATCCGCACGGCCGGGCCGTCCCCGCGGCGGCCCGGCCACCTCTCCGCACCACCACACCGCCATGGCCGTCAAATACAAGCTGCTCAAAGCCATCGACATCTCCGGACTGAGTTTCCTCTCGCCGGTTGTCCGCCTCGTCACCGGCGAGGAACCCGCCAAGCAAGTTCGCGAGATCGGCCGCTTCATCGTGGTGCCGGTGGTCGCGTTCCTCGTGTTCCTGTGGCTGTGGTCGGTCCTCGCGCCGAAGCACAAGACCAAGGCCGGCGAAGTCCCCACGCCCACCGTCGTGTGGGATGCGGCGGGAGGTATCTGGCGTTTCCACGAACGCGAGAGCGCGAAGGAATCGGCCTATCAGCTCACCGGCCCGGATCGTGAGGAGAAACTCACCGCGGCCCGCGCGCGCCTCGGCGAACTGGATGCCCTCGAAGCAGGGGCCAAGGAACAACTGGATGCCGCCGAAGCATCGTCGAAGGAGAGGTTCGACGCCATCGTCGCCCCATCGAAGGCGGCCCACGAACAAGCCCAGGCCACCGCCCGCCAGTCACGACGGGACCGCACCGCGGCCCTCCGCGAGAAGGCCAGCGCCGCCGCGTCGAGCCCGGACGAACGCTCGGCCCTGCTCCGCGAAATGCGCGCTGCGGATGCGACCGCCGAAGTCGAGAAGGCAAAGGTGGACGCGCTCAAGGACGCCTACGCCGAGGCGCAGGAAGTCGCGTTTCCCCAGGTCAAAAGCGCCCGCAACGCGCTCACCCGCCTCGCCGAGGAACGGCAGTTCCTTGTGAAATACATCGACATGCTTTCCGATAACTCGCGCGAAGCGAAGGTTGCCGTCGCAAAGCAGAAACTCGACGAAGCCACCGCGGCCTATGACTCGGCCGCTCCGGACGCGGATCTCTACAAACTCGGCGGCGCCGTCCTGAAACGTCAGGAACTCCTCGCCACCACCGAGGCATCGCAATATGCGAAACCGTGGACCCTGCCGAAGCAGATCGTGCGCTCGCTGCTCTGTGTGTTCACAGGTTTCCTCCTCGCCTCGGTCATCGCCATCCCCATCGGCATCCTGTGCGGGCTTTCTCCCACTTTCATGGCCGCGACGACACCGTTCGTCGCCTTGTTCAAACCGGTGTCCCCGCTCGTCTGGCTGCCGATCATCATGATCATCGTCGGCGGTTTCATGCCGGATCCGGAGAACCACTGGCTGGTCGTCGCCTTCGGCAAGGTTCCGTTCATCAAGGACTACAAGATCGACCCGATGTTCCTCTCCTCGGCCATCACCGTGGCGCTCTGCTCGCTGTGGGCCACCCTCGTGAACACCGCGCTCGGCGTCGCCTCGGTGGACAAGGACCACATGAACGTCGCCCGCGTGCTGCGTCTCGGCTTCGCCGACCGCCTGCTCAAGATCGTCATTCCCACCGCGCTTCCGCTCATCTTCGCCGGACTCCGCATCTCGTTGGGTGTCGGTTGGATGGTGCTCGTCGCCGCCGAGATCCTCTCCACTTCCGAAGGCATCGGGAAATTCGTGAACGACATGTACACCAACGGCTCCTCGCAGTCCTTCGCGCAGATGTTCGTCGTGGTGTTCATCGTCGGCATCATTGGCATGCTGCTGGACCGCATCATGGTGGTGTTCCAGCGCCTTGTTTCCTTCGACACCGCGCAAGCGGCCATCTGACACCTCGACATGTCCGTGATCACTCCCTTTCCCGCCCGCATGCCCTATCTTTCGCTTGAGGACGTGTCGATCGGTTTCGGCCCGGCGCGAAACCGGGTGAACGTTCTTGAAAACGTCAACCTCTCGGTCGCCCGCAATGAGTTTGTCGCGGTGATCGGATTCTCCGGCGCCGGAAAATCGACATTGGTTTCGCTACTCGCCGGCCTTGAAAAACCGACATCCGGCAAGGTGACGATGGATGGCAGGGACGTCACCCGCCCCGGCCCGGAACGCGGCGTGATGTTCCAGAACTACTCGCTGCTCCCGTGGCTGAGCGTTTCCGGAAACATCGAGCTCGCCGCAAAACAGGTGTTCCCCGAAAAGTCGCGGGCCGAACTGCGGGAACACGTGGATCGATATATCGAAATGGTGCACCTCACGCCGGCACGGGAGAAAAAACCGCACGAGCTCTCCGGCGGCATGCGCCAGCGGGTTTCGCTCGCCCGCACGCTCTCGATGCAGCCCGACGTCCTGCTGCTCGACGAGCCGCTCTCCGCGCTCGACGCCCTCACCCGCGCCGTCCTCCAGGACGAGATCCTCCAGATCTGGGAGCGGGAGAAAAAAACCGTGGTCCTCATCACCAACGACGTCGACGAAGCGATCCTGATGGCGGACCGCATCATTCCGCTCACCATCGGTCCGCAGGCGACACTGGCGGAGGCGTTTCCCGTCACCCTCGAACGACCGCGGGACCGCCGGACGCTCACGGAAAACCCCGAATACCAACATCTGAAAACCGAGATCACCACCTATCTCGTGGGGCTCAACCGCGAGGCGCGCGCCAACCGCGGATCGAAGATCGTCGGCATGCCGGATGTCGCCCCCAAGGAATTCCGAGCGCCCTCCAAGGTGTCCGGAGTCGGCCGCAAGCTCCAGGCCTGAGAACCCACAACCCTCTCCGCACGTCATGCGCCAAGTCGAAATCTCCAACCTCGCCAAGTTCTATCCGAATCCATACGGCGAACCGTTCCGCGCCGTGGTCGATTTCAACCTCAACATCGAACAAGGCGAGTTCATCGGCCTCATCGGCCACTCGGGCTGCGGGAAATCCACCGTGCTCACCATGCTCGCCGGTCTCAACGAGATCTCCGACGGCGGAGTCATCGTCGAAGATCGCGAGATCGATGGTGCCGGCCCCGACCGCGCCGTGGTCTTCCAATCACCCTGCCTGATGCCGTGGATGAGCGCCTTCGGCAACGTGATGCTCGGCGTCAACAACGTCTATCCGCACGCATCCAAGGCCCAGCGGAAACAGATCGTCGAATCCGCGCTTTGTTCCGTAGGCCTCGCGGACTCGATGCACAAACACCCGCGCGAGATGTCCGGCGGCATGCAGCAGCGTGTCGGCATCGCCCGTGCGATCGCGTTGAAACCGAAGGTCCTGCTGCTTGACGAACCCTTCGGCCGCCTCGATTCCCTCACCCGGATGGAACTTCAGGACGTAATGCTTGAGATCCTCGACCGCGAGAAGATCACCACGGTCCTCGTGAGCCATGACGTCGACGAGGTCGTCTTCCTTTGCGACCGCGTGGTGATGATGACCAACGGACCCGCCGCCACCATCGGAGAAATCCTTTCCATCGACTTCGCGAGACCGCGCGAGCGCACCGCGATGATGAACGATCCGCTGTATTACCAATGTCTCGACCACCTGGTCTCGTTTCTCACCGAGCGGGCCCATCTCCGCACCACGCCACGCATCCACGACTCGTCCAGTCTGATGGGATTCACCGGCCGCAAGGTGGAGACTCCGGAGGAGCTCGAGAAACTGGCCGCGGTGAACTCCTGACAAACGAATGACACCGCCGCGGATCGGAATCCACGGCGGTGTGATGAACTTCAAATCAGGGAGGGCTCAGGCCGGCTTTTTGCCCTTTCCTTTCCCGCCGCCGGGATTCCACTCGTCCTTGGTGAGCACGCCGTCGTCGTTCTCGTCCTCTTTGTTGAACTTCCGGACGATCACCTTCTCCTTCACCTTCCGCGGATAGGTCGTGGCGAATTCGTCGAACGTGAGTTCGCCGTCGCCATCGACGTCGGCGAGGTCGAATTTCCGGAGTTTCTTCGGGTCCTTCGGCAGCTTCTTCAGCTTCGCATCGAGCCATTCGTCGAGCGAGACGAGTCCGTCGTCATCGGCATCCATGCGGAGGAAGATCTTCCGAACCTCGATGAGGGCGCGCTTGCCTTTGATGAGTGGGATGAACTCGTCGTAGTTCAGGAATCCATCCACATCGAGATCCGCTTCATCGAAGGCTTCCGTGAGCTTTTGTTTCTTTCCATCCTTCCCGTCGTCGTCCTTCTTGTAGGCGAGGAATTCATCCAGACTGACATCGCCGCTGCCGTCGGCGTCGGCTTTGTCGAATTTCTTCTCAATCTGCCAGGTTTTGGCGTTCTTCGACATCGTGGTCTTGAATTCGTCGATCGTGAGCGAACCCGATTGGTCCGCATCGGCGGCATCGAACTTGTCCTTGGGACCCGCCATCGCCGCTCCCGCGGTAAGAACGAGAACCCCGGCAAGGGCGCTCAGGTGAAACACGGGACGAACGCGGCAAGGGTGAATTTGTTGCGTTTTCATAGCCCTTTCAGGGACGCATCCGCATCGTCATACGTCAATGAATTAGATGCCTTGATCTTCAGGAATTCCGACTTTCGGGGGCCATTTCCGGCCACAACGAGCTCCGGACGCCTCAATGGTGGTGATTCGGGTCCGCGCAATGGTCGCAACGGACCCAGCCGGCATCGCCATCGGCGAAGTATTCCTTCTTCCAGACGGGGACGCGGGATTTCACCTCATCGATGATGAATCGGCATGCGTCGAAGGTGGCGTCTCGATGGGCGGCGGAGACGCAGACGATGACGGCGAGGCCACCGATCTCGACGGGCCCGGTGCGGTGACAGCAGACGGCGTGGAGGATGTCGAAACGTTCCAAGGCTTCGGCGAGGATGCGGTTTCCTTCTTTTTCCGCGAGGGTGGGATAAGCCTCGTATTCGAGTTTCAGCACCTCTCTTCCCTCGTGATGGTTGCGCACCCAGCCTTCAAACGAGCAGAAGCCGCCGGCTTTCGGATTGGAGACGGCGCGGTGCAGGACGGCGGGGTCGATGCGGTTGGTGGTGAGGCTGAACACGGAGAGGTGAGTTCGGTTTCTAACCACCCGCCACCGGCGGGATGAACACGACCTCGTCACCATCGGCAACGGGGGCGTTCCACGGGGCGAAGTCGCCGTTGACGGCGGCGCGGAGGGCGGTGGATTCGAGCGAGAGACGATGGCGGAAGCGGAGCTCCTCGTAGAGTGCGCCGGCGGTGCAGGCATAGGTCTCGACGAATTCCTGATCGACACCACGTTCCTCGCGCAACTTGGCGAAGTGCAGGACGCGCACGGTCTTGAGGCTCGCTCCTCTGGTGAGCTTGGCGAAACACTCCTCGAGTTCGCCGGGAGTGTTCGCATTGTCGAGGGCCACCGGATTCGGGAGATCGAGAGTCGCGGGATCGAGCGATTCGAGGAAACGGCGGGCACAGTGTTTCTCCTCGTCGAGCGCGGCGCGCGCGGCGACGAGGGCTCGGTCTTCATAGATGGTGCAGAGCGGTTCCGGCCTGCCGTCGATCCGGTTGAGGAAACAGGTGGCCGCCCGTGAGGGATCGCGTTGTTCCACGAGGCGGGCGAGGGTTTCCGCATCGAGAAGAAACAAGTCGCAGCCGATGGCGAGCCACGGGCCGGAGGAGGTCGTGGCGGCGGCTTCGAGGGCGGCGAGCGGACCCGCGCCGGGCCGGAGGTCGTGAACGAGCGGCAGGTCGAGCGGTGCTGCCGTGCCGGCGCGAACGGATAGATGGACCTGGCCGGAGATCTGTTTCGCGAGCCCGGCGATGTGGTCGATCTGGCGGCTGCCGTCGGGGCGCGTGACAAGTCCTTTGTCGCGCCCCATGCGGCGGCTCATTCCACCGGCGATGATGAGGACGTTCATGGAGCTTGGAAATCGGATTTCCCGCCGGTCTTCGAGATCAATCGGACACCGTGGATGACCATTCCCGGATCGAGCGCCTTGCACATGTCGTGCAGTGTGAGCGCGGCGATGCTGGCACCGGTGAGCGCCTCCATCTCGACGCCGGTGCGGGCGGTCGTCTTGCACGAGCAACGGACGACGGCGTCGTTTTGATCGAGCGCGATGTCGATCTTGCAGTCGTCCAACGGAAGCGGATGGCAGAGCGGGATGAGCGAGGAGGTTTGTTTCGCACCCATCACTCCGGCGAGGATGGCGGTTTGGAAGACGGGGCCTTTTTTGGAAATGAGGTCGCCGCCGTCGAACTGCGCGAGCACGGCGTCGTTCAAGGTCACCCGCGCCTCGGCAACGGCATGGCGCACGGTCTCCGGTTTGGCCGAGACATCGACCATCGCCGCCTTGTTGTTGGGGTCCACGTGGGAAAGTGACATGTCAGGCGAATGGATACAGGGCGAACATCGGGGCGGAAGGGGCCTCCGTCGAGGGCGGGATTTCGGCGATCGCGATGGATCCCGCGAGGGAAACGAAATCACCCGAATTCTTCGGCGGACGGGCAACGTATGAGCCGTCGCCGCCGATCGCCACCGGCAGCAACCAGGTGAACTCAGGCAGGTGCTTCACACCCTCGATCGGGACGCGCGCGGGGACAGGAGGACATCCCTCGATCGCCACGAGCGCCGGTCGAACGTAACGGGTGAACGTGGCGAGCACCGACACCGGATTTCCCGGCAGGGCGAAAACCAGCGGCGCACCGGGCCAGAACGCCATCGGTTTCCCCGGCCGCTGTTTCACCCCATGAAACGCGGGAGCGCCGAGGCGGTCCTCGATCCACGCTCTCACATGATCCCTCTTTCCACGGGAGATGCCACCGCAGAGGAGCAGGACGTCACACGATGCGAGCAAACGATCGATCACCAATTCGGCTTCCCTGCCGTCATCCGCCACATGTTCCATCACCACGGGAGCATGGCCGCATGCCGTCAGCGCCGCCGCCAGCATGAGGCCGTTCGAGCGACGGATCTGCCAATCCTCTGGCATTTGGTCATGGGGGACCGCTTCGTCACCGGTCGTGAGAACCGCCACGCGCGCGCGTTTGAAAACATCGAGACCCGCCGCTCCGACGCTTGCTGCGATCGCGATCTCGGCCGGCCCCAATCGTGATCCCGCAGGGACCAGGACATCACCCGCGGCCGCATCGAGTCCGATGGGATGGATGCACTGGCCGCGCTCCGGTGCTTCGGTGATCACATAACCCCCGTCCCGTTCATCGAGTTCCTCGTATGGCACAACCGTGTCGCAATCGTGCGGCACCGCGGCCCCCGTCATGATTTCCCACCCCTCGCCCGCTTGCAACGGACGCGGCGGAGGATCTCCCGCGGCGTGGAGACCGGCGCGGCGCAGGAGACTCGCGCCACCATACGTTTCCATACGAAACGCGATGCCGTCCATCATCGCCCGCGGATAGGGTGGCAGCGGGCGATCGGCCACGAGCGGTTCGGCGAGCACCCGCTCGAAGGCGTGCGTCAACGGCACCGCCTCGGCTCCCAGTCGCGAGCAGGCGTTTCGGACGATGGATTCCGCTTCATGGCTGGTGATCAGCGCGTCCATGATGACGATGGTCGGGTGTTCGGAACCGGTGGGCAAACCTTTCGCACGGAATTTCCACTCCTCATCGGTATCGGCATGTTACCTGTCGCCGTCCCACTCCTCGAGCGTTTCGGACAGGATCTGGCGAATCCGTCTTTTCTCGGAAAGTTTCAGGTGTGGGGCGATTTCCCGATCGGAGTCGGAGAGGGCGATCTTCAACCGGGTGAGAACCGCGACCCGAACGCGGCCGGGCAGGTCGCGGAACGCAGCGGAATAGATCATGCACGAACAACGGTTCCGGAAGATCCTGCGATAGAGCCGGAAATCCGCGAGGGAGTCTCCGGACGAAGTTTTCGGAAACTGCGCGGCATAGTCCTGCTGGAACCCGGCAAGCCCCTCCAATCCGTCTCCGAGATCGGCCTCATCCTTGAACAAGAGGACGTCCACCAACTTCTCCGCGGCATCGTCCGCGATCCGGCCCGCCTGGCCGGAGTCCGGGTCGGAGTCCGGATCCAATGCCTCCGCGAGAAAACGCGCCCTGCGGTAGTGCACCGAAGCCGAAGTGATCAGGTTGTGAACGGCGCATTGATGTTCCAACACCGCAAGCGCGACCACATCGCTCGTGACATGGAGGTATTTGCCGGCATTGATCCTGCCGCGCGGATCCCCAAGAATTCCGCTCCGCGGCTCCGCCTCGCCAACATCCTCGAACACCCGGTTTCCAAGGTGTGGCAGGGAACTCGTTCCCGTTACGTAGTAGCCCCCCCATCGCTCCTCGATCGGGGTTTCGTGTGTCACCGTGACGGAGCCGAGTTGGAGCAAGGGCCGCCCATCGGTATCGGGAAATACCGAACGGATGAAGACTCCCGGGACCCCTTCCGTCCGCGCGGTTCCGTGACATGACATGCAGTGGTTGGTGTCCCGTTCGAACGCCATGCCTTGTTCCCCGCCCGGGTCGATCTGATAGAACACCGGCCCCAGATGGGAATCGTGGACGATCGCCTCGATCGCGCCGCCCGGAACATATCCGACGTAGGCGTCCTTGGAAAAATACAGGCAACGGGGATTCGCCGGATGAATGAGCCGGCTCTGGACGCTGGTTTTCGAGAACACCAGAATCTGGGAACTTTCCGGAACCTGGAGTTCCTTGAGCACGAAACGGAGCTTCTCCAACGCTCCTGCCCCGGGAATCGGGAGCCTCCCGTCGGACAGCCTGCCGGCAAGCGCCGCCAGCTTGTCGGTCGATCTTGAATCCGAATACCTGAGGGGAGGCAGGTCCCAGACATCGACCCTCTGCCCGCTGGCGACGGAGTTGATCAACGAAACCGCGGCCGCCAAGACGGCTGACACCGTCCTTCGAAGCATGTTTCCGGGGACCCCAGGCGTTTTCATGAGAAATCGTGTTCGATGTGTTCGATGCGGAAGAGGCCGCCGGGCAGGGGCATCAGGGTGTCCCACCAGGTTTTTGCCTCGTGGCGGGTGATCAGCGTGTCCACGCCGGGGATTCTTCAAACCGCTGGTGCGCTGGCCATCGAATTCCCCGCGCATTTCATGAACGCGACGCCTCGGCACGTGTCCGCCTTTTCATTTCCCAAACCAACGGACCTCGGCCATCATCCGCGCATGTTTCCGCCCATCGACCGGCACGGCCGCGGCTTGCGCGACCTGCGAATCTCGGTGACCGACCGCTGCAACTTCCGCTGCCGCTACTGCATGCCGGTCGAGAGTTTCGGGGCGGATCACGAGTTTCTGCCGCGGGCGGAACTGCTGAGCTTCGAGGAGATCACGCGGGTCGCACGGCTGTCGATGCCGCTCGGCGTCCGAAAGCTCCGTTTGACCGGAGGTGAGCCGCTCATGCGCCGCGGTCTTGCGGACCTCGTCGCGATGTTGGCCGCCATGGAGGGCGTCGATGACATCGCGATGACGACCAACGGCGTCCTGCTCGCGCATCATGCCGAGGCGCTCGCGCTCGCCGGGTTGTCACGAGTCACCGTCAGCCTCGACTCGCTCGATCCCGCCACCTTCGCCCGGATGAACGGTGTGGGCGCGAAGGTGGAGCGGGTTCTTGCCGGGATCTCCGCCGCCCTCGCGTTCGGGCTTCCGGTGAAGGTCAACGCCGTCGTCCAGCGCGGGGTGAATGAGAGCGGGATCCTTCCACTCGCCCGCTGGGCGCGGGAAACGGGCATCGACATCCGTTTCATCGAATACATGGACGTGGGTGAAACGAACGGCTGGAAACTGGATCACGTGGTTTCGGCCACGGAGATCCTGGAGACCCTGCGTTCCGAGTTTCCCCTCACCGCGCGCGATCCCGCATATCGCGGCGAGGTCGCCCGTCATTGGCGGCATGCGGACGGCGGCCCGGAGATCGGCATCATCTCTTCGGTCACCAAACCGTTCTGCAGCGACTGCCAACGGCTCCGCCTGTCCGCGGACGGCCGGGCGTTCACCTGTCTCTTCTCCGACCACGGTCACGACTTGCGCGGCATCCTGCGGAGCGGTCTGGACGACGACGCCATCCGCAACGTCATCTCCACCATCTGGCAGATCCGCGACGACCGCTATTCCGAAGCCCGCGGCGAGGGAAGCGGACAGCACAAGGTGGAGATGAGCTATTTGGGGGGGTGAGAAAACCGAAGCTGACAGCACGTGCCAGCTCCGTCACGATCCTTCCATGAAGGGATCGGCATTCGACATCCTGATGGCACAACAGGATCCACCACCGTGGTTGTTCGTGTTGTTTCCGATCATTTTCGTAGGGATGTGGACCTTTGTGTGTTTCGTCATCTCGCGTCTTGGATGGCACCGTTTCGCGATGGTTTACCGTTGTCACCAACCGCCGTCCGGGAGCACCTACGGAGTCCCGCTGGTCCGCTTTGGGCCGTTCACACGATACAACAATGTCGTCCGCGGCATTCCGTGTGAATCGGGTATCTATTTGCGCAACCTGTTCTTTTTCCGTGCGTTCCATCCGCCCATTCTCATCCCTTGGACGAGTGTGACCAGCATTCGCAAAGCCAGCGGGTTTCTCGTGAGCGGGTATGAGATACGCGTCGAGGACACCGCCGGCACATTGATCGCACGTTTCCGAGACAGCGCGGGCCCCGCGCTACAGCAACTGGCCCCCCATCTGATCACTGCTCACTGATCACCCGGCACTCGGCAATTCCCCGCCGCAGCACCCCGTCATCGAGAATCCGGCACCTGAGCCCGCCGCGCCCCTTCATCAAGTCCTCGATCCCCTCGGTTCCACAGGCCTGGTCCATCCAGTAACAGGGTCGGCATTCCTCGACCCCTTGAAACCGGATGCCCTGCACTTCGAAGGTCACGCCGATGAGCGTGTTCAGATCCACGCCGCGCATCACGACATTCCGTCGGAAGGCACCGGGACCGGCCTCCGGATTTCCCGCGTGCGCGAGGATTTCATCCGCCACCGCCGCATCGAAAAACGTGATCTGGCCCTTGTAGTCCGGCTTCCAGTCGAAAAACCGATCACCGGCGATGCCGCGGCCCGCGTGGAGTTTCAGTTCCTCGCACGCAACGAGTTCATGCCCGCCCGCCTCCTGGCCGTGGCGGCCGAAATAGTTGTGCCCCGGCGAGAGGAACAGATGTTCGAGGACCACTTCCATCGCTGCTTGGAGACCATCACTCCGCAGCCCGATGAGAAACGCAAGGCCGGATCGCGCCCCCGCATGATCCCCGCTCATGCGACCGATGGATTCCTTTCCTCCCGGGTTCCACCGCTTGGCACGCCGTGGCATGGGGGGTGCTGAAATCCCCGGCGTGAATCCCGTCTGCCCGCAAATCCCCGAGTCCGCGCCGTTCAGCCAAGCGCAACGGCAGTGGATCAACGGCTATCTCGCCGGCCTTTTCAGCGGCCAGGGCCAGCCCGCGCCCGCCGCGGCGCCTTCCCTCGGTCCCCTGCTCTTCCTGTGGGGCTCGCAGACCGGCGGTGCCGAGTCGCTCGCCCGGAAGTTCGCGAAACAGGCCGCCACCCGTGGTTTCGACGCCAAGGCGCTCGGCCTCGACGCCGCGAAACCCGCGGATCTGCCCGGTGCCTCGCGTTTCTGCATCGTCACCAGCACCTATGGCGACGGCGACATGCCGGACAACGCACAGGGTTTCTGGGACGGCATCGCCAACGGCAGCGCGCCCCAGCTTGCAGGCACGTCGTATTCCGTGCTCTCCCTCGGCGACAGCAACTACACGAAGTTTTGCGAAGCCGGCAAACGCTTCGACTCACGGCTCGCGGAACTCGGCTCCACCCGCATCGTCGAGCGCGTCGATTGCGACGTGGATGAGGAAACGAAGGGCCACGCGTGGTTCGCCAAGGTCATGGAGACCCTCGCGCCGGATGCGTCTTCGGCCGCCCCCGCAGAGGAGGAGAAACCCGAAGGCTACGGCAAATCGAACCCCTTCCCCGCCGTCCTCAAAACCAACCGTGTGCTCACCGGTGAAGGATCCGCCAAGGAAACCCGCCACTTCGAGATCGTGCTCGACGGCAGCGGGATCGAATACGAAGTCGGCGACGCGCTCGGCGTGGTGCCGACGAACTGCCCGGACTTCGTCGATGAGATCCTCGACGCCGCCGCACTCGAAGGCACGGAAACCGTGACGCTCAAGGACGGATCGAATTCTCCGCTGCGCGACGCGCTCGTTTCGAAATACGATCTCTCCCCCTATCTATCAGCCCTGCCCGCCGCCGGCACTTCCGCCGAGGACCTTGTGGCGAAACTCCGCTCGCTCCAGCACCGGCTCTACTCGATCTCCTCCAGCCCGAAGGCGCATCCCGGCGAGGTCCACCTCACCGTCGGC
>JACKPZ010000035.1 GCA_024233135.1 Akkermansiaceae bacterium | reverse complement strand
GCATCGGCGGCGTAGAGGGCGACGGCGATCCAGATGAGGGAGAAGGAAACCACGCGGGCCGTGCCCATCGGTTCGCCGTAGAGCCGCCAGCCGATGAGAAACTGCAGCGTCGGACCGAGGAACTGCAGGATCCCGAGCGTGCTGAGCCGGATCGACCGCGCCGCATGACCGAAAAACAGCAGCGGCAGGGTGGTGGCGATGCCCGCGCAGGCGACCAACCACGCGTGCCCGGCGTCCGCTCCGAAGGCGGCGCGCATGCTGCCGGCCCCGAAGACCAGCCAGCCGAGCGCCAACGGCGCGATCAATCCGGTCTCGATCGTCAGCCCGGCGCGCGATCCGAGCGGCGCGCGTTTTTTCACCACCGCGTAGAGCGAGAAACTCAGGGCCAGCGTGAGCGCGACCCACGGGAAGTGTCCGACGGCAGGCACCTGCACGAGCACGCCGGCGAGGGCGAGGCCGATCGCCACCCGTTGCCGGGGCTTGTGCCGCTCGCCGAACCAGAGGAACCCGAACCACATGTTGAAGAACGGGTTGAGGTAGTAGCCGAGGGCGCCCTCGACGATGCGGTCGTTGAGCGTCGCCCACACGTAGAGCAGCCAGTTGGCCGCCAGCAGCAGGCCGGCGGCGAGATGCCAGGCGACGCCGCGCGGCGAACGCAGCGTCTCGCGGATGGTCCGCAGCTCGCCGGTCCAGATGACGATGCACAACAGGATGGCCAGCGACCACAGCGTGCGCTGGGCGACGATCGTCAGCGGCGGCAGAAACGAAAGCTGCTTCCAGAACACCGGAAGCACCCCCCAGAGGAAAAACGCGGCCAAGGCCGAACCCACACCTGCCGTGTCGCTCCGCACGCGCCGACGCTGCTCGTTTCCGCCCGCCGCACAATCCGGAAATGATTCCGCCATCTTGCGTTTCTTGCTTCGCCTAGCACGCGATCACGTATTGAAGATATTTTGACGGTTAAGAGAAATTGACTAAAACGGGGGAATGTCCGCTACCCCACCCCATACTCCTGACATGCCTCCCATCCCCGAGGCTCCGCAATTGGAAGAGGACCTTTCGGTTCTTCTCGACGAGCAGGCCCGCCGCCTGAAGAAAAAACGCCAGCGCGCCAACTGGGTGATCCTGGCCTTCCTCCTCACGCTCGGAGGCAGCGGCGGCGCATGGTATGCGAAGTCCCCGGAAAACCGGGCCGCCGTCGCCGAAATCCTCCAGAACCTCAAGGAGGGCCGCAAGGATATCGCCCTCGTCACCGACCCCGTCGAAATGGCGCAGCAGTTCGACGAATCACTCGCCGAGATCAACACCCGCAAGGAGGCGATCGACCAGGCGTCGATGGCCATGGGCATCGATCCGACGAACGTCGCCGAAGACGGCATGAACGCCGAGATGAAGGACATGATGGGCGGTGAAGGCCGCACCGTCGCCGAACGGAACCTCATGTTGAAACAGAACATGGGTGGCTTCGCCGATGCCCAGCTCAAGCGCGCCCAGGCGAAGAAGGCCGCCCGCGAGGCGAAGGCCCAGCCGGCCGCCGCACCCGCTCCGCGCCAGGAGACCGCCGCGGCACCTGTCCGCCAGACGGTTTCGCAGCCGATCGTGCTCGGAAACTGAACGCTTTTCTTGGATTGCCTTGGTTTCGTGGCAACCTCCGCCGGAGCGATCCGGCGGAGGTTTTTTCCGCTGCGGCATCCGGATTTTTGGATGGGAAGCGGCGGATTTCCTCCCATGCTGCGCGCATGTCCGCGGAACGACTCAGCATTCCCCGCTACGCGATGGCGCTGGCCCACGTCGCCAGCCTTCGATCCGAGGATCCCTACCGCAAGGTCGGGGCGGCCGCGCTCGATCATGAAAACCGGGTGATCGGCACCGCCTACAACGGACTCGCTCCGGGCTTCGAGGCACCGCCGGGTTTTTGGGACGACCGCGAGGCGCGCCAGAAATACATGCTCCACGCCGAGGTGAACCTGTGCAGCTTGTTCCGCCGCGGCGAGGCCCGGCTGGTGGCGACCACCACGATGCCGTGCACCGCATGCATGCAGACGCTCTGCGCCTACGGCATCCGCGAGATCTGCTACCGGGACATCTATCAGGCCTCGGACGCGCCGGAGATCGCCGCGCTCTACGGCGTGTCGCTGGTGCGGGTCACGGATTTTCCCGAGCTGCCGGTGGGATGACGGGAACCGCGAGCTGCGCCATCACCAGCGACGCGATGACGAGCGCCGCTCCGGCAAGCAGTCCCGGACCGGCGCTCTCGCCCGGGAGAAACACGAGGGCCTCGGTCATCCCGCAGATCGGGATCAGAAACCGGTAGCCCGCCAGCAACGGCACCGGGTGACGGGTGGACAGATGGTTCCACAGTCCGAAGGCCGCGGCGGATACGAAGGACAACCAGCAGGTGATCCCGATGACCGCCGGCGACATCAACAGGCCGGCGCGGGGGAATGCCGCCGCTCCACAGACCAGCAGCAGCAGACCGCCGCCGCCAAGTGAGAAACCGGTGGCCGCCCGCGCGCCGATGGTCGGCCGGAGGCGGCCGAACTGGATCACGCCCAGCGCGCCCATGCCGGTGGCGCCGATCATCAGGAGCGCTCCGAGCCACGGTCGTCCGGCACCCGCTCCGGGCGCGGCGGTCGCCAGTGTGATGCCGGCGCCGCCCACCGCGAGCGCGAGCCACTGGCGGCGCGTCGGCCACGGCCCGCCGGCCAGCAGCGGCGCGAGGACGATCCACCAGAAACTCCCGGTCGAGGTGAGCAGTCCGGCCAGGCTGCCGCTCGCCACCGCGATGGCGAGATAGAAGAGCAGATACTGGCCGAAGGTCTGGGTGAGCGCGAAGCCGGCGAGTTTCGGGAAACGCGTGGCCCTGAATTCCGCCCACGGACGGCGCGCGACGGCCAACAGCATCGCACCCGCCAGCGTGAAGCGCACGCCCGCGAACCACCAGTAGTCCGCGAGCCCGGTCTCGATCCCTTGTTTCGCCCAGATCGCATACACCGTCTTGATGCACGGAAACGCGCTGCCCCACAGCAGCGCGCAGAGCAGCACGCCCGGCAAAACCCGGAACCAACGGTGATCAGCCTCCACGCGGCGGAGCCTGCGCGGACGACCCGCCGCAGGCAAACCCGATCCTCGCGCTCACGAAGCCGCCATCAGCCTGGCGATGGTCTCGGCCGCGGGGTCTTTCTGCGGCTTGCCGTTTTTCGTCTGATAGGTCTCGCGGCCGTCGATCGCCTTCGCCATCCCGCCGAGCCATGCTTTCGCCTGGGCGCTGTCCTTGAGTTGTTTGGCGACCGCGCCGATCCGCTTCGCCTGTTGCTTGCATGATTTCGGGGATCGCTCGCCGGCGACGTGGCGGCGGAAATCGTCGAGCACGGCGACGAGCACCGGCTCGTTGAGCTCGGTGGCGGCGGCGAGTTTCGCGCGATTCATTTTGGCAAGGATCCTTGCGCAATCGTCGGTGAGGATCTTGTCGCGCGGGTCGAGGTAGTTCTCGTGGCCCTGGATCTCCTCCCAGCGCTCCGCGGCCCATTGCTTGCGTTGGTTCTTGTTTTCGATCCGGTCCGCCACGGCCTTCAGGGTGCCGGCCATCAACGCACAGGTCTGCGGAGTGCGCCCGGCGCCGAGATGCTTCCGAAACGCCGCCTCCGTTTCCCGCGCGGCGCGGTCCATGCCGTCGAGGGCGATCTGATAGGTGACCAGCGCCTCGGCGTTGTCACAGCCGTTCCCGCGCAGGAAATCCAGCACCGCGCGGGCGGTCCGGGTGTCCTTGGGGACCGGCAGTTTCGCGATCCGGCCGAAGCATTTCGCCAGCACCGTCTGGTTGTAGAGGCCGGCCTTCGGGCATCCCGGGCGGTCGACCGCGGCGAGGGTCTTGTCGAAGGCTCGCCAGAAACGGATCTGGTCCTCCGGCGTCGCGGCCGCCTCCTGCGCGGCCTCGGGCAGCAGGATGTTGTAGGGGTTCAAGACAAGCGTGTTCTCTAACAAACCGAGGCCATGCGCCGCCCGTTCCTCATCCGGCAACGACTGGAAGACCCGGTAGGCGAGCGTGGAATCGAGGTATTCCTGGAACCCGAAGTTCACCGCCCACGCGATCGTCTGATAGAAGATCATCGGCCCGCGCTGCGTGGTCTCCGAAAACACGAAGGGAACGTGCGGAGTGGTCTTCTCCGGACCGCCGGTGGCGAACTGGCCGCCCTTGCATTCGTAGAGGTTTTTCTTCGCGTCGAAGTCGAAGCGGATCAACGCGCAGTGGCCCGGCTGCCCCGCCGTGCACGACGGCATGCCGAGCGTGTTGTAGGTGCGCACGCCCATGTTCGCCATCGTCCCGCAGACACCTCCGTCCTTCGCCATCATCTGATAGGTCCCGTAGTGGAACGGATAGGGCGTGATCCGGCGCGCCGACTGCATGTCGAACTGCTGCGCGATCGGGCCGATGTATTCGCCGTAGGTGCGCATCTCGCCCTTGTCGCGGAATGCCGTCCAGCGTTCCTCGCGCTCGCGCAGCGGCTGGGTGTCCGCGGCGAGCAGCGTGAGCGTCGGCCACGGCGAATCGAGCGGATACTTCGGCCACGCCCGCTGCTCCGCGGTCTCGGGCGGAAAGCGGAACTTGTCGTTGCGGATCCACCACGCCGCGCTTTCCGCCGGGGTGGGGGAGGCGTCCCGCGCCTTCGGCAGCAGGCCCTTCTCCTCGTAGGCGGTGCGGAACATCACCAGCGCATCGTTGATCGCCTTCCGCTCCGCGCGCACCGCGGCCGTGCTCTTCCAGTGCACGACCTGGTCGCCGCAGTCGATCGACACGTCCTCACCGTGCTCCTTCATGTAGGTGTTGAATTTCTCCTGCAGCTCGCGGCTGGCGATCACATCGGCCGCATACAAGGTGCGGGTGCTCGTCTCCGTCACCGGCACTTTCACATTCTTCGCGTTTTTCGGCTGCGGGATCGCCACACCACGGTCGTCGTATTTCAACGGCGGCGGCTCCTCGCGATGGCCGACGACGACCTCCTCCTCGATGGTGATCGACTCCAGGAAATTGATGATGTGGTCGTTGCGATCGAGCTGCCGCTTCGGGTCGCGGGTGTCCACGCGCTGCCGCGGGTCGCCCGGGATCACGAGTTCCAGGAGATCGCGCTCGCGGAGGTCGGCCTCCGGGCCCTTGTCCGCGTGGACCACGGCCATCGCGAGCGCGAGTTGGGTGAAATCCTCGCGCACCGCCTTCGTTCCGAGGTCGAGTTCAAGCGAACGCAGCATCAGCAGGACGTTCGCCGGGTTCTTGCGCGCTCCGTAGACGGTGGCCCGCACGACGGGATCGGCGTCGATCCATGCGAGGAAATCGTCCGGGAGCTGTTTCCCGGCGGCACGGATCTCGTTGAGCGCCTGTTGTTTCGAGTGGGCCAGCCAGGCCTCCTTCACCTTGGGGGTGAAGCGGAATCCATCGTCGCGCAGTGGCTGGAGAAAGGCGGGTTCGGCGGAAATGCGCGCGAGGAACGGCAGGGCGATGAAGAGCAACGGAACAAACGGTTTCATAAGGAACCGCAGGGATACGGAGCCCGGCCGCCGCTTGTGTCATCCGGGCGCCACAGCGATTCACCTCGGAAATTTGTCGGAATCCCTGTCTCGATTTCGCTACTCTGGATGAACCCATGATGAAATCCCTCGCCGCCTTGTTTGTTCTTTCCGCGTCCGCATTCGCCGGCGATGGCGGCTTTTTGTTCGCGACTTTCAAGGGCGAGCAAACTCCGATGACCGAGCAGATCTACTTCGGTCTCAGCAAGGACGGACGGAAATGGGACGCTCTCAACGGCGGTGAGCCGGTGCTCGTCAGCAAGATCGGCGAAAGGGGCGTGCGCGATCCCTACCTGATCCGCTCCCACGACAACCGCGGCTTCATCCTCATCGCCACCGACCTCTCGGTCCATCACCTGAAGCACGACTGGAACCGTGCGGTGACCAAGGGCAGCCGCTCGATCGTCGTCTGGACCTCGCGCGATCTCGTGGAGTGGTCCGAGCCGCGGCTGCTCGAAGTGGCACCGAAGGACGCCGGATGCACCTGGGCTCCGGAGATCGTCTATGACGAGGAAGCCGGCGATTACCTCATCTTCTGGGCCTCGACCACGAAGCGAGACAAATTCGAAAAACACCGCATCTGGGCCGTCCGGACCAAGAATTTCCGGGACGTCGGCGAGCCGTTCGTTTTCATCGAGAAACCGAACACCATCATCGACACCACCATCATCCACGACGGATCGAAATACTTCCGCTTCACCAAGGACGAGCAGTTCAAGTCGATCACGCTCGAGTCGAGTGACAAGCTGATGGGCGACTGGCGGGAGATCCCGGACTTCTCGCTGTCGAAGCTCACGGGGTATGAAGGACCGGAGTGTTTCCAACTCGAACCGGCCACCGATGGCAAGCCGGCCACATGGTGCCTCGTGATCGACAACTACGCCCGCGGCGCCGGCTACAAACCGTTCATCACCACGGACCTCGCGGCCGGCTCGTTCGAACCCGCCGGCGACGTCACGTTCCCGTTCCATTTCCGCCACGGCTCGATCCTCCCGCTCACCCCGGAGGAATATGAGCGAGTGGAGAAAACCTACGGTTCCGACGAGCGCACGAAGGTGAGCGGCGCCGCGTTCGCTCATTGAATCATCCGCCGGCCGACGGAGCGGTGGTTTCCTGAGGCTGATGGTGCTGGCAGTATTCGTGGCCGTCCGTACACACGCGGAACTCGAGGTCGGAATCGTGCATCTCGGTTTTTCCGCAGACGGCGCAGGTGTGGATCGCCCCCGAGCCTTCCGCGAAGGCCTTGCGGAAGTCGCGCCGCCGCTGCATCCGCTTCCAGCCGCCGGAACGCATCGCGATGCCGGCGCCGATCAGACCACCGCTGAACAGACCGAACAGGTGGGCCCAGTTGGCGATCGGGCCGAGGAAACCGGTGAAACACAGGACGAGCCAGATGATCATGAAACGCACCGTCCGTGGATCGAGATGGAGGATGCCCGCCGGATGGAGCCGCCCGTGCACGACGACGAGCCCGAACAACCCGTAGATCACGCCCGACATGCCGCCGAAATTCGTCCCGCCGAGCAAGGCCTCGGCGATGTTCGAGCAAACGGCGATCGCCGCCACCACCAGCAGGAACCGGGCTTTGCCAAGCTCATGTTCCAGCGGCCTTCCCAGGGTCCAAAGCCACATCATGTTGAACAGGATGTGCATCACGCCGAAGTGCAGGAACATCGGAGTGATCAGCCGCCAGACCTGGCCGCGGGCAACCTGTTTCAGCGGCTCGGGATCACGCGCGTGAAGCCGCTCGTATTCGTCCCACAGCTCCTCGTATGCCGCCGACTCCTCATCGCCCGCTTCTTCCAAAGCGATGAGCCGCTCCTCGATTTGCTCGGTCCGGGGAGGATCGTTGAAGAACATCCACGCCACCGGCCGGGTGTCGGATCCCAACTGGCTGACGACCGCCACCACGGCGCAGATCGCGATCAATGCGACGGTCAACGGACTCGCGGACCAATGCACAGGAACCCGCCGGTGACGGGCGTGGCGTGGATTCGGAGGACCGGAGGAAGTTTCTTTCATCGCCGCCACTACGGCGGCGGAGTGTAGATCTCCGGATGCCGCTGCCAAGCGCCAACCTCACGCCGGAAAGCGCGGGTCGGGCACACGCGCAGTCACGACCTCGCGGCCGCTTCGCCCGACGCCCAATACGGCTCCCGCCGGTAGTGTCCGTGAAGCTCCGCCTCGTATTCGCGGCTGATCAATGTCTGCTCGGTGAATTCGGGGGCGTTCTTGATTTCCTCGCGCGTCAGCGCGAAACGGATCACCGCATCGGTCCATGAGATGTCTTCCAGCCATTGCGGCGAAACGATCACCTTGCGGCCGGGCCACCAGTTCTTCGTGTCGATGACCAGATAGCGGACGGCCCATGACACGTCGTCGATGATGAAATCCTCGACGTGGCCGATCGAACCGTCACGGGCTTCGATTTGATATCCAGTGACATGATGGGTGCTCCGCAGGTGCGGGTCGCCGTTGCTGCCGCCGGGCACCTTGTCCGGTGGCTCGGGCGCGGCCACCGCCTCGGCACCTGGAAACGGATAGATGCCCCATGCGAGCGGGCCGCCCCAGTAGCCGACCCAGCCGTGGTGGCTGAAATACTTCTCCTCGAACTGCCGCGAAACCGGTTGGTCCTCCTCGAGTGAGGGGCTTTCCTCGATCTGGCGCTTGCTCAGGTCGACGGCGATGTGTTTGTCATCCTTGATCGCCGCCACCAACGAGTGCGGGGAGATCAGGACCTGGCGCCCGCGGAGCCATGTCCCGGTGTCGGCCACCAGATAGCGGATCGTCCAATGGCGGTCGTCGAAATAGAAGTCCCGGACCCTGCCGATCCCGCCGTCCAGGCTGTCCAATTTGTAATTCTCCAAGGTTTTGCAGTTGTGCAACATCTCATGCTCCTTTCATCGTTGTTGAACCCTTGTGCGGGCACAAATTCGGGTTTGGATCATCATGGCTTCCCACGATCGTCGGGTTCGAACGTCTCAGCCCTTGATTGTGCAATGCGCGTGCCATGCGGCGGAATCCCGCCGCCTGCATCCCCCGCGGGTTCACGACGGCCGGAACGTCGCGAATTGCAAGAAATCCTGTGCAAAGCGCACCGAAGCGCCGAAAGCGCGGCGGGACTGTCGACGTAGTAGGGCAGCGCCTCCGCCCGGGGCGTGTCTTCCGCATGGCCCACCCACTCCTCTCGATTCCCTTCCTGATCCTGGCTGCGATGGCGGCCACCAGCGCCGCACCGGAGGAAAACCGCGCGCCATGGCCCGCCGGGCGGATCGTCCCCGCGTTCGCCAAGCCGGCCGCCAAGCTCGACGCCCTCGTCATTCAGGATCTCGGACCGGACGATTTGATCACGTTTTCATCGCTGCAAGGGCGGGTGAACCTCCGGCAGCCGCGGTTCATCCTGTTGGACAACCGCGCGGGGGAGGGGCGGGACACCTGGCTGGAGACTCCGACGACGGGCATCGGCGAGGTGGAGGTGCACGATTCGCGGGACCGGTTCGATCTCATCGCGAAATACTCGGGCGAACTCCGCGGAGTGGTGCTCTACGATGTTTCGCGCAGCGAGCACTACCGCAACCTCGCGGGAACGGTCGCGGCACTGGAGGACGCGCTGCCGGTCACGCGTGAAACTCTCGCCGCCATCGCGTCCCACGGGTGGGATCCCGAAATCGTCGCGGATCTCACCGGGCTGCGGCAGGAGTCCGCGGTCGATATCTATCAGTATATGCGCGGGAAATACTGGCCGCGCTGCACCAAGCGCCTCATCGTGAGCGCTCGGCCCTTCGAGCGCCATGGCGACCTCCACCACACGCGCGACATGGCGGCGGCCTGCGGCGCGGCGGTGGTCTGGCTGGACCCGCGGGAAAAGGACGAGCGCGCCTTGTTGGGGGAGTTCTTCCGTGACATGCCGGCCGGTGACGCGGTGGCCCTCGGCTGGTATGCGACCGAGCGCTCCGGGATCACGGCCGCATCGGAATATGGGATCGGAACGCTGCCGGCGGATTTCTTCAACGGATCGACGGTTTTCGCCGCCAGTCCGGGTGAAATCCGGGTCCCGCCGGTGCCGAGGATGCCGGAAATCAAGAACAAGGTCTACATCGCGGTCTTCATCAGCGACGGCGACAACATCCAGTATGTCCAGCATGCGATGAGGCAGGCATGGGACGGCTGTTCGGGCATCCGCGGGAGGATTCCGCTCAATTGGACGATCGCGCCCGGCTTGGCCGACATCGCACCGGGCCTGATGAACTACTACTACGGTGCCGCCTCTCTGAACGACTGCTTCGTTTCCGGGCCTTCGGGCATGGGATATCTGATGCCGGTCAACACGCTGGCCGAACCCGGAGCGCCCGTCGGGGCGTTTCTCAAGGATCGGGCCCGCATCGACGGCTACACGCGGATGACCGGGCGATTCACGGAACGCGCCGGCCTGCGGGTGATCACGATCTGGGACGATGCCACGCCGGAAACCCGCGCCGCCTACGAGCGCAACGGGCCGCTGTTGTACGGCCTCACGGTGCAGAATTTCAAAGATGTGCCATCGGTCGCGGAAAGTGTCGAAAACAAGCGCCTTCGTTTCGAGAAACTGCGGATCCCGTACGCGGGGTCGTATGACGACCTCCTTCGCGACGTGTCCCGGGCGATCCGCCGCTGGGATGGGAATTCACCGTTGTTCCTGTCCTATCAGATGAACATCTGGGGCGAGATGAAGCCGCAGCGCATCGTCGAGTTTCACAACCAGCTCCAGCGCGAACACCCGGGCCGGATCGAATTCGTGCGCGCCGATCATTTCTTCAACCTCCGCAACCAGGCGGAGCGGCTGCCCTACAATCTCTGCCTCGATCCGGAGACCGAAGTGCTGGCGAGTGACGGCGAGGCCGCCGCGGCCGTGGATGGCACACCCGTGACCCGATGGTCCGGCGGAACGGACGGCGAGTCGTGGCTCGGCTTCGACTTCGGCTCCGAGAGAACTTTGCGGAGATATGTCATCCATCACGCACCCGCGGCGGTCCGGCCGTCCGCGATCGCGTTTCAGACGAGCGAGACCGGGAAAAACTGGCGAACGGTGGACGTGTGCCGCGCGACGAAGGAAGACTGGAGCGTCGTTTCCCTGCCGCCGGCTCGGGTCCGCTACGTCCGCCTGCTCGTCAAGCCGGCCGACGGCGCGGCCTGCGAACTGGCGGACGTGGAGATCTACGGCTCGCGCTGAGCGCGGAAGCGCCGGATGCAGGCAGCCGCCGCGTCGTCGCAGGCTTTCGCGCCACCGCCGTCGTTGCACACCACGAGCACGCCGAACTTCGCCTCGGGCGCGAGCCACGCGACGCAATACCACATGGTGTTGCTGCCGTTGTGGGTGAGGACCGGACCTGTTGCCCACGGGCGTGCGGTGACGACCCAGCCGAGCGCGTGGTCACCGGATGGCGTGTGAAGTTCACGGAGCCGCCCCTTTGTTAGAAGGGGGCGGCCTTCGCCGAGGTGCAGGCACGCGAATTTCGCCCAGTCGCGCAGGGTCGCATATACGGTGCCCGCCGGGCCGAGCGAGCTCGGATTGTCGGCGAAAGCCGCGGCGCCTCCTCCTGCCGGATGACCCCATGGTTGCGAAACGGAGTCCTTGTTTCCCGGCGGACCGAAGCCGCTGTCCTTCATTCCGAGCGGCTGGAACAAGTCCTCACGCATCCGTTTCTCCCACGGCCGCTTGTCGCCGAGGCGTTCGAGCACGGCGCCGGCGATCATGTAGCCGGCGTTCGAATAGAGAAACCGTGTGCCTGGCTCCGCCTCGGGCGGCTTGGCGAGAAGTTCGAGCGCCACCTCGGTCCGCGCTTCCGGATCGATTCCGGGATAGGAAAACATTCGCCGCCAAAGATCCGGTGACGGCCCGGCCGGAAGACCCGCGCGATGCTGGAGGAGTTGCTCCACCGTGATGCGGCCCGCAGTTTCATCCAGTTTTCCGCGGAGGTCCGGAAACGCATCGGCCATGGTGGTGGCCCACGCGACGCTTCCCTCATCGACCTCTTTCGCGAGCAGGGTGGCCGTCATCGCCTTGGTGCAGGAGCCGAGGTGCCATTGGTCGTTGATGGTCACCTTCGTTTCCTCTCCGCGCTTGCGCACGCCGGACGCGCCAATGCCCGCGACTTCGCCATCGACAATCACCGCACAGCCGAGGGCGGGAACTCCGTGTTTTCCAAGCACCGGCGCGAGCAGGTCGGCCAGGTCCTCCGCGGCCCGCAGGCACGGTGACGACAGCGCGATACCCAGCGCCATCCAGGCAGACCAACAACGGCGTGGCGGGCCCGCCGTCATTGCTTGCCGGGATCGGTGAAGGTCACCGATTGGATCCCCGCGGCGTTGAGGGCGTTCAGGACATCGATCACCCGCTGCTGCGTGGCTTCGCCGTCGGCGTCGATCCGGACCAACGGAAGGATGCCGGCGGCGCGGGACGCGTCGGAGTAAATATCAAGCTGCGAGCGGAGCAAGGGCAGGTCCCGAGAGGCGATGTCCGTGTCGAGGACCTGGCGGGCGGAGGCGTCACCTGATAGAACGCGGCCGTCGGCTTCGATGCGCAGGAACAGGGGCAGGATCTCGTTCTGTGGGACCGGCCTGGCGGAGTCCCGCGCCGGAGGTTTCATGTCGAGGTCCGACTCGGGCGGCAGGATCGTCGAGGCGACGAGGAAATAGATCAGCAGAAGAAAGCAGACGTCGATGAGCGATGAGATGTCCAACATCGAGTCGGCGGATCTCTCGCCGCTGGGTTTGCGCTGACGTGACATGACTTTGGAGTGGTGGACGATGAATCGGACTGTCGGACGAATCGCCCGGGAAAACAGCCACCCTCGAAGGTAGGCATCGCGATCCGTTTGTCACGAATCTTCGACGCTTGGTTCCGGACGGGTCCTCATCGCAGCTTTCCGTCGACCGTCCAGATGCCGCGGACGCCGTCGATGGTCGCCTCGCTGACCGCGGTGACGGTGCTGCCGTCCTTTGTAAAGAGCGAGTTCCAGAGCTGACGCTCTCCTTCGGGAAACGGATGGGTCGTCTTGCCGAAATCCCGCGCCCGCCCGTTTCCGAGGCACACAACCATCCGCGAGTCTTCCATCCGTCCGTTGTCCGCGAGTTGGAACGAGAGGACCGTGACGTCGTCACCGAGCCGGCACAGATAGGGCGCGCCGGCGTAGGCACGGGTGGGGAGGGGATCCTCAAGGGCGGGCCATCTCCTCGGACTGTCTCCGCCCACCGGTCCGTCGCTCCATCCGCCGCGTGCCCATGAACTGGCGACGATGACCGGCTTGAATGTCCCTCGCAATCCGTTGTCCTCGATGGCCACCACGATGCCCTTGGAGCGCGGAACCAGCAACGGAACCGGCATTCCATCGCGCGAGCCCTTGCGGAAAGCGACCGTCACCTTCCCGCTCCATGTCTTCCCCCCATCCCGCGAGCGGAGCATCGAGATCTCCTGCTCGTCGCTGTCCGGATAGGGAAGCTCGTTGGCGAAGTAGACCTGCAGCTCGCCGTCCGGCAGTTCCAGTCCCGCGGGTTCCCAACATCCGGTATTCGAGTCGCTCCCCGCCTGATAGATCACCTCGGGTTCGGTCCATGAGCGTCCGTTGTCGTCGCTCCGGTGGAAACCGATCGCGTAGCGTGCGTCCGCCGCATTTCCACCGGCCGGCCGCCGGTTGAAGAAACAGAACACCCCGCCGTTCTTCCGAACGAGAAGTTCGGCATTCGCCACCGCTCCGTGCCGCCAACCGCCGACGCGCCGCTCCGCGCTCCACGTCCGCCCCTCGTCCGCGCTGTCCTTGACGCACAGCACCCCGCGCCGCGAATACGCGCAAAGCAGACGGCCGCCATCCACCCGTGCGATCCTCGCGTAGTTTCCTCCGCGGACGACGAGCACGCGGGTCTCCGGTTTCCATTCGATTTCCGCCGCCGTGGCGCCAAGGCACAACGAAATGGATAGAAAAAGGGCGCGCATTGCGGACTTCCTACGTGCGATCAGGCTTCCGACTTCCAAGCGTTGGCAGGAACCGGGAACCGCAACCTCCGGGTTTAACCGAGGAATCCCGCGTCGTCCCGCAGGCCCCCGCCCGCGACCGCAGCGTTCGCCAGCTCGTCGCAGCGTTCGTTCTCGCGGTGCCCGGCGTGGCCCTTCAGCCAGTGCCAGGAAACCCGGTGCGGCGCCATCGCCTCCAGCAGCCGTTCCCACAGATCGCGGTTCTTCACCGGCTCCTTCGACGAGTTGATCCACCCGCGTTTCCGCCAGCCGTCGATCCATCGCTCCTCGATCGCCCGCACGAGATATTTCGAGTCCGAGAAAAGCATCACCTCGCAGGGTTCCGTCAACGCCTCCAACGCGGCGATGGCCGCCAGCAACTCCATCCGGTTGTTCGTCGTGCGGGCGTATCCGGCCGCGAGTTCCTTGCGGTGCTTTCCACAAACCAGCACCACACCGTATCCGCCCGGCCCCGGGTTTCCCTTGCACGCGCCGTCGGTGTGGATCGTCACTTTTCTCACGCGCCGGAAGGCTGGCCGCAGCCGCTCCCGCCGGCAAGGGTTTCCCCGCGCCATTCTCAATAGCCCGGCCACCGGCTCTCGCCGCCCGAACGCTCCCGCGCAAACTCGGGACATCAAAACTGTTAGCGCGTAAATGGTGCGGCCGCATCCATCATTTGTCACGCGCCGGTCCGGTCGGTCGGCCTGTGACCGGCATCGGTCGGTCGGAATGCCGCGTGAGCGAATGACCGATGCGGCCGCACCGGAAATCTGCCGGTGTTTGGTTCGGAGAGGGTCCGTTTCGGCGCGGGCGTGCCCGGTCCGGACCACGCCGGCCCGTTTCTCCCCTGGTGAAAAAACTTCTAATGGATGGGCGGACGGTGTGTCTTGATGGATGGAAAGCATGAGATCGCACGTGCCAGCCCATGGAGAATCCGACCGTCAGCGTCCGTCCGCGGACTGAGGCCCGGCAGCCGGTGATTCCGTTCCGAAAACCGATGGAGGACAAAGCCACATTCCACCAGGTCTTCGAAACGGAGGAATCCGCCCTGTTGCGTTTCGCCTACGGCCTCACCGGCCAGCGCGAGACGGCGGAGGACCTCGTGCAGGACGCGTTTCTCAAGCTCCACGCCCACTGGGACGAGGTCGAAAACCCGCGCGCCTGGCTGTTCCGCGCCACCCGCAACCTCGCCCTCAACCACATCCGCAAACACCGCCGCGAGGTGAAACCGGACGAAGACCGCGAGTGGGAATCCGACACGCCGGATCCCGAACGCACCCTCGGCCGGCTCGAAGCCCTCGGCAACCTCCGCCTCGTCGTCGCCGAACTCGATCCCGACGACCGCGCCCTGATTTCCCTCAAATATCACGAAAACCTCAAATACCAGCAGATCAGCGAGCGCACCGGGCTCTCCGTCGGCAACGTCGGCTACAAGCTCCACCACCTCATGAAACACCTCGCCGACTCCCTCCGACGCCTCGGCACCGAATCTCCCGAAGGTTGATCCATCCACCTTCTGCCATCCACCATCCACGATCTTGAAAACAGACCCTCCATTCACCGCCCACGGCGACGAGCCCATCGAGGCCCGCATCGTTTCCTGGGTGCTCGGCGAGGCGTCCGACTTCGAAGCCGCCGAGCTCAAGCGCCTCTGCGAGGAACGCCCCGAACTCCTCATCTTCCGCCAGCGCATCCGCGAAATCCACGGCCTGCTCGGCGAGGACGAACACCCGATCCCACCCGAAATCTGGAAACTCCCGCCCGAGAAACGACAGGCGATCGAGGAGTTGTTCGGGGAGGAGCCGGTGCGGCTGCCCGTCCCGAAGAACGCGATGAGAATCCGCCGCCGGATCGGCAAGGTCCTTCTCGCCGCGGCCGCCTGCGTTCTGCTTTCGCTGATGGTCGTGCGTTTCTATCCGTTTCAGGAGCAGGGTCGGGTGGTCATCGAGGTGAAACCGCGGATCCCGGCGATGTCTCCCATGAGCGGTCAGGCGGGGGCGCGTCGGACGACGCCGCAATGGTTCAGCACGGAATTCGAGAAAATCGAAAGCCGTGAGGCGATGAAACGGGTCGTCGACCGCCTCGACCTCGCGAAACAATGGAACGTCGATGAGGAGACGGCGATCCGCCGCGTCCGTGACAAGGTCCAGACCAAGCAGATCCGCGACACCGACCTCATCGAGATCCGCGCGAAGGATCCCGACGAAACGAATGCCAAGCGCATCGCCCACGAAGTGGCCCTCGCCTACCGGGACTACCGGAACGAACTCGAACGCCGGGACTCGGAACGCGCGATCGCCGAGCTGAACAAAGCGGTCCGGGATCTGGAGGACAAGGTGGAGGACCGCCGCAAGGTGCTCACCACCATCGCGAGGACGAAGCGGATCATATACAAAGGCGAGGATTCCGACTACGGCCGCTCGGGTGTGGATGAGGACCAGGGAGCGCGCGATTCGCTGCATTCGTTCTATCAACTGGAGCAGGAGAAGATGCAGCTCGAAAGCCAGATCAACAGCCTGCAGAAGTATGACAACGACCAGTTGATGGTTTATGCATCCGGGCTCGATCTTCCGGACAACATCATCCGGAACGTCTATCCACAGTATCTGGAGGCGAAACGGAGTGTGGAAACCCTGAAGGCGGCCGGTGCGGGCGAAAGGCATCCCACGGTTCTGGCAGCGAAGGATCAGATCTCGAACATGAAGCAGCAGCTCGACGATGGAGTGACCAGCCTTCGCGCGACACTCCAGGCCCAGCTCGACCTCGCGAACGAGCGGATGAAAAGCGCGGAGGTGGCGAAAAACGAAGACGTCGAAGACGCCGTCAAACGCGGACTCGACGCGCAGGACTACGTCGACGCCAAACGCGACTTCGAGACGGATCAGGAACTTCTCCAGAACCTCAAGCTCAAGCTCATCGGAGAAACGGTTTCCAGCAACATGCCGCGGGAATCCGTAGAGATTCACGAGGATTCGTGGGATGGCGAGTCCACCGGAACAGCGGCCGCACTCGCGTCCGCGAATGATCAATCCAAGCGAAACACCGAGGCGCAGATCGTCCTCGAATCGGCGCCGATGCAAGTCCGTGAGATGGCCAGGGAATCGAAGCGGATCCCCGCCAAGCCATCCGCACCTTCCGCACCGTCGTCGTCCGCCGCCCGGCCGGTGCTGGCCGGCAGCACGGCCGGTTCGCTGGAGGTTCCGCTTCCCGAACTCGCGGATGCGGAGACCGCGAGCCTTTCGTTCGGTGACGCCGACGACTTCGGAGCGGGTTGGGGCGGGCAGGACGAGGGCGCGAAAGGCAATGGTCTTACAAGTGGCCTGCGCAGTGGCGATTCCGCCATCACACGGAACAGCATCGATGCGATCCTCAACTCTCCCGAGCCGGCCGCCCCGGCACCGGAGCAACGTCTTTCGAAACTCGCGCAGCGCGAGATCATCTCCCGCCGGCAGCGGGGTGCCGCGGGAGGCAAGGAAGGAGCCCTCGGCATGGCGGCCCCCGCGAAGGGTGATTCAGTTCCAATGGCCGATCGTTTGGAGGAGGTGGATGATGTGGGTAGAAATCTCTATGCGGCCGAAGGAAACTACAATCTCGGCAAATTCGACGATGCGAAGAACGACTACGAAAACGTTCTCCGCAAGGATCCCTACAACAAGGCCGCCCGCCGCGGACTCGAACGGCTCGCGCAAGCGAAAACGGACTACTACCGCGCTGCATACGACCACACCCGCGCCGAGTTGCTGGCGGAGGTGGACAAGGCCTGGGAGCTCGCCCTGCCCCGAAACGACGAGAAACCGATAGACCAGAATCGGTACGCCGGCCGCAGCGGGGATGTCGATGGGCAGGATGGAGAGCTGGATGCTGCGAAGAAGCTGTTCGGCGATGCGAGTGATTTCGCCTATTACAGCCGTCCCGGCGGTGAATCGGCTGGAACGGAGGCGGGGGATGCCTTTTCTCCCAAGCGACAAGGTGTTCCGGATTTGGATGGCATCCCAACTACGGGTGCATTTTTCGGCAGGGATTTCCAACCCGCCGGCGAGCAAATGGAGCCAGACTCAGCCTTGTTCGATATCGATTCCGATCGGCCGGCCTTGCCTGAGGCCGAAACCACATCCATGGCGGAAGTTCAGGTCCGAGAAGCGGATGTGAGGAAGAAGCAGCCCGAAGTCGCGTTGAAACCCGCGCCCCTTCCTGTCGAAGACGAAACCCTCGCCACCGACGATCCCTACTCGACCTTTTCGCTGAACGTCAGCGACGCGTCGTTCCAGATCGCCAAGGCGGCGTTGGCGAAGGGCGAGCGGCCGGATCCGGCGTCGATCAAGCCCGAGCAGTTTTACAATGCGGTGGACTATCAGGACCCCGCGCCCGCGGCGGGGGAACCGGTGGCGGTGAACATCGAACAATGCGCCCATCCGGTGGTGCCGGGGCGGAATCTCGTGCGCATCGCGCTGAAAACGGCGGCCGCCGGGCGCGCGGCGTCGCAGCCTCTGCGGCTCACGTTGTTGGTGGATCACAGCGGGTCGATGGTCCGCGAGGACCGCCGCGCGGCGCTGGAGCAGGCGCTCGCCGGGCTTTCGAGCCTGTTGACGGAGAACGACCGCGTGACGGTGATCGGTTTCTCCCGCACGCCGCACCTGCTGGCGGACTCGCTGACCGGTGACAAGGCGGACCAACTCGCCGACCTGATCCACCTCGAATCCAGCGAGGGCGGGACGAATCTGGAGGAAGCTCTGAAACTCGGCGAAACGCTCGCGCAGCGGGCGAAACTCGATGGCGCACAGAACCGCATCGTGTTGTTCACCGACGGCGCGGCGAACCTCGGCAATGCCGATCCCGAAAAGCTCGCCGCCCGCATCCGCGACATCCGCAACCAGGGCCTCGCCATCGACATCGCCGGCATGGCCGCGGACGACCTCAACGACAACCTGCTCGCCGAACTCGCCCGCAACGGCAACGGCCGTTACCACGTCGTCGGCAAGGGAGTCGATGGCGCGGCGTTCGCAAAACAACTCGCCGGTGCCTTCCGCCCGGCCGCGGAGAATGTGAAGGTGCAGGTGCGCTTCAACCCGGAGCGCGTCGGTCACTACCGGCTCATCGGTTTCGAAAAGGATCGTCTCAAGACCGAGGACTTCCGCAACGACGCGGTGGACGCCGCGGAGATGGCCGCTGAAGAAGCCGGCGTCGCCATCTATCAGATCGAACCACTGCCCAACGGCAGCGGCGAGATCGGCGAGGTGAGCGTGCGCTTCCGCGACACCGCGGCGAACGCGATGGTCGAGCGCGCGTGGACGATTTCCCACGATGCGAACGCGCCGGCCTTCGACCTCGCCGCGCCGTCGATGCAACTTGCCGGCCTGGCCACGCTGGCCGCCGAGAAACTCCGCGGCGGCCCCGCTGCGGAGGCCATCGATTTCCGCAAGCTCGCCGGCGTCCGCGCCCGGGTGAAGTCGGCCTATGATGGATCGTCATCCGTCGAGGATCTTCTGGAAATGATCCGCTCGCTGTGAGCGGGACAATTTACGCGGTGTTTACCGAAGCGCCGCCGCAACGATGTTAGAAACAGGATCTCATGAAAATCATCCGGCTGTTCCCGCTCTTCGTGCTGGCATTTCTCGCCACTTCCCATGCCCAGGACCAGGAAGGTGGGCGCGCTCGTGAGAGCGCGGATGTCACGGAGCAAGCGAATGACGAACGCATCGTCCTCGTCCCGTGGGCCAAATCCGCGAAACCCGCGCCCCTGTTTTTCTCCGCGCGCGCCGAGGTGAAAGGCCGCGTCTCCCTCGACGAGGTCACCAGCGCCCAGACGATCTCGTTCCAAGTGCATCAGGGGAAAGCGGAGACACTCACGCTCGGCCTGAGCGGGCCGGGCGAGATCACGGACGTGACCGGTGACGGACTTCGCGATTGGTCCGTGCGCGTGGCGGCCGGTGGCGAACGCTTTCTCGACATCCGTCCGGCGGAGATCGAAGGCAAGCTGCCGGAAAACCTGACGGTCGATGTCCGAACGCGGCTTGCGGTGAAGGATGGTGCGGCGGGTGTTTTGCTTCCGTCTCCAGGCCAGGCGACCGGTTTCGCGCTGAGCGTCACGCTTGATGCCGATCCGGGTGTCGATCTCAAGGTGACCAAGGCGGAGGGCCTTTCTCCGCTGGAAGATGGGAAAACCCGCGGCTTCGTCGGAACGGCCGGCGCACGGATCGATCTCACCGTTTCTCCCGCGGACAGCTCCGCGGCCGGTCTCGAGCTCGCCGACAGCCGTCTCGAAGGGAAACTCGCGGATGACGGAAAGTCCGTTTCGTTTCGCTTCCGCGCCACGGCGGGCGCATCACGCGAGGGGGCGTCGATCGTTTTGTTAGGCGGAGGCGCTGCCTTGTCCGGCGAGGTGTCCGGCGACGGCTGGCATGTCGCCCTCGCCGAGGGCCGCGACCAACCGGTCTATCAACTCGTCGCCGGACGTCCCGGCGTGTTTCCCATCGACCTGTCCTTCGTCGTGCCGATCGGCCGCGATGGCGACTGGCGCAAGCTCGCCTTCGTCCTGCCCGCCGGGGTGGTCGTGCCGGTGGAACTCGCGGGTTTGTCCGACGATGTGTCCTTCGGAGCCGGCATGGCGGTGGTCCCGCGGCGTGACGGAGGATTGTGGCGCGGCTTCCTGCCCGCCAGCGGCAATGCGGCGATGGCATGGCGTCCGGCCGGTGAACTCGCCGACGGCGCCTTGTTCTTCACCAGCAGCGAGGCGACCGACGTGCTCGTCGGCAGCGGCCTGCTGCGCCAGCGGACGACGATGAGCCTGCGCGTGCTCCAAGGAAAACTCGATGCCATCACCCTCGATCTAACCGGTCCCGGCGAGGTGCTCTCAGTCACCGGCGACGCCGTCACCGGCTGGGCGATCCGCGAGGAAGAGGGTGGGCGCCTTCTCGACGTCACGCTGTCGCGGCCGATCGAAGGGAAGGGTACGCTCGACCTCCGCACCCAGGCCGCGCTCGGCGGATTCCCGGTGAAAGCCGATGTCCTGCGCGCGACGCCGCGCGGATCGCTGCGCCACAACGGATGGCTGCGGGTTTCGAACGACGGCGCGGTGCGCGTCGAGGTCGCGGAAACCAACGGGCTCATCCAGCTCGCGCCCGACCAGTTTCCCGGCGGTGCCGCCGACGGCGCGCGGCAATCGTTTGTCTATCGGTTTCCCTCTGCGGAATATGCCTATCAGGTGCGCGCGAACCAGGTGCTGCCGGAAACCGGCGTGACCGAGGTGACCGTCTATGAACTCGGCGAGACCGACCGACGGATCCTGTCCGACATCGAACTCGACATCCGCGAGGCGCCCGTCCGCGAGTGGGAGCTGGAGATCCCGGCGGACCACGCGGTGGCCTCCGTTACCGGCGCGGAAGTGGCGGATTACGCGGTCTCCGGCGAGGCCGCCGCCGGCATGCGCAAGCTCAAGGTGATCTTCCGCGAGCCGGTGGCTGGACGCCGTCTGGTCCACCTCACGCTGGAGAAAAACGAAGCAGCCAAGGCGGGTCCGTGGAAACTCACGCCGCTCGGGTTTCCCGAGGCGAAGTCGCGCCGCGGGTCCATCGGCGCGGTCGCCACGGCGGGATATCGGCTCGGCGTGGCCGCGAGCAAGGGTCTCGCCGAGGTGCCGCTCACGTTCTTCCCGAAGAAAGCCGCGGGTCTGCAACAAGCCTTCCGGCTGCGCGAGGGCGATTGGTCCGTGTCGCTCGATGTCGAGGCGCTCGGCCAAAGCGTGCAGGCCGATGTGTTCCACCTCTACTCGCTCAAGACCGGCGCGGTCTATGGCAGCGTGCTGATCAACTATTTCGTCGTCGGCGCGCCGGCCACCGAGTGGCGCGTCTCGGTGCCCGAAGGAATCGGAAATGTCGATGTCACCGGCCAGAACGTCGGCCGCGACTGGCGGCGCGAGGAAAACACGGTGATCGTCCCGTTGACCCGGCCTCTATCCGGTGCGGGCACCTTGTTGCTCACATTCGAACGCCCGATGAGCGCGGGCGGCGGCACGCTCACGCCCGGCGACGTGCGTCCACTCGGCGTGCAGGGTGAGCGCGGCTTTGTCCAGGTCGTCAGCCCGCTGCAGGTGAACCATAAGGAAACGTCGGAGGGTTCCTTGTTGCGCATCGACCCGAGCGAGCTTCCCGCCGAGTTCCGTCTGCTCAGCTCCGCGCCCACCATCGGCGTGTGGCAATACACATCTCCGGATTTCAAGATATCCATGGACATCGAATGGTTCCGCGACGGCGAGACGGTCGATCAGGTGGTGGACTTCGCGAAACTCTCCAGCCGCGTCTCGCGCGACGGCCAGTGGGTGACCGACGCCCGTTTCTTCGTGAAATCCCGCGGCCGGAGCGCGCTGCGCGTGAAGTTTCCCGACCCCGGGATGTTGTGGGAGGCGAAGGTCGATGGCTCGGCGGTCAACGCCCGCATCGATGGCGGCGACACCTTGATTCCGCTGCCCGCCCACGGCGATCCGAATCGCACGGTGGAGATCGCCTTGCGCTACGGTCCTGAAAAGGCCGACTCCGGCAAGGTCGAGCTAACGTCTCCGGCTTTGGAGGCGCCGATGGTGCTCGGCGAGTGGACGATCGAGGGCGACGAAGGCCGCAGGCTCGTGCCGCGGGGCGGAAACATCGGGCTCGTCCGCCCGGTGCTCGCGGAAGATGGCTGGAGCTGGCTGCGCCGCCACCGCGCGGGCGGATTCGCGCTGCTTTTGACGGGGCTCGCCGCGCTGGGAGCCGCCGCGGGGAATCCGCGCGGCGCGCGTTTGTTCGTTTCCTTGTTTGCGGGACTCTTGTTCCTGGTGCTTTGCGGATTGCTCGCCCTTGATGCGCATGCAACGCGCGGCGCGGCATCGGACACCCTGGAATACGCCGCACCGGTCGTTCCGGCGGGTGGCGCGCTCGCCGTGCAGCTTGCGAACCAGCCCGAGTGGCTCGCGCGGGTCGATTGGGGCGTCTGGCTCGTCCTCATCGTGGGCATTGCCATCGCCGGCCGCGGTTGGTGGAAGAAGGATCGCTTCTGGTTTGCCTGCGGAGCGGCTTCGGTGCTCGCCGCGTTCCTTGGGATCCGCGACGGCGGCGTCCTGTTCTTTTCGATGCTTCTGCTAGGCGGCTTGTCATGGTGGCTGCCACGCGTCTGGGCCGGCGTGCGTTCGCTGAAGAAACGCGGAAAGGCCGCGGCGACGGCCGCGCTCGGCGGATTGCTGCTGATCGGTTCCGCAGGAAACTCCGAAGCCGCGGATTTCCGCAACGCGGAGAGGATCTCCTACGAATGTCGTATTTCCGACGGCCGCCTGCGCGGCACGCTCGAACTCACGCTGCGTGCGGAAGCCGGCGATCGTTTCCTGCTGCTGGCCGAGCCCGCGGTGTTGAGCGGCTTCGAAGGCGAGGGGCTTCATGTCGTGAAAGCCCCGCTCGGCAAACGCAAAGGCTGGGTGATCGAAGCAGGCGCGGAGGGCCGTCTCACCGGTCGTGCGAACTTCGAAATGCCGATGCCGGATCCGACGAAAGGCTGGGAGCTTCCCGGCGGGCTCGCCGCCGCGCGCAGCCTGCGTGTCGAGTGGGACCAGGGCGGTTACGAGTTTCTCTGCGATGCCGCCGCACGTGTCTCGGCGGTCGAGGGGCTCGCCGCCGGCCGCAGCGGCGCGGAGATGTTGCTGCCGCCCGTCGATCCCGTGGTGATCACCGCGCGGCCGAAACAGCGCGATGTCGCCAGCGAGGAAACGAAATTCTTCAGCGAGGTCTCGAACTTGTTTCTCACCAGTCCGGGTGTGGTCAACGGCCTGCACCGGATCACCATCCGCCCGTCGCAAGGGCGGGTCGAAATGCTGACGATGCGGGTGCCCGCGGGTTTCACCGTGAGCGACGTGAGCGACGGACCGGTCGGATCGTGGCGCTACGACCCCGGCAGCGGCGAGCTTCGGGTGCCCGTAGAGCCCGCGCAGGACAAGGAGTTCCGGATCCTCGTGGAAACCCAGCGCGGGACCGACGCGCTGCCGACCAGCGTCGAGGTCGCGCCGGTGCGGGCGGACGGCAGCGCCGGTGAGGTGGGATTGTTAGGATTGATCTTCAGCGACGAGGCGCAGGCGGACTCGATCCGCGAGGAAGGCATGTCGCGAGTGAATCCGGAGGACTTCGATGCGGCTCTTTTGCCGAAGAACAATCAAGGCGCGCCGCTGTTTCCGTTTCAGCATGCGTTCCGTTATTCGAACGGCGAGCCAAAGGCGGTGCTGCGGGTTTCCCCGGTATCGCCGGAACTCCGCTCCGAGTTCCGCCAGCTCGTTTCGCTCGGCGACGACCGGCTCGTGGTCTCCTCCGATCTCGACGTCCTGATCACCCGCTCCGGTGTTTTCCGTCTCGATCTAACCGTTCCGGATGGCTTGGAAATCGAGTCTGCCACCGGTGACGCGCTCAGCCACTGGACCGAACACGCGGGCGATGACGGTCGCGTGCTGACGCTCCATCTCAGCGGCAAGACGCTCGGCGTGCAGACGTTTTCCATCACCATGAGCGGCAAGCCCACCGGTGCTGTCGCGGATTGGCAGACGCCGCGTGTTTCTCTGCGTGGGGCCTCGCGGGAAACCGGCGTGCTCACCGTGGTGCCGGAGCGCGGCCTGCAAGTCCGCGCCGTGAACCGCCGCAATGTTTCGCAACTCGATCCGCGCGAACTCGGAGAAGCGCCCGAACAACTCCAGCGCGACGCCTCGCGACCCGGCGCGCTGGTCTATCGGATCCTGCAGGGCGATTGGCGGCTCGGCCTCGCCATCACCCGCCTCGACCCGTGGGTCACCGCCCGCGTGCTGCACGAAGTGACGATGCGCGAAGGACAGGTGCTGCATCAGGCGAAACTCGTCTACAAGATCGAGAACGCCGCGGTGAAATCGCTGCGGGTGAAATTGCCGTCGCTCGATGAAGCCGCCGCCGCCACCCTGCGCGGGACCGGTCCCGCGGTGGCCGACTTCGTTCCCGTCGATGGCGAGGAGGGTGTGTATGAAATCCGCTTCCAACGCGGCATCGCCGGCAACACCGAGGTCGAACTCGCATGGCAGCGCGCCACGTCGGGTGGTGATCGCGAGGACGTCGCGCCGGTGCAGCTCGAGGACGTCCGGCAGATTACCTATTTCACCGCCATCCGTCCCGGTGGTCGGCTCGAATTGGAAGCCGGCGATCTTCCCCGCGGCTGGCAACGCAGCGATTGGTCGATCGTCCGCACCAACTTCGGCAGTCGTCCGGACGCCACCGCTCCGAACCTCGTCTTCCGCGTCGCCGATCCCGAAGGACCGCTTTCCATCCGCCTCAAGCGCCATGAACTTGCCGACCTGCGGAAGATCCGTGTTTCCGGCGGCGACCTGCTCACGCTGCTTTCGCCCGACGGCGCGGCCCTGACAGCCGTCACGTTGCGGATGGAGGTATCCGGGAAAAACACATTGCGACTCAAGCTCCCGGAGGGCTCCGGGATGTTCAATGTCTTCGTGAACTCGGAAGGCGCGCCGCTCGTGAGGGAAGGGGAGGACTGGTTGTTCCATGTCTTTCCCTCGCCCGAGGCCGGGCGGCCCGCGGAAGTGCGCTTCGTCTATTCGTCGCGCCTCGGCGACGGCCGCCGCCTCGAAGGACCATTGCCCGACGTGCCGATGGAAAATCTATCATGGCGCGTCCTCGTTCCCGAAGGCTGGCGCGTCGCCGACCACGATGGCGACTTCGACCTCCAGCAACGCACCGAGATGGGTGCGTTCAAACTCGAGGACTATCAGAGTTTCGTCGAAAGCAAACGCGCCAGCGATGCGAAGAGCGCCGTCGCCCTGCTCGACCAGGCCAACGAATGGCTCCGGGCCGGGGATCAGGAGAAGGCCAGTCAATTCTTCGGCAACGCGCTCAACCAAGGAAACCTCGATGCCGCATCCGGCGAGGACGCCCGCGTCCAACTCCGCGCGCTGAAGACCCAGCAGGCCGTGCTCGGACTCAACACCCGCCGCCAGAAGGTGGTCCTCGACAACCGCTCCAACGCACCCCAGCAGGAGCAGAACGCCCAGCTCGACCGCGCCGTCGAACTCAATCCGGTCATCCGCGGCGCCTACAACTTCGATCCCCGCCAGTTCGATCGTTTTCTCGAAGGCAACACCGCCGACGAAAACGCCGCGCTCAAGGAAATCGCCAACCGCATTGTATCCCAGCAACTCGCCGCCGAACCCGCGCCCGCCGCGATCGACATCACGCTTCCCGAGCGCGGTACGATGCTCGATTTCCGCCGCAGCGTCCAGGTCGGTGGCGACCGGCCGATGTTCATCGAACTTGAGATCGAGCGCCCCGGCCGTGGTTTCGGTTGGCTGGCATTCGCCCTCTGCCTGCTCACCGGCGCGATGATCGTGTTGCGCCGGAAGAGCCGGGCGGCTGCCTGAGCCCCGCGGCGGCGACACACTTTGTCTTGCGGCGCGGCGGCACCGGGTTCAAAATCCATCCTCCCGCGGCGGCCCACCCTGTGCCGTCGCGGTTCCCACCCTCAAACCCGGAACATGAACACCGACTTGATCGACCGCTTCGACGTCGTCTGGCTGGAGGATATCCTTCAGAAATTCTCCTGCGAAACCGGCACCCTGCATCGTGCTGACGAGGCCCAGGAAACCCTGCATCTCGTCACCCAGATCGGCGTGCCCGCCGTCCTGCTCGACAAGATCCGCGCCATTCCCTTCGGCAAGGGCATCGCCGGCGCCGCCGCCGCCCAGCGCGAGCCCGTCCAGCTCTGCAACCTCCAGCAGGACCTCGGCGGTGTCGCCAAACCCGACGCACGCAAGACCGGCGTCTCCGGTTCCCTCGCCGTGCCCATCCTCGGCAAGGACGGCAGCCAGGTCCTCGGCACCCTCGGCATCGGCATGCGCGAGCCGCACGACTTCACCGCTGAGGAAACCGAGCGCCTCCACCACATCGCCGCCGAAGTGGCCGCCGTGTGGGAGCGGGTGTGAG
>JACKPZ010000034.1 GCA_024233135.1 Akkermansiaceae bacterium | reverse complement strand
GGAGTCAGTGGCTTCAGTGGTTCTCAGTTTCTCAGTGGTTCCTTCTCCGACGGATGAAAGACGCATCGGTGGTTCGCAGGCTGTTTCCAAAGCGCGGTCGCCCACGCTCTAGCCGGCGCGCCGCGGATGATGGATTGGCAGAGGGCGCGGGATCGCCCATGCTCGGCGCGGCATGGCATTTTCCCTCACGCTCGCGGTCTATCGTCTGCTGCTGCCGTTTCTCTTCGTCGCCGCGTTTCCCGGCTGGGTGGTGAAGATGCTGCGGCGCGGCGGGTTCGGAACGCGGCTCGGCGAGAGGGCCGCGATCTATCAGGAAAACACGGATTTCGAACCCTGCGGCGCGACCCACGTGCACGCGGTGAGCGTCGGCGAGGCGCTGCTCGCGCTGAAGCTGATCCGCGCGTGGCGCGAGGTCGATCCGGACCAGTGCTTCGTTCTCGCCACCGGTACTTCCACGGGTCACGACGTGGCGACCGCCGCCGGCATTCCCGGCCTGCGGGTGACCTACGCGCCGCTCGATTTCCGCTGGATGGTGAGGCGCTACCTGCGGCGCTTCGAGCCGGCGCGCGTGGTGCTCGTCGAGGGCGAGGCGTGGCCGCACCTGCTGCTCGCTTGTCGCAGGCGCGGCATCCCGGTTTCGCTGGTGAACGCGAGGATGTCTCCTCGCTCGGCGCGGAGATATCGCAAGTTCGCCGCGGTGGTGCGTCCCTTGTTCGGCATGCTCGACAAAGTCGCGATCCAGCAGGCGGAGGACGCGGAGGTCTGGCGCGATCTCGGAGTGGCCGCGGAAAACATCGTGCTCACGGGCAGCCTGAAGTTCGACCCGGGGGCGGGACGTCCCGTGCGGAGGCCGGAGTTTCACGACATGCTCGAGGTCTTCG
Source organism: Akkermansiaceae bacterium (assembly GCA_024233135.1). Classification (GTDB taxonomy): domain Bacteria; phylum Verrucomicrobiota; class Verrucomicrobiia; order Verrucomicrobiales; family Akkermansiaceae; genus Luteolibacter. Next base: position 26,717 of record JACKPZ010000034.1, on the reverse strand, counting down.
GGCGCAAGCCCGTGGTGCTCGCCGCCAGCACCCACGCGGGCGAGGAAACATGGATCGCGAATGCCATCCGCAGCGCCCTGCCGGATGCGCTCCCGGTGATCGTCCCGCGCCATGCGGAGCGCCGCGCCGAGGTGAGGCAGGCATTGGAAAACGACGGCCACCACGTGGTGTTGCGCTCGCGTTTCGCGGAGGAGGGCGGCCATAGCGATCCGCGGTCCGTCTTCGTCATCGACAGCACCGGCGAGCTGCGCGACTGGACGGCGCACGCGGACATCGTGCTCATCGGCAAGAGTTTCCTTTCCACCGGCGGGCAGAATCCGGCGGAGGCCATCCTCGCGGAGAAACCCGTCGTCTTCGGTCCGCACATGGAAAACTTCGAGCCGCTCGCGAGCCGCTTGGTTGATCGCGGAGGCGCGCTGCGGGCCGGAAACCAAGAGCAACTCGCGAGAGCGATCCGCACCACGGCCGACCCGGATCACGCCGGCGGGATGACGCGCGAGGCAACCGCCGTTCTATCCGTTCACGAAGGTGCTGCGCGAAGGATCATCGCGCTTTTGGCAGCTCCCGGAAGCACATCAAAATGACGCAACGAGGAGTTTGTCATTTCGGGAATGGTCGCTAGACTGCGCGCCGTGAGTGACCCCGAGAAGCCACCGTTGGACGACCTGCTGTCGAGTTTCGCGCTTGGACCGGCGTGGGCGCGCGGCGCCTCGGACGACAAGAAGAAGGAACGGAAACCGAAAGGCGAACCGCGTACCGATGACCGCGGCGACGGCCCGCGCAAGTTCCGTGACGACCGGCGTGACGACCGCCGCGGCGGCGGGCGCGACCGTGGGGATCGCGGCGACCGCGGTGGTTTCCGTGGCAAAGGTGGACGCGGCGACGATCGCCGGGGCGCGCCACCGCGCCATGAGGATGTCCCTCCCGAGCAGGGCGTGCGCGTCACGCTCGTGCCGGATCAGGAAGCGGTGCATCTCATCGGCAAGGAGATTCACCAGGTGGCCCGTGTCTATCCGCTTTTCGACATCGCCAAGACCTTGCTCGCCGAGCGCAAGCGCTGCCGCGCCGTGTTCGAAGCTGCGGAGCCGCACGCACCCCTGTTCCGCGGCAAGACCGAGGACTCGGTGTTTCTCACCCGCGAGGAAGCCGTGCGCCACCTCTGGCAGTCGGACCTCCGCAAGGAGTTCGTCGAGGAGGAAACCGTGGAGGTCGATCCACCGACCGGAAACTTCCAGGTCGTCGCCCGCTGCGGCATCTCCGGCGAATGGCTCGGCCCGCCGAATTTCCACGCCTATCAGACAAATCTCCACCGCCTGCACCGCGAGCGGTTCTCCCACCTTCCGCTCGCCAGCTACATGGCCAAGGTGCGCACCGAACGCGGAGAGGAAGCCGTCAACGCGTGGCTCGAATCGATGAAACAACGCACCCGCTGGCGTGTGAAAGGCGGCGGCGAGGACGAGCCATGGGTCGATGATCCATCGGCCGCCGAGCGCGCGCTGTCCGCGCGTTGTTTCGACACCGCCTTCGAGGAAACCCGCCGTGCCGAAGTGAACGGCGACATCTCCGCGAAGAACCTTTCCCCTTCACTGCTCACCTCGCTCAAGCTCGCCGGCGGTCACGCCCGGAAGCATCCCGCGATGTTGATCCCAGCCGTCTGCCGCGCCGTCGAAACCGAGCACCTACCGGTTTTCAAACGCCAGGGCAAGCTGTTCACCGGACCCGCCCGGCCACATCCGCTGCCACCCAATGCCGTGCTCGCCGAGCGCCCGGGCATCATGGTCGAGTGGATCCGCAACAACAAGCCGGCCAAGCTCGAGGGCCTGTGGAAGGCGCTGCTCCCAGAAGGCAGCACCGCGCCACCGTCGGAGTTCGCCGCCGATCTCTTCTGGCTGCTGACCCAAGGACACATCCTGCTTTTCACCGACGACACACTCGTCGTCCAGGAACTGCGCGAACCAACGCCCGCATCGGAAGGCGGTGGCAAGAAGAAGAAAAAGAAAGGCAAGGGCACCGCCGCGGCTCCCACAGATTCCACGAGCCCTGCGGATGCCGCTCCGGAAACTCCCACGGAGCCTGCCGAGGCCGCCGCGACCACTCCGGAACCCGAGCCCGCCACGGCCAACGAAGAAGTTCCCACTCCGGTCGCCGCTGAAGCTCCTTCCGATTCCCCTGCTGCGGAAAGCGCCGCACCGTCCGCGGAAACACCTGCCGAGCCCACCGCGGAAACGCCTGCCGAGCCAGCAGCGGAAACACCCGCCGAGCCAGCCGTCGAAGAAATTCCAGAGCCTCAGCAAGCACCCCTTGTCGAGCAGGTGGTCGAGCCGTCACCCGAGGCCATCGCCGAGCGTGAGGAGCACCAAACGCCCGCCGATCCCCCGCCGGGCGAGGAAATGCCGAAGAATCCTCCGTCCGGAGTTGACGAGCCTCCCGCCCCGTGATTCAAAGCTCCCGACCCGCAACCCAGGAACGGTGGCTGAGTGGTCGAAAGCACTCCCTTGCTAAGGGAACGTAGCCCAAAAGGCTACCGAGGGTTCGAATCCCTCCCGTTCCGCCATTCTTCGCTTCCGTACCGGAAGCTACGAATGGCTTCGCTGATGAAATGTCACGCGGAAGCGAAGAGTGCCCTTCGAAGCCGTCGCTTCCATCGATCAGAAACCGCCTGTTCTGCGGTTCGGTGATTCTCTTCCGCATCCATTTCCCGCTGGCGAAGAAGGGCGAGCATGATCCAGCGTAAGAACCATGTTCTACGTCTATATCCTCAGGCCTGAACGCAATCCATCGATCCTCTATCACGGATTCACCACAGACCTAAAGGGACGACTCGCCACCCACAACCAGGGAGAAAACGTATCCACCAGGAACCCTCGTCCATGGAAACTCGCATGGTATGGCGGATTCCAAACGGAAAAGGCCGCCAAGGATTTCGAGCACTACCTCAAATCCGCTTCAGGCAAGGCCTTCGCGAGGAAGCGGCTTCTCTGAGATGGCCGCACTCCGCTTGGACGGAGCGGAGCGAAGTCAATCCCTCCCGTTTCACCCCCACCCGACTCCAGCTTGCCGGGGGCGGGTGATGGCGTTTCAGGATCGGACATCACCATCCGAAGTCCTCTCCGGATGGTGGCCGAAAAACCATCAGAAATCGAAATGCTTGACACCCTGGCCCGGATCTAGCAACCGGCGCCGGCGCAGTGCCGCCTATGCGACACATGCACCCAATATCCCCCACCATCACCCCCGCCGTGATCAGCCACCGCTCCGCCCTTCACCTTTCCTCACCTCCCTTCAAACGACGGGGATCCCATTTCCGCAAGGGCCGCTCTTCCGGCACCTTGGTTGCCCTGATGGCTCCGGTCGCGCTCCTGGTTCTTCCGGCGAGCGGGGCCAACACCGCACTCGACATCATCGGGCGCTTCAACCTGATCGCCGGGGACTACAACGCCGGCAACGAAACCGAAGGATCCGCGTTCATCTACGGAAACTACAATCCGTCCACGCAGTCGCGATTCGGCTTCAACGGCGGACAGGCCGCCAACGACAGCGAGTACATGCTGTGGCTCAACAATGGCGTGAACAACTCGAACTCCACCACCCTGATCACAGGCAGTGTCCTGAGCCGTGTGGCGGTGAATTCGTCGCAGTTCACCTTGAACGGCAACGCTCCCGGCACACCGGTCATCACCACGGGTGAGGCGGCGTGGGAGAACGAACTGACGTCTCAACTCGGGATCAACACCACGGCCGAATTTGTTGGAATCCTGAGCGACGCTTCCTCCCAGTGGGCCGCTCTGGACGTGAACAGCACCGCGTCGCTTCCCGGCAACGGCGGCCTTTCGTTCAACGCCGCGCCCACCAACATCGACGGATATCAGGTCGCCGTCTTCAACGTGACCGCCGCCCAACTCTCCGACAACACGATCAGCCGTTACGATCTTTTCCTGAATGGAGCGAATACGGTGCTGATCAACGTCTCCGGCACCACCGTCAACATCAACAAGAGTTTCACCGGGGACTTCACCAACAACGAAAACAAGGTGATCTTCAACTTCTTCGAGGCGGAGACGGTGACCATCACCAACAACGCCCGTGCGGGCATCTTCGCACCCTTTGCCTCGGTGATCCAGTCGGGCAGCAACATCGATGGTTCGGTGATCGCGGCGAGTTTCAGTCAGACCGCGGAGGTGCACGACAAACGCTTTGACGCCTATCTGCCCTATGCTGCCGCGATTCCGGAGCCCTCGACGGTGCTTCTGACGGCGGCCGGTCTCGGTGTTCTGCTTCGCCGCCGCCGCACTGTTTGAGACGGAGCGTTTGGAAAACCTACACCCGGGGGTGGAAACCCGGACTTGCCGACGCTCGACCGGGGGAACTAACCTCGTGCTATGAGATGGGAAGGCAGACGGCAGAGTGAGAATGTCGAGGACCGGCGCGGCCAGGGAGGCGGCCGCGGCGGACTGGTCCTCGGAGGCGGATTGGGAACCTTGATCCTGATCGTGGTGGTGATGCTGCTGGGCGGCGACCCGCGGCAGTTCCTCGACATGGCGGGCCAGGCGCAGGCACCGGCGGAGCAATACCAACCGACGCAGGAGGACGAGCAGGCCGCGGCGTTCGTGAAAACCATCCTCGCGGACACCGAGGACGTCTGGCACGAGGAGTTCCGGAGGATGGGCCGCGAGTATGTGGAGCCGAAGCTCGTGCTGTTCACCGAGTCGGTGCGTTCCGGCTGCGGGTTCGCAAGCTCGCAGGTCGGCCCGTTTTATTGCCCGGCGGACCAGACGGTCTACGTGGACCTGTCGTTTTTCAATGAGATGAAACGGCGCTTCGGCGCGCCGGGCGACTTCGCACAAGCCTACGTGGTGGCGCACGAGGTGGGCCACCACGTGCAGAAGTTGTTAGGCATATCGGACGAAGTGCAGCAGGCGCGGCAGTCGATGTCCGAGCGAGATGCGAACGCTCTGTCCGTGCGGCTCGAGCTGCAGGCGGATTTCCTCGCCGGCATGTGGGCGCGCAAGGGCCAGGAGAAACTCCGTTTCCTCGAACCGGGCGATCTGGAGGAAGCGCTCAACGCCGCCAACGCGATCGGTGACGACACGCTCCAGCGCCAGGCGCAGGGCCACGTCGTGCCGGACGCCTTCACCCACGGAACCTCCGCCCAGCGTGTGAAGTGGTTCCGCAAGGGTTTCGACACGGGCGACATCCGCGCGGGCGACACGTTCAACGCGCGGGACCTGTGAGTCTCACCGCGCGCTGGCGATGACAAACACCGCCCATGCCGCGGACGCGAGCAGCACGAGCATCGCGGCGGCGCCGGCGACGAGGTCGGTGATCGTCGTCCGCGGCCGCATGGCGGACGAGGATTTCGGAAACACGAGCGCGCCATAGGCCATGCCGGCCAGCAGGCCGCCGGCGTGCGCCGCGTTGTCGATGAAACGGAAACCGATCGCCCCGATCACCGCGGTGAGGATCACCCCGGCCAGCAGGCGCCTGCGCGAGCGCCGGGGGACGAGGCGGGCGTGCAACGATTCGAAAACCAGCAGAAATCCCAGCCAACCCATCAGCCCGCCGGACGCACCCACCGAGGGAGCGGCGAGAAACCGCGCGGAGGCCTCGCCGCCGACCCACGCGGAAAACAGGAAGACCACCACCACATGAGGCCAGCGGGCGAACACCTCGACGCGCTTGCCGAGGTAGTAGAGAGCGGCCGCGTTGAGGGCGAAGTGCACCGGGTTTCCGTGGAGCAGCGGCGCGGTGAGCAAACGCCACCACTCGCCAGCGCCTGGGTAACGTTCCTTGACGAGCCCTGCCGCTTCGATCGAGCTGCCCGGAAGGAACTGTACCAGGCCCACGACCGAGATGATGCCGAGCATCAGCATCGTCACCGGCGCCTTCTGATAGTCGAGCCACGTTTCGAATCGAAGGATCGGCACCGCCTCCGCGATGTCGCCCGCGTCCCAACGGACCAGCTCCTTCAGCCGCTTGCGCGACTGATACCACGGGATGAACGCGAAGATCAGGAACATCAGCAGCGAGATGCCGATCGAGCCGGAGATGAGGACCGCACGGAAGGCGAAGCCGATCCGCTCCGCCGCATCCGCCGCGCGCGGAGCGTAGGCCCACCCCTGATAGAGCATCCACAGCGTCACCCCGGCCAGCAGGAAGCCGAACCAGCGGACGCGGTCGAGAGACTCGGCGAAATCGTCGGACGCCCGACGTTTCCGCGCGATGAGGAGCTCCGATGTGGCACCCTCGATTTCCTCCGGCACCACCATGTGCGGATGGCGGGGAGACCAGACGAGAAACACGATGCCCGCGCGGTCGTCGCGGATCGTTTCGAGCAATTCGGCCTCCGAACCGCAGGCGTGTCTGCCGCCTTTCGGGTCCTGCCAACCCCAACCCTCCGGGGCCCGGGGAAACGCGTCATCGCGCGCCCAGACCGGCTGCTCGCCGGATTCGGAAACGGACGTTTCAGTCACGCCGGTGGAGCGTCACGGCTCGCCGGATTTCTCTTCCGTCGTGCCGCCATCGGTTTCCGCGGGAGCCTCATCGGCGGGCTGCCCGGCCTCTTCGGCAGGTTCCGTCGGCTCGGGAGCCGGAGTTTCCCCGGCGGCTTCGGGCTCGGCGGCATTGGCGTCTCCCGCCTCCGGCTCATCACCGGCGGGAGCGGATGGGTCGGCGGCGTCGGGAGTCTCCTCACCGGCCGGCGTCACCTCAATGGACGGAGCGGACGATTCTCCGGCATCGGAAGCGCCATCTTCGGGCGTGCTCTGCTCGTCGGCAGGCAGCTCGTCGATCAGCGACTTCGGCCCGGCATCATCCGAGGCATCGGACTCTGCGGCAGGAGCGCTTTCCTGCACCTCGGACGCCTTCGCATCGGTGCCCTCGATCGCACGCTGCTTGTTCTTGTGCCCGATGAGCACCGCCAGCGTGAGGCTGAGGATGAAAAACGCGGTCGCCAGGTAAACGGTGCCGCGCTGCAGCACGTTGGTGGTGCGGGCACCGAACATCTGGTCGGTCACGCCACCGCCGAATGCGGCACCAAGTCCTTCCTGCTTCGGACGTTGCATCAGAACGAGAAGGATCATCAACAGGCAGACAATCACAAAGACCACCAGCAGCAGGTTGATGGTGATCGGGAGCCAGGGAATCGCGGCGAAAGTCATGGGCGCGGGACTATGGGTGCCCCCCCGCACCTTGTAAAGCGGGTACTTTCGGCCAAAAAACGCGGATTCCGCCGGGATTTCCCACGTGGTTTCCGCCCTCGGAACCACGCTTGTTTCGGAAACCCGGCGGCCGCGGGGCGGATCAATGCGTCACGAAAACCGTGACCTTCTTCGATTTCTTGCCGTCGCGGTCGATCGCTTTGTACTGCGCCTTGGTGACACCTTCCTTCACCCGGAACTTCGATATCACCAGCCCGCCGGAATAGAGCTTGGCGTTCTTCACCTTCTTCTTGCCGTCCGGATTCTTGATCTTGGCCTTCACCCGGTCGATTTCCGTATCGTCCGAGGCATAGCCGAAGATCTTCACCTTCGGAGAAACCGTGGTGAACTGCTTCTTGCCGAAGATCTTGAAGGTTGGCTTCTCGGTGTCAGTGGCGACCTCCGGGGTGTATTGGATGGTGACGTTGGGGATGCGGTTCGCATTCGTTCCCCCGAACGATCCGGACACTCCCTGCCCTTCGTAGATGAGCAGGTTCGGATCGGAGGCCACCAGATTTCCCGTGCCGGTGCCATTCGTGTAGGCGACATTGCCGCCAGCAGTCCGGCGGATGTAGAACGCCTGCTTGTCTCCGGCCTCGATTTCCGTAGGCAGGGCAAGGAGGAGCGGTGTGAGTGGAGTCTTGGCCTCCGTGGCGGTGACCGAACCGGAGGAAACCAGCGTCCATGCTCCGGCATCGCCCTCGAAGCCGACATGGGTGCCGGTCTTGGTGTAGATTTCGACGATGGATGTTCCTGGCGTTGAGAACGAGAACTGGATCGAGTCCACGGTCAGTTTTTTCACGGCGGTCACGTCGAACATGACGCCATTGTTTCCGTTTCCACCTTCGAAGGTGGTGGTGAGTGAATCCGCGCGGGCGATGCCGATCGTGAGCAAGGCGGCGGAGAGTGCGATGATGGGAGTGGTTCTCATGGGAGTTGTCGGGATTGGTTGTTTGCCCGGGCATTTCCCCGGAGACACCCGGAACCGCGGAACGAGGAACCTGAGATCACCCGAAGAAACACTCGGAGACGTATCAATCCTCCTGAAGTCGCGAGGCGGCAAGGAAAAACACCTTGTTCGACCACCCGGCCGCGAGACGGATTCCCTATTGCGGGGTTGGATCCGCTTGGTTTTCGCTCCCAGCCGTCATGATGATTTCCGGACGCATTCTTGCTCTGCTGTGCTTGTCGTTTCCCATCGCGGTCCGGGCGGAGCCGCGGAAACCGAACGTGATCCTGATCATGGCCGACGACCTCGGCTGGGGAGACACCGGCTACAACGGCAACAAGGTCATCCGCACGCCGCACCTTGATGAAATGGCGGCACAGGGCCTGCGGATGGACCGTTTCTACTCGGCCTCGGCCGTTTGCTCGCCCACCCGCGCGAGCTGCCTGACGGGGCGAAACCCATATCGAACCGGCGTGTTTTCCGCCAATGTGGGCATCCTGAGGCCGGAGGAAATCACCTTGCCGGAGATCCTCCGCCAGCACGGCTACGCCACCGGCCACTTCGGCAAATGGCACCTCGGCACGCTCACGGCGGAGCGCAAGGACGCGAACCGCGGGAAACCCGGAAACACCCGCGACTTCAATCCACCGAGGAAACACGGATACGACGCCTGTTTCGTGACCGAATCGAAGGTCCCGACCTGGGACCCGATGAGAGTTCCGGCGAAGTTCCGCAAGGGCGAGAGCCTGAAGATGGGTTGGGAGCCGCTGGAGCCGGGCCGGGAATCCGTCGCCTACGGCACCCGCTACTGGGACATCGATGGAGAGCCGGTGAGCGACAACCTCGCCGGCGACGACAGCCGCGTGATCATGGACCGCGTCCTGCCGTTCATCGACCGGGCGAAGGAAGCGGAGAAATCCTTTCTTGCCGTCGTCTGGTTCCACGCGCCGCATCTGCCCTGCGTCGCGGGTCCGGAATACCAGATACTCTACAAGGATCACCCGCTCGAAACCCGCAACTACGCCGGCTGCATCACCGCGCTCGACGAGCAGGTCGGCCGGCTGCGGAAACACCTCGCCAAACTCGGCATCGCGGACGACACCATGATCTGGTTCTGCTCCGACAACGGGCCGGAGGGCAAGGCCAACGGCCGCAACGGCAGCGCCGGGACCTTCCGCGGGCGCAAACGCGATCTCCTCGAAGGCGGCATACGCGTCCCCGGCCTGCTGGTCTGGCCGGCGAAGATCCGCGAAGCACGGGCGACCTCCATTCCCTGCGTCACCAGCGATTATCTGCCGACCGTGCTCGATGCCGCGGGCATCCCGTATCCCGACACGAGGCGCCACCTCGACGGCGTCAGCCTGATGCCGCTCATCGACGGAACGATGGAGAAACGTGGAAAACCGATCGGTTTCCTCATCGCCGACCGCTTCGCCGTGCAGGACGACGATTTCAAGATCCTCGGCACAAGCCGCGGCATGTCACAACTCTATCAGATCGCGGCCGATCCGGGGGAGAATCGTGACCTCTCCGGCGATCAACCGGACGCGTTCGCAACGCGCGTGAGCTTGTTCCGATCCTGGCTCACATCCGTCCACGACAGCTTCGAAGGCGCCGAATACGGCCGCGAAAGCAACGAACGGATGAAACAGGCATGGCCCCGGCCCTGTGAGCGGATGGCTAGGTGAGCCGGAATCCCGCTGCCTGATTCGAATTCCCCCGCCTCGCATCCCACACGGAAAAACCTCCTGCTTCCACAATCACAATTTCAGCCGGCCGGGAGAGCCGGGAAACTGTTAGCGGATGATCGAAGGGCGCGGACTTGATTGGAATGGCGGGTGGTTCGAAGCCCGCGACGCGAGGAAACGATCAAGGGGCGGTGTAGGGCCCGACGATGTAAAAGCGGCGGCCGGTGGTGGAGACCGGCGGAGTGAAGGTGCGGGTGACGTCGCCACCGGTGCCGGCGATGGTTTCGAGCAACGTGTAATCCTCCAGGTTTTCCGAGTAGTAGAGGGCGTAGGTCTGGCCGTTGGCGGACTCGAAGGTGATGGTGTTGTCGCCGTTGGCTTCAAGGGTGTAGGCGACGATCTTCGTCTGTGGGATCGGCACGAGGGAGGAGCCGCCCTCACCATTGCCGGCATCCGTCGTGTAGCCGGCCGGAACCACCTGGACGGAAGTGGCGGCGGCCGTGGGCGCGTAGGTTCCGGCGGGCGCGGGGATGGCGGCGCGCATGCCGACGATCGGTGCATACGTTCCCACGGGGGCATCGACGTCCGACGTGGCGGCGAAACCGGCGGCAAAACTCCCGGCTCCCGCAGGCGTCTGGGAAGCGGACGCCTGCAGCGGGACATAGTAACCCGGAGAGGCGGGGATCGCGGACCTCATCCCGATGATCGGAGCATAATATCCCTCGGCGGCCGCTGTCGCGGACGAAGCTCCGGAACCTGCGACGAAACGCCCGGTCGGAGCAGCCACCTGGCTCGTCTGACCCGGACTCGCAACGAAGTGCCCCGGACTGGCCGGAACCGCGGCCCTCATCCCTTCAAACGGCGCATAGCTTCCGCGGAGGGCGGGTGTGGCGGAGTCGGCACCCGGACCGGCGACCACACTCCCGGCGGGTGCCGGAGTTTGCGAGGATTCGCCGTTGGTGGACACGAAGTATCCGGGATCCGCCGGGATCGCCGCCCGCATGCCGACAATCGGCGCGTAGGTGCCCGCAACCGCTTGGGTGGCCGAGGTCGCACCGGCGTCTGCGACGTACGTCCCCACAGGCGCGGGTGTCACATCATTGTTTCCGGTTCCCGTGGCGAAGAATCCAGCGGGGGCCTCGATCTCCACTCCCATTCCCGGGTGGGGAACATAGTGTCCGGGGCTGGCGGCAGTGGTCGAAGTCGAGCCGAATCCGGCCGCGAATCTGCCGGCGGGCGCGACGAGCGTCGAAGTCGCGTCTGAATTCGAAACATAGCGGCCGGGGGGAGCGGCGATCGCTCCGGTCATCGCCGCGAACGGAGCGTAATGTCCGGGCAATGCCGATTCTTCCGAGGTGGCACCCGCCGAGGAAACGAAACGCCCCGGGGTGGCGGGCGACTGGCTGGTGGCCATGGAGGTACTCACGAAGTAGCCCGGGGAAGCTTGGATGGCCGCACGCATGCCGGGGAAGGGAGTGTAAAAACCGGGCGTCGTGGGGAACGAGCCGGTGGACGCCGGGACGGAGGAATAGCGTCCCGCCGGCGCGGGAGTCTGGGATTCGGCGCCGATCGAATCCACGAAATAGCCCGGGCTGGCGGGAATCGCGGCCCGCATTCCATCCACAGGGGTGTAGTATCCGTAGGGACAAAGAGTGGCTTGGGTCGCGTTTTCCTCCGATACATACCTACCCGCCGGTGCGGGCACCACCACCTCGTTTTCGAGATCGATATAATAACCGGGCGGCGAGGTGAGCGCCACGCTCTGATAGACCGCCGGCGAACTGAACTGACCACCCGCCGCAACGACCACGTCCACCGGTCCGCCCGACGTCGCGGGGGTGGTGACGGTGAGCTGGATGTGGGATGAGGTCTGGACCGGCGCATTCATTCCATCCATCGTGACCGTCGGCGCGGTTCCGAAGTTCGAGCCGTCGATGGTGAGGATGGAGCCACCAACGGCGAGACCCTTGGTCGGTGAGAGCGAACCGATCGCCGGCGGATCGTAGGAGAAAAAGTAGGTATTGGAATCCACGCCTCCCACCTTGACATATATCGGAAGGAGCGTCCCTTGCCCCTCCGGGAGCACGAAGGTCACCGCGGTGCCGGAGATCGACGTGGGAGTGATGACGTTGGTTGCGAAATGGATCGAGGTTCCACCGCCGGAAAGGCCGGTCCCGACGATCGTCATGGTGGTGGCCCCTTGGGTGGTGGCGGTTCCGGTGACGTCAGTGATGACGGGGGCTGCCATTGCGGGCACGACAAGCGCCAGCAGGGTGGTGATTCGGATCGCTTTCATTGTCAGTGGGGCCGGAAAACCGGAAGGGGAAGCGTATAGTCAACCGACCCGGACAGGACAAGAACATTCTCGGTTCGCCAGCCGTGCGGTGACGATGTCACGGAGCGAGCGCTTTGCCTCGTATTCGGGACGAAACCCGGTGAGTTCGTGGAGCCACGACGAATCGCACGATTTCCGCAGGGCCCCTTCGGGTTTCGTGAGATCGAAGCGCACGGGTTTGAAAACACCGGAAAGCTCCATCAGCAACCGGACGAGATCGCCGAGCGGAATCTCATCGTCGGATCCGATGTTGACCGGCTCGGGAACGGGATGGCGCTCGACGAGCAACAGCATGGCGCGGGCCGCGTCCCGGACGTCGATGAAGCTCCGCGTCTGCCGCCCGGACCCCCAGACGACGACCTCCGGCACGGCGGGATCGAGGATCTTCCCGAGCAACGAAGGGATGACGTGGGCGCCGGGTCCGTATGCCTGGTCACGCGGGCCGCAGGCATTGAACGGGCGGGCGACGGTGATGCGGGTGGGCCCGCCGGCGGCGGCGGTGGCGCGGCGCTCGATCTCTCGTTTCGCCAGCCCGTATCCGCGGTTGGCGGACTCCGGCGCACTGCCGTCGATTGAAAGCTCGGGGGTGGGCACCGGCGCGTCGTCCGGATAGACACACGAGGAACTGACGACCAGCAGGCGCGGCACCTCCGCGGCGAGAGCGGCGGCGAGCACGGCGTCCGCGATCTGGAGATTCCCGTGGTAGAGGCGCTCGTGACGCAACTCATCCGGGGTGAGTCCGGGTGCCATGCCGGCGAGGTTGAGGACGGCATCCGCGCCGCGGAAAAGGGCCGCCAGATCGATGGCGCACAAGTCGCTCCGATGGATGGCGATGCGCCCTTGGTGGGATGCGAGACGGGAGAGATCGCCGGATGACTCGTCATCGATCACCGAGACCGACGCGCCATTCACCACGAGTTCGTCGACCACCGACGAACCGATGAAACCCGCGCCGCCGGGCACGACGACGGATTTCCCGAACCAGAAGCCCTGCATGGTGGAGTCATTCAAGGATCCGGCTCCCTTGGCGAGGCAAAAGGAATCCGGAGCTTTACGCGGGGCCTGCCACCGTACCAATTTCCGGCCCGTGCGTTTCAGCGTGATCGTGGCGGCATTCAACGAAGAGGAGGCGATCGGCGCCACTCTCGCGGATCTGCACGCCCACGTGCCGCCGGATACGGAAATCCTGGTGGTGGATGGCGGCACGGACCGGACCGGCGAGGTGGTGGCGGAGTGGACCGGCCGCCTGCCCGGGCTGCGGCACATCCCGCACATCGGCGACCGGGGAAAGGGCCACGCGGTGCGCACCGGCATCCGCGAGGCTCGCGGCGCTGTGCAGGCGCAGTTCGATGCCGACGGCCAGTTTTTCGCGAAAGACCTCGCACCTCTGGTCGCGCCGATCGAACGGGGCGAACTCGATGTCGTTCTCGGCTCGCGGTTTCTCGCGGAGAGCGGGAAGGACAAACGGGCGGCGTGGTCGAGGAGCGTCGGGAACCACATCGTCAGCGGCTGGGCGAGCCTGCTTTTCGGACAACGGATGACGGACGTGATGGCGGGCATCAAGGCATGGTCGAACGATGCGGCGAGCCGTTTCGAACTGACCAGCGACCGCTACGAATACGAGGTCGAGATCCCGTGCCGCGCGATCCGCGCCGGCCTGCGCGTCGGCGAGGTGGCCGTCGATACCAAGGCGCGCGAGGAGGGTGAATCCAAGGTCCCGGTGTTCCGCACCGGCATGAGGGTGTTGGCCGCAACCACAAGATTCCGATGGGGCGGCTGAGCAAATGGCTGATGCTCCTGCTGCCCGCGCTGCTGGCGTGGGCGGTCTACGCGCCGGCGGCGGGATATGGATTCGTCAACTACGACGACAATCGATATTTCACCGAGAACCCCCATGTGCTCGGCGGCCTGACGTGGGAGAACGTCCGCTGGGCCTTCGGCATCCACGGGCCGAGCATGTGGATCCCGCTGACGTGGCTTTCGCATCAGGCGATGGTGAGCGTGTTCGGCACGGACGCGGGCCCGCAGCACGTTCTCAACCTCTTGCTGCATGCGGCGAACGCCGTATTGTTAGGAAACTGGCTGCGTCGCTCGACGGGGCGCGCCGGTCTGTCGCTCGGCGTCGCGCTGGTGTTTGCGGCGCACCCTCTCCACGCCGAGTCCGTCGCATGGATCACCGAGCGCAAGGACGTGCTCGCGGTGCTGTTCTGCCTGCTCGCGCTGCATTTTCACGAGCGCCGCACGCGCGGCGGCGGTTTCGCGAGTTATGCCGGCATGCTCGTCTGCCATGCGCTGGCGGTGATGGCGAAGCCGCTCGCCGTCACGCTGCCCTGCGCGATGTTGTTGTGGGAAATCTGGCCGCTTTCCGGGCGCATCCTGTTGCGCTCCGCGGCGGAGAAACTGCCTCTGCTCGCGCTGTCCGCGGTGGCGAGCTGGCTCACGGTGCTCTGCCAGCAATCGATCGGCGCGATCGGATCAGGGGCGGAGTATCCCGTCGGCGGGCGCATGGCCAACGCGCTCGTGGCGTATGTCACCTATCTGCGGCGCTTGTTCGTACCGGACGACCTCGCGGTGTATTATCCGTATCCGGACCGGATTCCCGCGGCGGAATGGATGGGCGCGTTGATTTTGTTAGGCGCGGTCGCGTTCGCCGCGTGGCGGCTGCGGAAGGAGGTGCCCGCGGTGCTCGTGGGCTGGCTGTGGTTTCTCGGCACGCTCGTTCCGATGATCGGCTTCGTGCAAGCCGGCGGCGCCGCGATGGCCGACCGCTATGCGTATTTCCCGTTCATCGGGCTGTATATCGCGGTGGCGTGGTTTCTCGACGCCGTCGCAAAACGTCATCCGGAGCTTGGTCCCGCGATCGCCGGAACCGCCGGCGCGGGTGTGATCGCATTCGCGGTCGCGGGAAGGAAACAAGTCGGCGTTTGGGAGAACTCGATCACCCTGATGCGGCACGCGGTGGAGGTGACGGAAAGGAACCACCTCGCCCACAACAACCTCGGCCTCGCGCTCGAAGAAACCGGGAACCGCGAAGCCGCCCGTCACCACTATGTCACGGCTCTCGCCGCCCGGCCGGACTACAGCGAAGCGCTCAACAATCTCGGGGTTCTCGAGGCCAGAGAAAGCCGCATCGTCCCCGCGCTCGACCATCTCGAGGCGGCGGTGCGCTCGGAACCTTCCCATGCCGTCGCATGGCACAATCTCGGAAAGGTGCGGCTCCAAGGCGGAAACGTCGACGGCGCCCGCGAGGCGTTCCGCACATCGATCCGGCTCGCGCCGGAGTTCCCGCCGCCGCGCTATGACCTCGCGTTGCTCGAGATCGGCCTCGGGCGGATGGAGGAGGCGAGGAAGCTGTTAGAAGAGCTTGTCCGCCTCGCGCCCGCATACGCGGACGCATGGACGAACCTCGGTTTCGTCGAAGACAAACTCGGCGATGAGGAGAAAGCCCGGCGCGCCTACCGGCGGGCGAGCGAACTTGGTTCTCCCACCGCCGCGCGAAACCTGGAAATCCTCGACCACGGCGAGTGATCCATTCAAGTCGGCCCGTCGGATCACTCCCCGATCAGGCGCGACACCCTGCGGATCTCCAGGCAGCGGCCGGTTTCCGGATCGACATCGACGATCGCACCGCAGAGGCGGACCGGGCCTTTCGCCACGGGAAAACGCGTCGGCAGGCCGGACTTGAGCTTGAAGAGCACCGACTCGATCGAGCGGCCGAGGATCGACTCCTCGGGGCCGCACATGCCGGCGTCCGTTAGAAATCCGGTGCCGCCGGGGAAGATCGTCTCGTCGGCGGTCTGCACGTGCGTGTGGGTGCCGACAACGGCGGACACCTTGCCGTCGAGCAGGCGCCCCATGGCGATCTTCTCACTGGTCGTCTCGGCGTGGATCTCGGTGAAGATGACGTTCACTCCGGAGGCGCGGAGGCGTTCGGCCTCCGACTCGGCGGCGACGAAGGGGTTTTCCAAGGGCGGCTGGATGAAGGCGCGGCCCTGGACGAGGATGACGCCGACTTTTCCCTTCGACGTTTCGAGCACCACGCTGCCGGCACCGGGCGTGCCATCGGTGTAGTTGAGCGGCCGCAGCAGGCGGGGTTCGGTCGGGAAGTAATCGACGATCTCCTGCTGGTCCCAAACGTGGTCGCCGGTGGTGACGACAGCGGCGCCGGCACGAAGCAGGTCGATGGCGATCTTCGGCGTGATGCCGCGTCCGCCGGCGGCGTTTTCGCCGTTGACGATGATAAAATCGATGGCCTCCTCTTGTTTCAGGATCGGCAATTGCTGGATCACCGCCTTACGGCCGGGTTCGCCGACAACGTCACCGAGAAACAGGATGCGGATGGAAGACATGATCGAAACACGGCGGGCTGCGCGCGCGGAGGCGAGGTAGCCACAGACGCCGCCGTCCCGACAACCCAATTCCCACATGAAGCGCCGCAACCCGTATCCCATCCTGCTCGTTCTCGCCCTGCTCGCGGCGTGCTGGTGGGTCTATCGACGCGAGAAACCGCAGCCGCCTGCTCCCCCCGCCGCGGTGGGGGAAACGGTGGCACCGCCTCCTGCGCTCTCGGTGCTCGGCGAAGCACCGGACTGGTCGAAACTGGAGATCTATCAGGAAACCATCGGCCCCGGCGAGTTCGAGCGCCTGCTGGACACCGTGTTCAGCAGCGCGGGCGGCTGGCGGCCGTGGGTCGAGATTGGCGAAACGGAAGCGCGCATCCGCACCGGGCGCGCGGAGGATGACGAGTGGTTTCACCTGCGTTTCGCAACGACGGACGCAACGGCGCCGCGCACGTGGCGGAGCGCTTCGGAGCTCGGACCGGCACCACCCGGACGGCCCATGGAAGGGATGAAGGTCGCGATCGACCCCGGACACATCGGCGGCCGCTGGGCGAAGATGGAGGAACGCTGGTTCGTGCATGACGGCGGCACGCCGGTGCGCGAGGGAGACATGACGCTGGCGGTCGCGAAGCTGCTGAAGCCGAAGCTGGAAGCGCTCGGCGCCGAGGTTTCCCTCGTCCGGGACAAAACGGAACCGATCACCGAACTGCGCCCGGATTCACTGATGGACGTCGCCGGGTCACCCGACACCGCGGCCACGGGCGACCCGCGGAAACTCGCGGAACGTTTGTTCTACCGCACCGCCGAGATCCGCGCCCGTGCGAAGCGCGTGAACGAACAACTCCAACCCGACCTCGTGCTCTGCCTGCATTTCAACGCCGACCCGTGGGGCGATCCGAACAAACCGACTCTCGTCGACCGCCACCATCTCCATCTCCTGCTCAACGGATCCTACACGCCGGAGGAAGTGGCTCTCACCGACCAGCGATTCGCGATGTTGGAGAAACTGCTGAGCCGCACGCACGCCGAGGAAGCCGCGGTGGGGGCGACGGTGGCAGAGGTCTTCGCGCAGGCCAGCGGGCTCCCGCCATTTCTCTATCCGTCCGGTGCTCCGAACGCGCTCATGGTTGCCGGAAACCCATATCTCTGGGCGCGCAACCTGCTCGCCAACCGGCTCTACGAAGCGCCCGTGATTTTCATGGAGCCTTACGTGATGAACTCGAAGCCCGACCACGCCCGCATCCAGGCGGGGGACTATGCGGGCCTGCGCGAGATCGACGGCAAACTCGTGCCTTCGATTTTCCGCGAGTATGCCGACGCCCTCGCGGACGGGCTCGCGACGCACTACCGGCGGGCGCGCGGCGCGGGCGGGTGAAACGCTCAGTCAGCCGGGTGCTTCCACGGCTCGCGGTAGGCGCGGGCAAGCAAGGCGCTGGCCGCTTCATCATCGCGGACGCTCTGCGTCTCCGGATCCCACGCGAGGGTGCGGAGCACGTCGGCGGCGATGTTCGCGAGGATGCACGAGGCGCTGGAGATATGCCCTTGCTCGACATCGGCGATCGGTTTGCCGCGGGTGGCGACCGCTTCGAGCCAGTTGCGCATGTGGCCGCGGATCGCAGGGGCGACGTGTTTCTCAAGCGTCTTCTCGTCGGCGTCCTCGGGGTATTTGTCGAGCTCCATGGTGACCTCGCGGCGCACCGTTTCGCCCTTGCCGAAGGGGACGAACTCGTAGCGCTGGACGCTGAGTTTGAGCGTGCCCTTGTCCCCATGGATCACCGCGGCCCACGGGAAATCGCGATCCGGAGTGGTGCCCCATGTCCGGTGCGTCCACACGGCCGCGAGGTCGCCGAAGTCGAACACCGCGTGCTGCGTGTCCGGCACGTTGGCGATCGAGTCGGGGTCGATGATGCTTCCGGCGGTCGACTGGATTCGCTCCGGCCAGCCGAGATCGAGCATCCAACGCACGGTGTCGAGCATGTGGATGCACATGTCGCCAAGGATGCCGTTGCCGTATTCGCGGAACGAACGCCAGCCGCGCGGGTGGATCGCCCGGTTGAAGGGCCGGAATGGCGCGGGGCCGCACCAGAAGTCCCAATCGAGACCGGCGGGCGGCTCCTCGTCCGGCGGATTGCCGCGCACCCGCATGTGATAGTAGCTGCACATCTCGACGTGGCCGATGGTGCCGAGCGCACCGGTGTCGATGTAGCGTTCCTTCGCCTCGATGAGATGCGGCGTGCTTCGACGCTGCGTGCCCACCTGGACGACGCGTCCGAGTCTGCGTGCGGTTGATAGAATGGTGGCACCCTCCAACACGTCAACGCTGATCGGTTTCTGCAAATACAAGTCCGCGCCAGCCTCCATCGCCGCGATGGCGGGCAACGCGTGCCAATGGTCCGGCGTGGCGATCAACACGAGGTCGAGATCCTTCTCCGCCAGCATCTTCCGGAAGTCCGCGTGCGTGCGCGGCCGCTTGCGCGAAACCTGACGGCCCGCGATCAGATCCGCCGCCCCCTCCAACATCGTGCGGTCCACATCGCACAGTGCGACCACCTCGACGGGCGCGACCTGGAGCAGGCGCAGCAGGTCGCACTTGCCATACCAGCCGCAGCCGATGAGGCCCACGCGCTTGCGCTCGCCCGCCTCGGCGGCGAAGGCTCCGGGACCGGCGACCCACGACGCGAGGGCGCCGGCCGACATGGTGAGAAAGCCGCGGCGAGGAAGCAGGAGATTCATCGGGGACCGATACGCCAGCCGGTGCCGCGCTCTTGCGTTCGCAACCGCCGCCCGCGGCGCGGGTTCCAGTTTCCATGAAATGGATGCTGCCGCTGCTCCTCGCCACCGCCGCCCATGCCAAGGTGCTGCGCGACATCCCGTATGTGAAACACGGCGACCCGCTGCAGAAACTCGACATCCATCTGCCGGACAAGAAACCGGAAACTCCGCGCCCGGTTCTCGTCGCGATCCACGGCGGCGGCTGGTCGATCGGCGACAAAACGAACGCCAGCTTTATACAACCGAAGACCTCATGGTTTCTCGACCAGGGCTTCGTCGTCGTTTCCATCAACTACCGGCTCTCGCCCGCGGTGGAACACCCGGCGCACATCGAGGACGTTTGCGCGGCCATCGCATGGGTGGAGAAGAACATCGGGAAACGCGGCGGGGATCCGGAGAAGATCTATCTGCTCGGCCACTCGGCGGGCGCCCACCTCGCCGCCCTCGCCGCGGTGGATCGCGAACGGCAAAAGGAAGCCGGCATGAAACCGGAAAACCTCAAGGGCGTCATCCTTCTCGATGGCGCGGGCTACGATGTTCCGAAGCAGATGAAGGACGGCCCGGCCATCCCGCGGCTTCAGGAAATGTATCACGACGCCTTCACCGACGATCCGGAAGTGCAGCGCGACGCCTCGCCGGCGCTGCGTGTTTCCTCCACTCCCCCGCCCTTCCTGATCCTGCACGTCGCGCGCCGCCAGGACTCGAGGCGGCAATCGCAGCTTCTGGCGGATGCCTTGGAGTCCCACGGCGGGAAAACCACCGTCACCCCGGTGGCGGGAAAATCCCACGCCACCATCAACCGCGACCTCGGCAAACCCGGAGATCCGACCACCGTGGCTGTCGCCGCTTTCCTCAAGTCCACCCGCTGAGCAAAAAACAACCGCGGTGGGGTCGCCACCGCGGTTGACACTATGAGCTGAACGGTGCGCTCGCTGGCGCGTCAGGCTTCCGAAGGCAGGAGGCCTTCCACCGGTTTCGGCAGCGGCTTTTCCTTCTTGCGGAGAGCCCGGCGCATCTTGGTGAGCGCGGAGTTCTGAAGTTGGCGGATGCGCTCGCGGGTGACGCCGAACTCGCGTCCGACTTCCTCGAGCGTGAGCGCCTTCTTGCCGTTGAGGCCGAAACGCTCGTCGATGATCTTGCGTTCGCGCTCGTCGAGCACGGAGAGCAAGCCGTCGAGTTCGCCGTGAAGATTCTTGTCGGAAAGCGTGTCGAGCGGGTCGGCGGCGCGTTCGTCGCGGATGATCTCCCCGTATTCGGTCGCTTCGCCGTCATTGATCGGCGCATCGAGCGAGGTCGGGCGTTGCGAGGCTTGGCGGAGCATCGCCAGTTTCCGGCGCGGCACGCCGATTTCGTCGGCGAGTTCCTCGTCCGTCGGCTCGCGGCCGAGTGCCTCGGTGAGCATTGTCGAAATGCGGCGCATCTTGGCGATCTTGTCCACCATGTGGACGGGGAGTCGGATGGTTTTCGACTGGTTGGCGAGGGCGCGCTTGATGGATTGTTTGATCCACCATGCGGCGTAGGTCGAAAGCTTGCCGCCCTTTTCGGGATCGAAGCGTTCGACGGCTTTCATCAGTCCGATGTTGCCCTCGGAAATCAGGTCCATCACCGGCATGCCATAGTTCGCGTAGTCTTGCGCGATCTTGACGACGAGTCGGAGGTTCGCGCGGATCATGTGCGAGCGCGCTTCGGCGTCGCCCTTCTTGATCCGCTCGGCGAGTTGCACCTCTTCCTCAGGGCTCAACAGGGGAGTCCGGGAGATCTCCCTCAGGTAGAGCTTCAGGCTGCTTTCAGATTCGTAAGCCATGGTCGTGTGGTGTGTGGGGTTGGAGCGACACGGGGGCCGCCCTCTTTCTTTTTTCTTTCAGGATCTCTCCTTTGTAACGCCGATGTAAATACATTTATTCACCAGAATCGTCGGCGAAGTTTCACGGAGGAAGGTCCAGCAAGCGCCGTGCCCGTACGGCAAAATCGGTAACTCGCTCCTCAGGAGGGAGTTGTCACACCCGAACAAAAACTACCGAGCAAAATGCAACAAACTGTCGCGCAATATGAGACAATATGGCGTGAAACTCTGTCGCGTCGAGAGGTGATTCTGCCGATTTCGTCACAAAACCGGTTTTCGCGGCCGGAAACGGACGTTCGACAAACGGGGCCGCGTTTCGCAGCGTTCCGCCCGTGCTTGATTCGCTCTATCCCTTGTGCCGCCGGGTTTTGTTCCGCATGGATCCGGAAACCGCCCACCACCTGAGCATGGCGGGCCTGAGGACCGCGGAAGCCACCGGAATGCTCGCCCTCGCTTCTCCGGACCACCCGGAGCTCGACCGCCCGGTCGAGGTGATGGGGCTGACGTTTCCGAACCGCATCGGCCTCGCGGCCGGGCTCGACAAGGAGGGAAACACGATCGACGCGCTCGGTCGCCTCGGCTTCGGCCACGTCGAGATCGGCACCATCACGCCGCGGCCGCAACCGGGAAACCCGAAGCCGCGCCTGTTCCGGCTGATCCCCCACGAGGCAATCATCAACCGCATGGGTTTCAACAACTCGGGCATCGAGTCCGGCGTCGAGAACGTCTCGCGCTCCCGACGCTACCGGGGCGTGATCGGTTTCAACATCGGAAAAAACAAGGTTACTCCCAACGAGCAGGCCGCCGACGACTACCTGATCTGTCTACGCGCCGCGTTTCCGGTGGCCGGCTACATCGCGGTGAACCTTTCCTCGCCCAACACCCCCGGCCTGCGCGACCTGCAAGGGGCGGAGGCCAGCGCGCGGCTCTTGGAAACCCTGAAGCGCGAGCAGGAGAAACTCGCCGCCGAGCACGGGAAACAAGTTCCACTCCTGTTCAAGGTGGCGCCGGACCTCGACGACGCCCACATCAAGGATCTGGCCCGCGTGTTTCGCGATGGCGGGCTCGACGGACTCATCGCCACGAACACCACGCTCGATCGCGAGGCAGTCGCCGGCCATCCGCGGGCGAACGAAGCCGGCGGTTTGTCCGGCAAACCGGTGTTCCGAAAAAGCACCGACGTGCTGGCCGCATTCGCCGCGGAACTCGGCGGCCGCATTCCGATCATCGGCGTGGGCGGGATCTCGTCCGTCGAGGACGCGCGGGAGAAAATCCGCGCCGGTGCCTCGCTGGTGCAGATCTACACCTCGTTCATCTATCAGGGTCCGCGCCTGGTGCGGGAAATCGCGCGGGATCTCTGATGCCCGGATTTCACTGAAAGCCCGCTCGCCTTCGCGCCGTCCATTCACACGACTTTTTGAACCATACGCCTACGCCTTATGAGACTGCCATTGATCACGCTTCTGGGTTTTTTGCCCGCTACCCTGTCCGCCGCGGCCCCCGACTGGGAAAACGAACAGGTCACCGCCATCCACAAGGAGCCGGCGCGCACCTTCTCCCTGCCCTTCGCCGGACGCGATGCCGCCGTGGCGAAAGACTGGCGCGACTCGTCCCGCGTGATGTCGCTCAACGGCGACTGGAAGTTCCGCTTTTCCAAGAAACCCGAGGACCGGCCGGAGGGCTTCGAGAAACCATCCTACGACGTCTCCTCGTGGGGCGGCATCAAGGTGCCGGGCAACTGGCAGACGCAGGGCCACGGCGTGCCGATCTACACCAACCAGACCTACCCGTTCAAACGCGACGAACCGCGCGTCACCTCGGAGCCGCCGAAGGATTGGACGGCCTATGAAAACCGCAACGAGGTCGGTTCCTACCGACGCAGTTTCGAAATTCCCGCCGATTGGAAGGGCGGCGAAGTCTTCATCCACTTCGGCGGCGTCGAGTCCGCATTCTATCTCTGGGTGAACGGCGAGAAGGTCGGCTACAGCCAGGACAGCTACCTGCCCGCCGAGTTCCGCCTCACGCCCTATCTGAAACCCGGCGAAAACACCCTCGCCGTCGAGGTCTACCGCTGGAGCGATGGTTCCTATCTCGAAGACCAGGACTTCTGGCGCCTCTCCGGCATCTTCCGCGACGTGATGCTCTATCAGACTCCGTCCACATGGCTGCGCGACTACGCGTTCACCTATCAACTCGCCGACGACTTCTCGTCCGCCGCCTTCGCGGTCGCCCCGGTGCTCAAGAACCTGACGGACAAGGACTCGACGGTCTCCGCGAAACTCGAACTGCTCGCACCCGACGGGTCGGTGGCATGGCAGAACACGATCGCGAGCCTGCCGGTCGCCGCGGGCGCGGAGGCCAAGCTGTCCATCGATGGCACGCTTTCCTCCCCGATCCTGTGGAGCGGCGAAACGCCGGAACTCTACACCTTGGTCATCACCACGCTGGACGGCACGGGCAAGGAACTCGAAGCCCAGCGCCACCGCGTTGGTTTCCGCAAGATCGGCTTCAGCAAGGAAGGCGAGTTTCTCGTCAACGGCAAGCCGGTCATCTTCAAGGGTGTGAACCGCCACGAACACGACCCGGACACCGGCCGCTACGTCTCCGACGAGTCGATGCTCAACGACGTGCTCCTGTTCAAGAAATTCAACATCAACAGCGTCCGCACCAGCCACTATCCGAACCACCCGCGTTTCCTCGAACTGTGTGACCGCTACGGCATCTACATGCTCGACGAGGCGAACATCGAGTCACACGGATATTACTACGGCGAGGACTCGCTGAGCCACCCGCCGAAGTGGAAAAAAGCCCACGTCGAGCGCGTGGTCGACATGTTCCAGCGCGACAAGAACCACGCGTCCGTCGTCATCTGGTCGCTCGGCAACGAAGCGGGCCCGGGCGCGAACTTCGAGGCGGCCTCCGCCACGTTGCGCGAACTCGACCGCTCGCGGCCGATCCAATACGAACGTTTTCCCGATCCGTCGCCGCACGACGACATGGACTCGCACATGTATGCCGGCGTCGATTGGCTCAACTCGGTGGGAGCACAGAAATCCGAGCGTCCCATCTTCATCTGCGAATACGCCCACTCGATGGGCAACGCCACCGGCAACCTTGACGAATATGTCGAGGCTTTCGAGACCCACAAGCGCCTCATCGGCGGCTGCATCTGGGACTGGGTGGACCAGGGGCTGCGCAAGAAGGCGCCCGAAGGACAGGTCTCGCCCGACGGGCACGATTGGTTCTTCGCCTACGGCGGCGATTTCGGCGACAAGCCGAACGACGGAAACTTCTGCTGCAACGGCATCATCAACGCCGACCACACGCCGAACGCCAAGACATGGCAGGTCAAATCGAGCTATCAACCCGCCGAGTTCACCTTCGAGGAAGGTGTGCTCACGTTCCGCAACGAGTTGTTCCACACCACGCCGGACCAGCGGCACGAACTCGTCATCCGCGTGGAAGGAAACGGCCGCGAGGTGTTTTCGAAAACCATCCCCGCGCCGGCGATCCAACCGTGGACAACCGGCGAGGTGAAGCTCCCGGCCTTCGACTTCGACCGCAAACCCGGCGTGGAATATACGCTCAAGGTTTCGCTGGTCCTCAAGGAGGGCACCGACTGGGCGGAGAAGGGATACGAGGTCGCTTGGCGGCAGTTCCCGCTCGGCGGCGAAGCGAAGGAGTTCGCCATGCCCGCCGGAAAACCCGCGGTCGATGAAAGCGACGCCGCGTTCTCCGTAAAGGGCGATGGTTTCGCGGCGAAGATCGACCGCAAGACCGGCGCGCTGGTTTCTCTGAAATACGGCGGCCGCGAGATGATCGCGGACGGCAAGGGCCTGCTGCCGAACTTCTTCCGCGCCCCCGGCGACAACGACCGCTACGCGAGCAACAGTTGGGCCGCGGCCGGCCTCGACAAGGCGGAACACCAGGGCGTCCAAACCATGGTCACGGCGGATGCCGATCGTTTCGTCCAGATCACCTCGCTCATCGACACCACGGGCGGCGGCGGATTCCATGCCGAAACCGCGATCGCCCACACCTTCTTCGCCGATGGCACCGTGCTCGTCGATGCCTCGATCTCACCCGCGGACATGAGCCTCGTCCTGCCGCGCATCGGCCTCCGCGCGTCGCTCGCACCGGGGCTCGACCAGGTCACCTGGTATGGCCGCGGCCCGTGGGAAAACTACAACGACCGCAAGACCGGCTCCGCGATTGGACGCCATGAGCTACCCGTAAAGGACTTCTTCGAGGGATATGTGAAACCGCAATTCATGGGCAACCGTGAGGACAACCGCTGGGTCGCCATCACCGATCAGGACGGCGCCGGCCTGCTCCTCTCGGACAACGGCACGCCGTTCTCGTTCTCCACGCTTCACCACACCGACGAGATGATCGCCGCCGCGAAGCACCCGACGGAACTCTCCACACTGGAGGAAACCGTGCTCACCATCGACGCCGCGCAGACCGGCATCGGTGGCGCGTCCTGCGGCCCGGCCACGCTCGGGAAATACCGCGTGATGAGCGTGCCGCGCACCCTGCGTTTCGCCATCCGCCCGCTCGCCAAAGACAGCGACCCGGCGGAGAGCTGGACCCGCATCGACGCCGGCCCCGTGCCCGTCATCACCCGCGACAACCAAGGCGGCGTCACCGCTTCCGGCGAGGGCTCGGAGATCTCGGTCTCGAATGAAAAACCGGTCAAGGCAACCACACCCGTCGCCTTCATCAAAGGCGGCATGGTGACCGCCCGCATCCCCGGAGGAGCGGTGCCCGGCGTGCGCGCCTATCGCAAGTTCGACGCCGTCGTCGACCGCAGCGGCTGGTCGGTGAAAGCCTCTTCCGAAGAACCCGGCGAGGGACCCGCGAAGAATGCCATCGACAACAACCCCTCGACCTACTGGCACACCAAGTGGAAGGGCGATGCTCCGAAACCGCCGCACACTCTCGACCTCGACCTCGGCAAGGAACTCACCCTCGCCGGAGTCACCGTCGCCCAGCGCGTCGATTCCAACAACGGCCGCATCAAGACCTGCCGCATCCTCGTCAGCGACGACGGCAAGTCATGGAAACCCGCCGCCAAACAAAAACTCCCGAACAAGGACGGCATGGTCGAAATCCGATTCCGGAAACCCCTCGCCACCCGCCACATCCGCCTCGAAGCCCTCGAAAGCCACAACGGCCCATGGGCCTGCGTCGGCGAGTTTTCGATCATCGAGAAGACGGAGTAGGTGCTCCCACGCGGGCTTGGTTGGGCGGAACCCAGGGAAGGAAATGCGAACCACGAAACGCACGAAAGGACACGAAACAGAAACGGGATGGGACAGATGATTCCTTCACACGCAGAGTGAATCGTCCCACCGCTCCCACTCTCTGGTTTTCGTGAACTTTCGTGTTTTTCGTGGCTTCCCGTTAGGAACTCAAACGAGGAGGGGCGATGTTTGATCGCCCATGGGTTGGTTCTTGCGCGGGCTCTATGGACATGCCGCCGGAGTCTGGACTTGGCATACGTCCGAGACTTCAGCGCATCCAGACCCGGGGATCCTTGGCATGCCGCCAAGGAGCTTGTATGGAGACAGGGGTTCCACATCTGGATCATC
>JACKPZ010000033.1 GCA_024233135.1 Akkermansiaceae bacterium | reverse complement strand
TCGTCGCGCTCTTCGAGATGTTTCTGCAGCGCCTTCTGCCAATTGCCCAGCCAGACGCCGATCTTCCGTTCCAGCGAATCCACCGCCGCCTTGTGGTTTTCCTCGGTCTTCAAGGCCGCAAGCCGTTGGATCTGCCCGGCGAGCCGTTGCACTTCCTCCTGCCGGTGCGCGTGGTGCCGCGTGTGTTCGTGCTGCACTTCGGAAAGCCGCCGCAGCGAGTCCTGCAGCGCTTCCAGACGCGCTTCATTCTGGCACAGCCGGTCGTCGAAATGCGATGGCGGTCCGGACGATCCCGGCGCACCGGTTTCCAAACTGGCGACACGTGCCTCCAGCCGTTCGAGATGGCGCCCGACGATGATCTCGCGGATGCGCTCGACCGCTTGGGACGGATTGAGGGGTGTGGGGGTGGGTGACATTGCGCTTGGCCGTGGGGGGAGTTCAGGATGGGGCGTCCATCAGGAACACGGGGTTGCAACAGCAACGCGGAGCGTGGACGAAGCCGGCGGCGATGTAAACAAGAAGGGTTTCATTTCGGATCGGCGAAATATCCGAGATTCTTAGCGAATTGCCCGGCGGCGGGGTTGCGGTGCCCGGGATTTCATGAAAGACTCCGCGGCGACCCATAGTTCAGAAGACCCACATGTCCGGCGACCCAGAGGAAAACAAGAGCGAGGAAAAGGATGAGGGACTTAACCAAGCCTTCGCCAAGACCCGCAAGAGCTTGATCGCCCGTCTCGACAACTGGGAGGACCAGAAGACCTGGGACGAGTTCTATCAGACGTACTGGCGGCTGATCTACTCGGTCGCCGTGAAGTCCGGACTGCGCTCGGACGAGGCCTTCGACTGCGTGCAGGAAACGATCCTCTCGATCGCCAAGCAGAGCAAAAAGAACCTCTACGACCCCGAACAAGGTTCGTTCAAGACCTGGCTCATGAATATGACCCGCTGGCGGATCAACGACCAGTTCCGCAAGCGCAAGAAGGACACCGCCATGCTCACCGGAGACTGGCAGGACGACCGCAAGACCGCTGTCATCGACCGCGTCGAGGACCCCAATGGAGACCTGCTTTCCCGCCTCTGGAACGTGGAGTGGAAGAAGAACGTCGCCGAGGCCGCGCTCGCCCGCGTCAAAGCCGCCGTGTCGCCGAAACAATACCAGATTTTCGACTGCTACGTGGTCAAACAATGGGATGCCAAGAAGGTGCAGGAACGCCTCAACGTGAGCATGGCGCAGGTCTACCTCGCCAAGCACCGGGTGGGCGCCGTGCTCAAACGCGAGCTCACGAAGCTCGAACAGGACGACGATGCCGAATAGAGAGCGACCGCTGCCGAACATTCCGGACCACGAGGTTCTGCGGAAGATCGGGGGCGGGGCTTATGGCGAGGTCTGGCTCGCCCGCAGTGTGACCGGCGCCCTGCGCGCCGTGAAAGTCGTTTGGCGCGAGGACTTCGAGGACGAGCGCGGCTTCGAACGCGAGTTCGAGGGGATTCTCAAATACGAGCCGATCTCCCGGAACCATCCGGGGTTGATGAACATCCTGCATGTCGGCCGCAGCACCGGGGACAAATCGTTTTACTACTATGTCATGGAGCTTGGTGACGACGTCACCTCGGGCCAGGACATCAACCCGGTGGAATACGAGCCTCGCACGCTCCGCGCCGACCATCCACAGGCGGCCGGCGTGCAGTGGGAAACCGGCGAGTGCATCGAGGTCGGACTCCGTCTCGCCGAGGCGCTCGAAGACCTGCACCAGCACGGCCTGACCCACCGGGACGTGAAGCCGTCCAACGTGATCTTCGTCAACGGCCGCGCGAAACTCGCCGACATCGGGCTAGTCGCCGCCCGCGGCCAGCGGACCTTCGTCGGCACCGAGGGATTCGTCCCGCCGGAAGGCCCGGGCTCCACCCAGGCGGATGTCTACAGCCTCGGCAAGGTGCTCTACGAGATCGCCACCGGAATGGACCGACTCCATTTCCCCGAGCTGCCCGATTCGGTGCCCGATGGCCCCGACCGGAAACGCTGGCTCGAGCTCAACCGCATCATCTGCGACATCTGCGACCCGCGGATTTCGAAACGCCGCATCACCACCGCCGGCCAGCTCGCCGAGGCATTGCGGCGCATCCAGCGCGGCAAGCGCCGGCATTCGAGCACCGCACCGGTTTGGATCACCACGCTCCTGCTCGCCGCGTTCAGCGGCTGGGCCGGCTGGGAGCTTCTGAAGGATCTCGACTGGCCCCGACGGAAACCGACGACCGTTGTCGATATGAAACCAGCCATCGGCAAGGTCGTCATCGCCAGCACTCCGGAAGGGGCCGATGTATATGACGAGTCGGGTGTGCTTTTCGGCACCACGCCCACCGGCGAAATCCCCGCCGCCGTCGGCACCGAGGTCGTCTTCACACTTCGCAAGAAGGGCTACGAGCCGTTGGAGTTGCAGGGAACTGTCCCACCCGGCGCGACCGACGAACCGTATGTCCTCTCGGACGAAATGAAGATCTTCGATCCCCCCGTCGAAGGCGAAGCGTGGAAAGATCATCTCGGCACCACCTATCAGCCGGTGGGCGGCGCCCACGTCGCGTCCCATTTCGTTACCCGGCGGGTTTGGGAACGCTTCGCCGCCGAGGAAAATCCGCCGCCGGATCAGGCGGTCTTCGTCGAGGTCTCGCGCAACGGCAGGCCGATCGAGGTGGCCGCCACCACCGGGGAACTCGCCGGACGTTTTTGCAAGTGGCTCCGCGCCGCCGCCATCCGCGAGGGGTATCTCACGGAGGATCATGAGGTGCTCGCACGGCGCGAGACGTCGTTCCGCAGCCCGCAGCTCGGAGAAGCGGAGCGCGCGGCCGACCTGCTGCCGTTCCGCCCGGAAGTCCGCCTCATTCCCTTCGGACGCCTCCTCGTTTCCAGCGATCCGCCCGGTGCGGTTGTCTACGTCAACGGGGTGGAGGAGGGGACCGCCGACAAGCCGCTGTCCGTCGCCAACGTGAAACCGGGCACGGTTTCCCTGCTTCTCATCCTCGAGGGCTACAAGCCCTTCTCCACGACATTCCCGATGAACGAAAACGGAGTCGTCGAGAAAACCGTCGTCATGGAGAAAAACCAGGGTGTCGTCTTCGGCCGCGATTGGGAGAACAGCCTGGGCATGCGTTTCGTGCCCCTCGGAGCGGATCTGATGGTGTCCACCTGGGAAACCCGCGTCTCCGACTACGGCCGCTACGTCCGCGAGAACGGCGCGCAGGCTCCGCCAGCGCCGACGTTCGCCCAGACGCCCGACGAACCGGTGGTCAATGTCTCCCGCGATGACGCTGCGGGTTTCTGCACGTGGCTCACCGAGCACGAACGGAAATCCGAGCGCATCACCTTCTCGCATCAATACCGCCTGCCCACCGATGCCGAGTGGAGCGCCATGGCCGGCGTCACCGAAGAGACGGACACCAGCCCGTCCTGGCGCCAGAGCCGCACCCAGCCGGTCTTTCCCTGGGGCGTCACCTGGCCGAATGACGCGAAACCCGGCAATTTCGCCGATCAAAGCGCCGCCGTGGTTTCCGGCATGACGGCCGACCGAACGATCCCAGGCTACGACGACGGCTTCCCCTACACCTCGCCGGTGGGCTCCTTCGCCGCCAACGAACTACGCCTCTTCGACCTCGCGGGCAACGTCCACGAGTGGGTCGAGGACGAGTATTCGAAACTCAGCACCCGCCGTCTCGGCGTGCTGCGCGGCGGCGGCTGGAACACCTATCAGATCGAGCGCCTCTACGTCGGATCGAGGAACCCCGTGCCGCCCGACTACCGCGACGAATACTACGGATTCCGCGTGGTGCTTGCCAGAAACGTCGCGCCGGTGGAATGATCCGTCCGTCCGCCAACACAACGAATCATGGTTGAAATCAAAGTCGCCTACGAAGGGGAACTGCACTGCTCGGCCGTGCATGGGCCGTCCGGAAATACCCTGGTAACCGACGCGCCCGTCGACAACAACGGCCGCGGCGAAGCCTTCTCTCCCACCGACCTTGTCGCCACCTCGCTCGGCGCCTGCATGTGCACCGTCATCGGCATCGTCGCGCGTCGCAAGGAGATCGACGTCGAGGGAATGAACGTCACCGTCCGCAAGTTCATGTCCGAAGACACCCCGCGCCGGATCTCGCGGCTCGAGCTCGATCTCGACATGCCTCTTTCCGCCGGCCACCCCGATCGCGCCGTGCTCGAAAGCGCCGCCCGCGGCTGCCCGGTCCACCACAGCATCCACCCGGACATCGAGGTGGTCATGAACTGGCGCTGGCTCGGCGACTGATCGCGCGAATCTTCGGAAAAATGGATTGCCAAGCGGCGGCGCGCTTCCTAGCGTCCCGGCCCGCTCCCAAGGACAGGTGTCAGAGTGGTCGAATGAGCACGCTTGGAAAGCGTGTGTAGCCCTAAAGGCTACCGTGGGTTCGAATCCCACCCTGTCCGCCACGTCCCCAGCCCGGCTTGTCCGGGCTGGGGACGTGGCGTTTACAGGGTGGGCCGAGGTCCCCTTGAGCGAATCGAAACGGGTTTGAAAGCGGACGCCGCGTTCAGCGGCGAATCTATTCAACCGGCCTCCGGAGGAGGAGGCCGCATCCTGCTTGGACGGAGCGGAGCGAAGTCAATCCCACCCTGTCCGCCATGCCCCCAGCCCCGTTCGCGGGGGTGGGGGCATGGCTTTTTCAGGAACTCATTTCAGGTCGAAGCGGTCGAGGTTCATCACCTTGTCCCAGGCTTTCACGAAGTCGCTGACGAACTTCGCGCCGCCGTCGTCACAGGCGTAAACCTCCGCCAGCGAGCGCAGGATCGAGTTGGAACCGAACACCAGGTCGAAGCGCGTCCCGCTCCACTTCGGCGCGCCGGTCTTGCGGTCGAAGCCGGCGAACGCGTTGCCGCAGGGCGACACCTGTTTCCACTCCGTGCCCATGTCGAGCAGGTGGACGAAGAAGTCGTTTGATAGAACGCCGGGGTTCTTGGTCAACACGCCGTGCGGCGAGCCGTCGAAGTTCGTGCCAAGCACGCGCATGCCGCCGACGAGCACCGTCATTTCCGGTGCGGTCAGGGTGAGCAACTGCGCCTTGTCCACCAGCAGGTGTTCCGCCGGGATTTCATATTTCCCTTTCAGATAGTTGCGGAATCCGTCGGCGATCGGTTCCAGAACCGCGAACGACTCGACGTCCGTTTGTTCCTCGGTCGCATCGGTGCGTCCCGGAGTAAACGGCACCGTCACGTCATGCCCCGCGTCCTTCGCCGCCTTCTCGACCGCCGCGCAGCCTCCGAGCACGATCAGATCGGCGAGCGAGACCTTCTTGCCGCCGTTTTGCGCGCCGTTGAAGTCCGCCTGCACCGCCTCCAACGTTTCGAGCACGTGGGCGAGCTTGGCCGGGTTGTTCACCTCCCAATCCTTTTGTGGTGCCAAGCGGACCCGCGCGCCG
This sequence comes from Akkermansiaceae bacterium, assembly GCA_024233135.1. Lineage (GTDB taxonomy): Bacteria > Verrucomicrobiota > Verrucomicrobiia > Verrucomicrobiales > Akkermansiaceae > Luteolibacter. The sequence goes on along the minus strand of JACKPZ010000033.1, from coordinate 24,586 downwards.
TTCGCGCCGCCGCGTTTGTCCGAGCCGCGGAATGTCGATGCCGACGCCCATGCGGTGGAAACGAGGTCCGAAACCGTGAGTCCGGAGGCCAGCACCTTTTCCTTGAGCGTGGCGATGTCCTTGGCATCGACGAGCGGATGGTCCACCGCGGGCACCGGGTCCTGCCAGATGAGTTCTTCTTCCGGCACTTCCGGGCCGAGGTAGCGCGCCCGCGGACCCATGTCGCGGTGCGTCAGCTTGAACCACGCCCGCGCGAACGCGTCCGCGAATGCATCCGGGTTTTCCAGGAAACGCCGCGAGATCTTTTCGTATTCCGGATCGAAGCGCAGTGAAAGGTCCGTGGTCAGCATCGTCGGCAGGATTTTCTGCGAAGCATCGTGTGCGTGGGGGATGCACGCCTCTGCATCTTTCGCCACCCACTGGTGCGCGCCGGCCGGGCTTTTCGTGAGTTCCCATTCGTAGCCAAAGAGGTTCTCGAAGAAATAGTGGCTCCACTGCGCCGGTGTCTGCGTCCACGTCACTTCGAGGCCGCTGGTGATCGTGTCCGCGCCCTTGCCGCTGCCGAAGCTGTTGGCCCAGCCGAAGCCCTGTGCTTCGAGCGGAGCTGCCTCCGCATCGTCACCGACGTTGTCCGCAGGTCCCGCGCCGTGGCATTTGCCGAAACTGTGGCCACCGGCGATGAGCGCGACGGTTTCCTCGTCGTTCATCGCCATCCGGGCGAAGGTCACACGGATGTCGTGTGCGGCGAGCAGGGGATCCGGGTTTCCGTCCGGTCCTTCCGGGTTCACATAGATGAGACCCATCTGCACGGCCGCCAGCGGGTTCTCCAGCTTCTCGCTGTGCACCTTGCCGACCGCCGTGTCGTCGGAAACGAGCACGCCGTGGTCTTCCTCAACGCCTGGGGAACCGTGGGCATATCGTTCTTTGCCGCCCAGCCATGTGGTCTCGCGGCCCCAATACACATCTTGGTCCGGCTCCCACACATCTTCGCGACCACCGGCGAAACCGAAGGTTTTGAAACCCATCGTTTCCAGCGCCACGTTGCCGGCGAGGATCATCAGGTCCGCCCAGGAAATCTTGCGGCCGTATTTCTGTTTGATCGGCCACAGCAGCCGCCTCGCCTTGTCGAGGCTCACGTTGTCCGGCCACGAGTTCAGCGGCGCGAAACGCTGCTGGCCGCGACCTCCGCCGCCCCGTCCGTCCTGAATCCGATAGGTTCCCGCGCTGTGCCACGCCATGCGGATGAAAAGCGGTCCGTAGTGGCCGAAGTCCGCCGGCCACCAGTCCTGCGAGTCGGTCATCAACTCCGCGAGGTCCTTCTTCACCGCCGCGAGGTCGAGGGTCTTGAACTCCGCGGCATAGTCAAAGCCGCCGTCCATCGGGTTCGACTTGCATGAATGCTGGCTCAGAAGTTCGAGCTTCAACCGGTTCGGCCACCAGTCCTGGTTTGTGGTTCCTCCTCCGGCCACCGGAGCGGCGCCATGGTTGAACGGACATTTCGATTCTGTGTTTTCTGACATGGGATTTCGTCTTTGTTAGGTGTGAGGGGAAAGCGCTGGTTTAAAATTTCCGGATTCAAGCTTCGCGCGCGGCGAGGCACTCGGGACAGACGCCCCAGTAAATCACCTCCGCTTCGTCGATCCGGAAACCGTGTTCTTCCTCCGCCGTCAGGCAGGGCGCGTGGCCGACGGCGCAATCGACGTCCACCGTCATGCCGCAGCTCCGGCAGATCAGATGGTGGTGGTTGTCGCCGATCCGGTCCTCGTAAAGGGTGGGGGAGCCGGCCGGCTGGATCCGCCGGATGAGCCCGCGTTTCACCAACATGCCGAGCGCGTCGTAGACCGCTTGTTTGGAAATCGTGCCGATGCTCGCCCGGACATCCTCGGCGATCGCATCGGCCGTGGCATGCTGCCGTTCCGATACCGCCCTCATCACGGCCAAACGCTGGGCCGTCACCGGGATTCCATGTTTTCGGAGCAGGGCGGAGGGATCGGACACGAGGCGAGACTTGGATTTGTTCTGGATTGAGTCCAGAACTTTTTCCTGTCCAGATCAGGATCGCCTGCGGGAGCGGACGTGCCGGCGAACTTCGTCAGGCAGGCTTTCTTCTTGGCAGGGAGCGCGCGGGGGCTTGAATGACGGCGCTTTGTTCGACATACCCTTCGACCACTGGATCTGGCTGATCCCCGCGTTCTTGATCGGAGCCTGCATCGGTTCGTTCCTCAACGTGGTGATCTATCGGGTGCCCCTCGGCATGTCGGTGAACGAGCCGAACCGTTCGTTCTGCCCGAAGTGCAAAAAACCCATCCCGATGTGGCTTAACCTGCCGCTGGTGAGCTGGCTGTGGCTGCGGGGGAAATGTGCCGAATGCGGCGCGCCGATTGCCTTCCGCTACTTCGGAGTCGAGTTGCTGACGGCGCTGTTGTTCACCGTCACCTGGCATTTCTTCGGTCATGCTCCGCAGGTGATCCTGCCGCTTTGGGTGCTGATGGCGCTGCTGGTTTCCATCACCTTCATCGACATCGAGCACCTGATCATCCCGACGTCGATGACCTGGGCGGGCACGGCCGTGGGTCTCATCGCCTGCGCGCTCTATCCGCGGCTTCCGGCGCTTGCGGGTGACGCGACGACCTGGAAGGACGGTTTGAAACACGGCGCCATCGGCTGGGCGGTCGGTTTCCTCGGTCTCTGGGCGGTGGTCGAACTCGGGAAGCTCGCCTTCGGCAAGCGCCCGGTGAAATTCGATGAACCCGTGGACTGGCACATCCGCGAGCCGGAGACGGATCAGGATCCGATGTGCCTCGTGATCGGCGACGAGGAGATCGCGTGGTGGGACATGTTCTCGCGCAAGAGCGACAAGCTCGTCATCGAGTGCCCGGATCTGCGTGTCGATGGCAAACCGGTGGACGGCGGTACGCTTGAGATCCGGGAACTGGAAGTCACCCTGCCGGACGGCTCATCCCACAAACTGGCGGCACTGGTTTCCCTCGACGGCACCGCCACCAGCACGGTGATCCCTCGCGAGGCGATGGGCTTCGGCGATGTGCACCTGCTCGGGATGATCGGCGCATTCTTCGGCTGGTCCGGCGTGTTTTTCTCGCTGTTCGCGGCCTCGTTGTTCGCGATCGTGGCGGCGATCATCGGCCGCATCGGCTTCGGGAAGCAACTGCCCTTCGGCCCCTTCCTCGCGATGGGATCGCTGGCATGGGCCTTCGGCGGCTGGCACTTGTGGGCCTGGTATCTTGATTTCCTCGGACCCCTGCGCGGCATGCCATGAGCGTGGGCAAGGACGGCTGGAACGATTCGAAATTCGTCGCCCGCGCGATCCTCCACGACCGCGCCGCGCGGCGGAAGGTGATCGGCCGCATCCTGCTCGTCGCGCTCGGCATGATCGCCATCGGCCTCTGGGCCATCGACGGCTGGCTCGGTGGAAACCCGTGGGCCTTCCTCGCCTGGTGGGGCGGAGTCGCCCTGCTCACCCTGCTGGTGATGCTCTTCGCGCTCTACGACGCGCTCGCGGTGATCCGCGAGGAGCGGGACAAACACCCTTGAAATGTCGCCGCGGCCCGGTGGTTTAACAAAATCCGCCGCTTGGGCCGAAGTTCCGGTTAGAGGCTTGCCCCGCCTTGGACGACATGGGATGAAATGGGTCCCAAACCCACACGCACCTTCATGGCGGAACCCAAGCGTCTCTCGTTCTGGCAAATCTGGAACATGTCGTTCGGCTTTCTGGGCATCCAGTTCGGCTGGGGCCTCCAGATGGCGAACATGTCGTCCATCTATCAATTCCTCGGTGTCGAGGAAAAGGATATCGCGATCCTCTGGCTGGCCGCGCCGCTCAGCGGGCTCATCATCCAGCCGATCATCGGCTACTACAGCGACCGCACATGGACCCGGCTCGGCCGGCGGCGTCCGTATTTCCTCGTCGGGGCCATCCTCGCGAGCCTCGCGCTCGTCGCGATGCCGAACTCGACGGTCTGGTGGATGGCGGCCGGCCTGTTGTGGATCCTCGACGCCTCGGTGAACGTCAGCATGGAGCCCTTCCGCGCGTTCGTCGGCGATATGCTGCCGAAGGACCAGCGCAAGAGCGGATTCGCGATGCAGAGCCTGCTCATCGGGCTCGGCGCGGTGCTTTCCTCGGCGCTGCCGTTCATCCTCACCAACGGTTTCGGAGTCGGGAAGGAGGCCACGGTGGACAGCCCGATCCCGCCGGCGGTGAAACTCGCGTTCTACATCGGCGCGGTGGTGTTCTTCCTCGCGGTGATGGTGACCATCCTGACCACCCGCGAGTATCCGCCGGAGGACATGGAGGCCTTCGAGGAAATGAAACGCAAGGGCGCCGGGGTGGGGCACGCGTTCACCGAGATCTTCCAGGGCATCGGTTCGATGCCGACGGCGATGAAACAACTCGCCGTCGTCCAGTTCTTCACCTGGCTCGCACTCTTCAGCATGTGGATCTACTTCGTCCCGGGCGTCGGCAAGAAGGTCTATGGCGGCGAGCCCCTCGGTCTGCACACGCCGGAGGCGAAAGAGCGGATCGAGAAGGAACCGCGCTGGCTCGCGCCCGCCGCCGCGCTTGCGAAGGAGTATGAGGCGAGGAAAATGGAACTCACCGCCGCCGCTCCCGCCGACCGCTCGGACCGGCCATGGTATCACCCGATGCTCCAGATGTTCGGCCTGGCGAAAGGTGAGCCGGATCCCGGCGAACGCATCGACAGCGCGATGCTGTCCGACATGATCCGCAGCGCCGCAGCGGTGGACAAGAAGCCCAGCGAAAAAGAAACCGAGAGCCCGCTGGTGAAGAGTTTCGCGCTCGGCCTTGCCAGCCATGGCATCGACTCGCCCGCGGCGGCCGGGGTTTCCGCGGCTTCGAATGAATTGCTGGAAACCCTCGCCTCCGCCCGGCGCTATCAGGAAGGCGCGGCATGGGGCGGTGTGTGCTTCTCGACCTACAACCTGGTCGCCTTCGGGTTCTCTTTCGTGTTGCTGGCGATGACGCGTTTCCTTTCCGCCAAGAAGATCCACCTGATCTGCCTCGCGGTGGGCGCCGTGGGTCTTGCGTCGGCCGCCTTCGTCGGCAAACCGTCGTTGCTGCTGCTCTCGATGGTCGGCGTGGGCATTGCCTGGGCATCCATCCTCTCGATGCCCTACGCGATGCTCGCCAACGTGATCCCCGGCAACAAGATGGGCTTTTACATGGGCGTCTTCAATTTCTTCATCGTGCTTCCCCAGATCCTCGCCTCGGTGGCGCTCGGCAAGCTGGTGGACGTCCTGCTCGGGGGCAACGCGATGAACGCCGTGCTCGCCGGCGGGATCTCGATGGCCATCGCTTCGCTGGCGGTCCTGATCGTTGGCGATGAGTCCGAAAGCGGAGAAATCGGGAATCCATGACTTGGCAAATCCTGCTGTCCGGTGTTTTCCTGCTGGCGATGATTGTGCCCGGCCGAGGAGAAGAGGCGCCCCGTCCTGTGATCTACCAGTTGATGGTGCGCACCTTCGGCAACACCAACGAGACCCGCAAACCCGGCGGGACCCTGGCCGAGAACGGCTGCGGGAAATTCGCCGACATCAACGCGAAGGCGCTGGCCTCGCTCAAGGAGATGGGTTTCACCCACCTGTGGCTCACCGGCGTGCTCGAACAAGCGAGCGGGACGTCCTATCCCGGCCGCCCGGCGGACGATCCGGACATCCTCAAGGGCGTCGCCGGAAGCCCGTATGCCATCAAGGACTACTTCGATGTCTGCCCGGACTACGCGGCGGATCCGGCGAAACGGATCGACGAATTCAAGGCACTCGTCGCGCGCTGCCATGACCATGGTTTCAAGGTGCTCATCGATTTCGTGCCGAACCACGTCGCCCGGTCCTATCAGTCCGACGTCCGGCCGGAGCATTCGTTTGGCGAAGGCGACAAGACCGGCGAGTTCTTCGATCGCGACAACCATTTCTTCTACCTCCGTCCGGGCGATCCGGGCGGCGGGCCTCCGCTGAAACTCCCGACGGCGGATCTCCCCGGTTGCGACGGTCTGTTTCCGCCGGAGAAGGAAATCGGCAAGGTCACCGGCAGCAACGGGATCACCTGGGCGCCGTCGATCCACGATTGGTATGAAACCGTGAAGCTCAACTACGGCCACGATTTCACCACCGGCCGCGACACGTCCCATCTGCCCGGCCCGGATGCGGCACCCGCCGGGGTGCCCAAGACCTGGCGCACGATGGACGGCGTGCTCGGATACTGGCAGGGACTGGGCGTCGATGGCTTCCGCTGCGACATGGCGCACATGGTGCCGATGGAGTTCTGGCGCTGGGCCGTGAAACGCTGCCGGGACCGCGACAAATCCGTGTTTTTCTGCGCCGAAGCCTACGACAACGACCCCGCCAAGCTCACCGACGAGCACGTGCTGGAGGCCCTGCTCGATGCCGGATTCGACGCGGTGTACGACGATCCGTCCTACGACGTGCTCGAAGGCCTGTATGACGACGGCAAGTGGGCGAACGACCTCGATCCGCTCACCTTCACCGGCCGACGTTTCCATCGCTCCCTCCGCTACGCGGAAAACCATGACGAGGTCCGGATCGCGAATCCCAAGGTCTGGGGCGGCGTCGGCATGAAGGTCGGGCGGCCGGTGACCGCCGTCCTGTTCGCGCTCGGCCGCGGTCCGCTCATGCTCTATCACGGCCAGGAGGTCGGCGAGCCTGCCATCGGAAACCAAGGCTTTGCCGGCGACAACTCGCGGACGACGATCTTCGACTACTGGTGCATGCCCGAGTTCGCCAAGTGGGTGAACGGTGGAAAATACGACGGCGCGCGTTTGTCCGATGATCAGAAACAGCTCCGTGATTGGTATGCCCGCCTGATCCACGCCACCAGCGGTCCTGCCTTCACGCATGGCGAGTTCTACGGGCTCAACCACGCCAACAAGGAGAACCCCGCGTTCGGAAGGGTGGGGGACGAAACGGCGTCCGGCCACTGGCTCTACGCGTTCCTACGGCGCGACCCGAAGACCCGCGCGGCCTCGCTGGTGGTCGCGAATTTCCACGGATCGGAAACGATCAAGGGTGCCCGCGTCCGCATCCCCGATGACGCCCGCATGTTCCTCGAGCGCAGCAATCTCGAAACCTGGGTGTTCCGCGACAAGCTGGCGACCGATTGGAAAGGCGTGGCTGGCGGAGCCGACCTCGGAACGAAGGGACTCGCCCTTCCTGACATGCCGCCTTGCTCCGCGCTGCTTCTGGAGATCGGCGAGTGAGGTAGGCGCGCTCGTGAGAGCGCGTTCGAAGCGGTCTCACATGTCCGACGGCAGGGTCACCTGCAAGACCGTGGTTTCTCCCTCGGCTCGCAGTGGAGACGCTCCTCGTGGCAGCAACAGGAAACGTCCTTTGCCAAAACGCCGGCCACCGGCACTGACAAGGCATCCATCGACGACGGAAACGATCGAGAACCGCCCCGGGTCGGGATTTTCCAAGCTGCCCCCGTCCGCCACCAGCTTGCGGTCGGTGCGGAAATACGGGCAGGAGGCCAGCGTTTCGCCGTCCGCCTCGTCCATGCCGGGCTCGAAGTCGTCAAAGTCGATGCTCGCCAGCGATTGCTCGACGTGGAGCTGGCGCGGCTTGCCGTCGAGCCCCATCCGGTTCCAGTCGAAGACCCGGTAGGTCGTGTCCGAGTTCTGTTGGATCTCGTGGATCAGGAACCCCGCGCCGATGGCATGGAGGCGCCCGCTCGGAATGAAAATCGATTCGCCGGGTTCCGGTGTCACCGCGTGCACGACGTCCGCGACACTGCCGTCGGCGATCGATTTCTCGAAGTCCTCGCGTGCCACGCCGTGTTTCAACCCGACGTAAAGCTTCGCGCCCGGATCGCGGTCGGCGATGAACCACATCTCGGTCTTCGGTTCGCCGCCGAGATCCTCGGCCTTGTCCACCGGCGGATGCACTTGGATCGAGAGGTCGTCCCGGGCGTCGAGCACCTTGATCAGAATCGGGAAACGCCCGGCAGGATGTTCGGAGGCACCGAAGATCTCGTCCCGCCTCAGGCTCCACAATTCGTGCAGCGAAGTGCCTCCCAGCGGTCCTTCGTCCACCACCGACTGCTCATCCTCACGGTCCACGATCTCCCACGACTCGCCGATCGGTGTGATGGCGTCCGGCAGCTCCCGGCCGTAAATCCGTTCCAATTCGCGACCGCCCCAGACGCGGTCCATGTAGAGCGGTTTGAAAGTGATCGGTTCCACGTGCGGGGTGATAGAGGCATCCCGACCATCTGGCAACCGTGCGACCGCGAAATCCCGCCGCGTGTACAGAAAAATGCGCGTCGGAAGCCCCCCCGGATTTCTCGACGCGCTTTTTTCCTGACTCGTCCGGTTCCACCCGGCCCGTCCGACATCCCCCCGGAAATCAGTGACGTGCTTTGTGGGCTGAACTCGGTTTGAGTCCGGTGTTTCGTGGTGCCGTAGACAGCCTCGGAACGACCTAAGAATGCATGAAAATCAGGGGATCGGAAGAAGTTTGGAGGGGCATAAACGGCCAGATGGTCCCAAAATCGGCCACAAGAGGCAAATCGGCGGTTTATTTTGAACGTGCTCGGGATTTCCGGGTCTGCAAATGATCCGTTTTGTCCGAATTTCGCGGTTGTTCAGGCATCCCTGACCGCGGGGCCGCAATCCCGGGCTTGCCCTGAGGGCGCGGCCGGGCATGCTTCGCGGCGCTGTGAGTTCCATACCGGTAGAGCCGTCCTTGGAAGTCTTCGCCGGGCTGGCGGAGCAGGGCAATGTCGTGCCCGTGTTCACCCAGCTCGCGGCGGACTTCGAGACCCCGCTGTCCGCATACCTGAAGTTGCGGGACAACCGTCATTCGTTTCTCCTCGAGAGCGCCGAGAGCACGGAAAAAGCCGGGCGTTGGTCGATCATCGGCAGCGATCCTCGCCTGGTGTTCGAAGCCCGCGGCAAGGAAATCACCATCCGCGAGGGAGCAAAGTCCCGGGGCTACACGGCGCCGGACGATGTGCTGGCCGCGCTGGAACGCGAGATGTCGGTTTACAAGCCGGTGACGCACGGTTCGCTGCCGCCGTTCTCCGGAGGCATGGTCGGCTATCTCGCGTACGATGCGGTGCGCCAGTTCGAGCCGACGCTCGGCGAACCTCCGCCCGATCCCCTCGGCGTGCCGGACGCGATGTTCCTGCTCGCGGACACCTTGCTGGTCTTCGACCAACGGTTGCGCCGTCTGTTCGTGATCGCCAACGCGTTTCTCGATCAAGCCGCCTCGCCGGAGGACGCCTATGCCGAGGCCGCGGGCAAGATCGCTGCCATCGTCGAGATCCTCAATCGTCCGCTGCACGTGCCGGCGCTCAACGGACTGCTGGAAGTGGAGCCGGTCGATGCCCGGAGCAACACGACGCAGGACGAGTTCGAGGAAATCGTGCGCGCCGGCAAGGAGTTCATCGCCGCTGGTGATATCTTCCAATTCGTGCCCAGCCAGCGGTTCGAAACGGACTTCGAGCTGCCGCCCGTTGATCTTTACCGCGCCCTGCGTTTCGTCAATCCGTCGCCTTACATGTTCATCCTCGAACTCGGCGACTTCGCGCTCGTCGGCAGTTCGCCGGAAGTCCACGTGCGCTCGATCGACGGCCGCATCGACATCCGCCCGATCGCCGGCACCCGGTGGAGGGGGAAAACCCAGACCGAGGACGACGCCCTCGCCGCCGACCTGCTCGCCGATCCGAAGGAACGCGCCGAACACCTGATGCTCGTCGACCTCGCGCGCAACGACGTCGGCCGCATCGCCCGCCACGGCGCGGTGAAGGTGGACGACTTCATGATCGTCGAGCGTTACAGCCATGTGATGCACATCGTTTCGAACGTCACCGGCCAGCTCGATCCGGCGCACAGCGCGTATGACGTGCTGCGTGCCACGTTTCCCGCCGGCACCGTCAGCGGCGCGCCGAAGATCCGCGCCATGCAGATCATCAACTCGCTCGAAAAGCACAAGCGCTGCACCTACGCCGGAGCTGTCGGCTACTTCGGGTTCGATGGATCACACGATTCGTGCATCACGCTGCGCACCTGCCTGCTGAAGGACGGCAAAGCCTACGTCCAGGCCGGCGCGGGGGTGGTCGCCGATTCGGATCCCACCTACGAATACGTAGAGACGGTGAACAAGGCCAAGGGCATGCTCCGGGCCATCGCGTTGGCCAAGACTCTCGAAGATTGATACCTCTTCCCTCCCATGTTGCTGATTCTCGATAACTACGACTCGTTCACCTACAACCTCGTCCAATACTTCGGCGAGTTGGGGGTGGAGATGGAGATCTATCGGAACGACGTGATCTCCGTCGATGAGGTGAAGGCGAAGAAACCCGAACGCATCTGCATTTCGCCGGGGCCCTGCACGCCCAACGAGGCCGGGATCTCGATGGATCTCATCCGCGAACTCGGCGCCACCACGCCGATCCTCGGTGTCTGCCTCGGCCACCAATCGATCGGCCAGGTATACGGCGGCGACGTCGTTCGTGCCGACCGCCTGATGCACGGCAAGACCTCGCCCATCCATCACTCCGGCGCGAGCGTGTTCGCGGGCATGCCGGATCCCTTCGAAGCCACCCGCTACCACTCGCTCATCGTGAAACGCGAGACGCTGCCCGACTGTCTCGAAATCACGGCGTGGACCGAGGAAGGCGAGATCATGGGCCTCAAGCACAAGGAACACCCGGTGCACGGCGTGCAGTTCCACCCGGAGTCCATCCTCACGCAGGACGGCCGGAAGCTGCTGGAGAATTTCCTGCGCTTCTGAAGCCGCTCCCCGATCGGGGTATTGGACATCTGCGGGAAAGAATGGTTCGCTCGGGAAACCCTGAGAGAACCATGGAGCGCCAGGCATTCCGCATGAAATTGAAGCCCGGATTCGAGGACGAATACCGGAAACGCCACGACGAGATCTGGCCCGAACTGTCACAGGCGCTGGCGGATGCGGGCATCACGGACTACGCGATCTTCCTCGATCCCGCGGACGGCAGCTTGTTCGCCGTGCGGAAACTGGGAGCCGGCAACACGGCTGCGGATCTCGCCGGTCATCCACTGGTGCGCAAATGGTGGGATTTCATGGCTCTGGTCATGGAGGTGAATCCGGACAACTCACCGGTCGAGGTGCCGCTGGTCGAGGTTTTCTATCAGGCATGAAACGCAAGCACATCATCGGATTCATCCTCTCGTTCCTGCTGCTTCCGCTTGCCGCGAAGGAGCGCATGAACGTGCTCCTCGTGATTTCCGACGACCTTCGCACCGAGGTCGGATGTTACGCGAGCGACCTGGCGAAGACGCCCAATATCGACAGGCTGGCCGCCACCGGCGTGCGTTTCGAGCGCGCCTACTGCCAGTTCCCGCTCTGCAATCCGTCGCGCGCTTCGATGCTCACCGGCCGCCACCCGGGAACCACCGGAGTCATCGGAAACCGCATCTGGTTCGGCGACAAACATCCGGATTTCGTCAGCCTGCCGAAGCATTTCATGAAGCACGGCTACACGACCGTGCGCGTCGGAAAAATATTCCACGGTGGCATCGACGACACCGACGCATGGTCCGTGGACGGCCAGGTGCGCACGCTCGCCGGCGTGCCGAAGCATGCGGTGGAATCGACCGCCCCGGACAAGGGACCGAAGGAGGTGAGCGCGGAGAAACGCGATCGGAATTCGGACCGCTGGGTCGTCCTCAAGAACGAAGGCCGCAATCACGGCGACTCGAAGGTGGCCGATCGCACGATCCGTTATCTCGAACAATTCAAGGACGAGCCGTTCTTCATCGGCTGCGGATTCGTGAAACCCCACACGCCGCTGGAGGCACCGCAATGGTGCTTCGACATGTGGAAGCTCGATGAGATCCCGCTGCCTCCGGATTTCGCGCCGCGGCCGACCGTGCCCGACGGGTTTCCCGCCGGCTCGATCCGTCCGAAGAACGCCGACCTGTTCATCAATCGCGACGCCTCGCCGCAGGAAGCACGCGAGATGATCCGCGCCTATCTCGCCTCGTCATCGTTCATGGACTGGAACCTCGGCCGCGTGATGGAGGCGCTCGATCGCCTCGGACTGCGCGAGAAAACAATCGTCGTGTTCTGGGGCGACCACGGATACCAGCTCGGCGAGAAGGGCAAATGGTCGAAGGCCGGGTCCCTCTGGGAGCAAGGCACCCGCACCCCCTTGCTCATCTGCGATCCGCGCGAGGAAACCGCGGGCCGCGTGTGCCCCCGCGTGGTCGAGATGGTCGATCTCTATCCGACCTTGGTCGAACTGTGCGGCCTGGATGTCCCCGCAGGGCTTGAAGGTCGCAGTCTCGCGCCATTGTTGGAAACTCCCGATCGCGAATGGGATCATCCGGCCTTCAGCGTCTGGAGCGAGGACGGCGAACACTTCACCGGTGTATCCCTGCGCACCGAGAACTGGCGTTACGCCGAGTTCTTCGGGCGCGGGGAAGGAAAAATGCTGCTCGATCCCTCGAAGGACCCGCACGAAATGAAGAACGTCGCCGGCGACCCGGTGAATGCGGAGACGGTCGAGCGATTCTCCTCGATGGTGCGCGAATATGCGGCCGGCCACCTGCCGCCCGCGGAGTGACTGTCACTCCGCGCCGGTGCTTTTTTACGACAGATGCCGACGTTATAGTGGCGACGCAAAAACCCGTTCCGCCATGATCCCGATACCGCGCACCATCCTTCGCCGCATCCTCCCACTTGCAGCCGCCGTTCCGGGACTGGCCGGGGCGGTCACCTGGACGGTCGATCTCGCAGGAAAGTCGACCGACGTGAGCCCCACGATGCACGGCATCTTCTTCGAGGACATCAACTACGCCGGCGACGGCGGCTTGTATGCGGAGATGGTCCAGAACCGTTCTTTCGAGCACCGCAGCGCGATGCATGCGTGGAGCGAGTGGAAACGCGGCGGGGCTGTTGGCGAAACCAAGATCGCCAGGGAAAATCCGGTGCACCCCAACAACCCGGCTTTTGCCCGGCTCTCGTGTTTCAAACCCGGCGACGGATATGGCCTCCTCAACGAAGGATACGGCGGGATCCCGGTGAAGGAAAAAGGCGTCTATCGCTTCTCCGTCCACGCCCGCGCGGTCGATGGATACGCCGGTGGTCTCGTCGTCCGGCTCGTGAGGATCTCCGGGGAGCAGTTGGCGGAACAGCGTGTCGACGCGCTCACGCCGGAATGGAAACGCCATGCCGTGGAGCTCACGAGTTCGATCACGGATCCGGACGCCCGCCTGCAGGTGGTGATGGATACGCCCGGATCGGTGGACCTCGATGTGGTCTCCCTGTTTCCCAAGGACACCTGGAACCAGCGCGAGAACGGCCTGCGGGCCGATCTCGTCCGGATGCTCGCCGATATGAAACCCGGCTTCATGCGTTTTCCCGGCGGATGCATCGTCGAGGGCAACGACCTGCCGAACGCCTACCGGTGGAAGGACACCGTCGGGCCGATCTGGGAGCGCAAACAAAACTGGAACCGCTGGATCCAGGACGACCCGAAACGCCCGGACCACCACTACCACCAAACCTACGGCCTCGGATTCTTCGAGTTCTTCCAACTCTGCGAGGACATCGGCGCCGCGCCCGTGCCGGTTCTTAACTGCGGTATGTCCTGCCAGTTCCAAGCCGGTCAGCTCGTCCCGGCGGACGAACTCGACGAATGGGTGCAGGACGCCATCGACCTTGTCGAGTTTGCCAACGGCCCGGTCACCAGCAAGTGGGGAAAACTCCGCGCCGAGATGGGGCATCCCGAGCCGTTCGGCATGAAACACCTCGGCATCGGCAACGAACAGTGGGGCGAGGAATACTTCAAACGCTACGAGGTCTTTTACAAGGCGCTGAAGCGCTCGAACCCGGAGATCACGCTCATCACCACCTCGGGCCCCGGCGTGGATGATGGAAACTGGCGCTTCGCATGGGACAAGTTCCGCAAGGGCACTCCCGCCGAAGTGGTCGACGAGCACTACTACCGTCCGCCGCTTTGGTTTCTCGAACACGCGGCCCGATACGACTCCTACGACCGCAAGGGCCCCAAGGTCTTCGCCGGCGAGTTCGCCGCGCACCGGGCGGACCGCGTGAGCGCGCTCGACGCCGCCGTCTGCGAGGCCGCCTTCATGACCGGCCTGCTGCGCAACGCCGACCTGGTCACGATGTCCTGCTACGCTCCGCTGCTCGCTCGCGAGGGATACGTCCAGTGGACGCCGGACCTCATCTGGTTCGACGCCACGCGCGTGATGCCCACGCCCTCCTATCACATCCAGGCGATGTTCGGAAACAACCGGCCGGACCGCGTCGTCTCGTCGAAACTGGAGGACAACGACGCCACGTCCGAGCCCGCGGGCAAGGCGGGGCTCGGCACATGGGACACGCAGGCCGAGTTCAAGGACCTCGTCATCCGTCGGGACCGCGATGTGGTGTTCCGCTCGGGTGACGGCCTCGACGGTTTCACCTCGAACTCCGGCGAGTGGAACGGCGAAGGAAACCTGATCCGCCAGACGGCCGCGGCCGAACCCGCCGTTGTCATGGTCGATCAACCGGTCGGTGGCGACTGCACGATCTCGGTGAAGGCCCGCAAAACCGGCGGCAGCGAGGGGTTCCTCATCCTCTTCCGCAGTGGCGACGGCTCCGAGCGCTGCTGGTGGAACATCGGCGGCTGGGGCAACACCGCCCATGCCCTCGAAGTGCACGGCTGGCAGTCGCCCCACGTGCCGGGCCATATCGAAACAAACCGCTGGTATGACCTCCGCGTCGAACTCAAGGGCCCCAACATCCGTTGTTTCATCGACAACAAGCTCGTCCAGCAAGTCAGCCGCACCGGTCGCCCGAAGGTCTTCGCGGTCGCCGGCCTCGACGTCGCGGCCAAGGAACTCGTGCTGCACGCGTCGAATCCGTCGTCCACTCCGCGCGAGGTCGAGATCCGCATTCCCGGCTGGAAGTCGGAGAAACCCGCGCGCGGCACCGTGCTGGGCTCCGGGTCGCCCGATGACCACAACACGCTCGACCAGCCGGACAAGGTCGCGCCGCGCGGGATCGAGCTTCCCGTCCGCGGTGGAAACCTTCGCCACACGCTGCCGGCGTGGTCGCACACGGTGCTGCGGATTCCCCGGTGACGCGGCGGTAACCCGATCGTGCGACATGCGGCGGGACGCGGAATCGGCGACTCTCCCATCATGCGTTTCGTTCGCTCCGCCTTTGCCAGCATCGTTGTTTTCCTCATTCCCGCGTCCCACGCGGCGGAGCGTTTCGTGATCACCGACTACGGTGCCGTGCCCGACGGCAGGACGCTCAATACGGAGGCCATCCAGAAGGCGATCGACTCCGCCGCGCGAAAAGGCGGCGTGGTCGAGATCCCGAAGGGCACCTTCCTCTCGGGCTCGATCTTCCTGAAACAAGGAGTCTCGCTGCATGTCGCGAAAGGCGGCGTCCTGCTCGGCTCGAACCGCATCGAAGACTACCCGAAGCGGGTCACCCGCATCGAAGGACACTTCGAACCATGGCGCATGGCGCTCGTCAACGCGCAGGAAATGCAGGGCGTCCGGATCGGCGGGGAAGGGAAGATCGACGGCAACGGAATCCTGTTCTGGGCGCAATTCTGGCAGCGCCGGAAGGAGAACCCGAAATGCACCAACCTCGAGGTCGAGCGCCCGCGTCTGATGTTCATCGACCGCTGCGACGATGTGGAAATCCGCGACCTCACCTTCCGTGACTCCGGTTTCTGGAACCTCCACCTCTACCGTTGCGCCAACGTCCGCATCGAGGGACTCGACATCCACGCGCCCACCACCGGCAAGATCCTCGGGCCGAGTACCGATGGGATCGACGTCGACAGCTCGCGCGACGTCACGATCCGCAAGTGCCGGATTTCCGTGAACGACGACAACATCGCGCTGAAGGGCAGCAAGGGCCCCCTCGCCGACAGGGATACCGACAGCCCGCCGGTGGAGAACATCCTAGTCGAAGACTGCGTGTTTGGTGACGGCAACGGCATGATCACCTGCGGCAGCGAGGCGACGAAGATCCGCAACATCACCGTGCGCGGGTGCCGCATCGAGGGCAATGCCACCGCCCTCACGCTCAAGCTCCGCCCGGACACGCCGCAGCACTACGAGAACATCCTCATCGAGGACATCGAACTCGCCGGCGGCGGCCGCATCCTCAATGTCGCCCCGTGGCGCCAGTTCTTCGATCTCAAAGGCCACCCGCAGCCTACACGCAAGGTGAACAACGTCACGTTGCGCAACATCCGCGGCAGCTTCGGAAGCTGGGGTTGGCTTGGTGGAAATCCGGATGACGAGATCCGTGACATCACGCTTGAGAACATCGACGTCCGCCTCAAGGGCCGCCGTCTCGAACTCGGTGAGGTGAAGCGTCTTTCGGTGCGCAACGTGAAGGTGAACGGCGAGACCTTCGAGCCCGGCGCCTGATGCGGTGTTAGAAAATCCGCCGGAACAAGGACTTCGTGCTCCGTTTCCGGAACAGCAGCGCGCCGCTGCAGATACCGATCGCCAGCGTGAAGAGCAGCGAGGCCGTCAGCACGAAGTAGTGCGCCGTCTGCGCCACCAGATGCGGGTCCTGTTTCGCCATCTCCAGGTCCGTGATTCGGATGCAGCCGAGCATCGCCCGGTAGGCGAAAAGCCCGGGGATCATCGTGATGCAGGCCGGCATCGTGAACACCACCGGCGGCGTGTGAACCCGGTGCGAGGCGAAGATCCCGGCGAGGCCGATCGCCACCGCCGCCGCCAGCGTCGAGGGGATCGGGCCGAAACCCTGCGACACCATCGCGAATCGCAGGCAGTGGCCGAGCCCGCCGAGCACGCCGGCCACCCACAGCACCCGCCGCGGCGTCTGGAAAAGGATCGCGAAGCCGACCGCCACCACGAAGGCGAGGGCGATGTCGCGCAGGAAGGGGAGGAGAAGTTCCATCGTCGGGTCAGAAATTGTGGATGCCTAACAGGAGGATGCTGAGCGTCATGCCCACCGCGATGCACAGCAGCACGAAGCCACCGAACACCCCGCGGGCGATGCCGGTGGGGATGTGTCCCTCGATGAGGTCGATCGCGCAATTGATGAGCGGGACGCCGGGCACCAGATAGAGCACGGACGACGCCAGGGTTTTCTCCGGCGAGGCGCCGAAGTGGTGCAACACGTCCATCCCGGCGATGACGCTGGTGGTGAACGACGCGGCGATGAAGCCGATCATCGGGTTGTATTTCAGCCGCATCACCTCCTGGCGGACGAACATGCCGGTCAGCGCCGCGACGAACGCGACGACACCATTTTTCCAATCCCCGCCAAGCAGCAGGCACAGGCAGCCGCAGGCCGCGCCGATGCCCAGCAGGATCGCCCACCGCGGGTGATGGGGAATCTTGCGGATGCGCTCCATCTCCCGTTCCACCGTGGCGACGTCGAGCGTTTCCTCGGCGACCTTCCACGTGAGCAGGCTGATGGCGGTGATGATGCCGAAATGCACGCCATGGATCGGTACTTTGCGGAAGCGCGCCACCGGTTGTTCGTCGCGTTGGAGATTCCGCACCGAAACCATCATCCCGGTGAAGGTGATGAACAGGTCCGCTTGGAATCCCCAGGCGGCGGCGACGCGGTCGATGTTGCGGTGCACCCGGCCGCTGTGCGCGCCGGAGATCAACATCGAGGTGCCGATGTCGAGCAACAGGTCCGCCACCCGGCAGGTGGTCGCCGAGGCGGGGATTTCGGAGGGAAGCGTGTGGTCCGCGGACACGCGCGGAGATTGCCCGGCCCATCCCCCGCGGACAACGCCAATTCCTCCGCCACGCCTTTCAGGAACCCATCGGTCCCGAATCCCGGAGGCCACGGCGACGAAAAACATGTGCGCCCGCATCAATCATTTGCTGGCAGAATCGCTCGCGCGGGATCAGCGCTCGGCCTTGGGTTTCGCGAGGAATGCGGCGACGTCCGCGGCGGACCGGGTGTTGAGCACATCCAGGCGCCGCAGCCAGCCCTTGCGGGCGACCCGCACGCCGATCCCGAGGTGGTGGAGCCCGTCGGTGGAGTGGGCGTCCGGATTGATCGAACACAGCACGCCTTTGTCGCGGGCGCGTTTCCACCAGCGCCAATCCATGTCGAGCCGGCGCGGGTTGCAGTTGAGCTCGATGATCGTCCGGGTTTCCGCCGCGCAGTCGATGATCCTCGTCATGTCGAGTGCGTAGCCGTCGCGTTTCAAGAGCAGGCGGCCGGTCGGGTGGCCGAGCATGGTGACGTGTTCGTTCTCCATCGCCCGGCAAAGCCGCCGGGTCATCTCGTCTTCGGGCAGGTTGAAAACGTTGTGCACGGAGACGACGCAGTAGTCGAGTTGGGCGAGGATCTCGTCCGCGAAGTCGAGCGTGCCGTCCTTGTGGATGTCCACCTCGCTGCCGGCGAAGAGCCGGAAGTTCTGATAGGTCTCGTTCAGTTCCCGGATCTTCGACACCTGCGCGAAAAGGCGATCCTCGTCCAACCCGTTCGCCTGGAACGACGCCTTCGAGTGGTCCGCGATGCCGAGGTATTGCAGGCCCAGTTCCATCGCCGCCTCCGCCATCTCCTCCAGCGTGTTCGTTCCGTCGGACGCGGTGCTGTGGTTGTGGAAGGTGCCGCGCAGGTTTTCCAACGCGACGAGCCGCGGGAGATCATCATCCGCCGCCGCCTCGATCTCGCCGCGGTTCTCGCGCAACTCGGGCTCGATGTATCGCAAACCGAGCGCCTGATAGATATCCCGTTCCTCATGGATGTCCGCCGGGATCTCCTCCGACTGCTTCGCGTTCTCCGCCGGCGTGAAACCGTATTCGTTGAGCGACCAGCCCTTTTTCAAGGCGAGCGAGCGGATGGCCACGTTGTGTTCCTTCGAGCCGGTGAAATACATCAGCGCGAAGGGGAACTGCTCGTTCGAGACCGCGCGAAGATCGCATTGCAGTCCGTTTGTCAGCCGCACGGAGGCTTTCGTTTCACCGCAGGCGATCACCGAGGCCACCTGCGGCAGCGTGGTGAAGTCCTCGCAGACCAGCGCCGGTTCCTTGGTGGAAACGAGAAAGTCCAGATCGTGCACGGTTTCTTTCGCGCGGCGGAACGATCCCGCCACCGCCACCAATCCGATCTCCGGATGCGTCCTCAGGGTTTCCAACAAGTCCGATACGATGGGGGACACCGCTCCGAGCAGATAGGTGTCCGCGAACGAGTCCCGCCGCGCGAGTTCCTCGAGAATTTTCTGCTCCGTCTTTTTCCCGAAGCCCGACAGGCCCGCCACCTTTCCTTCCTCGCAGACGCGTTTCAGATCGGCGATCGACCCGACGCCCAGCTCGGAATGCAGCAGCTTGATCTTCTTCGGTCCGAGGCCCTGGACATCGAACAGCTCGAACAAGCCGTCGGGAAATTCGGCACGCAGGTTCTGGTGAAACTCGAGCGTCCCGGTCGTCGCCAGTTCGTGCAGCTTGTCGCGGAGCGCGTCGCCGATGCCCTTGATCCCATTCAACTCGTTCGCCCGCGCCCGTTCGACGATGTCGTCCTCGAAGTTCCGCACCACCTCCGCACCCTGGCGGTAGGCGCGGATCTTGAACGGATTCTCGTCCTTCAGTTCGAGCAGGAGCGCGATCTCCTCCAGCACTTCCGCCATCGTCTCGCGGGTCATGCGGCAGCCTCGCCTCCGCGCCGAGGAAACGTCAAGCGGAGCCTCCGGATGCCGCGGCGGCCATCGTTCCGGCGGCCTCGCCGGTGGCGAAACAGGTGCCCATGACGCGGATCGATGCCTGGGCGTCATGATCGGTCGAAATGCAACGGCCGGCGACGAAGAGGCGGTCCATGCCCGCGGGTTTCAAACACCCGGCCGGGATGCCGCAGGGATCGTCGGTGTGGGGAAATCGGAGGCGCGGCCCGCGGGTGTTCTCGCGGAACTCCATCGGCCAGGTGGCGAGGGCGGTCTCGTCGTCGAAACGCCGGCTCTGGAGCAGGTCGTCGCCGGTGAGCGTCGCCTCACCGCGCCAGCGGCGGCTTTCACGGACGCCGGCGCGCAACGGCCAGTGGCTGATGTAGGCGTCCGCCCACGAAGGGTCTTTGCGCGCGAGCCAGCGGACGGCGGCGGTGGCGACGGCGCGGCCGACGCGTTCGAGCTCCCCGAGGCAGGAGGGATCGAGCGGGTCGTAGCCGCCATCTGCGGGGCCGGGCAGGTCGATCGTGCCGAACATTTCCCACGGCCGTCCGGACGCGCGGAAGACGAGCCCGAGTGCCTCATCCGGCACCTCGCCGGAACGCACGCCCTCGACGATGCGACCCGCGGTGAGCAGCGGGTCGTGATCCTCCGCGGAACGCGGCCGACAGACACCGAAGACGTAGGCTGGGCGCTGGAGCAGGTTGGCCTGCATCATGACGGTCTCGATGGAGAGGAAACCTGCGACCACGGCGTCACCCGAGGCATCCACCAACGTGGCGGCGTCGGTCGTTTGGATCCCGCCGCGGGTGGCGATGGAAAGCCGCCAGCCATCCGCATCCCGCTCCACACCGGTGAGCTCGCTGTGAAACGACAGATCGAGCGTTTTCTCGGCGGCGCAGAGGTTGTCGGCGATGCGCGCGAACTCGACGGGATGCTGCGGCAGCACGTCGACCCGTCCGTAGCGCCGAGGACCGATGCCGGTGGCCTCGATCATCCGTTCTTCGATCTGCGCCGGGATCCCCGGGTTGGCGAGTTCGGCTCCGGGTTCCGTGCGCAGCAGGTAGAGCCCGCAGAACGAATGCACGAGCGCCGCGGTGCCCATGCCGCCGAGGTAACCGTGCCGCTCGACGAGCAGGGTGGCCGCTCCGGTCCGGGCGGATGCGAGCGCCGCGGCGAGGCCGGCGCTGCCGCCTCCGATCACCACCACATCGCACCGCCGGACGGCCGGTGTCATTGGCGCTTGCTCCGGATCAGCGCGGCCAGCGCTTCCGGAGTCGCGAGTTGTTCCTTGCTGAGGTCTTCGGGCACCAGTTCCACCCCGTATTCATCCTCCACGGCGACGACGACCTGCATCACCGCCATCGAATCGAGACCCGCGGCGAACAGGTCGCCATCCTCCGGAAAATCCCAATCCAATTCCAACAACCCCTCGCCGTTCAGCCAGTCGATCAACTCGATGGCGGAGGGCGAATCTTTCTTCGAAGAACTCATGCGCGCGAAAACTGCGATGCCGCCCGCGGAGGCATCAAGTGGAAATCACGCGCGGACGCCGAATCGCCCTCGGAGCTATCTAAAACTCGACCTCTTGACCGAGTTCCGCGATCTCGACGCTGCGGTGGTGGCGCTTCACGAGCGCTTCTTTCAACGCCTCCGCGGAGTCCGGTTCGCCGTGGACGAGCCAGACACGTTTCTTCGGCCCGGTGGTGCGGTCGAAGTAGTCGAGAAGCTCCGAGTGGTCGGCATGGCCGGAGAACGAGTCGATGGTCTCGATCTTGGCCCGCACCCTGTAGCGGTCGCCGAGGATGTTGACCTCCTTTTCCCCGTCGCGGATCCTGCGGCCGAGCGTGTGCTCCGCGCAGTATCCCACGAAGAGCACGGTTGTCTTCGGATCTCCGATGTTGTTCTTGAGATGGTGCAGAATGCGACCCGCCTCGCACATTCCGGATGCGGAGATGATGATCGCGGCGCCGTGGAGCTCGTTGAGCGCCTTCGATCCGGATACCGAGCGGACGAGCGTGAGACCTTCGAAACCGAAGGGGTTCTGCTTCTCGAACAGATCCTGATAGACCTCCTCGTTGAAGGCGTCCGGATGCAGGCGGTAGATCTCGGTGGCGCTCACCGCCAGCGGGCTGTCGACATAGACCGGAAGATCGGGAATGGACCCGTCCTCGAACAAACGGTGCAGCACGTAGAGCACCTGCTGGGTCCGCTCGACCGCGAAGGCCGGGATGAGGATGTGGCCGCCGCGTTTCACCGCCTCGCGGAGCACCTCGCCGAAGTGGTCGCCCATGCCCGGAGGCGCCTCGTGCTCGCGACCGCCGTAGGTGCTCTCCATCAGCAGGAAATCGACATCGTGCACCGGCACCGGATCGCGCAGGACCTCGTTGGCCCCGCGGCCGATGTCGCCCGAAAAGAGGAAACGCTTCCGCACTCCGTCATCCTTGTCGTCGATGGTCAACAGCACCTGCGCGCTGCCGAGGATGTGGCCGGCATCGATGAAGGTGACGGTGACCCCGTCGGCGACGGGCAGCGGACGCTCGTATCCGGCGGTCACGAACTGGCGCAGGCAGAGTTCTGCGTCCTTGGCGTTGTAGAGCGGTTCGACGGTCGGCAGCCCGTCCTTCTTCCGGTGTTTGTTGAGCCAGTTCGAGTCGCTCTCCTGGATGTGCGCCGAGTCCGCGAGCATGATCTGGCAGAGATCCCGGGTGGCGTGGGTGCAGACGATGTTGCCCTTGAATCCCTTCTTCACCAGGTTCGGCAGGTTGCCGCTGTGGTCGATGTGCGCGTGGGACAGGATGACGGTGTCGATTTCCTTCGGGTCGAAGAGCGGGAAACAACAGTTCACCTCGTAGGCGCGGGTGCGGGAGCCTTGATAGAGGCCGCAGTCAAGCAGGATGCGGCTGCCGTTCACTTCGAGCAGGTGCTGCGAGCCGGTGGTGGTGCCGGCCGCACCACAGAATTTGAGTTTCATGGGTTTGTTTCGGATGGGATTCGCGGCACTCTAACCGAGTTCGCGCGAAAAGACGAGTGAATCCCTCCCGCTGGCCTCGTACTGGGCGCGCCGGGTCGCCGGCAGCGCCTCCACGGTGGCGGGCGTGTAGCCCACGCGGTCGGTGAAAAACGCCGCCGCGCGGTTGCTCAGGGCGAACACGCGGGGGATGCCCTTCGCTCGTGCGATGTCCTCGGCGTGGTGCACGAGCTCGATCCCGTAGCCGCGCCCTTCGTGCGCTTGTTTCACATACAGGCAGGCGACCTCGGCGGTCTGTTCCGGAGCATGCTCGTGCAGCGCGACGCAGCCGACGACGTTGTCGTCGATGGTCATCACGTGGAAATCCCCGATCCGCGACTGGATGTCCTCATACGTTCGCTCGACGAGTTTCGTGCGCCGCACCGAGCGGCCGATCATGCCCAGCAGCTCCGGGATGTCCTCCTCGCGCAGCGGGCGGATCATCTGGTAGCTGTCGCCGTGGACCATCGTGCCGACGCCTTCGTTGGAGAACAACTCGTCGACGAGCACGCCCTGGCGCCGGCCGTTGAGAACGTGCACCCGCGGGATGCCGCGGTGGCAGGCGGCCGCGGCGGCGCGCATCAGGGCGGCTCCGCGCTCGTCCGTGCGGCCGATGAGATCCTCGACCTCCCCGGCGTGCACCGCGTGCGCCGGTTCGCCGTCGATCAGGATGGCCTCCTCCAGCAGGGTGATGACTTTCGCGACGCCGAGTTGTTTCGCGAATTCCACCACCGGCGGGTCGAGCGGTCCGGTCGCGGACGCGTCGATGATCGCCGACTGGCCGCGCGAAAGGATGTCCTGCGTCTCGCGGACCGCGAGCGGATCGGTGATGGGGTGGGGGACGCGGGCGGCCATGATCTCGCACTCGAGCGTCCAGTCGTAGAGGTCCTTGATGTCGCCGCCGAGCACGCCGAGCACCAGGCGGACGCCGAGGTCCTCGAGCACGGCCAGATCGAGCAGGGTTTCGGCCACCGCCGGTTCGGGCAGGATGCCGGCCTCGATGAGCACGAGGAATCGTTTCCCCCGGAACTGCGGGATGTACTGGAGAACCGCTCGGACGTCATTCGGCTGGGCCACGCGCCATGACTAGCAAACCGGCGGCCCGCCGCAAGCGGATCATCGCATTCCAGCTTCGGCTGGCACGGCGGGCAGATCCGTGCTCCGCTCTGCGGCATGGAAACCCATCTGCTCGAACTGCTGCGCGAACGCGAACGGATCATCGCCGACCATGCCTGGCGCGACCGCGATGCCGCCGGGCACCTCGACGCCCTGCGCGACGTCTCGATGGCCATTTCCGCATGG
Source organism: Akkermansiaceae bacterium (assembly GCA_024233135.1). Lineage (GTDB taxonomy): Bacteria > Verrucomicrobiota > Verrucomicrobiia > Verrucomicrobiales > Akkermansiaceae > Luteolibacter. The sequence goes on along the minus strand of JACKPZ010000033.1, from coordinate 614 downwards.
GTGGAGGCCAATGCCGGAAACATCGACGCCCGCCTGCTGCATTTCCTCGAAAACGCCAGCTACGCGAAGGCCCGGGCGGTGCTGGAGGCCAGGCTCGGGAAATGAAGCGTCCCGCCCGACGGGTGGGAAATTCTTTTCAAGATCCGGGCGGGTGGCTACGTATCGCTCGACCACATGAAACTCTTTCTGATGCTTCTCGGGATGGCCGCCGCCGGCGTGCTCGGCTACTTGGTGGAACCCTCGCTGCGCACCACCCTCGTCGGCTCCGGTGTCAAGGCTCCCGCCGCCGCCGAGCCGGGTGAGGAAGTGGCCGAAACGAAAGAGTCCGACATCGATCCCGCGAAACTCGCTCCCGAGCAGCTCCCGAAGACCGTGACCATCCTCAAGGACGCGAAGCTCAAGGATCTCACGCCCGGCATGACGATGACCATCGATGCCGGCACCGAGCTGAACCTCGTGAAAGTCACCGGAGACCAGGTGGTCCTGCGCCCGGGCGAGAATACCTACACGTTTCCGTTCCCGATCGCGCAAACCGACCTGATGGAGCAGCTCGCGGAAAACCCGCCGAAGCCCGTCGAGCCGAAACCCGAGCCCGAACCGGAACCCCAGCCGGA
>JACKPZ010000032.1 GCA_024233135.1 Akkermansiaceae bacterium | reverse complement strand
GGAAGGCCGTGGTCGAGAGACCGCGGCCTTCGCCATTTTAGCCCCGGAGGTGGGAGGTCACTGCCCGGCCTCCGTTTTGCCGATCGATTTCAAGTAGGCCACCAGCAGGTCGAGTTCCTCATCCGAGAGCCGGCCGGCGTAGGGCGGCATGGCGGGTGCGTAGCCTTTCACGACCTGAGCCTGGGGTTCGAGAATGGAGCGGCGGAGGTATGCATCGTCGGCGAGGATCAGGCTGCCGTCGGCGAGGGTCTGCATGCTTCCGGCCACGCCGTGGAGGCCGGGGGCGATCTGGGACATGCTGTCGAGGTGGCAGGCGTTGCAGCCCTGGCGCTCGAAGACCAAGCGACCCGCCGCGGCCGGGTCGCCCTTGAGATCCGTCATCGCCATGGCTGGCTCCGGTTTCAGGAGAAACGCAATGATCGCCGAAGCGCCCGCCACCACGCCGAAGATCGAAACGAGCCACCCCTTGAAATGATAGCGCATGTTCATGAGGTGCTTCACCGCCATCAGGGCGAGTACGCAAACAATGAGGACGGCCACCTTCGTTTCCGTTGCGTAGAGCTTGGGGAAATGCGCGCTGAGCATCAGGAACAGCACGGGAAAGGTCATGTAGTGGTTGTGCAGGGAGCGCATCTTGGCCGCCTTGCCGAGTGACATGTCGTGCGGCTTGCCCTCGCGCAGGGCGCGCATGAACTTGTGCTGGTTTCCCATGATGTGGACGAACACGTTCGCGGACATGCAGGTGCCCATCATCGCGCCGATCTGCAGGAACAGGGCGCGGCCGTTGAAGTGCGTGCCGAGGAACCATGCCGCCGCGAAGAGACCAAGCAGACTCACGACCACGCCCGCCGCCGGAAACTTCTTCAGCGGCGAGCGCCATAGCAGGTCGTAGAACAACCATCCCACCACGAGGCCACCGAGGCTCATGGCCGTCGCCCCATGGGCGGATAGATCGCTCCTGGTGGCGTCCAGCAGGGTCATCCCGTTGCTGTGGAAGAGCAGGCCGAGTAGGAGAAATCCGGTGATCCAGGTGGTGTAGGACTGCCACTTGAACCAGTGGAGTCGCTCGGGGATCGCGTCGCCGTGAAGCACACGCTTCTGCAGATGGAACACCCCGCCGCCGTGCAACATGTCCATTTTTCCGAGCAGATCCGGATCGTTCTCGTCGTCTTCCCGCGGCGCGATCAGGTTCAGTTCCATCCACGTGAAGAGCAGCGAGTTTCCGATCCACATGATCGCCGCCAGCACGTGTGCGAAACGCAGCAAGATTCCCGCCCAGTCAGCCCACCCTGATTCCATGATGCGAGGGTGTAAGCAATCGGCGTGCGAACTTCAAGAATGCGCACCAGCAAAGCGGAGGCGGCTCCCTGGTGGCGTGCAGACAAACGCACGGTGACCGGCGAGGGGGACATCGTCCAAGGCCCGAAGTTCCCAACCGTCGATTCCGGCAAGCGGAGGATCGGAGCGCCACCCCGGCCGGGTGCCTTCGCCGTCGATCCAGACAGCCTCCGGTGGGTGGAGCAGGCCGCAACCGGCCGCCTTGAGCAGGGCTTCCTTTGCCGTCCAGATTTCCAACAGGCGTTCGTTGCGTGCCTCTTCTCCTTCCGGCAACGCGGCGATTTCCTGCGGATGACAGAATGTTTCCTCGCAGCCGGAAAGTCCTGCCGCACGTTCCAGCGGCTCGATATCGATCCCCACCGGGCCGTCGATACACAGAGCCAGAAGCATGATGTCCTCGCAGTGGGCGAGGTTGAAATGCAGGAAGTCGCAGGGCGCCGCGAGAATCGGCTTTTCAAAATTCGTGACTTCCAGCGGAACGCCGGCGGGCACGATCCCTAGCTCCGCGGCGAGGATCTCCCGCAGGGCGGACCGGGCGTTCGTCCAGCGGCGGCGATCGATCTCCTGATGGAAACGTGCCGCCCGCTCTTGTTCGTCGGGCGCGAGATGATCCGGGCGTTCAGCCGCCAGATCGATGCGATGGATGACGACTTCGCCTGGTGTCATGGGTTTTGCGAGCGCTCGATCGCCGCGGCAAGTTGACGGGGAGTGGGGTGCTCCAGCAAGGCGGAAAACGGCAGGTGGGCGCCGAGTTCGCGGTGGATGCGCGAGAACATCCGCAGCGCGAGCAGCGAATGGCCGCCGATGTGGAACCAGTCGTCGTCCGAATGCACCACCGGCCGCTCCAGCAATTCCCGCCAGATGGCAAGCAGGCGCTCCTCCGTCCCGCTGGCTGGCGCGGAGACCTCACGTGCCGGCGCAAGCGGATCGGGAAGGGAGGAAACATCGGTTTTCCCGCTGGCATTGAGGGGAAAACGATCGATCACACCGATGTCCGCAGGCAGCATGTAGGCGGGAAGCCGCTCGGCGAGATGCTTGCGGAGGTCGACCGCGTCCGGGAGAGAGCCGTCGTTCGTGGTGACCCATGCGACGATGCGTTCGGACCCCGGCGCACCGCGCAACGCGCAGCGTGCGAGAGATACCTGCGGATGATCGCCGAGAGCGGCATCGATCTCGCCGAGTTCGACGCGGAAACCACGGATCTTGATCTGGCCGTCGATCCGTCCAAGGCATTCGAGCGTGCCGTCGTCGCGCCAGCGGGCGAGGTCGCCGGTGCGGTAGGCTCGGACGGCGCCGTCCGTAGTTTTGAGATCCGCGAAGCGCTCGCGGGTCAGCTCCGTGTTCCGCCAGTAGCCATCGGCAAGTCCCGCTCCGCTGATCCACAACTCACCCACGACACCGGGAGGGAGTGGATCGCCGGCGGCGGAAACAATATGGACACCTGTGTTGGCGATCGGATTCCCGATCCGCACCGCTTCCGTGTCTTCCGGCACCCGCCAGATCGTGGACCAGACAGTGGTTTCCGTCGGTCCGTAGAGATTCCAGATTTGGCAGCCGCGCCGCACGATTTCGCGGGCTAGCGGAACATCGAGCGCCTCGCCACCGCAGAGCAGCTTGAGCGATGGAGACCCGCGCCAGCCGCCATCGATCAACATCCGCCATGTGGCCGGCGTCGCTTGGATCACCGTGGCTTGCGAGTTCTCGACACGCGTTTGCAGCGCGCGTCCGTCGCGGGTTTCCGCGCTCGCGACCACCTCGACGCTGCCGCCACAGACGAGCGGAAGAAACAGTTCAAGCGTTGAGATATCAAATGAAACGGTCGTGACCGCGAGCATCCGGTCGGCCTCGGTGAATCCGGGTGATTCGGCCATCGAGAGCAGGAAATTCGCAAGCGCGCCATGGCGGACGACCACGCCTTTCGGCAGTCCGGTCGAACCCGAAGTGTAGATCACGTAGGCGCTTCCCGCCGGGTCCGCCACGTGTTCGACGCCGTCATGCGGCGTGCGTTTGAATTCGTCATCGTGGGGGATGATTTGTTGCCCTTCCGGCAAAAGGTCCGCGAGCGATGGAGCCGCGAGCACCGGGATCTCACCTTGGTCCGTCAGAACACGCCTTAGGCGTTCCGGCGGATTCGCGCGGTCGAGCGGAACATAGGCCGCGCCGGCGAGCCAGATGCCGAGAAGCGTGGGTGGCAGATCCGCATCCCGCTCGAGCATCACGGCCACTCGTCCGCCGGGCCCGACGCCGCGGAGGCGGAGACCGGCGGCGACGGATCGTGCGCGATCGAGCATCTCCTGATAGGTCCGGCATTCGCCGCCGGCCACGATCGCCGTTCGATCCGGATGACGCGCAACCCGCTCGAGGATCCTCGCGACGGCGGTCTGGCCGGGAAATTCCGGGCGAACCGGTCCGCGGCCGACCTGTTCGAGCCACGAGGATTCGATGACGGTGGTGACTGGGATCCGGCCGCAGGTTTCATCCGGGTTTCCACAGATGTGTTCGAGCAGACGGACCATCCGTTCCAGCAATCGCTCCGCGGTTTCGTGGCGGAACAAATCGCGACGGTATTCGATGGAAAGCGTTTCGCGGTCGGTGAAGGAAACAAGAAACAGGCTGAGGTCGAACTGGGCGGCCCCGCGGTGCGACGGATGATGACGGCAACGGAGCCCCCCATCCCATGAGTCGTGAATGGGGATTTCCTGGTGATCGAACATCACCTGGGCGAGCGGCGGATGATCGCTCGAGCGGTCGGGCTGCATCGCATTGACGATGGCCTCGAAGGGGATGTCCTGGTTCTGCTGCATGTCGAGCGCGGCGGAACGCAGATCCTGAAGCATGGCTGACAAGGTTTTCCCTCCATCCATCTTCAGGCGGAACGGAAGGGTGTTCACCAATGTTCCCACCAGTGGCTCCGTTTCATGGCGGTTGCGGTTGGCGACCGGGATCGCGACCACGAGGTCGTCACCCGCTCCATGCCCGCGCAGCAGCAGCAGATAAGCCGCGAGATAGACCATGAACGGTGTCACCCGGTGCCGGCGTGCGAAGTCCGCGACGGCAAGCCGGAGATCGGGCGACAGCTCGCTCTCCGCAAGCCCGCCCTCCGAGCGGACCACCGGAGGACGCGGGAAATCCGTGGGCAACGGGATGATGCCGGGGTGCCCGGCGAGACGTCGTTTCCAGTATTCCAACTGGGGAGCGAACCCGCCGCGTTCGACCCGCGCGCGCAGGCGGGGCGCCTCCTCCAGATAGGATGGCGCGGGAGGAAGGACGGCGTTCGGGTCCGCATACAGCGACGCGGTTTCCCGCGCCAGCAGACGCATCGACCAGCCATCCGCGGCGATGTGATGGACGCACACCGCGAACACATGCGCTTCCTCGCGAAGCCGGATGAGCATCGCGCGGATCGGCGGTTCCGCGTCGATACGAAACGGCGCCGCAGCGAACGATCGCAGGAGATCCGCCGAGACGGCGCCGTCCTCGGCATCACGGAATGTGAGTTCGGGCAGGGTGCCCGGCTCCCGCCACACGACCGGGAGCCCGTCCTCCACGCCATGACGGCTGGTGAGGATGTCATGGCGGGCGACGACCGATCGGAACGCTCGTCCGAGTCGCTCGCGATCCAGCGGACCATCGAGTGCCAGCGCGCCGAAAACATGATAGGCCGCGCTCTCCGGATCGGTCTGATGGAGAAACCACATCCGCTCCTGGGCGTGAGTGAGCGCGCCCGGGCCACCGGCGGCTGTTTCTTCGTCCGCATCGACATGGCAACGCTTCTGCAGCAACGCGGCGAGATCCGCGAACGAGGCGGCGGTGAACACGTCGGCGATGGTCAACCCGCGTCCGGTTCGTTGGCGCAGCCGGTTGACGAGACGCGTGGCATCCATCGAGCCGATTCCGAATCCTGTTAGATCATCCTCCGCCGCCGCATCATCGCGGCCGGTGATTTCGCACACCGCGTCGAGCACGCTGGCGAGCAGGTCCGGATCGACCTTTGCGGCCGGCGAGCGGTCGGCGAGGTCGTCATGGCGGACGGCGAGCGATCCATCGCCGAGGCGAGCCGCGCATTCTCCGCGGCGGATCTTGCCACTGGTGGTGCGCGGCAGGAGCCCTTCGCGAACGATGACGACACGATGGACCGGCAAACCGGCGGTTTCCGAAACCCTCCGGCGGATCGCGCGGCAGAGCGCCGGGTGATCGGCAGCGCCGGCATGTTCCACCAGCAGGCTCGCGCACTCTCCGTCGCCGTTCGTTTCCGCGACCGCGGCGGCGGCGCGCAGCCCGGGATCCGCCGCCAGCGCCGCATGTTCGATGTCCTCGGGCGAGTGGTTCACACCATCGAGGATGATGAGATCCTTGATCCGGCCGGTGACAAACAACCTGCCGTTCATGAGGAAACCAAGATCCCCCGTGGCGAGTTCGGGGCCGAAGGATTCCGGCGGACCATCCTTGTTGAAATATCCATCCGCCACGGTCGGCCCGGAGACACGGATCTCGCCCGGCGTTCCATCCGGCAGGTCGTTTCCGCTTTCCGCATCGGCGATGCGGACCGTCACGCCGGGCAACGCTTCGCCGCACGAGGCGTGACGCCCGAGCGTCGGATGGATGATGTCGCGCACCTCGTCATGCGGCCTCCGGGCGGTGACCGTGAGGGTCGCCTCCGCAAGTCCGTAGCCGGGCAGGAAGGCGTCCGCGTCGAAACCGCACGGGGCGAAACGTTTGGCGAATCGTTCGAGCGTCTCCGGGCGGATGCGCTCCGCGCCGCATGGCGCCGCCCGCCAACACGACAGGTCGAGATGCCGAAGGTCTTCGTCGCGCACGCTTCGCAGGCATGCTTCGAAGGCGAAATTCGGCGCCCCGCTCATCTCGGCCCGGTGACGGCTGATGGCCTGCAACCAGCGCACGGGCCGGAGGATGAAATGAGCGGGTGAAAAATGGACCAGCGGCGCTCCGGCACCGAAGGCGAAGAGGATTTTCAGCACCAACCCCATGTCGTGGTAGTGCGGAAGCCAACTCGCCACCGGGCGGAAGTCGCTGCCATACGCGGCGGATAGAGCCCGGTAGTGCGCGTGGAAATGCGCGTGGCGGAGAACCACTCCTTTCGGCGCGGCGGTCGATCCGGAAGTGTATTGCAACACGCAGGGCGCGTCATCCGGCGGCACGGGCGGCAATCCGGAGCCGCCGGAAATCGGAACATCCACGTCAAGAACCCGGACGCCATCGAGGTGCGGAAGCGGGGTCTCCGCGAGTGCGAGTTTCGCTCCGCTGTCGCGGATCACCGCGGCGAGGCGCTCCCGATGACGGGCCCCTTTCGGCGGGTGTCCCGGAACGGCGATCGCGCCGGCATGCCAGCATGCGAACAACGACACGACAAACGAGTTTCCCGGCTCGTGAAGCAGCAGCACCGGTTTTCCCGCGGCACCGGCTTCGAGCAACCGCACGGCCAGCGCCTTCGCGCGGTCGGAGAGCTCCCGCCAGGTCATCCGCCACTCGTCGGTTCCACCATCCGCCAGAAACACCAGCGCGGTGGCATCCGGAGCCGCGTCCGCGCGCCCACTCAGGAGCTCGTGCAGCGGACAGGGGGTGGCGGATGCTTCTTGGCTCGTCATGATCTCGGTGTCCCCGCCGCCAAGGGAGGACGGCGTCTGCGGAAACATGCGAGGGACAGTGCGACAAGGGCCAGCGAAAACTGGGACGGTTCAGGGATGACGACGAAGGCGCCGTAGTCGGCCGCGGAGGTGCCCGCGAGACCGAGATTTCCGTCGATGCCGGCGAAGATGCCGGATTTGTTCCACGGATGGTTCTCGCTCGTTGAGGAAAACATGTCGAAGCGGATCGACGAGGTGTTGTGATAGTTCAGGATGAACGATCCCTGCGGGCCGGACTCCGAGAGATCGTGTCCACCCGCGTTGAAGATCCACGTGTCCTCGTCACCGGATGCCGTGATGTCCGCGCCGTTCTGGAGCTGGTAGCCGTTGAGGCCGTCACCGGTGTAGGTGCGGATGTGCTCGCTCTGGCCGGGCTCGCCATCGAAGTCATAGATCAAAAGGCTGACGTCCTCGAGCGTCGCCTCGTTGGCGAATTCCCCGCCGCCTTCGTAAAACGTGATCGTCCACGCGATGCCGCCGAACGACTCGTCGTCGAGGTCGTAGATGCTGCGGTAGTACACGCCGAGGTCGTCGCCCGGTTGTCCGTTCGCCTCGTTGTAGTGCGGCAGCCAGCCTACGAATTCATAGTCACCCGCGCTGCCCAGCAAGGTCACGCGCGCGTCGACCGACTGCCCGTTCTTGGTGGTGACGTTGACGAAGTCGAGCACCGCCCCGGAGTAGAATTCGGGACCGAGGGTCGAGTTGTTCGGATACATCCCGTTGGTCGCCTGGACATTCTGTGAGAAGTCCAGCAACGAGAGGTTCTGCGCCAGGGCGGACGGCAAAGCGAGCGCGAGCAGGGCAACGCAATGAAGCGCGGCCGATGCCAGGCCGGATCGGGGGGAGGCCATGTCGATCTGTCGGGGGGAGTCAGGGGTGGGGGGGACCAGAGCGTTTCAGGCAGGAACAAAGCGCGCTGGCGAGAGAATCGATGTTCTCGGGGGAGAACAGGGCGAGATGATGCCCGGTGACGGAAATGATGTCCAACCCTTCTTTCGCAACCGCGGACCAGCCGTAATCCGCATCGTACTCGACTTTGTCATCGACGTGGTTGGTCTTGAACAAGGTGATCCGGCCGGCGAACGGGCGGGGTTTGTATTCCTGCATGGCGCGCCAGTTTTCCTCGCGCACCTGGACGCGTCGAAGGTCGCTGAACGCCTCGGCCGGGCCGCTGGAGCGGGCGGCGGCGAGTTCGAGTTTCACCCGGCGGTGGGTGCGGATGCCGTCGCGGATCCGCCCGCGCAGGAGGCCGAACCGTTTGCCGATCGCCTCTTCGGAGTGTTCGTTCCAGAAGACGCGGAAGCGCTCGATCTTGCCATACTGGCGCGACGGTGCGGCGGGGTTGTGGGTATCGAAGAGGCCGAGGAAGGTGACCTCGTGGCCCATCTCGGTGAGTTGGCAGGCGATCTCGTGGGCGACCACGCCGCCGAATGAGTAACCGGCGAGGCGGAACGGTCCCTGCGGCCGCACCTTGAGAATCTCGCGGAGATACGACGCGGCGGTTTCGCCGATGCTCGACGGCTGGATGACGCCGCTGTTGCCGAGTTCGAGCGATTCGATGGCGTGGATCGGCAGCGACTTCGGCATCCGGTCGGCGAGTCCGCGGTAGAACAGCACGCCGCCATCGCCGCCATGCAGGCAGAACAGCGGTGCTTCGTCGCCGCCCTTGGAAAGCGTGACGAGGTTGCCTTTCGGGTCGTGCGTTTCTTCCGAGGCGGGATCGGCGGGTTGCGGGGCGATCACCGCGGAGAGCGCGGCCACCGTGGGGTGCTGGATGAGCGTGGCCAGCGGCAGGGATTTGCCGAACTCGCGGTTGATCCGTGAGAACATGCGCAGCGCGAGCAGCGAGTGTCCGCCGAGCGCGAAGAAGTCGTCGTGGCGACCGATGGCGGACCTTCCTAACAACTCGCTCCACAACTCCGCCACCCGGCGCTCGGTGGTGCCTTGCGGAGCTTCCGATGTTTTCGTTTCGACCTGCTGTTTCCGCACGCCCGGATCGGGCAGCGCGGCGAGATCCACCTTGCCGTTCGCATTGAGCGGAAACGAATCGAGCACGGCGATCACCTCCGGTCGCATGAAGGCGGGCAGCGAGGAGTCCACATGACGCATCAACCCGGCTGCATCGGCTTTCGAACCGGCATTCGGGACGACCCATGCGAGGATGCGTTTCGTTTCCGAGTCCGTTCCGCGCACGGCGACACGCGCCGCCTTCACGGACGGATGGTTGGCGAGTACGGCTTCGATCTCACCCAGTTCGATGCGGAAACCGCGGACCTTCACCTGATGGTCGTTGCGGCCGAAGAACTCGATCGTGCCGTCGGCGCGCCAGCGGCAGCGGTCTCCCGTGCGGTAGAGGCGGCCGAAACGAGGGTGGTTGACGAATCGCTCCGCCGTGAGATCCGGCGCGTTGAGGTAGCCGATGGCAAGTCCGTCGCCGCCGGTCCACAACTCGCCTGGAATACCGATCGGCACCGGACGGAGCTTGTCGTCGAGGATGTGCACCGTGGTTTGCGCGACGGGCCGGCCGATGGGGATCGACGGCTTTGTTAGATCGTCGCGTGTGATCCGGTGGCAGGTGGTGAAGGTGGTGTTTTCAGTCGGGCCGTAACCGTTGATGAGCGTGGTGGACGGCAGCGTATCGAGCGCCTTGCGAACATGCGAAGGCGAGAGCACGTCGCCGCCGGAGAGCAGGAAACGCAGGCCTTTGAGCGCGTCGGCGTGTTCGTCGATCATCAATTGGAACAAGCCGGACGTGAGCCACAGCGCGGTGACGTGGTGGCGGCGCACGGCGTTGGCGATCGACTCGAGGCCCGGCCCTTCGGGCAGCAGGACGAGTTTCCCGCCGGTGAGCAGCGGTCCCCAGAGTTCGAGATGGATGGCGTCGAAGGATGCCGGTGCGGCCTGGAGAAACACGTCGTCCGCGGTAATCGGCATGAAGTCGCCGCCCTTCACAAGGCGCACGATGCCGCGGTGCGGAACGAGCACGCCTTTCGGGCGCCCGGTGGATCCCGAGGTGAACATCAGGAAGGCGGCTTGATCCGCACGCACCGGAATCGTCGGCAGTTCCTCCGGGTATTCGGCCGCTCCGAAGGCCGGGATCTCGACGGTCGTCCCGGACCATGTCGCGGGAAGCACGTTCGTTTCACCCGAGACGAGGATGTGGCGCGCTCCGGATTCCTCCAGCAGCATGGCGAAACGATCCGCCGGATAACTCGGATCCAGCGGCACGCAGAAACCGCCGACGATCAACGTGGCGAGGAACGCGGTGACCATTCCGAGGTCCTGCGGACCGGTGAAAACAACCGGATCGCCGGGTTTCACGCCCTTGTCGAGCAAGGTGCGGGCGAGGCAGGTGACCTCGGTGCGGAGCTGCTGATAGGTGACTTCGCGGGATCCGCTGACGAGCGCGATGCGATCCGGGTGATCGTGCGCGGTTTGCAGGAACAATCCGCCGATATCCGCGTCGCGCGGGTAATCTCTGGTTTCGCCGGTGGCGAATTGTTCGAGCGTCGCCCGCTCGTCGTCGGTGAGGATCTCCAACTGGTCGAGCGGAACGTCCGGGTGCGCCACGATGTCCTCATGGAGGCGTTTGAAATGCCCGAGCATTCGGTCTGCCGATTCGCGCGAGAACAGATCGGTGCTGTAGTCGAGGGATGCGCGCCAGCCTTCGGCGCGTTCGACCATGAAGAAGTGCAGGTCGAAGATGGTGCCGGGCGAGCGCGAAGGCACCGGAGAAAGCGACACGCCGCCGAAGTCACCGGGTTTCGCGAAGGACCGGTGGTGGTTGAAGTTCACCTGGAACAGCGGATTGCGGCCGGGATCGCGATCCGGCTTCATCTCGCGGACGAGAGCCTCGAAAGGCAGTTCCTGGTTTTCCAAAGCTTCTAGCGCCGTGTCCCGGACGCGCTCGACCAGCGCTCCGAACGACGGGTTTCCCGACAAATCGCCGCGCATGAGGAGCGAGTTGATGAACACGCCGATGACTCCTTCGAGTTCGCCGCGGGTGCGGCCGGTGACCGGCGTCCCGATGGCGATGTCCGTCCCACCGGAGTAGCGCGACAGCAGCGTCATGTAGGCCGCGAGCTGGAGATGGAACAAGGTGGCACCGTGTTTCGATGCGATGGCGTGCAGGCGGTCGGTGAGTTCTTTCGGAAACAAGGTCGAGATGATCTCGCCCTTCCACGCCTTCACCGCGGGGCGGGGGAAGTCGGTTGGCAGATCGACCTCGGTCATGCCTTGCAGTCTTTGTTTCCAATACCCGAGCTGTTGTTTCATCTCGGGCCCTTCGAGGAAATCCTTCTGCCAGACGGAGAAGTCTCCGTATTGCAGGGGCAGCGGCTCGAGTGGACACGGCTTGCCGTCGAAATATGCCTGATAGATCGCGGCGATCTCCTTGGTCAGCACGGTCATCGACATGCCGTCGAAAATCGCGTGGTGTGCGGTGACGTGCAGGATGTGGTGGTCCGCGGAGAGCCGCACGAGCTCCGCCCGGACGAGCGGGCCGGTGGAAAGGTGGAACGCGCGCTGCGCCTCGATGCTGCCGAGTCGGTCGGCCTCTTCCTGAAGCCGCTCTTCCGGCAGATGGCCGAGGTCGATCACCGGCAGGTCGAGCGTGAGCTCCGGCATGACGATCTGGAGCAACTCGCCATTGTCCTCACCGAAATGTGTGCGCAACGACTCGTGGCGTTCGACGATGGTGTTGAGCGTCCGTTTCAGCAGATCCGGCCGCAGCGGACCTTCGAGACGGAAACGCAGCGGAACGTTGAACGCGGTGACGCCGTTCTGGATCTGGTCGAGATACCAGAACATCTGCTGCGAAGCCGACGCGGGAAACGCGAGCACGCTCCCGGAATCGGGGGCCGGGCTGGCGGGTGCTTCCTGCGTCGGTTTCATCGTCGGCTCAGAGATTGCGGCGGTAGGCATCGCGGTTGACTCGTTGGATGGTGGAAGCGGTCTTCGGTGCTTCCGGCGCGAGCATGTCGGCGGCCAGAGAGGAGATGCGGCGGTGCCGGAAGACCTTGGCGGGCGTGAGTTCGATCCCCGCGCGGGTGGCGCGGGTGGTGATCTGGAAGATGAGGATCGAGTCGCCGCCGAGTTCGAAGATGTCGTCGTCGATGCCGATGTTGTCGCGGCCGAGCACTTGTTTCCAAATCTCAAGCAACTTGGACTCGGTGTCGTTCGTCGGCGCGGCGACCGGGCGGTTTTCCTCGACCGCATCCGCGCCCGGAGCCGGGAGCGCCTTGCGGTTCACCTTGCCGTTCGGCGTGAGCGGAAACGAATCGACCATCACGAAGGCGGACGGGATCATGTAGTCCGGCAGGTGCGCCTTGAGATGGCCGCGCAGCGCGCCTGATAGATCGGAGCTCCCGGATTTCGCGGAGGCGGGTTGGTTGGCGAGCGCTTCGACCGGCAGCGTGCTGGTCACCCGATACCAATTCGGCAGCGTCTTCACCGGCGTGCGGAGGAACACGGCCTCCAGCGTGCCCTGGGTGCCGTCGCCCTGCCAACGGACATGGGCCTGATAGCCGGTCTGCGCAGCGACCTGATAGAGGTCCTCGGCCGAGACGGCGTTCGACGGAACGGATTGCGGTTCCGGCAACTGGGAGTCGGCCGATGTCCCCGCGAGCGCGCGTTGGAATGCGATCGGTTTGGCCAGCCGCGCGTCCGGGATTCCGGTGAACCGCAGGGTTTCCGGGTTGGAAACGAGCATTGCCTCGAGTTGTTCGAGGTTCAGGTTCCGCCACTCGGTCGCGTCCGGAACATTGGCGAACGGGATCGACGAACCGGTGTGGAGAATCACATCGTAGTGATAGGTCGTCGTTTCGTTCGCCAGCTTGCCGCGGCGGAGCGGCATCTCGACGGTGGTGACGGCGCCGTGTTGGTCACGGAAGTGTTCGAACCACGCGGGATCGAGCGAGAGTTCGGTTTCCGCGGCGAGGCGTTGGTCGAGCTTCGCACGGAGGTCGCCGGCCGTGGCGTCGCGCGGGGCGCGCTCGCGGAGCGCCTCGGCATGGTGCACGGGCAGCAGCGCGTTGCTCTGGATGTCGCCGAGGAAGATGCGGCCGCCGGGCGCGAGCAAGGCGAGAGCGCCTTCGAGCACGGATTTCAAATATCCGGCGTTCGGGAAATACTGCGCCACCGAGTTGATGATGACGGTATCGAAGTGACATTGCGGAAGGCCGTTGAACTCATCCGCCGGACGGTGGTGGAGGTGGATGTTCGGCGCGGGATGCGTGGAGCGCAGCGCGTCGATGGCCACCTTCGAGATGTCCGCGGCGTGGTATTCCTCGACCTCGGGCGCGAGGCGGGCGAGCAGCTGCCCGGTGCCGCAGCCGATCTCGAACACCTTGCGCGGATGGGAACCGCGGATGCGGGCGACGGTGGTGTCGATCCACTCGGAAACCTGGGCGTCGATGCCCTCGATGCCGGACCATCCGGCGATGACGGAGTCGAGTTGATCGAGTTTCGATGTGCCCGACTGATCGATCGCGGACTGATAGAGCATGTCCCATTGGTCGCGCCAGATCGCCGTGCCGTCGCCGGACGAGTCCGCGGATTGGGTGCGGAGCCAGGCGACGAGCCGTCCGTCGCGCACGTCGGCCACCGCCTGGGCGACGGACGGATGCTGCGCGAGGTGGGACTCGATGTCGCCGAGTTCAATGCGGAATCCACGGACCTTCACCTGATGATCCATGCGGCCGAGGCACTCGATCGTGCCGTCCGCCCTCCAGCGCGCGAGGTCGCCGGTGCGGTAGAGTTTTCCGCTGTCGAGCGGCGTGGAAACAAAGCGGTCGGCGGTGAGTTCCGGCTGGTTGTGATAGCCGAGCGCAAGTCCGTCGCCACCGATGAGCAGTTCGCCGGCGACGCCGAGCGGTTGCGGTTGCATCGCCGCGTTGACGATCTGGATGCGGGTGTTGTCGATCGGTTTGCCGATGAGGACCGGTCCGTCGCCGGCTTCGAGTTTCCCGGCGGTGGACCAGATGGTCGTCTCGGTGGGGCCATACACGTTCCAGATCTCGGCGCAAAGCGGGGCGAGTTGGTTCACGAGGTCACGCGGCACGGCTTCGCCGCCGACGAGGATCTTGAGGTTCTGTTTGCCCTTCCATCCAGCTTCCAACAGCAAGCGCCAGGTGGACGGAGTTGCTTGCAGGACGGTGATGTCGCGCGTGGCGATTTCATCGGCGAGGCGATTGCCATCAAGCGTGGTATCGCGCGTGGCGATCACGGTTTTCGCACCGGTGGTGAGCGGCAGGAAGATCTCGAGCATCGAGATATCGAACGAGAGAGTCGTGACCGAAAGCAGTCGGTCGTCCGGCGCGAGACCGGGTTCGCGGCGCATCGAGTTGAGGAAATTCACCACAGCGCGGTGCGGAATGCGGACACCTTTGGGACGTCCGGTGGAGCCGGATGTGAAGATGACGTAGGCGGCGTCCTCCGGATCCCGCGTGACGGCGTTGAAAGCAGCGGGTTCGCCGGTTTCATCGACGCACAGGATGCGTGCGGTTGAGGCCGGCAGATCTCCATGGATCGACTTCTGCGAGACGATCACCTTCATCGCCGCGTCCTCGATCATCATGCCGAGACGCTCGGCGGGGAACGAGGGGTCCATCGGCACGTAGGCGGCGCCGCATTTCAATACGGCGAGCAGAGAGGTGACCATCGAGGTCGAGCGCTCAAGGTGAACACCGACAAGGTCGCCGCGTTGGACACCCGCGGATTGCAGGCGCCCGGCAAGATCGGTGGCACGGGTTTCAAGTTGCTGATAGGTGAGCGATTCGCCACCGCAGCGGACCGCGGTATGGTCCGGCACGCGTCCGGCGATGGTGGAAACGAGGCAATCGATCGTAGCGTCACGCGGGTAGTCGCGGCGGGTGTCGTTCCAGCGGTCGAGTACGGCGTGGTCGTCGGCGGAGAGGATGGGAAGCGAGTCGAGCGTGGTTTCCTTCGCTTCGATGGCCGAGGCGATCAGTTTTTCGAAACTGCGGAGCCAGTGGCGGATGGTTTCCGCGTCGTGCAGGTCGGTGTTGTATTCGCACTCGACGACGAGTCGCTCGTCGGTCTGCACGAGGTTGAAGAACAGGTCGAAGTTGACGAACTGCTTGGAGTTCGTCTCGACGTCGAATTTCAATCCGTCGTAGCGGATCTGGTCGGTGCCGTTCTTGTCGATGTTGAACATCACGGTGACCAGCGGCAGGCGGCTGGTGTCGCGCGGCAAGTTCAGTTTCTGCAACAAGCGGCCGAAGGTGAGGTGCTGGTGGTCGTAGGCCTCGAGAACGACGTCGCGCACCTCGGTGGAGAAGGCGGCAAACGGCTTGTCCGCTGTAGGCCGGATGCGCAGCGGCAGGAAATTCAGGCAATGCCCGACGAGTTCGTCGCGACCAACGCGCGTCTGTCCGGCGGCCGGGATGCCGATGACCACGTCGTCCTGGCCGGTGAGGCGGTGGAGCAGGGTGGCATACGTGGCGAGCAGGGTGGAGAACAAGGTGCCGCCGAGCGCGGGCGACGCCTTCTTGATGCGGTCGTAGCGTTCGCCGTCGATAGTGAGGGTTTCCATCGCACCGTTGTAGGTCTTCACCGACGGACGCGGCCGGTCGGTGGGCAGTTCGAGCACCGGCGCACCGGTTTCAAACTGCGAAACCCAGTAGTTCTCCGCAGCGGCGACGTCTTCGGATGACGCTTCGGTGACTTCCATCCGCGCATAGTCCGCGAACGACATCGCGGGCGGGAGTTTCGGCAGGCGACCGGCCTTGCGGGCGTTGTAAGCCTCGGCGAGTTCCATCAGGATCATGCCGAAGGACCAACCGTCGCAGACCATGTGATGCGCGGTGAATAGAAGTTCCTGGACGTTTCCTGCGTAACGGATGAGGTGGAAGCGATGGAGCGGGCCGTTCGTGAGATCGAAGGGCACGGAGCTTTCGGAACGCTTCAGCAGCGAAACCGGCAGCGTCGCGGCGGGCGACTTTTCATCGAGGTTCGAGAAGTCGTGTTCGATCCAGTCGATCGAGCGGCCGGCCGGATGGAAACATTGGGTCGAGCCATCCTCCGAGAACGTGCTGCGCAACGCGGGGTGGCGGACGACGATGTCATGAAGGGCGCTGCGGAGAGCGGCGGTGTCGAGTTCTCCAGCGAAACGGATGACATTCGACTCGTTGAACGCGCAGTTCGCTTCGTCGCCCATCTGCACGGCGTGGAAAATTTCGCGTTGTGCCTCGGTGGTGGGCGCGCTGTCGAATCGCGGGAAAACCGGGGTTTCGACCGTCACTCCGTCCGGACGCGCGGGCAAGAAACCGGCGGCCTGCATGTCGGCGATGGCGCCTGCGAAGCCCTTCAGCACCAGATCGAAATCCTCGTCGGTATGCGCCGTGGTGAAGTAGAGCGGACGCCCCTCCCATACATGCACGCCGCGCTCGCGGAGGAAATACCAGAGCAGGCTGGCGTGTTTCAGTTCGTGTGCGTAGTCGATCACCGCATAGGCGCTGAAATGCGGGATGCGGATCGGCACGCCGACGGCATCGAAGTGCTCGTTGAGCGTGCGGCACAGGCGCGAAACACGTTCCGCCATGTCGATCTGCAGGCGCGGTCCCTCGCCGCGGAGGTGTTGGACGACACGCCATGCCGCGGCCATCGCGAGCGGATGGCGGACGAAGGTGCCGGCGAAGAACGTGACGCCCACTTCCGGGAAACTGTCGTCACCATAACTCCACATGCCGCCGTCGAGGGCGTCCATGTATTCCTTCTTGCCGGCGAGCACGCCGATCGGCATGCCGCCGCCGATGACCTTGCCGTAGGTCGCCATGTCGGCCGCGACGCCGAAATATTCCTGTGCACCGCCGGGTGCGCAGCGGAACCCGGTGACGACCTCGTCGAAAATGAGCGCGGTGCCGGTCTTTTCGGTGATCGCTCGCACCTCGTGCATGAACTGGCGCGGTTGCAGACCCGGAGCCCGGCTTTGCACCGGTTCGACCATCACCGCGGCGAGTTCATGGGCGTGCTCGCGGAGGATCTCCAGCGAAGCCGGGTCCGCGTAGTCGAGCACCAGGATATTTTCCACCAGCGACTGCGGGATGCCGGGTGCGATCGGCTGCGCTTTGTAGACCCCATCGACCCATGCGCCGCGGACGAGGACCTCCTCGAACATGCCGTGGTAGTCTCCTGTGAAATACGCGATCCGCTCGCGTCCCGTGACCGTGCGGGCGAGGCGCATCGCCGCCATCACCGCCTCGGAGCCGGTGTTGCAGAACGTTGCGCGCTCCATTCCCGTCAGGTCGCAGATGGCGGACGCGAGTTTCCCGGCGATGGGTGACTGCGGTCCGATCTCGATGCCGGTGCGGAGTTGCTCCTCGACGGCTTCCATCAACCAGTCCGGCGAGTGGCCGAAGAAATAGGTGCCGAAGCCCATCGTGATATCGACGTATTCGTTGCCGTCGATGTCGCGGATGCGGCCGTCCTTGCTGCCGGCGGAGACGATCGGATAGACCATTTCCTTCCACTCCGACTTGAAACCGGAAACCGCGCGCGGATCGGCGAAATGCGGGCGGTGTTCCGCGGTGTAGGCTTTCGACTTCGATGTCTTCGCGGTGTAGCGGGCGATGAGCGCGTCGAGCGCCTTGCTTTGGGCATCGGTGAGCGTGCCTTTCTCGCCGGTTTCCGGTGCCTTGAACGGACCGAAACGAGTCTGCACCTTCGTGCTGCGCTCGAATCCCTGCGGCCAGCGCACCGGAGCGGGCCCGTGGGTCGGCGCGGCGGCCGGAGCGAGGGTCTGGTGGCCGGCGAGCAGCGCCTGCATCGCCTGGATGTTGTTGGCGAGCAGTTGTTCGAGCGGGCTTCCCGCGGCAACGGCCGGCGCTGTTAGGGATGCGGGTTCCGCGACCGGAGCCGGAGCCGGAGCCGCGGTGCGTTCGGGCATTTCCTTATCTAGGAATGCCGCGAGCGCGGCAACGGACGATAGGTCGCCGAGCATCTGACGGAATGTGACTTTCACGCCGAAACGCGTGAGCACCGCCTGGCTCGCCTGCGTGAGGAACAACGAGTCGAAACCAAGCTCGGTGAAACTCGCGCGGTCGTCGGTGACCGGAATGCCGGAAAGTTCGTGGACGAGGTTGCGGAGCGAGGCGGCGAGTTCTTCTTTGCGATCGGCGGTGGGCATCGGAGCTGCGGGAGCGGGTGGGGGAGTGGAGGGGAGCCGCTGTGGGAGCGGGGCGTTGACCGGAACGGCCGGGGCTGCCTCTGGTTCTTGCGATCGATCGATCCAGAAGCTCTTGCGTTCGAACGGATAGGTCGGGAGATGGAGCTTCGCGCGAGTCTGGCCGGAGAAATACGCCGTCCAATCCGGGGCAACGCCGTGGCACCAGAGTTCGC
The DNA here is from genome assembly GCA_024233135.1 of Akkermansiaceae bacterium. GTDB lineage: Bacteria > Verrucomicrobiota > Verrucomicrobiia > Verrucomicrobiales > Akkermansiaceae > Luteolibacter. The sequence continues at coordinate 12,673 of JACKPZ010000032.1, read as the reverse complement.
CGACGGCGGTGAGCACGGAGGTCAGATCATCGGTGTCCGGTTTCGGCAGCGTGGCGACCACGGGCGCGTTGCCGCGCGCCGGATGCTGGCGGGCGAATTGCGCGAGCGCCTGACCGGGGCCGACTTCGAGGAAGACAAGGTCCGGGTTCTGTTCGATCGCGGTTTCCAGCGCGTCCTTGAAACGAACCGGCTGCCGGAGCTGGCGCGACCAGTAGTTCGGATCGGCGACCGTTTGCGCGTCAATCTGCTTGCCCGTGCAGGTGGAGATCCACGGGAGGGTCGGCGGGTTTGCGGGGACCATTGCAGCGTCCTCCGCGAAGGTGCCGGTGATCGGCTCCATCGCCGCCGAGTGGAAGGCGTGCGAGGTGTTGAGGACGCGGCTCTGGATGCCGCGGTCTTCGAGTGATTTCTGATAGGAAACGATCGCCTCGTCCTTTCCCGAAAGAGTGCAGAGCCCCGGGCTGTTCACTGCGGCGAGTTCGACGCCTTCGGGAAGTTCGAGCGAATCGGCATCCGCACGCACGGCGAGCATCGAGCCGCCCGGGAGGTCCTGCATCAGGCGTCCGCGGGTGGCGATGAGTTGCAGCGCGTTCTCCAGTCGAAACGTGCCCGCGATCACCGCGGCGACGAATTCACCGATGCTGTGGCCGATGAGCAACGAGGGGTTCACACCCCAATGCATCCACAGTTTCGCGAGCGAATACTCGACCGCGAAGATGCACGGCTGGGTGAAGACGGTCTTGTGGATGTCCGCTTCGGCGGCGGCCACCTCATGATCGGACGGATAGAGGATCGACCGGATGTCGCGGTGGATCCATGGTTGGAGCAGGCGCGCGCATTCGTCGATGGCCGCGCGGAACACCGGCTCCGCATCGTAGAGGCCGCGGGTCATGCCGACATATTGCGAGCCCTGCCCGGGAAACAGGAACGCGACCTGACGCTCCGATGCGGGTGCCTCGAAATCGCGGAAATCGTCCCGCAGCGCAGCAACGGCATCCGCGGCGTCGCCAGCAACCACCAGACGGCGGTGGCTGAACGCCTTGCGGCCGGTGGCGAGTGTCAGCGAAACGTCGGCGAGATCCGGAGTTTCCGCTTCGATGCGGTCGGCGAGGCGCTTCGACATCTCTTCCAAAGCCGTGCGCGAACGAGCGGATAGAACGAGCAGTTCTTTGCCGCGTCCGGGGGAAGTCTCCGTGCAGAGCGGAGCTTCTTCGACGACGACGTGCGCGTTGGTGCCACCGACACCGAAGGCGCTGACGCCTGCGATGCGCGGTTGCCCGCCGCGTTTCCAGTCGCGGTCGGTGGCGACCGGGACAAACGGGCTACCGGTGAAGTCAATGTGCGGATTCGGCTGTTGGAAATGCAGCAGGGCCGGGATCTTCTCGTGACGGAGTTGGAGGATCGTTTTGATCAATCCGGTGACGCCCGCCGCGCAATCGAGGTGGCCGATGTGCGTCTTGCCGGTGCCGATCGCGCAGAACCCGTCACCCTCGGCGCCACCTTCGCGGAACGCCTTGGTCAGGCCGGCGATCTCGATCGGATCCCCGAGGGGAGTGCCGGTGCCGTGCGCCTCGATGTAGGAAACCTCGGACGGTTCCACGCCCGCGGATGCCTGGGCGAGGGCGATCACGTCCGCCTGGGCGTTCACGCCGGGTGCGGCGAAGCCGACCTTGTCCGAGCCGTCGTTGTTCACCGCCCAGCCGCGGATCACCGCGTGGATCGGATCGCCGGCTTCGATCGCGTCGCTGAGACGCTTGAGCATCACCACGCCGCAGCCGTGGCCGAACACGGTGCCGGCCGCGGACGCGTCGAACGCGCGGCAAGTGCCGTCCGGCGAGACCATGCCATCTTCCTGATAGAGGTAGTCGCGATGTTGCGGAAAGGAAACCGAGACACCACCCGCGAGCGCGGCGTCGCATTGGTAGGTGAGCAGCGAGGTGGCCGCCTGGCAGATCGCGACGAGTGACGTCGAGCAGGCCGTCTGGATCGTCATGCTCGGACCGCGCAGGTCGAGCTTGTAGGAAACGCGCACCGGCAGGAAGTCCTTGTCGTTGCCGAGCATCGTCTGGTACTCGGAAACCTGATAGTTCTTCGCCAGGTCGAAACCGGTCCGCAGGTTGTGCAACAGATACGTGTTGAGGCTGAGGCCGGCGTAGACTCCGATCATGCCGTCGAAGCGTGACGGATCGCATCCCGCGTCCTCCAGGGCCTCCCATGCGCACTCGAGGAAGATCCGGTGCTGCGGGTCCATCAACTCGGCCTCGCGCGGATAGATGTTGAAGAAAGCCGCGTCGAACAGGTCCGGATCCTTGATCAGGCTGCGCGCACCGACGAACCGGCGGCCGTCCGCCTCCGTGCGACCGGGGAATTTTGAAATGCAATCGCGGCCGGCGACCAGGTTGTTCCAGAATTCATCGGGGTTTCCCGCTTCGGGAAAGCGGCCGGACATGCCGACCACTGCGATGGCTTCGGGTTGGGAGTCGGATTCGTTCATCGGGAGGTGGGACGGCGGAGATTGGAAATTCCTTTGCGGGCCTGCATGGCCCGTTCACGAGCGGCGTTGGTGGTTTTCGCCATGCCGTTCTCGGTAAGCATCGCCGCGATCGAGCGCGCGCTCGGATTCGCGAACAGATCGGTGATCGGAAACTCACGTCCTGACAGTTCCTTGAGCCGGACATGCATGATCGCGAGGTGGATCGAGCCACCGCCGAGATCGAAGAAATTCGCGGTGGGATCCGCAACCGGGCACTCCAACAACTCGGTCCAGAGCGCGAGGATCTTCGTTTCGAATTCGCTGGCGGGAATCACGGGATGGGAGTTCCGCTCCGGCTCCGGCGCGATGTTCTCCAGTGTCTTGCGGTCCACCTTTCCATTCGGCGTGAGCGGAAACTCGGAGGTCATCCGGAACTCCGACGGCACCATGTAGGCCGGAAGCAGGGCGCTGAGATGTTGTTTCATCGACTCCACATCCGCCACGCCGCGGACATGGGCGGTGAGGCGGTGGTCGCGGCAGGTGACGACGGCTTCGTGGACCTCGTCGTGTTTGGAAAGCGCGATCTCGATTTCGCCCAGTTCGATGCGATGGCCGTTCACCTTCACCTGGTGATCGGCGCGGCCACGAAACTCGAAGGTGCCGCAGGGCAGGCGTTTCGCCAGATCGCCGGTGCGGTAGAGGAGGGGAGTGGCTACCTCACAAGCCGGATTCCAGCCGGCGAAACGGCCGCGCGTTTTCTCTGGATCGTAGAGATATCCTTCGCCAACGCCCGCGCCGGAAATGCATAGCTCGCCGATCTCGCCGTCCGGCAGGACCTCGAGGTCCTCGTCCCGAATGGTCACGCGGACGTCCGGGATCTCCCTGCCGAGCGGAACGAAAGGAAACGCATCGAGGTTTTCCCTGCCCATGCGGTGGAACAAACAGATGTCCGTGCACTCGGTCGGGCCGTATGAGTTCACGACTTCGGCGCGGCAGTTCGGATGTTCGAGCCACCCACGCAGGCGGGGAATCGAGATCGGTTCGCCGCCGAGAACCGCGAAACGAAGGCTGGAGATGTCTTGAAATCCATTCCCCGCCGCCGAGTCGACAAGTGGATGGAACGCGCTCGGCGTACAGTTCACCAACGTCACAGAGTTCTCGCGGATCAGCCGCAGGATGCGGGTGATGTCGTAGGTTTCTCCCTCATCGAGAATCAAGGTGCCTCCGGTGAGCAGCGGAACGAACAGGTTTTTCTGCGTCAGATCGAAACCGGGAGAGCTGATCACGAGCGTGCGGTCCGACTCGTTGAGTGCCAGTTCGGACGCATACCACGACAGCAGGTTGTGGAATCCCGAGTGCCTCACACCCGCGGCCTTGGGTGTGCCGGTGGAGCCGGAGGTGAAGATCGCGTACACCGAGTCGTCGTCCCGGACTTCGGGGAATCGCGTGCGATCGGCGTTGCATGCGTCCGGCACGATCACGCGCACACCGTGGAGCCTGCCACTTTGATCTGCGGCGCAGACCACGTGGCGGATCGCCGCGGAGGAAACCATCGTTTCCAACCGGCCGACCGGATACGCGGGATCCAGCGGGACATAGGCGGCACCGGCTTTCAGCACGCCGAGAAGACTGGTGATGAGGTCGATCGTCCGCGGAAACGAAACCCCGACATATTCGCCCTTCGCGACGCCCGCCTGGATCAACGCCGTGGCCATCTGGTCGGAGCGCTCGACAAGTTGGGAGTAAGTCATCCGCCGTTCCCCGGCGATCACCGCCGTCCGGTGGGGATGCAGTTTCGCGCGCTCGTCAATCCCCCCGAACCAGGCGGGGGAAACGAAATTTCCGGAGGCTCCCCGGGTTCGAGGAGCGTGAAGAATCTGGGGGGACATCAGCTTTGGGGGAATGACGACTTCCTATCCGCATTCGCTCGGATCGGAAAGAGCGACTTTGAAAGCAGCCGCCGGGAGATGATCGGGGTTTCCTTAATATATCCCAACGGTGACTTGCATCGTCACAAAACTACTAACATGGAACCGGTCGCCATGTATCACGCGATCACGTATTGCTTGGCTGGCTTTAATTTCTTGCCCAATGCCTCCATAGAAGCGATCAAAGGGGCGGCTGCTCCCCCCGCAATGCAGATCAAGAAACCATTGTCCCCCCGAATGGTTGTGTGGATCGCGTCCGGCGTTTTCGCCACGTTCGCCCCACCCGCCTTTTCGCAGGAATACCGTCCCGCCGTCGATGACCGGGTCGGCGGGGAGGAAGTCTATCCGATCGTTCCGGATGAGGATTTGAAATCGACATCCGGCTGGGAGATCGGCGCTCTGGTTTCCGTCGCGTATGACGACAACATCTTCCTGAGTTCCACCGACGCGGAGACGGACACCGTGCTCAACGTCGCCCCGCAGATCGCCTACCGCAGGGGGGATCCGGATTCGGGCGAGGGCTTCGACGCATCGATCGGCTACCGGCCGACGGCGGTGGCCTATGTGGACCACGGGTCGGAGAACCGTTTCGACCATGAGGCCGTGGCGTTGATCGGCTGGCGCGGAAAGGTGACGCGGATCGCGTATTCCGGCGCCTTCCGGAAGCTCGGCGACGCGACTGCGGAAACCGGCCGTCCGACCGACCGCCTGGCCTTCGCCAATGAAGTGCGCGCCGGATGGACCGCCCGCGAGAAGATCACCTTGGAAGGCGCCGTCGGCAGCCGCCAGTCCGACTATCTCGATCCGTTCTACTTCGACTCCCGCAAGGACTACGCGGAACTCGCCGTGCGCTACGGCTACTCGCCGAAGACCGAGGTCGGACTGGCCTATCAGGTCGGCCGTTTCCACGTCGATGGCTCCGGGAAACAGGACACCCATCAATTGACCGCGAACATCGTCTGGCAGCCGCGCAGCAAGATCCGGATCGACCTCGAGGCCGGAGCGGAACACCGCCGCACGGATCTCGGCAGCAGCACGAACCCGGTGCTCGAAGGACGGATCGACTGGACGCCGCGCAAGGGCACGGACCTCTTCGTCAATGGTTACATGCGCGAGGAGGCTTCGGCGTTCTACGCCGGCCAGAACTATTCGCTCCATGGCGCCTCCGCCGGCATCAAGCAGCGTCTCGGCGGCGGCTGGTCCGCCCGCCTGGACGGCGGCTTCGAGAAATACAGCTACGAGCGGGTGTCCGGCACCGGCGCGAGCGGCCGCAAGGACAGCTTGTGGTTCATCCGCCCTGCGCTCGTGTATGAGCTCACGCCGGAATCCGATCTTTCCTTGTTCTACAGGTTTTCCGAAAACGACTCCAACGATCCCGCCTTCGGCTATGACCGGACGATGCTCGGAGTGGAGCTCAACCACCAATTCTAACGGACCGATGAGACATTTCCGAAATTCCATCCGCCGCTTGGCCGTCATGTGGGCCTTCCTGCTCGCGGCGCTGCCCGCCATCGCCCAGGAGGGAGGCTCATCCGGCGTCATCGGGAAACTCGACAACGTCGAGATCCGCGTGTTTCGCGAGGACGAGCTGACGACCCGCGGGCAGTTGTCCGCCGACGGCTCGATCACCATGCCGCTCATCGGCAAGGTGAAGATGCAGGGACTCACGACCGATCAGGCCGCGCGCTCCATCGAGAGCAAACTCGCCGATGGATACCTCGTGAAACCCGAGGTCACCGTGAGCATCGCCGCGCGCGTGCGGCGGACCGTCACGGTCCTCGGCCAGGCCCAGCGGCCGGGCGTCTTCGAAATCCCCGCGAACCGGAAGCTCACGCTCGTCGAAGCCGTCGGCATGGCCGGTGGGCTCACCCGCATCGCGAACTCCCGCAAGGTCACCGTCAAGGGCTCCGGCGGAGTGAAAATCGTCAACCTCAAGGACATCGCATCCGGCAAGGGCGAGGACATCCCGTTGAAAGACGGCGATGTGATCCTCATCCCGGAAAGCCTGTTCTAACAAATTCTTCCGTCCCATGCCTGCCAACGATTCCGACTCCCGACCGCTCGCGCTGCGCGACTCCGCGCTTGCGGCGCCTTCCGGTGCCGAGCCGGCGCATTTTCTGCCGCGGGTGGAACCCGCGCGGTTCTTCCAGCGGCTCCTGCGCCGCTCGTGGATCGCCCTGCTGGCCGCCATCGTCGGCGGCGGGTTGCTCTACTGGCACGCCGGCACCCTGCCGAAACTCTACCGCGCCAGTGGATCGGTCTACGTCGGCAGCGAGGCGCCGGTGGTCCTCGACATCCAGGCCGTCGCACCGGAGGAAACGCAGAACCTTGAAGAAATGCGGTCCGTCGAGCAGGGGCTCACCTCATCGACGTTGTTGATGCGGGTGATCCGGAACGAAGGACTCGCCGACGATCCGGCCTTCGCACCCGAGGGAGCCGGCGACGAAGAACTCGTCGCGCGTTTCGCCAAACGCGTCAACGTCGCGCTCCGCCGCGGTTCCCGTATCATCGACGTTTCCGTGGACGACCCAGATCCCGAACGCGCCCGCGATCTGGTGCGGGCGCTGGTGAAGGAGTTCGAGGCATGGGCGACCGAACGTCAGGCAGAGATCACCCGCCAGGCCAGCGATGGTCTCGCCCGCGAGGCGGAACGCCTTGGCAAGAAGGTCGAGGACACCGCCGCGTCGCTGCAACGTTTCCGCGAAGAGAATCCGGTGCCGGGACTCGAAGGCGGCAGGGACGGCCTGCCGTCCCGCGATCCGCTCGCGACGTTGGAAAACGAGCTGACCAACGCCACATCGCAACGCCTGCGCTTGGAGGCGGAATACGAAGCCTACGCCAGATTCGATGCCAGCGATCCGGACGCACTGGCCGGACTCGAGCGCACCGAGCGCGGCACCGAGGTGCTCTCCCAAGTCCGCGCGCTGCAGCTCAAGGAGGCCGAGTTTTCCAAGATCAAGGAGCGCTATCTTTACAAGCACCCGGTCTATCGCGAGATCTCCAACGAGGTGGAAACGCTTCGAAAACAACTCGCGGACACCGTGAAATCCGCCGGTGAGGCGCTCGAACAACGTTACAAGATCTCCAGCGAGAACGAAACCAAGCTGGCCGCCGCCGTCGCCCGCGCCCGTTCGCAGGCCGTCGATGCCGAAGGCGTGCGCGACCGCTACCGCGAACTCCTCCGCCAGGCCGAAGGCGAGCGCGAACTGCTCGACTCGGTGACCAAGCGGCTGCGCGAAACACGCATCGCCGCCACCGTGCCCGCGTCGTTCCTGAGCTGGCGCGACAATCCTCTCGTTCCGGGACAACCGCACAGCCCGCGCCGCATCGTCCACACCGCCGCGGGTGCGTTTCTCGGCGGCCTCGCCGGCCTGCTGCTCATCGGCCTGTTGGAACTTGGAGACCACAAGGTGCGCAATTCCTCGGTCGCGTCGAAGGTCATCGGTTCGCCGCTGCTTACCTCGATCCCCGCGGTCGATCGTCCCGGCGACGGCATGGTGCTCATGCGGGATCCCGCCTCCGCCGCGGCCGAGGCCTTCCGCCACCTGCGCGTCGTGCTCGCCCCGCAAGCCGGGGGAAACTCGGGCCGCACCGTCTTGTTCACCAGCGCCCGCGCCGGCGAGGGGAAATCGTTCTGCGCCATCAACCACGCCACCGCCCTCGCGATGCAGGGACATCGGACGCTGCTGCTGGATGCCGATCTCCGCTCGCCCGGCCTCAGCCGCGACCATGGCTCCGGCGATGAGAACCACGCCGGACTCGGCGGGTATCTAACCGGAAACATCGAGGCCGCTTCGGCCTGCTACGCCACCGCGCTTCCCAACCTCTACTTGCTGGCCTCCGGTCCGCTCCGCGACGACTCCGCCGAGTTGCTCGCCGGCACCAGGTTCCCCTCGCTGCTGGAGGACGCGTTCCGCTGGTTCGACCGCGTGGTCATCGACACCCCGAACGTGCTCGGCTCCAGCGACGCGCTCGCCGTTGCCCGCTACGCCGACCGTGTCTGTCTGGTCGTGCGCGAGGACTCGGTGGACCGCAACGACCTCCGCCAAGCCGCCGAACGCATCCGATCGTCCGCCGGAAACCTCGTCGGTTTCATCTGGAACGAGGGACCGAAACAAAGCGGGAGCCCGACCGGCGAACGCCCCGTTGTCCCGGCCAACCGCAAAGGGCTGGGCGCTCCGCAACCGGTCGCGGTGACCGCCGGCAGGCCGGATCCAGACGCCTTCGAGATCGTTCCCAGTTTTTCGTAGCCAACTCCAAGAATTTTCCTAAACTTCCGTGTCCTAGACAACATCCATTCCCCGGTGGATGTTTCCCCGCTCGCCAGACTTCCGCCCCCCCCGACGGAGACCCGGCGGGTTTCCCCCAAATACTCCTGATCCCCCCAAATGAAGACGCCCCCCCGCACGGCTCCGGGCGGATATGTGCTTTCGCACATCCGCGACGAGGCAGCCCCTGACGCAGAGAGCTACTCGCTGCGTCACCGCCACCGTCCCTGGGTGGTTCACCAGAAACTGGTCGCCCTGAGTTTCCTCGGCGACACCGCGCTGGTGATCCTCGCCCTGATGCTCGCCTACCTCGTCCGCTTCGAGACCTCGATGCAGAATTTCGGAGTCATGGACGCCGTCATCGATTTCCGCAGCTACTTCGGCCACGTCCTTCTGGGCAGCCTGTTGTTTGTCTTCCTGCTGGCGAACTTCCGCATGCACGACCCGCGGAACTTCCTCGCCATCCGCCGCACGATCCGCGGCATCGTCAAGGCCTCGCTCATCTGGCTCACCGCATTCCTCACGCTGGCGCTCGTTCTCAAGATCGAACCGGCGATCAGCCGCATCTATTGCGTGCTGGCCTGTGGTCTCGCGATGACCGCACTGCTTTCGTGGCGCTGGCTGTTTTACTGCGTCGTCCGCCGCGAGCCGTTCGCCGCCGCCCTCCGCCAGAAGGCTTTGTTCGTCGGCTGGAACGAGGAGTGCGAACGTGCGGTGAGGCGTTTCAAGGACGGGCGCTCGCACCAGATCTCGGTGATCGGCGCCGTCCGCCCGGGCGATGATGGATTCGAAACCGAGCCGCCGGCCGAAGTGCCGCAGCTCGGCGGCTACAATGGTTTCCGCCAGACCCTCCGCTCGTCGGGCGCCGACATCGTGATGGTCGTGGACGGGTGCGTGCCGCGCGATGAAATGCTCGCCCTCGCCGAAACTTGCGGCCGCGAGTTCGTCGATTTCAAACTGATTCCGAACTGTTTCCAGATCCTGGTTTCGAATCTGCAGCTCGAGAGCCTCCACGGAATGCCCGTGCTGGGAATCGGCAAGATGCCGCTGCACCACGCGTTCAACAACGCTCTGAAACGCTTCGTCGATATCGTCGGCGCGATTTTCGGACTCATTCTCTTCGCGCCGGTGATGGCCGTCTTCGGCATCCTCGTCTGGCTTGAGTCTCCCGGCGCCTCGGTGATTTACCGCCAGCGCCGGATCGGCCTCAACGGCCGGCCCTTCGAGATCCTCAAGATCCGCAGCATGAAACCCGATGCCGAGTTCGACGGCAGCCCGGGCTGGACCGTCAAGGACGACCCGCGCCGCCTCAAGGTCGGTGCCTTCATGCGGCAGTGGAACGTCGATGAACTTCCGCAGTTCTGGAACGTCCTCATGGGCGACATGAGCCTCGTCGGCCCGCGCCCGGAACGACCGGAGCTCATCGAGGACTTCAAGGAGGAGATCCCTCACTACAACGTCCGCCACAACATCAAACCCGGCGTCACCGGCTGGGCCCAGGTGAACGGGCTGCGCGGCGACACCTGTCTGCGCGAGCGCGTCAAGTTCGACCTCGATTACATCGAGAACTGGAACTTCCTCTTCGATTTCCAGATCATGCTGATGACGCTCTACAAACGCGGCGGAGCGTGCTAACAAGGCCGGGCGCGCGGGATCTCCGGACCCGCCGCGCCCACGCCGAAACCACATGACCGCATCCGATTCCGCACGGGACGACCACGCGTCCCGCCGCAGCCGCTCGATCCGCCTCGCGGTGGTGACTTCCTTCCTCTCGAAGGCGGGCACCGTGCTGCTGCAGTTGCTCTCGATCCCGCTGGCCATCCGCGTGCTCGGCCGAGAGGAGTTCGGCATCTACACCACCGTCAACCTCACGCTCAGCACGCTCGCGCTGCTGCAGGTGGGCGTGGGACCCGCTCTCACCCACGGACTCGCCCGCGCCCGGGCGAATGACGATACCGACGCCCAGTGCAAGCTCGGTTCGTCCGCGTTTTTCCTGATGACCGGCATCGCCCTCACCGCGGGGCTGCTGCTCGCCGGCGTGCTTATGACTGTCCCCATCACCACGCTGTATGGCGACGCCTACGCCGGCAAAGAACACGTGCTGCGTCCCGCGCTGTGGATCGGACTCATCCTCTTCATCCTCATTTTCATCCTCAATCTCACCGAACGGGTGAGGGAAGGGCACCTCGAAGTGGCCTCCAACAACCTGTGGGGCGCGGCCGGAAACGTGCTCGCCGCCGCCTGCGTCGGCATCGGCATCTGGTGGATCCCGCAGATCTGGTACGTCGTGGTCGCCGTGCACGGCTCGATGGTGCTCGCCAAGCTCTGCAACACGCTTGCCCTGTGGCGGAAACACCCGCTCATGCGGCCGCGGATCGCCTCGTTCCGCGCCGATGCCGCACGCCGCTTGTTCACCGACGGGCTCGCGTTTTCCACCTGCTGCCTGCTGCCCGGCATCATCGAGTTCAACTACTGTGGATGGTTGGTCGGGCGCATGGCCGGGCTCGGCGATGTGGCGCTCTACGGGGTCTTCATCAGCCTCACGGTCATGCAGCTCGGCTTCGTCGTCATGATCAGCGCGCCGACATGGCCGGCCGTCGCCGAAGCGCTGGTGAGAAACGACCGCGCCTGGGCGCGCAAGGCGGCATGGCGTCTCTACCGCTACGGCATGGCCTTCGCACTTTGTTCCGCGACCGGACTCGTGCTGCTGGGCCCCATCGTCTTTCCGCTCTGGCTCGGCATCGAGTTCCACTCCGTCAGCCGCGTCGTGCTCGCCGCCTACGGCTTGTATTTCGTCGCCCATGTGCTGCGACACATCAACCACACCATGATGATCGGCACCGGCCAGATCCCGAAACTCGTGCCGATCCAACTCATCGAGTCCGCCGTGGTCGCGGCCGCCGCATGGTTCACCATCCGCCACGGCGGCATGGCCGCCATGCTCGCCGCCACCGGCGTCATCCTCCTGCTCGGCGGCGGCGCCATCCTTCCCCGCTACGTCCGCGCCGTCCTCGCAAAAGAACCCGACGAACCAGCGGAAAAGGACATCGCGCCCGATGGCAAGGTGGGAGCCACCTGACGGACGCCTCACTCCATTCCCAAGCCGCTCACCCGGAAGTCGAAAGGATTCTCTGTCTTGTCGTTGCTTCGAATCGGAATCCGGTCGTTCCGCCGCCCCGCGCGGCCCAAGTATGGACTGCGGTGGGAAGCGATAGCGCCACACCGCTTTCCACCTGGCGACACGTCCCACCCCAAAGCTTTCCTCTTCGCCAACGCACGCATCTACAATGGCGGAATCGATGATCGAGGCAATCCTGCTCAGCAAATCCACCAGCCATGTGAAACGAAAGCCTCGTCATGTTGAAATGCGATGCCCGCCCCCATTCACGCAGGGTGGTGTCGGCCCCGGGAGCCAACCACTCCCGGGGACTCGATCCCGGTTTTCCTGCGTAGCCACTATTCGATACCGAGAACCTTCTTAAGTCGCATCTCTGGTGCTTCCCATGGAGCTTGAGGGGAGGTTCCTCCGTGTCCCCATTTGTATGAGAATGGGATAGCCTTCGACTCCCCCTCAGGAAGAGCCTTGCCCCTGGCCTCGAACAAGACGAAACCGTCACCTTGAATTTTGTCGATTCGCCTCAGGACGACCTTGGTGCCTGCGGGCAAAGTGCACCTCAGATCAAGACCTTCGTCCTTTGGATAGCGTCGACCATGCTCAATGAGAATACTCGTGCGCCCCGAACCCAGAATATCACATTTTTTCACAAGGGAATCGTGGATCTGAATGTATTTCGCAACCACCGGCTCCTTGGAAACATTACTTCTCGTCCTTGGCAAATGGGTGCAACTGATGGACAAAAAGAAGAGCAGGGAGATGCTCAAGTGAATGACAATATTCATAGATGAGTGACGTGCAAGACTTTCTTGCGGAACGTCTAAGCCCATCCGGCCGCGCCCTCAAGCTCCGATTCAAACTGGGACGTTATCGCGGTCGGATGCGCCGA
>JACKPZ010000031.1 GCA_024233135.1 Akkermansiaceae bacterium | reverse complement strand
GTCCGTCCTCCGCCGCCGCAAAGGCGCGCAGGATGTCCTCGCGCAGGCCGGCCGGAAGCTCGATCCGCTCCAGCGCCCGCGCGAATCCGGCGTCCAGCTCGCGCTCGCGCGCCAGCCACTCGCCCAGCTCGCGGTCACGCACCGCCAGCTCCAGCGCCTCGGCGAAGTCGCGATCGTCCGCATCCGCCCCGTCCGGGCGGAAACTCCGGAGGATGAATCTGGCTCGTTCGTTATCCATGGTGCTGGTTCAGTCCGGGCTCGATCTTCAAAATGTTCTTCGGAGCGCTCGCCGGCCCCGCCGTCATCTGCTTGCGCAGCATTTCCTTCCCCCGCGCCAGCCGCGACATCACCGTGCCGATGGGGATCTCGAGAATCTCCGCGATCTCCTTGTAACTGTGCTGCTGGAGGTAAAACAATGCGAGCGGCGCGCGGTAGGTCTCGTCCAGTTCGCCGAGCAGCTCGAGCGCGCGGCGGGCGTCCATCTGGCGCTCCGCCTCGTCCTCCGAGCCGGGTTCCTCCTCCTTCTCCTCGTCCGGCGGCTCGTCCGCATACCGCGAGGCCCGCCGCCTCTGCGCCAGGAACTCGCGGTGCAACGTCGTGAAAAGCCAGGTCTTCGCCTTGCTCCGGTCCCGCAGTTGCGAACCCTTCGCCGCCCAGATGCAGAAGGTCTCTTGCACCAGGTCCGCCGCAAGGTCCGCGTTCCGCGCGAGCGACATCCCGAAGCGATACAACGCCTCGTAATGCGCATCCACCAGCTCTTCAAACTCGCTCATCGACACCCTTGGGAGCTTCCCCGCCCCCCTCTATTCCCAAAATTCTCCGCCACGCCCAGCGAAATGGCGAACCACCATCTTCCAGTAGGATCGAGCGAATGGCTCGCTTGTAGCGGCGGACTGTGTCCGTCGAAGCCGATGAACCAGCCGGAACGGCGCCTCTTCCGCCACTCGCATCATCCCCGACCCCAGATCCTAACCAATGGAATCTGTTTGGTTTGCAATCGGGCACCCGTGATTCGTCGTATCAAGAAACGCGTGCGGGAAAGATATGAAATGTTCCAATCGCATCTTCTCGCTCCGCCGGCTCACTGCGGCGTGTCCTTCTCGATGCGGGAACGCAGGGCCCGGAGGTCGGCGTCGATGCGGCCGAGCAGGTCGCGCACCTCGGGATCGGTCTTGGCGGTCGACTCCGGAGTCAGCGCGAGCTCCTGCATGGTCGAGACGATGATGCCGATGAAGAGGTTGAGGATGGTGAAGGTGGCGATGATGATGAACGGGACGAAGAAGGCCCACGCCAGCGGATGACTTTCCATCAGGGGCCGTACGATGCCCATCGACCAACTCTCCAGCGTCATCACCTGGAACAAGGTGTAAAGGCTGCGGCCCAGCGAGCCGAACCACTCGGGATGGGTTTCCGCGAACAAGCGCGTGGCCAGCACGCCGGCGGTGTAGAAGAAGATCGACATCACCGCCATCACGCCGGAGAGCCCGGGGATCGCGTGGATGAAGGCGGCCACCACTTTCCGCAGCGACGGCACCACTGTGAGCAGGCGCAGCACCCGCAGCACGCGGAGCGACCGCAGCACCGACCACGCGCCCGCTCCGGGCACCAGCGCCACGGCCACCACCAGGAAATCGAAGATGTTCCATCCGCTGCGCCAGAAGCTGCCGCGGTAGGCGATGAGTTTCACCGCGAGTTCCGCGATGAACACCGCGAGGCAGAGCTTGTCCACAGCCACCAAAAGACCGCCCCACTCCGCCATCAGGGGGGCGTTGGTTTCGAGACCGAGGATCACCGCGTTGAGCAGGATCACCGCCACCACCGCCGTCTGGACACGATGGGAATCCACCCACCGCGCGAGCGCCAGACGCCGCGGCGAAACACCGGGTTGCCGTTCGAGATGTCTCAGCTCATCCACTCCCATGCACGCCCCCGATAGCCGGAAACCACCGCCCTTCAAGACATGTTTGCGGGGCGGAGGCGCTTCACATTCCGCCCGCTTTTCTCAAGCTACGTCATCATCTTGGAGACTTGCCGACGATGCGGACCTGGATTTCGACGAGGTCGTTGACGAGGTGGCCGCCGAGGCGGTGGAACCAGCGGCCGGAGCCGTAGAGGACGTTCCAGAGGGTGCGGTCAAAGGAAAACGTGGCCTGGGCGGCGGGGCGGCCGTCGTCGGTGAGACCGGCGCAGGCGTCGAACCCGAGCGGGGCGGTGACGTCCTTGAGAGTAAGGTCGGCGCGGATGCGGAGGTTGGGCGCGCCGGGGCGGGCGCCCTCGATGTCGGTGGCGGAGAGGATTTCCAGGCGGGCTTCGGGATACTCGCCGGTGTCGAAGAAATCGTGGTCGCGCAGGTGGTTCACGAGCACGTCGTGGAGCGAGTCGCCGGCGAGGTCGGAGCAGCGGATGGATTCCATGTCGATGACGAAGGAGCCGCCGGCGAGCCCGCCGTTTGCGAAGCGCAGGGTGCCGGATTTCAAATCGATCGTGCCTTCGTGGAAGTTCAGCAGGTTGCGGCCGGTCCAGCGGACGCGGCACTCGCCGGGGTCGGCATCGAGCGTGCCATCGGGCGGCGCGGCGGGTTTCGAGGGTTCGCCGCCATCGCCTTCGACGGGATAACCTTGGGCAGCCCATGCGTCGATGCCGCCTTCGAGTTCGCAGACGGCTGCATAGCCGAGGCGTTCGAGTTTCTCGCGGGCCATGCGGGACTCGTGCGATCCGGCGCCGGCGCCGTAGAGGCAGACGGGGCGTTGTTTGTCCGGCGCGGTGTCCGCGAGGCGGTCGGTGAAGGCGACTTCGAAGACGCAGTTGGAAACGGCGCCGGCGATGTGGCGACGCTCGAAGTCGTCCTCAAGACGGACGTCGATCACGAGCACCGGGTTTTCACCCCGCAGGCGGGCGGCGAGTGCCTCGGGGGAAATGGTGGCGGGGGTGGCATTCATAACCCGCAGCGATAGCACGGCGTGGCGCGGATGCAACGGGACGAAGGTTTTTGCTTCCCGAACCGGCCGCCCGCCTGCGATGCAACGCGCGCCCTCCGATGAGCCTGCAAGCCCCGCCGAAACAACGATTGTGGATCTGGCTGCTGTGGATCGTCGTGTTCTACACGGCGTGGGGGTGGATCGTGGCCGCCGGCGGCCTGTGGGAAACGGTGGTGGCGCACTGGCGGATCGCCGCCGCGATGGCGGCGGGGAGTTATGTGGCCGGCTCGACACCGATGGGCGGTGGAACGGTGGGTTTCCCGATCCTCGTGCTGTTGTTCCAACAACCGGCGGAGCTCGGCCGGGACTTCAGTTTCGCCGTGCAATCGATCGGCATGACGAGCGCGTCGATCCTGATCCTCGCCCGCCGCCAGCCGCTGGCCTGGGCGATGCTGCAAGGTGCCTTGGCAGGTGCCACCGTCGGCGTGCCGCTCGGCATCTTCCTGATCGCGCCGCTGGTGCCGGCGCTGTGGATCAAGGTGGTCTTCGCGGTGCTGTGGGGCAGCTTCGGCCTGCTCCACCTGCGCCGCATCGGGGAAATCGCGGGACACATCGGAATGACGGATTTCGATGAACGCTGGGACTTCCGCGTCGGGCTGTGGACAGGGTTTCTCTCCGGCGCGACGGTGGTGGCGGTGTCCGGCGTCGGCAGTGACATGGCGCTCTACATGGTGCTGGTGCTCGTCTGCCGCGCGGACCTGAAGATCGCGATCCCGACCTCGGTGATCATCATGGCGTTTTCCTCGGTGCTCGGCATCGCGACCAAGGCGGCGTTCACCGGTGTGCAACCCGGGGTGTTCGAAAACTGGCTGGCGGCCGCGCCGGTCGTCGCACTCGGCGCTCCGCTCGGGGCCTTCGTCGTGGATCTCATCGGCCGCAAGCCGACGCTGCTGGTGGTCGCCGCGCTGTGCGTCGGACAGCTCGTGTGGACGCTGCACGACGAGCGGGCCTCGCTGGGCCTCGCCGGCGTCGCCGCGGCGCTGGCGGCCACGGCGCTGTGCCTCGCGGGCTTCGAGCGCCTGCGCCATTGGGGCGCGGAGATCGTGGGGGAGAGGAAGCGGCGGCATATCCACGGGTGAGGCCGTGAAACGAGGGATTGCGGGTTTCCGCGGTTCTGCTATCTAGCAGACACCACATGGAAGATCCCTACGCCAGCCCGCAGACGGTCGAGACGGCCGCCGCGCCCGAACCCGATTCGCCGGAGGCGATCCGCAAGAAACACCTGAACCACGAGGCGTCGGTGAAATCCATCGGACTCCTCTACATGCTGGGCGGGATCCTGCTGCTGCTCTCGGCCGCCGGCACGCTCGCGCCCTTGGTCGTCAACGGGAGCGCGACGTGGCAGCAGATCGCTCTTCCCGCCGGGATCGCCGTTCTCAGCCTTGGGTATCTCGTGTGCGGCTTCGGCATCCGCGGCCTGAAACCGTGGACGAAAATCCCGGTGAGCATCCTCGCCGCCATCGGCTTGCTGGGCTTCCCGATCGGGACGCTCATCAGCGCGTACATTCTCTATCTCATTCTATCGAAAAAGGGCGCGATGGTGCTGAGCCCGGCGTACAAGGAAATCATCCGCGCCACGCCGCACATCCGCTACCGCACGTCGATCTGGATTTGGATCCTGCTCGCGTTGTTCATCGCGCTGCTGATTTTCATCTTCTTCATGACCCGGGGCTGAGCCCCATGCTCCACTTCACTCGCCCGGATACCTGAGCCCGATTTGTTCGCGGATGCGGTCCATGGTTTCCATGGTGGCGAGGGTGTCGGCGTGGGGCAGGAGCGGGCTTTCGATTTCCTTCGATCGGAGGCGGCGCATGGCTTCCTCGATCTCGAACTCGAAGCCTTCGGCGCGCAGCGGCTCGCGCAGGGTCTCGACGCCGTCGCCGCGGCGGAGTTCCGCGGTGGTGGCGTTGATGAAGAGATTGGGGACGTGGATGAACCCTTCGCTTCCCGCGATGGTGAGCGAGTTGTCGAAACGATTGCCGACGCCGCAGGTGAAGGTGGCCATGGCGCCGTTCTCGTATGCGAGGCGGGCATGCAACAACTCATCGACGCCGGTGGCGGCCATGCGCGCGGCGGCATCGATGGTCTCGGGCGCGCGGCCGAGCGCGAGTTGGGTGACGGCGAGGCAATAAACGCCGACGTCCAACAAACCACCGCCGGCCAGCGCGGGATTGTACCAACGGTTTTCGGGATCCGGCTCGGCACGGATGCAGAATGAGGAGGAAACCAGGCGCGGCAGGCCGATCGCGCCGTCTTCGATGAGCGCGCGGATGCGCTGATAGAGCGGCAGAAAGCGCGTCCACATGGCCTCGACGAGCAGCACGCCGCGCGAGCGCGAGAGTTCGATCAATTCGCGTGCCTGCGCCGCGTTCACGGTGATCGGTTTCTCGCAAAGCACGGGTTTCCCGGCTTCCAGAAGCATCTTCGCGGTCTCGAAGTGGGCGTTGTGCGGCGATGCAATGTACACGATATCGACGTCCGGATCGGCCCCGAGCAGGGAGGGATCGTCGCCCCAGCGCGGGATGTTGTGTTTCTCCGCGAAGGCGCGGGCGCGCCCCGAATCGCGGCTGCAGACGCTGTCCAGCACGGCGCCGGGCACGGCACGCAGGTCGGTGGCGAACTTGCCGGCGATGTGGCCGGGGCCGACGATGCCCCAGCGGGTGGTTTCGGTGCGGGAGGAGGTCATGACGGGAGCGGGGTGCGGCGGGTGAGGAACGAAACGACAAGTCCGACAAGTGAAACGACGATCACGCCGGCGTCGCCGACCACCGAGTAGAGCGTGGCGCCGGGATGCAGCGGCACGTCGAGTTCGGTCAGCAGCGCGCCACGGGTGAAGGTGCTGCCCGAGTGGTCGGTGATGACCTGCGGGCGGCCGGTGTCCGGGTGACGGGTGAGGCCGAGCGTGTCGACAGCGGCGCTGACGCCGGTGTTGGCGCAGCGGATCATCGGCCGGCGCAGCTCGATGGCGCGGAAGCGCGCGTTGGCGAAGTGCTGGGCGGCGGCGGCGGATTGTTTGAACCAGCCGTCGTTGGTGACGTTGACGATGACCTGCGGTGCGGCGCGCGCGAACTTGCGCGTGAGCCGCGGCACGGTGTCTTCGAAACAAACGCTCGGGATCGTCTCGATCACCGTGCCGTCGAGGGCGGGCACCGGCATCGTTGCGAACGAGGTGCCGGGCGTGAACGAGCCGCCGTAGGAAGCCCCGGCCTGCTGTTCGTAGATCTTGCGCAGGAACGGCAGGCTATCGATGAACGGGATGGTCTCGCCGAAGATGACGAGGTGGTGTTTCTGATAGGCGGTGAGTTCGCCCTCCGGGGAGAACACGGCGATCGAGTTCCAGAAACGCGGCTTTTCCTTCATCACGAGCTGGTCGCCGTGGTCCTCCGCCTCGACTTCGTTGACGCCGAAGATCAGCCGGAAACTCCCGCCTTCCATCACGCGGCGGATGGTGACTTCGTTTTCCGTCCACTGGCCCCACGCGCCGCTTTCCGCGCGCAGGATGCGGCCGGTGAGCGCGGTCTCGGGCCACAGCACCCAGTCGGGCGAACGAAGCGTGATCTCCCCTTCGTCGGCCTTCTCGATCGATTTCTTGAGGCGTTTTTCGTCAGCGTCGCGGATCGCTTCCAGCGCCTTCAGCGTTTCGTCTTCGTAGGCCATGTGGATCTCCGGCGAGTCCCACAACATCCGCGCCGCCTCCTGCGGGATGTTGAGCTGGACGAGCAGCGTCCGCAGGCGCAGCGAATCGCCGCGGCCTTCGGTGCTCATCCGCAGGATGCCGTAGATGACGAACACGCCGACCACGCAGGCGGCGGCGATGAAATCGAGACGCGTGCTGCGTTTCCCATCGCGAGCGGTGCGCAGGACCCGGCGGGCGGCCTGGAGGAAGGCGGCTTGGAAAAACAACGGCGGCATCGCGAGCGCGCAGATGCCTAACAGATCCGCCGACTGCGCCATCACCGGGGTTTCATGAAACGCGACACCCAGTCCGTTCCAGCCGAAGCCGGTGAACAACCAGCCGCGCAACCACTCGAGGCCGGCCCACACGGCGGCGGTGCAGAACGCGGTGCGCAGGCTGGCCGCGACGATCGCCGCCGTGCCACCGTCGCCACGCCGTGGGTCGAGCCGATCGGCGAGAGAATTTCCCTCCACCATCTCCGTGCGGCGGGCGCGCCACGGGTTCCCCCACGTCGCGGCCCAGGCGCCGAAGGCGGCCCAGAACAACGCGAGATAAGCCGGCAGCACGAGCGCGCCGACCCACGAGACCTCCGCGAGCCAGCGGAACTGCAGCGTGTTGGAAACCATGCCGCCGATCCAGCCGAGCGCGAATCCCGCGAGGCCCGCGCGTTTCCCCTCCAGCGACCACAGCGCGCCTAACAGCGGAACCAGCGCGATCCACACCAGCGCGGCCGCGTGGAACGGCGGAAACAGCAGCACCACCAACAGGCCGGAAACGATGACCGCGGCGAGGCGCAGCCAGAACGGACGACTTCCCATGCCGCGAGCATCCACGGCGGACGCCCCGCGGTCCACCGGGAAAGGATGTTTCCCATACCGCGACGATTTCCCGCAACTTCCCCTGCGGCCGGTGGTTTACCCGGAGCTGGCGCGAAGCCGCCCGCGAGAACCGAACAACCAATCATTCGACATGAAAACCATGCTCACTGCCGTGGCGCTCGCCGCCCTGGTGCTCCCGATCCAAGCCAAGGAAAAGAAGGAGGGCGGCAAGAAAGGCCCGAACATCGAGAAAATGTTCAGCAAGAAGGACACCGACGGTGACGGCTTCCTCTCCAAGGACGAGTTCACCAAAGGCGCCAAGGATGCGGAGAGAGCCGGCAAGGCCTTCGACCGCATGGACAAGGACGGCGACGGCAAGCTCTCGAAAGAAGAGATGAGCCAACGCGGCAAAGGCGGCAAGGGTGGCAAAGGCGGCAAGAAGAAGAACAAGGGCGGCGAAGGCTGAGACAGCCGGAACAAACCCCGGATTTCCACGGAGGATCCCGCGACGGGGTCCTCCGTTTTCGTTTGCGGGTGGATTCGGGGCTTGTCGCCGGGCGACCGCGCGGGGCACACCTGCGGCATGGCTTTCGACGCGGTGATGTTCGACTTCGACGGCGTGCTGGTGGACACCGAGTGGGCGATCTATCAGTCGTGGCACCGTTTGTTCCGCGAACACGGCCACGACCTCCCGCTGGAAATCTACACCCGCTGCATCGGGTCGGATTTTGCAACTTGGTCGCCGAAGACCCATCTCGAGGACCTCACCGGCCGGAAGGGCTTCGACTGGCACGACCTCGACGCCCGCCGCCAGATCGAGATCATGGACGAGCTCGAAGGCGCGGGCGAGATGCCGGGTGTCGCGGCGTTCGTGGGACGCCTCGAGCTGCGCGGCATCCAGCGGGCGGTCGTTTCCTCATCGTCCCACCGCTGGGTCGATGGGTGGCTCGGCAAACTCGGACTCGCACCGCGGTTCCAGACCACCGTCTGCCGCGGCGACGCGCCACGCATCAAACCCGCGCCCGACCTCTATCTCGAAGCCGCCCGCCGGCTCGACGTGGAACCCGCCCGCTGCCTCGTCATCGAGGACTCGCTCAACGGCACCCACTCCGCCAAGGATGCCGGCATGTCCGTCTGGGCCGTCCCGAACCGTGTCACCGACTGCCTCGATTTCACTCCCGCCGACCGCGTCTTCCGCTCGCTGGAGGAATGCGTGGCGGAGTTCTGACCGGCGAGAACTGCAACAAATCATCGATGCGGCCGCATCGGAAATCCGGTTTCTGCTCCCTTGTTTCGTTCCAACCCGATGGGGGGCTCTCCAGCCCATCTTTGGCGCACGTGGCGGAGCTCGTTGACACGGACCCATAAACCCATATAGATTTACCATATGAAGACCACCCTTGAACTGCCCGACGACCTGTTTGTGGAGGCGAAGGCTGTTGCGGCACGCCGGCGCATCACCCTCAAGGCGCTTTTCACCAGGGCGTTGCGGCGCGAACTCTATCCCGAAACGGGTGCGCCAGCGGAAGGTTTCGAACTCGACGCCCAAGGATGGCCGGTGCGGAAACGTGCGGTGGGAGACCAAGCAGAGGTTACCGAGGAATTCATCCAGCGCCTGCGTGAGAGCGAAGGGATCTGATGACCGTTCTTCTCGACATCAACATGCTCATCGCGCGGGTCGATCCCGCTCATGAACATCACTCGCTCGCGCGGGAATGGTTGTCCGCCTTGGGGCCCGCCGCGGGGATCGCCACCTGTCCGCTCACCGAGAACGGGTTTCTGAGAATCTACGGGCACCCCGCATACCCCGGCGGTCCAGGATCACCCGAAGCCGCCGCACCCGTTCTCCGTGCGATCCGCAGCCTCCCGCAACATGTCTTCCTCCCCGACGACCTCTCCGTCGCGGACCCCGCCCGGATCCTTTCCCTGGCGGGCGTGGGCTCCCAACAGCTCACCGATCTCTACTTGCTCGCGCTTGCCGCGAAACACTCGGCGCTCTTCGCCACCTTCGATCGGAAGATCGATCCGATCCGCGTTGCGGGTGGCCCGGAAGCACTGCGCATCATCCGCTAGGTTCCTGTTCAGAGCCCCGCCGGGTGCCGCACGACGGTGCCCGAGGCAGGACGGGTGCGGGTGTGCCAGCGCGGGCCGGAGCGGTTCGAACCCCAGCCGGTGTCGAAGCGCAGGCCGGCGACGGTCATGAAAACGTGACCCCTGCGGGTGTAGACGGTGATCCACTTACCGTAGCCTTTTTTCCCGTAATTAAAGAAGCCGCTCGACGGCATCGAGCCGCGCAGCAAGCCCGCTTCGCGGAGCACGTAGGAGACGGATCCGGAGCAATCGTAGCCGCTGTCATTGTGGCGGGCATGGCCACCGCCCCACTTGTAGGGCTTGCCCTGGAGACGGTTGCCGGCGGCGATCGCGCGTTTCACGGCCGCCGGTGCGCCGCGCGGGGCGTAGGCGACGCCGTCGATCAATTTCGCGGTTCGACCGTGATGGAAATTGTAGCTGACCGGGCGCTTCGCCTTCACCTGGCTGGAGCACGAAACGGCGCCGAACGCACAGATCAGCAGGGCGAGCAGGGATGCGGCAAAACGTTTCATGCGCGCCATTTTGCAAAAATATCAGGAGGTGTAAATTATTTTGGGCCGCTGTGCTTCAGAAAGTCGATTACCTTGGCGAGCGCCCGCGCCCGATGGCTGAGGCTGTTTTTCACGCCATCCCCCAGCTCGGCGAAGGTCAGCTCGTGGCCCTCGGGGATGAACAAGGGGTCGTACCCGAATCCGGCGCCACCGCGCAGGGCGTCGATGATGCGTCCCTCAACCGTGCCGCTGAAATCCGCCTCCGCCAGTCCCTCGCGGGCCAGCACCATGGTGCAGCGGAATCTCGCGCGGCGGTCGCTTTTCCCCTCCATCTCGCGCAGCAGCCGCTCGTTGTTGCGCGGGTGGTTGCCCTCGTCACCGCCGTAGCTCGACGACCAGACGCCGGGAGCCCCGCCGAGAGCGTCGACCTCCAGCCCCGAGTCGTCCGAGAGCACCCAGCCGGCGACCACGCGGCTGATCCCCTCGGCCTTGAGCGTGGCGTTTTCGAGAAACGTCGTGCCCGTTTCCTCGATGTGCGGGCACTCGGGAAACGACGAGACGTCGAGGACTTCGAACGAGTCGCCGATCATCGCGCGGATCTCCGCGGTCTTGTGGGCGTTGCGGGTGGCGACGACGAGGCGGGGCAGCTCCGGCATGCCGGGTTGCTAACGGGTTTCCGCGCCGGCCGCCAAGTTTTTTGAATAAAGCGGCCCCCCGCCACGCTTATTGTCATGATGAAAGCAATCACCTGGCTCGCTTCGCTCACCGTCGGCACCGCAATGGTCGCCCCCGCCTTCGGCAAGGAATTGGAGGGCTGGTCGACGGACCTCGACAAGGCGATGAAGGATGCCAAGGCGCAGAACAAGTGTGTGCTCGTCGAGTTCACCGGCTCGGACTGGTGCCCGCCGTGCATCGCGATGCGCAAGAACGTGTTTTCGAAGAAGGAGTTCGTCAAAAAGGCCTCCGAAAAGTTCATCCTCGTCGAACTCGACTTCCCGAACGGCGACAAGGACCTCAAGAAGAAGAACGAACCCTTCGCGAAAAAATACAACATCGAGGGCTTCCCGACCGTCATCCTGCTCGATTCCGGGGGCAAGGAGTTCACCCGCTTCTTCGCCTCCAAATACCCGAAGGTCGACACGTTTCTCGATCACCTCGACGAGGCGCTGGAGAAGAAGGATCTCGACTGATTTCCATGGCATCCCGTGCCGCACCCCGTCCGGTTCCGTGCCGCGGCGGGGTGTTCCTTTTGCTGGACCGGTGATTTCTCCGCTCCCTCCCGCCATCCGGATTCACGGGCGGGCCTCACGCCGCCGCCGTAGCGAGAGAACCAGGCCGGATGCCAGCCACAATGCGGCCATTCCTGGTTCCGGGACCGCGGCGAATGTCCGGAAGCTGACGCCGATCGAGTCGAAGTAACCGCCGGTGATGATCGTCGTCGGATCGACGATGCCGAAGCGGTCGCTGCCCCCGTCCGCCAGGGTTCCGGTCTGCATTCCGAGATAGAGAACCTGATCGAGCGGGATGCCTTCGAGCACCGAGGCGGGAACCAGGATGGCCATGTCCACCTCGTTGGATCCCAAGGTGCTCAGGCCCGCCGAATAGACGCGGTGCGGATCCGTGTCGTAGGGCCGCGTGTCACCGTCCACGAAAAGCTGCGGCGCGGAGTTCTGCTGATAGATCAGGTTGATGCCGAGCGACGAATTGGCCGCGTCGTTCGACTCCATCTGCCGCAGGTTGTTCTCCCACTTGCTGATTTCCTGCTTTCGCACCGTGCCCGGCCATGCGAGCGACGAAACCGCCGGGTCGACGGCGGTCGCGACCTGCTGGGTGACGGCTCCGGCCGGCCCGGCCCAGAGCATCAGGTTCACCACATCGAAATCCGGAGTGCCTCCGGTTTCATTGAAGTCCATGCCGAGCGCGATGTACAATTGCCCGTTGTAGTTGATGATGGGGATGTCGCTCACGGTGAGCGGCTCCATGTCGGCGGACGGCTTGAAGCCGGTTCCCGGATCCTTGGACCAGTTGGTCTGCCCATCCTCGACCTTGAAGGCCGGGTTGACGTTGACTCCGGGACGCATCACGTAAATCGACTCGCCGTAGTCGGTATCGACCCGGGCCTCGGAACCGGCCGTGGTGCTGGAAAAAAAGACCGACGCCGCCTCAAGGGGCAGGCAACTGGTCCACAGCAACAGTGGAACAGCGAAAGCGCCGGGAAAACCCGGCGCGGCAGGGAACTTGATCTTCACAGGGAGTAAGGGTGGGTGGGTGCAGCAGCGAAGCCTGAAGCATCAGTTGGGCCAGCTGAAAATTCAATATTTTAAAAATTTATGCGTTGCTTTGATTTCAATACCGACGGGAAGACAATCGGTTTCCGCACGCACCCCCGGCGGGCGGAGTCCGCTGCCTGTTGGCGCCATTGTTGCCCCAATGTCCTTGCGTTGACGGCGCCCGTTGCGTAGACGCTTTCCCTTATTTTCCAGCCTTGGCTTGGCAAGGGACTCCACAGACTCTGGCCGAATGGCTCGAAATCTGCGGCAGAGCCCCTTCCCCATCCTCAGATCCTTTCCGCCCGGACAACCGCCGCATGCTTTCCGTCCGACACTCCGGAACGGCCCCCTGCCCTCCAACCCGATCACGATCCCTTGTCATGAAGCCACCCACACCCCCGTTCTGCGTGTGTCATTCCCCGTGCCGCCGGCGTCCTGCCATCGTTCCCTTCATGGCGATCGCACTGTGGGCCGCTTTCTCCGGCCCTGCCACGGCAACCCAGTACTTCTTCAACTCGGACACCTTGGAAATCGAGGATTCTTACCGCACCTCCATTTCGGCGGGCGGTGTCGAGGGAGTGATGCCGGTGCTGCAGACGGGATCCAAACCGGGGCTCGACACGCCCGACGCCGTGGAATTCCTGTTCCCGGGTTCCTTGTTGTTCGACGCGGACGACTTCATTGGCTTCCGAGGCCTCAAACCCGTGCGGATCATCGTCCAGGGCGACATCACGATCCCGGCCGGGATGTTGGTCGAATCTTGTGTGGATTATATTCCCGCCTATCCCGGATTTTCCCCGCGGACCAACGCCGGCGGCGGCCGTGGCGGGACCGGCTACCTAGCAGGTGGGGATGGAGGCCCGGGTGGGGCCGGTGGAGCGGGTGGGGCCGGTGGAGCCGGCGGAGAAGGTGGCACCATCTTTACCTTCGGCGGCGGGCTCTCCGGATTCATCGCCGGAGTGAGCGGCACCGGTGGGACCGGAGAAGTGGGCAGCTCGGGAGCAAAAGGAAGCCCCGGCGCTCCGGGAAGCCCCGGCTTTCAACAGAGTGGCAATTTCGGTTTCGGCGCACCGGAGAGCGCCGGAGTGGCGGAGGATTCCGCTGTGCCCGGCGGCTCCGCGGGCAAGGCGGGCAAGGTGGGATCGGCCCCGGGGGATGGAGGGCTCGGCGGGCCATGGGGCGGGGCCACCCACGAGGTGAAAGACCCCGGCTCGGATGGCGGCAATGGCCAGAACCTCAGCTCCAGCAATGGCCGCAGCGGAGGCACAGGAGCTGCCGGAGGTGGTGGCGTGGGTGGAAAATACATGAATCCGCAGCGCATCCTGGTCGGCGGCGGCGGGGGGGCCTCCGGAGCGGGGGGCGGAGGTGGCGGCGGCGGATCCGGTGGCGCCGGGGGAAGCGGTGGTGGCGGCGGTGGAGGTGGCGGCGCGTTTTACGAACCACCCAACTACATTGCCCCACATCCGGGCCTCGATGGAGGTTTGGGTGGATTCGGAGGATCTGGAGGAACCGGTGGCAAAGGAAGCCGGGGTGCCGACGGAGGGGACGGCGGAAATGGCGCAGGCGCCTTCGAGTTGAACGCGACAGGAACCATCATCATCGGCGGAACCGTGCGGGCCAACGGGGCGGGTGGCTATGTCCCTGTTCCGTTGATCCCCTTGGGAAGCGCGGGCGATCCGGGCATCCCGGGGATGGTGGGCTTCTTCGGCGAAGTGCTGACCGACCCGTTCTATGGAATCGTCCCGGATTGGGAATTGTTCGCCCCGAAGGGCGGTCAAGGCGGTGACGGCAGCGACGGCGGAGCCGGCGGCACCGGCGGAAACGGCGGCCCCGGAGGACCCGGCGGCGGCGGTGCGGGAGGCACGATCATCCTCAAGGCCGCGGGTGGCATCCAGAAGCTGTCCACCGCGGTGGTCGAGGCGAAGGGCGGGGCCGGCGGCGGTCCCGATGCCGCGAAGGGCGAGGACGGCCTGGTCATCGAGGCGGGACCACAAACCATCGGCACCGAGCCCTTCGACTATCCACACGGCTGGGTGCTCGACGGATCCGCGGGTGGAACCTCGGGAACCGGATTCGATTGGGACAACGTGGGACATGTGGCGACCGGCACTCCGGCGGACTGGGATCTGGATCACATCACCTCGCCCATTGTCTTCGAGGGTGCCCTGCTGACATCGACCAATCTCATCATCTCACGCGAATACAACGGCCCGACCGAAGGTGTCGCGCTCGGCACCGACGAGCGGAGCGGCGCGTTCCGGGGAACCGGCACCGTCTACTACAAGGTCGAGTTCAAACAATCGGGGAGCACGGGGGCGAGCCTGGTGAAATCGCTGGATTTCGAGGCCCCGCGGGTGACGTTCGGCGTTCTCTACCTTTCCGGTTTCGGCGGGCCGAGCGAGTTCGGCATCGAGGGCGCCGCGGTTCCCACCGTGTATTCCGGCGTCGCACCGATCGCCAACCGGAGTTATGTCCTGGTGGCGAAAATCGATTACGATGCGGATCTCCTTTCGCTTTGGGTGGACCCCGACCTCGGCCTACCCGAGGAGGCCAACCCTCCCATCGCCACCGCGCCGTTCACCGAAACGAACTGGAGCACCGCGGTCCAGTTTTCATCCGATGTCTCGACCCTCTGGGACGATCTGGTGATCGCCAACGCCTGGAGCGCCCTTGCCATCACCGTGACCAACCTCGACGACGAGGACGATGGCAACCTGCAGCCGCTGGCCGGCTCGGGCAACGGGGTTTCCCTGCGCGAGGCGTTGCTCTATGCGCCGTCGGGCGCGACCATCGTCTTCGCCCCCGAACTGGCGGGCGGGACCCTCACGTTGACCTCGGATCTGCCGACCATCGACCGCTGCCTCACGATCGACGGATCGACCGGCGGCAAAGGCATCACGATCGATGCGGGAGCGGTCGGCACCTCCACTTCGCGGCGGGTCTTTGAGATCGCGAGCGGAGTCCCGCGGGTGATTCTTGAGTCGCTCACGCTCACCGGAGGCAACGCTCTGAGCGAAGTCGGCGTTCCCCTCGGCAAAGGTGGGGCCATTCTCTCCGAGGCGGATCTCCTGGTGATCCGCAACAGCACGATCACCGGAAACAACGCGAAGGACCAAGGCGGAGCCATCGCCCACAGCAAACCGGTCGAGCTCTACAACACGACCCTCACCGGCAACACCTCGTCGGTCGGTGGCGGCATCCACAGTTCCTACACGACACTCGAACTCCACAACTCGACCATCGCGGACAACGACGGCGGGATCAACGGTGGCGGGGTATTTCTCGACAATACGACGCTCGAACTTTCGAACTCGATCATCGCGCTCAACGAAAGCTCCAGCGCGAAGGACCTGTTGAACGGCGGAACCGTCAACCTCACCGGCGTGAACATCATCTCGGATCTCACGGGATCGTCGTTGTCCGCGGGCGCCGCCCTGTTGGAGGCCGACCCCCTGATCGCGCCACTCGCCAACTATGGCGGGCCGGTCCCGACGATGCACCCGCTTTCCGGCTCACCCGCCATCGATCCCGCGGGAGGGCATACCGGCTCGATCCACGGCGGAGACGCCCGCGGGTTTCCCCGCATCATCGCCAGCGATCCGGGTGTGACCCCTACGCCGCGCGTTGACATCGGAGCGGTCGAGGTCGGACCGATCCGGGTCGTCACGACATCTGCGGACGAAAACGACGGGGTGGGCGTCGGCGCGGTTTCCTTGCGCGATGCCATCGCGGAAGCTTCTCCGGGGCAGATCATCCGGTTTGATCCCGCCGTTTTCAATCATCCGGACAGACGCCTCGTGCTCGCCAAGGAAAACGGCCCCATGATCGTGAACACATCGGTCTTCATCGATGGGTCCGGGCTGCCAGTGCCACTCACCATCGACGGTGCGGACGAAACGAGGATCCTCACCGTGCAGGGCGACGGTTCCGCGACCCTCGGCAGCATGACGCTCAGCGGAGGCCGTGCCGGGTTGGGAGGAGCGATCCTGGTGAATGCCGGAGGCGCCCTCACCCTCGACCAGATGGTGCTGCGCGAGAACACCGCCGATCAAAAGGGCGGTGCGATCAGCTCAAAAGAAGGTTCCATCCGGATCCGTCGCACCACGATCACCGGAAACCACGCGGGGCTCAACGGCGGCGGCATCGATTGCCAGGGCGGATCGGTGGAACTCATGGACACCACCTTCTCCCACAACCGGGCCGGCCGTGGAGGCGCGCTCCACCTGGATGCGGGGACGGTCGTCGCCACCAACTGCACGGTGGCGGAGAATGTCGCCGGGATGTTGGGCGGCGGAATCGCAAGCGAGGCAACGGAGGCGGGCTGCCTGCACCTGATCAACACCACTGTGGCGCGCAATCGCGCGGACTCGGCGGGAGGCGGAGTCCACCTGATCGAAGGCCAGGCGGCCAATCTCGACAACATGATCGTCGCCACCAACGAGGCACCGTCCGGACCGGACATCCTGGTTGCCGGTGGTGGCCCGGTCGACGCATCGAATCTGGTGAACCTCATCGGCAACAACGAAGGCTCGGGGATCGCCGCGTCCGGCTTGGTCGGCACGCCGGGAGCTCCGGTCGATCCGAAGTTGTCGCTGTTAGGTTTCTTCGGCGGTCCAGTGCAAACCATGCACCCGCTCGTCGGATCCCCCGCAATCCACGCCGGGAGCGTGAGCTATGAATTCTCGCCACCGCATGACGCCCGCGGCTTCGACCGCGTGGTCCCCGAGCAAGGGAGCTTCAGCATCCTGCTGGATATCGACCTCGGGGCCGTGGAAGCCGGCGAGGCGATTGTCGTGAACACCGCGGCCGATGAAAACGATGGCGCCGGAACCGGCGGCGTCTCGTTGCGCGATGCGATCGCCGCGGCCGATTCACCGAACGACCGCATCGTGTTCGATCCGGCGGTCTTCACCGGCGGAACCGCGAACCTGCTCACCCTCACCGAGGGGCAGTTGCTCATCAGCGGCGGGATGTTTCTCGACGCCGCGAACATTCCCGATGGCATCACGATTGACGCCAACGGCGCGACCACCGGGCACCGGGTGTTGGAGATTTCCTCCGGAGATTTCGCCGTGACGATGGATTCCTTCACCCTGACCGGCGGGGTCGGCGGCAGCGACGGTGGTGGCGCGGTTCTCTCGGAGGCCGGCGACTTCACGTTGCTCCGCAGCCGGGTCACCGGAAACCAGGCGGGAAATCTAGGCGGAGGCATCGCGGCCTATACTTCCCGGGTCGCCTTGGAAAGCGTCTGGATTGACGACAACGACGCCGTTCGGGGCGGGGGCATCGCCTGCTTCCACGGTGAGATCTTCAATTCGACGATCAGCGGCAACCACGCGACCATCGTCGGCGGAGGCCTCTGGGGAGGTGAGCTGTTGCTGATTGCCAACACGACCATCAGCGGCAACTCCAGTGTCGACGAGGGCGGCGGGGTCTATGCGATCGGGAGAATGCGCTTCGGCCATTCGACCATTGCCGGCAACAGCTCGGAAAACCAGGGCGGCGGCATCTTCAGTGCGGGAACCTCCACGCTGGAGATCTCGCATTCCATCGTCGCCGCAAACACCGCACCCGCCAGTCCCGACATCGCCAACAGCGGAGGAACCGTGATCGCGAACGGAGCGAACCTGATCGGCAACCACAGCAGTGTGGAGACCGAGTTTCCCGCTGGTCTTTTGGTCGGAACACCCGGCGGCGAAGTGGATCCGCTGCTCTCGCCGCTCGCGGATTTCGGAGGACCCGTGCCGACGCGCTATCCGCTGGGCGGCTCGCCGGCGATCGACCCGGACACATCCACAACCCGGCTCCTCATCTCCGACGCGCGCGGCTTTGGGGACGAGGCCAATGGCGCGGTCGATCTCGGCGCGGTGGAAACCGACCAGGTCATTCCGGGATTCAGTCCGGTCGTCGACTCGGCGTCCGACGACGTCGACGGGCTGTTCGGGGCCGGCCAGACGACCTTGCGTGAGGCGATCGCCCTCGCACCGGAAGGCAGCACCATCACCTTCGACGGCGGGTTGTCCGGCGAGACGCTCGAATTGGTCGAAAGCGAGCTCATCATCGCGAAGGACCTGACGCTGGATGCGTCCGCCCTCTCCGGCGGGTTCACCATCAAGGCCGCTCCGGACAGCCGCGTTCTCCTCCTGCCGGACAGCGAAACGCAGGCGGTGATCGTGTCCATCGCCTTCACCGGCGGCAATCTCGCCGCGCCCGCCGCCGGTGGTGCGATCTCCAACGCGGGAGACCTGATCCTGACCGATGTGACCGTGTCGGGCAATGCCGCCGGATCGGGCGGAGGAATCTCCAACAGCGGCTCACTCACGCTGAATGAAAGCCGGATCGTGGACAACCGGGCCACCGGATACGGAGGCGGGGGAATCTTCAGCTCCCAACCCGATTCCCAGCTCACCCTCGAAGGAACGACGATCTCCAACAACAGCGCGCCCACCGGCGGAGGCATCACGGTGTTCGGCGGGATCCTCTTCCGGATCAGCAACTCGACGATCTTCCACAATGCCGCCCACACCGCAGGCGGGGGCATCTATGCCTTCTCGGCCGGAGGCACCAACTTCGTGAACACCACGCTCACCGGCAACACCGCACCGCAGGGCGCGGGGTTCTGGCTCGGCGGGAGCGCGGGGATCACCAACACGACGGTAGCCGGCAACGCGGCCTCCGGTGCCGGCGGCGGCATCTATCTCACCTCACTCGCGAACTTCACATTCGAGAATTCGATCGTGGCCGGAAACACCGCGGGACTCGGCGGAGCGGACTTCCTCAGGGATGGCGGCGGCGCCACGTTGACACCCACAGGCATCAATCTGGTCGGCAGCAATGAAACCGTCGAAAGCGTGCTGCCGGCGGGACCGTTCGTCGGCACCCCTGCGAATGTGCTCGATCCGCGCCTCTCGCCCTTGAGCGACTTCGGAGGGCCGGTCCTGACGCTTCATCCGCTGGCGGATTCCCTCGCGATCGATCCGACCGGCGGGGCGACTTCCTCTTCGCTGGCTGGCGATGCCCGCGGGCGCCCGCGGATGGTCGATGGCGATGCGCCCATCGACGGCTCGGTGGTCCTCGATCTCGGTGCCGTCGAGGCGGGGCCGACGATCCAGGTCACGACACAGATCGATGAAAACAACGGCATCGGCGTGCAAGGCATCTCGCTGCGCGAGGCCCTCGCGGAAGTCGCGGATTTTGGTGTGGTTCGTTTCGTTCCGGCGCTCTTCAACGGCGAGCCGGGCGACGTGATCCGGCTCGATCCGGCCTTCGGTCAGCTCTCCATCGGAAAGTCCCTGTTCATCGATGCATCGAACATTCCCGGAGGCGTGATGATCGACGCGGATATCGCGACCGAGGACCACCGCGTGATGTTGGTCCAGTCTCCGGCGACGAGGTTGGTCATGGACTCGCTGGTCCTGACCGGCGGCAACTTCGCCGGCAGCGGTGGCTGTCTCCGCATGAACGCAGGCGTTCTCACGATGAACCGGGTGCAGGTGTCTGTGAACCGTGCGTCGCAATGGGCAGGAGGGATTTTTCTGGTTGGAGGCAAGCTGGTGATGAACGAGTCGGAGGTCTCCGGGAACGTGTCGCAGTATTTCCCCGGAGTGTATGTTTCCACGGGCGCGTTGTTCGAGGCTCGTGGTTCTCTCTTCAGTGGCAATGTGGGCGATGTGATCGGCGGCGGGGTGGCGAACTTCGGCACCGCCCGGATCTGGGACAGCACGATTCGCGGCAACACGGCCCAATATGGCGGTGGCCTGTATTCGGCGTTCGCCGCTGCGACGACCGAAATGCGCGCGGTCAGCTTCATCGGGAACGAAGCAACCATCCATGGCGGCGGTCTGCTGGTGAATGGAGGCCACACCGCCGCGGCGAACTGCACGTTCGCGGGCAACACGTCGCCAAAGGGCGGCGCGGTGTTCAATCAAGTCGGTTCCCTGGATCTGGAATTCGCAACGATTTCGGGGAACAGCGCGACGGGAGCGGGAGGCAATTTGCTCGTGAACGGGACCACCACGATCTCGAACTCGATCGTCGCCGGCAATGAGGCGTCCTTCGCACCGGATGTCCATGTCGACAGCAGCGGCACGCTCGTGCCCACCGGGCTGAACCTCATCGGCATCAACCAAGGCGCGGAGGCGGTATTCCCGCCAAGTGCGCTGGTCGGCACTCCTGCCGCACCCCTCGATCCGCTTTTGAAACCTCTGGGTGACAATGGTGGGCTGGTGGAAACCCTGCTACCCGCGGCACTCTCTCCGGCGGTCGATCCCGCGGGAGGGGATACCACCGCCCTGGTATCCACCGATGCCCGCGGCCGCTCGCGCCTGATGGATGGCGACACAATCGCCGGTGCCATCGCCGACCTCGGAGCGGTCGAACTCGGCACCCGGCTCGTCGTGACAACGCTGCAGGACCAGAACGACAGCTATCTGGTCGACGGTGCCTCTCTGCGCGAGGCTCTCGAAGTGGCGGACGGCCTGATCGACACGATCGTGTTCGACCCCTCGGTTTTCAACGGAACCGATCCGGGTGCGAACCGCATCCTGCTCACCGAAGGCGAAATCGAGGTCGACAAACCGGTATCCATCGACGCCTCCGGGATCCCCTCCGGCATCACGGTCGACGGCGGCGGTGCCAGCCGGATCCTGCTGGTCCAAGCCGGAGGGTCCCTTTCGCTCGACACCGTCAGCCTCACCGGCGGAAACGCCCTCGGGAATTTCGGTGGCGGCATCTACAGTTTCGGCAGTGTCGCCCTGCGCAACGGCAGCGTGCACGACAACTCCGCCGGCGTCGGCGGCGGCATCTACAACCGCGGCATTCTGGA
The DNA here is from genome assembly GCA_024233135.1 of Akkermansiaceae bacterium. Classification (GTDB taxonomy): domain Bacteria; phylum Verrucomicrobiota; class Verrucomicrobiia; order Verrucomicrobiales; family Akkermansiaceae; genus Luteolibacter. Next base: position 11,264 of record JACKPZ010000031.1, on the reverse strand, counting down.
ACTCGAAAACGCCACCTTTTTCGGCAACAGCGCCGGTACTGCCGGAGGCGCGGTACAGAGCAGCGGTGGCAGCGTTCACGCGAACCACGTGACCATTGTCGGAAACACGGTCGGTGCCCAACTGGGCGGCGGCATCCGGCTCTATCAGGGAGCCACCCTCGAGATCGCCAATTCCATCGTCGCGGGAAACACCGCGCCCACCGGCCCGGACATTTCGATCCAGACGCCGGGCGTGGAAACGATCACCGCCCTCGGCGGCAACCTCATCGGCAACAACGGCCTCGTCGCCACCGAGTTTCCCGAGGACGGGGTCTTCGTAGGTGGCGGCTCGCTTCCTCCCGTCCACCCGATGTTGGCCCCGTTGGGAGATTACGGGGGATCCTCGCTGACGATGCCGCCGCTCCCGGGTTCGTCGGCCATCGAGGGCGCGGAGTTGCTCACGAGCACGCCGGCCTTGGACCAACGGGGAGCGGTGCGGCCCGGCATCACCGGCATCCCGGACCTCGGTGCCGTGGAGGCCCAGCCGATCTCATTCCTCGCCACCACGGATGCGGACGGCGACGGAATCGCGGACCTGCTCGAAGGTCCCGGAGGACCCTTCCCCCACCTGACACCCGGGGTCGACGACTCGTTGGTCGACACCGATGGGGATGGCTCCACCGACGCCGAGGAGATTGCGAACATGACCGACCTCTTCGATGCCAACGACCGGCTCCGCATCCTGTCGTTCGTGCGGACGGGCGAGGATGGGAGCGGAAACCCGATGTTCGATGTGAGCTTCAGCAGCTACCCCGGTCTTTCGTACTCGATCGAGATGGACGAGCGACCCGACTTCCCCGTCCCGCAGGTTTCCGAGCTCGGAAGCGCCATCGGTTATTCGACGGAAACCACGGTCACCCTGCCCCAGGGCGATTCCGGATTCCTCCGCGTCCGGCGCGACTGAGCGCGGCTTGATCGCAGGACATTTTCGCGGGGTTCGACATCCGGATCGCCGTGACCGATCCTGCCGTCATGCTCGCCACGCTTCTGGAATCCCACCGGCTCATCCTCGCCGAGTGCGCGGTCGCGGAACGCCTGCGCCGCACACCCGGCGTGGAACTCCACCCGACACTTTTCCACACGCCCTTCATCTACGGGCCGGACGCCGCCCGCGAGGCGATGGTTTCCATCTACCGCGGATACATCGATGCCGCGAAACGCGCCGGGCTTCCGCTCCTGCTCACCGCCCCCACGTGGCGGCTCGATGCCTCACGCGTGGCCGCCGCCGGCGTCCCGGCCACGATCAACCCGGACGCCGTCGCGTTTCTAACCGAACTGCGGCCGGACGACGGCCCACCGGTGGCGGTCGGCGCGCTCGTCGGCCCGAAAGGCGATTGCTACCGCCCCGAGCTCGCGCCGGACACGGACGAAGCGGAACGTTTCCACACACCGCAGGTCCGCGAGTTGGCGGAAACGGCGGCCGATTTCCTGCTCGCGCAGACCTTTCCATCCGTCCGCGAGGCGCTCGGTGTCGCCCGTGCCATGGCCGCCAGCGGGAAACCGTACGCCATCAGCTTCTGCACCGGAACCGATGGCCGCGTACTCGACGGCACGCCGCTGCCGGATGCGATGGCCCGCCTCGATGACTCGCTCGTCCGTCCTCCCGCCGGCTATTTCGTGAACTGCACTCATCCGCGATTTCTGCTAGACCATCATCGACCCGGCGATCTGGACCGCCTCATCGGCATCCAGGCCAACGGCTCGTCGCGCGATGTCACCGCGCTCGACGGCGCCGCCGCCACCGAGGCCGACCCGGTCGAAACCTGGGCCGCCTCGATGGCGGAATTGCATGTTTTCCACGGCGTGCGGATCCTTGGCGGATGTTGCGGCACCTCGCTCCCGCATCTCGAAGCCTTGGCTGCGATCAAGGGGTAGGCCCGCATCAGATTTCCAGCAGTTGGAAACCGACATCGTTCGCACGGCGTCGGGCCTTGTGGAGGAAGGCCGGACGTTCGGAGACCGGACGGAAGCAGAACTTCCGCGGCAGATCCGTGTACACCGAGCGCGGCGGTCCGCTCCCCGCGATGCTCTTGTACAAACGCCCGCTCTCCGGCGTGTGAAACCAGATCCGTCGGATGCCGAGCTCGCTGACGATCAGGCGGATCGCCGCGCAGGTGATCGCTTCGTCCCAAACCGCGCGGGCGAGACGCAGCCGGACATTCCAGTATTCGAGCAGAAACGCCGCCGGCCACTCGACGCCGTGGATGCGCACGCGGTCGAGACGCCGGGAGCGGATGTGGTCCACCCAGTCCCGGACCTCCCGCAGGCGGTCGTTCTGGACCTCCTCGATGAGCGCCTCGCCGGTGTCCCAATCGAGGTCGATCCTCGCCCACGCCAGTGTCCGGTGCCGGCCCTCGTGGATCGGGTGGCAGCTCCACTCGAACGGGTCGCTGGCGCCCGCTCCGAGGTGGCCCTCGATCATGCGGGCGTCGTGCGAGTTGAGGTTGAGCTGGAGCACGAGGTTCCAACGCAGCCTCCCGCGGCGGCTCGTCTGGGCCCAGCCGTCGAAGACATCGAGCGTGAGCCGGAAGCACTCGACCTCGTCCGGCCACAACAGATCCAGATCGCCGGGGGAAACCGTGGGTTTCCCGAGCGATCCGATCCACCGGCGGACGTTCGGTTTATCTAACAACCGGCCGAAGGCCGTGTGTTTCAATGCCGGCACCGCCGTCTCGCCGCGCAGCGCGAGTTTGAGCAGTTCCATGGCGTATCGGTCTTTTCCATATCGGAAGAGCGTGCGGCCCTGCGGCAGGCAGGCGCGGATCTCCTCCACTTCGTGAAGTTGCATGTTCCATCGATGCGCGGGCCCTTGTGATCAAGGCACGGGGAACCGCGGCTGGTGAGAGTTTTCCCATGGCCACCCTCAAGGGTGGCCGCTGAACGAACGTGATGAAGCCGGCGGAGCCGTGTGGGCTCCGCGGAACTCGTTCAGGATGGGGATCGATGGAAACGCATGACCGGATGGACCGGGTGAGGAGTCGATAGAAAGCGACAAACAACGGCCGAAGTCAAGGGCGAGGATGGGTGGCACGTTGCGGTCGTTCAGGTGAAACTCAGCGCATCCATATCAAACACCACCGTCACATCCTCCGGCAGGGAGGTTTTCGCGAGCACCTGCTGGACGTGGTTCGTGAGCGGCCGGGCCTGCGGGCCGCGCAGGGTGATCTGGAAACGGTATTGGCCATGCGCCCGCACCAGCGGCGAAGGCAGGACCTCGCCGATCGAGACGCCGGGTGGAGCGTTTTCCGAGAGCCGGTGGTGCAGCGTCTGCAGGGTGAACTCGGCACGGCGCTCGTGGCCGGAACGGCTTGTGAGAACGGCACAGTGCGCGAACGGCGGATAGCCGAATTGCGAGCGGAACTCCATTTCCTGCTCGGAAAACCCGTCGAAGTCGTGCCGCCGCGCGAACTGGATGCTCGGCGAATGCGGCGTGAAGGTCTGCACGATCACCTCGCCCGCGAGATCCCCCCGACCGGCGCGGCCGGCGACCTGGGTGATGAGCTGGAAGGTGCGCTCGCCGGCGCGGAAATCCGGAACATGCAGGCCGATGTCCGCATTGAGGATGCCGACCAGCGTGACGTTCGGAAAATGCAGGCCCTTGGCGATCATCTGGGTGCCGACGAGCACGTCGATCTTGTGCGCGCGGAACGCGTTGAGCAGGTCGCGCAGCGCGTTCTTGCGGCGCATCGCGTCGGCGTCGATGCGCGCGATCTTCGCCTGCGGCAACACCTTCGCCAGCACCTCCTCGACCTTCTGCGTGCCGAAACCCTGCAGGATGATGGCGGGATCCTTGCACTCGGGACACTTGCGCGGGACGATCGCCTGGTGACCACAGATATGGCAAACGAGGCGTTCGTCGTCACGATGATAGGTGAGCGCCAGCGAACAATGCGGGCAGGTGCAGACATGGCCGCACTTCGGGCATTGCAGCGAGCGTGCGAAACCGCGGCGGTTGAGAAACAGGATCGACTGTTCGCCGGTTTCGAGACGCTTCTCCAGCGCGACGCGCAGCTTGTCGGATAGAATCGCGGGACCGCCCTTGTGTTTCGTGGCTTCCAAGCGCATGTCGACGACCCGCACCAGCGGCATCGACTGGCCGTCGGCGCGTTCGTCGAGCCGCAGGAGTTTGTATTTCCCACTTCGGGTGTTCTGCCATGACTCCAGCGACGGCGTGGCAGAGCCCAACACAATCGCGCAGGGCTCGAACGCGGCGCGCAGCACCGCCACGTCGCGGCCGTGGTAACGCGGAACGCTTTCCTGTTTGTAAGTGTTCTCGTGTTCCTCATCGACGAGGATGAGCCCGAGGTTCGGCAGTGGTGCGAACACGGCGGAGCGCGCGCCGATGACGATGCGGGCCACACCCTTGCGGATGCGGTGCCATTCGTCGAAACGCTCGCCTTGGGACAAGTTCGAGTGCATCACGGCGACCGCGTCCTGCATCGCCGCGAAGCGGGACTTGAACCGGCGCACGGTCTGGGGTGTCAGGGAGATCTCGGGCACAAGGACGAGCACGGTTTTCCCCATGTCGAGCGCGTGGCGGGCGGCCTGGAGATAGACCTCCGTCTTGCCGGAGCCGGTGACACCTAACAGAAGAATGGGTTTCGGGTTTTCCGCACCGATCTCGGCGATGACCTCCTGATAGGCGCGCTGCTGCGCGTCGTTGAGCGGCAAGGGGGCGGATTCGAGGATCTCCTCGACACCGTCGGCCTCCGGGTCGCGGCGCAGCTCCTCGGTTTCGATGCGCAGCCAGCCGGCCTCGGCGAGCGACTTGACCGCCGCCGCGCTGCCGTCGCCGAGGTCGGAAACGGCGAGGCGTTTCTCCGGCGCATGGCGGACGAGTCCGAGGAGGGCGAATTGTCGTTTCGCGCGGCGCGAGAGTTTCTCCAACGTCTCCTCATCCGGCTCCCTGGCGAGCACGGCGACGCGGCGGGTTTTCGCCGAGTTTTCCTCCGTGCGCACCGCCTCGGGGAGCAACGAGCGCACCACCGACTCGATCCCGCTGCCGTAGTATCGCGCGATCCACTCGCCCATCCGCAGCAGCACCGGCGTGATCAACGGCTCGGGATCCACCAGCGCCGCGACCTCGCGCACCGCGAAGTCCGCCTGTGCCGGATCGGCCAGCGCCAGCACCGTGCCGGCCGAGGTCGACTTGCGCAACGGCACCCGCACCCTACAGCCAGGCACCACCGCCATGCCGTCGGGAATGGCGTAGTCAAACACCAGTTCCGAAGGACCGTCGATGAGAACACGGGCGTTCACCGGCAAGAAGCTGAGCAGCATCGCGAACACGGCCAAGCGCGATTTGCCTTGGAAGCGGGCAGTGAGATAAAAAGTGTTCGTTTGAACATTTTCTACTTGTGGCATCCCACACACCGTGATTTCCTCACGACAACCTCTCCATCCATCAACCATGAGCACGACGACCCAGGAACCCACCAACGAAGTCCCCACGACCAACCGCTCGAACGACCACGCGATCTACAAACCCAACAGCCGCGGAAACGGCGGGGTGATGCGTTTCAGCCTCAACCGCGCGAAGGGCGCGGTGTTTCTCGATGCGGCGTCCCAATCCGGCGAGAAAGCCTTCGATTGGGAAAACAAGATCACCATGAAATGGGGTCTCAGCGACCTCGGCCCGGTGATCGCCGTGCTCCAGGGCCGGCAGGAGACCGCGAAGCTCTTCCACCAGTCGGACAAGGCCAACAGCGCGTTCGAAATCACCCGCCGCGACGATCCCGATCGCGCTCCGTTCGTCGCCAACATCTCGCGCCAGGAAAGCGCGGACAAATCCGTCCGCAAGGTCGGCATCCCGCTGACGCTCGGCGAGGCCGTGGTGCTCGAAGCCGCCCTGCGCGCGGCCGCGACGCGGCTGATCGGCTGGTAACAATCGGAGTCGGAGCGGGCGCTCCCCCCGACGCGCGCCATGGAGCGGCGGGATGCCCGGGTGAAGTTCATTCAAGGTCCTTTGCACGAAACTCCATTGAGTCGCGCCCGCCCGGCTGGCACCTTGGCTTCCCGCGGGTCGCCCGTCCGTGGAAAGCCCGCACATGAAACCCATCATCCTCCTGCTCGCCCCGGCCCTGTGCGCGTCTGTCTCGCTGGCGGCAGGTGCGGCGGAGATCCCGGCGTTTCCCGAGGCGGAGGGATTCGGCGCGCATGCCCGCGGCGGCCGCGGCGGCGATGTCTACGTGGTGACAAATCTGAAGTCGTCCGGCGAGGGGTCGTTCTATCAGGGCGTGACGACCGTGCCGAAGGAGGGGCGGACGGTCGTGTTCGCGGTGGCGGGCGAGATCCACCTCGCCGGCGGGATCAAAACTCGGGTCACCGGCGATAAGCTGACCATCGCCGGGCAGACGGCGCCCGGCGCGGGCATCCTGCTGCGCGACGGCACGATTCGTTTCTCCGGAGGCGACCTGATCATGCGCCACATCCGAGTCCGCCAAGGCAAGGGCGGCTCCGGCGGCGATTGCATCAACCTCGACTCCACCTGCGAGAACGCGATCCTCGACCACGTCTCGGTTTCGTTTGGCCGTGACGAGAACATCTCGTCGTTCAAACGCCCGCCGGAAAACCTGACGATGCAGTGGTCCCTCAACGCGTGGGGGCTGGAAACGCACTCGTGCGGCGGCTTGTGGGACCAGAACCACGCCACCTGCCATCACACGTTGTGGGCGCACAACCACACCCGCAACCCGAAGGCCCGGCCCGGCGGGCTGCTCGAGTGGACGAACAACGTGACCTACGACTGGGACATCGGGTTCATCATGGGTGACTCGCCGACACCGGCGGCTTGGAAAGCCAACGTCATCGGCAACTATTTCATCTGCCCGCCCGGCAACCTGCGGAGCACGCCGCTGGAAAAGGCCCGGCTCGACCGCAACGGCAAGCCGAACTTCTCGGTGCACGTCGCCGACAACCTGCACGACGACAATGGCAACCGCCGGCTCGACGGCGAGGACCGCGGCTGGGAGATCGTGCGCGGCAAACCGTGGGACGAGCGCCACCCCAAGGACGGCAATTACATCCGCCTTGAGGACGCCCTGCCCGGCTCCGGACGGCTCGCCATCGAAAGCCCGCGGCTGGCCTACAAGAAGATCGTTTCCGACGCCGGCGCCCTGCGGCTCGACCTCGCGTACGATGGCGCCCTGCGCGACGAGGTGGACGAGCGGCTCTTCGAGAACCTGGAGAAACTCGAACGCAATCACATCAAGCGCGAGAGCGACTTGAAAGGCGTGCCGAACAAGGGCTTCGGATCGTTTCCCGAAGCGTCCGCACCCGCCGACAGCGACGCCGACGGCATGCCCGATGTCTACGAAACCGCCCTCGGCTGGGCCCCCCGCGCGCAGGACCACAACACCGAGGTGTCCGGCATGACGTGGTTTCCACCCGGCGAGGGCGCCGGCTACACGCGGCTCGAGGAATACCTTCATTTCAAAAGCCTGCCGCACGCCTTTGTCACGGCCGGGAGCTTCGCGCCGAAGGACATCGACCTCAGCCGCTACACCCGCGGATTCGCAAAATCGCCGAAGTTCACCGTCAGCCGCGTCTCCGGCGGCACGTTCCGCCAGGCCGGCGCCGGCGGCCAGCTCGTCCGTTTCGCCGCCGACAAGAAACCCGGCCGCGCCGGCTTCGTCTTCACCGTCACCGATGCCGACGGCGATTCGTGGACCCGTTTCTTCGCGATCTGCGTGACAGGAAACCCGTGAGCCGTCCGCGAATCCTCGTTTCCCGCTTGGACCGGTGCGTTCGGTTGGAGAAACTCCCGCCATGTTCCTCGGCCTCGATTCCTCCACCCAGTCGCTGAGCGCGCTCGTCATCGATCCCGCCACCGCATGCATCGTCTGCGAGCGGACGGTGAACTTCGGCAAGGACCTGCCGCACTATGGCTCACCGAGCGGTTTTCTCCCCGGCGGGACCGACGGCGTGGTTCACGCCGACCCGCGGATGTGGCTTGAGGCCCTCGACCTCTTGCTCGCCCGGCTCGCCGAAGCCACCGACCTCTCGCAGATCGCGATGATCTCCGGCTCCGGCCAGCAACACGGCACGGTCTATCTGGACGAAACGTTTCCCCAGCGTCTCGGAGACCCGCGGGGCGACTCGCTCGTCGAGCGCTTCGCCCCCGCCTTCACTCGCGCCACTTCGCCGATCTGGATGGACACGTCCACCGGCGCCGAGTGCCGCGAGATCGCGGAAGCGGCCGGCGGAAACGCCGAAGTTTGCCGCCGCAGCGGATCCATCGCCGTCGAGCGGTTCTCCGGTCCACAGATCCGGCGGTTTTTCAAGACCGAGCCCGAAGCCTACGAGAAGACCGGTTGCATCCACCTCGTCAGTTCCTTCCTCGCCTCCGTGCTCGCCGGCAGGGAGGCTGCCATCGACTACGGCGACGGCGCCGGCATGAACCTGATGAACCTCGAGTCCCTCGCGTGGGACCCCGTCCTGCTCGACGCCACCGCGCCCGGCCTCGTGGAAAAACTCCCGACGCTCGGCGCCACCACCGACGTCATCGGCCCCATCTCCGGATACTTCACCCGCAAATACGGATTTTCCGAAACCTGCCGCTGCGCGAATTTCACCGGCGACAACCCCGCCTCGCTCGTTGGCATGGGCTCCACCCGCCCCGGCAACATCGTCATCTCCCTCGGCACCAGCGATACCTTCTTCGCCGCCATGCCCGGGCCGCTCACCGACCCGCACGGCTACGGCCACGTCTTCGGAAACCCGGCCGGCGGTTTCATGTCGCTCATCTGTTTCCGCAACGGCTCGCTCGCCCGCGAGGCCCTGCGCGATGCCGAGGGACTCGACTGGTCCGCCTTCGACGCCGACGCCCTCGGCGAAACCCGTGACGCCGCCGGAGCCAACATCATGCTGCCGTTCTACGGGCCGGAAATCACGCCGCGCCACGATTTCACCGGCCCGGTCAGCAAGGGTTCCGACGATTTCGAATCCGACGCCGCCCTCCGCGTCCGCGCCCTGCTCGAAGGCCAGTTCCTCAACATGCGCCTCCACTCGCGCTGGATGGGCCTGCGCCACGAGCGCATCCGCCTCACCGGCGGCGCTTCCCAGAACGACGGCATCGCCCGCATGGCCGCGGATGTCTTCCAAGCCCCCGTCGAGCGCCTCGCCGTCTCGAACTCCGCCGCCCTCGGCGCCGCCCTCATCGCCGCCGCCGCCGCCGGCCACGACCTCCCCGCCATGCAGAAACAATTCTGCCTCACCACCGACCAGCGCAAGATCGCCCCGGACGCCTCGCTCGAATTCGTTTACAACGAGGCACTCGGGAAATTCGAGGATCTGCTCCGGGAGACGATGGGTTGAGGCAACGGAGCACACTAACATCCGCAGTTGATCCGCCGCGGTATGCCCTTCGAACGCCCCTCCCGCTGCCGGGAGTCAGATCCTATCCTGCCAGCGGGATTCGTGGCGGGCCGCATGCAGCACAGCGATCACCAGAATGGATTCAGTGGTGTGATTGATCTGGTAGATGATCCTGTAGGGAAAACGCTTGGGATAGCGCCAGCGGATGTCGAGTGATGGATGATGTCTGGCACCGATGAGGGGATGTGTGGCGATGGACTCCCAGGTCTCAACGATCTCCTCGACAAAAGCCCGACCGAGGCCGGGCTCCCGGGATTCATACCAACCTGCGGCCTCCCCGACGTCCGCTTCGACCTCCGGCCTGAATTCGAGAAGCCAGCTCACTTGACGAAGCGGGAACGAAGCGCGCGTTTCATTTCATCGAAGGAAACCACGGATGATGGATCACGGCGGTGGTCTTCGAGACGGGACGCGATGAGTTTCTCCTCTTCCGGCGCGAGGGAGAGCTCGTCGATCTCAAGCGCGCGGCGGATGAGCAATTGACGCTCCGCGACGCTGAAGGCCGGTAGCTCCTCAAGGACTCGGTCCAAACTCATGGCGCAAGGCTACTTCGAAACCGGCGCGGAGTCATGGGAAAAGCAGCCGAGCACCTGGAAACCGGCGGACGCCGGTGACTACCCCAACTGCCTCGCCGCCTGCAGCGTGTTTTTCATCAGCATGGCGATGGTCATCGGGCCGACGCCGCCGGGGACGGGGGTGATGGCGGCGCACTTGGGGGCGACATCGGCGTAGTCGACGTCGCCGGTAAGGCGGTAGCCGGACTTTTTGGAGGTGTCTTCGACGCGGTTGATGCCGACGTCGATGACGACGGCGCCGGGTTTCACCCAGTCGGCCTTGACCATGTCCGGGCGGCCGACGGCGGCGACGAGGATGTCGGCGCGGCGGCAGATGGCGGGCAGGTCCTTGGATCGCGAGTGGGCGATGGTGACGGTGGCGTTCGAGTTTTTGGCAACGAGCAGCAGGGCCATCGGCTTGCCGACGATCATGCTGCGGCCGATGACGACGGCTTCCGCGCCGTTGGTCTGGATGCCGGAAACTTCGAGCAGTTTCATGCAGCCGGCCGGTGTGCAGGGGACGAAACCGGTGGGGTCCTCGAGCGCCAGCTTGGCGACGTTTTCGGGGTGGAATCCATCGACGTCCTTGCGCGGATCGATCGCGCGGACGATGGCTTCCTCGTCGATGTGCGCGGGCGGCGGCGACTGGACGAGGATGCCGTGGATGGCGGGGTCATTGTTGAGCCGGCGGACGACGTCGAGCAACTCGTCCTGCGTGGTTTCCGCGGGCAGCTCGATTTTTTCCGAGTGGATCCCGAGCTCGCCGCAGGTGCGGACCTTCGAGCCGACATAGACTTTCGACGCGGGGTCGCTGCCAACGAGGACGACGGCGAGGCCGGGCGTGATGCCGCGCTCCTTCAATGCGGCGGCTTCGGCACGGCATTCGTCGAGCACGGCGGCGGCGACGGCCTTGCCGTCGATGATGCGGGGAGTGTCCATGGCGGTGTCAGATGTCTTCGGTGAGGGCGTGCATCGCGTCTTCGACGCGGGCGCGCTCGGTTTCGAAGCCAGCTTCGTCAAGATCCCGCGGGACGACAAGCGCTCCGTCGACGATGACCCGCACATGGCTGAAGGGCTTCGGGATGACGAGTTTGTCCCACGTTTTCAGCCGCCATGCGGAGGGGCAGTCGAGGTGGACGAAAACGATCGGCGCGCCGGTGGACTGGGCGAGCTTGATGACGCCGGGTTGCATCTCGTAGCGGGGTCCCTTCGGGCCGTCGGGCGTGATGCAGACGTCCATGCCATCACCCAGCGCGCGGCGCAGCGCGACGAGGGCGGCGGCTCCGCGGCGCGATG
>JACKPZ010000030.1 GCA_024233135.1 Akkermansiaceae bacterium | reverse complement strand
CAAATAAAAGCACCGTTCTATCTTCTCGTCGCGTTCAACGCCCCGCACTCGCCGGTCCAGGCGACCGATGGCGATCTCGCTTCCGTGGGCTTCGATTCCGACGGACCTCGCGCGCCCAACACCACCGTGGACATCGCGACACGCGAGAAGTCTCCGGACTACGGCGAGGCCGGCAAGGGCAACACCGTTCGCCAGACCTTCGCCGCGATGACCCGCGGGCTCGACCGCAACGTGGGCAAGATCCTCGACGCAATGGCCGCCAGCGGACGCGCGGACGACACCATCGTGGTGTTTCACAGCGACAATGGAGCCGATCCCCGGCACGGCGGCAGCAACGAACCGCTGCGCGGCAACAAGTTCAGCACGTGGGATGGCGGAACCCGCGTCGTCGCGATGATCCGCTGGCCGGCGAAACTCAAGGGCGGCCGCAAGTTCGAAGAACCCGCATGTTATATTGATCTACTCCCGACCTTCGCCGCGGCTTCGGGCGCGGAAGCGCCGGAGAATCTCGACGGGATCAACCTGTTGCCGGCGCTCGCCGGTGAGGCGGACGCCGGGCCACGCGACATTTTGTTAGGATCCGACACGGTCGTTTCCGGACGATGGAAACTTCATGGAAAGCAACTCTTCGATCTGAGCGTAGACGCCCGGGAACAGCATGATGTTTCCGCCGCGAATCCGGCGGTCCGGAAGCGTCTGCGGAAATCCCTCGGTTCGTTCGGAACACTCCGCGGACCCGCCGTCCACTCCCGGCTTCCGCTGCCGGAAGCATGGCCGCCGGAGGATTGGAAACTGCCCGAAGAACCGACCAACCTGAAACCCGTGAAATGAACCGCCGCACCTTCCTCCATCAGACCGGTTTCGCCGCGGCCGCCGCCGGCATCGGGCGCCTCCACGCCACGGATGATCCCGCCGCGGCGACGCTGGCGGAACACCGCATCGAGTCGATCGAATTCAAGGACGTCCGCTACCGCTGGCCGCGCCTCGTCGGCAAGAATTCGCGGCTCGGCGTGCACGGCCAGCATCACAAGATCTCCGTCGTCATCCTGCGCACCGACCAGGGCGCCAGCGGATGGGGCGTGGCACAGCGCATTCCTCCGGAGAAACGGGCCACGCTGCGCGGTCGCCGCGTCAATGAACTGATCGACCCGTCGCGCGGCATCCTGCCGGGGGTCTTCCGCGAGCTCGACTTCGCCCTGCACGATCTCGCCGGCGTCATCCTCGACAAGCCGGTCTATCAGCTCCTCGGCGCGAAGGGCCCGAAGGAGAACCTCCTCTACAGCGGGATGATCTATTTCGATGAACTCGAACCCGCGGACAATCCCGCGGGCCTCGACAAGGTCATCGAAAACTGCGCGTGGGATCTCGACCACGGCTACCGCCAGCTCAAGGTGAAGATCGGCCGCAGCGGCAAGTGGTATCCGCACGACAAGGGGCTCGCCACGGACATCGACATCGTCCGCCGCATTTACCGCACGTTCAAGGACCGCGGCGTCGAGTTGCTGGTGGATGCGAACGACGCCTACAGCCTCGAGGACGCGATCGCGTTTCTCGAAGGTGTGTCCGAGATACCCTTGTTCTGGTTCGAGGAGCCGTTCCGCGAGGACCGCGAAACCACCGGCAAGCTGCGGAAGTGGATGCACGGGAACGGATTCGGGAAAACCCTCGTCGCCGATGGCGAGGCGGATCCGGATCCCGCCTACTGCCTGGAACTCGCCCGCGAGGGCGTGCTCGACACGATCCTCCATGACACCCGCGGCCACGGGTTCACGCCGTGGCGCGGCTTGATCCCGAGGCTCGCGAAGCTCGGCACCAGCGCCAGCCCGCACGCGTGGGGCGATCGTTTCAAGACGAACTACACCATCCACCTCGCCGCCGGACTCGGCAACTGCTGCACCATCGAGGGCGTCACCTGCGAATCCGAGGACGTCGACTTCGGCGACTATCCGCTCCGCGACGGCAAGGTCCGCGTGTCGGACGCACCCGGCTTCGGCATGAAACTTCTTGTCTAACATCAACTACCACCCCCACCGAATGCACATCGCTCTCCGTTCCCTCTTCTGTCTTGTGCCGCTTATGGCATCCGCCGAAACGCCCGGTCCGGTTTTCAACCGCGAGCCGCTCGCCGCGAAGCCATACACCGAGCTGCCGCTCGGAGCCATCCGCCCGGAAGCCTGGCTGCGCGACGAGCTCGAACGCATGGCCGCGGGCATGACCGGCCACCTTGACGAGTGGTACCCCGAGGTCTGCGGCGACCGCAACGCGTGGCTCGGCGGCGATGGCGACACATGGGAGCGCGGTCCGTATTGGATCGACGGGCTCTATCCGCTCGCGCGCATTCTGGACGACAAGGCACTTCAGGAGAAAGCGCAGCGATGGATCGAATGGACCATCGCCAACCAGCGCGAGGACGGGTACATCGGACCGGTGGAAATGAAGGATTCCGAGCGGACCCAGCCACCGCCGAACGGTGCGCAGGTCCTGAAACCCGACGATTGGTGGCCGCGGATGGTGATGCTCAAGGTCCTCCAGCAGCACTATATGGCCACCGGCGACCAACGAGTCGTCGATTGCCTCACGAAGTATTTCCGCTATCAGCTCAAGACACTGCCGGGCGCGCCGCTGCACGACCCGAACAACCCGAAGAGCGGATCGTGGTGGGCCGCGCAGCGCGGCGGCGACAACCTGATGGTCGTGCTGTGGCTCTACAACATCACAGGCGACAGGTTTCTGCTGGAACTCGGCGACCTCATCGACAAACAGACCGTGCCGGTGACCGACTGGTTCTCGCCCGGACCGCAGAATCACGTGCAGATCCGCGCGGACCAGGACCGACAGGCGCTGCATTGCGTGAACCTCGCGCAGATGATGAAGACGCCGACGATCCGCTGGCAGCAGGACCAGCAGCAGAGGCATCTCGACGCGACCGAGAACGCATTCGCGGACATCCGCACCTTCCACGGCCAGCCGCACGGCCTCTACGGTGGCGACGAGGGCATGCACGGCGACGCGCCGGACCGCGGCTCCGAACTCTGCTCCGCCGTCGAGATGATGTTCTCGCTCGAGAAGATGTTCGAGGTCACCGGAAATCCGCGGCACGGCGACCGGCTCGAACGCATTGCCTTCAACGCGCTGCCCACCCAGTGCACCGACGATCACCACGGACGCCAGTATTTCCAACAGACCAACCAGGTGCTCATCGATCACGGTGACCGCGACTTCTTCAACGACAATGGTGACCGGGTCGTCTACGGACTCACCCACGGCTACCCCTGCTGCACCTGCAACCTGCACCAGGGCTGGCCGAAGTTCGTGCAACACATGTGGATGGCATCGAAAGACGGCGGGCTCGCGGCCGTCGCCTACGCGCCCTCGTCGGTGACGGCGAAGGTCGCGGACGGCAGAACCGTGACGCTCGGGCAGGCCGGCGGCTATCCGTTCCGCGAGACCGTGACGATGACGGTGAAAACCGACGGCGCCGTCCGTTTCCCGCTGCACCTCCGCATCCCGGAGTGGACACCCGCCGCCGAACTCACGGTGAACGGCGAGGCGCTCCCCGCGCCCAAGCCGAACACGATGCACCGCGTCGACCGCGAGTGGAAGGACGGCGACAAGATCGAACTCCGACTGCGGATGCCGCTGCGGACCAGCCGCTGGTTCGCCAACACCCGGGCGATCGAACGCGGGCCGCTCGTCTACGCTCTCGCCGTGAAAGGAGAAACCAAACGCGTGGAGAAACCGCGGCCTGATGGAGTGCCGGCCGGCGCGCCGGACCGCGGTTTCGACGAGGTCCGTCCGGAATCGCCATGGAACTACGCGCTTCCCGCCGCGGTGGTCAACCAACCGGGCAAAAACATCGAGGTGAGTTTCTCCGACGGGATCCCTAACAACCCATGGACTCTCGAGAACGCTCCGGTCCGCATGACGACGCGCGGCATCCGTCTTCCGGATTGGAAGCTCAACCGTCACTCGGCCGCGCTTCCTCCGCTCAGTCCGGCGGAACGCCCGGAAAACGCGAAACCCGAGGAGATCACGTTGGTTCCATATGGCGCGACCACGCTTCGCATCGCCGCCTTCCCATGGCTCGGCGGTCCGCGGCGCTGAACGTTCCGCAACCGAAAACCCCGCCATGTCCCGTCTCCACCTCGTTGCCACCCTGCTCGCCGCCTTCGTTGCTTGCACCACGGTGCGCTCCGCCGGCGAACGTCCGAATTTCATCTTCTTCCTCACGGATGACATTTCGCCGGACGATCTCGGTCCCTACGGCAACGAGGCGGTCAAGACACCCAACCTGAACCGCATGGCGACGCGTGGGCTGGTCTTCGGCAACGCCTATCTAACCATCTCCTCGTGTTCGCCAAGCCGGTGCTCGATCATCACCGGACGCTACCCGCACAACACGGGCGCGCCGGAGCTCCACACGCCGCTGCCGAAGGACCAGAAGACCTTCGTCCAGGCGCTTCGCAAGGCCGGATACCACACGGTGATCTCCGGCAAGAACCACATGGCGAAACCGAAGCCGCTCGGGTTTGCCGAGTCGTCGGACAGCGGACCGGCGGGCAGCGAGAAATGGATCGGCCACCTGCGCAAGCGCCCGAAAGACAAACCGTTCTTCTGTTGGTTCGCCTCGCACGACGCGCACCATCCGTTCCAATTCACCAACGACGCGCCGCGATACGAACCGGATGAGTCCCCGGTGCCGCCAATGCTTGCGGATGGTCCGGAAACGCGTCAGGAGATGGCGAACTACTATCATGAGGTGAGCCGCACGGACCACACGCTCGGCCTGCTCTACGACGAACTCGAACGCCAGGGCATCGCGGACTCGACGTATGTGGTCTATTGCTCGGACAACGGCCGGCCGTTCCCGCGCTGCAAGACGTATCTCTACGACTCGGGCATCAAGACGCCGCTTCTCGTCACCGGCCCCGGCGTTTCCAAAGGCCGGACCGGATCGCTTGTGTCGTCCATCGATTTCGCCGCCACCTTCCTCGATCTCGCGGGCGTGGAAAAACCCGCGACGGTGCAGGGCGTTTCCTTCGCTCCGGTGCTGCGGGACCCGTCCGCCTTCACGCGCGACGTCGCGTTCGCCGAGCGGAACTGGCATGTCTATCAGCTCCACGAACGCGCGGTGCGGCGCGGCGATTTCCTCTATATCTGGAACGCGTGGCCGGAGCGCCACAACGTTTCCGGCGAATCCGCGGCCTACCGTTTCCCCGCCGCGAAGGAACTCTGGGAATGGGCGGAAGCCGGCAAACTCAGCGAGGCGCAGGCGCTGCTCACCAAGGTCCCTCAACCGGCCGAGATGCTTTTCGACGTCACCGCGGATCCCCATCAGTTTCACGATCTCGCCAAGGATCCCGCCCACGCGGAGACCCTCGCCGGCATGCGCGCGCTGCTCGATCGCTGGAAGTCCGAAACGGCCGACAGCGTGCCGGCGAACCCCACGCCCGACCGACAGGGACTCCATGAGGGGGATGACAACAAGAAGATCCACCGCGGCGTTTTCCCCGGGGCCGACCTCGGCGCCGCCTCGGTCAATCATCCCGGACCCGTGCTCGTCGAAACCCGTTGAACGTCATGAAACACCTGATCGCCACCTTGCTCGCCGCGTGTCTCGCCGCGCCGTTCGCCAGCGCCGCCGCGCCCAAGCCGAACTTCGTCGTCGTCTTCATCGACGACATGGGCTGGGGGGACTTCTCGTGTTTCGGAAACAAGGAGGCGGAAACCCCGAACATCGACCGCTTCGCCTCCGAAGGCATCCGCTTCAAGAGCTTCTATGTCAACGCGCCGATCTGCTCCCCGTCGCGTTGCGCGCTCACCACCGGGCAGTATCCGCAGCGCTGGCGCATCACCTCGTTTCTCAACAACCGCAAGGACAACAAACGACGGGGGATGGTCCAGTGGCTTGATCCGGCCGCCCCGACGCTCGCGAAGTCGTTGAAACAACAAGGCTACACCTGCGGCCACTTCGGAAAATGGCACCTCGGCGGCCAGCGCGACGTCGACGAAGCGCCGCCGATCACCGACTACGGCTACGACAAGAGCCTCACCAACTTCGAAGGCATGGGGCCGAAGCTGCTGCCGCTCGTCCGCACGCCGCAGAAGAAGAAGCCGTTCAAGATCTGGGAGGATGCCGAGCGCCTCGGCGGGCCCTACACCTGGATGCCGCGCTGCGAGATCACCACCGGGTTCATCGATCCGGCGATCGGGTTCATGGACCAGGCGGTGAAGGACAAGAAGCCGTTCTACGTGAACCTGTGGCCGGACGACGTCCACTCGCCGTTTTTCCCGTCGCTCAAGCACTGGGCGGGCAACAAGAAAGGCCTCTACCACGCCGTTCTGCGGGAGATGGATGTGCAGTTCGGCCGCCTCTTCGACCACATCCGCAACTCGCCGGAACTGCGCGGCAACACCGTCGTGCTCGTTTGCTCCGACAACGGTCCCGAGCCGGGTGCTGGATCCGCCGGTCCCTTCCGCGGCACCAAGGGCATGCTCTTCGAAGGCGGCATCCGCTCGCCGCTCATCGCATGGGCGCCGGGCATGATGGACGCATCGATGGCCGGAAGCGCGAACGAATCCGCCGTCTTCGCCGCCTTTGACATCGCGCCCTCGCTGCTCGCCCTCGCGGGCGCTCAACCGAGCGAAGAACTCGACGGTGAGGACCTTTCCGCCACCTTGCTCGGAAAATCCGGCACCGGACGCACGAAGCCGATCTTCTGGCGTCGTCCGCCGGACCGTGACTCGTCCGGGCCCGCGCGCGAACTCCCCGACCTTGCCGTCCGCGATGGCGAATGGAAGCTGCTGTGCGAATACGACGGATCGGACCCCGAGCTCTACCACCTCACCAAGGACCCCGGAGAAACGAAAAACCTCGCGGATTCCCGCAAGGCCGAGGTCGAGCGGCTCACGCGGCTGGCCGTCGGTTGGCACCGCTCGATGCCACCGGACAAGGGGCCCGCGCTGGCCGTCCCGCCGAAACCCTGACCCCGTGGCCGAAGAAAACCTTGGAACACCGGCGCTTCCCGCGAAATCCTTGTTTCAAAGCCCGTGAAATCCAAATCCAACCGACTTGAGCAGATCGACGCGGTGGTCCACGAACACCACTCGAGCCTGCGCTACTTCATCCGCTCGCTGGGCGTCGACCACACGTGGGTGGACGACATCGCCCAGGAAGCATTCCTCGTCGCCTACCGCAAATGGGACGAACTCGACAGCCCGGACAACGCGGGACCGTGGCTGCGCCGGATCGCCCGCAACCTGGTGATGAACGAGCTCAGCAAGTCCGGACGGCGCCAGCGCCTGCTCGACGAAAACCTCACCAGCCTGCTGCTCCAGGCACCCCACGCATCGATGGAACCGGGAGCCCTGCAGGATTGCGAAATCCGCTACGAAGCACTCCGCACCTGTCTCGAACGCCTCACCGACCGCACCCGCAAGGTCATCGACGCCCGGTATTTTCAAGACCGCAATGCTTCGCAGATCGGCGAAGACCTCGCCATGAGCGCCGTCGCGGTGCGCAAAATGCTTTTCCACGCCCGCCAGACGCTCGCCCAATGCCTCCACTCTCGTGAAGTCCACGATGCACACTGAACATCCAGACTCCGAATTCGACGCCCTCTGCGCCGATCTTCTCGACGGCTCGATCGACCCAGCCGGCCGCGAGCGCCTCTTCGAAATCGTCCGCGACGATCCCGCGCTGCTCGACGAACTGCGCCGGCAGCTTCTGGTGTCCGGATCGCTGTTCCGGATGAATCCGAAGTTCAGCGACGAACGCTTTTCCTTCTCGATCGCCGGCCACCTCCGGAAACTCGGCGATGAAAGCCCCTCGGATTTCCCGCAGGAGGTCGGCAGGCGCATCCGCACCCACCGCATGCAGCGCCGGGCGGTGATCGCCCTCGCCGCCTGTCTCGCGCTGGCCGCCATCCCTCTGGCACTGCTCAAGAAACGCGGGACCGGCGGAGCGCCCGTCCCTCTCGTCGCCGTCGCCACCCGCATCAGCGGCGGGGAGAACGGTGCCATGAACGCATCCGTCACGATCCACGAGAACCAGCGGATCGAACTCGACGAAGGCATGATGAGGCTGGAATTCACCAATGGCGCCGTCGTCGCCGTCGAAGCGCCCGCCCGTTTCACGGTCAAGAGCGCCAAGGAAATCATCCTCCAGTCCGGCAATCTCAACGCATGGTGCCCGGATACGGCACATGGTTTCCGCGTCGACACCGAGTCCGCCACGCTCACCGACCTCGGCACCTCGTTCGGTGTCTCGGCACGCCCCGACGGATCGGCGGACTTCATGGTCCTCGACGGCGAGGTCGAGGTCTCGAACAGCGGCGAAAACCGCAAGCTTCTCAAGGGCAAGGCGGTCCGCGCCACCTCACGAGAAGGCCTTGAGGACCTGACATTCGAACCCTCGCCGTTCACGCGCACCTGGCCGGTCGCCTCCGGCATCCAATCGACCACCGGCGAGGTGGTGCCCGCACCGCCAAACACGCCGGAAATCGTCGCGCTCCACGAGGACGACAACCACATTCTGGTGATCCCCGAGCGCCGTTCATTCAAACTTCCGCCGAGGCTCCCGGCAGACATCGTGGAACCCGGAAACTTCGGTGGCCGGAGCTGGCGCGGCCTTCACGGCGCGAATCCGATCCTCTCGGAAGGCACCCAACACGCACGCAGCTATCTGCTCCGGTACAACCCCGTCGGCGTTCTCGACTACGGTGTCTTCAAGCGATTCGAAGGCTCCGTCACCTTCGACCGCCCGGTACTCGGCCTCATCACCTCCACCGGCAAGCTGCGCCTCACCGACAAAATCGCCACCGCCGCCCCCATTCCAGAACCCGAACAGAACCCGGACATGCGCGGCGTGGAGGGCGGTCCGAAGACCGAACCGGACACCATCACGCTGTCGGAAGACCGCCGCACCGTCTCGGTCGTCTTCTTCGCGGGTGAATCGGTCGATGAAATCCGCGTGATCACCGCGGGAGACTGAGATTTCCCGAAACACCCGGGGCGCTGCGGAAATCAATCCATGGAGTACTACGCCCGCGCGGCGGCTCCCACCCACCAACGAACCTATGAAACCCGTTGCCATTCTTTTCTCCGCCGTGCTCGGACTGGGCGCGGCCGCCACGGCCGGCGACCGGCCGAACGTGCTGCTCATTCTCGCCGACGACCTCGGGTTTTCCGACCTTTCCTGCTACGGCTCTGAAATCCCGACACCAAATATCGACAAGCTGGCGGCCGGCGGCACGAAATTCTCGGCCTTCTACAATTCCGCACGCTGCTGTCCGTCGCGCGCATCCTTGTTCACCGGGTTGCATCCGCACGAGGCCGGCATCGGGTCCTTCGCCACCGCGCAGCCGCGGGGCGACGGCGCGCCGTCCTACACCGGCCACCTGCTTCCGGACACCGCCACCCTGGCGGAAATCCTCGGCGACGCCGGCTACACCACCTGGATGATCGGCAAATGGCACATGGGCGTGCCCGGGCCGATGGAACGCGGCGTCCAGAACTACTATGGATATCGGAATTTCCTCGCCTACGCCGGAAACCAGTGGGACCCCGGCGAATACGTCCGCCTGCCCGAAGGCACCAAGCCCGAGATCGACCGCCCGCGTGGCGAATACTACGCCACCGACGTCTTCAACGACTACGCACTCGAGTTTCTCAAGGAAGCCCGCTCCGGCGACAACGAGGGCAAGCCGTGGTTCCTCTTCCTCTCCCATTCCTCGCCGCACTTCCCCGTGCAGGCGCCCAAGAAAAGCATCGACCGCCACATGGACACCTACCGCAAGGGCTGGGATGTCCTCCGCGCCGAGCGGCTCGAACGGCAGAAGAAACTCGGCCTGATGCCCGCCGACACGCCGCTGCCGCCGCGCTCGCAGGTGCCCGTCGACCGCGACGACATCGCCAACGGTTTCCCCGGCGAGAACAATCCGGCGTGGGACTCGCTGCCCGCGGAGCGCCGCGAGGACCTCGCCCGCCGCATGGCCACCTTCGCGGCGATGGTCGAGCACGTCGATGACGGCGTCGGCCGCATCGTCGAGGACCTCGCGAAACACGGCGAACTCGACAACACCCTCATCGTTTTCCTGAGCGACAACGGCGCCTGCTATGAGTGGGGGCCCTTTGGATTCGACGGCCCGTCCCGCAAGGGCGAGACCATCCTCCACACCGGTGCCCAACTCGCCGGCATGGGACAGGACCATACCCACAGCTCGTATGGGTCCGGTTGGGCGATGCTCTGCAACACGCCGCTCAACATGTACAAACACTTCTGCCATGAAGGCGGCATCTCGTCGCCCCTCGTCATCCACTGGCCCGCAGGTGTGAAATCCCGCGCCGGATTTGTGCCCGATCCCGGACATACGATGGACATCGTACCCACCGTCTGCGCCGCCACCGGAACACCATATCCCGAAACACGCGGCGGCCATGACATCAAACCCGTCTCCGGCGTTTCGCTCCTGCCAGCCGCACGCGGCGAGGGCCTCGCTCCCCGCGGCATCCCGACCGAACACCAGGACGCGCGCGGCTATCGCAAGGGCGATTGGAAGATCGTCTGGGGCAAACGCCAGCCCGACGAACAACGCTGGGAACTCTACAACCTCGGGAACGACCGCTCCGAAACGAAGAACCTCGCGAACGAGAAACCCGAGATCCTCAAGGAACTCGTCGCCGAATGGGAAACATGGGCGCGCAAGGTCGGGGCCGATCCTTTCGCCAAAGGCGAGACCGCATCCAACGGCGAATCCCATACCGACATCGCCAACAAGCCGCTGCATCTCACCGCCGAGATCCAAGCGAAGCGGCCCGCCGGCGTGGTCCTCGCCCATGGCGGCGACCGCTTCGGCTACGCGCTCCATTTCGTCAAAGGTCGCCCCGCGTTCGATGTCCGGATCGATGGCGAGGTCACCCGCGTCATCGCCGACCGGCCGGCCGGCGGCCACGTGCGCCTCGTCGCGACCTTGGATGAGCACGACATGACGCTCAGCGTCGATGGTTCGAATCCATTCCGCCGCGCTTCGCCCGGACTCATTCCGGTGCAACCGGTGGACGGCCTGAGCATCGGCTTTGACTCGCGTTCCGCCGCCGGCGACTACCCCGCGCCCAACCGTTTCAACGGCAAGGTGCTGTCCAGCCGCACCGGTGACGACCGTCCCTGACCCATTTCCCATCATGAAACCCGCCATCATCGCACTCGCCCTGACCGCCACGGCCCACGCCTGGCAGCCCGCGCCCGACTCCATGCTCACCGATTGGGGGGAGAAACTCAGCCCGGACTCAGCGTGGTCCGAATACCCTCGCCCCGCATTCGAACGAAAGGAATGGCGGAACCTCAACGGCCTCTGGAATTACGCCATCACCAGGAAATCCGCCGACTCCGCGCCATCGTCGTGGAGCGGCGAAATCCTCGTGCCGTTCTGCATCGAGTCCGCCTTGTCCGGCGTGAAGAAACGCGTCACACCCGACGATGCGGTTTGGTACCAACGCAGCTTCGATGCGCCCGCTCCGTCCGGCGGCAATCGCTGCATCCTTCATTTCGAGGCGGTCGACTATCAGACCACCGTGTGGGTCAATGGCAAACATGTCGGCGCGCACACCGGCGGCAACCTGCCGTTTTCCTTCGACGTCACCGACGCGCTCAAGGCCGGCGACAACACGCTCACCGTGAAGGTCACCGACGCCACCGACACCGGGTGGCAGCTCCACGGCAAGCAGGTTTCCGAACCCGGCGGCATCTGGTACACGCCCGTCACCGGCATCTGGCAGACCGTCTGGATGGAAACCGTGCCCGCCGATCACCTCGAGTCGGTGAAGATCGTCCCGGCCATCGACGGCACCGTCACCTTCGACTTCGACGCCAGCGGCGGAAACGACAAACCGGTGGAGGTCACCGCGTCGATCGACGGCAAGCAGGTCGCCAAAGGCACCGGCAAACCCGGTGAAACCGTCACCCTCAAGATCCCCGACCCGCAGCTCTGGACTCCGGAGTCGCCCACGCTCTACGACCTGACCTTCCGCTTCGGTGACGACAGCGTGAAGTCCTACACCGGCCTGCGCGAGACCGGCGTCAACCGCGACGCCGACGGCCACCTCCGCCTCACCCTCAACGGAAAAACCTACTTCCACTGGGGCACCCTCGACCAAGGGTGGTGGCCCGACGGCCTGCTCACCCCGCCGTCCGACGAAGGCATGGTGTCCGACATTCGCTTCCTCAAGGACGCTGGTTTCAATACCATCCGGAAACATATCAAAGTCGAGCCACGGCGCTACTACGCCCATTGCGACCGCATCGGCATGCTCGTCTGGCAGGACCAGGTTTCCTCCGGCACAGGCCAGAACCGCTTCAAGAAATCCAGCCCCGAGTGGCCGCGCCTCGCGCCGGATCCGCCCGAGGCGACCTGGCCGGATGAAGCCCACAAACAATGGATGGTGGAACTGAAAGGCATGGTCGATTCCCTGCACAACCATCCGTCCATCGTCGTCTGGGTTCCCTTCAACGAACGTTGGGGCCAGCACCGCACGATGGACGTTGGCAAATGGATCGTCGGCTACGATCCCACCCGCACGATCAACATCGCGTCGGGAGGAAACTTCTTCCCGGTCGGCCACATCGTCGATGCCCACAAATATCCACATCCCGACTTCCCGTTCCAACAAGGCGAAGGCGGCCGTTTCAATGACTTCGTGAAGGTCGTCGGCGAATTCGGCGGCCATGGTTTCCCCGTTCCCGGCCACCTGTGGGACCCCAAGAAACGCAATTGGGGATACGGCGGCCTGCCGAAGAACAAGCAGGAATGGATCCAGCGCTACACCACATCCATCGAGAAGCTCGCCGAGTTGGAAAACAAGGGCATCGCCGGCGGCATTTATACTCAAACCACCGACGTCGAGGGCGAGATCAACGGTCTCATCACCTACGATCGCAAGGTGCGGAAACTGCCTCCCTCGCGGCTTTCGAAGATCCTCGCCGACTCCGGACTTCTCAGTGGGAAAACCGCGGCGTCGTCCACCGCCGGCATGGCGATGGTGGCCATCCCGGACGCCAAGGTCGCGCCGGTCGCGCCCGCGATGCCCCGCGCGGAGATCGAGGCCGGCCTAAAGTCCCACGACCGCGCGCTCTACATCAAGGAAGGCTGGATCCGCGATCCCTACATCACCCGCGGCCCGGATGACTTCTATTATCTAACCGGAACCACCATCAACGAGGACGACAAACGCGAGAAGACCGATCCCTACAACATCGGCCTCGGCGACCAGTCCGCCGTCGGCAACACCGTGCGCGTGTGGAAGAGCAGGGACCTCATCGACTGGGAATCCCTCGGCCCGATCTTCACGCTCAAGGACAGCTCGTTTCCCAAACCCGGAAATGTGATCTGGGCGCCCGAGGTCCACTGGATCCCCGGGATGAAACGCTGGGCGCTCGTCCATTGCCCGAAGCAGAAGTCGAACCTCGCCCTGTCCGCAGGCCCGGAACTCAAGGGACCGTGGACGCACCCGATGGGCCGCAGGTTCGGCGGCCACCACGACCCGTCGCTCTATCATGACGGCTCGAAATGGTGGGTGCTCTCGGAGAACACCGAGGTCCAGCCGCTCGCCGACGACTTCACGAAGTTCACCGGACCGCGCACGCGCATCGACCCGTCCAGCACCCGCCCGAATCCGGAAGATCCGTCGAAGACGATCAACCGCATCGGCCACGAGGGCGCCACGATGATCAAGGTCGGCGGCAAATACGTCCACCTCGGCACCGCGTGGTCCACCGACCGCGGCCGCAAGGGTTCCTACAACCTCTACTACTCCACCTCGGACAAGATCCGCGGGCCGTATGGTCCGCGCAAGTTCGCCGGTCGTTTCCTCGGTCACGGCACGCCGTTCCAAACCCGCGACGGCAAGTGGTGGTGCACCGCGTTCTTCAACGCGAACGTTCCCCCGCTCCCGCGCGAGGGCATCGAAACCCGCGATCTCTCCGGGAACGCGCAATCCATCAACCAGCGCGGCACCACCATCGTTCCGCTCGACGTCCGCGTCCTCGACAACGGCGGCATCCACATCCGCGCCAAGGACCCTGCCTACGCCACCCCCGGTCCGGACGAGGTGCAGAAGTTCGATTCGTGAGAAGCGGACTCGGAACTTCCACCACTTTGGGTGGTTTCCAAATCCTCCGTGACATCGACCGGCAATGCCGCCCGAGTGTAGCGGAAAGAACAAACCTTCGAACTCCGCATGCGAATCATCCGCACACTCGCCATCGCGGCGTTGCTCACCGCGACCGCGCGCGCCAAGCCCAACCTCGTCTTCCTCATCGCGGACGACTGCACGTGGTCGGACATCGGCTGCTATGGCGGCCAAGCCCACACGCCGAACATCAACCGCCTCGCCACCCAGGGGATGCGTTTCACCCGCTGCTTCCAGGCGGCGCCGATGTGCTCACCCACCCGGCATTCGATCTACACCGGCCAGTATCCGGTGAAATCCGGAGCCTATCCGAACCACACCTTCGTCCGCGACGACGTGAAGAGCGTGGTGCAATACCTCAAGCCGCTCGGATATCGCGTCGCCCTGAGCGGCAAGACGCACGTGAGTCCTCCCGCGGTGTTCTCCTGGGAGCGGCTGGGCACGGCGCAGAATCCGGATTTCAAGAAGGTCGATGCGTTCCTCGGCGAGTGCGCCGGGAAGGACCAGCCGTTCTGCCTGCTGCTCTGCTCGAACGAACCCCACACACCGTGGAACAAGGGCGACCCGTCGAGATACCCGCCGGCGGAGATCAAACTGCCGCCGGTCTATGCCGACACCCCGGCGACCCGCGAGGGGATGTCGCGCTACCTCGCCGAGATTACCTACTTCGACGGCCAGGTGGGCAGCGCGCTGGGCTTGTTGGACAAACACAAGATGACGGAGGACACGCTCGTCATCGTCGTGAGCGAGCAGGGCAATTCGCTGCCCTTCGCCAAGTGGACCTGCTACGACCGTGGCCTGCGCTCCGCGTTCATCGCACGCTGGCCGGGGAGGATCAAACCGGGCACGCTAAACCAGGCGATGATCGAATACGTCGACATCCTTCCCACGTTCATCGATGCCGCCGGCGGCGAGCTCGCGCCCGAGATCGACGGCCGCAGCCTGCTCCCCATGTTCGCGGGGAAACAACGTCACAAGGAGCATGTGTTCGGCATCATGACCACCCGCGGCATCCACCACGGATCCGATCACTTCGGCATCCGTTCGGTGCGCTCCGAGAGGTTTCATTACATCTGGAACTTCAGTCCCGAGATCGAGTTTCAGAACGCCTGCACGAACTCGAAGGAGTTCAAGAGCTGGGAACGCGCCGCCGCGGACGGTGACAAACACGCGGCCGAACAAGTGAAGCGCTACAAGTTCCGCCCGTCCGTCGAACTCTACGACATCGCCAAGGATCCGGAGGAACAACGCAACCTCGCCAAGAACCCGGAATACGAGGAGGTCCGCCGCGAGCTGCGTGCGGAACTCGAAAAATGGATGGAACATTGCGGCGACAAGGGACTCCGGACCGAACTGGATGCCACGGCCCACCTCGCCAAGAACCGGAACAAGAAGGTCAAGCCGGGTAACAAGCCGAAGAAGAAACGCAAAAAGGACGCCAACCGATGAAACCCATGATCCGCAGCATCCTCCTGCTCGCCGCCGCCTCGGCCGTCGCCGCCGCGGCGCGGCCGAACATCCTCCTCGTGTACATCGACGACCTCAAGCCGATGACGCGCGACTATGGCGAGGCGCATATGCACACGCCGAACTTCGACCGCCTCGCCGCGTCCGGACTTCGTTTCGAGAGCGCGTATTGCCAGGTGCCCACCTGCGGAGCCTCGCGCGCCAGCCTGATGACCTCGGTCTATCCGACGAAGGAAAGGTTCCCGAATTTCAAATGCTGGGCCGAGAAAGACGCGCCGGGTCGCGTCACGCTGCCCCAGCGTTTCCGCGAAGCGGGCTACACCACGGTTTCCAACGGCAAGGTCTTCCATCACAAGGAGGACACCGCGGACCGCTCGTGGTCGGAAACACCATGGCGTCCGGAGACGACCGGCACCACGTTCCACAATCCGGAAACGAAGGCGTTCTTCGAGAAAACCAGGCAGTTCCGCAAGGGACCAAACGGGAAGAAGCAAAAGAAGCGCCCGATGTTCGAACAAAGCCGGATCCCGACGCTTGAGTCACACGACGGCACGATCGCCGTGAAAACGATGAAGGATCTCGAACGTCTCGGCGGATCCGGCAAGTCGTTCTTCATCGCCTGCGGTTTCGCCAAGCCGCACATGCCGTTCTACGCGCCGGCCGAGGCATGGGAGCCATACCGCCTGCCGAAGATCGGGCTTGCACCGTTCCGCGAGCGGCCCGCCGACGCGCCGACCGCCCTGCGGCGGGTCACCGAGCAGTTCGCCTACATCCCCGCGACCCATGACTTCGCACGGGTGCTGAAATACAACACGGACCCCTATCACCGACACATGCGGCAGGGCTACTACGCCTGCGTCACCCACGCCGACAAGCTGCTCGGCATGCTGCTCGACAAGCTCGACTCGCTGAAACTCGCAGACAACACCGTCGTCGTCGTGCTCGGCGACCACGGGTGGATCCTCGGCGAACACAACGAATGGGCAAAGAACCAGTTGTATCCCGAAGCACTCCGCACCGCGCTCTGGATGAAGGGCCCGGGCGTTTCCCACGGAGCGGCGAAAACCTTCGTCGAGTTCGTGGATATCCATCCGACCCTTTGCGATGTCGCCGGAATTCCCTATGACAAGGCGACGATCAACGGCCGGAGTTTCGCGACCACCCTCTCGGATCCATCGGCCGGCCACCGCGACCACGCCTACACCCGCTTCGGACCGGGCGACGCGATCACCACCGACGGCTATTTCTTCTCCCGCTGGAACACGCCGGAACAGGGCAAACAAACGCTTCTCATCGATCTGAAAAAAGATCCGCTCGGCAAACGAAACGTCGCCGCGGACCCCGAAAACGCATCCGTGATCCACGACATGGAGAGAAAACTCGCCGACAAGATCTCACGCGCGAAACAAACATCCTGAGCCGCCCGCGGGGGTAGATTTCACGCCCCGCCACGTCACCATTTCAAGAACCCACGAAGACCATGATTCGAAACACAACTTTCCTCACCCTCGCGGCATCGTTGTTCGCTGCCGCCGTATCCGCCGCGGCTCCGGCCAAACCGAACGTCATCCTCATCATGGTCGATGACATGGGATATTCCGACCTCGGTTGCTGGGGCTCCGAGATCGACACACCGAACATCGACTCGCTGGCGAAGGACGGCCTTCGTTTCACCCAGTTCTACAACAGTGCCCGCTGCTGCCCCACCCGCGCGACACTGCTCACCGGACTGGCGCCGCACCAGGTGGGCATCGGCCACATGACCGGCGAGAACGCCAACAAGAACGCGAACACACCTCCCGCCTACGCCGGCAACATCAACAACTCGTGCGTGACGCTCGCCCAGGTCGCGAAGTCCGCGGGCTACGCCACCTTCATGACCGGCAAGTGGCACCTGTCCGGCACGGACCAAGCCGACTGGCCGCTCCAGCGCGGGTTCGACCGCTACTACGGCTGCCTCTCCGGCGCCACCCACTTCTTCCATCCATACGACTGGCGGATCATCTACGACGGCAACACCCCTGTCGATACCCCGGAGAGCACGACCGACCGGCCGTTCTACACCACCGATGCGTTCGCCGATCATGCGATCCGTTTCATCGACGAGCACGAAGCCGGACCTTCCAAGGAGAAGCCGTTCTTCCTCTATCTCGCCTTCACCGCGCCGCACTGGCCGCACCACGCGCACGATCAGGAGTTGGAGAAATACCGCGGCAAGTTCGATATGGGATGGGACAAACTCCGCGAGCAGCGCTTCGCCCGCCAGAAGGCGTCCGGACTCATCCCGTCGTCGTGGAAACTCTCGCCGCGCGATCCCGAAGTGCCAGCGTGGGACAGCCTTGGCGACCGACAGAAGAAAGAGTGCAGCTTCCGCATGGGCGCCTACGCCGCGATGATCGACCGCGTCGACCAGAAGATCGGCGACCTGCTCGCCTCGCTGAAGAAACATGATGCCTACGACAACACGCTCATCCTGTTCCTCTCGGACAACGGCGCCTGCGCGGAAGTCTCGCTGCTCGGAGTGGGCGATCCGATCAAGGACCGAGCGCCGAACACTCCGCTCACCGTGCCGAGCTACGGCAAGGCCTGGGCCAACGCCTCGGCCACACCGTACCGGCTCTACAAACACTTCGCCCACGAGGGCGGCGCGAACACTCCGTTCATCGCGCACTGGCCGGCGCGCATCGGCAAGGGGCGCGATTGGTACCGCGAGCCCGCCCAGCTCATCGACGTGATGTCGACCGTGGTCGACGTTTCCGGCGGCACCTATCCGAAAAAATTCGAAGGCCACGACATCATTCCGAACGAAGGTGTTTCGCTGGTCCCCGCCTTCGAAGGAAAGTCGCTCGCACGCAAGGAGCCGATCTTCATCGAGCACGAGAACAACGCGTTCGTCCGCGACGGCGAGTGGAAACTCGTCGGCCGCGGCGTGACCCCGGCCCGCGGACTGGCGCGCGACAAGTGGGAACTCTATCACCTGTCCGAGGACGGCACCGAGCTCAACGACCTCTCCTCGGAGATGCCGGACAAGGTGAAGTCGATGTCCGCCGATTGGGAGACCTGGGCCAAGCGCGCCCACGTCTACCCGAAACCCGGCGGCAAGAAGAAGCAGCCCGGGAAGAAAAAACAGGCGGCGAAGAAAAAGTGAGGCCTTCGGTCCGGCTCATCCGGACCGGTTCTTCCGCAACGACCGGGCGTTTTATCAAATCATCAGGAGATGAACATGACCCGCCTTTTTACAATTTTCGCCGTCTCGTTGCTTTACGTGCCGGGTTCCGCATGGGCCCAGGGCGGACGGAAGGCGAAACCGGGCAAGCTGCCGCCCGTGGTCGATGGCCGCTGGTCCAAGGAACGCATCAACGATTGGTATGCGAAACAACCGTGGCTCGTCGGCTGCAATTACTACCCGGCCACCGCGATCAACCAGATCGAGATGTGGCAGGCCTCGACCTTCGATCCGGAAACGATCGACAAGGAACTCGCCCTCGCGGAGTCCATCGGCATGAACACGCTGCGTGTCTATCTGCACGACCTCGTGTGGGCGGATGACGAGCAGGGCCTCTACCAGCGGATGGATCGTTTCCTCGACATCTGCGGGAAACACGGCATCCGCCCGTGGTTCGTGTTTTTCGACGACTGCCATTTCCCGCGTCCCAAGCTGGGTGAGCAGCCGCGCCCGGTGAAGGCATATCATAACTCCGGCTGGGTGAACTCGCCGGAGCGCGCGCTGGCGGTGCGATACGGAAACGGCAGGGCGACACCCGCGGAGACCGCCCGCCTCAAAGGCTACGTCCAGAACACGATGCGCCGCTTCAAGGACGACAACCGTGTGCTGCTGTGGGAGCTCTACAACGAGCCCGGCCGCGGCAACTCCGACGGCGAACCGATGGAAGGAACCAACCCGAAGGGCGGCATCGGCGACCACTCGAAGAAACTCGTGCACGACTCATGGGTCTGGGCGCGGGAGGTCGCGCCGTCGCAACCGGTCACCTCGAACTCGTCCGGTGCGGTCGGCCGGATGAACATCGCCATCAACCGCGCGAACAGCGATCTCCACTCGATTCACAGCTACGGCGGCGGCGCTCCGCGGCTTCGCCAGGAGATCCTCGAATACCAGAAGGACGGACGCCCGGTGCTCGTCACGGAGTGGCTGGCGCGCGAAATGGGCAGCACGGTCGAGACCTGCCTGCCGGTGATGAAGGAACTGAACGCCGGAGCGGTGAACTGGGGGTTCGTTTCCGGAAAATCCGCGACGATCTGGAACTGGGAGAGCCGCAAGAACTCGAAGGGAAAACCGAGGAACGTCACGCGCGAGCGAGAAGCAGGCAACGTCGTCCGCCCCGGCGAACCGTTGCCCGAACCGGATCTCTGGTTCCACGATTTGTTCCGTCCCGACCAAATGCCGTATGACCCGGAGGAAACCGCGATCTTCCGGAAACTGACGGGCCGTGCGGATGAACAATAATCCCATGTCCGTTGTGAAGAAGTTCCTATGGCCGTTTCTTTTGGCTCCCTTCGCCTGCGCCGGAGAGATTCCCTATCCCTACCTCCCGGTGGAGTCCACGAAGCCATCTGCCGCCGACTTCTGGCACCCGCGCATCGAGACCAACCGCAAGGTCACCGTCTGGCACGATCTCGACGAATGCGAGAAAACGCGACGTCTCGACAACTTCCGTGTCGCCGCCGGCGAGAAGGGGGGATTCTACGAGGGACTTCGTTTCAACGACTCGGACGTGCACAAGGTGGTCGAGGGTGCCGCGCGGATTCTCGGGCAGGGCGAGGATCCGAAGCTGGAGGCCGCGATCGACGAACTCATCGCCACCATGGCGAAGGCGCAGGAGAAGGACGGCTATCTCTACACCGTCATGCAGCTCGCCCATGACCAACCGGTGAAGGGTGTGGTCGAGGGCGAGCGGTGGTTGCACGAGCGGGAAAGCCACGAGACATACTGCATGGGCCACCTCATCGAGGCCGGCGCGGTGCACTTCGAGCAAACCGGCAAGCGGAACCTGCTCGATATCGCGGTCAAGGCGGCGGACTGCATCGGCCGCAGCTTCGGCCCCGGGAAACTCGAACTTCCGTCGGGACACCAGGAGATCGAGATCGCTCTGGCGAAGCTCGCGGAGGTCACCGGAGAAAAGCGCTACGCCGACCTCGCGCATTGGTTCCTCGAACAACGCGGACGCATTTCCGACGACCGCAAGGGGAACTGGGGCCCGTATTTCCAGGATCACCAGCCGGTCGCGGAACAAAACGAAGCCGTGGGCCACGCCGTGCGCGCCGCCTATCAATACATGGCGATGGCGGACATCGCGACGCTCAAGGACCTCCAGCCGTACCGTGACGCGCTGCACGCGATCTGGGAAAACGTCGCCGGCAGGAAGCTTTATCTAACAGGAGGAATCGGCGGCGGCAATGGCGAGGGTTTCTCCGGTGAATACGACCTGCCGAACCTGGGCGCGTACAATGAGACATGTTCGTCCATCGCCAACATCCTCTGGCAGCAGCGCATGTTCCAGCTCGAGGGCGACGCGAAGTATGTCGAGATCCTCGAACGCTGTCTCTACAACTCGTTTCTATCCGGCGTGGCGATGGAGGGAAACACGTTCTTCTATCCGAACAAGCTCACCTCGGCCGACGGCGCCACCCGCACGCCGTGGTTCGCATGCGCGTGCTGCCCGCCGAACGTCGTGCGCTTCATCCCTCAGATTCCGTCGTTCGCCTACGCGACGCACGGCGATACGATCCACGTGAACCTCTATGGATCGAACAGCACCGGGATCCCCATCGGCGGCGAAACCGTGAGGCTCACCCAGGTTTCCAACTATCCATGGGACGGCCGGGTCGAAATCACCGTCGGCACGGAAGCGGAGTTCACGCTCGCGCTGCGCGTGCCCGGCTGGCTCAAGACACCGTTCCCCTCGGATCTCTATCGCTACGCCGGCGGCACCGACGCGGAGCCGACACTCACACTCAATGGCGGGAGTCTCTCCGCCAACGCTGACGGAAACGGCTACGTGCGCCTCGCCCGCAAATGGAATACCGGAGACAAGATCGTGTTCGACCTTCCGATGCCCGTCCGCAGGGTGACCGCCGACGAAAAGGTCGAATCCTGCCACAACCGCGTCGCTCTGATGCGCGGGCCCATCGTGTATGCGGCGGAAGGCCCCGACAACGACGGCCGGGTCCACAGCCTGCTCGTTCCCGCGGACGCGGAATTCCGCGCCTTGGAACAGCCGGATTTGTTAGGCGGCGTGACCGTTCTGCGCGGCGGGATTGAGTCGCTCTCCTGGCGGGAACCCGGCGCCGAACCGGAATCCACGCCCCACGAACTCACCGCGATCCCCTACTACGCCTGGGCGCACCGCGGGCGCGAGCCGATGCGCGTCTGGCTCGCGACCACGCCCGCCGCCGCATGGCCGGAGACGCCCGCCGCGGAAACATCCGCCCGCATCAGAACCTCGGGCCATCTGCGCTGGAGCAACCCCGGCAGCGTGAGCGACGGACTTCTTCCCCAGTCGTCGACGGACCCGGAAACGCCTCGTTTCCTGTGGGACGACACCTCGGCCAAGCCGATCGGAGCGGGAACGCTGGAAGGCGGGACGCACCGCGGTAGGAACAGCCGGAAGGT
The DNA here is from genome assembly GCA_024233135.1 of Akkermansiaceae bacterium. Classification (GTDB taxonomy): domain Bacteria; phylum Verrucomicrobiota; class Verrucomicrobiia; order Verrucomicrobiales; family Akkermansiaceae; genus Luteolibacter. The sequence goes on along the minus strand of JACKPZ010000030.1, from coordinate 18,383 downwards.
CCGTTGGATCCAGTATGACTTTCTCGAAACCCGCGAGATCCACTCGTGCTCGTTTTACTGGAGCACAACGAACGACGGCCGGGCGCCCGCATCTTTCCGCATTCTCTATCAGAAGGATGGCAAATGGAAACCTGTCGGCACCGAGCTGCCCGAGCCGGTCGGGAACCAGCTCCAGACAGTCCGTTTCCCCGCCGTGAACACCAACGCCGTCCGTCTGGAAGTCACGCCAAGGGGCCGCGCGAAGACGGGTCTCTACGAATGGATCGTCCGATGAGCGAACTTCCGCGGCGGAGCCGGAGCGCATCAGCCGGCCTCTCTATCAGGGAAGTTGATCCCGATCCAACGTTGCGCCGGTGGCGTCATCCGCTTAGATGGTCGCCATGAAACCCCTCCGTCCGCTCGCTGTTCTTCTCGCGTCCGCGCTTCTCTCCTCCGGCCGCCCGCCGAACATCCTGTTGATCGTCACCGACGACCTCGGCTTCGGCGACCCCGGTTGTTATGGAGCGGAGCAGATCGCCACACCGCGCATCGACCGCCTGGCGGACGAGGGCCTGCGTTTCACCAGCGCCTACGCGCCCGCGTCCACCTGCACGCCCACGCGTTACTCGATCCTCACCGGCGAGTATCCGTGGCGCCAGAAGGTGCGGAAGAACACCATCCTCGACGGCGATGCGCCACTCGCTTTCGAAACCTCGCAGCCGACCGTCGCGGGGTTCCTGAAAAGCGCGGGCTACACCACCGGCGTGGTCGGCAAGTGGCACCTCGGGCTCGGCGACGGCGTGCGCCCCGTCGATTTCAACGCCGAGATCAAACCCGGCCCGCTGGAGATCGGCTTCGACTATTGCCACATCATCCCCGCCACCGTGGACCGCGTCCCGAGCTTATGGATCGAGAACCACCGCGTCGTCGGACTCGATCCGGAGGACCCGATCGAGGTCAGCTATCAAAAACGTCTCGGCGACGAGCCGACGGGCATCGAGCGCCCAGACCTGCTCAAGCAAAAGGCGGACGAGCAGCACTCCGGCATCATCATCAATGGCATCAGCCGCATCGGCTCGATGACCGGCGGGCATGCGGCTCGTTTCAAGGATGAGGATCTTCCCGCGACCGTGGTCGAGAAGTCGTTGGCGTTCCTTGAGAAACACAGGGACGCGCCGTTCTTCCTGATGGTCGGCATGTTCGAGCCGCACGTCCCGCGGGTGGCGGCGCCGACGTTCGCCGGGAAGAGCAAGTGCGGCGTGCGTGGCGACGTGATCCAGCAGATCGACTGGCAGACCGGCGAACTGCTCGACGCGCTCGAGCGCCTCGGCATCGCGGACGACACGGTGGTTTTTCTAACAAGCGACAACGGGCCGCTGTTCTTCGACGGCTACTTCGACGGCTCCGAGCGCGATGCGAACGGTCACAAACCGGCCGGCGGCCTGCGCGGTGGGAAATACAACGTCTTCGAAGGCGGCACGCGCGTGCCCTTCATCGCCCGCGGTCCGGGTGTGCGCAAGGGCACGACGGACGCGATCCTCTGTCTCACCGACATCTTCGCCACCGCGGCAGGTCTCGCCGAACAACCGAAGCCCGAGGCCGGAGCCCGGGACAGCATCGACCAGACACCCGTGCTGCGCGGCGAACCGGCCGAACCGGTGCGCGGGAGCGTGATCACCCAAGGCATTTCCGGCGCCGTGGCGATCCGCGAAGGAGACTGGAAGTTCATCCCCGCGAACGGCGAAGCGGGAGCCGCAGGAATGGGTTCGGGCGCGAACGCATCCGACAAACGTTTCGCCGCCGCGGTGATCACCGAGGACCTGTTGTTCGATCTCGGAAGCGACCGTGGCGAAACGAAGAACGTGATCTCCGAACAACCCGGCCGCGCCGCCGCGCTCCGCAAGGCCCTCGTCGAGGAGGGCGCGCCCGTGACGAAACCGTAGGGCCCCCGGCTGTTTGCGATTTTTGCGGAACACCCGTCCTTGCCGGGGAATTGCCTTTTGCATGCGACTCCTTTGTTTCCTCGCCCTCGCCGCCGGCCACCTCGCCGCCGGCCACCTCGCCGCGGCGCCGCTCCAGCTCGGCGCCAACTTCAACGAGCATCTCGCCGCCGCGAAACCGGAACTCCTCAAGTCGGGAAACCCGGGGTGGGTCCGCGGTTTCCTGCCGGCGTCCGGGTTTCTATCAGGAAGGAAGAAGCTGACCAACGATCCCGGTGTGAAAGCGTTTCTCGCGGCGCGCGAAGACGGCCGTAAGATCGCGATCACGATCAAATGGGATTTCCAGAAGAAACACATCCGGGTGCCGGCACCGGACAGCCCGCGGGAGAAGGAGTGCTTCGACTTCGCCACACGGGTCGCGAGCGAACTCCATCCCGATCTGCTGCTGCTCGTGAACGAGGTGCACATCGACACCATGCCCGAGGACATGAAACCCGGAGGCGACGGGACGATCCCGATGGTGCGTTTCCTCCAGCGGCTCACCACGCACGTCCACGGCCTGAAGAACAATCTCGGCGGCGACGGACCACCGCTCCGGCTATCGTGCGGCGGTTTCACGCGCATGGACCAGCGGCGGATGCGCGAGCACCCGGCCAACCTCGCGCTCCTCGAGTGGCTCGCCGCCACCAAGGAGCTCGACGCGGTGAACTTCCACCTTCATCACAACAATCTGGAGGAATTCGAAGAGGCGCTGTCCTTCGTCCGTGGAAAGGTCCCGGAAAAACCGTTCGTCATCACCGAGTTCTCAATCGTCTGGCACTACAAACGCCAGCTCGCGCGTCCCATCGGCGCCGCGCCGGCCGGCAAGCGCTTCGCGGAAACCCGCGGCATCGCACCCGAAACGACCGTCCGCGATTTCCTCAACGACTGCGTCCGCAAGCCCGTGCCCGAGTCCGTGATGCATGATTTCCTCGCCTCACAGCCGTGGGACGACCCGCAGTTCCTCCGCAAGTCCTGCGAGCTGATGGAGAAACACGGAGTCATCCTCGCGACCTCCGCGTATGCCCAGGGCGCTTCCGGAAACGCCCGCCCGATGAAAGCGGACGGCACCCCGTGGATCCTCAACCCGATCTTCTTCAACGCTCTCGCCACATCCGACGACCCATCGCGGCCGGCGACACGGCCCGGTTTCTATCAGGAATTCAGGCGCAGGAACCCGTAGTTGTCGCGGATGCGGCGATCACCGGCCGTTCCGGGATTTCTCAGTGACCCCGACGCGGCAAGTTCCTATAGAGAAGATCCGACCCAATGAAACGATCGCTGCTCGCCGCCCTGATGCTCCTCGCCGCACCTCTCGCCGCGGCGAAGCAACCGAACATCCTCGTGATTCTCACCGATGACGTCGGCTGGGGAGATCTCCCGTGTTACAATCCGAAGAGCCGGATTCCCGCTCCGGCGGTCGACAAGCTGGCGGCGGAAGGCATGCGCTTCACGCACGCCCACGCCGCGGCGGCCCTGTGCGCGCCCACCCGTTACTCGATGCTCAGCGGGAACTACCCGTGGCGGGGCCGTTCACAGAAAGGCACCTGGGGGTATAACATCCCCTCCCAGTTCCGGGTGGGTCAGAAATCCATCGCACAAATGCTGCGCGACGCAGGCTATCGAAGCGCGATGTTCGGAAAAGCGGGCATCGGCGGATTCTGGGGGATGAAACCCGGAGTGCCGCCCGTTCGGACCGCCGCCCCCGTCAAGTGGGGTTTCGACCACTCGCTTCTCATCCCCCGCGGCCACCAGGCGCCTCCGCAGGCGTTTTTCCGCGACGGCATCACCTTGTCCGGGTTGAAACGCGGCAAGGCACCCGATTGGGACGCGTCCAAGGTCGGCGCCACTCTGCTAGATGATGCGGTTTCCTTTCTCAAGGACCATGTCCGGAACCACGGGGACCGCCCGTTTTTCCTGCACTTCTGCACCGACGGCGCCCATGAGCCATACGTCCCCGCCGTTAGGATCGCCGGCAAGAAACTCAAGGGGGTGACGGGCATGACCGGACGCACCGACATGGTGCACGAAACCGACATCCTGCTCGGTGAACTGGTCCGCACCCTGGAGACACTCGGCATCCGCGACGACACGCTCGTCATTTACACATCGGACAACGGCGGCCTGCCTTTCGAGCGCGCCATGGGCCATGACTCCGTCGCCGGACTCCGGGGAAAAAAGAGCACGATCTTCGAGGGCGGCACACGGGTGCCGTTCATCGCCTCGTGGCCGGGCCGCGTCGCGCCCGGAACCCGCTATCATCATCCGATCGGCACCCACGATGTGGTCGCCACCGCCCTCGATCTCGCCGGCGTCGAAAAGCCGCATGGCCAGGCGGTTGACTCCGTCAGTCTCGCGCCCGTTCTGTTGGGCGACGTGCCTGTCAGAACACCGCTGCGGGACTTCCTCGTCACCCAATCCAGCCCGGGGCGCGGGCCATCCGTTGATTTCGGCTACCAAGCCGGAAAACTCAAATCCGCGACAAAGGCGAAGAAAAACAAGAACTCCGGCCGGGAAATGGCCTTCGCCATCTATCAGGGAGACTGGAAACTCGTGCTCGACGCCGGCGGCCGGCCGGTGGCCCTCTACGATCTTGAAAACGACCTCGGAGAGGAAACGAATCTGATCGACCGGCATTCCGATCGTGTGAAGGCGCTCGCCGCCGAATTCCGCAGAATCCGCAACAAACGATCGTGATCCGCCTGTTGTTCCCGCCCCTCGTCACGCGTTTCACATTCATCGCGACGACGGACATGGGCGGGCGCCGACACGCTCGTGCCGCGGACCGCCGGCCAATCCGGTCCGAACATCGACGAGGTGACTTTCCGTTGAAAGTCCGGGAAAATCCGAACGGTTCCCCTCCCCCACGAAATACCTTCTCGCAGGAACGCCATCCATGAAAACCCTGATCCGCTCGCTTTCCCTCGCCGTTCTCCTGATCCCGGCCCTGGCCGCGGAACGGCCGAACATCCTCCTCATCCTCGCCGACGACTGCACCTTCAGCGATCTTCCGCTCTACGGCGGGCGGAACGCGAAGACGCCGAACATCGACCGCCTTGCCGGAGAAGGTCTCACGTTCAACCACGCCTATGTATCCGCGGCGATGTGCCAGCCGTGCCGCTCGGAACTCTACAGCGGGCAGTTTCCTCTGCGCAACGGAGCCGCCTGGAACCACTCGGCGAGCCGGCCGGAAACCACCAGCCTGCCCCACTACCTGCGGCCGCTCGGATACCGCGTCGGCATCACCGGCAAGACCCACGTGACGCCGCGCAAGGCGTTTCCCTTCGATGACGTTCCGGGTTTCGACGACAACTGCGTCCGCATTCCCACGAACCCGCATGACCTAACAGGAATCCGCGACTACATGTCCGCGGAGAAACACCAGGAGCCCTTCTGCCTCGTCGTCGCCTTGGTCGAGCCGCACGTGCCATGGGTGATGGGCGACGCCTCGGCTTATCCGCCGGAGAAGATCCAGCTTCCGCCGTTCCTCGCCGACACGCCGGAGACCCGCGGGAACTTCTCGCGCTACCTCGCCGAGATCACCTACATGGACGGCCAGGTCGGGGAAATCCTCGGGGTGTTGGAGAAGTCCGGCCAGGCGGACAACACCGTGGTCCTCTTCAGCTCCGAGCAGGGCGCGCAGTTTCCCGGCTGCAAGTGGACCAACTGGGAGACCGGCGTGCACACCGCGATGGTCGCCCGCTGGCCGGGCAGGATCGCCGCGGGAAAACGCAGCGACGCCCTCGTGCAATACGCCGATGTCGCACCGACGCTCATCGAACTCGCCGGCGGGACGGTGGAGAAGGAGCACTTCGACGGCGCGTCGTTCGCCTCCGTGCTCGCCGGGAAGTCGGAGAAACACCGCGAGTTCGCCTACTCGCTGCACAACAACCTCCCAGAAGGCCCCGCCTATCCGATCCGCTCGGTGACCGACGGACGCCACCGCTACATCCGCAATCTAACACCCGGCTCTCCGCACGTGATCAAGTGGGTCATGGGTTCACAGAAGGAGCACAACGACTACTGGGCCAGCTGGATGGGCGCGAACCCGCTGACCCAGCCGAAGGTTTGCAAACTCGCCGCCCGCGCCCTCAGCGGGCCCGCCGAGTTGCTCTACCGTCTCGATGACGACCGCTTCAACCTCCACGACATCGCCACCGAAGCAAGCGCCTCCGCGGAGAAAAAACGTCTCACCGCGGCGCTCGACGCATGGCTCGCGCGCCAACACGATCCCGGCATCCCGGTGGACACTCCCGCCGCGCTCAAAGCCGCGCGCCAAGGCGCTCACCTGCACGGAATCGCTCCGCAGCAATGACGCCCGCGGCCCCTACTGGATGGGCGCCAACAGCCGTGCCGCGCGGCAGGCGAGACGGAACCACAGCGGGCGTCCTTTGAAATGCCCGATGTGAACGCGTTTCGATTGCTTGAAATCGGCGCGCAGCATGTCCGCCACCTCGAGCACGAAACGGTCGTCGTTCGAAAACGCGGTGATCTCGAAGTTGAGACGGAACGAGCGGTTATCGAGATTCGCGGTGCCCACGGCGGCGAGTCGTTCGTCGATGAGCATCACCTTTTGATGCAGGAAACCCTTGCGATACCGATAGATCCCGACGCCGAAGGGAATGGTGAGTTCGTAGTAGGAAAACGCCGAGAGCCAGACGAGAAGATGATCCGCTCGCTCGGGAATCATGATCCGTACGTCGACGCCGCGCAACGCCGCTGTTTGCAACGCGGTCAGGACGCCCTCGTCCGGAACGAAATACGGGGACGCGATCCACAGACGGTCGCGCGCCGAGTTCGCGGCCTCGGCGACGACGAGCTGCCACGAGTCCGCCGGGTCGGCCGGGCCGGTCGGAATGATCGCGGCGATCTGGTCGGCCTCTTCCGGCCCCTCGTCCCACGACAGGTCCGGCACCTTGTCGGTGGCCCAGAACCAGTCTTCGAGAAACACCATCTGCACCGCTTGGACGATCGGCCCGCGCATCTCGAGATGGGTGTCGCGCCAGAGGCCGAACTTCTTGCTGCGCCCGAGATATTCATCGCCGACGTTGAGCCCGCCGATGAAGGCGACCTCGCCATCCGCGATGACGATCTTGCGGTGGTTGCGGAAGTTCACCTGCAGCCGCGACCACCAGAAACGATTGGTGCCGAAGGGATGGCAATGCACTCCGGCGTCGCGGAGTTTCCGCAGGTATTCGCGCGGCAGCCGGTAGGAGCCGAACTCGTCGAAGAGGAAATAAACCTCCACGCCGGCCTTCGCCCGCTCGATGAGCGCTTCCTGGAAACGGACACCGAGCTTGTCGTTCTTCACGATGAAGAAGTTCACACACAGGTATTTTTCCGCACCGTGGATGGCCTCGAAGATCCGCTGGAAGGTGTGCTCGCCATCGATGAGCAGGTCGAGCCGGTTGCCCCGGGTGAACGGCAGGCCGCCGAGCAGGCGGGCCGCGCGTTCGAAGGCGTCGTCCTCGGGGATATCGACCTCCAGCGAGCGCAGACGCTCGTGCATCGAGCGGGCGAGCAACCCGAGCCGCTGGTCCTTTTCACGCCGTCCGCCGACGTATCCCTCGAAGCGGTTTCTGCCTAACAACCAGTAAAGCGGGATCGCGACGAAGGGCACGGTGACCAGCGAGATGACCCATGCGATGGTCCCCTGCGAGGTGCGCACGTTCATCAGCGCGTGGAGCACATGCAGGATGCCGACGATGTAGAACAGGATCGCGACGATCATGCCCACCCATGTTTCCTTCGCCAGATCCGGGAACCACACGCTTCCAATCTAGCAACAGCGACGCCGTGCACAAGCGGCGATCATGCCCTTGTCTTGAGCCGGTGGAAGCGCCAGCGGATCTCGTTTTCGTAGCTTGCGAGACTGGGAAACGGGGCGCCGGCCGTGCGCGATGCGAGCACCGAGTTGAGCCGCTGGGGCGGGAGCAAGCCGCCGAGCGAGCGGATCACTTCGGCGATGCCGTCGCGGTCGCGCAGGCGCAACGCCTTGTTTTGGAAAAACACGACGGTTTCCCCGGCCAACGGCGCGTGCAGGCGGTTCGGCTCGCTCCAGAAGAAGAAATCGACGCGGAACAACGAGACTTCTTCCTCGCGGTAGTCGCGGGTGGTGACCCATTTCGGCGCCTCTTCCCCGGTGACCCCGCCGCTGAAGTCGAAATGGCTTTCCACATGCGTCCGTCCCTCGACCTTGTGATGAAACCCCGCCGCGAGGAACACGAGATCCGCAACGGCGCGCAAGCGTTCGCGGCCCATGCCGTCGGTGAGAACGAGCGACTCGCCGCGCAACTCGATGCGCTGGACCTGCCGGCTGTCGTGGAGTTTCGGCATGTCGCGGTCGGCGACGACCTCGGTGTCGTGACCGGATTTCGCCAGAGCCCGCTGGAACGCGAGCGCCTCGGGCCGCGGCAGGTGCGAGACGAGGATGCCGCCCTGCTGGTGTTCCTCGATGCGGGCGGCGTCCGCGCGGGCGATCGAGGGCACGGAAACCGAAGCCTCCTCCAGCACCTCCCGCGGGATCGGCCGGTCCAGGTCTTTCAACAACAGGCTGCTGTCCTCGATGTTCATCACGAAAAAAGGGACGACCCGAAGGCCGCCCCCTTTTCAGAAAAAGATCGTTTCGTCCGGTGGATCAGAACGAGAACACCTCGTCGTCACCGAAGAAGCGCTTGATCTCGGCGGCCGCGGCTTCCGGCGAATCGGAGGCGTGGCAGACGTTGCGCATCTTGGCGTCGGCGTCCTTGAAACCGAAGTCGCCACGGATGGTGCCGGGGGCGGCCTGGGTCGAGTCGGTGGGGCCGAGCAGGTCGCGGACCTTCGAGATCACGTCCTCGCCTTCGAGCGCGAGGGCGATGACCGGCGTTTCCTGCATGAAACTGCGGACGTCCGGGAAGAACGGCTTGTCGGCGATGTGGGAGTAGTGCTCGGCGAGGATTTCGTCGCTGAGTTTCATCATCTTGATGCCGCGGATGGTGAAGCCCGCGTCCTCGTAGCGCTTGAGCACCGTGCCGGTGACACGCTTCTGGATCGCATCCGGTTTGAACAGAATCAGGGTCGTTTCGAGAGCCATGGGCGTGGGAGTAGGGAGCGGCGGGCCGATACGCAAGCATTTTGAAGTTAGGAACCCGCCGCGTTCACGGAGGATCCAGCGCGTCGGCGCGCTGGCGGAGCGCCTTGGCGGCCGCGGTGTTGCGGTTTCCGGCCTCCCACAACCCGGCCAGACGGCGCAACGCGGTGGCGGTTTCCTGCTTGGCGTCCGCGGGCATCGCACGGATGGCGGAGCGCAGGCGCTCCTCGGCGGCCTTGGTCTGGCCGGCCTCGATGAGGCACTCGGCGGACTCGGAGAGAAACGCGGGATCCGGCGTTTCCCCTTCCGCGAGCAGCGACTCGGCCTCGCGGAACAAACGCGGGGCGCGGGAGCGCGTCGCGGGGTCGCGGCGGGTGGCGATCGCCAGCGCACGCAGGATGGAGAAGTCGTCGGGGTGATCGAAGGCGGCCTTTTCGAGCAGGATGCGGGCCTTGGCGGGTTGTTCGGCGGCGAGGAATTCGTCGGCGAGTTTCACGAACTCATCGGGATCGCCGCCGCGGATGCGCAGCAGTTCGGCGCTGTGGCGCATCGCCATTTCATCGTCGCCGGCCTTGCGGAAATGCTTCGCGAGCGCTTGGTGGGCGAGTTTGTGCTCCGGTGCGATGACGAGAAGTTTCTCCAGTTCCCCGCGGCCTTCGTCATCGCGGCCGGCGGTGAAAAGCAGCACGCCGAGGCGCGCCCGGAGGTCGAGCGACCACGGAGCGGCATCGGCGTGCGTCCGCAACACATCGATCGCCTCGTCCGTGCGTTTCGTCGTACGGAAGTGCTCGGAGGCGCGGCGGGCGAGCGCAGGGTCCCGCGGGTGGGCATCGACCGCCTTCAGAAATCGGCGGTCGACCTCGGCCCGGGCCTCCACGTCGTCGCCGTCGTGCAGACCGCGCGAGAGCGAGGCAAACAACATCGCGGCGGCCGGATCGTCATCTGCCAGGCTCGCCGCCAGCTCCGCGGCGCGATCGGGCACCAGCGAGGCCAGCCGCTGGACCACCGGCGGGCTGCCGGGATGCGAGGCGAGGACACGGTCGAGCGTTTCGACGGCGAGTTTCTCCGCGAGCGCGTCGCCGCGGCCTTGGTTCACGAGGAAGTCGGCATATTCGAGCTGCACCGACGGGTCGTCGCCGCGGGCCGCCGCGTAGTCGCGGAACATCGCCACCGCGGCGGAGCGATTCCCTTCGTCCAGCAGCCGGGAAACACCGCGCCGCACGAGCGGCCCGGCCGTGGGGTCGGCCACGCGCGCGCTTTCGTAAAGCTCCGCCGCCCGCGCATCGTCGCCACGCCGCTCCGCGAGCACGCCGAAGGCGAAATCGACATGCGGGTTTCCCGCGCTGGCCACCGCGCCAAGCAAGCACCATGATATCACGAACGAACGCATCGGTTTCAGAACATCCGCCGGGTGCCACGCCGGTCGTAGATTTCACGAAACGGGGTGTGCGGCTCCTGTTTCATCGTCACCCGCGCGATGATGCCCGCGACCACGCCAGCCACAAAGCCGCCGACGTGCGCGGCATACGCCACGCCGCCCGTGGTTCCGACAGACCCGAGCGAGCCGACGCCACTGAAAATCTGCATCGCCACCCACAGGCCGAGCACGAACACCGCGGGAATCGAGATGATCCGGAACAGGAACACCGCCATCACCTGGTTGCGCGGAAACAACACGAGGTAGGCACCGAGCACGCCCGAGATCGCGCCGGAAGCGCCGAGCGTCGGGATCACGCTGTCCGGCGCGAGCGCGATCTGCGCGAAGCTCGCCGCCAGCCCGCTGATCAGGTAGAACCCGAGGAACTTCAGCCCGCCGAAGCGGTGCTCGACGTTGTCGCCGAAGATCCAGAGATAGAGCATGTTTCCTCCCAGGTGCGCCCAGCCGCCGTGCATGAACATCGCCGTGAGCAGCGTGAACTGGATCGGCCAAGGGCCGGGTGCCTGCGGGATCTCGATCGCTCCGTGCGGCGAGTTCACCACCGCCGTCCCGACGAGATCCACGTTTTCCGTGATCTCCTGCGGGATGGCGCTGAAACCCGCGGTGAACGCCGGGTCCGCAAGCTGATAGAGAAACACCAGCACGTTCGCCGCGAGAAGGGAGATGGAAACCCACGCCGGGCTCATCAAATCGCGGTCGTCATCGCTGATCGGGAACAACATCGGTTAGATCGGGGGCAGGGATTCGAGGATTTCGCGCAATTGTCCATCCGTGCCGTGGACGGCGCACCAGCGGCCCACGTATTCCATGTCGAGCGTCGCCGGATCCTGCACCGCCAGCACGTCCCGCGCGTCCTCCAGATCCTTCGGCCGCGCCCAACGGATCTTCTGGACGACCACATCCTCCGCGGTGGGGAGCCAGATGTCGCGGCCGAGCAAGGGCACGAAGGTGCGTTTCCGTCGGGAAAACTCGGATTTCACGAACGGATCGTCGAACATTTCGAAGACCTCGACTTTGAAGGGAGGAGTGCCGCGGGATTTACCGACGAAACGTTTGCCCCAGGTCAGCGTGTCGAAAACGGATTGTGGATCGAACTCAATGATCGGATTCAGCGCTTCCATCAACTCCGCCGGTCCGGGTTTCTTCGCCACGGAAACAAGGAGATCGATGTCCCTCGTCGCCCTCGGAATGCCATACGTCCCCGCGGCGATGGCACCGACGGCCATGTGGTCCACGCCAATCTTGTCCGCCGTCACGAACACCGCGTTCGCCAGTTCCGCGAGAGTCATGCTGTCGATGGGTTTGTGTGCTGACGGCTCCGGAATTCACGCGCGGCATCGAGCCGGTCCATCCATTTCGCCACTTCTCGCCACGCCTCCGTAGGATCCTCCGTGCCCAGCCGGTTCATCGCCCCCGCATGCATCATGCCCATCTGGAAGTCCGCGAGTTCAAACACAGCCGCGAGTTTCTCCTCCGCCGTCATCCCCCGAGCGCGCAGGACCTTCTCGCGGTAGATCGAGTCCTGCAGGTCGCGCAGAGCGGTCGGGTGCTCGTGGGGATTGCCCATCGCGCGCAGTCTGCCGCAGGGCGATTGCGGCGGCAAACGCAAATCCGGCGGCGGGATTCGTTGATGAAACGGGCGTTTTCGGCTCGTATCGACCCCGTTCCGCTTATGAGCCGCCGACTTCTCCTGCCCTGCCTCCTGTTTCTCCCCGCGCTGGCCGCTGCCGCGCCGAAACACAACCTCGTCGCCATCGTCACCGATGACCAGGCCGCCTGGACGATCGGCTGCTACGGCGGAAACGAAATCTCCACGCCGAACCTCGACCGCATCGCGAAGGACGGTGCCCGTTTCGAAAACGCCTTCGTCCACACCCCCGTCTGCTCGCCGAGCCGCGGCACGTATCTGACCGGATTGTTTCCCTCGCAGCTCGGCTACACCGACTGGCTCAATGACAACCAGGCGAGGAAACACGGTGTCACGCCCGCGTCCCCGACGTGGCCGTCGGTGCTCGCCGCCAACGGCTACGCCACCGGGCTCGTCGGCAAGTGGCACCTCGGGCGCAAGGATGAGTCGCTGCCGTGGAACAACGGCCTGCTCGAATTCACCGGCGACCTCGGCGGCGGCTGGCGGCCGGACAAGGTGAACTTCATCAACGAGAAAGGCGGCAAGGTCGCGCCCGAGGGTTTCTCCATCGAGATCTGCACCGACCTTGCGATGGAGTTCATCGAAAAACACAAGGACCAGCCTTTCGCCCTGCTCGTCCACTACCGCGAGCCGCATGCCGCCTATACGCCGATGCCGGAGCCCGACATGGAAACCTCGCGGAATGCGGACCTCAAGGTCCCTGATTTTCCCAACCTCAAGCAACCCTACACCACGAACAACCGCCGCGGGTACTACGCATCCATCGCCGCCGTCGACCGCAACGTCGGCCGCATCCTCGATCATCTCGAAAAGGCAGGTCTCGACCAGAACACCATCGTCACCTTCACCAGCGACCACGGCTACAACGTCGGCGAGCACGGCATCCAACACAAAGGCAACGGATACTGGATCACCAAGGACAAGTTCCAGAAATCGCGCCCCAACATGTTCGACACCTCCATCCACGTGCCTCTGATAATCCGCGGGCCGGTCGTGAAAACCCCGGGGTCCGTCGTCGGCGAATGGGTCACCAACGCCGACATGTTCGGCAGTGTGCTCGGCCTGCTGGGCATCGAGCGCCCCGCAACCGTCCCCGCCAACAGCCGCGACTTCTCCCCCGCCCTGCGCGGAGAAACCCTGCCGTCCACATCGTTTCCCAAGGAACTCTTCGGCCAGTACGACCTCGTCAACAACCCGATCAAGGCCCGCATGCGGATGATCCGCGACGAGCGCTGGAAACTCATCCTCCACCTCGACGACGCCGAACGCAACGAACTCTACGACCTGAAGAACGATCCCGGCGAGAGAACGAATCTCTTCGGTGGCGAAGGCACCGGAGAAACCGTCGCCGCCCTCAAGAACCGCCTGCGGAAACATATGGCGGAGATCGCCGACCCGCGGCTCGGTGAAGTCGAGTGAACGGCTTGCGCGGAGCGCGATCCACGGCTAACTTCCGCCCGCGTTCCGTCCACCGGCGGTCGCGATTCCACGCATGCAATCCACTCCGCTCCGACTCCTTGTTGCCGTGTCCTGCATCTGGGGCCCGGCACTGCAGGGGTTTCAGATCCGCAGTTACGACCCCACCGATCACGACCGGTTCACGGGAACCATCGGCGCGCCGATGAAAAATCCGAACCAGCTTTTTGCGAACCTCGATCTAACGGGAGTGGGCTGGAGACAGGGCGTCGGCGACATCGAATGCGCCCTGGTTTCACGCCAGCATGTCGTTTTCGCAACGCATTTCGCCGGCGAATTGCAGAACAAGACCATCGTGTTTCTGAATACGTCGAACCAACTGGTTACCAAATCAGCACCCACGAAGGTGACGATCATGGACGGAGCCGACGCCACGGACCTGACGATCTTGACGCTGAGTTCCCCGATCGACGCGGATGCGGGGGTGGAACCATTGCCCTATCTCGATCTTCAGAACTTCAATCAATACAAGAACAAGACCATCGGGATCGTGGGCCAGGGACCGTTGCAGAACCAGATCCAAGTCATCGGTCGCGACATCATCGATGCCATCGAACCCGCACCGATCACCGTCAATTCGGGGACCATAGGCAACCTCACAACGAAATACTCCCGCTTCAGTTATGTCGTCGATTCCGGCACGGCGGACGAAGGGTATTACGAAGTAGGCGACTCCGGCAGCCCTTCGTTCGTGGAAACGAACGGGCGCGCCGCGCTGGTCGGCGTACACAGCTTCTACGGCTCCGATGGACCACCGGTCACCACGTATGAACTCTATGATTGTTTCATCCCCTACTACATCCCCCAGCTCGACGCGCAGATGGCGCCGCTCGGCTACCGGATGCGGCCGGTGAACGCGTCGGCCACCACGCTTTCCGGAGCCGCTTCGGTGGTGGAAACGACGCCCCGGAGGCTTCATCCGCTCACGCTGGAGTTCGACCTAACGAACACCGGCGCGAACCTTACGGGAAACCTGGAGGTCGAGTTCGTGTTTCCCGCCGGGCAGGAGCCGGACACGGTAGCGGCGGCCGGCTGGGTCACCTACGGGTCCGGCACCAAATGGACGCTGCGCAAGGCCACGCTCGCCAGCTCCGCAACCGCCACCTTGACCGCGACCTGGGCGGAGGCGCCGGCCGTCGCATCGCTCACACCGACGCTCGTCTGGCGCTCGGACACGGTGACGGACCAGAGCGTTTCCCCGGTGATCGCGCTCGCCCCGTCCTATGCCGAGTGGTCCGCGGGCCTCTCGCTAGTAGGCGAACAGGAAGATCCGGACGATGACACGCTGGTGAACCTGCTCGAATACGCCTTTGGCGGAGACCCGGAAAGCGGCGCCCTAACCGATTCCAACGGAGAACCCCTGCTCCCGTCCGTGAGTTCCGATGGTTCCAACGTCACCCTCCGTTTTCCGGAGCGCGAGGACGCCGCGGCACGCGGCCTCAGCTACACCGTCTGGTATTCCACCGGTCTCGACACATGGACGGACGTCCCGCCGGCGGGCGCTGTCAGCAACACCGCGGTCTTCATTCCGGACATCGACGGATTCGTCGAACGCATCGTCACCTGGCCGGACACGGAGTTGAAACGTTTCGTTAGAGTGGCCGTGACGCTCGACGAGTGAGGCGCGATCTCAATCACCCGGGCGATGGATGATGTCGTCGGCGGTGTGGAGCTCGTGATCCGGACCGGCGGAGCGAATTTCCATCACGTCGCCGGAGAGCGCATGGAAGAAATACGGCGTTCCCCAGCGGTCGATGAGCCGGCCGGACGAATCGAGAAACCGACCGCTTGCGGGCAGATAGGCGAGCGACTTCGGGTTTCTCCCTAACAACGCCGCGGCGATCTCGACATTCTCGCCCACCGGGTTGCCGTTCCAGTGTTTCCGGTATACGGAAATCAACAGGTCGAGGGTGGCGAGGTCGTCGCGGGCGCTGCGGTCGGGTGCGTTGAGCGTCGCGCCTTCGGCGGAAACAGGCAGCCGTGTGATGGTCTCCGGCCGGCGTGGCAACACGGGCGGTTCCGGCCTTTCCGCGTGCGGTGCCGCTGGCTGCGGCTGCGTCTCCCGAGGTGACCGCGGAGTGAAGATATGCCATGCGGCGGCACCGAGAACCAGCAGCGCCAACACGGCGGCCCATGACCGGACACGGCGGCGCATCACAGGAATCCGAGGTTCGCGGAGGCGGTGGCGAAGGGATCGTCGAAACGCGGAAGATTGGGGAAAATCGCTTCCAATTCATTGCTCCCCGCGCCCATCCACGAAGCGAGAACCGCGCTGTATTGATCCACCGAGACGTCGGGGATCCAACGTCCGCGGTTGCCGCCGCCGGCATCGATCGAGCCGGTGGCCGAGCCGAGTTTCAACGAAGGAAAATGTCCGTAGATGTCGCCGCCGTTCACCGCGCCGCCCATGACCATCGCGTGGGATCCCCAGGCATGGTCGGAGCCGGCCTTGGCGGCGTCCGCGTTGTTGGCGGTGAAGGTGCGGTTGAAATCCGAGGCGGTGAAGGTGGTGACATCGTTCCACACGCCGAGCGCCTGCAGGGCGTCGTGGAACGCGCTCATCGCGTTGGCGAGCTCGGTGACGAGTTCGGCGTGCGAGGTGAGGAGCGTCTGGTGTGTGTCGTATCCGCCCACCTGGCAGAAGAAGACCTGGCGGTTGTTGCCAAGCACGCCGCGCCCGGCGATGAGCCGCGCCACCATCTTGAGCTGGTCTCCGAGTTTCGAATCCGCCCCGGCGAAGAGGGCGTCGAAATCGACGCCGCTGGCGGACGCCGCGGTGAGGGCCGCGCCGATGGTGCCTTCGGTGGCGCGGGCACGGGCGACGATTCGGTTGTACTCCTCCTCGTGCAGATTGTCGTGGGTGAGGCGCATGATGTCCTCGAAAGCCTTGAAACGAAGGCCGGTGTCGGTCGTCTTGTAAGAACCGTCCGGATTCAGCGCGCTCGAATAGTCCGTTCCGAATCCGGACAATGGCAGGGTGCCGGTTTCCTTGACGACGTATTGCACGACCTCACCGGTGGTGCCGATCTGAAACGAATTGATGCCGGCCAAGGAGATCGACATCGAGACTTTCGATGAAGCGGGATCGTTGTACGACGCGTTTAGTAGATCCGCGGCGCGCCCTCCCCAGCCGGAGGTGAACGGTTTGTCGGGGATCGAGGACTGCCACTGGGTCTGCTGGTCCGAGTGCGAGAAAAGCTGGGGCGGCAGCGGGACGATGCCGTCGAGGTAGTCCTGCCGGGTGGCGACGGGCCACGCGAGCGTGCCGACGTTCGAAACGAAGGCCAGATCGCCGGAGTTGAACAGAGCGGCAAGCGGCGCGGCCTCGGGATGCACGCCCATCGGCGGGACGAGGCCGCCGTGATGGCGCGAAAATGCCTGCGTGGCGGCGGGAACCGTGAGAGGCGCGAGAGTGCCGGAGGGAAGCGCCAGCACGCCGCGGCCCGCTTCATAGTCGGCGCGCAAGGGATCGCTGGCGGCATCGCCCGCGGGAACGAGCAGGTTGTTGGCATCGTGGCCGCCGTTGAGGAACAGACAGACGAGCGCCTTGTAACCACCACCCGTGCCGCCCTGCGCCATGGCGGCCGTCATCAGCCGCATCTGGGCGAGCGCGTTGACCAGGCCGGTGACGCCGAGCGACGCGCAGGCGGACTGCCGGAGGAAATCGCGGCGGCTGCGGAGCCGTTCCTTGTCGCGGGTGTTCATCGTTGCGTGG
Source organism: Akkermansiaceae bacterium (assembly GCA_024233135.1). GTDB lineage: Bacteria > Verrucomicrobiota > Verrucomicrobiia > Verrucomicrobiales > Akkermansiaceae > Luteolibacter. The sequence continues at coordinate 1,076 of JACKPZ010000030.1, read as the reverse complement.
GCTGGTTCATTTCTGGATCACGGCGTCGGGCGAGGAGGAAACGAGCCACAGCGCGGCCTGCACGCGGTCGTGGATCGTATCGGCCTGGATCGCGGCGTCATCGTCGTCATCGCGCGACGCGCGGATGGCGGTGAGTGTGTCGAGGATGATGCGCCGCGGCAGGCCGGCGGTGTCACCGTAGCGGGCCTTCATGGTGCCGGCGCAAAGCATGAGGTCGATGTGGTCGAGCACCGCGGCGCAGGCGTCGCGGATCGCATCCGGATTGTCGAAGGTGGTGGTGTCCGCGGAGTTGAAAAGGCCGTCGCCATTCGTATCGACCACATCCAGATAGAGCGCGTGGAGTGACTCGAAATCGATCGTCACGTGGTCGGAGGTGGACGAATAGGTCGACGGCGGATCGGCCTGCGCGGGGACGGGCGTGCCGCCCTGTCCGTTGCTCGAATAGATGAGCGTGTAGGCGCGGTTGATTTCGGTGAAAACGGAGCTCTCGTTGGCGAGTTGGAACTCGGGCGAGATGATGCCGTTGGCGGCGAGCAGGCCGGCGGGCGAGTAGTCCGGCAGGAACCAGTTGAACACGGAGGGAGCCGCCTGCGGAGTCTGGCCGAGCGAGCTGTCGGTATCGCCCATCCGCACGCGGGTGGTGCCTGCGGGGAACTTCGCGAGCTCGGTGGCGGGGTAGCCGAACGCGCTCAGGTCGGATAGAAGAAGCTCGGAACGTCCGCCGAAGGCGCGCAGGAACGCCAAGTAGCGGAGGATCGGCTCGCGCTTCTTGCCGATGCCGGCGAAGGATTCCGCCGTTCCAAGCGAGCGCGCCTCGGGATCCAGCAGCACGGCCTTGATCGTTTGCCCCAGGTTTCCGCCGGAAGCCGTGAAAACGTTCGAAACCCGGTAGAGGTAACCTGCGGATGGGTTCGAACTGCTCATCCGTTGGATGATGCGGCGGCAGATGAACGGCGCGGTGTTCGGGTGGTTGGCGAGGAAACCGACGCCGTCATCGAGATCCTGCTCGCCGCTCTGGCCGGCGGGAATGTCGAGACCGAGCGCCGACTTCGCGTCCGTGTCGTGATAGTCCGCGA
>JACKPZ010000029.1 GCA_024233135.1 Akkermansiaceae bacterium | reverse complement strand
TTGGGCGGTGCTTGCGGGCATGGCGTCGGGCTGCCCCCAAGAATCCACAATCCTTGGTGTCCCGCAACCCGTATGTGCCGCGACGTGCGGGTCCCGGCCGCCGAGTCCGGAAAACGAAACGGCCCCGGACCCGCAGGTCCGAGGCCGTCCGTGAACTCCAGAGAGGATCAGCCGGCGCTGCCGTAGACCTCCACCTCGATGTAGTGGTTCATCTCGTTGGAGGTGTTGCCGTTGCTGTAGAGACGGACGTAGCGGCCCTTGGTGCCCTTGCCGTCGATGACCATGCCGAAGCGGGATTCGACGTAGGGACGGTCCGCACCCTTGCCCATTTGGGCGGAGTCGTCGTAGTCGTTGTTGAAGACGGTGGTGACACCCTCCTTGAACTCCGGATCGTCGGAGATCTGGACGATCACGTCGTGATAGGCGCGTTTCTGCGAGTGGAAATGCCAGACCCACACGGCGTTGACGGTGGAGGCGGCCTCGAGGTCGATCTGCACCCACTGCAGGTTGTCGAGCAGTTCGACGTAGTATCCTTCGCCGGCTTCCTTGTCGCCGTCGGTGATGAGTTCGAGATCGCCGATGAGCGGCGCGTCGTCGCTGGAGGTGACGGGTTTGCCCTTGGAGAGCAAGGTAGTGCCTTCGGGAACGAGGAACTCGGGCGCCTTCGTGGGCGGCTGCATCAGGTTCGGCACGTTCATCGGCTTGGGTGTGCCCTCGATGAGTTCCGGGGGAAATCCGGGGTCGAGCGCGACACCGCCGGGCGTGCCGCCGGACATGGTGGCGGCGCCGGATCCTTCGTCGGCGGTGGTGGTGGAGTCACCCTTTTCCCCGCAGGATGGCAGGGCGAGGGCGGCGGCGAGGCAGAATGCGGGAACGATCAGCTTGTGTTTCATACGGAGAGGTGTTCGGAGGTGAGTTCGATCGGTTGGTGGCTGAGGGCGGAGGGGTTCACCCAGAAGATCGGCGCCTCGCTTTCGAAGGCGTGGCGCGCGTCGCAATTGAGGGTGGCTTCTCCGCGGACCGCCGCAAAGAAGTTTTCCAAATGCGGCTGGTGGGCGGGTTTGGCGAAGCTGCCGGGGAGTTCGTATACGTCCGGCGCGGCGGATTCATACGCGGCCACCGCGCCTTCGGAGGATTCCGGCTTCGGCGGCGCGGGTTTTTTGACGAGGAACCCACGCTCCACCAGGCTGTCCCATTCCGGGACGTGATCGCCGCTCTCGCGGTAGATCGCCGAGGTGGAGGCGATCTCCGAGATCCGGATGGATGCCTCGGTGCCCATGAAGCTTTCGTAGAAACCGAGGCCGTAGCTGGTGGTGGTGAGCACCTGATAGAACGCGCGCACCTCGCCCTGCGGGGTGTCGTAGTCGAACAGGCACATCACGTTGTCGAAGTGCTCGCGGTTCTTGAAATACGAGTTTCCGCCGGTGGCATAGACACGCTTGGGCGTGGTGCCGAGGAACCAGTTGAAGATGTCGATCTGGTGCGCGCCGAGGTCGGAGATCGGACCGCCGGAGAGGTCGCGGTAAACGCGCCAGTTGAGATACTGGTGCATGTCCTTGAAGCCGTAGCGCTTGAGCACGTCGTCCGGGACGATGATGGATTTCGCGAGTTTCGCTCCGCCGATGTCCTGGGAGGCTCCCAGCGAGCGGTTCCACTGGCCGTTGACGTTGACGATCTGGCCGCAGATCTTCTCGCCGTTGATGAGGCGGTTGTAGGTGAAGAGATAACGCGGATTCGAACGACGCTGGTGGCCGATCTGGCAGAGTTTGCCGGTTTTCTCCATCGCATGGACCATCGCTCGGGCTCCGTCGATGGTGTTGGACATCATCTTCTCGCAATAGACGTGAAGCCCGGCTTCGAGACATCTCACGGTGTGCGGCGAGTGCCAGAAATCGGGGGTGGCGATCACGGCGGCGTCGAGTCCCTGCTCCTTGGAGAGCATGTCGTCGATGTCCTCGTAAAATTTCGCGCCCTCGGCGTTGGCCATGCCGCGGCTCTGCGAGCGGAATTTGTTGATGCTGTTCTTTGAGATGTCGCACACCGCCTGGAAGCGCAGGCCGGGGATGTTCTTCAGGCAGTTGAAGAGCACCTCGCCCTGCTTGCCGAAACCGACGAGGGCGACGTGAATGGCATCGGAGCCGCCGGTCTCCGCGGCGCGCAGGATGTTGGGCGCGGCGAGCACCAGGCCGGCACCCGCGGTGCCGAGCGAGGTCGATAGGAAGCCGCGGCGGCTGTAGAGAGAAGGATTCGGGTTCATGAACTTACCATTTCTTCATGATGGCGAGGCGGTTGTGCTCCGCAAGGACGAGCGCGCCCACGATGAGAAGCATGTGTGTCCCGAGCCAGGCCACGCCATCGCTCTGGTTGATGAGGATGAGCCCCCAGGTGAGGCTGATGTAGAGAAGTCCGAGGAGAAACAACGAGGTCCGGTAGGCGACCCCGAGCAGGATGGTCAGGCCGAGGATCAGCAGTGCCGGGCCGAGCAGCTTGTCATAAAGCGGCAGGGCGAACTTGAGCATCAGGGGTTCCTCCTGGAACTTCTTCATCAGCGCTTCCGGCACGCCGTGGTAGTTCGCGAGGGCATACGCTTTCGAAGTGGCCACGGTGGTGAGTCCTTCGGTGTTGGCGACGCCATCCACCTGTACGGCCTGGCCGTCCACCTTGGCGGTTCCGGAGAATTTCTCGACGCCGGTCTGGATCGCGCGGACGGCGAGCCAGAGGCGGAGGAGCAGGGCGCTGTAAACGAATGCGAGTTTGGGTGTGGTGCCGGATGCGGCGTCGTTGGCTGTGTCGGACATAAGTGCGTTGGATGCGGTTGAAAATGCGGGCTCACGAGGCCAGCCTCGAGCCGAGCCGCGGGTGTGCGGCTTGTTCGGCGTTGTCGATCACGCTTTCGGTCTCCGGGTTCCACCGGACCGGCTGTTTCGTGTCCATCGCGACGAGCGCGAGCTGGCCGATCGATGCGGCCCGGTGCGCCCCTTCGGCGTGCGAAACCGGGGTTGCGCGCGAGCGGACGCAGTGGATGAAGTTCTGCCAGTGGCTGGGCGGCTTGGTGTCGAAGCCTTCCGGCAGGTTGCGGAGCAATTCGCGGTCCGATGCATCGAGCCTGCCGCGGTCGACGTGGATCCAGCCGTTCTCGCCGGTGAACTTGGTGCCGCCGAAGTCACTGCGGACCTCGATGACGCGGCCGTCGGCGAACGTATTCTGATAGGCGTATTTGACATAGGAGTTGAAAAAGTAGTGGTCGCCCTTCTCGCCGCTGCCTTCGACCTTCACCGGGCCGGTTTTCTCGAGGCCCAGAGTCCACAAGGCGATGTCCACATGGTGGCCCACCCAGTCGAGCAATTGGCCGCCGCCGAAATTCTCATGCCAGCGCCAATCCCACGGATGGAGCAGCGGCTGATAGGCGCAGTCTTTCACCGGGCCGCACCACGTGTTCCAGTCGAGATGTTCCGGCGGGTGGCCGGTCTGTTTCTCGACCTCCTCCTTGCTCATCTTGTGTTGGATGTTCATGCCGGACGGCGTGCCGCATTCGAAGCGTGTGAGCTTGCCGAGCGTGTGGTTTTCGATGAGCGCCTTGAAGCGGCGGAACTCGCCGCCCGAGCGTTGCCACGAACCGGTCTGCCAGACGCGCTTGTTGCGGGAAACGGCGTCGGCGAGCTTGCGTCCCTCGGCGAGCCCCCAGGTGAAGGGTTTCTCACCGTAGATGTCCTTGCCGGCCTCCGCGGCATCGATGCCGACCATCGCGTGGCAGTGGTCCGGCGTGGCGATGATGACGGTATCGAGAGACGGCAGCGCGAGCAGATCGGTGTGGCGGGCGAAGCTCTTGCAGTCCTTGTTTCCGTAGTGTTTGTCGACGGTGTCCTTGGCGGACGCCGCGGCGCGGTTGTCGGGATCGCAGACGGCGACGACGCGCACGCCCTGGATGCCGAGGAAGTTCCTCATGTTGCCGTTGCCCATGCCGCCGCAGCCGATGAGGCCCATCGTGATCTCGTCATTGGCGGAGCCGCTCTGGGCGCGGAGGAGAAGCTGGGGTGCCACGCCCGCCGCGAGCGTTGTTGCGAGGAATCGCCTGCGGGGGATCGTGAGGTGGCGGTGGCTCATGTTCGGTGCCGTCGGAACGGGTGCGGCGGGCCGGATCTTTCACCGCCCGCCGCCGTTGCGGAGCGCGAATTCAAGCGAGCTTCGGCTTCCATCCGTCGCGGTATTGGCGCCACAGCATGGGATTGAGTTCCGGCATGCCGCGGACCTTCATCCCCTCGGAATCCCAGTCGATCTTCTTGCCCGCGCGGACCGCGAGATTTCCGGCCAGCACCATCTCGGTGAGCGGGCCGGCGTGATCGACGAAATTGGACACCGGCTTCGGTCCCTCGCCGCGGATCGCGCGGCAGAGTTCCTGCGTCGGGCCGCCGTTCACGCGCGGGTATTTGCGCTCCACCTTGCGGGCCTTCTCGCGGAGTCCTTCCGGATAGAGCACGGGTGCGCCGCCGCAGTAGGCGTCCGGCACGTAGATCGCGCCTTCGGTGCCGACGAAGACCTGGCCGAACTCGCCGGGCAGTTCCAGATCGTCCGGGATGCCGGGCGGGCGGACGAAATCCGGGTCCTCGTTGGGGTTCTTGACGCCGTCCTGCCAGATCACGCGCACCGGCGGGCGGCCGTTGCGTTCCGGGAAGCGGTAAACGATCGTCGAGCGCACCGGAGCGGTTGTTTCATCGAACGGCGAGACCTTGCTCGACTCGACGATGAAGTCGCCGCGCAGGTCGAGCGCCCAGAACGCCGAATTGAAACTGTGGCAGCCGATGTCGCCCAGCGCGCCGCAGCCGTAGTCCCAGAACCCGCGCCACGCGAAGGGGTGGATCTTCGGGCTGTAGGCGCGTTCGGTGGCCACCGTGCCCTGCCAGACGTCCCAGTTGAGGGTGTCCGGCACCGGCTGGGTGGGAAACTCGAGCCCCTTGCCCTGCGGCCAGATCGGACGGTTCGTCCAGTAGTGGACCTCGGTGACCTCGCCGATGAGGCCGGCCTCGATCCACTCGCGCAGCAGGCGGGTGCCGGCGGTGGTGGCGCCCTGGTTGCCCATCACGGTGTGCACGCCCTTGCGCTCGGCGAATTCGGAAAGCAGCCGGGTTTCCTGGATGCGGTTGCAGAGCGGCTTCTGGACCATCACCGGCTTGCCGTGGCGGATCGCCTCGACGGCGATCGGGAAATGCATGTGGTCCGGCGTGGAGACGGTGACCACGTCGATCTGGTCGGCGATCTGGGCGAACATCTCGCGGTAGTCCGAGAAGCGCTTCGCCTCGGGGAAACGCTGGACGGCACCCTGCATCATCTTCTCGTCCACGTCGCAGAGGGCGAAAATGGTGTTGCCGTTGGCGATCTCGGTGATGTCGCTGAGACCCTTGCCGCCGCAGCCGACGGCGGCCACCTGGAGTTTGCGGCTTGGCTTGTCTTCACCAAGCAGGAGGTTCGGGGCGAACGCTCCGCCGGCCAGTGCGGCGGAGGTTTTGAGGAAATTGCGGCGCGTGCTGGGAATCATCGTCGGGTGTTTTCAGGTTTCAGTGTGAACTCCATACGTCGGACGGAGTCCCATGGTTACATCAATACAGTGCGCTTTTTCGGCGCGAAATCCGTCAGCGGCGTTTGCGAAGGCGTTTTCCGCTGAGCCGCGAGGCGATCAGATTCGGGCATCTTCCGTTGGTGCGGAGCTGCTCGCAGGTGGCCTCGATCTTGAGCGTCTGGCGCACCGTGCGAAACCCGAGGCGGCGCGTGACGCACTCGTTGAGCGTGTCGATGTGCGCGTCCTCGAATTCGACGACCCGCCCGCAATCGACGCAAACGAGGTGGTTGTGCGACGGCTTGTCGTGGAAATTCGGGTCGTACGTCGTCTGGCTCTCGCCGAGGTCGATCTGCCGCAGCAGGTCGGCCTCCACCAGCAGGCCGAGCGTCCGGTACACGGTGGCGCGCGAGATGTCCGCGTTGCGGCGGCGCACCCGGTCGAACAAATCCTCCGCGGTGAAATGCTCGTCGCGCGAGAACGCCTCCTTGACGATCACCTCCCGTTGGCCGGTGCGGCGCAAGCCCCTCCGCTGGATGTATTGGTCCAGCCGTTCCTGAATGCCCGGGTCCATGGCGCGAGGCTACGCGTTTCCCGCCACCCGGGGGAAGCGGAAACGCGGGCATCGACAGCCGCGGCGCGCCGGTGCACATTCCGTCACCGATGACCCTGCGCGAACTCGGATGGAATCCCGGATTCGAGGCCGCTTTCGCCCCCTATCAGGCGAAAGGCTGGGTCCCCGCGCGCCTCATCCGCGAGACGCCCATCAACTACGGCGCCTTCGTCGAGGGTGGCGATGAGGTCGAGCTCGTCCTTTCCGGCCGCGTCTGGCACGAGGCGGAAACCGACGCCGACCTGCCCGCCGTGGGCGATTGGGTGGCCGTCGAGGACTCCGGGGAAAACGCCGACCTCGTCATCCGCGCGATGCTCCCGCGTAAATCGGTCTTCGCCCGCAAGATGCCCGGCAACAGCGCGCAGGCCCAGGTCATCGGCGCCAACATCGATCTCGTCACCGTGGTCACCGACGCCGGGGCCGACTTCAACCCGCGGCGCATGGAGCGCTACTTCACCCTGATCGGCCGCAGCGGCGCCAAGGCCGTCGTGCTCGTCAACAAGTCCGATCTCTATCCGAAATCGCAGAACAAGGAGGCCGCCGCCGAGATCGCCGCGCTCTGGGACGAGGCCGACGTGCACGTCACCTCCGCGTTGAAAGGCGAGGGGCTCAAGGTGCTCAAGACCTATCTCAAACCCGGCGTCACCATGTGCATCGTCGGTTCCAGCGGCGTGGGGAAATCCACCCTCGTCAACCAGCTCTACGGCGAGGAATGGCAGTGGACCGGCGAGGTCAACGACGTCACCGGCAAAGGGCGGCACACCACCACCTCGCGCGAACTCGTCCCGCTCCCCGGCGGCGGAATGCTCATCGACAACCCCGGCATGCGCGAGATCCAGATGTGGACCGACGAAGCCACCCTCCGCGAGAGTTTCCGCGATCTCGAGGAACTCGCCTCCGAGTGCAAATTCGCCGATTGCTCCCACCGCGCCGACTCCGGCTGCGCCATCCGCGCCGCCGTCGATTCCGGCTCGCTCGATCCCGCCCGCCACGAGAGTTTCCTCAACCTCGAAACCGAGATCGCCGCCCTCCGCCGCCGCGCCAAAAAACGCCAGATGGCCGTCGAACGCTGGGCAAAACGCAAACACCGCGTGAAAGCGCGAAACCTCGAGGACCGCATCCAGCTCGAACGCGACGAGCGGGGCGAGGTGTGAAAGGCAGGGACCGACCTCCGGGCGGTCCGCGCGCAGGACCGGCGCATGTGTGGAGTGCGGTGGGAAGCGATAGCGCCACGCCGCTTTCCATGGTGCGGCCGGCCTCACCCGGAAAGCGCCGTCGCAGCCGGCGCACTCCGAAACATCCGCGATCCAGGAACCCTCGCAAGCGCTTGAAGCCGACCGAGATGCCGGGTCATTGCATCCAAGATCGCCTACAAACGGGAAATCAGCGGATCATGCTTTGCGCGGAGCTCGGAAAGTGCCGGAAGGTGGTGGGCTCACGCGAGAACGCCGCGCACCACCGACGCGGGTTTCACTCCGGTCAGCTTCTGATCAAGTCCTTGGAACGGGAAGGTCAGGCGTTTGTGTTCGAAGCCGAAGAGGTGGAGGAGCGTCGCGTGGAGGTCGCGGACGTGGACGGGGTTTTCGGCGACGTGGTATCCCATCTCGTCGGTGGCGCCGTAGGTGATGCCGGGTTTCACGCCGGCGCCGGCCATCCAGATGGTGAAGGCGTTCGGGTTGTGGTCGCGGCCGACGAAGGCGTTGCGCTCGCCGCCGCCGCGGTTTTCCTGCATCGGGGTGCGGCCGAACTCGCCGCCCCAGACGACGAGCGTGTCCTCGAGCATGCCGCGGCGTTCGAGGTCGCTGAGCAGGGCGGCGACCGGTTTGTCGATCGACCGGCACTTCGAGCGGAAACCGAAGTTGATCGCCTCGGACTTGCTCGATCCATGCGAGTCCCAGCCCCAGTCGAAGAGCTGGATGAAACGCACGCCGTTCTCCGCCAGGCGGCGGGCGAGCAGGCAGTTGTTGGCGAAGGACTCCTTGCCCGGCTTGGTGCCGTACATCTCATGGACCTCGGCGGGTTCGTCGTCGATGCTCATCACCTCGGGCACCGAGACCTGCATCCGGTAGGCCATTTCATACTGGGCGATGCGGGTGATGGTCTCGGGGTCTCCGAAGTCGTCGTGGGTCTTGCGGTTGAGCTGGCCCAGCGCGTCGAGCGCGGCGCGGCGGATCGAGCGGTCCACTCCGGCGGGGTTGGCGGCGTTGAGCACCGGGTCGCCCGTGGAACGGCACTGCACTCCCTGATAGACGGACGGCAGGAAGCCGCTGCCCCATAGCGACGCGCCCACCCGCGGCAGCCGGCCGCCGGAGATGAGCACCATGAAACCGGGCAGGTTCTGGTTTTCGGTGCCGAGTCCCCAGGTGATCCACGAGCCCATCGATGGATATCCGAGGTTCTGGTTGCCGGTGTGCACCAGGAGCTGCGCCGGGCCGTGGTTGAACTGGTCGGTCTGCATCGACTTGATGAAACACATCTTGTCGACATGTTTCGCCATCTCGGGAAGCTGGTCGGAAACCCAGGCGCCGGATTGCCCGTGTTGTTTGAACTCATACTGCGGGCCGAGCATTTTCGGCACGCCCTGGATGAAGGCGAAACGCTGGCCTTCGAGATACTCCTGCGGGCAGTCCTTGCCGTCGTAGCGCGCGAGCGAGGGTTTGTAGTCGAAGAGCTCGAGCTGGCTCGGCGCGCCCACCATGTGCAGATAGATCACCCGTTTCGCCTTCGGCGCGAACGATGGAGCGAGCGGACCGAGCGGTTGCGATGGATCGCGGGAGACCACCACCTTGCCGGAGCCGGATGCGAGCCCCTGGCTGGCGAGCCACAGGCCGCCGAGTCCGGTGGTGCAGTCGCGCAGGAAATTCCGCCGGGTGACGTGGCGGAGTTGTTCGGTCCGGAGATGTTGGAACAGATTCATCGGCAGACGGCTTCGTCGAGGTTGAGGAGGACCGAGGCGACGACGGTGAAGGCGGCGTCGTCCGGGTTGTCGGCGATCTCGCGCATGAGGTCGGGCTCGGAAGTGTAGCGCGCCTTCATCTCGGTATGGAGCTTGCGGAGTTCGTCGAGGCGGTCGGGCGTGGGTGTTCGCGAGGTCGTGGCACGGTAACCCGCGGCGAGTTTCGCGTCGAGGTCGCCGGTGGTTTCATGGTTCATCCGGCGGGCGAGGGCGGAAGCGGCTTCCGAGAAGGCGGGATCGTTGAGCAGGAAGAGCGCCTGCAGCGGGGTGTTGGAAACCATCCGCCGTTTCGAGCACAGCTCGCGGGTCGGAGAGTCGAACGCGACAAAGACCGGATACGGAATACTACGTTTCCAGTAGGTGTAGAGCGAGCGCCGGTAGCGGTCTTCGCCGCCCTCTTCCGGTGTCTGCCAGCGGTCGCCGGCGACGAAGGGTTTCCACACGCCGTCGGGGAGCGGCGGGTGGACGGGAGGACCGCCGGATTTGTCCGAAAGCAGTCCCGCGGCGGCAAGCGTGGCGTCGCGCGCCATCTCGGCGGTCACCCGCTGGCGCGGACCGCGGGCGAGCAGTCGGTTTCCGGGGTCGCGCGCGGCAAGATCCGAGGAAACCTTCGCCGACTGCCGATAGGTGGCGCTGGTGACGATCTCGCGGAGCAGCGACTTCATGCTCCAGCGCATCTCTCCGGAAAAGCGGAATGCGAGCGTGTCGAGCAGCTCGGGGTGGGTCGGCGGCTCGCCGGCGGAGCCGAAGTCTTCGGGCGTCGGAACGATCCCGGTGCCGAAGAGTTCGAGCCAGAAACGGTTCACCGCGACGCGGGCGGTGAGCGGGTTTTCCGACGAGGCGATCCAACGGGCCATTGCCAGGCGCGGCGGCTCGCCCTTGGGATCGAAGGGCGGGAACAGCGCGGGCGTTCCGGGCGAAACAAGCTCGCCCTTGTCCAGCCAGTTGCCGCGGACGAAGACGCGGGTCTCGCGTGGATGGCGTGGATCGCGTTCGCGCATGACCGGCAGCCGGGTGGATGGAATGCGTTTGAGCGCCTCGCGCGCCGCCGCGAGATGTTTCTTCCGCTCAAGCGTCGCGGGATCGGAGATATGCCGAGTCCACGCGTCGTCATCCGTTAGAAACAAGCGGCCGCGTTTCGAAGTCATCGGGAAACTCGCGATGATTGATGGTCCGTTCGTCAGCGTGGCGAGCAAGCGGGTGTCCGGAGAGAGCGGCAGAGCTTCGGCGAGTACGATGGTGCAATGGCGCGGGCCGAAGGTTTTCGAGTAGGTTCCCCAGCCGCGGTCGCTGCCCTTGATCGATCCGTTCGGATCGAACAGCGGGTGGGCTTCGTCCGCAATAATCTCCGCGATCGCAACCGGCTTCGGCTTTCCGTTTCCATCGGAAACCTGGAGTTGGAACCGCTTCAGAATCGCGCCCCATTCCGGTGTGTGGCGGGCGGACTCCTCGTTTTCCGGCAGAAACTCGAGCCGCAGCGCGGTGAGTTTCGACAACGATGCGGGTGCGGTCAGCGTGAGCCGGTAGACGGCCCCTCCCGCGGCGTTTGGATCGGCCCGGTATTCCGGGTGGCCGGCGCTGGTGTCGATCCGCAGTTTCGCCTTGTCGGCATCGGCTTGGACGATTGACGCCGGCGCCCAACGGGTGGCTTGGTCGATCTCGTCGCACCGGGTGAACGATTCGTTTTCGAGTCGCCCGATTCTCTCTAACAATCCACTCGCCTCCTCATGTCTCGCCGGATCCAACGGCACCGGAAGCAGCGGCAGGTTTTCCGTGAGATCGGCGTCGGCGCTTTGGTTGAAGAAGGCCATGAACGAGAAATACTCCTCGTGTTCGATCGGTTCGTAAGGGTGGCTGTGGCACTGCACGCAGCCCATCGTGAGTCCTTGCCAGACCTCCCATGTGGTGTTGACGCGGTCGATCACCGCCGCCACGCGGAACTCCTCGTCATCGGTGCCGCCTTCGTCGTTCGACTGGGTCAGGCGGTGGAAGGTGGTCGCGATCTTTTGATCCAGCGTGGCGTTGGGAACAAGGTCGCCGGCGAGTTGGTCGATGGTGAATTGGTCGTAGGGCTGGTCGCGGTTGAACGCATCGATCACCCAGTCCCGGAATTTCCACACCTCGCGGCGGCGGTCGACGCCCAGCCCTTCGGAATCGGCGTAGCGTGCGAGGTCCAGCCACACGCTCGCCCAGCGTTCACCGTAGCGCGGTGATGCGAGAAGCCGGTCCACCTCGCGGGCGTAGGCGGCTTCGGAGGGATCGGCGAGGAAACGATCGAGGTCCTCCTTGGTGGGCGGCAGTCCGGTGAGGTCGAGCGAAACGCGGCGCAACAGCGAAGCGGGGTCCGCTTCCGGTGAGGGTGCGAGCCCTTCCGTTTCCAATCGGGCGAGGACGAAGCGGTCGATGTCGTTCCGCGGCCAGTCCTTCTGCGCAACCTCGGGTGGCTGATGGGCGGCCGGCGCGACGAACGACCAATGTTCGCCCCACGGCGCGCCTTCGCGGATCCACTGGCGGATCGTCTCGGCCTCGGCGGCGGGCAGGGGAGGGCCGTGTTCGGGTTTCGGCATCACGTCGTCGGGGTCCCGCGTGAGGATCCGCCGCATCATTTCGGAAGCGTCCGGGTCACCGGGCACGATCACCGGTTTCCCCGACTCCCCCTTGCCGAGCGCCTTGTCGCGGTAGATGAACGAGACATCGCCCGCCTCCTTCACGCCGCCGTGGCACGCGGTGCAATGGGCGTTGAGGATCGGCCGGACATCGCGTGCGAAATCGACCTCCGCCGCCGCACGTCCTGACAGGAGGAAAAGCGGGGGCAGGGCGAGGAATGCGGAGGCTGTGGGAAGAAACCGAGTCAAAACGAAGACGGGAACGGCGTGAGGATACGTGGCTGGGGCCGCCTGTTTTCAAAGGGATTCTTCCCGCTTGATGCGCTCCGGGGAAACTCCGACTCTCGGCCCGTGCGATTGTTTTCTACGAAGTGGATCCCGTTGCTCGCGGCAGCCGCCGCTTTTGCCGCGACGCTGCCCGCATCCGCGCAGATCGATGCGCTCCGGAAGGTGTTGGGGAGTGATTCCGCAGGCACCAAGGCCGGCGTGAAAGAAACTCCGGAACAGGTGGCGGAACGGCTCTCCGGCTGGCAGAAGGAGGCGCGCCAGACACTCGGGTCTCTGGATACTCCGGGTGCCGCCGCGGCCCTGCCCGCCGGCATCTCCGCCGATGAATTGGAGAGCTACAAGCGGGATCTCGAACTCCTCGCGCTCACGATCACCCAGATCGCCGACAAGGCGGATCTGGCGAAATCCGATCCAAAGGCGAAGCGGCAGATCGATCCGGCCGAATGGACCGGTTTCGACGAGCCTCCTCCGTATTCCGTGCTGTTGCTCGACGAGCTGCTCAACGAGCGGGACGCGGCGGAACGGAAACTCGCTGCGGCGCAATCCTCCCGGTCGAATTACCAGCATCTGCTCGATACGGCGACGGCCGACGGCAAAGCCGCCGACCAATTGGTGGGTCAGAGGATTTCCGAAGTTGAGAGCGCGGGCGAGGAAGCTCGCGACGCGGCGAAGTGGAGATTGGCGGCCGCCAGCGTCCGCACCCGTCTCGTCACCTGCCGCATTCATGCGCTGAACCTTCTTCTTTCGAAGCTGGAGGATACGATCACGCGGACGAGGGCGGAGATCGTCTTGTTGGACAAGAAGGCCTCGGTCGCCCGGTCCCATCTCCGGTTCAACGATGAGGACATCCGGTCCATCGAGAAAATCACGTCACAGCGGAAAGCGAAACTGGACGAGGAGGCGGACAAGGTGGCGGCCCGCATCAAGGCCGCCAGAATCTCGCAATCAGAGGCAAGGAAGTCTCTCGACGCCCTTGAGGCGGAGGCGGCCGCGGGCGGAACTCCCGTGGGGATGGAACTCGCGCGCTTCCGTCTGGAGGTGGCGGACGGACGGCTGGATGTGCTCCAGAATCTTGCCGAGGGGCTGGAAAACCTGTCCCACCTCGAAACGGTGACCCTCCAGATCTACAAGGATCGCCTCGCGCTGCAGAACGCGATCGCGCCGGAGGAGAGGGCCCGGCACATTTCGGCCCTCCGGGATTTTCACGAACGTCTGAGCGCGGCCGTCACGGCGCTCGGCAACGAATTCGCCACCAACAGCGCCGATCTGACGAAACTCGAGGCCCGTGCCTCGTCGGTGCTCGATGACGATCCCCGCCTCCCGCTGATCAACGAGCAGCGCGTTCTGAAGGGCGAGAAAATCGCGATGTACCAACGACTCATCCAGTCCGGCGAATCGCTCGACCGGATGGTGACCCGCTGGCTCGACGAAGCCGTGCCGAAGGAAGAGGATCCGGGAATCCAGAACGTCTTGGGGCGTGCCAAAGCGGCCTTCGGAAAGATCTGGAACTTCGAGTTGTTCAGCTTCGAAAACACCATCGAACTCGACAGCGGGGAGATTCAAAAGGGCCGGGTGCCCGTCACCGCGGGGATGCTCATCCGCGCGAGCTTGTTCTTTCTCATTTGTTACTGGATCGCGGCGCGTTTCGCCGACCGCATCCAGAAAACCCTGGTGGGTCACAAAAAGATGGAGGACGCCCAGGCCCGCACCTTGCGGAACTGGGCGATGCTCGCCGTCTCGGTGTTGCTGGGGTTCGCCACCCTGCATCTGCTGCGAATCCCGCTGACGGTCTTCGCCGTGCTCGGCGGCGCGCTCGCCATTGGCCTCGGCTTCGGCACCCAGACACTCATCAAGAACTTCATCAGCGGCATCATCGTGCTGGTCGAACGCAAGGTGCGGGTGGGCGACATGATCGATGTGGACGGCATCATCGGCCGGGTCGTCGAGGTCAACGCGCGATCGTCCGTGCTGCGGGGGGCGAGCGATGTCGAGACGGTCATTCCGAACTCGGTTTTTCTCGAGAACCGCTTCACGAACTGGACGCTCACCGACAACAAGATCCGGCGTGCGGTGCGCGTCGGCGTGGCATACGGCTCGTCACCGAGGCGCGTCATGGAGGCCGTTGCCGAGGAAGCCGGGCGCCACGGGCTCGTCTGCAAAAATCCGGAGCCGATGGTCATCTTCGAGGACTTTGGCGACAGCGCGCTGATGTTCTGTCTCTATTACTGGTTCGATCTCCACTGCGGAGCGAGCGCGCTGGTGGTCGACAGCGACCTGCGCATCATGATCGAGAAACGGCTCTCCGAGATGGAAGTCAACATTCCGTTCCCGCAACGGGACTTGCATTTGGTATCGGGGCCTCTCGAAGTGCGGATGGCGAAGGATGAAGAATAGGTCTCATGAATCATCGTGGTCCTATGGAAACTTCCGACGAACACTGGATGTCCCTCGCCCTCGCCGAGGCTCGCAGGGGGATCGGCAGGACCGCCCCCAATCCGCCCGTCGGCGCGGTGATCGTGAAGGATGGTGAGTTGTTCGGCTCCGGCTGGCATCGCGCCGCAGGGAAACCCCACGCCGAACGCGAGGCGCTGGCGGATGCCGTGGCGAAACATGGTGCCGACGCCGTGCGCGGCGCCACCGCCTACGTCACGCTCGAGCCCTGCTCCACCCACGGCCGGACGCCGCCCTGCACCGCCGGACTCATCGAGGCAGGCATCGCGCGTGTCGTCTATGCCTGTGTCGATCGCAATCCCGACCATGCCGGCCGCGCCGACACCGTTCTAACAAACGCCGGCATCGCCGTTTCATCCGGCGTCCTCGCGGACGAAGCGGAGACGATTCTCCGGTCCTTCTTCAAGGTCCGTGAGACCGGCCTGCCGTGGGTGATCTGGAAAACCGCGATGAGTCTCGACGGCCGCCTCACCCGTCCTCCGGGCGAAGGCCAATGGCTCACCGGCGAGGCCGCCCGTGCCGACGTCCAACTTCTTCGTTCCTCCATCGACGCCATCCTCACCACCGGCGAAACCGTGCGCCGTGACAAACCCGCGCTCACCATCCGCCGTGCGGACCTGCTCGAAGGTCGCTCGCAACCGTGGCGCGTCGTCTTCACCGATGCGCCGGAAACCCTCCCACGCGATGCTCCGCTTTTCACGGACGAATGGCGCGACCGCACCTTGCTCCGCCCCCGCGCCGATCCGGCGGAAACCCTGCGCGGCCTCGCCCGCGACCAAGGCGTGCTGAGCTGCATGACCGAGGCCGGCGGCGTGTTTTCCGCCGCGCTCGTCGAGGCCGGACTCATCGACGAAGTGGTCGTTTATCTCGCCCCACTGCTTTGCGGCGGACCCGTTCCGGCGCTGGCGGGCGCGGGCCTGCCGGAAGCCCTGCGGCTCGGCGCAGCGGAGTTCGAACGCTTCGGCGACGACGTCCGGATCCGCGCGCGGGTGATGCGGAGCGCGGGAAAAATGTCGTGAGAACTCCGCGGCGGATGCCGTATGGTGCGGCGTGTTTTCGGTTCGTGCCTGCAGTTTCGTCATTTTTGTTTTCAACCTCCCCTGCGCGGCGGAGGTGGAGTTCAACCGCGACATCCGGCCGATCTTCACGAAACACTGCACCTCGTGCCATGGCGGCGTGAAGGAGGCCGGCGGAGTGAGTTTGGTCTATCGCGACAAGCTGCTGAAACCCGCGGAGTCCGACAAGATCCCGGTGATCCCCGGCGATCCCGCGGGCTCGGAGCTGATGAAACGGGTGCGTCACAGCGACCCCGACGAGATCATGCCGCCGCCGAAACACGGACCCGCGTTGTCGAGCGATGAGATCGCGAAACTCGAAGCGTGGATCGCGTCCGGAGCCGAATGGCAGGAGCACTGGGCGTTCGTGACGCCCGCGCCGCAGGCCGCACCCGATGTTTCCTCGAAAGACTGGCCGAAGCAGGAGCTCGACCGTTTCGTCCTCGCCCGGCTCGAGCGGGAGAAACTCGCTCCCTCACCCGAAGCCGATGGCGCAGAGTGGCTCCGGCGTGTTTCCTTCGATCTCACGGGCCTCCCACCCGCGGAGACCGAACTTGCGGATTTGAAGAATGCCGCGGATCCCGAGGCAGCGCGTGCCGCCATCGTCGACCGCCTGCTCGCCACGCCTGCCTTCGGCGAACGCTGGGCCGCGATGTGGCTCGACCTCGCCCGCTACTCGGACACCACGGGTTTCGAAAAGGATCCGCACCGCGACATCTGGCCGTATCGCGACTGGGTCGTCCGCGCGTTCAACGCGGACATGCCGTACGACCGGTTCACCATCGAACAACTCGCCGGCGACCTTCTTCCGAACCCTACCGCGGAACAACGCCTCGCCTCCGCCTTCCATCGCAACACCCAGACCAATACCGAAGGCGGCACCGACGACGAGGAATACCGAGTCGCCGCCGTGACCGACCGCATCAACACCACGTGGACCGCTTGGCAGGCCACCACTTTCGGCTGCGTGCAATGCCACGCGCATCCGTACGATCCGTTTCCGCACGACGACTACTTTCGTTTCATGGCGTTCTTCGACGGCACCGAGGATTGCGATCAGGACGACGATTTCCCGAAGATGCGGTGGGCCAACGACGCCGCGAAACGCGACGAAGCCACCCGCCTCGAACTCCGCATCCGCGAACTCCGCGCCGCGTTGAACGCGCCCGGCGCCGCGCTCATCCAGCAGGAAAGCTGGAGCGCGCTCGGCATCGACGGATTCGCCCCGACGCACGGCAAACTCGTCGCGTCCGCCGACGGCACGGTCCGCGCCGAGGGCACGCTGCCGGTCGGTTGCACGCATGTCGTTTCCGCGCCCGCCGCGGACTTCCGCGCGCTGCGCCTGGGGGTGCTGCCCGAGAGCGACAATCCGAAGGACTGGCCCGAGCGCGGATCGCTCGTCACCGAGTGGAAGGTCGCGCTCGCCGCCGCCGACGGGACGCGCACGGATATTCCATTTTCCGCCGTCTACGCCGAAAAGATGAGCGGCCCGCGCGAGCCGAATCCCGGCGGCAACCTCGGGGAGTATCCGAAGCTCAACGGCCCGGTCTCTTTCGTGCTCGTCGCAAAAGAAGCGGTCACCGCGCCGCCGGACGCCCGCATCGAGGTCTCGATGAAACAAGGCGCCTCCACCACCGGCAACCAGGCGACTTCGCTCCGCCGCTTCCGCATCGATCGTTCCAATGATCCCGTGTGGACCGAGCTCGCCTCGTCTCCCGACCGCGCGGCGCTTGCCAAGGAGCTCCGCGAGGCGCGCGGAGGACTCAATGCCATCCCGGGCACCCACGTTCCCGTGATGATGGAACGTTTCCCCGCCGCCATCCGCGAGACGCGCGTTTTCGCCCGCGGCAACCGCCTCAGCAAGGAGCACGTTGTGAAACCCGGGCTGCCCGAACTCCTCACCGGTGGTGACGGACAATTCGCCGACCGCCTCGCGATGGCGCGCTGGCTCGTCGATGGCAAGAACCCGCTCACCGCCCGGGTGATGGCGAACCGCCTGTGGAGCGAGTTGTTCGGCATCGGCATCGTCGAAACCAACGAGGACTTCGGCACATCGGGAACGCTTCCGTCGGACCAGGCGCTGCTCGATTTCCTCGCCCTGCGTTTTCAGAACGAGCACCGCTGGTCGGTGAAATCGCTGCTCCGCGAGATCGTCCTCTCCGCCACCTATCGCCAGACGCACCGCGCGCCGGAGGTGCTCGTCGCCCGCGATCCGCAGAACCGCCTGCTCGCCCGCGGCCCGCGCAACCGCCTCAGCGCGGAGATGGTTCGCGATCAGATGCTCGCCGTCTCCGGTCTGCTCGCGCCGCGTCCCGAGGGCGGGCCGCCCGTGTTTCCTCCCCAGCCGGACGGTGTCTGGCGCTCGGTCTATTCCGGTGCGAAATGGAACACCTCGGAGGGACCGGACCGCTACCGCCGCGCGCTCCACACCTATGTGAAGCGGACCTCCGGCTTCCCCGGTTTCCTCACCTTCGACGGCCCCACCCGCGACATCTGCACCGCGCGGCGCATCGTTTCGAACACTCCCTTGCAGGCGCTCGTCACCATGAACGATCCCGCCCACATCGAGGGCGCGCGTGCCTTCGCGAAACGCATCGCCGCCCACCCGGGCGACCTTCGTTCGAAGCTGTCCTTCGGCGTCATGCTCGCCACCCAGCGCGTGGCCGCGCCCGCCATGCTCGACGAGCTCGCCGCCCTCCACGCCGACGCCCTCGCCACCTATCAGAAGGACCCGGCGCTCGCGGAACAACTCGCCGCCACTCCGGAGGACGCCGCCCTCGTCCTCACCGCCAACACCCTGCTCAATCTCGACAGCACCCTCACTCGTTGATTTCAGATACCAAATCTCGAATCTCGAATCTCGATTCCCCATGCGTCCCGAATACGAATACGCCCGTCTCCAGCACCTCACCCGCAGGCACTTCCTTTCGAAATGCAGCACCGGTCTCGGCGCGATGTGGCTCGCCATGCAAGGCCGTTCGTGGGGCTCCGCCGGCGCGCTCGTCAAGGACCCCGCCAGCCCGCTCGCGCCCGCGCCGCCGTTGATCGCCCCGCGGGCGAAACGCATCATCTATCTCCACATGGCCGGCGCGCCGTCGCAACACGAGCTGTTCGACTACAAACCGGAACTCGCGAAACTGAACGGCAAGGAGTGCCCGCAGGAGTTCCTCGAAGGCAAACAATTCGCTTTCATCCAGGGCGTGCCCAAGATGCTCGGCCCGCAGTTCTCCTTTTCGCAACACGGCAGATCCGGGGCCTGGGTTTCCGACCGCCTGCCCGAGTTTTCCAAGGTCGTGGACGACGTGTGTTTCATCAAGTCGATGCACACCGACCAGTTCAACCACGGCCCCGCCCAGCTCCTTGTGCACACCGGCTCGCAGAATCTCGGCGCGCCGTCCATCGGCGCGTGGGCGACCTACGGGCTCGGCTCGGAAAACCAGAACCTGCCCGGGTTCATCGTGCTCACCTCCGGCGGGCGGAATCCGGACGGCGGCAAGTCGCTCTGGGGATCCGGCTACCTGCCGTCCGTCTATCAGGGCGTGCAGTGCCGCTCCGAGGGCGAACCCGTGCTCTATCTCGACAACCCGCCCGGCGTCTCGCGCGACCTCCGCCGCCGTTCTCTCGACGCGCTCGACAAGCTCAACGCCTCCATCGCCGAAGAGGTCGGCGATCCGGAAACCGTGACCCGCGTTTCGCAATACGAGATGGCCTACCGGATGCAGTCCTCCGCCACCGACGCCTTTGATATCTCCAAGGAGCCCGAATGGGTGCACCAACTCTACGGCACCCAGCCGGGCAAGGAGGCCTTCGCCAACAACTGCCTGCTCGCCCGCCGCCTCGCCGAGCGCGGCACGCGTTTCATCCAGCTCTTCCACTGGGGATGGGACTCCCACGGAGCCGCCGCCTCCGAGGCCCTCAACAAAGGCTTCACCGACCGCTGTAACGAGGTCGACCGCGCCATGTCCGGCCTGCTCATCGACCTCAAACAACGCGGCCTGCTCGAAGACACCCTCGTCGTATGGGGCGGCGAGTTCGGCCGCACCCCCATGCAGGAAAACCGCGGCGGCGAGGAGATGGCCTTCGTCGGCCGCGACCACAACCCCGGCGGCTTCACCATCTGGCTTGCCGGCGGCGGCGTGAAACCCGGGTTCTCATTCGGCGAGACCGACCCCATCGGCTACGAGGCGGTCAAGGACAAGGTCTCCGTCCACGACCTCCACGCCACCATGCTCCACCTGCTCGGCTTCGACCACGAAAAGCTCGTCTTCCCCTCCCAAGGCGCCAACCAGCGTCTCACCAACATCACCAAACCGGGCACGAAGGTGGTCAAGGGCATCCTCGCGTGACTGCCGCGCGTTTCTCCCGCAGCCGCGCCCACATCGGTTGGAGGCGGAAGAGATAGTAACAGGTGAGGACGCAGACGACGTCGAGCGGGATCCACCAGATCGGGTCGAACCAATAGCGGCCCCAGTTCAGGGTGCCGATCGGGGCGAGCCAGTTGATGCCGCCCGAAATCGCGTCGCAGAACATGTGCAGCAGGTAGGCAGCGGACATCGCGGCGGCGAGGGCCGGGGCGATGCGACGTTTCGACAGCAGCGAGGCAACCGCGAAGACGATGCTGACACCGGCCCAGGCCGGCAGGCCGTGGGACCAGCTCGACATCCGTTGCTCCAGCGTGATGTGGGGCGAGAGGATGTCGGGCAGCGCGCCGGCAAGGCCGATGGCCACAAGCCCGGCCCGGCCGGCCCAGCGGCTCTTCGGAAACAAGAGCCGGGTGGCGATGACCGGTGCCAGCGCGTGGGTGAAGATGTTCATCCTGAGCGGCGACCCTGACAGGAAGATCCGCACGCGGCAAGCTGCCGGTGGAGCGGCGGATCCGGCCGAAGCGAGACCGTGGGAACGGGAGCGCAGGAAGGATCTCCTTCCCTCTCCCACTCAGTGCAGGTGCAACTCGAGGCGCTCGGTGACGGCCTTTGCTTCGTCGGACGGTTTGATCGTCAGGATGAGCGGGATATGGGCGCCGGCGGGCAGGGCTTGACCGGAGATGAGCACATCGGCGTCTTTGTCCTTGCCCTTGGCGAATGTGAGTTTCACCGGGGCGGAACGCTCGCCGGCGATGCCGTGGATGGTTTGCGCGCCGAGGGCGACGGGTTTGAACTTCTTGTCGAGGAAGACAATGCGTGCCTTGCGGTCCTTGGAGACGGTGACTTCGAAGGAGAAGCCGGCCTTGGACTCGATGACGTGTCCGCCGTTGGGGCCCTTGGTGACGTTTTCCTCATGTTCGTGGCCGGTCTCGCCGGCGTGGTCATGATCGTGATCGTCCGCTGCGAAAGCGCAGGGGATGGCGAGGGCGGTGAGGACGGCGGTCAGTGTGGTTTTCATATGTATTGTTATTGGTGGTGGTGTCAGTGGGTGGCCGGCGCGTTCCGGGCGAGGGCCTTGTGGGCGGCCTTGCGGCCGAAAAGTCGGAAGACGGCGGGCGTGACCGCGAAATCGAGCAGGGTGGAGGTGACCAACCCGCCGACGATGCAGATGGCGACCGGGCTGAGGATCTCCTTGCCGGGCTCGCCCATCGAGATGACGAAGGGAATGAGCGCGATTCCGGCGGAAAGCGCGGTCATGGTGACGGGAACGAAGCGCTCGAGGGTGCCGCGCTCGATCATGGCGTGGGTGAATCCCTCGCCTTCGTGTTTCATCAGGTGGAGGTAGTGCGAGATCATCATGATGCCGTTGCGCGCGGCGACACCACCGACGGCGATGAATCCGACCAGGGTGGCGATGTTGATGTTGCCGACGAGCAGCCAGGTGAGGGCGAGGCTGCCCATCAGGGCGAGCGGCAGGTTGAGCAGCACCTGGAAGGCGAGCACGATGCTGCGGAAATACGACCACAGCAGCAGCACGATGACCACCAGCACGCCTGCGAACAGGATGGCGATGCGCCGGGCGGCGGCCTGCTGGGCCTGGAAGTCTCCCTCGTAGCTGATGAAGACGCCCACGGGCAGGGCGACCTTCTCACGGACTCTTCGTTCGAGTTGCCTGACCAGCGCGCCGGCGTCGCGGGCGGTCGGCTTGATCGAGACGACGTAGCGGCGCTGGGTGTTCTCCCGGTAGACCGAGCTGGGTCCGCTGGCCTCCCGCACGTCGGCGACGAGCTTGAGCAGGATGTGGGCGCCGGTGGTGGTGTGGATCGGCAGGTTGCGGATCGTTTCGGCATCGCCGCGCCATTCCTCCGGCAGGCGGATCGCGAGGTCGATGGTGCGCTGGTTCTCCCGCAGCTGGGAAACGACGGCCCCTCCCAACAAGGTCGAGAGCTCGGCATTCAACTCGCCGGGCGAGACGCCGTGGGCGAGCGCGCGGTCACGGTTGAGTTCGACGCGCAGTTGGGGGATCTGCGCCTGCATGTCGAGTTTGGCATCCTCAAGGCCGGGGATCGTCACGGCGACGTCGCGGACGCGCTCGCCGATGGCGGTGATGGTCTGCAGGTCGGGTCCGAAGATTTTCACGGCGACGGGCGCGGTGACGCCGCTGAGCAGGTGGCTGATGCGGTGCGAGAGCGGTCCGGATACGATGCTGAAGGTGCCGGGCACGGTGCGGATGCGCTGGCGCAGGTCTTCGAGCACGTCCTTGAGCGGGCGGCCGCCGGGTTCCTTGCGGAAGTCGATGTCGAACTCCGCGTTGTTCACGGGCACGACGTGGTCGCTGCGCTCGGCGCGGCCGATGCGGCGGCCGATGTGGCGGACCTCGGGCACCTGCCGGATCTGGTCCTCGACGGAGCGGGCGATGAGCTGCATTTCGGCGAGCGAGGTGCCGGGTGCGGCGCCGGTGGTGACGACGGCGGTTTCCTCATGGAAAGCAGGCAGGAAATCCTTGCCCATGCGCGGATAGAGCAGGAACGCCAGCACCAGCAGCAAGGAAACCGCGGCAATGACGATGACCGGTTGGCGCAGGCTCAAACGCAGGATGCTGTTGCGCAACAGCCACTTGAGCGCGCGGACGAGGCGGCCGTCGACATGCGCGTGGTTTTCCTCGCCCGCCTTCACCCGGAGCACCAGCGAGCAGAGCACGGGGATCGCGGTGAGCGAGACCACGAACGAGGCGACCATGCTGATGATGGTGGCGATGGCGATGGGCGCGAAGAGCCGGCCCTCGACTCCCGACAGGCCGAGCAGCGGGATGAACACCAGCACGATGAGCACGGTGGCGTAGAAGATCGAGTTGCGCACCTCGCCCGACGCGAGCGCGATGAGCTCGAGCTTCGGCAGCGGTTCCTTGAGCCGGGCGTTCTCGCGCAGGCGGCGGAACACGTTTTCAACATCGACGATCGCGTCATCGACGACCATCCCGATGGCCACGGCGAGGCCGCCGAGCGTCATGCTGTTCACGCTGAGGTCGAGCCAGCGGAAGGTGAGCAGGGTGACCGCGAAGCTGAGCGGCATCGCCATCAGGGTGATGAAGGTGGTGCGCAGGCTCATCAGGAAGAGCAGCAGCACCACGGTGACCATCACCGCGCCTTCGATGATGGCTTTCTTCAGATTGCCGACGGCGCTGTCGATGAAGTCGCGCTGGCGGAACAGGACGGTGGCTTCCACCCCCTCGGGCAGGGAGGGCCGGAGCCCGGCGATGGCGGCCTCGATCTTCTCTGTGAGTTCGATGGTGTCGAAGCCGGGCGATTTCACCACGCTCATGATCACTCCGGGGCTGCCGTTCACCGCGGCGTCGCCCCGCATCGGCTCGGTATCCCAGACGACCTTGGCGACATCGGAAACGGCGATCGGGCGGCCGCCCGAGACCTTGATGATGGTGCGGGCGATGTCGTCGAGTTCGACGCTCATGGCGAGGTTGCGCACCATGACCTCCTGCGGGCCGCTCTCGAGGAAACCTCCGGTGGTGTTGGTGGCCGCCTGGCGCACGGCCTGTTCGAGTTCCTCGATGGTCACCGCGTTGGCCTGCATGCGCCACGGATCGGGCTGGACCTGGGCCTGTTTGACACCGCCGCCCATGTTGAGCACCTCGGCGACGCCGGGGATGGCCTGGAGCCGCATGCGCACGGTCCAGTCGGCCACCGTCCGGAGGTCCATCGGCGCGGTTTTGCCATCACTGCTCTTCACCCCGATGAGGAGCACCTCGCCCATCAGCGAGGCGACCGGCGTGAGGTAGGGCTGGGCACCCTCGGGGAGCGTCTCGCGGGCGACTTGAAGACGCTCCTGGACGAACTGCCGTGCCTGATAGATATCCGTTCCCCACTCGAACTCGACGAAGACGAGGGACAGCGCGATGTCCGAGGTGGAGCGCAGGCGGGTGAGGCCGTTGACGCCCATGAGGGCGTATTCGATCGGTTGGGTGACGAGGGCTTCGACCTCCTCCGGCGCGAGGCCCGGCGCCTCGGTGAGGATCGTGACCGTGGGTTTGGTGAGGTCGGGCAGGACCTCGACAGGCAGCTCGCGGCCGGTGTGGAAACCGAGCGCGAGGACGACGAGGGCGAGGCACAGGACGATCGCTCGGTTCCGGAGGGACCAGCGGATGAGATGGTTCAGCATGGTCTCAGGAAAGTTCGGCGGATTCGTCGGCGGGGAGGCGTCGGCGCATCGAGATGACGACCAGTAGCAAGGCAAGGATGCCGGTGGCTGCCATGAAGAAGATCTCGCGCGTGCCGGGTCCTTCCGCGGCGTGGTCGTGACCGTCACCGGCGTCGTGGGCGGCTTTTTGTTCCGCGGACATTTCCGAGCCATCCTCGTTGTGCTCGTGGCCATGGGCGGCATCGAGCGCCTCCTTCAACGATGGTCCTCCGCCAGCTCCGGCGAAGCCGAGCGAATACGACCCGCGGGTGGCCACCTCGTCGCCGGGAAACAATCCGTCGAGGATTTCCACCCGCTCGTCGTTGGTGAGTCCGGTTTGCACGCTCACGCGGTCGAAGGCGTTGGGGATCGTCATGTGTTTCACATAGACATGGCGGTTGGCGGCGCTGCCCTGGATCGCCTCGCGCGGCACGCTGAGCACGTTCTCGCGTCTTTCCATGATGATGGTGCACTCGGCGGTCATGCCGGGGCGGATCTGGTTGTCGGGGTTGTCGAGGGTGAAGACCACGCCGGCGCTGTTGAGGTCGGCGGATTCGTCTTCGGCGCCGCGGGTGGATACGTCCTGTCCAAGCGCGCAGGATGGATCCGGACACGCGCAGGCCGCGTATTTGAGCAGCGTGCCGGTGTGGCTCTTGTCCGGCCGGAGCGGGAAACGGATCCTCGCTTTGGTCCCTTGGCCGATCTTTCCGGCGATCGCCTGCGGCATGGTGGCGATGAGATAGATCGTGCGCAGGTCGGCGATCTCCGCCAGACGGTCGGTGGGCTCGACCGGAGCGCCGAGCCTGGTGTTCGCGGAGATGATGGTGCCGTCGGCCGGTGCGGTGAGCCAGATCGTGGGCGGCGGGTCGCCGGGTTGGCGGCTCTCCAGGCGAACGAGCTTCTCACCCTTGGAGACATAGGATCCGACGCGCAGCCTGGTTTCGACGACGCGTCCGGAGATGCGGCTGCTGAGGACCGACCGTTTCTCGGGAGCTGTTTCGGTGCGGCCGAGCGCGAAGGTGGTGAGTTCGAAATCGGATTCCTCGACGGTGACCGTCTCGAGGCCGAGGTTGCGGATCCCCTGTTCGGTGAGAATGACCGGTTCGACCCCGACGGCGGCGAATGCGGTTGAGGCGAGCAGCGCGGCCGCCAGGAGACATTGTGATAGTGCTTTCATGCGAAGGAGGGCGGAGAGGTTCAAAGGTTGCCGACGGCCGCCTGGTGGCGGACGCGGGCGAGGTGGAAGTTCTTGAGCGCGTCGAGTTTCGCGGCGGCGAGTTTGAGCCGCTGCTCACGGGCGCGCAGCACGGTCTGGATGTCCGACTGGCCGTTGTGCCAGGCCGCTTCGGTTTGCGATGCCTGTTCTTCGGCGAGGGGCAGCAGCTCGGTGGCGATCTCATCGACGAGTTGTTTCCACTCGCGCATCTCGTCGCGGGTGGATGCGGCTTCGAGTTCGATCCCGCGGCCGAGGGCGACGGTTTCGAGCCGCTTGCGCTCGCGCGCCGCCTCGGCTTCGGCGATGCCGCCTTCGTTGCGTGTCCACAGAGGTAGTGGGAAACGGAATCGCAGGCCGATGATGCCTTCGTTCTCCGCTCCGTTCGGTTCGTCGATGGTCCGCTCGGCGGCTGCGAAGATGCCGCCTTCGATGTCCTCGCGGCTTTTCGCGTGCTCAAGGGCGACGCGCTGGTCCGCGGTCGCCGTTTCGAGTTTTGCGGCGCGGTAGTCCGCCCTGCGGTCGGGATCCGCTCCTGCGGCGGGCAGCGTGGCGGGCGGCAGGGAGCCGGAGACGACCAGCGCTTCGTCCGCCCGCATCCCTAACAGCGGTTTGAGAGCGCCGAGCGCGGCGGCTTCGCGGGCGTCGAGCTGGCGGGCCTCGGTGGCCACCTGGAGCGCCTCGACACGGGCCTGGCCGGCATCGAGGAGCGATCCCTCGCCGCGTTCGGCGGCGTCGCGAATGGTATCGGCCAGTTCGCGGGTGAGGCGCGATTGCTCGTCGAGCAAGCCGCGCTCCTCGCGCAGGGCGAGCACCTCGACGAGCGCCTCGGCGGCCTCTGCGGACAAGCGGCGGGCGACATCCTCGACCTCGGCTTTCGCCGCGGCGATTTCGGATTGCGAGACGGAGCGCTCGATCGCCAGACGGTTGGTGATCGGAAACTTCTGGGAGACTCCGATTTCGATCCGGCCTTCATTGAACCCGGTGTTGTGCTCGAATTCGGTTTCGAGTTCGGGATTCGCGAGTTTGCCGGCGGCGAGCGCGCGGCCCTCCGCCTCGCGGATGCGCATCCGGGCGGCCGCGAGATCGGGATTCTGGGCGCGGACGCGGTCGGCGACCGATGCGAAGGTCACCACCACCGCGGGGCGCGCGTGGAGTGTGGAGAAAACGAGCGTCAGGACGACGCCCAAACGAAATATGGACATGGTAGCAGCATGACGGTTGGGTCCGGGGAATTTCCCGGAACGGACAAACGAGGAACGGTGCGCGCCACGATCTAACAGATGTGGGCGGGCGGAGACGTGCGGCCGCTCAGATCAACGGCGGTTTGTCCAGTTTGCTGCAAGGTTCGTCCGGGATGCGGTTGGAATCCTCCCGGACGGGGGAAAGCGAGAAGGGGAGATGACGCGCGCCGACGGGAGCGTGTTCATCGGATGACATCGGCATCTGGTGGCAGCAGAAGCCGTGGTTCGAGTGATGATCCATCGGGCAGTTCTTGTCGTGACCCGGAGAGCATGGGTGCTCGGGATGATGACCGTGATCATGCGAGTGCTCCGACTCATGGACCGTGGCCATGGCATCGCATGGGTCCGCGCCGACAAGGCGCGACGACGGGCCGGCAAGCATGCCGAGCAACAGGAGCCATGGGAGAAACCAACGCATGAAGCGCGCGGAATCTGCCCGCGGGAGTCCGATCCCGCAAGGGAAAAGCAGGATGCGCGTGGTGGCCGCGGATTTCCCGCTTGGACGACGCGGCGGATGTTTCACCATCGCGCCATGAATGAATCAGCCGATGCGAAAGGCCGGCGTCTGGTGTTCCCTGTGACGGGCGCGCCGGCCGATGTGCTGGAAATCCAATCGTTGGAACCGCGCGAGCCAGGGCCCGGAGAGGTTCTCGTGCGGATGTGCGCGGCACCGATCAATCCCGCCGACCTCAACACGATCGAAGGCACCTATGGCGTGAAACTCGAGCTGCCTGCGACACCCGGCATCGAAGGCAGCGGCGTTGTCGAGAGATCTCACGACGATGGTTTCTCGCCCGGTGACGCGGTGATTTTCCTGAAGCGGTCCGACACCTGGGCGACGCACACCACGGTGCCGGCCGCCAGTTTGTTCAAACTTCCCGCGGGGATCGATGCGGTGCAGGCGGCGATGCTGAAGGTGAACCCAGCGACCGCCTGGCAGCTCCTGCACGGATTCGCGAAACTCGAAGCGGGCGACTGGATTGTCCAGAACCTTGGCAACTCGGCGGTCGGCCGCTGCGTGATCCAACTCGCCCGCGAACTCGGCATCCGCACGATCTCGTTCGTCCGCAGCGAGGACCAGTTCGCTGACCTCAAGGCGCTCGGCGCGGACGAGGTGCTGCTCGATGAAGACAGCGGACTGGCGAAAGCGAAGGAGTTGTTAGGCGGCCCGTCCGCGAAACTCGCGTTCAATGCCGTCGGCGGTGACAGCGCCCTGCGCCTGATGAAACTCCTCACCAAGGGCGGCACCCATGTCACCTACGGCGCGATGGCGAAAAAGCCGATCACCCTGCCGAACGGCCTGCTGCTTTTCCAGGACATCCGCCTGCGCGGTCTGTGGGTCACCCGCTGGGTGGACGGCGCGACACCGGAGGAGGTGGCGTCCGCCTATCAGAAGCTCGCCGGCCTGATGGTCGGGGGAAAACTCGTCCAGCCGGTGGACTCCACGTTTCCGCTCGATGAATGGAAGCAAGCGCTCGCCCGCCTCGACGCTCCCGACCGCAACGGCAAGGTGCTCTTCCGGATGTAGGCGCGGTCGTGAGACCGCGATGGAGCGCCTGATGCGGTCTCACGACCGCGCCTACGGGACTACGATCCGAAACGGGTCCGCTCCTTGTTATGGATTTTCCAGAACATCGGCCAGAATTCGCCGAACCGGGCGGCAGGAATATCCGGATAGCCGGGGAGGATGGTGCCCAGGAAGGGCCAATCCTGCCATTCTCCCACAAGTTTCGCTCGCTGGGGATTTTTGAAGATATAGATCACCGTGTCTTCGAACGCATCAGGTCGTCGTTCGCTTTCCCGTAAGACATGATCGTATGCCTGTGGCTGGAGCTTGACGCCGTGAGGACGCAAGGCGGCGTTCCAATGCTTTCGAAAGAACTAGGAAACGAGCAGCTGGTCCGAGCCGTCCCAGAGCCCCATCCAAAGGAAGTGGGCGTGATCGGGCATCAAACAATACCCCGCGCAGTGGAGGAAATACCGCGCCGATGTGTGCAGCAGGAGTTCTCGAACCTGGCGATGCATCGAGTCGTCGAGCCATCCTCGTGCCCGGTCGTGCATGGTCATCGTCCAATGGACCCATGCGGTGCCGCGATAGGACGATGGATCGAGGCGCGGGAGGTGATCCGGGTGGTCCATCATCGTGGGCGCGGTCGTGAGACCGCGATGGAGCGCCTGACGCGGTCTCACGACCGCGCCTACGATCCTCAATCCGGGAACACCACTTCCTGGCCGTCGGCGGAGCCGCGGCCGAAGCCGTCGCCGATGTCCTTGCTGGTGACGAAGATCATCAGCGAGATGAGGGCGAGGGCGCAGACGGTCTGGACGATTTCCAGCGGCTTCGCCTGCACCGGACGGCCGGCGATTTTCTCAAGGATGGCGAGCGTGATGTGGCCGCCGTCGAGCACCGGGAAGGGCAGCATGTTCAGGACCGCGAGGTTCACGTTGAAGAGCACCATGAAGGCGAGGATCCGGCGCCAGCCGTTGTCGGTCTTGAGCATTTGGAACTGAACCTTGGCGATGCCGACCGGACCGCTGAGGTGGTCCACGCCGATGCTGGAGTTCGGGGCGGCGACGCTGGTGATGGTGACCCACATCATTTCCAGGCTGTCAACGACCTGGGTGAGGGGGGCGGGTTTGACGATGCGGACATCGACGTCCTTCTCCACATTCCAGCCGACGCCGATCATCGGGTCGCGGCCCTTCGGTTGCAGGGGGCGCTCGGGAGTGAGTTGCACCTCGCGGACCTTGCCGTCCGGGCTGCGCACGCCGATGGTGACCGCTTTCCAGTCGTTCGCTTCGAGATAGCGGGAGAACTCATGGCGGCTCCGGAGTTCCTGGCCGTCGACGGAAACGATCTGGTCGCCCGGCTTCAGTCCCGCTTTCGCGGCCGGGCTCTTCGGCATCACCTCGCCGATGAACGCGGGGCCCGCGGGTGCGATGCCGACCTCGCGCAGGGCGCGGCGTTGATACCATTTCGAGTCTTCGGTTTCGAAGCCGGAGGTGAGCTCAATCGGTTCTTCCACACCGGGGCGCTCGACGGTGAAAACGATCTTCTCGCCGCGGCTGAGGATGATGCGTTCCTGGATCGACTCGAGCGATCCCGCGAAGCCGTTCACCGGTTCTCCGTTGATCCTGGTGATCACGTCACCGGGCTTGAGGCCGGCTTTTTCGGCCGGGCTTTTCTCCGCCACATAACCGACCTCGGTGGCGGGCATGAAGTCCTTGGGTTTGCCGACCTGCCAGACGATGAGCGCGGCGGCGAGCGCGAGCAGCATCGAGAACAAGGGACCGGCGAAAGCGACGATGATCTTGTCCAGCGCGCTGATCGGCGGCAGCGGCTTCTCGTGTTTCTCGCCGCCTTCGATGGCCTCCATCGGTGCCATCTGCGGCAGGGCCACGAAGCCGCCGAAGGGCAGCCAGCCGAGGCCGTATTGCACGCCGTTGACGTCCTTTTTCCAGATCGGCTTGCCGAACCAGATCTGGAAACGATCGACCTGGAGACCACGCCAGCGGGCGGCCAGGAAATGGCCGAGCTCGTGGACGAAGATGATGATGTTGAAGGACGTGATGATGACGGCCAGCAGCACGATCACCTGAACAAAGGCGGGAAGTTGCGACATGTGGAAAGTCGGGAAATCGCGGGGAACGTAACGCGTCCCGGCGGTCCGGCAAGTTCATTCAGGCCCCGGGATCGCGTGTCACGGCAGCCGCGCGGCGAGTGAATGACGGATGAGGATGAGCGCCTTCGCGGGCGTGGGGACGCGGTATCGTTTCTCAAAGACCCGGAAACGGTCACCGCGCATCCGCCGCAGCAGGCTGTGGTAAATGGCCCCCATGATGCGCGCGGGCGCGAGCGGCCGGCGGTCGGAGCCGGGAAACAAGCGGTCCGCCTCGCCGAATGCCGTCCCGGCGCGGTCGGCGAGCTCGCCCATCACCCGCTGGAACCGGGGGTCCGACGAGGCGACGGGGAATTCACCCTCCGAGATCCCGTGTTTCTCCAGCAATTCGAGCGGCAGGTAGAGCCGGCGGCCGTTTTCCCAATCCTCGCCGACGTCGCGGGCGATGTTGGTGAGCTGGAGCGCGCGGCCGAGCGCCTCGGCGTAGGGGGCGGCACCCTCGCTGCGGCAGCCGAAGATCCGCACGGAAACGAGGCCCACCGCGCAGCTCACTTTCCAAATGTAGGCATCCAGGTCGTCCCAGGTGGCGAAGCGCCGGGGATCGATGTCCGCGCGGCAGCCGTCGATGATCGCCAGCAGCAGCTCGTTCGGGATCCGGTATCGCCCGCGGATCCCGGTGATGGCGGCCTGCATTTCGTCCGGGTTCTCAAACCCGTGCTCCAGCCCGCGGGCCCACGCGTCGAGCGCCGCTCGGCGGGTTTCGGCAGGCAGGCCGGGATCGTCCGCGAGGTCGTCGATGAGCCGGCAGAACGCATAAAAAACCACCATGTCGTCGCGGTTCGGCTGCGGCAGGATGCGCAACGCGAACGCGAGATTCGACTTCGCCCGACGAGTGATCTGTTGGGCGTTCGTCGGCACGGGATGTCAGCGGATGAAACCCCAGTGACCGGTGGTGACCGGCCACAGCGAGAACAACGCGGGGCCCACGAGGTTGAACTGTTTCACCGGGCCCCAGTAGCGGGAGTCCAGCGAGTTGCCGGTGTTGTCGCCGAGTGCCGCGTATTCGCGCTGCGACGGTTCTCCGTTGCCCCGCAGGCTGAGCGTGTCGCCTGGTTTCACGATGTATTGCGGCAGGATCTTGTTGCCGTGACGAGCCTCCTTGGGATCGGCGTAGACGTAGCCGCGCGGGTTGATGTCGTAGGCCCCCTCACCGCGGCTGACGCGAGCGATGCCGGGTTCGTCGGCGATCTTGCCGTCGATGAGCAGGTCCGGAGACTGGATCGAGAGCTTGTCACCGGGCACGCCGCAGAGGCGCTTGATGTAGTGTGAACCGGCGGCCTGCTCGCCGCTGCGCTCGTGGATGCCCTTGATGTCGATGGTGTCGAAAACGAAGACCTCGCCACGTTTCGGTTTGCGGAAGTGGTAGGAAAACTTGTCGACGAGCACGAGGTCGCCGGAGTCGATGGTCCCTTCGCAGACCACCGTGCCGGCCTTGAGCACGCCGTTGTGCTGGGCCGCGCTGCTGAGGGCGGAGCGCAGGCCGATCTCGGCGCAGGGGTTCACCGGCGCGGGCAGGCGCAGCGGCTTCGCGTCGCTGAACTGGATGATCGAGCGGCTGAAGAAATGGAACATCTGCACGTCGTGCACCGCCGGTTGGCCCTGCGGCGTGAAGGCGATCCGGCGGTCCTCGTCGTTGACGATCTTCACGTAGCTGCGCCCGCGGGTGATCTTCTCGATCATGCGCTGCGGGAAGGAAGGCCATTCCTCTTCCGGCAGCGGCGTGCCGATGATGCCGTTGAGCGTCGGCTGCATCGAGCCCGTCGGGATCCGGAACGGCTGCAGGTAGTAAGCGCGCAGGCCGAGGGCGATGACGATCGCCACGAACATCACCTCGACGTTCTCCTCCAGCCAGCCGAGAGGTTTCTCGTGCGGCAGCGAGTTCTCGCAGGTGGTGCGGAGCTGCTTGGATGCCTCGGCCACCGCCGGCTTGTCGCCGGATTTCACCGCGGCGAGCAGGTCGGAGCGGCGGGACTCGATCTCGTCGATGCGGTCCGGTTTCAGCAGGTCGCGCTTGTAAGCGACGAACTTGCGGCCGGCCTTGGCCAGATGGAGCGCCTCCTTCTTCCACTTCGGGGTGAACATGGCGCGGAGTCTCGACCCGCCCGCCGCCGGTATCAAGCGCGGAGACGGACGCCTCAGGCCACCGGGTCCGGGCACACCTCGCGCAGCCGGCATTTCAGGCAGTGGTCGCCGAGGTGGAAGGCGTCGAGGAAATCCATCAGCTCGCCCACCATCGCGGGCTCGTCCGTCACCACGCCGGCCTCGAAATTCCGACGGTCCTTGTGTTTCGCGCCCATCCCGGCGCCTGTCAGGTTCGCCGATCCGATGTAGGCCTTCCGGCCATCGACGAGCACGCACTTCATGTGCATCCGCGGGCATAGGATGCGCTCGAAGTTCTCCGCCTCGATGAGTTCGGGAAACCGGTCGAAATCCTCGCGGAACCTCGGCCCCGGCTCCTTCGCGTGGATCAGGCGCACCTCCACCCCCTCGGAAACCTTCTCCGCCAGCACCTTCAGGAACGGCACGTAGCGCCGACCGCGTTTCACGTGCAGGTCCTTGATGTCCGCCGTCACCAGCCAGATCAAACGCTCCGCCTCCTCCACCATCTCTCCGAGCACCAGCCCGCAGCTCTCTTCGTTGAGGATCATCCGCGTCGTCGCCACGGCGCCGAGTCTAGCCGCTCTCCACCCGGCGCACAGGCGGAAAACCAAAAAGCTCCCGCGAGGGGAGCTTTTTGAAATGGTCGGGGCGGCGGGATTCGAACCCACGGCCTCCTCGTCCCGAACGAAATTATGAATCGATTCGCAACATTGATAAACAGTCTGTTACGGTTCATTTGCTAAACAAATGCGTTGCAGTTGCCAGAAAAGTTGCCAGAAATGATTCGTGGCTCGACCGAAGAAAAAGCAGCATTTGAAACTGGCGACCTTCACCAACAGCAGTGGAACCGAGTCGTGGCGAGTCACGGGGATGATGCCGGATGGTAGAAGGATACGGCGTAACTTTCAGGACAGATCTGACGCACTTCGCGAACTCCATGACCTTCAGATGGAAATCGAGGAGAACCCGGAGCCTCGCCAGGCACTGAGGACCTTGCTGACTGCTGAGCAGTTGGCGGATGCGGAATCGGCCTTCCAGCAAGTGGGCTTGGGATCAAGGCTTTCCGAAGTTGTCGCACACTACAACAGCCTCCGCCGCAGGGCAGGGGAGATGGGTGTGGATCTCGATCAGGCGATGACGTTCTTCGAGACTCGCTATCGCCCCGAGACTGAAACCATCACAATCCTCAACGCGAAGGAGAAGTTCATGGGAACCCGTCATGACATCTCCGATACGACCCGGGCCAACTACGAACACGGGCTGGGCCTGTTGCTCAGTCCGGACGCCAACAAATTCGTCCACGCATTCACAATCTCGGACATTGAAGCGATTCTGGGTAAATATCGGAACACCAGGTCGAAACGGACCTACCGCATTACCTTCTCCACGTTTTTTCGATGGGCTGTCCGCCACCATTACTGCTTGGAGAATCCCTGCGACCGGCTCGACAAGCTGCCCCGGGACATGAGCCAGATTGCAGCGCTGTCACTGGAGGAAGCCAAGCGGCTGATTCACGCCGCGACGATTTACCAAGACAGGGCCGCCGCTGCTGTCATTGCCATCGGTCTGTTCGCCGGCCTGCGCCCCAGCGAATTGCGTGACCTCAAAAAGGAGGACATCCTGAAGGACCGGATCCGGGTTCCGGTGGCAAGCTGCGGCGCACGCTGAAGCGATCGGTGCCGATTCCCGGTGCTGGCCGCATGGTTGACAGAGTTTCCATTCGACGGATTGCCAAAGGCATGAATTCCAAGATGAAATTCCTCAAGAAGGCGACCAAGGCCCGGAAGTGGGTTCAGGACATCATCCGCCACACTTCCATCACCTTCGAGCCGAACGCGACAAGAACGAGGCATTGACCGCCTACAACGGCACCTCGAAGGCGATGATGGATCGCCACTACCGGGACACCATCGACGACGAAGAGACCATCGCCGAGTTCTGGAACCTGACGCCGGCGAAGCTGCGGGCACAACCACAGGTGGATCTTGAAATCAAACCACGAGTGGATTGGCCGGATAGGGCGAAGCTGAAAAAGCTAGTTTGGGAAAAGCCGCTCGTCCACGCTGCCAGGGAGATCGGAGTCAGCGACGTGGCGCTGCGAAAGCGCTGCATCAAGCTCGGCATCGCGCTGCCGAAACAAGGACATTGGATCGCACGCGGATGAGGATGCAGGTGCCTCCTTCTGCTCACTCCGATTCCTACTTCGCACCTTGCCTGAGGACCTCGCGGATCCCGCGTCCCCCGGGTGGGTAGAAATCCTCCAGCGGACGCGACAAGGCTTTCGCGAGCATCCAGAGTTCGGCGTCGTTGACCCGCCGCAGCCGTGCTTCGATCTTGGAGATCCCGGCGCGGCTGATGTCCCAGCCTTGGAGCTGCAGCTTTGCGGCGAGCGCATCCTGGGAGAGGTCGGCCTCGATGCGAAACCGCCGGACACAGGACCCGACGATGTTTTGGTGGTGGGCGGCCATTGATCCGTTTTCGGAGCTTGACGCTAGCGGAGGGTGTTCGGATGATTGACCGGATTTCAGAGCGATTTTGCCCGTTCATATCTCTCTTTCCGACTCCCAACACCCCACCTGAATGAACAAGAGCTGGTATTACTTCGATGGCGAGAAGGCGGTCGGACCGCTGAGTCAGGATGCCCTCCGCCAACTCCGCCTCGGTGGGATTCTCGCTCCCAACACCCTGATCACTCCGGAAGGCACCGACGACTGGAAGGAAATCGACACCGTCCTCGGAACCACCGGGCCTCCCGCCGGGAAAGCGTCAGCGAAGCCCGGTGCCTCTAGCGCCATCGCTCGGCTAACGGCTGGAGTGGGAGCCATCGCCGGACTCGAATCCCGCCCCGAGTCCGGGGGATTCCGGGAACTCTTCCGCGACACGTTCAAGAAACGAACAATCGAGGAGATGGACTCCCATTTCGCGGTGGGAAGCCCGGAGGCGATTCCCCCGCTTCAAAAAATCGACACCTCGTGGCCGGCGCCCTGGGTGTTTCTGCGACTAATCACCTTTTCGATCGTCGGAACCCTAGGTTTCTACTGGCTTCTTCTCCGAATGAAAGATTCGATCGTACTTCCCGGGTGGATTTTTCTCGGAGCATTTGGCATCCCTTTCTCCGTTCTGATGTTCTTCCTTGAGACGAATGTCGCAAGAAACGTGTCATTCTACCGGGTTCTGAAGCTCTTCATGCTGGGAGGCTTGTTGTCCTTGATCGCAACCGCGATCCTGAACGAGATGACTGATCTGGGCAGCTGGATGGGAGCATCGTCAGCCGGACCAATCGAGGAAGCCGCCAAGGTTCTGGCCGTCATTGCGTTCGCCGCGAGATGGAAAGACAAACGCTGGTCATTGAACGGCCTACTGTTCGGAGCATCCGTCGGAGCGGGTTTTGCGGCTTTCGAGACGGCGGGCTACATCCTGGGGCGGAGTTCCCAATATGGAATGACGTTCGAAAGCATGATGTTTAACAGAGCGCTCTGGTCCCCATTCTGCCATGTCATCTGGACCGCCGCCGCCGCCGCCGCGTTCTGGAAAGTGATGGCCGACCGGGATTTTTCGGTAGGACAGCTCGCCGACTGGAGATTCCTCCGGGTCCTCTTGCTTGTCGCCGGTATCCACGCCGTGTGGAACAGTCCGTTTTCATTCCCATTTGTAGGTCCTGAGTGGGGAGGCGTTCTGAAACGTTTGTCACTCGGATTGATCGGCTGGACCTTGATCCTGCTGCTGATCCAGGACGGTCTCTCTCAGATTCGTCTTGCTCAGGAAGCGGAACCAGCAATTCCGGAACCTGGACCGCCTGTTCCAGCAAGCGGGGTCCAGTCCGCAACTGCTGCGGACGCAGCAACCTCCGAGGGAGGTTTGCTCACACCATCTGCTCCCGTCGAGACTTCAACTCCTTCCACCCCATGAAACCTGTCATCCGACTCACGCTCCTGATTGCCGCGACCTTCCTCATTTCAGCCTGCGGCCCCGACGAAGCCCAGCTGCGCGCCGAACTCAATGGCATCGAACAAGAAATGCTCGTCCTCCGCACAGCCGCCTACCAACATCAGTCTGCGATGGACAAGGCACAGTTCGACGCCTTCATCTCGGGTTTTGCGACCACCTACGGGGCGATGGATGGAGACTATGAACTCGCCGGGCAGGGAGTTGGCGGCGCGATCGACGCCGTGAACCGGGCGGATGTCGCGGGCTACACCCTCGACCAGATCCAGCAGCGTTACAACGTGCTCGCGCAGCGCCGGGAGGAGATTCTCCGGAGTCTGCAATAGTGTTGCGCATCGGTTCGTTCGGTTCCCCATGGACCGCCTGCTTTCCCGCCTCTGCTTCTGGCTCCTGCTCGCGCTTCCCATACTCATGGTCTACGGGCATCTCCGGGCGATCGGTGTGGTCTGGAACCACGCCACCGGACAAACCTTCAGCCCTCTGGCGAACCACATCAGCGACTACGCGTACCGCTGTCCGGCATGGTGGGCAGTGGTCGCCTGCATCCATGCCTTCTCATTGTTTTTCGCCTGGCTGTCCTGGCGGGCGGCCGGGAAGCGGAGATCGATCGTTTCCTGGGCGGTCGTCGCGTCCGCGGCGATCACCATGTTCCAACTCCATCAGGTGGCGGTGAATCCCGTGCGCTCGCCGGAATTGACGATCCGGCATCTGCAGGAGGAGTTGAACAAAGGGCCGGTCGACAAGGCGAAGGAGCAGATCTGGCGGATCGCATTGAAGGCAACCGGACACGAGATCCCTCCCGGCGTTCCAGTCAGAACCTATGTTGCCAACTACGAGCGTGATCGCCTCCATGTGGCTGGAATCCGGCCGGCAAGCTACCTGCTGATTGTTGCGTTCGTAGGCTCGTATTCGCTTTGGAAGCCGCAGGGGGGTGAAATCAAGAAGTGGCGCATCCGGCACGCGCTGGTCGTGGCGGTGATTCTCGTTGCATTGGGATTCAGTGTTTGGGTGCCGGCTTGGCCTGGATTGTCCCAGCGGATCATGTACCTCGGAGTCTACGTTTGGTTCTGGGTTCTCCTGGGAGCGATGAGGAGGGAGTCGGCGTTGATGGTTCGAGAGGCGTAGCCCGGTTGCGTCCGGATCATTCGTGTCCTGAACCCCGAGCTGCTGATGCTGGCGAAGGAACTGAAGCCCGGGGTTGCGAATCCGGATCCGGTCTGGCCGGGTGATTTCACTCGATTCTTGAGACACGCCAAAGGCTGAAAGGAAACGGGATTCGGTTCGCCCGCCTCTCAGCTTGTCGAGCCGATGGTGATCACCTAGTTTGCGGGGCGATTGGAGTCCATTCGACCCACACCGCACCTTCGCCATGGGAAGCTACCGATCCATCCTTTCAATCACGCTGCTTTGTGCCCTGAGCTGCGTTCCAGCGACTGCCTCCACTCCCGATCCGGACCAGGTGACAGCCGACCTGGGAAAGGCGGTGGAAAATGGAGACGTCAATGAAGTCCGTCGCCTCCTCGATGGCGGAGCCGACCCGAACCGACGGATCCCGGACAGCGATCTTGAGCACACCGCGTTGTTTCTCGCTGTGAAAGGGGACAAACCCGAGATCACAAAAACTCTGTTGGAAGCGGGTGCCGATCCCAGAATCGAGGATGAGAATGGCGATCCGGTCATGGTCTACGCAGCGGATGCGGAGCGTGTCGAGCACGCCAGGTTGCTCATCCAGCACGGTGTCGGCATCAACAGCCGAAGTTCGAGCGGTTCCACCTGCCTGATTCGCGGAGCCCGTTACGAAAAGACGGCGGATGTCCGGGCGAAGCTGGACCTTGGTGCCGACCCGGACCTTGTCGATCCGCGTGGACACACCGCGCTGATGATTGCCACCGGCGCCGGCAACATGGAGGCGGTGGAGCAGTTGCTCAAAGGGGGGGCCGACCCTGATGTCACCACCCCGAATGGAAAGACCGCATTAACGATGGCCGCCGCCATCGATTCCTTCGATGGTGACGGCTCGGCCGAGGGGCGGATCATCAAATGGTTGCTTGGAGCCGGCGCGGACATTGATCATCGCGATTCGGAAGGGAACACTCCTCTGCTTGTCGCCTTGAAGAACTGGCAGGCCAAGCCGCCGATGATCGAGGCGCTTCTTGCTGCCAAACCGGACCTGTCGATTCGTGACGCCGAGGGACGCGACGCCCTGTTCCTGGCGGTTTCCGATGAGGACACCGTCGGCTTCTTCGAGCGCCTCGTCGATTTGGGCGCTGACATCCGCACCACGGATGACAGCAGCGTTGATCTCCTCATGCTTGCAGCCGGTCACGCGGACCGGGAACTCGTTTCCGACCTGCTGAAACGGGGTCTTGATCCGATGCGGGTCACCAAAGCGGGCTGGAATGCCGTGCA
Organism: Akkermansiaceae bacterium; assembly: GCA_024233135.1. GTDB lineage: Bacteria > Verrucomicrobiota > Verrucomicrobiia > Verrucomicrobiales > Akkermansiaceae > Luteolibacter. The sequence goes on along the minus strand of JACKPZ010000029.1, from coordinate 3,264 downwards.
TCATGTTGCGAGCATCCGTTTCTACCTCAACGACCCTTTCGGCTCGGATGACGACAAAAAGCGGAACAAGAAAGACATCCCCGGGGTCCTCGACCTGCTGCGGGAACAAGGTTTGGACATCATGCTCAGGGACAAGGACGGAGACTCACCGCTCCATGTGGCAGCGGCCGTCGGCAACGCGCCGGCCGTCGAGTGGCTGGTGAATCACTCCAAAACGTGGGACGAAAAGAATGGCAGTGGGGAATCACCGCTGCATCTCGCCGCCACAGGTGGCACGGTCGAATGCGTCGGGTATCTGCTCCCGAAGGTTGCGGACATCGATGGACCGGACGCAGAAGGGCGGACACCACTCGCAAGGGCTGTTGCCGTCGACGACCGCGGGATCATCCAACTTCTCGTCGAGCGGGGCGCCGACATCAACCAGGTGGGCGCGGATGAATCCTCCCTCCTTTCGGCCGTCCTCGCCCGGGGGGAGTTCGATCTCGCCCGCTTCCTGGTCGAGCTCGGAGCCGATCCGCGGAAGCCGCCCGCATCAACCGCCGTCTTCCACAAGGTTGTGCGTCAATTCCACGATGTCCCCACGCCCCCGGACGACTATGCCTTCGCCGTCGCCTTGGTCGCGTCGACCGTCGGGGATGTCAATGAATCCGACAGCGAAGGCGTGACGTCGCTGATGTGGGTGGCGAGTTCAAATGTGGTGCCGGCACTGGATGCGGTGCTGGAGAGGAACCCCGACTTGAACGCCCGTTCGAGGGACGGAAGGACCGCGTTGATGTGGGCCGCCGTTTCGGGAGCGGACGGAACCTTCAATCGACTGGAGAATGCCGGAGCGGAGGTGACCTTGAAAGATCACGCAGGCAGGACCGCCGCGGACTGGCGCAAGTGGTTCACGGATTCCCAGACTATCGGCTCGTCGGCCTCATCCGAGGTCGGCGAACCCGTCGAAGAACTGATCGGGAGAGTTCGTCGGACTGCCTTGCAGGAGTATGTCGCCCGCGGCCACTTTTCGGAGGAGGATCGCATTGCCGGGACCGCTCCGTTGCACCTCGCGGCTTCGCTCGGGGAGGTCGATGCCCTCAAGTCGCTGCTCGATGCGGGTGCGGAAATCGACAGCCGCATGCCCGGAGGTGTTACCGCCCTGATGGAAGCCGCTGCGAACGGACGCATGGAGGCGGTTCAATACCTGCTCGGACGAGGGGCGGATCCCACGCTGCGGGACGCGCGGAAGAGCCGGGCTCTGGATCATGCCATCGATCTGAAGCACCTCGCGGTCGCCGGTGTCCTTCTCAAACTCCCCGGTGTGATCGGTGACGACGAACTTCAGCTCCTCAAGTCTCTCATCGCCCTGGGCGATGCCGACCTCCTCAAGAAGTTCCTCGATGCCGGGCTCGGGATTCTGCCTGCCGACAGGCGCCCGAAGGGCAAGGATCTCTACGGGCGCCCTGTCTACCGGGCCGGATCGGTGCTCGCCGCTGCCGCGGTTCACAATGACGATTCTCTCCTCCGCGTCCTCGCCGACTACCCGGAGGCGACGGGAGCGGCCGAGCCGAACCTGCTGGCGACGGCGCTTCACCGGGCCGCGGAGGCCGGCCGGCTCGATAATGTTCGTTTCCTGGTCGAGAATCTGAACGTCGACCCGGGAGTCGAGTTGAATGAATCCTTCGGTGGAGTGACCCGAATCATCGGCGGAGATGAACGCGAGAAGCTCAAGCCGCTGGAAGCCTACACACCGCTGAGCCGGGCCCTTGAAGAAGGTGAGAACGCGGTGGTGAGGTATTTGCTCGAGAAGGGTGCCAAACCGACCGGCCGCACCCGGTCCGGTGCTCCGCCAGCCACCTTTGCCGTCGTCCACCGGCGTGTTGAAATGCTCGAGATCCTGCTGGAGCACGGTGCGGAGCTCGAGGTGGTTGATTTCAGCGGCCTCACCGCCCTCCATCATGCGGCGGAATCGAACGACCGGAAGATGATCGAATTCCTTCTGAAGCACGGCGCCGATCGCGGGGCGAAGGATCCGAAGGGCCGCACCCCACTCGACCGGGCACGCGAGGCGGACGCCGGGCAGGCGGTGGAGGCCCTCTCAAGTTGACATGCTACTCGGCCTTGCGAAACACGGTCACGATCTTCGCAACACCCGGGTACTGATCGGCCCAGTGGTAGGCCAGGCAAAGCCGGTCTCCGATCGCCGCCATCGAGAGGTGGCTGTTCCAATCGGCCGGCGAGTCAAGATCCTCCACCCGGCCTTTCTCCTCGCCCGGTTTCCACGACCACAATGACAGCTTCAGATCCTCCCCCTCGGGGCGCATGTAGGCGACCCAGTACCGCCCGCCGGCGTACGCGATGTTCGAGGCGACCGGAAAATCGTAAATGCAGGCGGTGGCGCCGATCGTCATTACCTCCGGTTCCCCCACCGAGTCGTGTGCGAACCAGTAGAACTTGAGAATTTCGCGGTCCTCCTTGCCCGTCATCGCGATCCCCTCCGCGCTGGCCGTCACGTCCTCCAGTAGCTGGAGGGTCACGCCCTCCGGCCACGCGAGACGCACCCGGCTCAGTTCGCCTTTCTTGTTCTTCAGGACATAGCCCTGCGGAGTTCCATCCGCCGCACCGAAAAACAGTGCCGATTCTCCGAGCGGCACCGCTTTTCCGTAGAGCCCCGCGGGCCCGTTTTCCCGGTGCGACCTCTTTTTTGTGAGCGCATGGCGAGGGGCGAAGAGCCGCCCGTCCTGTTCAAAAATCATCCGGAACACCGGTTTGGCTTCGACGTATTCCGAAGGCTTGTCGGGAAGAGAGGTGTTGAAGACCACCGCGAACCGTCCGTCCACAACCGAGACATCGGGATGGATGTCGCCCCATGGATCCTGATGACCGGGCGCTGTGTCCGCCCCAAGGAGGAGGAAACAGGCACCAAACAACCAGGGAATCACGCGACCCAGCATATCCGGAGTGTAGGGGCTTTCCAAACGGCGGCACCAGCCCGGAAACGAGAGTTTCTCCAAGAGAGGGAAGTGGGCGCATCGTCACTTGGAACGTCCAACGGCCTGACTGGGAGACCTGTCGCCGTTCCTCAGGCACGCAAGAGAGTGATGGGGGCTCGCTTGGGTCGCCTACTCCGGGCCGCCAACGGCATGAACATCTAGGGGATCACTCACGGCCGAATAACTCCTCCCATGCTCCGGGCACTGCCACACCCATCGACAACCTTCCGGTTCGAAAAAGCCGGATCCCCCCCCTAGATTCCGCCGAAATCGGATCGCCGCCGGGCCTGAG
>JACKPZ010000028.1 GCA_024233135.1 Akkermansiaceae bacterium | reverse complement strand
GTGCTGGGTGGAGGTGCTTCGTTGTTCGTAATACGCCTTGCTGCCTGCCAGCCGTTTGAGCACTTCGATATGGTCCCGGAAGGCGACCTCCATCGCGCGGGTCATCCGGCGTTGTTCTTCGTGGTCGTCGATCAGGGTTTCTTCCTCCAATCCCTTGAACGCGGTCCGCCTCAGGTAGGGAGACAGAGCGCTTCTCAGAGCCAAGGGCACGAACAGGTTCCGGTCACCGGGATTCGCACCCTGGATGGCATCGAGAGTGCGTTCGGGTTCTTGATTCGCCATGCCGCGCATGAAGTCGATGATCGGCCCGCGATCCGACACCAGCACCTCCCGGGCGGCAAGAACCTTGGTGACGGCGAAACGGCCGTCCAGATCCAGTGCCGCGGCGATGCGGATGATGCCATGCGTGGCTCCGCGGTGGAGGAGAAGACTCACGCAGCGGGACTGGAATTCCCGCTGTCCGGACCTCATGCCAGCCATGAGGAAACTGTCCGGAACGAATTCGTGAACGTAGCGTTCCTGTCCAAGCACCCTCGCCATTCCCCCGAGTTCTTCGAAGTCCGCTGCCGGGAACCTGGACTCCATCACCCCGAACAGGCGATCCCACGGCAACTCTTCTTGGTTCTCTGTTTCCCGGCCGAGTGTGGCGAGAGCCTGCCAGCACAGGTCGGGATACGCGGCGGGGGAGCCGAAAACCCAGTCTTTCCTGGGCTGTTCCATGGTGTTGAGGCAGTGAGCCGCGAATTCCGCATCGCTCATTGCCGCGCCAGTTCTGTTCTTGAGTTCGGATAGGCGGGTTTGTGCCGCTGCCCGCCAATCGTCCGGGAGCTTTTCTGATAGGGAAAGCAGGTGGTCGCAGAGCAATTGGCACGAGCGTGTGGTCCGGTATCTCATCTGCAGGTCGAGCTGCGCCACCTTCCGCTCGATGACCGGGCGTTCGGTGAGGTCCTGTCGTTCGAATAAAAACGAGTCGCCAAACAGAGTGAGAGCATCAGCTTGGTAGGGCGAGTTCGCGATGTCCCGCTCGTTCGGATCCCAGAAGCCCGGACCTTCGTTCGACACCAAGCTCGCCTCGTACTCGTAGCGGATCGTCGCCGCGTTCTCGCAGGGCGGGTGGTATTTCGCCTCGAAGGAAACGAACATCCCCGGGTGGATCGTTTCCGTGCGGAAGCTGTCTGCGCACCAGACGGACTTCACCCGCGGTTGCACCACCTCCCAAGTGCCGTCCGGAAGTTTGCGATGGGCCTTGAATTCCGGCGAGCCGTTGATTTTGCCGATCTCGCCGGGAGTGGAGGTCCGGTTCACCAGATAAATCCGGATCCATCCGTTGCCGGCCGATTTGAAATCGGCGTGACAGGTGAGTTCACCCGCCGGCGCGGGAACCTCCGCGGGGAGGAGGAGGTTCGGCTGTGGTCGGGTGAGGTTCCGGCAGCTCTCATAGACGCCTTCGGTTTGCCATGGGTCCGGGACTTCCTCCGCCGCTGGCGATGGGACGATGGAGAGCGCCAGAAGGCCCAACAACGCGACCGATCCTGCGGTTGCTTGGAACATGGACCCAAGGATGCCGTGTTTGCCGCTGTCCGCAAGATTTGACCTGTTTCGTTGGGGGCGTGGAGGCTGGCAACCGCCATGGGGCGGTGCATGGGCGTGGCGGATGGAATCCGCCGCCACGTCCCGGCCTTTCCACCTTTGACATTCCGGGGCGGGGGACACAGTTTCCCCGGCGGAAACCACCTCCATCCCCGAAAATCATGGCTTACGATCTCATTGTCATCGGTGGCGGACCGGCCGGCTACGTCGCCGCCATCCGCGCTTCGCAGCTTGGAAAAAAGGTCGCCTGCGTCGAGGCGGACCGCGCCGGCGGCACCTGCCTCAACTGGGGCTGCATCCCGACGAAGGCGCTTCTCAAGAACGCCGAGCTTTTCCACACGCTCGCCCACCGCGCCAACGAGTTCGGGTTTTCCTTCGACAACCTGCGCTATGATTGGAGCTCGGTGATCGGCCGTTCTCGCAAGGTGTCGGACCGGCTCGCCGGCGGCATCGAGTTTCTCTTCAAGAAGAACAAGATCGACTACGTGCGTGGCTTCGGGTCGATCGAAGGCACCGGCAATGTCGGTGTGACGGCGGCGGACGGCACGCGGCAGTTGTTGGAAACGAAGGACATCCTCATTGCCACCGGTGCGAAGTCGCGCCAGCTTCCGCCGCTGCCGTTCAACGGCGTGACGGTGATCGGCTCGAAGGAGGCGATGGTGCTGCAGAACCAGCCGCAGAGCATGATCATCATCGGCGCGGGCGCGATCGGCGTCGAGTTCGCCTACATCTACAACGCGTTCGGCACCAAGGTGACGATCGTGGAAATGGCTCCGAAGCTGGTGCCGGTGGAGGACGACGAGGTCGGCGACGCGTTGGAGAAATCGTTCACGAAACAAGGCATCCGCTGCCTTTCGAACCACAAGATCACCGGTACGGCAGACATGGGTTCGCACGTCGAGGTCACCGTCGAGGGTGCGAAAGAGAACGGCACGATCTCCGCGGACGTCGTGCTCGTCGCCATCGGCGTGGCACCCGTGCTGCCGGGCGGCATCCAGCCGGCGCTCGATGAGAAAGGCTTCGTCACCGTGGGCGCGCGTTACGAGACCTCGCTGCCCGGCGTTTACGCCATCGGCGATGTGACCGGTCCGCCGCTGCTCGCGCACACCGCGTCGTTCGAGGCGATCCAGTGCGTGGAAGGTCTCTACGTGGAAGGTCACAAGGTGCGCAAGGTGACGAATTTCCCCGGCTGCACGTATTGCCATCCGCAGATCGCGTCGGTCGGAAAAACCGAGCGCGCGCTCAAGGCGGAGGGTATCGAATACACCGTCGGCAAGATTCCCTTCGTCGCCATCGGCAAGGCGATCGCCTCCGGCGAGCCGGATGGATTCGCGAAACTGCTCTACGGCAAGAAACACGGCGAGCTTCTCGGCGCCCACATCATCGGCGAGAACGCCACCGAGCTCATCGCCGAGATGGGCGTGGCGCTCGATCAGGAACTCACCATCGACGACATCCACGCGACGATCCACGCGCATCCGACGATGAGCGAGGTGATCCACGAGGCCACGCTCGCCGCGGAAGGGCACGCGATTCATTTCTGATTGTGATCTTGAGGAAACGAGCGCGTGGCGCTACGTTTTTCCGCGTGACCGACCATTTCCGGGAGCCGATCAAGAAACGGGTGGGAGGCAGTTTGACCAAACTGCCGCCACTGGTCCGACTTGAGATGCTGCGCCGAAATGCCGCGATGATCCGCAAGGCTCCTTGGACTCCACCTGCCGATGATGGAACCCTCGTTCGAAAAGTTGTTGGCGCTCCTCGCTGAAAACGGGATCCGTTTCATCGTGGTCGGGGGCGTCGCGGTCTCGATCCAAGGCTATGTCCGGCTCACGGAAGATGTGGACGTGCTGATCGATGGCGACCGGGAGAACGTGGTTCGTCTGCTAGATATTCTGTCGGGATACGGAGAAGGATTCGCCGGTGAACTGTCGCCCGATGATTTCGATGATGAGGAAGGAGCCATTCGGATCGTCGAAGTGACGGAACAATGTCAGATCGATGTGTTCACGCGGATGTCCGGACGCAGATATGCAGATGTTCTCAAAGATGCCGATTGGTTCGAGGTAGGAGGTCTCCGAATTCCGGTGGCATCGAAGCGATCGCTGATCGGCTGGAAATCAAGATCCGTTCGTGAGAAAGACAAGCTCGATGCGGCAGCTCTGAAGCGGCTGCAGGACGATCCCCGGGCATTCGATTGATCACGGTCCGTCCCCTTCGACCTGCAGCCGATAGAACCCCGCGTCCGTCAGTGGCGCGGTCAGGTGGAGCCGGAGGATCGAGGCGTCCGACGGATCGGGAACGGGCGTGCCGGGCGCGTCCGTCCACGGAGTGGCGAGGTCGGAGTTTTCGAGCGTGTAGCGCAACGTTCCGATGCCGGTGAGGCGGTTGAAGCTCAGCCAGTATCCGCCGGCACCATCGCTGGTGAGAGCGAGCGGCGCGGTGTCGTCGCCGGACGCCGGGTTTCCGCCGGTGGCGTATTCGAGGAAATTCGGGCGGCCGTCGGAATCGGCGTCGGCGGAAGGGAGACGGAGCAGTGGATCGGTGATCGATGCAAACGAGGCGATCCACGTTTCGAAGCTGCCGGTGGCGGGCGCGGCGGTGGTGGCGAGTTGCGATTCGCCACGTGGGTCGCCGATGAGGAGTTTCGCGCCGGCGAGATGCAGCGTGAGGAGCTGGGGCAGGCCGGTGTCGGTTTGCACCTCGAAGACCGCGCCGGGAAAACGCGCGATGAGGAACTCGCCGCCCGGTTGTTGGATGAGCAGCGTCACGGTTTCGCCGGAGGCCGCGTCGTCCGTGACGGCGATCTCGAACACCCCGTCCTCGCCATCGACGCCTTGGCCGATCTGGCAGGCGTCGCCGAAGGAAACGAAGGCACCTTCCACCGCGGTGATGCCTTGCGCCGCGAGATCGAGCACCTGGGCGTCGTTCAGCCCGGGAAACGCGCCGACGCGCACCTGGCCGCCGGGCTCCAACGGAACGCCGGCGAAGTCCGTGAGCGGATCAAGCGGGTGGTTTTCATCCGGCACCGAGGTGATCACCACCGTGCCCGCGTGCAGCGACGCGCAGGTGAGCAGGATGGGGAAATGACGGAGCGGAATCACGGCGAAAGGGAGAGGGCGAGCCGGTAGAAGGCACGGGTCTGCCCGGCGGGCAGGGTGAAGGTCACGCGGTTGTCGGGATGGACGACGGGATCTGCGAAGTAGGTCCACGACTGCAAATCGGTCGAAACCTCCACGGCGATGGAAACACCCGGCGGCATCGGCGGAAGCTGGAACTCGCCGGTGAGTTCGACTTCCCCCGGTTCGGGGTCCGGCGGCAAGGGCGGGCGCGGCACGGCGGGCGGAACGAGGCTGCCTTCCAGCAGGAGGAAACCCGGAGGTCCGCTGCGTTGCAGGACGAGGGTGGAGAGAAAATCGAGCGGCGCGAGCGGCGCGGCGCTGTCATCCACGCCGATCTCCCGCCAGCCGGTCTCTCCGCCGCGGTCGAGTTGATAGAACGGACCGCGTCGCGTGTGCGTCGTGGGTTCCTCAAAACTGAGCAGGTCCGCGCTGGCGGCGTTCGGCCCGGAGATCACGGCGTGGGAACCGGCGGCGGGCACGATGGCGTCGAGCGAGCCGGAAAGATTCACCGGCAGGGAAAACACGTTCGATCCGGTGCGGGCGGGAACGAGCAGCGGTTCCGAGCCGACTTCGCCGGAAAGCGACATGCGCAGCGTGCCGGGTGTGCGCCGGACGATGTAGAGTCCGTTCGGAAAACGAATCGGCGTGTTTCCGGCATCCGAGTTGATTCCGTCTTCTTCCCAGCGATCGCGCGTGGAGTGGAAATAGAAGACCCGCTCGTGTTGCGTGTCCGCATCCCAGAATACGAGGTTGTCGGCATTGTCCGCATCGGTTCCCGCGCCGAGGGCGAAACGGTTGTCCGTGCCGAACAAATCCGCGATCCGCGGGTGCGGGCGAATGCGGATGGAGGTTCCGGATCCCAGCCATGCCTCGATGTTTTCCGCGCACGTGACGGAGCTCTCGCTGAACGCGGCCACGTCGATCACCCGGCCACGGCCCGCGCCGTCGAGCACGTGGACGTAGTAGGTTTCCGCGGGATCGGAGATTTCCGTGGGGTGGGTCCCTTCCAAGAGCGAGAACGTGCTGCCGCTCGCGCTGCCCACCAATCCGGCTCCGACCGTGGTCCGCGGAAGTTGGACCCCGAGATAGGTCCGTGCGGCGCCGGGTGTGGATGCGGGGCCGGCGATCTTCGCCGTATACATTCCCTGCGGCTCTGTATGCAGGGTCTGGGCCTCCGCGCACCATGGGGAAGCAAACAGCAACGGGAGAACGAAGGATGCGACTCGTTTCCCGGAGGAAACCCGACCCTTGATCCCGGTTGGTGGGGTGTGCGACATCGTGAGAAACCGCCTGCACGCTAGCAGGCGATTCCGTGGAAACAAGCCCGTGCCGGGATGCTCAGTACCCGCCGCTGTTCGCGAAATGTTCGCGCAAGGCGGCGGCGAAGCGGTCGCGGAAGGTGCCGCCGGGACGCGGCGGTTGGGATCCGGCGCGGGCCGGGGCAGGGCTGGAGGATGGCTCGCGGTGGGCACCGGAAGCGGCGCGCGAGATGCACGCCCGTTTCGGGACCGGGCTGTGGCCCGCCGTGGACGGGAGATTCATGACTCTGGAGAGGGATCGGGTTTCGGGACAGAAGGGCGGGAGAACCGCCGTCATCCTACAATGCGCGAAAAAGCCGGGAAATCCGCTACTCCGATCGTATTAGCGCGTTTTTTCCGTTTCCGGACGTTAGCTAGGAGCATGCGCTCGGGAACTCAGAACGGATGGATGGCGGCCGCGGTCGTGTTGGCGGTGGCTTGTGGATCCGCCTCCGCCGGGCGGCGGATGGAGTCGCTGGGGCGGGGACTCGTGGCCGCGCGTTTGGAGGATGGAAAAACGTGGGTCGGCTGGCGTTTGCTGGCGGATGATCCGCAGGACGTGGCGTTTCATGTCTACCGGACGAAGGACGGCGAGGCGGAACGACTGACTCCCGAGCCGCTGAAACGGGCGACCTCGTGGGTGGACGATTCGCAGGAGGAGGGCGCTTCGTATTTCGTGCGCCCGGTGAGCGGCGGAGAGGAAGGAAAGGAGTGCGCGCCGGTCACGCCGCTCGCCCGGCCGTTTTTCGAGATCCCGATCCGTCCGATCGACGGTTACCGGGCGGGCGATTGCTCCGCGGCGGATCTCGATGGCGACGGCGAGTTCGAACTCGTCGTCCATCAGGTCGGCATCTCGAAGGACAATTCGTTTTCCGGCGTCACCAGCCCGCCGATCCTCGACGCCTACGAGCTCGACGGCAGCTTCCTGTGGCGCATCGACCTCGGCATCAACATCCGCGAGGGCGAGCATTACACCCAGTTCATGGTCCACGACCTCGATGGCGACGGCCGCGCCGAGATCGCCTGCAAGACCGCGGATGGCACGCGCGACGGAAACGGTAAGGTGATCGGCGATCCGGATGCCGATTGGCGCAACAGGGAGCAGGACTCGCAACGCTACGGCCGGATCCTCTCCGGGCCCGAGTATTTCACCATCTTCGACGGCCGCAGCGGCGCGGAGCTCGCGACCACGGATTACATCCCCGGCCGCGAGCCGATCGACGGCTGGGGCGGCATCGGCGGCAATGGCGGAACCGACAGCTATGGCAACCGCTGCGACCGTTTCCTCGCCTGCGTGGCATATCTCGATGGCGAACTGCCGAGCGTGGTGATGTGCCGTGGCGTGTACGGCCGGACGGTGCTCGCCGCATGGGATTGGCGCGGCGGGAAACTCAGCTCCCGCTGGGTCTTCGACTCGGGCGTGAGCCGGCCGCCTTTTTCTGATGTCTCCGAGTTTTCCGGCATGGGCGGCCACTCGCTCGCCGTGGCGGATGTGGATGCCGACGGCCGCGACGAGATCGTCTATCAGGCGATGACCGTGGACGACGATGGCAAGGGACTCTACTCGACCGGCCGCCGCCATGGAGACTCGATCCAGGTCGGTGATTTCGATCCGCGCAACCCCGGCTTGGAAACCTATCTCGTCACCGAAAACGAGGACGACACCGTGAGCCTGCGCACGCCCGGCGCCGGCATGCACGACTCGCGCACCGGCAAGTCGCTCTGGTCGCACAGCCCCGGCGTGGACATCAGCGTGGGCGCCGTCGCGGACATCGACCCGCGGCACGCCGGGTGCGAAGTGTGGGGCCACGGGCCGTTGCGGACCGCGCGCGGCGAGGCGATCGGCGACCCGCCGCGGATGGGCGACTGGGTGATCTGGTGGGACGGTGACCTGTTGCGCGAGATCTACGGCCGCTTTTCGATCTGGAAGTGGAACCCCGAACAAGCGCGCGAGGAGAAACTTTTCACCGCCGAGACCGCCCCGCCGCGGGATGGCCGCCGCCGCGGTTGGCTGCGCGCGATGCGCCCGATGCTCGCCGCCGATCTCATCGGTGACTGGCGCGAGGAGATCCTGCTGCCGTCACCGGACGGAAAGTCGATCCGGCTTTACACCAGCACGATCCCGACGGAGCAGCGGATGGTAACACTGATGCAGGACCCCCAGTACCGTCTGGCGATCGCCTGGCAGAATGTTTCCTACAACAAGCCTCCCCAGCCCGGTCGATTCATCGGGGTGGAAACGAAGGATCCAGAGGCGGGCGCCGCGCTCATTCCTTCTGCGCCGGAACAATGAGCGTGGGCACCGTGGCCTTGCGGACCATGCCCTCCGCGACGCTGCCGAGCAGGAGCGAGGCGATCACTCCGTGACCGTGCGAACCGAGCACCACGAAGTCGGCCTTGGATTCGGCGACGTAGTCGAGCAACGCGTGCAGCGGGCTGCCCTCGGCGACCTGCGAGACGGCTTCCGGAAGCTCGGATTTCACCGTGCCAAGCAACTCGTCCAGTTTGGTGGCGGCGCGGCGTCGCGCTTCCTCCTGATAGGCGTGCAGCGCGGGGAACTCATCCGGCGTGAAACCGTAGGCCGTGTAGCTGGGCTCCGGTTCGACGACGTGGAGGAGGTGGAGTTTCGCCCCGAACGCCTTGGCGAGGTTCCTGCCCATGTCGAGCACTCCCGGCGTGGCGTTCGAGAAATCAACGGCGACGACGATGGTTTTCATGGCATCTCCAACAAAGCACCGGGGCCATGCGAATGCAACGGATCTATCGAAAATGCGGTGCATTCCGCAGCCGCCGCGCAATCGCCGTTTGGCAAATCCGGCGGGCCGCGCCACAGTGGCCGCGCCATGATCAAGTTCCTCCACACCCGCATCCGCGTCCGCGACATGGACAAGACCGTCCGCTTTTACGAAACGCTCGGCTATCAGCTCAAGGAGCGCAAGGACTCGCCGCAGGGCAACCAGCTCGCCTTCCTCGAACTTCCGGGAAACGAGGTGTTTCTCGAACTCTGCTACTCCGACGACTACACGACGGCCTGCCCCGAGGACCTGATGCACACCGCGCTGGGCGTCGAGGACATCATCGAATACTGCGACCGCGTGGAAAAAGCCGGCATCGAGATCTGGCCGTCCGGCTGGCGCGAGAAGTTCACCTCCGGCGGGCGGAAGATGGCATTTGTCACCGATCCCGACGGCTACGAGGTGGAAATCCTCGAGCGTTAGAGCTGCGGACGCCGGGTTTTCAGCGCCGCGGCCACCGCGCGCACCGCGCCGTCGCTGGCGAATCCGCCGGCGCTGAAGGCGATCCGCGTCGCGCCGCCGAGGTCGATGCCGTCGAGTTCCTCCGGTCCTTCCACGCGGTGGGCGGGCAGGCCGCGGCGCAGCGCCGTTTCCAACAAGGCTTCGGCCGTCGCCTCGCCCGCCTGCCCGACGATGATGACGTGCTCGCAGCGCGGGAGGATCTGCTCCAACGCCTCCTCCCGGGCCTTCATCGCCGGTGAGGTCGTGTCGAGGAAAGTCACCCGCGCGTCGCGCCAGCGCATGTGGAGTTGTTGGGAAATCCAATGCACACGCCGCGGCGAAAGTGTCGTCTGGCACACCGCGCCGAATGCAGGGGCGAACTCGAGCCGCGCGGTGTCCGTTGTTTCCTCCAGGATCCGTGCGCCGGGAACGGATCCGGCCAGCGCCCGCGATTCCGCGTCGTCATGGCGGCCGATCACCAGAGCCTTCGCCCCCTCGACGCGCAGCAGGGCCAGCGACACCTGCGCCCGCCGCACCTCGGCCGAGGTCAGGTCTTCGAGCGGCACGCCGTCGCGTTCCCATCTCCGTTTGTCCTGCAGCGCCACCCCGCAGCGGGGGATCACCACCCGCTCGAAGCGGTGGAAATCCACTTCCGGCACATCCTCGCAAATGCCGTGGCCGGCCAACATCCGGCTGACTCCCTCGTCGGCCACGAAGCGGCCGGCCACGGCGGTTTTGCGCGTTGCCGCGCCACGCACCAGGTCCTCCAAAGCCCGGCGCGTGCCATCGTCCATGCCCAACACCCGTGCGACCTCCAGCACCAGACTCCGCGGAGCCCGGGCCGGTATCGCGAAATCCTTGAACTCTTGAGCTTTGCTTGGCAAAGTAACGGCGCGCGGGGTTCCGTCGGCGGGTTGCATGACGGAAAGCTTTGTAACACAAAGTAAAAATCCGGCAAGCATCTTTTCATCGGATTGAAAGATTGCGCGCGCCGGCGTGGATTGTTTCCCTGCGACCGAAACGAAAGGTCCCCAAGCGAAATCCGAACCCATCCGGCCGATTATGAAACGTCATTTCCTCACCGCCGCCGCCGCCTTGATCCTCGGCATCGTCTCCGTCTCTGCGAAGGACGACGCGCCCCGCGGTTTCATGCCGATCTCCGAACTCCAGGAAGCCCGCGAGAAAGCGGACGGCAAGAAACTCATCGTTCTCGTCGTCAAAGGAGCGGACGATTCGTGCCCGAACTGCGCCGCGGCTCTCGAGAACGGCGAGAAAGCCGTGGGCTCCGGCGTGGTCAAGGTCTTCGCCCGCGCCGAGAAGATGAACAAGGAGGACGCCAGCGCCTATCCGGCCGCGCTCAAGGAGCGCGCGCAACAACGCTTCACCACCGGCGCGGCGGTGACCTTCCTCGTCTTCGATCCCGCGATGGAAAAACTCATCGTCGAGGCGACCCGCAAGGAACTCCAGAGCAACAAGAAGCTGACCGCCGAGTTCAAGAAAACCGTGCAGGCCGCGAAAAAGGAGTACAAGTGAGCCGCTTCTAACGGCCGAGCCCGAGGATCTGCTCCAGCACCGCGAGATAGGCCTCGAAGGCCTTCCTGCCGGCCGGCGTGAGCTGATAGATCGTCTGCGGCCGGCCGTCCCCGGTTTGTTTCTCGCCATCGATGAAACCCGCCTTCTCCAGCGTGCGGAGGTGGGTGATGAGGTTGCCGTCGGACATGTCGAGCTGGCCCTTGAGATCCTGGAACGCCCACGGCTCGGCCCGCGAGGCGAGCAGCGTCATGATGGAGAGCCGCCCTTTCTCGTGGATCGTTTTGTCGAGCTGCGAGAAATCGATCATGCCGGGGATTCGTCGCGGCGCGACGAGGTGGTCACGATGAGGCCGCCGTAGACCAGATGGAAGCCTCCGAACGCGATGGCCATCAGGCGCGAGGCGTTCACCCGCATCAGCCAGCGTGGTTCGAGCTCCACGATGTTGGCCGCGGTGGCGAGGCTGAAGAGGCCGAAGGCGACGAACGCCCAGCCGAGCCAGACCATCGACTTCGGGGCGAACTCGCGGATCGCCAGCAGCGCGAGTCCGTAGTGGGTGATCCACAAACTCGCGGCGGCCACGTTGTTTCCGGCGCGCACGAAGACAAGACCGAGAAACCCTCCGGCGATGAGCGACGGCAGCGCGCCACGCAGCGCGGTTTTCAGTCCTGTGCTCCAGAATGGCCGGCTGTGCACGGCCTTCATCCGCCACAATTGGAAGGCGTAGAACAACAGCACCAGCACCAGCCCGCCGATCCAGATGCCGGCCCACTCCCAGTGCTGGCGTTTCTCCGAAAGCCACGCCACCCCGAGCGAAACCGCACCGCCGACCAACGCGGTCTCGCCGGACAGGGCGCGGAAAATCGTCGCCCGCTCCATCATGCCGCGGATCAACCGCAGTTGTTCCGCCGCCTCCTCGCGTGTGGTCATGGCGATGCTTTGCCATGCAAAGCCATGACTTGGCAAGATGGAACTCATGGCCGCTTCACCCCGCGCGGTTCCGTGAGATCCACGCGCGAGCGGCCTATTCATGAAGAACGTGTTCCAACCCATGAAAACCCATTCCAGAACCCTTCGCCGTTCCAGGGCATTCACCCTTGTGGAGCTGCTCGTCGTTGTTTCGGTCGTCATCATTCTCGCCACCTTGTCGATCGTGGCGACACGCGCGGTGCGCCAGAAAGCGCGGCAGGCCAACGCGGTCGGCTCGCTCCGCCAGCTCGGCGCCGCGGGCGTGGCGTATTCGTTGGAAAACAACGGTGAGATCAACACGTTGCGCTGGAACACCGACCCCAAGGAGGGCCGGCCCTTCGTGGCAAATTCGTTCTGGGGCAGGATGCAGCCGCACCTTTTCGGCGACAGCAACGCCGGGGGAAACCAGAAGGCGCTGCAGAAGGAGCTGAAACAACAAATCGGCGCGCTCTTCTCCTCGCCGAATCCGGACACGATGGCGGGCACCGTCCTCCAGGGCGCGAAGATCTATCATGACAACTCGGGCCTGCCGGTGCCCGTTTCATTCAACAAGTATCTCTATCCGTTCGGACAATGGGCGAATGTGAACCGGATCGATAGCCCGTCCGATGTGCTCTATTTCGCGTACGGATTCGGGATGTTCGACGAAGCGGATGGCAAGGACTACGCCGAGACTCCGACCAACGGCATGACCCCCGGCAACAACTTCTACTATCTTTCCGACCGCCGTGCGTGGGCAGCCTTTCTCGATGGCCATGTGGAAGGCGTTTCCGCGCCGATGCCGGACCGGCGTTTCGCACGGCCCGAGTGATCAACCTAAAAAGGAAAACAGAAACCACGAAAAACACCAAAGTTCACGAAAACGAAAGAGTTGGAAACCGCGAGGGTCTCACCTTGTAGGTGATCGCCCTGATCCCGCTGGGTCACCCTTCTTTCGTGTTATTTCCTGCCTTTCGTGGTTTCCATTTCGGAATTTAGAATCAACGGTCCGTCACCGGCTCGGCAAGACGAGCGATCTCCGCATCGTCGAGGCCGCGGGAGAACACCGCCATCTCATCGACCCGCCCGACGAGCGTGCGGGCGTGGATCCACGGTTGTTGCAGGTTCGCGTTCATCCGGCCGACGTAGAAATAGTCGAAGTCCAGCGGCGCTGCGGAGACTCTCGCGCCTCCCACCTTGTTGCCATCGAGGTAGAGGGTCAGTTCCTCACCCTTGCGGCTGGCAGCGACGTGGTGCCAGACCCGCGGCCGGAACAAGGTGTTTGCGAAGACGTCCGTCCCGCCGACCCAGGCCGGCGTTTCACGCACGACGGCGTGTAGGCCGGTGCCGTCGAGACCCGATTGTCCGAACGAAGAGTATGCCTGCAACAGGAACGGATGGCCCTTGAGGTCCGGACCGTATTTCAACATCGAGACGAGCGAGTAGTTCTGCAGCCAGTCGAACTGGACGAAGAGGCTGATGGTCCAGTCGTCCGAGAAGAGATGCCGGACGTTGGCGCCACCTTCGAAGAAACCGGTGTGATCCCGTTGGTCCAGCGCGCCCGAGTGGTTTCCGGAAGCCTCTCCAACGAGCGAGGCGGACCCGTGGAGCCAGAGCGTGGGTCCCGTTTCGTCGAATTCGTTGCGCACGCCACGTGTCGAATCCGTGGTCTCGAAGCGCCAGTAGCAGTCGGGCCGCAGCTCGCTCACGGTGGTGACGTACCCTGGCGCGATCTCCAGCAGCGGGCGTGGCGGGAGTTTGATCGAAGGGTAGTCGGCATCGTTTTCCTCAACCGGGCGCATGCTGCGGAGATTCGCGTCGATGCGGATCGACGACGAGGCCTTCACGCGCCGGGTGGTGGTGGGCGAGCGGAGCGAATCGAGCAGCGAGACATCCGCCTTGCCTTCGAAAACACGGCAACGGCTGGTGCCGTCGGCCTCGATTTCGGTGGCGAACTCGGTTCCGAGATCGAGGATCTCAAAGTCCGGACCGAACAAACGGAATCCTTCGGCTCCGTCGGGCACGTGAACGCGCGCCCGGCCGCTATGCAGCGAGATTTCGTCGTGCGACACGAGTTCCGCATCGAACGGCGCGTCGAGGGTGATGGTCACGCCGTGCAGCGTTTGGATCGAGAGCCAACCGGTTTGCATCGTCAGCGACCCCGGGGGAAGCAGGCGTCCCACTTCAGGATACCTGCCGCCTTCGCTACCGAGGACGACGGCGACCGGAGGTTCCACGACAAGGTCCGGGCCGTCTGCGGAAACGTGGGGTGGCGTGGATTTCCGCCACGGGGCTAGGAAAA
Organism: Akkermansiaceae bacterium; assembly: GCA_024233135.1. Lineage (GTDB taxonomy): Bacteria > Verrucomicrobiota > Verrucomicrobiia > Verrucomicrobiales > Akkermansiaceae > Luteolibacter. Next base: position 31,808 of record JACKPZ010000028.1, on the reverse strand, counting down.
GCAGGCCAGCCAGAACCACGGCAGCCGCGGCGGCCCACCAGACCACCGTTCGGCGGGGCCGCGGAGGTCGTTCCTCCGTGGCGATCGCCGCCATCGTCGTGTCCTCGAAGCTCCCGGCGGGATCGACTTCCGCGTCCTCCAACACATCGAAAACCGCGAGCCAGCGAGGTTGCGCTTCGGACGCCGCCCGCATCGCGCCGAGGGTGGCGATCTGTTCGGCAAGTTCGCGCCGCAGCTCCGGATCCCGGTCGAGCGCATCGAGCAGCGCGTCCTGTTCGTCCGGCTGCAGTCCGCCATCGAGCCAGCCTTCGAGGAGGCGGGCGATTTGTTGCGTGCGGTTCATGTCGGTTCCTGGGTCATGCAGTCGCGGAGAAATCCGTTGGCGCGAAGTTGCAGCATGTACACGGCGCCGGGCGAGGTGTGCATGCGCTGCGCGGTCGTCGCGCCGCTCTCCTCGCGCAGTCTCGCCCGCACCACCCGGCGCATCCGGTCCGGGAGTTCCTCGATGCATTCCATGAGGCGTGTGAGCTGCTCGTGCGTGCGGTCTTTTTCCGCGGCGGTGATTTCCGTTTCGATCCGCCGCAGGCATTCGTCGCGGAAACGATGGCAAGCGGATTGCCAGCGGTTGCTGGATCGGAAATGCCCTTGCACCCGGTGGCGGGCGATGCCGATGAGCCAGGCCTCGAACGATGCGTCCTTGTCGAATTTCCCGAGCCCGCGGAATGCGGCGATGAACGTTTCCTGCGCGAGGTCCTCGGCGTCCGGGCGGGACTGGACGCGCGAGTGGATGAACGCCCGCACCGGCAGCCCGAATTCGCGGACCAGGCGCGAGAACTCCCGCGTTTCCCCCGCGAGCACCCGGCCGATCACTTCCTGAATCTCCTGCGTTTCCATCTCCGATCCCGAATAGGTGCGGGAAACCCGGTTCTCACGCAATCCATCAAAATTCTTTGTGAGACACAGGCGCGAGCGGCCTATTCCAAATGAATCCCTGCCCGCGGCCATTTTGGTTCCAGTGCGGCTCCCACCCAAACCCAATTCCATTCATGAAGAGCAAGTCTTTGATCCTCATCGTCTTGTCCATTGGCATCCTGTCTCCAGCGAAAGCAGCCGTCGTCAGCGTCAATCTCAGCGAGTTCGCGACCGACATCCAGCAGATCAACAGTGACGAAACCTTCGGCATCTCCGCCGAAGGGTCCGTCGTGGGTGGCTGGGTGAATCTCAACCAGGCGCTCGGCGCCACCGATCTGGCCGAAAGCGGCGGTGCCGCCACCACGGTCGATGTCAGCATCACCGCTCCGAACAATTGGGGCAGCTTCAACGGCGCCTATGACGACACTCCGCTCAAAAGCGGCATCGACGACTACACCGGAACCGTCAATCCGACCTCCGTCACCCTCTCCGATCTCAACGCCACCTTCGCGAACGGCTACAAGGTGATCGTGTATCTGAGCGGCTTCAACGCCAACGAGGGGGCGTCGATCTCCGACGGCAGCACGACCTATTTCTATCAAGCGGCCGACAGCCCCGTCGCCCCGGTCGCTTTCGTGCGGACGACCGATACCACCGACGACGGCAGCGGCACGGCGCCGGAAGCGCAGTATGCCGTGTTCGGTTCCGCCCTGTCTCCGCTCACGGCGGACTCGGTCACGCTGACCATCGACACCCTCTATGGCGGCGGCTCGGCGATCGGCGGCGTGCAGATCGTCGGTATCCCGGAGCCCGGTGGCATGGCCCTGATCGGCGCCGGACTTCTGCCGTTGCTCGGACGCCGGCGGAGATTCTGACCCAACCCAAACCTTGCCAACAAAACCCATGAAATTCGGCATGTTCCGCAACCCCGTGTTTCTCGCCGTGGTGCTGTTCGGCGGCTCCCAGTCCGCCGAAGCGAACACCAAGATCATCAGCGTCAACCTGACTGAGTTCGCCACCGACATCCAACAGATCGATTCCGACGAGACCTTCGGCATCGCCTCCGAAGGCACGGTGGCGGGCGGTTGGGTGAACCTCAATGCAGTCAACTCCGCCAGCGACCTCGCCGACAGCGCAGGCTTCAGCACCAGCGTCGATTTCGGGCTGACCGCCCCGAACCAGAAGGCGAGTTTCAGCGTCGCGTATGATGATACGCCTCTGAAGAGCGGCATCGACGACTACACCAACACCGCCACCCCGGTCAGCGTGACCCTGTCCGACCTCAACGCGACGTTCCCGGACGGTTGCAAGGTGATCGTCTACCTCGGTGGTTTCAATGCGAACAGCGGCGCTTCGATCTCCGACGGCACCACCACCTACTATTACCAAACCGCTGACAGCCCGGTGGCCCCAGTGGCTTTCGTATCCACCACCGACACCACGGACGACGGCGACAACACCGCGCCCGAGGCCCAGTATGCGGTGTTCGGCTCCGATCTCGCGCTGCTGACGTCCGACTCGGTCACGCTGACCATCGACTGCCTCTACGGTGGCGGTGCCGCGATCTGTGCGGTCCAGGTGATCGGCGAGGGGTTGCCTCCCTTGCCGGTGTCCGGTCCGGTGAGCGTGAACTTCAAACAATTCCCCGCCGCGGTGAACGATCCGCTCGAACCCTACGGCGTGGAAGAAGCCAGCAACTGGACGAATCTCGAGAGCGTCACCTCGGGAGACAACCTGATCACCGACGGTGGCGGACCCAGCACCATCGACCTGGTCGCCACCGCTCCCGGGAGATTTTCCACGTGGAATTTCGACGTCCTCAACGACACGCCGATGCGCGCCGGCATCGGCGTCTACGCGACGCCCACGACGGTGACCTTGAGCGACATCAACGCCACCTTCTCGACCTACGACGTGATCGTCTACGTCGGAGGATTCAACGGCGCCGCCGGCGGCAACCAGGGAAGCATCTCCGACGGCACGACCACCTATGTCTACTCGGTGCCGAATCCCTTCACCGCCTCGCTCGTCCAATCGACCGACACCGACAGCGGCGACGGCTCGGACCCGGGCACCTACGTTCGTTTCAGCGGGCTTACGGCGGATAGTGTGACGCTCACGATGACCACCCTCAACGTCAGTTGCGGCATCGGCGGCATCCAGATCGTCGGAACGCCGGCGGTTTCGCGAATCCCCATCGTTTCGGTCGATCGCGATGCCGGATCCGGCGAGCTCACCGTGGTGTTCGAATCACAGGCCGGGAAAACCTACAGCGCCTTCGGCGGCACCGATCTCGCCGACGCGGCGGCCTGGCCCGAACTCAGCACCACCGACATCGTCGATGACGGTGGCACCGCCACATTCCAATACACGCCGCCCGGCGCTCCGCCGCGGTTCTTCCTCCGGATCGGCGAGGACTGAGCCGCCGGATCCTCGCACCTCGCACCATCGCCATGTCCCGACGCGCCATTCTTCTGCCGGCCCTTCTGTGGTTCGCCGGCCCCACCTCTCCCGCCGCCACCCGTGCCGGGGAAAGCCTTCCGAACGTCGTGTTTTTCTTCGCCGACGACATCGGATGGGCGGACCCCGGCCGTTACCACGAATTCTATGCGGACGGGGTGAACCAGCCGATTCCCGCGCCGGTGCCGACGCCGAACATGAACCGCCTTTGCGACGAGGGCATGATGTTCACCGACGCCCAGCTCCCCGCGGCGCTCTGCGCGCCGAACCGGTTCTGCGTGCTCACCGGCAGCAACACCTACCGCTCCCGCCCATGGGGTACCTGGAACCGCACGTCCAGCAGCGCCTTCCATTTCGGAAACGCGGAGGACGACCGGATCGGCAATCCGCACCGGACGATCGGCGATGTCCTGCAGACCGCAGGCTACCGCACCGCCTTCTTCGGGAAGATGCACCTCGGTGGAGACTTCTACGACTCGACGGGCGCGCTGCTGCGCGACCTGCCGAACGAGGACATCAACCAGATCGACTTCAGCCGGAAGTTCGACAACGGCATGATCGACCATGGCTTCGACTACACCTTCGTCACGCCGGACGGCATCCAGGGACCGCTCTACGCCTACTTTGAAAACGACACCTACCGTCCGGTGAGCGACTTCGCGGCGGAGATCGACGGCGTGAACGTTTCGGGCTCCTCCGTTTTGAAATCCTTCACCGCCGGCGAAACGGTCGGGACCGGCGAGATCCTCGTCGATGGATATGGAGACTCGGAGTTCGACACCAGCGAACACGGCCCGGTGCTCACCCACTTCGCCTGCAAGTTCATCGATGACCATCTCGCGAACCACTCCGGGCAGCCGTTCATGCTCTACTATGCCTCGCCCGCGATCCACGTGCCGCACACGCCGTCCTCGGATGGCATCGAGGCCGATGGCGCCACCGGCCTCGGGAAACGTCCGGATTTCGTCTACGATCTCGATGCCCAGCTCGGCATCCTGCTCGCCAAGCTCGACGCCCTCGGCATCGCGGACAACACGATCGTCGTCGTCACCAGCGACAACGGCGGCTTCGAGGACATCAATGGCGACGGCGCCGGCCAGGCGGCCGCCGGGCAGGACCCGAACGGCCCGCTGCGTGCGTCGAAGGGCTCGATCTACGAGGGCGGCCACCGCGTGCCGTTCATCTGGCGCTGGGGCGATGGCACGGCGAAGGGCTCGGTGATCCCGCCGGGCAAGGTGTGCACCCAGCTCGTCTCGGTGATCGACTGGGTGCCGAGCATGATCGATCTCGTCGGCGGCGCGGTCGCGAGCGACCAGCACTACGACTCGGTGAGCCTGCTGCCCTTGTTGGTTTCCGAAACTCCGGACGCGGTCCCGCCGGTGCGCACGCGGCAGCATTTCTACCTCTCGGCCAACAACGAGGGAGGCGTGCGGATGGACGACGCGGAGGGCAAGTGGTTCTTCAAACGCAACTTCGACGGCACCGGTGCCGAACTCTACAACCTCGCCACCGACCTCTCGGAAACCAACAACCTGATCGCCGGCTACAACACCGTCGCCGCCATCCCGTCCGGCCATCCTCACAAGGACCGCGTGGTGGAAATGAACGACTGGTACGTGGCCCACGACTCGACCAACGAACCGCGCACCACGACCGCCGTAGACTACTCGCCGCCCGGCGAAGCGGCCGGCACCCGCGTGGTGAGCGTGAACCTCACCGACTTCGCCACCGACATCCAGCAGGTCGATTCGGATGAAACCTACGGCGTCGCCGCCGAAGGAAGCGTGGTCGGCGGATGGGTGAACCTCAACCGCGTCAGCAACGCGTCCGCCTTGACCAACGACCTCGGCGCGGCCACCACGGTGGGCCTCACCCTCAGCGCGCCGAACGACTGGGGCAGCTTCAACGCCGCCTACGACGACACTCCGATGAAGGCCGGCATCGACGATTACACCGGCACCGCCAATCCGTGCTCGCTCACCGTGACGGGGTTGAACGCGACGTTTCCCGCCGGCTGCCGGGCGATCGTCTACCTCGGCGGATTCAACGCCAACGAAGGGGCGTCCATCTCCGACGGAACAAGCGTCTATCATTTCCAGGCGGCGGACAGCCCGTCCGCGCCGGTGACGCTCGTCCGCGCCACCGATGCCACGGACGACGGAGCCGGCACCTCGCCCGAGGCGAACTACGCCGTCTTCGGCTCCGCGGAATCGCCGCTCACCGCGGACTCCGTCACCTTCACCATCGACACCCTCTACGGCGGAGGCTCGGCGATCTGCGCCATCCAGCTCGTCGGCGAGGCGGGCGCGGGCCTGTCGTTCAAGACGCCCGTGCCCGTGCCGGTGCCGACGCCGGCGTTTTCGATCGAAACCGGCCCGATGCTCTCCGCCTCCGGGCTTGAAGACGACGTGATCTATCAGCTCCAGTCTTCCGGCGACCTGTCGGGCGGATGGGCGGGATTGGAAACGATCGCCGCCGGCCCGGGCGGCTCGTGGAGCGCGGCCGCCACGCCTTCCGGTCCGCGGCGATTCTATCGGCTCGGATACGACAGCAAGGTGACGCGTTACGAACTTCCGCTTGCCGCTCCTTGAGCCGGGATGCCGGACCTCACGCGCTGCCGGGTTTGGAAAACGGCGCGTTGCGGACCGGCGCATGGCAGGGGAGACTCGGTCCATGGATGAGCTTCATCAAGCGGCCCGCGCTCTCGGCATCGGGCGCATCGAGCGTCACATTTTCCTGTGTGCCGACCAGAGCGAGCCAAAGTGCTGCGCGAAAGAAGCGGGCTTGGAGTCGTGGAATTTTCTGAAGCGTCGCGTCAAGGAACTCGGCTTGGAAGGTGGTGCGGGCCCATGCGTGTTCCGGACCAAGGCGAACTGCCTGCGGGTCTGCAGGCGCGGTCCCGTGGCCGTGGTCTATCCGGACGGCGTCTGGTATCACTCGTGCACGCCGGAGGTGCTCGAGCGGATTCTTCAGGAACACCTCGTCGGCGGCCGGGTGGTTGAGGAGTTCGCGTTTTCCGGCGGGTGAGTTCCGGATCGCATCGCTCCGGCGGTCGTGTTACGAAGAGACATGTTGCGCCGCCGTTTCCTCGCCTTGTCCGCCGCCGCCACCGCACCCCGCATGTCCGCCGCGGCGGAGCATGAGAGGGAAATCCTCCGTTTCGGATTGCTCACCGACGTCCAATACGCGGACGCCGATCCGAAAGGCGAGCGGCACTACCGCGAGTCGATCCCGAAGCTCAAGGAAGCGGTCGCGGACCTGGCGAAAGAGAAGCTCCCGTTCACTCTCCATCTCGGTGACACGATCGATCGCGACTTCGCATCGTTCGATGGGATCGTCCCGCTCTTCGAAGGGCTCGGCCACCCGCTCAGGAACATCCTCGGAAACCACGACTTCGAGATCGCCGACGAGCACAAGCCCGAGGTCGTGAAACGACTCGGCATGCCGTCGGACCACTATGCGTTCACCCACGGCAAGGTGCGCTTCGTGATGCTCGACACCAACGAGGTTTCGGTTTTCAAACACGCAGCAGCCAGTCCGGAAACCCGCGCGGGACAGGAGGCGATGAAGTTGTTAGGCAGCGCGCCGAACGCCAAGCCGTGGAACAGCGGCGTCTCGAACGCACAGCTCGAATGGCTGGAGAAGGAACTCGCCGCCGCGGACGCCGCCGGCGAGATGGTTTTCGTCTGCGGGCACCATCCCCTGTTTCCGCTGGAGATGCACACCGCATGGAACCATGCGGATGTCCTCGCGGTGCTCGGCAAACACAAGTGCGTCCGCGCCTACCTCTGCGGCCACAACCATGCGGGCAACGAAGTCACCAGCCCGGGCGGCATCCCCTGCATCACCTTCAAGTCGCTGCTCCACGAGCCGGGCGTCACCGCTTACGCGGTCGTCGCCGTGTCCGCGGAACGCCTGGTGATCGAGGGCCGCGGTCGAGAGGAATCCCGCGTGGTGGCGTTGCGGGTTTGAAATCCATCGCGCCACCCGTACACGAATTCCCCTCCCGGACGGGGAGGGGAATCGGTTGGGGATATGCTACAAATGACGCGGTGGCCGATCAGCCGACCATGTCCTTGAGTTTCTTGAGCGGACGGACCTTGACCACCGTGCTGGCGGGCTTGGCCTTGAACATCACTTCTTCCTTGGTGAAGGGGTTGATTCCCTTGCGGGCCTTCACGGCGGGTTTCTTGACGGTCGTGATCTTGAGAAGACCGGGAAGGGTGAACTCGCCGACCGCGTTCTTCTTCACGCTCGCTTCGATGACCTCGCCGAGGGCGTCGATCACGGAGGCGACTTGCTTGCGGCTGAGTCCGGTCTCACCGGCGATGGTGTCGAGGATTTGGGTCTTCGACTGCTTCTCTTTGATGGGCTTGATCTTGGTTGCCATGCGCTCCATTTCTTTTCTCCACGAAAAATGTCAAGGCCCCACACGGGTTTGACGCGAAAAGATGCGTTTTTCCCGGAAAAAACAGGCTATCAGGACCATTTTACCGACCGGCGAGCCAAAGCGCGGCGACGATCTTGAAGTCGATCACCTTGCCCTCCGCTTCCTGCGCGCGGAGCCATTGGCGGAGTCCTCCGAGCGGGATGTGGTGGACGATGATGTCCTCGGCCTCGGTGCCGCCGCCGTCGTGTTCGCGGGTGAGGCCGGTGGCCTGGAACAAATGGATGTACTCGGACGTGAGTCCCGCCGAGGTCGGGGTGACGATGAGTTTCTCCATCGTCGCGGCGCGGTATCCGGTCTCCTCGAGCAGTTCGCGGCGCGCGGTCTCGGCAAGCGATTCGCCGAGGTGCTCCGGTTCGTCGCCGACGATGCCGGCGGGGATCTCGATGACGCGTTTCTGCAGCGGGATGCGGAACTGCTCGATGAGCACGATCTCCTCTTCCGGCGTGATGGCGAGGATGCCGACGCAGTTTTCGGACTGCGGGCGGACCACGTAATCCCAGTGGCCGATGCGCAGCATGCGGATCCAATGGGTTTCGAACAAGGTTTCCGGAGTGGACATGGGAGGGATCGTTGGGAAGAACAGGGCGCGCCGCGCCGATGCCTCGTCACGATTTCCAGATTCCCGTCTCCTTCAAGCACCGTGTCGTGTTCACGCGGGACGCGTTCGGAACCGGAAGCGGCGAGCTGGCGGCGATCCTCCGCGAGGGCGGGGGATCGAAGGCGCTGGTGTTTGTCGAAAAAGCGGTCGCCGCGGCGTGGCCCGACCTTGCGAGCAAGATCGATGCGTTCTTGGGTGCGGAGTCGATGGATTGCGGCGGCGTCTTCGTGCTGCCCGGAGGCGAGGCGGTGAAAGCCGACGATTCGCTCGCCCGCGACGTCTGGGCGAAGATCGACGCCTGCCATCTCGACCGCCATTCGTATCTCTTCGCCATCGGTGGCGGGGCGTTTCTCGACGCGGTGGGTTTCGCCGCCGCCACCGCCCATCGCGGCGTGCGGCTGCTGCGTTTCCCGACGACCACCCTCTCGCAGGACGACAGCGGCGTGGGCGTGAAGTGCGCGATCAACGCGTTCGGCAAGAAGAACTGGCTGGGCTCCTTCGCGGTGCCCTTCGCGGTGGTGAACGATTTCCGTTTTCTCGAAAGCCAGGACGAGGCCGCATCGCGCGACGGCCTGGTGGAGGCGGTGAAGGTGGCGCTGGTGAAGGACCGTGGGTTCTTCGAGTGGATCGAGGAAAACGCCGAGCGGCTCGCGCGGCTGGAGCGGGATGCCTTCGAAAACTGTGTCGAACGCTCCGCGCTGTTGCACGCCCGCCACATCGCCGGCGGCGGGGACCCGTTTGAAACAGGCTCGAGCCGGCCGCTCGACTTCGGCCACTGGGCGGCCCACAAGCTGGAGGCCTTGAGCGGATATTCACTCAGCCACGCCCGCGCGGTGTCCATCGGCGTGGCGCTGGATACGATGTATTCCGTACGTTGCGGCATGGCGCCGGACGGTCTCGCGGAGCGGGTGCTCGCGGTGCTGCGGAAACTCGGGCTGCCGATCCACCACCCGGCGCTCGACGAACGGGATCCCTCCGGTGCGCGGCTCGTCTTCGCCGGGCTCGATGATTTCCGTGAACACCTCGGAGGCCGGCTCACCGTGCTGATGCTCGAAGAGGTCGGCCGGGCGAAGGACGTCCACGAGCTGGACCGCGCCCTGCTCGACGGGTGCATCGACGGGTTGCGGCGGGCGGCCGGATGAGGGCTCGCGTGATGGGTCGATCCCGCGCTTGCCAAGCAGGCGGCCAGAGGTGACAAAAAACGCATGCTTCTCCGCAAAACCCTCTTGTTCGCCGCGGTCTCCGCGTTTCTCCAGCCACTCACCGCCGCCGTTTCCCTGCCATCGGAAACGACACCCACCGTGCCCGCCGAGGTGAGCGGTCCCGCGAAGGAGGCGATGGAGGCGTTCCAGGCGGGCCGCCATGCCAAGGCTGTCGAACTCGCGAAACCCCTCGCCGAGAAGGACAACGCGGACGCGCTCTATCTGCTCGGCTTCGCCCATGAGACCGGCAACGGCGCGGAGGCGTCGCGCGAGAAGGCGCTCGAATACTACCGCAAGGCCGCCGCGCTCAAACACAAGGACGCGATCTATCGGATGTCGTTCATCCTGCTCGCGTCCGAGGACGAGAAGGAGCGTGACCAGGCGCGCGAAGAACTTGAGAAAGCGGCCAAGGACGAGCCGGCGGTGGCCGGCCGGATCCTCGGCGAGGCCTACCTGCGCGGCTTGCTCACCCCGTCGCCGGATCCGGACAAGGCGGTCTTCTGGTGGAAACGCGCCGCCGACGCCGGGGACATCCCGTCGCTGCTTCTCATCGCCCGGTTTTACGAAGGACAGTTCGGTTTCCCGGAACTGAAGGACCTGAAGCAGGCGATGGAATATTACGGCAAGGCCGCCGGCCTCGGAAACCCCGGAGCCATGGCGTCGTTCGGGTCCCGCCTGCTGAGCGGCGACGAGTCGGTGCGCGACGAGGAGAAGGGCCGCGAGTGGATCAAAAAGGCCATCGATGCCAAGGAGATCTCCGGCTACCTCGTGCTCGGCGATTTCGAGGAAAACGTGAAGAAGGATCCCAAGGCCGCCCTCGCCGCCTACGAGCGCGGCAAGGACGCCGGACAGGTTGATTCCATGTTGCGGGCCGCGGATTTCTATATCGAGGGCAAAGCCGGTGAGAAGGATGTCGAACGGGGTGTCTCCGTGCTCAGGAAAGCGGCGGAAGCCGGCAGCGCGGTCGCCAGCCTCAAGCTCGCCGTCATGGATCTCTCCGGTGAGACACCGAACCTCGTGCAAGGCTACGGCCACCTGCTCGCGGCGGCCAACGGCAACCTCGTCGAGGCGCAGAATGAACTCGGACTCTTCTATCTCTCCGGCAAGCTCGCCGGTGCCGATCCCGCCGCCGGTGTCGCCTGGCTCACCCGCGCCGCCAAGGGAGGCTACGCGCCGGCCCAGAACAACCTGGCCACGCTCTACGAACGCGGAGTCGGAGGCGTCGAGCGGAGCTTCGAAAACGCCGGCCAGCTCTACGCCCTCGCCGCGAACCAAGGCCACGGAACCGCCACCCTCGCGCTGGCGCGCCTCGTCCGCGACGGGCATGGAACCGAAGCCGACCCCGTCAAGGCCTGGGCTCTGGCCACTCTCGCCGCCGAGCGCGGTGAGGACGAGGGCACCGAGTTCGCCAAGGAAATCGCCACGACCTTGAAACCCGAACAGCAGGACGCCGCCCGCAAGGAGCTGGAAGACCTGAAGTCCGGCAAGGCCGGCGAGCCGGAGAAGCCGACCGAGTGATCCGCGCGCGTTGAATCAACTGCGGAGATCCCGCACGCTGTCGCCTTGGACCCAGGTGGCGGAAATCGCCTTGTTGCCGGCGGTGTCCGCCCCGGTTTGCGATTGCAGCCACGTCCGCACCCCGCGGGCGAGCCGCCGGGGGGGGGATCTTGAAATGCGTGATCCTGGGTAGAAACCAGTGTTCGATCGGATCGTCCGCGGTCACCACGACCGATACATCCACTCCGATCTCGATCCCCTTCCGCCGGAAGAACGAAGTGGCGGCGATGAACTCCGTCCAGTCGGCGAAGACCACCGCGTCCGGCTTCAGGCGGGGCCAGATCCGTGCCAACAATTGGACGACCACCTCCGGCGACGAGTAGGACGATTCCGCCACTTCGATGTCCACTCCGTCGCGGTGGTCCGCTGCGATGTCCGCCACCGTGCGCCGCACGCGCTCGATGAACCCAGGGTTTTTCGCGAACATCGGAATGAGGATCTTGCGGTGACCCATGACCAGCATCCGGGTGATCGCCTCCCGCAGCATCTGCGAGAAACTCGCTCCGATGATCGCCACCCGGCCATTGGAGACACCGCCGACAAACAATGTCGGAACGCCGCGCTTCCGTGCCCAGTCCTCCAGGACGGGCATGCCGAGGTATGCGATCATGTAGTCGGGTTGAAGAAGCTGGCGCATCGTGTCCCAGGACTTTCGCGCACGAGTCGTGCGAAGGTATTTCTCAGACCATTGGACCACTTCCCAGTCGTTCGGATCCAGGCTCCGCAAGAGGTCCTGGAAGATTCCCATCCACGAAGCGGAAGGCTCGTCCATCGAGCGCGGCACGAGAAACAAGAGCTTCTTGCGGCGGATGCCCGCGCCTCGCGAAACGCCCGCTCCTGGCGACCGAACCGGCAGGCGTGACGGCCTTCGTTCCACCTTCCATCTGCGGCGGTCTCCTTGGGGGCTGATCCAGCCCTCCTCCGCGAGCGCCTGCAACGCCAGACCCAGCGTCGGCACGCTCACTCCCAGGTCTTGGGCGAGCCGCCTCATCGACGGCATCAGGTCGCCGAAGCGTCCTGCCGCGAGGTCCGCCAGCAATTGCGTTCGGATCCTCTCCACCAGGCTCGTCCGCTCGATCTTGGCCATGGCGCCATCGTCGGCACCGGAGTTATTTGTGCAAACAAATTGCACAAATAATATTTTCAATCCGGCGTCTTGCCGAGCGCCATCCGCTCGATTATCCAGCACTGGTCTGTTCCTTGTTTTAGACCAACCGCATTCTCCTCCATTATGAAAGCGAAACGCACCAATCCGTTGTTCGCCCGCTTCTTCCGCGGGAACACCATCACCACCGCCGTCGTCATCTCCCTCGCCGGCCTCGCCTCCCAACCCGCCGCCCGCGCCGGCACGCTCTATTGGGACACCAACGGCGCCACAGCCGGGTCCGGCAGCGGCTCCGCTGACTGGGACACCGGCTTCAACTGGACCACCGCCGCCGCCGGCGACATTCCGCAGGTCGCTTGGACCGACGGCGAAACCGCGGTGTTCTCGGCGGGCACCGACGGGCTCAGTTTCACCGCAACCGTCACGGGCACGGTCACCACTCCGTCGATCGTCATCGAGGAGGCCGGGAACACCGTGACTCTCGCCGGCGGCAGCATCAACATCGGCGGCGGTTCGATCGACTCCTCCGTTCTTGGTGTCGGCACGAACCAGAATGTCGCGATCTCCGCCAGCCTCACCGGCTCGGGCGGAATCACCATTGCCTCCCACGGCGACCTATCCGCCGGCGGCGGTAGCTCGAACTCCGAACTCGACCTCACTGGCAACAACACCTTCACCGGCGACCTGACGATCACATCGGGTCTTGTCGGCTGGAACGCCGACGCCGCCTTCGGCGACAACCCGGGCGACAAGGTGGTCCTCGATGGCGGGGGCCTCGTCGACACCAACAGGGCGCTCACGCTCACCCGAGACCTCGAAGTCACCAGCAACGGAGGAACCTTCCGCGTCTATGGTTCCGCGAACTCGATCCTCAGCGGTGATCTCGAAGGCAGCGGCACGCTCAACAAGACCGACGGAGGCGGCCTCACGATCGCCTCGAACACGAGTTTCACCGGCACGATCAACTCGAACGGCGGCTCGGTGCGCATCGCGGACGGAGGCTCCCTCCTCAACGTCGCCGCCATCAACGTCAACGGCGGCCAGCTTTGGATCCGCAGAACCGGGACGGAAAACGTGTCGTCCTTCCTCGCACCGGTGGTGAACCTCACCGGCTCGGGCTCGCAGATCGAGTTCAACCCGACCAACGCCGCGGCCGCCCTCACGCTCGATCAGGACCTCGGCTCGGATCCGACGCTCGGAACGCTCCGCGTTTCCGGCGGCAGCCTGACGCTGGCGAGCGGCACCGACGTCGTCGTCAACACCTTCAGCCTCGGCCTCCAGAGCAACGCCAACCGCGGCGTGCTCAATGTCGGCCCGGGATCGACCCTGACGACGCGATTTATGGATCTGGGCGCGAGCGGCAACAACTCCGGCACCATCAACCAGACCGGCGGCGCGGTCACCGTGGCGGCCGGCGGCAACGGATTCCGCCTCGGCCACTGGAGTTCCGGCACCAACGACGGCAATGTATACAACCTCAGCGGCGGGGTCCTCGACGCGACGGCGACGTCCGGCAGCGGTGGGGTCGTGAACGTCGGATGGGACGGCAAGGCCGACATGGTCGTGGGTGGCGGCGTCGGAGCAGCCACCCTCAAGGCCAAAGGTGTCCTGATCGATGCGAACGGGAACACCGGCGCCTACAACGACACGCTCACCCTCAGCCCGAACGGCGTCATGGAAATCGGAAGCAGCGGAATCGCCTCCGCGTCCTCCGACGACCGCTTCTTCCTCAATGGTGGCCAGATCCTCGCCACCGCTTCCTTCAACATCAGCGCGGCCACCACGGCCAACGATGCCACCAGCAGCACGATCGATATCGACGGCTTCTCGGTCGGCTTCACCAACAGTCTCCTCGCCGGAACCGGCACGGTCAACATCGCCGACAGCTTCGGCGGCGGGGTGCTCGAACTCACTACGAACGGCAGCCAGACGATCGAAGCCGCGCTCGGTGGCTCCGCGAACATCGAGAAATACGGCACGGGAACCACCACGCTCAGCGCGACCAATCCGCACAGCGGCGACATCGGCGTGATGGCCGGAACACTGAACCTGACCGGTTCGGTGGCGGGCAACGTGACGGTCAGCGATTCCACCACCCTCTCGGGTGAAGGTTCGATCGGTGGCGACCTGGATCTCGACAGCTTCACCGATGCGAACCTGCGGATCGACCCGACCACCCCGCAGGCCTTGTCCGCCGGCGGTACGGTGACCTTGACCGGAACGACCAACGTGATCCTGGAGACCGTGCCGTCCGGCATCGATCCGGTGGTAACCGTGTTGGAATATGGCACTCTTTCCGGAAACCCGGCGACCGCATTGACGCTGCCGGGCTCCGGCAGCTACCGTTCCGCAACCTTCGCGGACGATGCCGGCAACAGCCGTGTCACGTTGACGATCGACAACGAGGCCCTGACCTGGACCGGCGGCACCGATGGCAACTGGGACCTCAACTCGACCACCAACTGGCTCAACGGCGGTGCCAACGAGTTCTTCTACGGTGACCTCGTCACTTTCGCCGAAGGCGGGGCGAACCCGGATATCACGCTGGTCGGCGAGCTGCAGCCCGGGGCGATGGCGGTGACTTCGGACACCACCAACTACTCGCTCACGGGCACCGTCTCGGATTTCATCTCCGGCTTAGGCTCCCTGCTCAAGGACGGTGCGTCCACCCTCACCATCGACGCGCCGAACACCTTCAGCGGCGGCACGGTCATCAGCGAGGGAACCATCTTCATCCGCCAGGCGGGCGCGCTCGGAACCGGCACCGTGACCCTCGGCGATCCGAACACCGGCTCCGCCAACGTCGCCCTCTACATCGACACCAACCGGGTTTCCTTCGGTAACGAAGTGTTGATTTCCTCGGATGGAACAGGCACCGCGACCATCGGCACCCAGGCTTCGGTCGGTGGCACCGGCGACAACAACCAATTCACCAACATCGTGCTCGAACGCGATGTGGTGCTCGACTCGAACGCGGCGGACCGGACCGACTATGAAAACATCACCGGCACCGGAAACGTCACGGTCACCGGAACCGGACGCTCGATCTTCCCGACCTCTCCCGCGCTTTGGACCGGTGACCTCACGGTATCCACCACCGGCGGGCTTCAGGTCGGCGTCGCCTCGACGGCGGGCGACCGGATCCCGGACTTGTCCGATGTCACCGTCACGGCGGGCGGCTTGCTCCGTCTTTCCACCACCGCGGAAACCATCGGCGGACTCAATGGTGCGGGAACCGTCAATGCCAATGCCCCAAGTGGCGGCACCGCGACCCTCACCGTCGGCTCAGGCGATGCGACCGGCTCGTTCTCCGGCCTGCTCGCCAACGTGGGCGGAACCGTCGCTCTAACCAAAGTCGGCGCGGGTACCCAGACCCTCACCGGAGTCAACACCCACACCGGCAAAACCACGGTGACCGGCGGTACCCTCGCGATCAACGGCGAGGACGCCCTCGGCACCGCTCCCGGCGCCGCGACCGCGGACCAGCTGCTGCTCAACGGTGGAACCGTTGCCGCGATCGGGTCGTTCGCCATCGACGACGCGAACCGCGGCATCACCACCACCTCACCCGGCGGCTTCTTCCAAGTTGCGGCGGGCGAAACCCTGGACGTGTCCAGCCCCATCGTCGGTGCCGGGACCATTGCGAAGACCGGTGACGGCCTCATGACTTCCACCGGTGGGTCGTGGACCGGTGCCACCACGGTTTCGGCCGGCACCCTGCGCATGCTTTCGAAGTCGGGCACGTCCGACTACGTTGTCCAGGCGGGAGCCACGCTCGAACTCGCCTACACCACCGGCCAGAACTACAACAGCGGAGTGGTCGTGCACGGCAGCGGCGTATCGGCCACCACCGGACTTCATCTGCTCGGCGGGCGTTCGATGAATTTCCAGCGCAATGGAGGCCTCCGGCTTTCCACCGCTCCGACCACCATCCGCACCTACGGTGGCGGCACATCGATTCTCCAGGGATTCGACATCAACGGAACCCACCTCACGGTCGATGCGGCCGCCTCGGGGTCCGTGATTGCGAGCGATGTCCGCCTGGATACCGGTTCGTTCGGGTATCGGATGAATGTCGCCGCTGGCGCCGCAACCGCCACAGGGGATCTCCTGATCGACGGGCCGATGACGGGAGGTGGCAGCGTGGCCCGCGCCGGATTCCAGGTGAACTTCATGAAATACGGTGCGGGCTCCGCGATCCTGAGCGGTGCCAGCACCTTCCCGGAAGGAATCTGGGTGCGCGAGGGAACGGTCGTCCTCAATGGCGACAATCTTCTCGCCGCAAGCGCGGGGCTGGCTTTCGGCGATGGCGCCACCTCCGGAACCGTCGTCCTCGCGGGCGATCAGACCGTCAGCGACATCGGAAACCACAACTCCAACACCGGCAGCCGAGTCGTCGGTGGGGCGGCGTCGGTATCCACTCTCACGGTGAACTATGGCGGCGCCGGCCGCACGTTCACCGGGTCCGTCGGTGGAGCCGGAACCAACGAGGCCAACCTCGCCTTCGTGAAATCGGGCGCCGGAACGTTCACCCTCGCCGGTCCGCTCGCCTACAACGGTTCCACCACCGTGGGCGACGGAACCTTGGTGCTCAATACCGCGGAACTCGCGGATGCCTCCAATGTCTCCATCGATGAGTTCGGTGTTCTGAACCTCGCACACGGCGCCAGTGACACGGTCAACGCCCTCTTCATCGAGGGCGTGCAGGTGGCCGCCGGCACCTACGGTGCGTCCGGTTCCGGAGCCGCCAACATCGACAACACCCACTTCGCCGGCAGCGGGGTGCTCAATGTCACCAGCAGTCCTGCCGCCGGATACGCCGACTGGGCTTCCGTCAACGCCCCCGGCCAGACGGCCGATCAGGACTACGACCTCGATGGCGTTTCCAACGGCGTCGAGTGGGTGCTTGGCGGTGACAAGGACACCAACGACGCCGGGAAACTCCCGACCGCCTCGACCACCGCGACCGACCTGATCTTCACCTTTGTGCGGGATCAGGCGTCGAAGACCGCGGACACCACCGTGGAAATCGAGGTCGGCACCACGCTGGCCGGCTGGCCGGTGGTGTACACAGTGGGTGACGACACCGGCTCGTCCACCGCGGGCGTCACCGTGACCGACAACTTCGACGGCACCGACACCGTGACGCTCACCGTCACCAAGGCGCCGGACACCGAGAAGTTCGCCCGTCTCAAGGTGACGATCGACTGATCCGTCGCCCTCTGTTTCCCGAATCCCCCGGCCCGCCTCCACATCGCATGGAGGCGGGCCGTTGTGTTGTCCGTGGCACGGATCTCCTCACGAAGCGATCTCAACCCCGGTTCAGGCCGCAGGGACTTCTGTAAAAGGAATTTGCACAAAAATTCGTCGATCAGCTTTCTTGTCGTGCCGCATCCGGGCGGCTAGGTGTGAGTGTTCTTTGTTTCAGACATGGCATTCCGTTTCGTTCGATCGATTGAGTACCGGCGCGCTTCCGTCGCGCCGGCGGAATCCGTTTATCCATGTCTGGTCCGCCCTCGTTTCCAAGTCGGGTGGCCCGCTCGTCCCCGTCTCCCCTTCGTCTCATGATCTCCCGTATCCATTGTTAGAAAAACGTAGCCAAACCGCATCCTCCTCCAAATGAAACCAAAATACTCCAATCCGCTCCTGCCGCGCCTGCTCGGTGCCGGCTTCGCCTCCCTCATCACCCTCTCGGGTTTCGCCACCTCCGCCGAGATCGCCTACCGCACCGCGGCCACCTCCGACGCCGAAGCCACCAATCCCGCGAACTGGGGCGACGGCACCGTCGCACCGGGTGCCTCTGATATCGCCGCATGGACCACCGCCGGCTTCAACGGCGAGTCCCGCGGCGGAGGAATCACCGTTTCTTCTCCGGTCTCCTGGGGCGGCGCAAGGTTCGAGGACTCGTCCGGACCGATCACCCTGACCGGCTCCCCGATCACCCTCGGCGCGAGCGGCATCACGGAAGTCCGCTGGGAAGCGATCACCATCGGCAACGACATCGTGCTCGGTGCGGACCAGACCTGGGCGGTCGGAAACAATTCCCTGACGATCCAAGGCGCCCTTTCCGGCGCGTTCAACCTCACCAAAAGCGGAGGCAACACCCTGAACCTCGACAGCCCCGCCAACTTGTTCTCCGGAACGCTCCTCGCCACGGCGGGCACGGTCAACATCGGCGATCTGTTCGGCGGTTCGGTCACCCAGTCCGGCGGCACCGTCAACATCGATGGAAGCGTCGATGGCAACGTCGCGGTTTCCGGCGGCACGCTCAACAACTACGGCGGAATCGGCGGCACGCTCACCGTCACCGGAGGCACTGTGGTCAATGACGCCGAAGTCGCAGGAACCACCGACATCACCGGCGGTTCGGTGACCCACTACTTTGATTTCCTCGATTCCGTCACGGTCGGCGGCACCGGCAGTCTCGCCTTGGTGGATCTGAGCACCATCGATGGAAACCTCACGGTCAACACCGGCGGCACCGTTTCCGGTCTCACCGAAATCTTCAGCGACCTCATCCTTGCGGGAGGAACGCTGGTGGTGGACGGAGCCGGTTCGAGTTCCATTCTCGCGAGCAACATCGACATTTCGTCCGCCTCCACCGTCACGGTCAACGGCGTTCCGGCCGGCGGCGCGGGTCCGATCGTCATCGCGGAATACGGCACGTCCGTGACGGGCATCGGAAACCTGAGCCTCAGCGGTTCCTCGTTCCGCAGCCCGGCCTTCAGCGACAACGGCAGCGCGATCGAACTCAACTACACCACGGACACCCGGACATGGAACAACACCTCTACCGATGGGATTTGGACTACGGGTGCTTCCGCCAACTGGGTGGAGGGTGACAACCTCTTCTTCAACGGTGACACCGTGGTCTTCGGCGACGCCGCTCCCGGCACTGTCACCATGTCCGGCACCCTTTCGCCGGGCGGCGTCAGCTTCACCAACACCACGGGCAATGACTACACGCTGGCGGGTGGAACCGACGGCATGCTCAGCGGTGGAACCGGCGTTTCCGTCTCCGGCGGCGGCGTGGTCACCCTCGGCGGTGTGAACGGCCAGAACTACAGCGGGGCGATCAGCGTGACCAACGGCAGCACCCTGAAAATGGGCAGCCGCGACGCGTTCGGCCAAAGCTCCGGCATCACCGTGGAAAGCGGTTCGACCGTCGACCTCAACGGCCAGACACCGGGCGCCGTGCCTACCGGCGGCTACGAGTACACCATCGCCGGCACCGGCGTCGGCGGCGCGGGCGCGATCACCAACACCGGAGCGGCGAACTTCTCGAACGCCGGTGTGAAAAGCGTGATCCTCAGCGGCGACGCCACGATCAACACCAACTCGCGCTTCGACATCGGCTTCGCCAACCAAGCCGGCGGCGGCGTGATCGAGGGCAACGGTTTCACCCTCACCAAGGAAGGGACCGGCGACATGGGCTTCCGCGGCGATGGCTCCGGATCGGCGATCAACATCATCGTCAACGGCGGCAACGTCTGGGCCGAGAATTCGGATTTCGGCTTCGGCGGCGCGAGCGGCAACGTGACGGTGAACAACACCTCGAAGATCGGCACCTACGGCGACCGCACGGTTCCGGCATCGATCACCCTGGCGCCCACCGCTGGAATGTATAATGCGGGTGGCGGCACCGGTACATATTCCGGCACGATCACCGCCGCGTCCGGAACGACCATCGACACCAGCGGTGGCGGCATCGCCATCGATGGCGACCTCGCGGGAGCGGGCACCATCACCCGCGTCGGCGCCAACGCGCTCTATCTGCAGAACACCGCCACCGGATTCTCCGGCAAGATCTCGAGTGAGACGGGCGGCACCCTCCGCATCGAGTCCAACGCCGCGCTCGGCACCGCCACCGGTGCCGACGTTCTCACCCTCGGCGGCGGAGTCACCCTCCAGGGCGGAACGCTCGCGCTCCAGACCTCGGCGACGATCGGTTCGGCCACCCAGGGGATCACCACCACCGGCAACGTGAACTTCGGTGCCGGCCCGGCCAATACGATCACCATTGACGGTCCGGTGACCGGCACAGGCAACCTCACCAAGAACAACAACGCCGGCGACGCCTTGATCTTCAACGAGGATGTCACCACCGACGGAAAGTTCACCGGTAACAACGGAACCCTCACGTTCAACGGAAACATTTCGTTCGACGGAGGCCTGGATGTTGGTTCCGGCATGGTCACCAACATCAGTGGAACAACCGCCAACATCGGCAATGATGTCAACGGATTCCACGCCTGGTCGGGAACCACCAACATCAACATCGTCAGCGGCACCTTCGCCGACCTCGAACTCGGCGACGGAAACAACCAGGTCCACACCGTCAACCACACCGCGGGAGACGTGACCGTCACCCATGACGCCCGCTTCGGTCACTGGGGTGGTGAAACCTCCGTCTACAACATTTCCGGAGGCTCCCTGAACCAACCCGATACGGTCACCTCGCCGACCGACGAGGCGCAGGCCAACCTGATGCTCGGCATCGACGGTTCCGGTATCCTCAACATCTCCGGCACCGGTGAGGTGAACACCACGTCGCTCGTCGTCAACGGCCGAAGCAACGGCAACAACAACGGCGAGGACGCCCTCAACATCACCGGCGGCCGCCTCAACCTCGGCAAATGGGGCATGCGCAACGGCGGTGTTCCCTATGCCGTGAACTTCGGCGGCGGCACCGTCGGTGCTTCCGCGAACTGGAACTCGTCTCTCGCCATCAGCCTCACCGGCACGGGTGGCGATACGACGTTCGACACGCTCGACTCGGTCGACGGCACCACGCCGCGCACGATCAACCTGACGGGCAATCTGACGGGCAGCGGCGGCATGGTGAAAACCGGGGCCGGAACGCTCTCGCTCTCGGGCTCGGGCAACGCCTTCACCGGAAAGGCCAGGGTGGAAGAAGGAGACCTCTATCTCTTCAACACCGCCACGGTTTCTTCCCTCGAACTGGCCGGTGGCGACCTGCATCCCGGCACCACCGGCGCGGCGGGAACGGTCTCGGCCACGGCGACCACCTTCGCCGGAGGCAACGCGATCTTCCGCGTCGGCACCTCGGTGGACCTGATCAGCACGGGTTCGCTGGACGTCACCTCGCCGACGAACATCGTCATGGCTCCGCTCGGCGAATTGACCGCGGGCGACGAGTTCACGGTCATCGACTACAGCGGCAGCATCACCGGCTTCGGTGATCTGGCGCTCATCCCGCTGCCCAACCCGCGCTACTCGACCTCGCTGGTCCACGACACCGTCAACACGATGATCAATGTGAAGGTCGACGCGGTCGATTCGTTGATCTGGACCGGTGCCACCGACCAGAACTGGGATCATGCGACCACCAACTGGAAACTCGCGAGCGATGATTCCCCCACCATGTTCATCGATCTGGACAGCGTCCTCTTCGACGGAACGGCGGCGGGCACCGTCACACTCACCGAGGCGCTTCCCGCCTCGCTCGTCACGGTCAACTCGGCTTCGAACTACACCTTCGACGGTGCGGGCGGCCTCTCCGGCAACGCTTCGATCCTCAAGCAAGGTTCCAGCACGCTTACGATCAACTCCGCCAACAGCCACCTCGGCGGAAACTCGATCGAAGCGGGTTCGATTGCCATTGGATCCCCATCGGCTCTCGGAGGTGCCGGAAGCGTCACCACCATCGCCAGCGGGGCCTCGCTCGATGTGAACGGCAACGATTTGGAAACCACCGGCCAGGTGGTGAAATCCGCGGGCACCATCAACAACAGCGCGAACGGCGGCGTGATCTCGTCGCTTGAATTGACGGGTGACACCTCGATCGACATCGCGGCCAACATGATCGTCGGCACGAATTCCTCGTCCTCCGGATCGCTCAACCTTGCCGGCAACACCCTGACCAAGACGGGACCGGGACAGCTCACGCTCAACGGCGTCACGGTTTCCACCGGCAACATCACGGTGGATCAAGGAGCGCTCCGCCTGATCAAAGACTACAACAACAACCAGCGCACCGTGGTTCTCAACTCGCCCGGAACGCTGACGGTCAACTCGGGTGCCTCCGTGATCACCGACCGTTGGGGGGCCACCCTCACGTTCAGCATGCCGATCGTCCTCAACGGAGGCACGCTGGGAAGTGACTGGCCGGGTCCGAACGGAGCCACGATTTCCAGCCCGATTTCCGTCACGGCGGATAGTGCCTTCAACTTTGGAGGCGGCTATGGCAACGTCACGTTCAGCGGTGTCATCTCCGGTACCGGCAAGATCACCCGGACGGGTGGGGAAACCGTGACCCTCACCGGCGAGAACACCACGAGTGGTGGATTCGCCGTCAATTCCGGCACGCTTCGCGTCGGCAACGGCGGAACCACCGGCACGCTGGGAAGCGGCCCGGTGACGGTCAATTCGACCCTCTCGTTCAACCGCAGCAACAACCTGACGGTGGCCAACAACATCGGAGGAACCGGTGTCGTCGTGAAGGATGGTTCGGGCAACCTCACGCTGTTCGGATTGAACAGCTACACCGGAAACACAACCGTCAACACCGGGGCCCTCAACCTCGCTGACGGTGGAACGCTCGCGTTCAAACCGGGTGCGAATGGATCCTCCAACAAGATCGGCGGCGCGGGTGCCTTTACCGCGGACGGAGACTTCGTCCTCGACCTGAGTGGTGCCGATCTCACCGATGGGAACTCCTGGTTGTTGGTCGACGTCGGTGCCTTGGCATTCGAGAACTTCAGCGGAACGTTCAACGTCACGGACGGTGTGAACACCTTCTCGAAGTCGTCGGGTGTCCACACCTTGGTCGATGGCCCGAACACCTGGACCTTCACCGAAGCCGATGGAACGCTCTCGCTGACGGTCGCCGCCGGCTACAGCACCTGGGCCGCCACCAACGCGCCGACGGGCACCGCGGCCGACGACTATGACGGCGACGGCGTGGCCAATGGTGTCGAGTGGCTGCTTGGTGGCGATGCCGCGACCAACGACATCGGCAAGCTGCCGACCGTCAGTTCGGATGCCACCAGCCTCACCCTCACCTTCGTGTGCGATGAGGATGCGCTCACATCGGCGGACACCGGCGTGGAAATCGAGGTCGGCACGACATTGGCGGGCTGGCCGACGGTCTTCACCGTCCCGACCGCTCCCGTGGTCAACAACCCGGGAGTGACGGTGGTCGACAACACCGACGGCACGTTCACCGTGACGCTGGTCGTCCTCAAGGCGGCGGACGCCGAGAAATTCGCCCGCCTGAAGGTGACGATCGACTGATCCGGCACCAACCCGTTCGGGAATTCACCAACCCGCTCCCGGCTTGTTCCCGGGGGCGGGTTGTTTTTTCGCGGCACCATCCGCTTGCCTCGCGGCCGGCAGCGGCCAGACTTCCCGGGTGAACGTGCTCGTCACCGCAGGCCCCACCCGCGAACCGCTCGATCCGGTGAGATTCCTCACCAACCGGTCGTCCGGCAAGATGGGCTATGAGCTCGCCCACGCGTTTTCCGGGGCGGGCCACACGGTGCTGCTCGTTTCCGGCCCCACCGCCATCGACGTACCCGATGGGGTCGATTTCCTGCCGGTGGAAACCGCCGCGGAAATGCACGCCGCGGTGGAACACCACATCGGTCGCATGGACGTCGCCGTCTTCGCCGCCGCGGTGGCCGACTACACGCCCGCCATGGTCGCGCCGGAAAAGATCAAGAAAACCGGCGAGAGGATCACGCTCGAGTTGGTCCGCACGCCGGACATCCTCGGCTCCGCCCGGGAGAGCTTCGGCTTTGCCGGCACCCTCGTCGGATTCGCCGCGGAAACGGAAAATCTCGAGGCCAACGCCCGTGACAAGCTTCGCCGCAAGGGCTGCGACCTCGTCATCGCCAACGATGTCTCGAAACCCGGCATCGGCTTCGACTCGGATCACAACCAGGTGCTCCTCGTTTTCCCCGAGCACACCGAGGCGCTGCCCCTCGCCACGAAGCACGATCTCGCCCACCAACTCGTCCAAGCCATTTTCGAAACACACGCCGTAAAGAGATGTTAGATGATGGATGGCAGATGGTGGCTCCCATCTCCCATCTCCCATCTCCCATCTCCCATCTCCCATCTCCCATCTCCCATCTCCCATCTCCCATCTCCCATCTCCCATCTCCCATCTCCCATCTCCCATCTCCCATCTCCCATCTCCCATCTCCCATCTCCCATCTCCCATCTCCCATCTCCCATCTCCCATCTCCCATCTCCCATCTCCTCCATGACCGATCTCGAACTTGCCACCCACGCCGCGCTCGAAGCGGGCAAACTGCTCCGCGAACACTTCGGCAACGAAGCCGCTGTCGATGAAGCCACCCACCACGACATCAAGCTCGCGCTCGATAAGGAATCGCAGGAACTCATCACCGGCATCCTGCTCGGCGCCCGCGACGGCGACGCGCTCTACGGTGAGGAAGGCATCGCCGGAAACCAGGAGTCCGACCGCCAATGGATCGTCGATCCCATCGATGGCACGGTGAATTTCTTCTACGGCATCCCGCATTTCTGCGTCTCCATCGCCCTGCGGGTGAAGGGCGAGATCGTCGTCGGTGTGATCCATGATCCGATGGTCGGCGAGACCTGGACTGTGGAGAAGGGTTCGCCCGCCATGCTCAACGGCCGGCCGATCTCCGCCAGTTCGCGCGACACGCTGGAGCAATCGATCCTCTTCGTCGGTTGCGGCAAGGACGAGGAGGCGCTTCGCACCGGCATCGAACGATTCCGCAGGGCCTCCGTACGCGCCCGCAAAATGCGCATGATGGGATCCGCCGCACTCGGCATGGCCTACATCGCCTGCGGCCGACTCGACGCTTACATCGAGTCCCGCATTTCCCTCTGGGACATCGCGGCGGGACAGCTTCTCGTCGAAACCGCTGGAGGAAAGGTCGATCTCACCCCCGTCGCCGGACACACCGACGCGTGGTCAATCGTCGCCACCAACGGCAGGATCCCCATCGAGGAGATCCTGTGACAGCGCAGAGCACGGAGCGGGGAGCAAAGAGTCCGAAACGCCAAAGAAAAGCGCCTCTGCTCCATCCCTTCTCTCTGACTCCACGCTCCAACCTCCACGCTCCAACCTCCACGCTCCATGACCGGCATCGGCTACGACGTCCATCGCTTCGCGGAAGATCGCCCGCTCGTTCTCGGCGGCGTCACGATTCCGCACACCCATGGATTGGAGGGCCACTCGGATGCGGATGTCCTCTGCCATGCGGTCGCGGATGCGTTGTTAGGCGCGATGGGTCTGCCGGACATCGGTTTCTACTTCCCGCCCGGAGATCCCGCCTGCAAGGACATCTGTTCGCTCCGAATCCTTGAGAAATGCCGCGACCTCGCCGCGGAAAACGGCCTGCGCATCGTGAATGTCGATTCCACCCTCGTCGCCGAGGCGCCCAAGGTGCTTCCCCACCGCGATGCGATGCGCGCGAACATCGGAGCCGCCCTCGGCATCGATCCGAAACGCGTCGGCATCAAGGCCACCACCAACGAAACCATGGGCTTCGTCGGACGCCGCGAAGGCATCGCCGCCCTCGCGGTGGCGCAGGTCGAGGAGTGAGAATCAAACCGCGGCCGCGGCGGGTTCTTGGCCGCCGATGACGTCGCGCACGCGGTTGCCGATGACGTCCGCGAGTTGGTTTTCACCTTCGGAGCGAAGGAACTCGCAGTAGTTGTCCGCCACGGCCTCAAGGTCGGGATAGTATTCCGGGCCGAGGGCTTCGAAAGCGGAGAGCGCCTTTTCGAAGTGACGGCGTGCCCACGATCTGTCGCCGGTGGCGAGCAGGGCGAGCGCGAGGTTGTTGTGCGACTGCGCGGTGTCGTGATGCTCCTCGCCGAAGAGGTCGCGGCGGGTTTCCAGAGCCATCATGTGCATTTCCCGCGCCTGCTCGTTGAAACCGGCGGCTTGATAGAGCGCCCCGAGGTTGCTTGAGACGGTCGCGGTTTCCTCGTGCTTCTGGCCGAGCTGCGAGTGGAGGATCTCCAGCGCCCGAAGGAAATTCGTTTCGGCCGGGTCGTGCTGGCCGTTCGCCTTGTAAAGGAAACCCAGGTTGTTCGCCATCGCCGCGATGTCGAGCAGCAGCGGCGGGTCCTCACGTTCGAAACAGTCGATCGCCATCAGCCAGTGGCGGGCCGCTTTTTCGACGTTGTCCATGCTGTCGTAGGCGGCGCCGATGGCCGCGTGCAGCCGGCCGGCCTGGGCGAATCGGTCCGGCCGCTCTTCGAGTTGGTCGAGGGCCTGCTTGTAATCGTCGCGGGCGGCTTCGGGGTTTCCGAGCTCGCGATGGATGTCCCCCCGGATTTCCAGTGCGGAAACAAAGGCGTCGATGGTGTCGAGATCCGGTGCCAGATGCTGCTGGCACTTGTCGACCGCCGCGTTCGCCGCGTGGAGGGCTTCTTTCAAATTCCCCTCGCTTCGCAGTTTCTCAACTCGTTCGCGAAGGATTCCGATCAGTGTGGCGGTGGACGAGTTCATGGTGATTATTGCGTAAATACTATCGATGCATTTCCGACCCTGACGAGCGGAAATCTTGATTCGGGTGAAGTCTTTCGACGAGCGCCTCCCGTGTAGCAGGAAGCCTGCCGAGAAGATCGGCCAATGATTGGTCCGCGGAGCGCTCCTGATGGGAAACCCCGAGGAGCCGCGCGAGTTCCCGTTCGAAATGCCGCAAAGCCCGGAAACTCGCGGGATTCCCGTCCAAGTGGTCGAGCGCGCGGTCGAGCAGATCGTGCAGTCCGTCGTCCGGATGCTCGGGCTCGACGGCCGCCTCGATGAGTTGGCAGCAGTAGCCCGCAAGCAGCATGGAATCGTACGATTTCCGCAGCCCTTCGCGCCACGAATGGATGGAAACCTCACGCAAGTGGTGCAGATCACCCCGTTTCGCCCACTCGAAAACCAGATCGCCGCCGAAAAACAGGTCGATCGACCCCGCGAACGGGCTTTTCGGCCGCCGCGCGCCTTTGGCGACGGTCTTGATCAGCCCATGTCCGCCGCTCAGCCAGGTCACGATCAGGCTGGTGTCGGTCAGCCGCGTGAGGCGGAGGATCGTGGCCCGCGTCGAGTGCACGCGGCAAGGTTTCCCAAATCGCCGGACTTGGCGATGGAAATCCGGGATGCTCAGGCGCCGGCGGCGGGTTTGCGCGAGGGCAGGAAAAGAAACACGCCGCAGATCGCGGCCGCCGCGAGCACGACCCACGGGGTCACCCAGCCGATGCGCGTGAAAACCGTGAGCGATTCGTTTCGTCCCACCGTGGCCGTGAACACACCCTGCTCGGGAAACCCGAGGCTCGTGACCACCCGGCCGTTCGGATCGATCGCCTGCGAGATGCCCGAGCTGCCGCATGCGAACACCCAGCGACCGTTCTCCCGCGCGCGGGTCCGGAACAACTCGGCGTGCTGCGCGTGTTCCTTCGCGCCCCACGGGATGGCGTCCATGAACGGCACCATGAACGCCTCCGCACCGGCCGCCGTCATCTTTCGCATCACATCCTGATAGTCGCAGTCGAAGCAGATCGGCGTGCCGATCTTTCCGAACGCGGTGGTCACCGGCCGGGCCGAGTTTCCCGCCACGCCGTCGTCGAACATGTGCACCGTGTGGACCTTGTTGTGTTCGCCGCGCACGCCGCCGGCATCGACCGTGAGCGCGATGTTGTGCCATGGTCCCGACGGACCGGCCGGCATCCGCTTCGTGCCGAAGGTGAGCGTGATGCCGCGCTCGCGGCAGAGTATCAGCACTTCCTGCCAATCGCGCTCCTGCAAGCGGATGTCATACGGCACCGAAACTTCGGGCCACACGACGTATTCCACGTCCTCCGGCAGCGCCCGCGTCGCGGCGAGGTATTCGCTCAGCGAGACCGCTTCGAGCTGGACCCCGGCGGTTTTGATTCCGCGGTCGGCTGAAGGGATTCCGAACGACGGAATCGATGCGATGCCAAGCACCGCGAGCAACAACAGCGCCAGCCCGCGTGCCTCGGCCCATGGTTTCCTCCATCCGCAGACCAGCAGTGCCACCACCAGCATCACGAGAAACCCGACGCCATACACGCCGATCCACGAAAGCAGTCCGTTTGCTCCCGGCGCCAGACCGTTCGTCATCCACGGAAAGCGCAGCGTGAACAACTCGCCGCGGATGAATTCCCAGGCCGTCCAGTTCGCCGCTGCGAACCACGCCAGTTTCGCACCGTTCCAGCCGCGTTCCTCCGCCCGTGCGAGCAGCCACGCGAAGCAGGTTGGAAACAAGGCCAGCACGCACCAAAGCGAAAGCGCCAGCGGACCGAACATGTCGAGCAGCCACGAGAACCCGATCCCGAACGCACTCATCCCGAACAGGAAACCCAGCGCCCGCGCCCGGACACCACGCACCCCGCGCAGCGAAACCATCAGTCCCGCCAGTGCCGGAAACACCAGCCACCCGAAGTCCAGCGGTGGATACGCCGTCGTGGAAAGCGCACCACTCGCCACCGCGAGCGCGCTCCGCGCGGGAAAACTTCGGATGCCTTCCATCGGACACCATGATTTCCCCCGAAGCCTCCCGCTGGCAAGCCATCTCCCAAGGCCGTTCCGCCGCGCGAAAAATCCATGCGGCCGCATCCGGATTTTGCTATCAGAACTTCGGTCGTGGGTGCCTCATCGCCCGCCTCCGGCATGCGCCGGGCCCGCAGGTTTCCAGGAAACGCGGATTTCCGGTTGCCGCCGCCATCGTGCTTTGGAAAATGCCGTGCCGGCCGAAAACCGCACGGGCCGCACCCAACCTCGATCCCTTTGACCACCATGGAAACCCGCCTGATGCCCTCGCTCCGCGAAACCGCCGCCCTCGATACCGAAGACCTGCGCGATTCGTTCCTGCTCGAAGACCTTTTCGCCGACGGCGAGCTGAATCTTGTCTACACCGATCTCGACCGCGCCATCGTCGGCGCCGCGATCCCGACCGGCTCCGCGCTTTCCCTCGACGCCGGCGACCAGCTCCGTGCGGAATATTTCTGCGAGCGCCGCGAACTCGGCATCCTCAACATCGGCGCCAAGGGCACCGTCACCGTCGATGGCACCGAATACGAACTCGACACCCGCGACTGCCTCTACGTCGGCCGCGGTAGCAAACAGATCTCGTTCGCCAGCGCCGACGGCAAATCTCCCGCCGTGTTCTATCTCGTCAGTTATCCCGCCCACACCGCCTATCCGACCACCAAGGCGACGCCCGCCGATGCGAACCGCGTCGAGCTCGGCAGCAAGGAGGAGTGCAACGAACGAACCATCCTCCAATACATCCACGAGAACGGCGTGAAGAGCTGCCAGCTTGTGATGGGTTTCACCGAGTTCAAACCCGGCAGCATCTGGAACACGATGCCCGCCCACACCCACCTGCGCCGCAGCGAGGTCTATTGTTACTTCGACGTGCCCGAAGGCCACGCCGTGCTCCACATGATGGGCGAGCCGCAGGAAACCCGCCCGCTGTGGGTCCACAACCGCCAGGCCGTGCTCTCTCCCGCCTGGTCGATCCACTGCGGCGCCGGCACCGCCGCCTACCGTTTCTGCTGGGCCATGGGAGGCGAAAACCAGGCCTTCACCGACATGGACAAGGTCGAGATCGCGGATCTGCGCTGAGGGGCTCTCATCCCGCGGCCGCGCATGCGCGGTGCCTGTTTCGGAGTGCGCCGGCCGCGACGGCGCTTTCGTGCGTCCCCCGCCACCCCCCTGAAAGCGGTGTGGCGCTGTCGCTTCCCACCGCACTCCATACCTCGGCATTCTTACACCGCCGCGGCCGCTTCCAGCGCTTCCCTGGTCAGTCGCGTGATCTCGTCCCAACGGCCTTCGTTGACGAGTTTCTTGTCGACCATCCACGAGCCGCCGATGGCGGCGACGACGGGGAGTTTCAGGTAGTCCGCCAGGTTGGCCGAGGTGATGCCGCCGGTGGGGGTGAACTTGACGCCGGTGTGGGCGTAGGGACCGGCGAGCGCCTTGAGCATGTTCACGCCGCCCGCGGCGCCGGCGGGGAAGAACTTGAGCAGCTTGCATCCGAGCGAGAGCGCCTGCTCGACTTCGCTGGGCGTCACCACGCCGGGCGAGAACATGAGGTCCACTTCCTTGGCGGCTTTGACGATCGCGGGGTTCAGTCCGGGTGCGAGACCGAAGACGGCGCCCGCCTTCTTCGCCCGCTTCACCTGTTTCTTCTCCAACAAGGTGCCGGCTCCTAACAAAATCTCGGGAAACCGCTTCGCGATGCGTTTGATGGACTCCTCCGCCGCCTCGGTGCGGAAGGTGATTTCCATGATGTCGAGCCCGCCGGCGAGCAGGGCTTCGGCGAGCGGTTCGGCGTGGTCGGCGGAGTCGAGGACGACGACGGGGACGATGCGTTTGGCGAGAATGCGTTCGAGGATCATGGCGGTGGCCCGGATTTTGGGAAACGACGACCGCCGAGGGAAGTCATTCCCGCTCGGCCCGGCGAATCGTCACACAATCTCCCATCCGAGAATGGAGAAGAGAAACCACGAAAAACACGAGAATTCACTAAAATGAAAGAGGGCATCTCACCCTGTGGGTGATCGCAGGGATCCTGCCTGTTCATCTTCGTTTCGTGCGTTTTCGCGCCGTTCGTGGTTTCCATCTGGGAATCCAGGATCAGGCTAACAACTTGCGCAGCGTGGCGGTGATCTCGTCGCGGGTCAGCAGGCCCGCGGCGACGGCGAGGGTGAGGGTTTCCCACTCGTCTCCGTCCGGGGCGGGTTGGTAGCCATTGAGTTCCAAGAAAACCAGGCATGTGCCGAGTGCGACGCGTTTGTTGCCATCCACAAACGGATGGTTGCTGCACAGATAGTAGAGGTAGGCTGCGGCCACCTCCACCGTATCGGCAAAGGTGGATTTGCCGCCGAAAGTCGCCTGCGGTGCGGCCGTTGCGGAGTGGAGCAGTGCGGCATCCCGCAGGCCCGGGGATCCTCCGAACATTCGGATCGCGGCAGCGTGGATCTCGAGGATTTGCTCGACCGAGAGGTGAATGCAGGAATCCGGATTCGAGTTCATGCGAGCCGTTTCATGGTTTTCGCATATCGCTTCATCACGTCCTCGACCTTCGCGCTGAACTCGGCGGGCGTCGGAGCCGGTTTCATCGGCGTGATCGTGATCGTCCCTCCCGGGTGCACCTCGACGTTCACCTCGTCGCCGGCCTTGAGGTGGGCGAGTTGGAGCAGGGTCGAGTCGAAGATGATCCCATGCGAATTGCCGATCTTGGTGATGGTCTTGATCATGGTTTTACGATGTTTTACAAGCGGCGGCTTGTCAATGCCGCGCTCCAAGCACGTGGCGGGCGGTGCGGCGACTTTGTAGAACCCCTGTGAGGTTTTGTAGTGGTATCTCAGCAATATCTCCGCTGGGATGGCCGCCGTTGTGATCGAAGTCTGGAAACTGGCTATCAGCCCGGGGGTTCTTCCCCTGACGATCCTGCTCGTCCCGATGGCGCTGTTCTGGATGAGCTGCCTCGTCGGCGCCTTCGATTTCGATTTCCTCAGCTTCGATGGCGGCGAGGGCGG
>JACKPZ010000027.1 GCA_024233135.1 Akkermansiaceae bacterium | reverse complement strand
CACCAACGCGGCCAACCCGTTCGACCTCGCCGACATCAACAACGTCCCGCTCGCGGCGAACGCCCGCTTCGAGATCTTCAAGGGCGTCACCAGCGACGGCGGACTCACTTTCACATGGACGCCCGTCACTTCGAACTCGGAGCAGGACAACCTGCGTCCGATCATCCCGGAGAACAGCCCGTTCGACGAGACGCTCGTCTGGTTCAACGGCACCTACAACTCCTACACCAGCTTCTCCACGCGGGTGCTCGCCATCCTCCGCAACCGGCTCCGGGTGAAGACCTCGTCCATCTCGCCGGCGGCCAACACCGCCACCCTTTCCTGGGCGTCCTCACCCGGCTGGCGCTACCGCGTAACCGCATCGGCCGATCTGAACGGGTTTCCTCACACCGCCGCCAGCGGCATCGACGCCCAGGGAGGCACGACGTCCGCCACATTTCCGTTTCCCGCGGCTCTGGAGAACAGTCCGAAGGCGTTCTTCCGGGTCGAAACCAATTGATCCCCCCGCCTCGGAGACCATCGCAACCACCTCGTAGGAGGCGGGCGAATGGAGCCGGCTGTCGGACTCGAACCGACGACCTGCTGATTACAAATCAGCTGCTCTACCAACTGAGCTAAGCCGGCGCTGGGCGCGTGGGCGGGAGTATCGGGATTCAGGGCGGGGCGAAAAGCCCAAAATGACACGGCGGAGCGGATCACCGCAGCGAGCGCTCGCGGCCGTTGAGGAGGGCGCGGGCGAGGAGCTTGTGGTATTCCTTCCGCGGGACTTCGTAGGCGCCGAAGGTCTTGAGGTGCGGGGTGATCCACTGGGTGTCGAGCAGTTCGAAGCGGGATTCGCGGAGTTGGCGAACGAGTTCGACGAGGGCGATCTTCGACGCGTCGGCCTTGCGGGAGAACATGCTTTCGCCGAAGAACGCGCCGGGCAGGGCGACGCCGTAGAGGCCGCCTTGGAGACCCTCGTCGTCCCAGCACTCGACGGAATGCGCCCAGCCGAGCCGGTGGAGTTCGCAGTAGCTTTCGAGGATCACCTCGTCGATCCACGTTTCGTCGCGGTCGGCGCAGCCGAGCATCACTTCGCGGAACGCGGTGTTCCAGCGGAGATCGAAGGGGCGGCGTTTCAGCGCGCGGGCGAGGCCGTGGCTGACGTGGAAACGATCGTCGAGCGGGATGATGCCTCGTCGTTCCGGGGAGAACCACAGGATCTCGCCGTCGTCGGCCATCGGAAACACGCCGCGGGCGTAGGCCTCCAACAACAACTCCGGCGGGAGGGTCCGGGACACGGCGCGCGGATCAGTTCGTTTCCTCCACCGTTCCCGAGATCACGGCGAAGGCGTTGTGGTCGTGGATGCTCTCGTGGTTGACGGCCTTGACGGTGAAGGACGCGACACGGCCGTCGGCGCGAAGCAGCGCGGCGGCGTTGCGCACGACGTCCTCGACAAACACCGGGTTCTCATAGGCCTGCATGGTGACGTGGCGCTCGTCCGGACGCTTGAGCAGGGCATACACCGGGGCTGATCCGGATTTCTCGGCGATCTCGATGAGATCCTCGATGAGGATGAGTTCGCAGCCATTGCCCTTGGGTTTTGGTTTCACCTCGATGGTGACGTAGCCGCGCTGGTTGTGGGCGCCGTAGTCGCTGATCTCCTTGCTGCAGGGGCAAAGCGTGGTGACCGGCGCGGTGACGGAGAGGATGAGTTCGTCGCCCGCGCCGTTGGAGGTTCCGGAAAACACGCAGTCGCAGGCGACCTTGGCCGGCGCCAGCGAAACGGGCGCCTGCTTGGTGACGAAATATGTGAAAGCCACTTCCATATGCGCTTCCTCGGCATTGAGGCGCCCGCGCAGGTCGCGCAGGATCGCCGGCAGCGTGCGCGACGTCACCTCGCCCTCGTGCAGGCTGAGCACTTCGAGGAAGCGGCTCATGTGCGTGCCCTTGAAGTGGTGCGGCAGGTGGACCGACATCGAGATCCTCGCCACGGTGGGAAACGGATTGCCCTCGCGGTCGGTCACCTTGATCGGGTAGCGCAGGTCGGAAACGCCCACCTGGTCGATCGCGATGCCGCGGGTGTCCGGCGTGGCCTGGATGTCGGGGAGCTGGTTCGGCGGTGTCATGATTGGGATTCGTATTCAGCCCACGACGACGAGGTTTCCCAAATGCGGACGCGGACGAGCCGCACGGAGGGCCGCAGAGGATAGCGAGGATCGCCGGCGGCGGCGTGCGCCTCCAAAGCGCGGGATGTGTGGTCGAAAATCTCCTTCGCCATCACCTCGGTGGTCGGGTCGAGCCCTTCGAAGCCGATCACGCGGTCGCCGTAGAGTTTCTTGAAATCCGCGAACGCCGGGTCCTCAGTGTTCATGCACATCGCGTGGTCGAAGGTGTCGAGCCACTCGCCGACGGCTTGTTTCACGAGTTTGAAATCACAGACCATCTGCGAGTCGTCGAGATCCCCGGCCTCGATCACGAACTCGACCTTCCGTGTGTGTCCGTGGGGAAACCGGCACTTCTCGGGGTGCTTCGAGAGCATGTGGCCGTTCTCGATTTCGAGGGATTTGCAGATGCGGAACATGGAAAGATCAGAGCGTTGGCAGCGCGGGGGTCTGCTCATAAAGCGTGGGATCGGTCAAGCCCGCGAGCAGAAACGCCTCGCGCCGCTCCACGCAGGTGCCGCAGACGCCGCAGTGGAGATCGCCGCCCTTGTAGCAGGACCATGTTTCCGAAAAGTCGACGCCGAGCTCGGCGCCGCGGCTGGCGATGGCGGCCTTGTCCATGTCGATGAACGGCCGGAGCAGCCGGATGCGCGCGTAGGTCCCCTCCTCCATTGCGGCGGCCATGCCCTGCATGAACGGTTCGCGGCAGTCCGGATAGATCGCGTGGTCGCCGGAATGCGCGGCAATGACCACCGCTTCGGCCTCCACACTTTCGGCGAAGCCGGCGGCGATCGCCAGCATGATACCGTTGCGGAACGGGACAACGGTGCGTTTCATCGAGTCCTCGGCGTAGTGGCCGTCCGGGATCCCGCCGCCGGAACGGAGCAGGTCCGAGGTGAACAGCCGGTCCATGAAATCGAGCGGGATCGTCTCGTGGCGGACACCGGCGCGCACCGCATGGTGGGCCGCGAACGGGATTTCACGGGCGTTGTGTTTCGAGCCGTAGTCGAAGGACAGGCAGGCGGCCACCTCGTGCTCGCGCAGGGCCTGGTGGAAGACGACCACCGAGTCCATGCCGCCGCTGAGGAGCACGCAGACCTTCATGATCCGGCCGGGGTTTCCGGGAAACTCGCCTCGGTGGTGAGCTGGATGCCGCCCCGCGGGGCGAAATCGCCGCGCACGTGGAGTTCACGGGGTTTCAGGGCCTTGACGAGGTCGTCGAGGATGCGGTTGACGATTTCCTCGTTGAAGGCCGGATGGTTGCGGAACGAGGCGAGGTAGAACTTGAGGCTCTTCGTTTCCACGCAGAGGTCGCCGGGGACGTAGCGGATGACGACTTTCGCCGCATCCGGCTGGCCGGTCACCGGGCAGAGCGAGGAGAATTCGGGGCAATTGAGCGTGATCCAGTACGTCCGGCCGGGCCGGTGGTTCGGAAACACCTCGAGCTCCGCCTCCTCCGGGCTCGCCGGCAGACGGGTTTCGGGTTTCCCCAACAGGGTCAGTTTTTCAAGATCCTCGCGCTCGGGCATGGCCGGATTCTTGAAATCGCCCGCCGGAGGTCGATCTGATTTTTGCAAGACTCCCGCAGGTGCACAATGCATCGCCCGCGTCGCAGCCCGCACCGCGGCCGCTCCGGCAGAGGGGGAAATCCCGGGCGTTGCTTCGTGGCACGGGGTTTGCGGGAGAACCGTCACATGAGCCGGGAAGCAGTCATCTACCGGATGGTCACGCCGGACCACCTGTGTCCGTGGGGTGTGAAAGCGAAGGACCTCCTGAGGAGAAAGGGATACGACATCGAGGATCACCACCTCGAGTCGGCGGAGGCCAACGAGAACTACAAGAAGGAACACGGCTACGAGGAAACGCCGCAGGTTTTCATCGATGGCGACCGGCTCACGTATGACGACCTGCGCGAGCGGTTCGGGTTGAAACCCGACCCGAAGCAGGGCGAAAGCTACCAACCGGTGGTCGCCGTGTTCGCCGTGGCACTGGCCATGGCGCTAACGACCTGTTGGGCGCTCCGCGGCGCGTTCGATCCGCTGCGGGTGGCCGAGTTGTGGATCGCTCTCAGCATGTGCGTGCTGGGCATCCTGAAACTGCAGGACTTGTTGTCGTTCGCCACCGGCTTCGTGCAATACGATCTCGTCGCCCGGCGATTCGTGCCATACGCCTACGTCTATCCGTACGTCGAAGCGGGCGGCGGCGCGC
The DNA here is from genome assembly GCA_024233135.1 of Akkermansiaceae bacterium. Lineage (GTDB taxonomy): Bacteria > Verrucomicrobiota > Verrucomicrobiia > Verrucomicrobiales > Akkermansiaceae > Luteolibacter. The sequence goes on along the minus strand of JACKPZ010000027.1, from coordinate 41,782 downwards.
TGATGATCGCCGGGCTGTTCCCGTGGGTGGTCGCTCCGATCGTCCTCGTTTTCAGCACGATCGGCGCGATCTCGATCACCAAGGCGGTCTACATCGAAAAACGCGATCTCAACTGCGCCTGCGTCGGTGGCGGAAGCAGCGTGCCGCTCGGGTTCATTTCGCTGACCGAGAACCTGATGATGATGGCGATGTCGGTGTGGATGATGATCAAGGCCGCTTGATGCCAGCAGAGCGGCGTCACGGCACCGCGATCCGATAGAAACGCTTCGACGGCGCCGGAGGATCGGCCAGCGGAACTTCGAAACTGGTGGTGGACCCGCCCGATGCCGGGACACTCACCGGGTTTCCGCCGTCCATCAGCGGCTGCCAGTTTCCGAAATCGTCGGTCCACTCGATGCGGTAGCTGCGGCCGGGAACACTGGCCCAGGTGATGAGCACGCCGCCGGCGGTGCGGGTGGTGCCCGTGGCGCGGAGCAGCGAAGAGCGGTCCTGCGGATCGGTGCCCGCATAGTATTCGGCGAGGTTCGAATAGCCGTCGAGGTCGTCGTCGTCGATGGGATCGGCGGGATCGAGCTTGTCGAGGCCGTTCGAGTCCTCCCATGCATCGGGGATGCCGTCGGAGTCGCTGTCGAGCGGGACGGCGGTATCGATGAGGCGCAGGTATTTCGCCTGGCCGAGCGAATCGACGGGGGCCGATAGTTCGATCGGGATGCCATTGGCGATGAGATCAGCTCCCGTGCGGTCCAACGCCCACACGGTGGTGGTCGGATCGGCGGAAAGCAGGTCGACGGCGTTGTAAGAACTGCCCGGCTCGATGCCGAACCAGTTCACACCCGGCGACACTTCGGCTGATAGATCAAAGGTGGCGGAGCGGTTGGAGTTCGCCTCGTAATCCGTGTTCGCGAACGCGAGCACCACGTGTTGCTGGGAAACCGGCACGCCCGCTTGGTTGAACTTGGCGACCGCGAAGATGTTCGGATCCGTGCCCGCGCCGCCGGTGCGGGAGAGGAAATACTCGCCCTTGCCGCGCAGGGCGGGACTCAGCAGGCGCGCCCGGTTCACCCGGCCGTAGAGGGTTTGCACCGTCCAGTTCCGGTTCGACCAGACGGGCGTCATCGCGTTCCAGCGTTTGAAGTTGGGGATCGATTTCCCGAAGTTCAGCTCGTAGCGCAGGAAATTGTGGTCGGCGTTGGCGATGCCGCTGAAACCATAGGTCGCGACGTCATTCTGCGCGCCGGCTTCCTGTCCGTAGAGCAGCATCGGGATACCGTCGAGCGCGCCGAGTTGGGCGTAGGCCTGCAGCAGTTCATAGGGATCGTTCGACGGGAACACCTCGTCGTGCGACGTGAGGTTGTTGAGCAGCACGACGCCTTCGTAGGCCTGGCGGCGGTTGTCGTAGGCATTGTGGGTGAGCACGGTCGAGCGGTTCGACGTGCCCGCGGAGCCGACGCCGTTGGCTGGATAGGCGAAATGCGTGTCGCGCCAGTGGAACACCATGTTTTCATTGAGGATGTCGAAATGGCGGGCGGAGCGATACCCCACGCCATGGCGTTTGCTGCCGCCGATCTCACGGTAGCCGTCGAGCGACTCGGCCATGAACAGGAAGTCCCATTTCACCGAGCGCGTCGTGTTGATGCAGTATTCCCAGAACTCGGACGGCAGGCCCTGGGCAAAGTCGCAGCGCAAGCCGTCGATGCCCTTGTAACTCTCGCTCGCCGGGGTGCCGGCCGGGTGCCCGGTCTTCTCCAGCCAGTAGATCGGATAGTGGGCGAAGTATTTCCATAACTCGACCGTATCGGACGGCAGGGTTTCCAGATCGTCGCGCTCCAACAGGAACTCCTCCTTGTGCGACTCGGATGCATATTTCACCAGCGCATCGTAGTCGCCGAAATAGAAATCCCGGACATCGGTCCATTTTCCGAAATCCGAGCGGTCGGGCGCGACGGCCACCTCGCCCGGAATCGATGCGGGATTGCTGAAATCGCCCTCCTTCGAATACCACTGCGGCCGCTGGCTGCGGATCTCGGCACCGGTGACGGTGGCCCATGGGAAAAGATCCGCCGCACCTTGGCCGAGCACGGCGTCGGGTGCGGAGTGATTGAAGGTGCCGTCCATCATCACACCGATGCCGGCGGTATCGAACTGCGCGACGGCCGTTTGGAACTCCGTCATCGCGCCGGACTCCGTATTGTCCGCGCCGAGCGCGGGCGCGACCTGCCAGTAGTCCCGCACGGCGTAAGGCGAGCCCGGTTCATAGGGCGCGGAAGTCGCGGGATCCTCGCCCCGCGCCTCGACGCCGATCGGGTGGATCGGCTGCAGCCAAAGCATGTTCACGCCGAGGTTGGTGAAGTGATCCGTGTTGACGTAATCCGGACGGTCGCCGTTGGCCATCCACAGGTCGCGGAAGGTCGAACGCCCCGCGAATCCGTCGCCGGTGGCCTCGACGATCGACGGGTTGACTTCATACATGTTCACGTCGAGCGATTTCCTTGGGGAAACGACGATCGCAAGATCGCGGCGCAGGCCGTTGTCCGTGAAATAGAACGGCCCCTCGCCATCGACGAAATAACGGACGGTGGCACGGTAGGCACCGCATTTCGAGACAGTGAGATCGGCTTCCCAAACACCGCCGTTGTCGGTCATCGGGTAGGCCCGGTAGTAGGTGTCCGATGAAGTCGTCACGCTGTCGCGGCCCTCTTGGATCGCGGCGTGGTCGCGGCGGTTGAGGTTGGTGATGAGTTCCACATTCGAGATCGTTTCGGACGGGTTGAGGTTCGGCGTGAAGGCAAACGAGATGTCGGCGGTTTCGCCCGATCGTTCGTTGAGGAAAAAGCGGCGGAGACCGTAGTTCGCATCGGCGGTGTCGTCACCGACCGTGCTGGAAAACGCCGGGTTTCCTGCGTCATGCCAGCCGTCGCCGTCTTCGTCGCGGATCGAATCGACGCGCACGGCGGCGTATTCGGGTGATGTCAGGTTGTTGTCCGCGCTCCACGGGGCGGGGCACTGGCCGTTGATGCCGTCGCCGTCGTTGTCGCCGTAGGAAAGCGCGCTGAAGTAAAGAATCTTCGGAACGGAGCCAAAGACCTCGACGAGATCGATCTCGCCTTCCAGCACGTTGCCGCCTGTTCCCATGGCGGAGGAACCCGAGGCACCGCCGTTGTTCAGTGTCTGGAACGTTCCGTCCGCGGCGAGCCACGGCCAACCGCCGAACCAGAAGTTGACCGTCCCGTCCTTCGACCACGGATGGACTTCCGGATTGCCGAAGTTGTTTGAGCAAAGCAGGAAATGGTCATTGTTTCCGCCTTCGGTCGACCACGTTGCGAAATAGAGTTTCGTTCCCTTCACCGCGGCCCAGATGCGCATTCCGTTGTCGGCGACAAGGTAGTTCGCGCTGTCCGGTAGTCCGTCCATCGTGAAAACGGGCGGCGATGACACCGCCAATTGGTACGAAACGCCATTGTTGTCGTCGGTGTAGGTGCTGCTCTCACCGTCCTGGAAGGTGACGTAGTACGAGATGCTGGTGCCCGCCGCAAACTGGCCGAGGTTGGCATTCCATGCATCCGTAGAGGGAGTATCGAAGGTGGGATTGCGGGCGAGCGCGGTGCTCTGCCAGTTGCCGCCGCCATCGGTGCTGTAGTGAAGAGTGCCGGAAACCGCGGCGCCCTTCGGGCCGGTGCGGCTGTCGACGTAGATGTCATCAATCGGAAGGATGCTGCCGGTCGCGGGGTAGTTGCTGGTGCCAGAAATGACAAGATTGAGGCTCGGAGCCCCTGCCGCGAAAACCTTGAGGCCGCGGGTGGGGACCGTGAGATTGAGCGTGCCACCGCTGACGGTCGCCGTTTCGGAAGGGTTCAGGAGATTGGTGAAGACCGTGCCGTCCGGCTTGCCCACGGCGGGTGTCGCGCTTTGCTGGCTGCTCCAATCGGTATTGAGGATCACGAGCGCCTCTTGGTCACCATAACTGCGGGTGAACGCGTAAATGCCGCGCCCGCCGGTCTGCCAGCGCTGGGCGAAGCTGCCGCGGCGGAGGCAGATGTATTGCTCGCGGGCCTGGTTGAGCTGCCCGATGAGATCCTTGATCCCGCTGGCAGCATTGAACTTGTCGCCCTGCGCGTTGCCCCACTGGTAGCCATAGTCCATCATGCACTCACGCTGGTAATCGCCATCGTCCGCGCCGGGGTTGTTGTTGGCCTGGCCCTGGTTGAATCCGTGCTCGGTGCCGTAGTAGATCGTCGGCACAGGTGTGGCGAGGTAGAGCAGGCCCATCGCCGGGCGGAGCATGTCACCCCAGGTGGTGGTGTAGTTCTTGCAGATCCGATCGACGTCGTGGTTGTCGATGAACGCGATCGATCGGGCGGCGGCCTCCGCGCCGAAGAGGTTGTTGTTCCAGATGTTGTTGAGCGGCCCGGTGAGGTTCTGCGTGGCTCCGCTGCCGGCGAAGACATCGTTCATCGTGTTCATCATGGTGAACCACATCGCGGAGTTGAATCCGCTGCCCTGGTCCTGCGTGAAAAAGCTGTGGAAGTTGTCGTCGAAGCTGAACAACTCGCCGAAAATGAGGAAATTGTTTTTGCCGAGACTTGCGGCGTGACTCCGCATGTCGGTGGCCCAGTTTTTGATCCACGTGTGATCGACGTGTTTGATGGCATCGACACGGAAGCCGTCGCAGTCGGTGGCTTCCATGAGGTTTCTGAAAGCAATGGCGAGCTCGGCCTGCACATCACCGCGATCGGTGTTGAGGTCATCGGTGCCCTTGAATCCCCCCCACTGGGTTTCGGGATAGGCGTCGTAGTTGCCGATGTTGCCGTTCGGATGGAACCAGTCGAGGCGGTTGAACGGAGCGGCGTGCTGGACGCCGTCGGCCCAGTCGATGTCATTGGTGGTGGCGCCAGCGTTGTAGTTCTCGTTGCCGTATTTGTTGCGGATGAGGTCGGCCATGTGGTTGGGGACCACATCGAGGATCACATAGATTCCCGCCGCGTGGAGTTCGTCAACGAGCTGCCGAAGCTTCGCGAAATCGCCGAACATCGGCTCGCACTCGTAGAGGTTGGTCGGGTGGTACGCGTGGTACGGGGTGAAGCGTTTGTCCACGCCCTGCTCGACGCGCTGGACGCTGGAAATCCAGACCGCCTTGATGCCCATGGATTGCAGGTAGGGGATTTTCTGGCGGATGCCCTCCCAGTCGCCGCCTTGCCAGAGATGCCGGTCGTTGGATTGGGCGCTGTTGGAGGTGTTGTACCACGAGCGACCATCGGTGTTGCCCGAGGAGTAAGCCGAATTGAAAGTCCACCATGAGCCGGCGCGCATGGTCCGGGCGTTGTTGTTGCTGCTGTCACCGTCGTAGAACCGGTCGGTGAAAAGCTGATAGACGTTGATATCCCGCCAATCGTCCGGGCTGGCGGTGTAGGTGAATCCCGGATCGATCGTCGTGCGGGGGACGAGGGTGTATTGCGCGGAGAGCAGGCCGGAAGTGGCCAACAAAAAGGCGAGTGGAAGGAAACGGAGGCGGTTCATGGGTTTGAAGAGATTGGATCGGTCCGATGGGTCCCACAGGACCTATGGGAGAAGCACGACACGGAAGAACATCGCGTCGGCAGACGAGGAAACGGTGCGGGACATCTCGAGTTCGGATGGCCCGGCGATTGCATCACTCCCGTCCACATCCTCCCACGATTCCTCCGCAAGACTGTCGGACGCCTGGAGCTTGTAGCTGCGGCCGGGGAAGCTGTTCCACGTGATCGTGAAGTCACCGCTACCCTTCTCGAACGCGCGGATCACGAATCCGACACCGGGTTCCACACGGTCGAAGATTCCGTTCGCATTTTCGTCACGCAGCGCCTCAAGCGGAATCGCAAGCCATTCATCGGCATCCACGTCGCCGTTGTCCGTGACCATCGCAGGTGCCTGAGCCCCGAGAATGCCGGCATCCGCCGTCTGATAGGCAAGAGCGGCGAGATACAACGTGGCGGGACGCGTGCCGAAGGCTTCGACAATGTCGATCGTGCCTTCCAACTGCTGACCGTCCGATCCACGGGCGACCTCGGTCACTGCGCCATTGGTGTTGAACCATCCGGCGAACGCGTTCGAACTTTCCGCGGCAAGGAACGGCGAACCGGCCGCCGAGGCGAGGAATCCGGACTTCGCCCATGGTGAAGGGGACGAAGCCGGGTCAGCCACCTCATCGGACACCACGATGAAGTGATCGTTTCCAAATTCCCCCGGAGCCCAGGTGGACACGTAGAGCAGATCGCCCCGCAGCGCGGCGTGGATGACCATGCCGTTGTCGGAAACGAGATAGCCGGGCGAATCGACGATTCCATCGAGAACGAAAGGCGTCGGTGGCGGAGTGACGGATTCCGGAGGAGTCGTCGCGGAGGCGGAGTCGCTGGCATCCGAAGAGCCCGCGTTGTTGTTCGCCACCACCGTGTAGCTGTAGCTCGTTTCCGGCATCAGACCGGTGTCCGTGGAATCACTTTCCGTCACGATTCCGAGCTGCACCGCGCCACGGAAGACGGTGTAGGACGTGGCTCCCGCCGTATCGTCCCAGTCGAGCGAGATCGTCGTCGGGCTGGTGGCGGTGGCGACGAGTCCAGTCGGCGGATCGAGAGGCGGTCCTTCACATGGGACCAACGAGATATGCCAATCCGCTCCACCGTTGTTGTCCCAAATGCTTGCGGTCCCATCGGCGGCGTTGGTGAATACGAAATCGACCACCGAGCTGCCGGGAAGCGGGTTGTACGTGTAGGTCCACTTGTCTCCTTCGAGCGTCATCGCCGGTCGCGGCGTCGTCACGTCCTGCCAACCGTTGCGGCCGATGTGGATGTAAACCTGCGGTGCCGAGGCGAGCGCACGGCCCGTGGGATTGTAGCTGATGGTGACCGGTTCACAGTTCGTCGGCTCCTCGGGCGAGAAACTCACGACCTCCTCCGGTTGCGGCGGAGTGTCGCCATCGTCTTCGACAAAGACATGTTGGATTTCGGACTTCTCGACATTCCCGCGGCTGTCGACGGCTTCGATGTAGTAGTCCAGCAGCTTGTTGCGGAAGCCGTTCACCTCGGTATTGGTGATCTTGGCGAAATAGTAGTCCGCGAGTTCCGGCGGTGTGATGAAATAGTTGATCTGGCCATTGTTCGCGGCGGCGTTGAGCGATGCCTGGTCGTTCGGCAGCACGCGCTTGGTCATCGGGATGGTGATCCACGAACCCACGTCACCGCCGCCAGCATAGGTTTCGTTCTGGTCGTTGGCCATCGTGTTGGTGCCGTCGTTGTCGACGCGCACCTTGAGGTTCACGGTGGTGACACCGGAAACATCATAGGCGTGCGTCCAGACGTAGAAATCGGACGGCATCTTTTTCAGGTAGCGGTTGTCGCCACCGGGGATCGAGTTGAACCAGCCGAAGGTGTATCCGCCCGGATTGTAGGGGAAACGCTGTGGTTTCAGCACCGACGGCGGCGTGCGGTCGTTCGCCATCCGTCCGGGAGTCATCCACGGCTGGAGCTTCTGAATCGCCCGGGTGGTGGCGAGCGCGGCCTTCACCTCGTCGTCATTGCCGAGGCCGCCGTAGTAGTTGAACCCGGAGTCGAGACCGCCGAGATAGATGTGCCATGCGAGCTCGACATCGTTGGGTGCGTTCCACGTTCCGTTCCAATCGTAGGGCGCCTGGATTTTCCACGAGTCCACGCTGCCGCCCTCGTCGCGGAGGATCTGCTCGGCGGTCTGCACCCAGTTCGCACCGGTGATGACGGGCGCCCACGCCCAGAATTTCAGGGCAAAACCCGGGGTTTCCATATCGGCGATGGTGCCGGGATAGCGGGTCGCGGTGTTCGAGGTGACCGGCGGCTCGAGCCACTTCAGGAAATACGGCGATCCATAGTCGGACTCGGGGAAAATCCACGCGCCGTCCTCGACGTGGATCGTGTCCGCCGCTCCGCCGTACGAGTTCACGAAATCCTGCACCGCGGTGGGCGAATAGCCGGAGTTGAAGAACTGCGGCGTGGCTTCCATCCACGAAGAGAACCCCCCGCCCCACGCGTTGTCGCCATCGGTGGCGGGCATCACGAGGCACGGCCGCGAGGGATCGGTGGCGTAGGGCGCGATGTGGTCGTTGATCTTGCCGACGCCTTCGTTGGCATAGCCGTAGCGATAGGACAGCACGTCATCGGACGGCACGACGATCATCTCCTTGGCCGCGCCGGTCTCGGGATTCACGTAGCGCGCCTTGTGGAGCTGATAGGCGAATGGCGCGACGTTCCACGCGGCGTTTCCGGGATTCGGTTCGGAATACCACCAGCCGGACGACGGCGACGGACCCAACAGATCCGCCTTGTTCGGCGGACTGCTGAAGATTCCGTAGCTGCCGGCGGAGAGGTTGAACTGGTTGAAGTACGTCGGGCAGGTGCGCGAGAGATGGTGGCTGGCGACGATCGACCAGTCGTATCCCTCGTCCACCAGCACATCGACGAGATGTTGGGAAAACGCCATCTCGGTCGGGAAGAAGCCCTTCGAGTGATCCGATAGATCGGAGTTTCCGCCCCATGCCTTCCACCACGCCTGTTTGAAAATCCGGAGCTCCTTGCGGAAGACCTCCTTGGGCAGCAGCGGGGCGAGCGAGTGGTGGTAGGTGAAGCCGACGAGATCGAGACGGCGCGAGCCGGAGGGTGTCGTCCAGTTGCGCGCGCTGCGGTTGCCGTCCCACCAGTTCCCGCCGTAGCCGAGCTGGCCGAGGGCGCCGAGCTGGCGGACGTTGTCGATGAGTGATCCGGAGTAGGAAAGGCAGAATCCTGCGGATTGCGGACATGCGGCGAGCGAGTCCTGCGGCCGGAATTGATAGGCGTTTCGGCGGTCGTCGAGGCCGAAGATGTCGGTGAGGTTGTTTTCCGGATGTTGCGCGGTGGAGCCGGAATACGAGCGTCCGGGTTTCAGCACGATCGAGTCCCAAGCGTATTCCACGCGGCTCGTTTCCGCACCATTCGTATTCCACTCCGGCCAATAGAGCGGTTGGTGGTTGTGCCACATGCGGGAGACGAAGACCGTCTGGGCGGAGGCGGCGGACAGAGGAAATACGACGGCTGCGAGCGAGCCTTGGATCAAACGTTGGGTCTGCGTCATGCAACGACGATGGGTTTCACATCCCAAATGTCGCATGCATGCGGAGGGTTTATCGCGCGAACGGATCAGCGACCTCCGCCGATGCGGATTTCCAGCCCGGTGACATCGAGCGTGGCGCCTGCGGAGGCGCCGAGACGGATGGTATCGAACGCCGCCCCCGGAGGCAGCGTGCCGCGGCAGAACGCGGGCCCGAGCGGGCTGCCGTGTTCGTGGAGGCTGACCTCGCCACTCCGCCGGTCGTACCGCAGCGTGACTTTCATCGGACCGACGACATCGTGTTCGGGATAAATCACGGGGATGCTTTGCTTGGTATCGAGCGACCAGGTCGCTCGGGTGCCGAACGAATCGCCAAAGAACACGATTTCCTCGCTACCGCGGAAGAAGCTGACTCCCGCCCAGCCTTCGGTGTGGAATCCGTTCTCCGGGGACTTCGCGACCTCCATGGTCGCGAGCATGACCGGCGACGCTTCGGTGGGGATCGTCTCGGGAAGCTTCGCGAGGACGGCATAGTTCGTTCCGGAGATCCGGCGCGCCGTCACGTGCGGCGATCCGTGCCCCACGGTCCAGTCATCGGGTTCGAACGGCTCTTCCAGCGCGGCTTCAAAGCGTCCGACACTCCGTGCGAACGCCAGTTCCGCCGCATCCGTGGTGCGGAACGGTCCGTCCGGAGGCGCGACGATCGTCCTGCCGGCGCCGGTGACGATGGTTTCCCCCGTCGATTTCGAGACGACGCGGACATCTCCGTGTTCGACCTGCAACTCGCTCGTCCCCGGCGCTTGCGCAGCCACGCCGAAGGCTCCGCCCTCGGACGTCGCGGTGATGGCGGACGTCTCGACCGTCAGGCCGCCGGGATTCCTCCGCGCGAAGTATCCCCGGCCGCGCAGCAGGTGGATCCGATCGCCAGATACGAACACCGCCTCACACGGCCCCTCGAAGACAGCGGTAAAAAGCGGATCGAGGATCGCTTCGGCACGTCCGCATTCGAGATGGAGCTTCGTGCCCGGTGCGACCTTGACCGAGTTCGCGCGACGCTCGCTCGGGCCCTCGACCCGCCACACCGAGTCCATCGAGAAACTCACGACCGCGATGTCGTCGAAAGCGCTCCGGTCCCACGGCCGGAACATCGCGACCACGGCGAGCAGCAACAACATCGCGACCCCGGCGATCCACAACGGTTTTCCGACGCCACCGTCCTCCTGCTCCACGAAATCATGGAATCCACCTCCCTCGGACTCCTCGTCGAGGATATGGTGGAGAACGGCGTATCCTCCGTATAGCTGCACCAATTCCGGTTCCTCGCGAAGACGCTGCTGGAAACGATCGAACTCCTCGCGGTCGACCTCGCCATCCAACACCCGCTGGACCAGTTGGTGGTCGGCTTTCTTCATCCCTTGGGTGGCGTGGACGATTGGAGTTGGCGCTCGATGCACTTTTTCAAGGCCGCGCGGAGATTGAAGAGGATGGCTTTGAGCGTGCCGGCGCTGCGGTTCGTCTTTTCGGCGTAATCCTGCAACGGAGCGCGTGTTGCATACCGGTGATGGAGGATCTCGCGGTCCTGTGGCCGCAGGCGCTGGAGGCAACGGCGCAGGGCAATGTGACGTTCCTCCAGTTCATCAGGCTCGAATTCGAAGCCGGGAGCGACCCGCTCGATGAGATCGTCGTCGAACACCAGCCACCCTTGGGAAACAAGGCGGCGTCGGTGGTTGAGCATTTGGTAGCGGATCGTCTGGAACGCCCACGCCTTGAAATTCGTGCCTAGTTCGAAGGTCTCGCGTTTCTGCCAGAGAGTGATGTTGACCTCCTGCAGCAGGTCGCGGGCGCCGGTGCCGGCACCCGGTGCGAGCGAGCGGATGTAGGCCAGCATCGCGGACTGATGGCTGGTCAATTCCGTCACGAACTCCTGGGAGTCCGCGTCCTGTTCCCGCTCCTCACTCATTCATTGCGATCCTTTCCGAATGTCCGCTTCGCGGCAAGCGGTTTACCGGATGCGACCGCCTGCCGGAAAAGCACCCGCCACCACCTCGCAACGAGGCGACTCGAAATCACGGATCACGGGCGACCCATGGCGACGCCCCATCGGATGACCTTTGGCAAACGAGGCATTCACGACACCAAGGGGCGGACGTTCCTCCGACCAAGCCTCGTTGGGCCCGGATCATTCATTCGCTGGTCACCGTCGGGCTTGCGGGTTTCGACGGTGGTGTCGCCGCGGCCGCCCTGAGCAGAAGTCCGGCTCCGTCGGTCCATCCGTCGGCTCCGGAATCGAAATTCACGTCCCACCAGACAATTCCATCCGCCTTCACTGGTCCTCCGACGATCAAACCGGTGGCGGCCTTGGGCTGTCTCCCCAGAAGGGAAGATGCGAGCGAAGAATCTGCGCGGACGTCCGCCCCGTCCGGACATTCGATCCGGTTCCCGATGGCGAATTCGATTTCCACAGGCCCCGCCGAACCCGGCAGATACGCATCCCAGATGTCGCGGGTGAAGAGGCTCGGAACATCGCCATAGTTTGGAATCGTATGGGCGGCCCCGCTCTTCGTCATCGGATAGTGTCGGGTGGCGATGTAATCGATGAATGGTTCGCACGACACCTCGGACCGGCCGCCCATGAGAAGAATCGTCGCGACCACGGCACAGTTCGGGCCCCCGTTGATGAATCGGTAGCCGGTTCCCCCGAAGAATTGCGCGGACGCCTGGTTGCGCTCGCCAGGTCCTCCGGAACTCCACTCCGGCATTCCGAGCATGTCCTGTGTGTAGGGTTCCATCGTCGCCGGATTCGCCCTCGGCGTGTCGATCTCGGACTGTGTTACATACCAATGCTGGGCAAACTCCTGAAACACCGCCTTCGAGGGGCGGCAGAGAGAAAGCATGTCCGGATCCTCCAGGACCTTGGCCGCGAGATAGAGCGGCAGAAGACGGCCGTGGTTGTGCCCGCCGTTCGGCTGCCATTGCATGCCGGCGCGAAGCAGTCCCTCGATATCGATCCCCCATTGGCACATGTGGATGAGGAGTTTCTCCTTCGTCGCATCGGGCAGGTCGGTCTGGAGCAGCAAACCGGCCGCGCCGCTGATGTGGGAGATCTCGCGGCCATAGGTGCGTCGTGGGTACCCGCCCGGCTTGTCGGGATTCCACGATGCTTTCCAGTTCGAGTTCAGATAGTTGGGGTGCATTTCAAGCAGCGGACGGCGTGTCGCCTCCTCGAGCCACCCGCGGTCGGGAACGTGGGTGGCGACCGGTGCCGCGAGGCGACGCAACTTTCCGTATTGCAGCGCGCTCCGGTTCCAGTTCGCCCGGATCGTCTTGTCGCTTCCCGCGTAGGGTGGCCGGAAACTTCCTTCGGGGGGCGGAGAAGACAGCACGGTGAGCACCGCGGTTTCCTTGAACCACGTCTTCTCGACCAAGGCGCCCGGGCTGCTGTTGGACGCCCAGGTGTCCGGATTCCGGATCGTCGAAACCAGCGAACTGCCGGCCGGAATCGTGAACGGAATCCTCAGGCTCATGTCCTTGGCCGCGGAATATGCGGGATACTTCGTTTCGGAGTAGAACCCTTGTGACTGGCCGGGGATCGGATTGATCATCGATCCGTTGCCGAAATCCCCACCCGTCGTCTTCGGGGCGATGTCCGAGATCGTGACGGGCCCGACCACCCACCAATCCCCGTTGCAAAACCGCCCCACATGTTTGTCCTCGGAGAACCGCCAGGTGATCCCATACTGCGACAACGATTCGGCGGCCACCGCCGACTCCACGGACATCAGGAATCCACCGGCAATCGCAAGGGTGCGGAACCGGATCATCGGGCCGAGGAGAATGGGAATCATGACGGTTGTTTTTCAAAAATGACGGTGCGCTCTCCACCATCAATCCCGCATGGCAGCATATTCACTGCCACTCCGCCAGCATTCGGGTTTTCTGACAGCCCCAAAAAAAAGAGGCCGCCGGGGGGTCCCTCCCCCGGCGGCCAAGGTCGTCGTGCTTTACCCACACCCATGGATTTGGCAGACAACTATGCTGTTTTCACCCTTACATTGAAAGGATGGTTGCCCATCGCTTTCGTAGGAGTCAGACCTTCAATTTTTACAAACGTTCAAAGAATTTTGAAAATTTTCGATTTCCCGGGTTTCGACGCTTTTTGGCACTTGGAAATGCGGGGTGCATTCCGGATGTTCCGGGCATGTCGCACCACCACATCGACGTCCGCTACGTGGCGAACCTGGCCCGGCTCGAATTGACCGAGGAGGAAATCACCGAGTTCCAGCCGCAGCTCGACGCGATCCTGGGATACGTGGACACGCTGACGAAGCTTGATGTTTCGGGGATCGATCCGACGGCCCACCCCTCGCCGGTGTTCGGCCGGATGCGGGACGATGAGCCGCACGAGAGCCTTCCGCCCGAGAGCTTGCTGCAGAACGCTCCGGACCAGGCGCAGGGTCAGGTCCGTGTCCCGAAGGTGGTGACGGACGCATGACGAGCCGGACGCAAGGAGAATTGAGCAACGAATACGAGTTTCAAACCATGTCCATCGCAGCCCTTCGCAAGTCGCTTGCCGCCGGAGAAACCACCCCCGCCCGGGTCCTGGAAGATCTCGCGGCGAAGATTCCGGAAACCGATGCCCATATCGGCGCCTATCTCTCCCACGACCTCGAAGCCGCCCTCGCCGAAGCGGCCGCGGCCGACCTTTCGCTGCCTCTCGGCGGCATCCCGATCGGCCTCAAGGACAACATCAACGTGCTCGGCCAGCCGTGCACCTGCGGCTCGAAGTTTCTCGCGGAAAACTACAAGTCACCCTACGACGCCACGGTGGTGAGGAAACTCCGCGCCGCCGGGGCGATCCCCTTCGGCCGTCTGAACCAGGATGAGTTCGCCATGGGATCGTCGACAGAAAACTCGGCGCTGCAGGTAACCCGCAACCCGCATGACCCGGAGCGCATCCCCGGGGGATCGTCCGGCGGATCCGCCGCGTCGGTGGCTTCGGGCACGGCGATCGCCACGCTCGGCTCCGACACCGGCGGCTCGATCCGCCAGCCGGCATCGCACTGCGGGGTGGTCGGCCTGAAGCCGAGCTACGGCCGGGTTTCGCGCTACGGGCTGGTGGCTTTCGCGTCCTCGCTCGACCAGATCGGGCCTCTCACCACCACCGTCGAGGACGCGGCGCTCGTGTTGCAGGCCATCGCCGGGCACGATCCGAACGATACGACCAGCCTCGATGTGCCGGTGCCCGATTACCTTGCGGGACTTCACGACGGCGTCGCGGGCCTGAAACTCGGCGTTCCCTCCGAGTACTTCGGCGATGGCATCGATCCCGGTGTCCGCTCGCTGGTCGAGACGGCGATCCAGAAACTCGCCGCGCAGGGTGCCGAAATCGTTCCGATCTCCCTGCCTCACACGCAATACGCCGTCGCCGCCTACTACGTCATCGCCCCGGCCGAGGCGTCTTCGAATTTGTCGCGCTTCGACGGCATCCGCTACGGCCACCGCACTTCGAACCCGTCGGACATCCTCGATCTCTATCGGAAGTCGCGCGAGGAAGGTTTCGGCTCGGAGGTGAAACGACGGATCATCCTCGGCACCTACGTGCTCTCGTCCGGCTATTACGAAGCCTACTACGGCCATGCGCAGAAGGTCCGCACGCTCATCCGCAAGGACTTCGAAACCGCGTTCCAAAACGTGGATGCCATCGTTTCCCCCGTCGCGCCCACGCCGGCTCGGAAGATCGGCGCCTGCGAGGGCGACCCGCTGCTGGATTATCTCTCCGACATCTTCACCATCTCGGCGAACCTCGCGGGCATCCCCGGGATCTCGGTCCCCTGTGGGACCTGCGATTTCGACGGCGGCAGCAAGCTCCCCGTCGGCATCCAGATCCTCGGCCCGCACTTCGGTGAAGCGAAGCTGCTGCAGGTGGCGAAGGCGGCGGAGTGATCCAAAAGCGGAGCGTCATTCGACCACCCGCACCCGATAGAAACGCTTGGTTTCCCCCGCCCCGTTGGGGTGGATGAAGGGTGTCGATGGACCGGTGGCCTCGACCGGGGAACCGATCGGTGCCCAGGGCGGCGAAAGCGTGGTGCTGGTTTCGAGTTGATAGAACTTCCCGGCTACGGTCGCGGCGGTGACGGTGATGTCCGCACCGGATTCCACGATGGACGTCGCCTTGAAGACCGACGATGCATCGAGCGCGTTCGTTCCGGCGCTCTCCTCGGCGGCGTTCGATTGTCCGTCGCCATCGCTGTCCGCGGCGGGGTCGAGGACGGCGAGCGAAGTGCTGGCGGCGCTGAAGGGACCCTCGATCCCGGCGTTGTTGAGCTGGCTGACGCGGGCATACACCGTCGAGCCGTAGGCAAGTCCGACGATCATCCGGCTGGTGGAGTCCGTCGTGTCATCCAGCAGGTCCGACGCTCCGGGTGTGGTGCCGATTTGCAAGTGATATCCGGAAACGCCACCGTCCGGATCCGCGGCGGGCGTCCAGGTGAAGATCGCGCTGTCGCCGACGACATATCCGAACAAACCCGGCCCCGCGGGAACGCCGGGCGCCGGCGGCGGGGTGACGTCGTAGAGTTTGAGATACTGCGCCTCGAAGGGCCGCTGGTTCCACGCCGGGTCCGAGGGATTCGCGGAGGAAGCCATCGTCGGCACCTTGGGAAGAACGACGAGGAAACCACCGCTCTTGAGCTGGCTGCCGGTGTAACCCGTGTTTCCATTCCACAACCATTGATCGCGGCGGGTGTTGTCGGCGCCGAGATAGGCGGAGATGTTTTTCGCGTTGTACAACCGGCCGTCCTGGATGCCCAGATCCGAAGCGAGCGCGGAGGGGACCTTGAAATTGTCCTGCTGGTCGTTGTTCCGGTCCAGACTCGAGAACGCGAGCACCACATCCGACACGCCGGGCGACGCGCCGCCTTCCTCGAATTTCGCGACGGCGAACACCTTGTTGTTGAACCCATCGCCATCGAGGAACCAACGGTTCGACGAACGAAGCGCCGGGCTGAACGAGCGGGCAGCGCCCATGCCGGCATAGACGTGATAGAGTTGGTCGTTGCCGAAGTCCGTGTCGTTCCAGATCGGCATCATCGAGTTGAAGCGTTTGAAGTGCGGCACGTATTTCCCGAAGTTCAGCTCGTAGTGGTCGTAGCCGTAGGTCGCGGAGATGCCGAGCTCCTGACCGGGAAAGATCATCGGCACGCCGTCGATGGCGGAGGCCACGCTGTAGCGGATGAGCGCTTCCCACGGGTCGGTGTAATTCGCCTCGTCATGCGACGTGTTGTTGATGAGCACGAGACCCTGCCCATACGCGTTGCGACGGCCTTCGAAGATATTGCGGTAGTCGTTGTTGGCGGAGGCGCTGGCCAACGGAAACACGATGTTCTCGTTGAGGATGTCGAAATGACGGTTCGCGCGATACGTGACGGATCCGCCATCGAGCGACTCGCTCATCATCACGAAGTTCCACTTCTTCGAGCGGGCCGTGTTGATGATGTATTCCCAGCAACGCGGCGGCAGTCCCTGGCCGAAGTCGCAACGCAGGCCGTCGATCCCGCGAGCGTCCCACTCGTAGCGCTCGGCCGTGGTGAGTCCGGGCTCCGTGTCGCTGTTTCGGTTCTCGCCGGCGGGCCGGGTTTTCTCCAACCAATGGACGCCATAACGGGCGAAATACTGCCAGACGCGGCGGGTCACATTGCGGTTCTGGCCGCCCTGGACGAAGTCGTTGTTCGTCCAATCGCTGTCTCCGTCGTCGAACCAATCGCCTTCGCTGGTGTAGCTCGAGCGCTCGGGTTCGGAGTCGGTTTCCACCAGCGAGTCATAGCGGCCGAAGAACACATCCTTCACATCGGGCCACTTGCCGAAGTCGAACCGATCGGGACCGGGCGCGATGTTTCCCGCGTTCGAAGCTCGGTTTCCGTAGTTGCCGTCGAGCGAGAAGAACCTGGCCTCGCGATTGCGGATCTCGTCGGTTTTCGCCCACGTCTGGCCGTCCGGTTGGAAAAGGTCCACGCCCGCCTGCGCGAGTTCGACATCGAAGGCGGTGTGGTTGAACGGAGCATCGAGCATGATGCCGACTTCCTTGTCGTCGGTGGCGGCCACGAAGTCCTGCCAAGCGGCCATCGCCGCGTCGCGATTCGTCTGGCTGAGCAGGTCGTTGTTGTCGAAGGGACTGCCGGAGAAGTCCTTGGTGAAGATGGGGCTCACCTCGAAGAAATTCTTCACCGCATACGGGCTTCCAGGCTCGTAGGGCAGTCCGCTGCCGCCCCAGCCATCGACCGGTTCGCGGCCGTCGCGGGCCGGCGGATGGATCGGCTGGAACCACAGCCAGTTGGCGCCGAGGTTCTTCAGATAGTCGAGATCCCAACGGTTCGATCCGTTGTGCGGTGCTCCTGCCGCGTTGTGGAGATCCTCAAGGGTCGAGCGGGTTTCGAAGGTGTCGCCCGATGCCTCGATGTTGAGGACGTTGATCTCGTAAAGCCGGATGTCGCGGGCATCCTTCGGCGAAACGGTGATCGCGTGGTCCCGGCGGTTGGCACCGAGGTTCGTGTACCAGCGCCAGTTCGGATCGCCGGAAACCTTCCAGCGCGCGGTGAGGCGGTAGGCTCCGGTTTTTTCGGCGGGAAGCGTGAGCGTGTAGGTGCCCGCACCGGCGTCCGTCATCGCGATGGCTTTGAAATAGTTCGAATCGTCGCCGGCGACGATGCTGTTGCCGTCAGGTCCGCTCACACCGTCGGGATAGCCGTCGCCATCGGCATCGACGTCCGCGCGGTCGCGGCGGTTCAGATTGGTATAAACCTCGGCCACCGTGATGTTCGCCTCACCGGGTTGGAACACGATGTCGAGCGGGATCGAATCACCCGCGATCTCATCGACGAAAAGTTTGCTGGTCGTGTAGTTCGCGTTGAGACCGTTGACGGTGAGCACCGGATCGCCCGGCGATCCATTCTGATAGACAAACACCGCGTTGTCCGTCCCCGCGACATGGTCGGCGAACTTCTCTTCGCCGGTTTCCGCATTCCAAAGTCCGATCTTGTATTTCACCTCGCCGCCGAAGGGCAGGCCGTCGAGCACGCCCTCCATGGTTCCGCGCCAGACGGCCGCATTGCCGTTGCCGCTGTTGTCACCTTCGATTCCATCGAAAACGAGCGGCGCGGCCGAACTGGTCCCACCCGGAACGCCAAGCGCTCCACCCGGCGCGGAGCCGTCGGTGGTGAAATACACGGCTCCCTCGGTCGCCCAGCGGGTCGCGGGATCGTTGTCCGGGCCGATGTAGCCGGTTTTCAGACTGAGTTGGATGTCACCTCCCGCGAGGCTGCGGTTGTTCGCGTGGTAGATCCAGCCGGGGCGGTTCCGGATCGAGAACGGCGTGGCCTGCGCCGTCGCCTCGGTGGTCGTCACGTCAGACGCCGTGTCCGATCCATACAAATAGGTGGTTTCCGGAGCACCGCCGCTGTAGGTGACCTTGATGTAGTATTCGATGACATCCGTGGCGCCGAACGTCGAGGTTGGCACGACCGCTTTCCAATACTGGTTCGCCCCGACGTTGGCGTGGAACGCGAGGGGCAACTCCGTCCACGCCGAAGGCGAGCCGCCGCGCGGAGTGGTGCGATAGAACACCGAGCCGCCGGTCTGGTTGTCGCCACCTCCGAGATAGACGCCCTGATAAATCGTGGTGTCCGAATCGGCGGCCTCGTAGAGAGGATCGCGCATGGTCACGCCGATCTGGGCCTCGTTCTGGGATGCGAGGTGCCAGGCATTGCCGGGGGCGGCGACCGCAATCGTCGCGGCTGCCAGCCAAAGAAGAATCGTTTTCATGGGATCTGGCGTCAGGGTGCCGGGGAAATGGTCATCCGGTAGAAACGTTTCGGATCGCCACTGGTATCGTCGATTTCCAACAGCGCCGGCGGATCCATCGGGCCCGTGACATGCGGGGAACCGAAGTTGGTCCAGCCGTCGAACGCATCCGTCGTTTGGAGCTGATAGGAGCGACCGGGCAGGGTCGGGAACGAAAGGCGGACGCCGCCGCTGATCTTCGCGATTCCGAGTTTCGGGAACAGATGCGCGTCCTTCACCTGCGGGTCGAGGCCTACGAGCCACTCGACGATGTTGGTGAGCCCATCCTCATCCGGATCCCCGTCCGCGCCGTTGTCGCCGGTGGGATCGGTGTCATCGAGGTCGTTGGATTCCTCCCAATCTCCGGGCAGCCCGTCGTTGTCGCCATCGGTGACGACCACGGCGAGCGAGAGGGAAACGCTGAAACTCGTCGACTGGCTTTCGACCTCGACCTGATGGACGAGCGCCTGGTTGCGCATGATCACGGCATCGAATTCGGACAGGTCGTCATCGGTGGCGCTCGATTGCCACGTAACGTTGCTGTCGAGTCCGACGGATGCGGTGGCCACGCCGTAGGATGTGTGGTTCGCGAGCGTCACATCCGACGCGGAGGAACCGAGCGCGAGCCCCTGCTGACCGCGGACGAGCAGGTCATCGAGGTCCGGGCTGAGGCCGAAGCGGATATAGAGTTTCGTGGTGCCCGCTCCGAGTGTGTAGTCTGCTGTCAGGGCATCCGACAAATCAGCAAGCGTGATCGTCTTGGCAACCGTGCCGCCGGGCGAGGTGAAGGTCCAGCCGTTGGTGGCGGGTGCGACGGTGTAAAGCGCGTTGACGTTGCTGTTCGTCCCGGAACCGTTGACCGCCCACCAGTCCTTGAAGGCGGAGGTGCGGCGGGCGTTGATCGAGCCGTCGGGATTGCGGTTCGACGCCCCTTCGTCCTCGGTTTCCCCACCCGAATCGGTGATCTGCGTGCCAACCAACTGGACTACCCGACCGGTCGAAGGATCGCGCCCGAAGGCGGCGGTGCAGCGACCGCCGGAGGCTTCGAAGAGCGCCCACACACGGTCGTTACGGAGGATGTATTCGTTCTCCCCGTCGAGGTCGGCGTCAAACGAGGCGGTTTCCGCGGTTGCGGGCGGCGACGAAACCCAGGCATCCACCGCCTGATAGATCGCGGCGAAGCGGACCTGCGATTGGGCGCGTTTTGCAAAGCCCGCGAGTTCGTCGTAGGTGGTGTCCGGATTGATGAAATCGCCGGTCGAATAGAGCCGAAGGTCGCCATTGTCTTCGCTGTGCCAACCGGCGAGGAAGTTGCCGGCGTGGTGTGTGGCACGTCCAAGGCGGCCGAGCGCGTTGTCGGGCAGCGGCGCGACAAGATCCCACGCGGTCTTCGTGATGCCGGAACCACCGCCCGTGAACGACTGGACACCGAAGAAATCGTCACCCGGAGGATTCACCGGAACGCCGGGACGGATCTCGAACACCTTGTCGCGGAGGCTTTCCTCCTGACCGCTGCCGAACCACCAGAAGTCGTAGTTTCCTTGCGCCGAGTGGTCGATCCACAGCGGACCTTTCTTGGTCGGGAAACTGGTGGTTCCGCGATCGAGCGTCGCGAAGTTGTCACCATTGCCATCGGGCGGGAGCGACAGGTCGACGTCGCCGCGGGCGACCTGATCGGGGCCGACAAGTTCGATCCACGGACGGCTGGCGAGCCAGGCGACATTGGCGTCATAAGCGTCGGCGTTCGTTTCGCTCGCGAAATCGCTCCACTGGCTGAGCAGGACGAGGAGCTGGTGTTGCTCGCCGCTGCGCGCCTTGCGGGACGCGAGCTGGCGGAGATTGCTGTCGAGCCCGCCGTCGGTATTGCGGAAGCGGAAGTCCGACGCCTGGTCGTTGATGACGATCGTGTTCAGCCCGTTGATGCGGTTGATGCGGTAGCCGTCGTCGAGCAGCGCGCTCTGGCGGCCGAAGCGGTCGAAGATATGCCGGAACTGATCCATGAAGCCATGGGTGAAACCGGCGGCGAGGGTCTTCGAAATCGCGCTGTCATCGACGATGCGTTCCGGAATCCACAAGACCCGCGGCGACGGAGGAGTACCGTAGATCGCGGCAAGCGTGCGGTTGGAGAGAGCGATGTTGTCATTGAGCCAGTCCTGGCTGAAGTAAGGCAGCGGAGAGTCGGCGAACGTGGTGCCGGTCATCTCGACAACGCCGTCGGCAGCGAGGGCGGCGAGCCGGTCGTTGAACGCGGGACCGTCGAGCCACGGCTTGCCGGCGGCGGGATCGACGGAAGCCCACTCGATGGCCGAGGCGAGCGTGGGCGTGATGTGGAGCCCGAGTTTCGCGCCGTAGGCTTCGTGGACGTCGAGCGGACGGTAGTAACCGCCGCCATCGCCATCGTTGAGAACTCCGTGGATTTCCGTGCCGGTCCGAAGCGGATCGTTGCCATGGGCGAGCAGCATCACCTTGGTGCGTTTGCCGCGGTCGGGACCGTTGTAGTTGAACCAGGATTTCAACTCGCTGTTCTGGCCGATGTATCCCTGGTCGCGCCAGTAGTCCTCAGCGAGCCAGTCGTCGTAGATCGTATCGCGGATGTCGGTGCGGCCGCCGATGTCCCCCGCTCCGCGAGGCGAGTTCTGGGTGCCGTCGCGCACGGTGATGACCTGGAAGTTGAGCGAGGCGGGATCACCGAGCCAGCCGGCGTCGGTGAGGGCCTTGCGGTCGATCGAGAACTCGACCGCGTCGAAGTTGCTGTCGAACCACGCTTTCCTGAAACCATCGGCGCTCGTCTGGTCGCGGCGGACGACACCTTTGGAGAAGAGATCCTGATTGATGGATGTCGTGTTGTTCGCCGGGTTCGTATCGACATAGACCGCGCCGTTGTTCGACTGATAGACCGCGACGCAGGCCTCCCAGCGCATGAGCGTGCCGGTGTCGAGTTCGTCAGGCAGCGTGTATTCGCCGACCGACTGGTTGCCGGTGTCCACGAGCACGTAGAGGTCGAGGTTTCCTTCTTCTGCGTAGGGTTTCAGATCTTGGAAATCGACACGGAAATAAAACTCCCCGGTGCCGCCAACGGACGTGTCCCCACCGTCGCGGGCGTAGAAGGCGACCATGTCGCGCGACGTGTCGTGGCCGTCGTAACCAAGATAGGTGTCGCCGCCCTGGTTGCCGGAACCGTCGCCTTCGAACTCGTCGAGAACGACGAGATCGTCGATTTTCCAATCGGTGAAGATCTGGCGGTTGGTGACCGCGCCGTGGACGATGGCATCGGCGTCGCCCACGGGGCCGATGACGATTTCCTCGCCGGGCTGCAGGATCACCGAGTTATCGACCCGCGGGTCGGTGCCGGCAAGGAGTTCGCTGATGTTGTTGATCTCGTCGCCGTCCGGATCGCCATTCGGGCCGTTTTCCACTTTCGCCGCACTGCCATCAAGAGTGCTGGTGCCATCGTCGAGCGGATTGAATCCGAAGCGCACTTCCCAACCGTCGGGCAGACCGTCGCCGTCGGTGTCGTCGTTGAGCGGATCGGTTTCGGTCCAGATTTCTCCCGATTGCCAGACACGGTCTTCGTTGGTGTCGCCGGTGATCGTGCCGCTGGAATCCTTGTCTTCGCCGTAGCCGTCGGAGAGACCGTCGTCGTCTGTGTCGGCGTCGTTGGGCGAGGTTTCGGTCCATGTTTCTCCGGAGTCGATCCTGCCGTTCGGCCACGAGCGACCGAGCGTCGGCGGGTCGATGGTGGCGAGCGACGCGCCGTCGCCGTCGATCCAGCCGTTGGCGTTGGCATCCTCGATGCCGTCGAGAAGTCCGTCGCCATCGCTGTCCGGATTTCCAGGATCGGTGGTGGAGCCCCACAGTTGCTTCGCGCGGTCGCCGCCCTCGCTGGCGCTGTTGACGCCGGGCACGGAGCCGAGGTTGTCGAGGGTGTTGTAGAATGGTGGATCCAGGTCGCCGATGAAGTTCGGGAAACCATCACCGTTCGAGTCGGTGGCGGTGTTGGTATCGGACGACGGAGTCCGCCAACCGACTTCGAGGCCGTCGGGAAGACCGTCTCCATCGCTGTCGGGAAGCAGCGGAACGGAGCGACCGTAGGCGTTGTGGACATGAACGTCGCTGTTGCTCCAGTTCTCGGGATTCGGCTTGTAGCGGGAATCGTCCGTGGGAAAACCGTTCGGCAGCGGTGTCACCGTTCCTTCGTCGAAGTCGGCGAGGCCGTCGTCATCATCGTCAAGGTCGTTCGGATCATCGCCGACGATCTGCCGATAAATCACGGTTGCGTTGCGGCGGTCCGTGTTCACTCCGCCGGGGCCGGTCGCGGTGGCTTCGATGCGGTAGGATCCGGGCTGCGTGATCGTCCATGTGAAATCCCAGAACGCGCTCGAACCGACGATCTCCGGCTGGATGCCGGGCGTGACGTCGTCCGCATCGACCGGGGTGAGCGTGCCGCTTCCTAGCAGGAACGCGAGATCCACCGTTGTTGTCGCGGTGTCGGTTTCCACGCGCACCGTGTAGTCGAGCGAGTCGGCGCCGGGTCCGTCCGGAAGAATGATTTCGACGGGTTTGCCATCGCTGCCGAACTCCTGCGGCTGGAGGATCGTGATACGCGGCTTGGTGCTGGGAAGCGCCGTGACGCGGCGGGTGGCCGTTAGATCCGCGAGCGGGTCCGGCCGATCGTGAGTCACCTCGATGCGGTGGAGGAATTCCGGCCGGCCGTCGTAGAGGTTCGGCAGAGTGAAAGCCAGCGCGTGATACTCGGCGGTCTCGTTGTAGGCGATGGAAAGCGCCGCCGAGTCGAGAATCTGGACGCCGGCGGGCCAACTGTCATCCGGACCGTAGCGAACCCGGAAACGCGCCTTCAGGTCACCCTCGCTGAGTCCATCCGCAAGGATCTTCGAGAAATACGCCTTCACCACATAGCTGTCGTCGATCGCCGCGCCGTCATTGGGCGGATAGGCGATGAACATCCGGTAGTCCGGGCCCGCGGTGTTGACCGTGCGGGTGAGCGTGGTGAAGTGGCCGGCGTTGTCGGAGAGGTTGTTGTCCTCCGACGAGCTGAGCTCCTTGAGTCGCACCTCGATCGTCGCGCTGCCGGACGACGGGATGTTCACGTAGTTGAAACGGAACTCGCGCCGGTGCTCCGGGTCCGCGGGCACCACGCTCGCGCTTGGGGTGACCTCCGCGGCCCGCACCCAGGCGCCGTTGCCGTTGTCCGCCCCGGTGGCGGAGTCATCGTTGGTGGCGTCTCCATCGGTGATGCGGAACCAGACGGAGTTCGTCGAGTTGTCGGCACGGACCACCACGCCGTATTCCGAGCCGCCGACCGTTTCGCCGTTCGATCCCGGATAAACGATCTGGCCGCCCGGTTTCTCGGCATCGAAGTAGAAGGTCTGGACCAGCGTGTCGTAGAGCGAGGTCTTGCCGTCGCGCTTGAGGAAGGGCCGGGCCTTGAGCACGTGGAAACCCTCGGCCAAGCCGGTTTCCTGCACGCCGTAGTCGTTGTGCGGGGCGTGCACGATCGTGTCGGCATCGAAGCCATCGATCTCGAAGGTGGTCATCATCCGCTTCTTGCGGTCCACCGAATCCGGGCCGGACGGATAGACGCTGGAGGCGCCTTCCTTGTAGATGCCGACCTTGTATTTCAGCGTCTCACCGACCGTCGGCTTGGGAATGGTCGCGCTCATCCACCAGTCGTCGCCGCCTTCGTTGTGGGAGAAGCTCATCTCCTCGACGAACGTCGTGCCAAGTCCGCGGCCGCCCGCGCCTTCGGGATTGCTGCCGTCGGAAGTGTAGTAGAAGAACATGCGGAAGCCGGCGCCCACGCCGTTGGGCTTGGCCCACACGGAAATCGTCGAGACATCCTCGGCGTATTGTTTCGGCGGCGTGCCGCCGGGCCATCCGCCGCCGGGCGTGCCGCCGACATCAGCCGCTGGATCATGATAGAGGAACGACGCGTGGCGTCCGCCATCGGTGCCGTAGTCGTTGGCCGCAACCGGTCCGTCGGCGATGGTGAAACCCGGGGTGCCGATGACTTTCGCATACGTTTCCGCGCCCGCGGACCCGATCTGGCAGCGCGTCGTGTCCGCGGCGGCGAATTTCTCGGCGAACTGGCGGTCGATGTAGGTCGCCTGCTCGAAGCCGAGGAACACATCGGTCGAGATCGCGGGCGGATGGTCGCGGAGGAGCGGGTCGGTGTTGCCGCCGGGCACGGTGCCGTTGAGGTCGATGCCGCCGTCGAGTCTCAGCAGGATGTTTTCCGCCGAACCGTCGGCGCGAACGACAAAGCTCAGATCCTGCGCGCTGCTGACGCGGGGAACCTCGTAGTCGTAGGCGAAGTCGTCGGTGACCGGGTCGGCCACGCCGTAGGGGTTGAACCCCGGATCGCCGTCCGGTCCGTCGCGGCGGGTGACGGTGACCGTGCCGGCCTCGGCTCCGTTCTGATAGATGGTGATCGGTTTGCCGCCGGCGTTTTTCCAGAGATCGGATTCCTCGGGCGTGCGCGGCGCGAAGACGAAATAGGATCCGGACGGCACGATCACCGAGCCGAGTGAGGACGCGTAGCTGTAGAATCCCACCTGGCTGCCGTAACCGCGGGCGTACTGATAGAGATACTCGTCGCCGGTGTTCGGGTTATCCTCACCGCCGGCACCTCCGGTCGAGGGAAACGATGTGCCGCCGGTGAGGCCGACACCGCTGGAGTAGTTGTCGTTGATGGCGACGAGCATGGTCGCGCCCGCCGCGTCGCTCATCCCGCCGTCCTCGCGTTTGTCGATCCGCTCGTAGGTGATGAGGTCCGCGGTGCCGGTGATGCCCTTCTGATATCCGCGCGCGAAGTCCCGGTGGATCTTGAGCAGGTTGGGGACCCGCTGGTCGCCCCACTGCCCGAGGAAGGCGGTATTGGCGTGGCGAGGAAAGGCCCCGCCGCTCTCGCCGAGGGTCTCGGCATGGTAGTTGCCATCGGTATAGATCAGTCCGAGACCGGCGCGGGTGAAATAGATCGCGTGCTGGAGCTCGCGGCCGGCGGCGTAGTCACTGTCGTGGCTCTGGGCGTGCATCACCGTCACCGAGTCCGGGAAACCGCCCCAGCCGGCATTTTGATAGCCGGCGAGTCCGTTGAACGGACTGCCGAGCGTGTTGTTGAGGTTCGAGCGCAGGTCGTTGTCGACGAGGCGCATGCCGGCGTCGATATACGAACTGTAGGCGGGCGGCTGGCCGAGGTGCTCGCCGAAGACCATGGCGTCGTCGCGGCCTTGCTCGGTGTTGAAGACGGAGTCGCGGTGGTTTGAATCGGAAAATCCACGGCTCAGGTTGAACTGGCGCTGCACCTGTCCGAGGTAGCCGTAGTCGCTGCTGTCCTTGTCGACGCCGAAGGTGGCTCCGAAGAAATCCGCGGGCGTGTGTTTCACCGCGTCGAGGCGGTAGCCGTCGGCCTTGGTGCGGTCGAGCTGCCAGCGGGCGGCGCGGTTGAGCATGTCCTCGACGCGCTCGGCGTAGGCCGCCGGGTTCGCTTGGATGTAGCCGGCGGTGAGTCCGTTGCCGGGGCCGAAGCCGACGTAGGTTCCGTTCGCGTCGTAGCAGTAGTATTCCGGGTTGTTCGGGTGGCGGATGAACTTGATCTTCGGGATCGTGTCGCCCTCGTAGGAACCGTGGTTGTAGTTGGTGCCGCCGGGCTCGGTGGCGATGTCGATGAGGTCGGCCAGCCCGAGGTTCTGGACCTGCCACGCGTCGTTCCAGTCGCGGGTGTTGTCCCACTTTCGATAGAACCCGTCCTCGGTGCGCCGGAGGTGAAAATCCTCGGGCACGAAACCGGGATAGACATCGATCGGCGTAAAGGCGTTGTAGCCCGGCACGTCGAACGCGTTGTGGTTCATGATGTTGTCGAAGTACACGCGGATCCCGAAGCGGTGGGCGACGCGCACCATCTCCAGAAGCTCGGCCTCCGTCCCGTAGCGGGTGCGCACGGTGCCGCGCTGGTCCTTCGAGCCGAGGTCGAAGCGGTCCCACAGGTCGTAGCCCACCGAGAGTCCACCGCTGCCCTTCGTCGGCGGCGGCAGCCACAGCGAGCTGTAGCCGGCCTCGGCGAGTTCCGGCATCTTGCGGGTGAGTTCGGCCCAGCTCGTGTTGAAATACTGGAGCATCGCCTCGCCAAAGACGAAACGGGCGAGAAGCAGCCAAAGGAGGAGGATGCGGAAAACGACGGGTTTCATGACAAAGAAGCGCCTGCCGTGTCACGGCCGGGTTTCATGGCGCATTCTCCTCCACATGTCGCGCCGGAACCCCCGGTTTACAAGGAACGATGAGCGCACGGGGGCGGAAAAAGCGGTTGGTCGCCGGCGGTTTCCGCGCTTAGATCCCCGGCGGATGCCCGACTCGATGAAGAATTCGAAACGCGGCCGCGTGAACGTGCGGCGGCCGGATGTGATGGACCTCGTCACCGCCGAGGTGGCGAAACATTTCCACTCGTCCATCGTGGAAACCATCCGCGGCAAGGGCGGACGGCTCACCATCGGCGACACGACCGTGCTGCTGGCGGAACAGTTCGGCTTCTGCTACGGCGTCGAACGGGCGATCGACCTCGCCTACGCGTCGCGGCGGGTGTTTCCGGACAAGCGGATCTTCCTCATCGGCGAGATCATTCACAATCCGGACGTGAACCGCCACCTGCGCGAAATGGACATCGTCTCGCTGCCGTGGAAGGAGATGGACGCGACCTACGACGAACTCACCGACGAGGACGTGGTGATCGTGCCGGCGTTCGGCGCACCGACGGGGTTCATGCTGAAACTCGCCGAGCACGGTTGCTACGTGGTGGACACCACCTGCGGCGACGTCATGAAGGTATGGCGGCGGGTGCGCAGCTACGCGAAGGAGGGCGTCACATCGATCATCCACGGCAAGGCGGGGCACGAGGAAACCCGCGCCACCGCGTCTCGGGCGACCGGCGAGGATGGAAACGGGCACTACTTGATCGTGCTCACGCTTTCCGACGCGGACTACGTGTGCGACTACATCCGCAACGGCGGCGACCGGGAGGAGTTCCTGAAGCGCTTCAAGGGCGGATACGAGCCGGGCTTCGATCCGGACAAGCACCTCGAGCGCGTCGGTCTGGCGAACCAGACGACGATGCTCAAGGGCGAGACCGAGGAGATCCAGCGACGGGTGCGCGCGACGGTGATCGACCGCGACGGGAAACCGGACAACTTCCAAGTCTTCGACACCATCTGCGGAGCCACACAGGAGCGTCAGGACGCCTTGTTCGAGATGTTGAAGAACCCGCCGGATCTACTGCTCGTCGTCGGCGGCTACAACAGCTCGAACACAAGCCACCTCGTGGAGATCGCCGAGGCGAAAGTGCCGACGTTTTTCATCCGCGGGGCGTCCTGCATCCAGTCGCTCGAGGAAATCGTGCACTACGACCTGCACCGCGGCGAGGAGGTGAAGTCGGACTACGCCCGGCTGTTTTCCGGCGACGGCCCGGTGACCATCGGCATCACCGCGGGGGCATCGTGCCCGAACAACCTGATCGAGGAGACGGTGTTCCGAGTGTTCGAACTGCGGGGCGTGGCGAGGGAGGAGTTGTCCCGGCTGCAGGCCGAAGATTGAATCACACGTACGGCACGAACGCGTTGTAAACCTCGCCGGGGATGTCGAGCAGGCTGTAGTCCTTCGAGGAAACGAAGAGCAGGCTTTGTTTCCCCTTCCCTAGCAGCTCGTTCTCGGAGCCGAAGATCTGGTGCTCGAGGGTGCAGAACTTGCGGTTGAAATCGGCGACGCGGATTTTCACGGTGATGACGTCGAATTCGCGCGCCTCGCGCACGAACTTGTGCTCGAACGAACGGGTGAGGATGTAGAACTTGGTGGTCTTGAGGTCGAAGTCCGGCATCGCCTTGTCGAAGAACAACTCGCGGGTCTTGCCGACGAAGAGACCATACATTCCGAAGTAAACGTTGCCGACGGAGTTGGTGTCCTGATAGGTCGCGATGAACGAATAAACGAACCATTTCCCCTCGAAGTGGCCGGAGAGCGAATGGGCGTCGGCGGGGAGCGGCGCGGTGACGTGGGTGGCGCCGATGGCCGAGGCTGTCTTGGTGATCGTCTTGATGGCGGGGATCTCGTGGGCGGCGGCCTCGATCACCTCGCCGGCCTTGGCGGTGACGACGCGCAGGAGATCGGTGTTGACGACGAGCCAGACGACATAGACGAGCGGGAGCACCGAGCCGAGGACAAGCAGGAGGTTCGCTCCGGTGCAATAGCCGAAGGCGAAGACGACCAGCGAGATGCTCGCCAGCGAGAACATCCGGATCTGCGGCAGCGGCTGCTGTGAATTGGGAACGAAACAACGGGCGATGGCCAGCGCGGCGTAGCCGACGAAAAACGAGGCGTAGAACACCATGAAGTATTCCAGTTCCAAGCGCGCGACGAGACCAACGAGCGTGACGAACGCCACGAGGAAGAAGGTCGGGATCGGCGAGTCGAGCAGGCGTTTCGGCAGCATGCCGACGAGCACGTTCTGGCTCTTGGCGATGGTGTTTCCGAGGAACCACTTGAGCGCGATGTAGCCGCTGTCGAGCGTGGTGAGCACACAGATGCCGAGGAAGGTGAAATAGGCGGCCGGCAGCAGCCCCTTGGCTTCGGGCGGCAACCCCTCGATGTATTGGACGACGAGCTGATGGGCGTAGCGGAACTTGTCGAGACCGACGTTTCCGTAATCCGCCACGCCGGTCTTGTGGAGCACCCATGCGGCGAGGCAGCCGTGGAACAGAAGCAGCAGGAAGAAGATCAGGCCGCCCCACAGGTAGCTGGCGCGGATGGACGTCCGCTCGCGGTGGATCTGGATGGCGCGTTGCCAGTGCTGGAGGTCGAGCCACGGCCCGACGAGCAG
Organism: Akkermansiaceae bacterium; assembly: GCA_024233135.1. GTDB lineage: Bacteria > Verrucomicrobiota > Verrucomicrobiia > Verrucomicrobiales > Akkermansiaceae > Luteolibacter. The sequence continues at coordinate 11,985 of JACKPZ010000027.1, read as the reverse complement.
GCCGATGACCAGCGGGATGACAAAACCTGCCATCGTCGGGCCACCCCATGCCTTCGCGTCCGCCGGGCCCCATCCGAGGTTCTCCGGAACCAGCGGTTTCAGGTGGAACAGAATGACGGCGATGCACAACAGGACCACCGCCCCGAAGAGACCGTGGCCGAACTTGATGCGCTGGATGCCAAATTCCTCGCCAAACAAGCAGCCGGCGGCCAGCACCACGAAGACGACCATGCCGAGATAAATGGCGGTCATCGGCCCGGAAACGAGATCGAGCGGCCAGAACAGGTATTTCGTGAGCGCGAAGACGGTGAGCGTGAGCGCCACCACCTGATAGAGGAAGAGGATCAGGCGGAAGGGCCGGGCGAACTTCTCGAAGAAGGTCGCCAGCGACTCCGGCCCGCCGGCATGGCGGTTCGCGACCACCTGGGTGAGCCAGCCGAAAAGGCTGAGGCCCAGCGCGTTGGGCACCGCGAAGAGCAGCAGCCCCTGCAGGCCGAACATGAAGGTGATCTGGACGCTGAAAAACAGGCCGAGCCCCCACATCCAAGCGAGCGCCACGGAATTGCCCCAGAACAGGGCGTTGAGCCAACGGAAATTCATCTGGCGGGAGGGAACCCGCGAATCCCCCGCCCGGCAAGCCGGATTCTTTCCCCCGATGTCGGGCGAGATTCCCATTGATGCCCGCGCTCCGGCGCTCTTAACTCCCCCGCACCCGCAGCCAACCCACCGTTTCATGATCGAAAACATCCGCAAATACCGAGGCCTGATCATCGTGTTCATCGCACTGGTCATTTTCTCGCTGGTCATCGGCATCAAGGACGACCTGTTCACGTCCCGCAGCTCGGGAGACTCATTGTTCCGGATCAACGGCCGCACCTATGGGCAGCGCGATTTCCACCAACTCGGCAGCGCCGCCTTCGACCTCACGTCCGGTCTCGCCCGCTCCGGCGACTTCGGTCTCTACCAGATGCTGATGGGACTCACCGCCGGCGCCACCAGCCAGGAGAACGCCCCGGAGAAGTTCTTCGCGAACCGCATCCTGCTGCGCGAGGCGAAGGAGGAATTCGGCGTGTTCCCGGGTGAGAAGGCGATTTCGGAGCGGGTGAAGTCGATGCGTGCGTTCGCCGGGCCGGAAGGTCAATTCAGCGAGGAAATCTACCGGAATTTCGTCACCAAATACATGGGCCGGCTGGGTCTGACGGAAAACGACCTGCGCGAACTGGTTTCGGACATCCTCGCCTACGAGAAGATTTCGCAGATCGTCGGCTCCGGACTCGCCGCCAACCGCGAGGTGGTCAGCAAGGATCTCGCGCTCCAGAACCAACAGGTCGCGGGCGAACTCGGCCGGCTTGAGATCGCCCCGTTCAAGGAAAAGATCCAGCCCACCGACGAGGAGATCCAGACCTACTGGGAAACCATCCAGGACGCCTTCGTGACCGAGCCGACCCGCCGGTTCAGCTATGTGATCGTCACGCCGGACATGCCGAAGGACGAGGAAGCCGAAGAGGAAAAGCCCGCCGAGGACGGCAAGGAACTCAGCGAGGAGGAGAAGAAGAAGGCCGAGGACGAAAAGGCCAAGAAAGCAGCCGAACTCGCCGAGGAGCGCCGCAAGAAGCAGCTCGAAACGGACGCGCTGGTGAACGACTACATGTTCGAGGTCGAGGAGCGAAAGGGCGAGGACTTTGAGAAACTCGCCGAAGAGAACAAGTGGGAGGTCAAAACCACGGAATTGTTCGCCCACTCCGATGCTCCCGCGGACCTCGACGTGAACCTCCGCGCGTCCAGCCGCGGCGGCAAGGCGGTCGACGAGTTGTTCCGCATGAACGTGATCGAAAGCGATCCGCTGACGAAGATTTCCCAGCCGATCGCCATCGGCGAGAACCAATGGCTCGTCGCCCGCCTCGACGAAGAGGTCGAGTCCCGCACCAAGACATTTGATGAGGCCAAGGAGGAGGCACGGAAACAATACATCGAGGAAAAGGCCACGGAGGCGATGAAGACCGCCGCCGAGGAAGCCGCCACCAAGATCAAGGCCGCGTTGGAGGAAGGCAAATCGTTCACCGATGCCGCTACCGACGCCGGGCTCACCGGCGTCAAGGAATTCAGCAAGGTCACGCAGAGCTATCGTCCCGATCCGCTCGACGAGCCAGCCGGCTTGTTCGATGCGGTGCGTTACGTCGATCCCGGCGCACTGGCCGAACCGGTCATCGAGGCCGAGCGCGCGTTCGTCATCCACGTTTCCACCCGCGAGGTGGTGAAAGAGGACAACATGGCGACCCGCATCGACAGCACCGTGGCCCAGCGCGCCAACCAGAACCAGACCCTCGCGGTCAACGCCTGGCTCACGCAACGCGCCGAGGATGCGAAGATCGAGGAGCTTTGGAAGAAGTGAGCTGCCGGGAGGGCTTTGGCATCTTTCTGGCTCCGGCTCTCATCGAGAGCCGGCTGCCTTGATCGAGAGCCGGCTATCTTTCTCCCCGTCTACTGCACCACCTCGGGACCCGTGGCTCCGATTTCCGGAGCGACGTCGCTTTTCTCCCGTGGCTTCAGGAAGGGCAGGATGAACACGAAGATCGTACCGAGCGCGGCGTCGATCAGGAAAATCGTCGGGTAGCTCAAGCCCCAGCCACCATCCGCGGCGGCGGTGATCGCCTTGCCCTCCCAGGCGTAGGAATAGATCGTCACGAGGTTCAGGAGCGCCATGCAGGCGGTGAACTGGGTGGCTGCGATCCGCGGCTCGACGATGTCCATGAACAGCGCCGTGCGGATTCCGTACATCAACCCCTGGAACACGGAATAGACGATCGAGGCGATCCACCACGAGTGAATCAAAGCTTCCTGCCGCGGCCATGTGCCATCGGCCGATTCACCCACCGGAGTGACGAACCCCTCCTGATGCAGCCGCCACGCCATCCACAAGGTCGGGATCAGGGTGCCGAGCGAGAACACCGCCAGCGTGAGACGCCGGCCGAAGCGATCGGATAGAAACCCGCCGGTCATGCAGCAGACGGTGAAAACGAGCGAGGACACAAGTCCCAGGCTCGCGATCTCGTCATCGGTCATTCCGATGGTCGGAGTGAGCACGGTGGAAACCACGAGGCTCAGCGCCATTCCGCCCGTGGGCACCACCGCGAGCAGGAGGCCGAGAAACCCGCGTTTCGTGCCGAAGAACACCTTCGCGGTGTCCACGAGGTAGCTTCCCGCCTCGCGAAACACCTCCGCCGGTGGGCGCTTGTGGGCACGTTGCGCCAGCGATTTCTCGAAGATCAGGAACAGCACCATCGCCATCACCGCCACCAGCAGCAGCGGCACCAGATAGGCAGCCGCGGAAAACCCTGCGATGCCTTTCAAATACAACACGCCGGAGCCTCCGATCGCCGCACCCGCCTGGGCACCGGCGAACATCAGGCCATTCGCCAGCCCGCGTTCATGCTCGCCGAGTGTTTCGCAGGCCAGCGCGTCGATCGCCACGTCCTGGCTGGCCGCGAAGATATTGTGCGCCAGCAGCATGCCGGAGAACAAGGCGAGCCCGGTGAAAACCTTCGTCCCGTCCGGCCCGGTCTCGACCTGCGGAAACAGGAACAAGGAGGCCAGCAGCGTCAGCAGCATCCCGGCCTGGGCCAGCAGGATCCATTGTTTCCGCCGGCCGAAACGCGCGAGGTGGAAATTGTCCACCACCGGGCCCATCAGCCATTTCCACGTCCATGGCAGCATGATCGTCGCCGCGAACGCGCCGATCGCCGCGCCGGTCATGCCCATGCGTTTGAACTCGAGCGCGACGGCCGTGCCCGTGAATCCCTGCGGCAGCCCCTCGCACACATAGAGTCCGAAGAATCCCGACAAACGACCGGTCCGGGATGCGAGGAGATTGGGCAGCTTGAACATGGATGACGGAAGACCGGACTCCAGCGGATGATCCGCCCCGTGCAAAGCACGAACGAGGCCGATTCCGCCGGAATCCCGTCGAATCCGTCAGGCCACGGCGGCTTTGGAAGCCCGCAGGTGCCCGGTGATGCCGACGATCCGCCGGACCGAGTCCGCACGGATTTCCGCCATCCGCAAAGCGAACTGGTCGAAGGCCTCGCGCTTGAACTCGACGAGAGGGTCCTTCTGACCCTGCGCCCGGAGATAGACGCCCTCGCGGAGCTCTTCCATGTCTTCGAGATGCTCCTGCCAGTGGCTGTCGATCGAGGCGATCAAGCCGCGCCGTTCGATGCGCTCGCGGACTTCCGGCGCCAGGCCGACCATGTTTGCCTCGTAGTCGTCCACCGTCGGGATGCCTTCGTCGGTTTCTTCTGACAATTCCGCCGCATCGCGCAGCACCTCGTGCATGAGGTCCCGCGTGTCGCCGGCATGGATCGCCTCGTTGCGGAGGCCGTAGACGATCTCGCGCTGGATGTTCATCACGTCGTCAAATTCGAGGACGCGTTTCCGCGCGCGGTAGTCGCGTTGCTCGACCTTTTGCTGCGCGTCCTCGACGAAGGTCCAGCGCCCCACCGGGCCGCGTCCTTCGATCAGGTCCGCCAGCCGTTCGGGCGCGACGTGGTTGCGAATGAGTTCGTCCTCCAGCGAGAGGAAACACCGCGAGCCGCCCGGGTCGCCCTGGCGCGAGCAGCGGCCGCGCAACTGGCGGTCGACACGCCGCGATTCATGACGCTCGGTGGCGATCACCAGCAAACCGCCGAGTTCCGCCACGCCCTCCGCGAGTTTGATGTCCGTCCCCCGCCCCGCCATGTTGGTGGAAACGGTGACGGCGCCGCGTTGCCCGGCGCGGGAGACGATCTCCGCCTCGCGCTGGTGCCACTTGGCGTTGAGCACCAAGTGCGGGATGCGCGCCCGTTTCAGCATCCGCGACAAGGTTTCCGAGGCCTCCACCGAGGCCGTGCCGACGAGCACCGGACGGCCGGTCGCGTGTTCCGCCGCGATGCGGGCGACCACGGCGTTGTATTTCTCGCGGCGCGTCCGATAGACCGCGTCGCTTTCGTCGATCCGGATGCACGGCCGGTTCGTCGGGATCGGCAGCACGTCGAGCCCGTAGATGTCGTGAAACTCGGACGACGCGGTGGACGCGGTACCGGTCATGCCGGACAAGCGGTCGTAGAGGCGGAAGTAGTTCTGGATGGTGATGGTGGCGTAGGTGCGGTTCTCGCTGCCGGTGTCGAGTCCTTCGCGGGCCTCGACCGCCTGGTGCAGGCCGTCGGACCAGCGCCGACCCTCCATTTCGCGACCGGTGCCCTGATCGACGATGATGATTTCCCCGTCGCGAACGACGTAATGGACATCGCGCTCGTAGAGACTGTACGCCTTGAGCAATTGTGTGATCGCATGGATGCGCCCGGCCCGCGCGTGAAGCAGGGCCATCGCGTCGCGGCCCTCCGTCGTGCCCGGCAGCACCTCGCCGACGTCCGGCAGCGTGAACGAATCGGGATCGTCCGGAGAAAGCGCGGTGCGGCCCTTCTCCGTTAGATCCGCCTCCTGTTCCTTCTCGTCGACGACGTAGAACAAGCGGTTGCGCAGTTCGAGGAAGCGCCGCTGGCGGGTTCCGTGGCGGTAGGACAACTCGGTTTTCTCCAGCAGCCTGCGCAGCTCGGGTTTCTCCATGAAACGCAGGAAGCGGCGGTTGCGCGGCTGCCCGAGTTTCAGGGAAAACAAGGTGTCGCCCGCATCGCCCTCGGCACTGCTCCGGAGATGTTGCTCGACCTCGTCGGCGAGGCGGTTGCAGAGCGCGGTTTGCTTTTTCACGAGAGCCTCGACCAGCGCCTTGTGGCCGCTGAAGGGATCCACCTCGCGCCGTGCCGGCCCGGTGATGATGAGCGGTGTGCGGGCCTCGTCGATGAGCACCGAGTCCACCTCGTCGACGACCGCGAAGTGGTGCCCACGCTGGACCTGCTCGTCCTTGGTGACGGCGATGCCGTTGTCGCGCAGGTAGTCGAAGCCGAACTCGGTGCTCGTTCCGTAGGTGATGTCGCAGGCATAGGCGGCGCGCCGTTCGTCCGGCTCCATCGGCCCCTGGATGCAGCCGACCGTAAGTCCCGTCATGCGGAACAGGGCGCCCATCCAGTCGGCATCCCGTTTCGCGAGGTAGTCGTTCACGGTCACGACGTGCGCGCCGAGCCCGGCCAGCGCGTTCAGATAGACCGGCAGGGTCGCCACCAGCGTCTTGCCCTCGCCGGTCTGCATTTCCGCGATCAAGCCGCGGTGCAAGGCCACGCCGCCCATCAACTGGACGTCGAAGTGCACCATCTCCCAGCGCTCCGGCCGGCCGCAGACATCAATCTCGCGACCGCACAGCCGCCGCGCGGCATTCATCACCACCGCGTAGGCTTCCGGCAGGATGCCTTCGAGAAACTTCTCACGCGCCTTGGCGAACCGCGGTTCGATCTCGTGAAACGCACGGGCCGCGGCATCGATCGAATCGACACCCGGCTCGACATTCCGCGGCAGTCCGGAGAACGCGGAGCGCAGCGGGGAGATCCGCTCGTTCAGGCGCGCGGCGATTTGTTCGAGCTCCGCGGGCGTCATCCGCTCGAGCCGCGGTCGCGGTGGAGCGTCAAGCGGGTGGTAGCGGGCAAGTTCCGCCTGCCATGCGCGAGTCCGCTCGCGCAGCGCCTCGTCAGGAAGTTCCTGCAATTGCGCCTCGGCGCGGTGGATGCGGGCGACGACGGGGCGGAGCCGTTGGACTTCGCGGTCGTCCTTGCGGAAGGAAAGATTGGGAAAGGGCCAGAGTGTCATGAAATCGGTTTGCAAATGGTGTGGATGAAACAAGGAAACAAGGCGCCCCGCAGACGATGCGGAGAGCCATCAGAAACATCGCCCGGGACAACACCGAACCGCCACCGCCGCGAATCCCGCGGGGTGGCAGACGCTTCCCGGTTTCCTCACACCACCGGCGGCGACCTGCCCCGCAAGCCGCCCGCCATCCGCCGGACCACCGCTTCACAGCGCGGCGCGTCCCGTTTCGCAAACCTTCCGCCAACCGACAGCAGCGCTGGTTCCGTCTCCGGAAGCAATCCTCCGCCTTCCAGTGGATCGACGGCCCGGCCCGGAGAGGGCAGCTCGCCGGTCGCCAGCGAAAGTCCGGCTTTGCCGGATGTGCCCGCTTTGGAAACCACCACCAGCCCGGGAGCGATTCCGCCCGCGATCAACGACACCAGGATCGCGATGACCATCGGGATCATCGCGCGGCGTTTGTCCGGCGTTTCGTGCGCTGTCATCGTGGGCTTTCCGCGAGCGTGGTGGCATCCATCGTTCCCAGGCCGCGACCTGTCAAATGATTCCGCTCGGACGGACCCGCCGATTGGACAAAGCCGTCCGCCGCGCCCATGATGTCGCATCGCCCGATGAACTGGCTGGCCCACCTGTATCTCTCCGACCCCGATCCCTGCACACGGATCGGCAACCTGCTGCCGGACGTGATCCGGCAGAACGAGCTGCGTGTCGTGCCGGAGGAATTCCAACATGGGATCGGGCAACACCGGGCGGTCGATCGTTTCACCGACGCGCATCCGGTTTTCCGCCGCAGCGTGGCCCGTTTCCGCCCGCCGCTACGCCGCTACGCGCCCATTCTGGTGGACATCATCTACGACCATTTCCTCGCCAGCCTGTGGCCGCGCTATTCGAGCGACGACCTGGTGTCGTTTGTCGCGCGTTTCCACCGCTCGCTCGACCATGAGGGACGGGCCCTGCCGCGCCGCGCTCGCGAGCGGCTCGCCCAGATCCGCGACGGCGGCTGGCTGCTCTCGTATGCCGACCTCGACGGAGTGGCCACGGCCTTGAGGCGGACGGGGATGCGGTTGCGGAAACCGGCTCCGCTGGACGAGGCGGTGACCGTCGTGCGGGCGGCCTACGAAGACTTCCGCGCGGATTTCGAGGCGTTCTTTCCCGAGCTGCGGAGTCATCTGGCGGGAATCCGCACGGATTGATCGTCACTTTACAAGTCGGCGAGCCGTGCATCTTGTCCCGCCGTGAATCCGCCCTTCCTTCGTTTCCTGCGCATCGTTTCCTTCTGCGAAGGCGTGTCTTTCGTGCTTCTGCTCTTCGTGGCGATGCCGCTGAAATACATCTGGCACCAGCCGGAAGCGGTGAGTCACACGGGCATGGCGCACGGTGTCCTGTTCATCGCGCTCTACGCGCTGATCCTCGCCTGCTGGAGCCGCGGCGTCCTGCCCACCCGCACCGCCGCGCTGACCGCGGTGGCCGCGCTGCTGCCCGGCGGCCCCTTCGTGATGGACCGGAGGCTCAAGGCGCTGGACTCGGCGGACGCGTGAGCCCCCGCCCTTCGGGCTTTCCATGGCGGGCATCCGCGTCTAGGTTCCGCGGCCGATGATCCGCATTGCCACGCTGTTCGCCGCGTTCGCGTTCGCCTGCCTCCACGCCCAGGAGCCGCAGGAGGAGGTGCCGAAGGCCGCGCCGTTGATCCCGGTGGAAGACCCGGACATCCCGGACGACGGGGTGCGCGTCTCGGTGCTTGGATACCACGATTTCTCCGAGACCCAGCCGGAAACCGCGATGCGCATCCGCACCTCGAAGTTCCGCAAGCAGATGGAAACCCTGAGCCAACTCGGCATCACGGTGATCTCGATGGACGACTTCGCGGCGTGGAAACGCGGCGAGAAGGAAATCCCGGAGCGCTGCGTGCTGCTCACTCTCGATGACGGCTGGAAGTCGGTTTATACCGATGCGTTTCCCGTCCTCCGGGAACTCGGCTATCCGTTCACGCTCTATCTGTATAAGAACTACGTCGACGGCGGCGGCCGCGCGCTGACCACGCCGATGATCCAAGAGATGGTGAAGGCGGGGGCGACGCTGGGCAGCCACTCGGTGAGCCACCCGTATCCGCTCACGGTGAAGAAATACCGCAAGAAGGGCCCGGACGCCTACGACGAGTGGCTGCGCAAGGAGATGGGCGAGTCGAAGCGTTTCCTCGAAGCGAAGTTCAAAGTGAAGGCGGATACGTATTCGTATCCCGGTGGATTCTTCACCGAGGAGATGATTCCGCTGACCGAGGAGTTTGGCTATCGTTTCGGCTTCACCGTGCAGCCGGGCAAGGTGAAACGCTCGCTGCCGGACGAGATCCTGCCGCGCTACATGATCCTCGGGAACTACGACAAGATCTACGAATTCGCCACCACCTTCCGCAACGGCGACTCGCCGGACGCGACGCCCGAGGGCGCCATCGCCGGCATGATCCAGACGACTCCCTACCCGGTTTCGCCAGAACCCGGAGCCATCGTCAACTCGCGGCTGCCGGAAATCTCCGCGGACCTCTCGACGGTGCCGGATCTCGATCCGGAAACGCTGGTCATGAAGGTGGCCGGCTTCGGCGAGGTGCCGGCGAACTACGCCTCCGGGTCCGGCAAATTCTCCTGGCAGGTGAACCGCCGCCTGCGCCACAAGACCTGCCAGGTGCTCGTGACCTGGAAGGACAGCGCCGGCAAAGACATCGACAATCCGCTCCGCTGGTCGTTCTCCATCGACCGCGCCGCCGCCTACCTGCCCGACGGCGAGTAGTTTTCCCTCATTTCCAATCTCAAATCACCCATCTCCATGTTCAGCAGCCTCGCAGACAGCCTCGACAAGACCTTCCGCGACCTCCGCGGCGTCGGCAAGATCACCGAATCCAACATCACCGACGCGCTGCGCGCGATCCGCATCGCCTTGCTCGAAGCGGACGTCGAGTTCGGAGTCGCCAAGGACTTCATCGGCAAGGTGAAGGAAAAGGCGATGGGCGAGGACGTGCTCAAGTCGATCAAACCCGGCGAGCAGATCGTCAAGATCTTCCACGATGAACTCGCCGAGTTGTTAGGTGGTGACCAGGCTCCGCTGGATCTCAACCCGCCGGCCCGCATCCTGATCTGCGGCCTCAACGGCGCGGGCAAGACGACCACCTCCGCCAAGCTCGCCAACCGCCTGAAACGCGAGGGCCGCAGACCGCTTCTCATCGCCTGCGACCTCTACCGGCCCGCCGCCATCGACCAACTCGCCAAGCTCGCGCAGCAGGTGGACGTGCCGTGTTACACACCCGACGCCGGGGAAACCGACGTGGTGAAGGTGGCCAAGGACGCGCTTGCCTGGGCGGAAATGCAGAACGGCTCCGTGCTCATCTTCGACACCGCCGGCCGGCAGGAGATCGACGAGCGGCTCATCGAGGAACTCAAGCGCCTCCACCGTTTCGTCCAGCCGAAGGAAACCCTGCTCGTCGCCGACGCCGCCACCGGCCAGCAGGCGGTTTCCGTCGCCAAACACTTCGACGAAGCCGTCGGCATCACCGGCATCGTGCTCACCAAACTCGACGGCGACGCCCGCGGCGGCGCCGCGCTCTCGATGCGCGCCGTCACCGGCAAGCCGATCAAATACGCCGGCGAGGGCGAGAAACTCGACCAGTTGTTCGAGTTCCACCCCGACCGCATGGCCGGCCGCATCCTCGACATGGGCGACGTGGTTTCGATGGTCGAGCAGGTCGCCGCCAACGTCGATGAAAAGGACGCCATGCGCTCGATGAAGCGCATGCAGGAAGGGAAGTTCGATTTCACCGACTTCCTCGACCAGATGAAGATGATCAAGAACCTCGGGCCGCTCGATGGATTGCTGGGCATGCTGCCGGGATTCAACAAGATCAAGAAACAACTCCCCGGCGGCGCGCTCGACACCTCGAAGCTCAAGCGCACCGAGGCGATCGTTCTTTCCATGACGCCCGAGGAGCGCCGCCGTCCCGAGATCATCAAGGGCTCGCGCCGCCAACGCATCGCCGCCGGCTCCGGCACCTCGATGATGGAGGTGAACCAGCTCATCAAGCAGTTTGGCGAGATGCGCAAGATGATGAAAAACCCGGGCAAGATGCGCAACATGATGAAACAAATGGGCGGCATGCCGGGCATGGGCGGAATGGGCGGCCTCGGTGGCCTGCCGGGTGGCAAGGGCGGGAAGTTCCCGTTCTGAGCCGCCTTCCCCACTGCGGATGGAAGGATGCCAGCCCCCTGCTACATCTGCGGCCCCACCGCTTCCGGAAAATCCGCGCTCGCCATCGAGATGGCCGGGAGGCTCGGCGGCGAGATCGTCAATGCCGACGCATTCCAACTCTACCGCGGCATCGAGGTGCTCAGCGCCGCACCGTCCGCGGAGGACATCGCGCGGGTGCCCCACCACCTTTACGGGGTGATCGGCCCGACGGAAACGATGGACGCCGGGACCTACCTGCGGATGGCCGAGCCGGTGATCCGCGAGATCCAGGAACGCGGCAACGTGCCGGTGATCACCGGCGGATCGGGACTCTATCTGAAATTCCTCACCCACGGGCCCGCTCCCTTGCCGCAGGGCGACGCGAAACTCCGCGCCGAGCTCGACGCCCGTCCGCTCGAAGTGCTCGTGGCCGAGTTGACCCGGCTCGATCCCGTCGAGGCCTCGCGCACGGACCTGAAGAACCGCCGCTACGTATCCCGCGCGCTGGAGATCTGCCTGCTCAGCGGCCGCAGGGCGTCCGAACTGCGCGACCAATGGGAAGCCACCACCCGCGAACGCGAAGCTTCCTTGCGCGGACTCGTGATCCACCGCGACCGCGCCGAACTCCACGCCCGCATCGAGGCCCGGACGCGGATGATGCTCGACGGTGGCGCGATCGACGAGGTCGCCGCCCTGACCGCCGTTTCCGCGACTTGCGAAAAGGCGATCGGATTCCGCGAGATCCGCGCGTTTCTCGACGGAGAAACCGACCGAAACACCTGTGGGGAGCGCATCAACGCCGCCACCCGCCAGTATGCGAAACGGCAGGAAACGTGGTTCCGCCGCGAGGCGTGGCTGGAGCCGTTCCGCCCGTCCGCGTAGCGCCGTAAAACCCGTCAAGTTCCCACTTGCGGGCTCTCCGAGCGCCCCGCTACCCTCCGCCCGCCGCAATGAACCGACTCGCCCTGTTCCTCACCGCGCTCGCGCTGCTGTTCGCCCCCGCCCTTCACGGTGCGGCAAAGATCGAGCCCGCTTATCCTCATCTTC
>JACKPZ010000026.1 GCA_024233135.1 Akkermansiaceae bacterium | reverse complement strand
ACATCAGGTTGCGCGGCTTGAGATCGCGATGGGCGAGCTGGATCTCGAAGTGGGCGTAGTCGAGCGCCGGGCACAGTTGTTCGAGCCACGGCAACAACTCAGCCGGTTCGAAGCAGCCGCCCGGCTGGAGTTTGCGGAGATCGTGGAAGGTGCCGCCATCGACATATTCCATGACGATGGCCGCCATTGATTCGTCGCGAACCAGCCCGTGGGTGCGGACGATGCCCGGATGAGTGAGAACCATCCCGCGAAGCACTTCCTCGCGAAGGTCCTGGAGCGCGTCTTCGTCGTGGATCAACAGATCGGGAACGAGTTTCAGGGCCATGTCGACGCCGAGCTCGGTATCGGTGGCCCGAAGCACCACTCCCATGCCGCCGCGACCCAGCTCACGGACGAGGCGGTACCGGCCGAAGAGCATCTGTCCCTCCCGCAGCGGCGCGACGGTGCGGCCGCCGGGCGGATGGGCAGCGCCGTCGTGTGAAGAGGGAGTGGGGGTGGAATCCATGAGGCCGTCGGCCGGATGGCATGGGAATCAAACAGGAAACATCAACCCGGCGAGGTTAGGCATTTCGCATTCTGGCGGCAAACCGGAAACTTCAGGCCGCACGCTGCCCTCGCTTCCCGTCAGATCCATAGAATCTGTTAGCAAATGGTTCGTGCGGCCGCATCGGAAATCCGCTCGGTGATTTGTTGGAAGATCCGCGCGCATGCCCGGTGGTGGGGCGGTGTCTCAGAGCGCGGTCGATTTCAGTTCCGGAACGACGAATGCATGGCGACCATCGAACCCGGATAGCTCCTCATCGACCCTCCGGAGCGCGGGGAGACCCAACCCGTCCGCCGCTTCCTTGCTCAGAAGGACCGGATGACCGAGAGAGCCGGCGAGTTTCTCCATCCGGAACACGAAGTTCACGCTCGGCCCGTGGAGGTTGAGGGTGGTCAGCGTCGGTACGCTTCCAAGCACGGTGAGGCCGAAATGAAGGACCACCCGGAATGGCGGTTGACTGTCGTGCTGGAGGAATGCGAACCGGCGCAGCAATTGCGGAAGATGCAGCTTCGCCTCCAGCGTGTCGTCCCAGTAACAAAAGAAGCCGTCGCCGAGATATTGGTTCATGTGGCCGCCGTGGTCTTCGACGAACTCGCGGCATGTCTTGAACCATGCTCCGTTGATTCTCGGGACATCCTCCGGCGGCAATTCGTGCGATCTCCTTGTGGAGCCGACGATGTCTCCCACCATCAGCCAGAGCGGCCTTTTGACGATGTCGAGCACGGTGGACCCCACGGTTTCCTCATCGAGGGCTTCTTCCGCCGAGCTGCCGTGAAACTCGATCCGGTGGCCACCGATTTCGATGATGTCTCCATCGGCGAGGGCCGAGGGCCGGGTGATCCGCGCGCCGTTGAGCATGGTGCCGTTGCTGCTGCCGAGATCGATGAGCAGGAATGCGCCGGTGCCGGTCTCGTCGGAGCGCTGCCACTGGATCAGCGCGTGTTGGCGGGAAACCCGCTCACCCGGCAGCAGCAGGCGGTTTCCGGCCTGCCGGCCGATCGGGCAACTGCCGTCCAACGGAATCATCTGTCCGTCGTCGGTGAGGGTGAGGAAACTGCCGGACATGATGTGAAGATCGGAAATGCAACGGGCTCTGGCAATCCATGAAATCCCCGGAAATCCGCCGATCCGCGGGGAATGAAAAAAGTTTCGGTTTTCTCCGCAAGTTCTCCCGTCGGGCATGTCTGCCGTTCGAGACCCTGAAGTCTCGCAATCTACCAAACCACCACCTGACATGAAACCACACGTTTGTCTCCCTCTCGCCATCCTCATCGGCATTTCGGCCGCACGCGCCGCAACGATGACCGACCGTTTCGCCGATCGCCCCCGGATTTCCGGATCTTCCGAGACGCTGAACGCGGATACCACCTTGGCAACGATCGAAGCCGGGGAGAACCGCGACATGCACGGCGGCAACAGCGCCCGCACCACGTGGGCGGAGTGGGTCGCTCCTGCCAACGGCTGGGTCACCATCGATGCCGGCGGGTCGTTCCGATACGGAATCTTCGCGGTCTATTCGGGCAGCTCGATCGCAGACCTGAAAACCGCCGCCCGAGGCACCTATACGGGATCGCAAACACCTGCCTTCGCCCGGTTTCCCGTGACAGCGGGCGATGCCTATCAAATCGCTCTCGATGGCAATTACTCGGGTTCGCATGGCATCGGAAGACTGAACATCCACCTCGACCCAGGGGTCACTCCGGACAGCGAGGTCGGAGCGGATGGATTCGCCGGACGCCGCACCCTGAAGGGGCACGACGCATATGGAATCGCCAACAACTACCCTGCGACTGCCGAGCCGTTCCAACCGAACCACGGCGGCTATCGCGACGTATGGTGGGAGTGGACCGCCCCATCGACCGGAACGGCGACCATCGACACGCTGGAGTGCGATCTCGACACCTTGCTCACCGTGTATTCGGGTTCCCCTGCGGGCAGCCCCCCATGGGACGAACTCGACATGGTCGCCCAGAACGACAACGTCCCGAACAGCAAGAGCTCCCGTGTGACCTTCCAGACCGAGGCAGGGCGCACCTACCAGATCAAGGTCGCCGGAAACTACAGCGGCAGCCGTGGAAACATCGTGCTCCGTCTTTCCCTCAAGACCAACTCCGCTCCTGCTGCGGTGCCGGGCACCAATCATTTCATCCATCGGCCGGACCTCGCCGGAACCAAGGCCGCTGGCGTGGCCTGCAACACCTACGCCACCGCGGATCCCTTCGAACCGGTGCAATACAGTGAATACGGCCGCTCGGTCTGGTGGCGCTGGGTCGCTCCGGCCGATGGTGAGGTGGTCATCGATACCGAAGGCAGCGAGTTCGACACGACGCTCCGGATCTTCCAAGGCGAGGACATCGAAGACCTCACGCAGGTGGCTGCCGGCGACGATGTGCAAGGCGCGAAATGGTCTCGCGCCGCCATCCAGGCCGTCAAGGGGCGCGCCTATCAGATCCGGGTAGACAGCGACTCGGGCTGGGGAAACATCGTCCTGCACCTGGCCCGCACGGCCGCACCGGAAATCGACGTCGTGCACACGAAGAAGATCCGTCTCGTGGACGGCCGTGGCACCCTGAACTTCGGCAAGGTCCGCAAGGGCCGCCGCAGCGCGGTGAGGATGATCACGGTCCGCAACACCGGCGACGCCGCCCTCAAGGGCATCCTGCTCCGGAGCGACGGCACGGGCGCGCGGCACTTCAGGGTAGGGCGCTTGCCGAAAACGGCTCTCGCTCCGGGCCAGAGCATGAGTTTCACGGTTCGCTTCCAGCCGAAGGCGAAGGGCCGGATGAAGGCCGCGCTAAGAATCCACAGCAACGACCGCGATGAAAGCCCGTTCGATATCCAGATCGCAGGCAATGGCCGATAGGAAATACATGAAAACCTCTGAACAACCACCATGATGCCGATCCATCGTTTCCCCTCCGCCGCTGCGACGGTCGTTCTCTGGACCGCCATCGCCCTGGCCCCGCCGGTCCTCGCCCGCAAGAGCGCCCTCGGCCTCGCCCTTGACGCTGCGAAGCCTCTTTCCCTGCTCCGGTTCCACCAGGAATCGACGGTCTTCGTTCCGGGCAAGGGGGCAGGGGCTCCGGACGAGAGCGTCGGCGGGCTGGGGATCGCCTTGATCTACGCCCAGAACAACTACTGGTCCAGCGACCTCTGGAGCGCCAGGGGCTACCGGGTAGCCAAAGGCGAACTTCGCGATCCGCGGGGGCGGAATGATTCCATCACGGCCTATCAGATTTCTCCGCCGTCGTTTTCCGGGGACTTCCGGTTCGTGGCGTCCGGCAACGACCTTTTCTTCCGTTTTCCTGATGCGTCGGACCATGTCGTCTACAGCTTACGGAAGAGCGCGGAACCCGGCGCGCATGGAATCCCGTTCGGAAACGGACGGGTCGTCGAGGAAGCGCGGATCGCGGCGGCTGACATCGTTCCGAATGGCTTTACCCTGGTTCCCGGAATCAACCTGCATCAATTGGAGGAAACCCGGATCTTCTTCCATCTGCCCGCCGGCCGAGAACTCGCTGCGGATTCCAAGGTCGCGCCGGGCGTCTCGATCGCGCGGCTCGCCTCCAACCGTTTCGCGCGTGCCAGCCGGTTCTCCATCGATGTCTCCGGCCATGGCGTGCCGATCGACACGCTCGCGTCGCAACCGGGTCCGGGGAATCCCTATCCGGGCGGGCAGAAGATTTTTTGTGAACCGGAGGACGGCGGGGTCGTCATTGTTTGGAAAGACGCCTTGCGGAGGATCATCTGGCTCACCCGCGTCGGCCCGGACCTCAGGGTCCGCACGGTGCGGATGCCCCTGTGTCTCGACGAACTGGGCGCCGCCGCCCGTGATCCGCTCGGGAACTGGTATTATCTCACCTACACCAAGGGGTCCGATCCGAAGATGATGTTGGTCAAGACCAGTCCATTTGGGAAACCGATCCGTCGCAGGAAACTGGGGGCGTCGGACCGCAAATTCGACGTGGCGAGCCTCGACGCATCATGGAATTCCGCTCGCCTCCACCATGCGAAAGGCCGGCTCTGTCTCGTTCTCGCCCGCGTGATGCACAACGGCCACCAGGGCTCCACCATCACGCTCTTCCGGTCCCGGAACCTCCGCACCGTGAACCCGCCCGCGCAGAACGCGAGCCACTCCTTCGACAGCCGGGTCGTCCACGACGGATCGGATTTTCTGACCATGTCGCTGGGCGACAACTACCCGCGGGGAGTGGTCACCAACAAAGTGCGGGACGGTTTCCACGCCGGGCGTGTCGCATTTACCTATCGAACGAGACATGCGGAAACCGCCCGGGACCTTGGCGATGGGACCGTCCTCCCGCCTCTCCGCTGGTCCAACGACAACCGCACCTATACCGAGCTCGGTGACATCGTGCCCGTTGGGAAGGGCAACGCGGTTCTTCTTTCCTCCGAACGGAGCGTTTCCAACAAGAATACCACCGATGCCGTCAATGAATCCCGCAATCTGGCATATCTTCTCGTCTCCCCGAAATTTGATGAAATCGACCAAAATCAATATGTCGTTCCGCGGCGCATGATCCTCACAAAGGGCCGTGACTCGCGCCGCTTCGCGTTCTACGACTACGGCGGTCGCCGCTTGTCCCAGCAGAACCGAGGCGTGGTCTGGCTGACTCGCTACAACCACAAGAACCGCGAACATGCCAGCAGGCCGAAGATGGTCCGTTGGGGAAACAGACTCCTCATCCTCTGGGAGAAATGGACTCGGGACCAACACGTCTCTACCCATGGCATGATCATCGAAGCAAGCGGTCGCGGGAAATCCGGAGACTTCGACCTCGGCCCGCTCCGGCTGGGCCAGGGCCAACGCTTTGTCGTATCCGGCCGCCGCGTTTTCGGCGTCTCCGCCAACGGCCGACAACTGGAGCTGACGGTAATCGAACGATTGTGAACGACGGATGGTTCGAGCGGCGGAATCTTCGGCGGCCTCGCAACTCGCTCCTATCCGTCCCGCCTCCGGCATGCTAGAACCCCGGCCGATGGCCGACCGCTTGTTCAACCGGGGATTCACCGCGCTCACCTTCACGCAGTTCTTCGGGGCGGTGAACGACAACCTGCTCAAGGGGGTGCTGTCGTTCGCGGTGGCGGCCGGCGGGGTGTGGGCCGGGCAGCTCGGCGACGGCGGGCAGAGTTACGTCGGGCTGTGCCTGACGGTGCCGTTCATCGTGCTCTCCGGATTCGCCGGGCAGATCGCGGACCGGACGAGCAAACAACGAGTGGCGCTGTGGGTGAAGGTTGCGGAGATCGGCATCGCGGCGGTCGGCTTCACGGCCTTCGCGATGGGAAACCTGTGGATCGCGCTCGGAACGATGCTGCTGCTGGCGATCCAGAGCGCGTTCTTCGGACCGGCGAAATACGGCATGATCCCGGAACTCGTGGGCGACGCGCGGCTCAGCCAGGCGAACGGAACGATCAACATGTTCACCAACATCGCCGTCATCTTCGGCACGCTGGCGGCGGGTCCGGTGTATTCCGCGTTCCAGCCGGAGCCGGTGGACGGCGTGACGCCCGCGGCGCAAGCGTGGGTGCCGGGGACGGTTTTGTTGGCGGTCGCGGCGCTGGGTCTTGGAGCCTGCCTGTTCCTGCCCAGGCTCAAGGCGATGGCGCCGGGGACGAAACTCTCGTTCAACCTCGTGGACACCTATTGGAACGCCCTGCGCGAGATGAGCCGCACCTCGTTGCTGCTGGTGGCGGTGTCGTGGGCGGGTTTCTATCTGATCGGCATGCTCGCACTGCTGATCCTGCCGGACTACCGCGACCTGCTGGGCGTCACTCCGACGAAGGCGAGTTATTTGTTAGGTCTGCTGGGCATCGCCATCGGCTTCGGCAGCGTGGCCGCGGGGCTGATCTCCGGGAAACACATCGAGCCGCGGCTGATTCCGGTGGGAGCGGGGGGCATGTCGTTGTTCTTCCTGCTGTTGGGCCTGCTGCCGCTCCACTACCTGCTGGTGGCGGCACTGCTCGCGGGTGCCGGGTTTTTCGCGGGCTTCTACATCGTTCCGCTTCAGGCCTTGCTGCAGCATCTTTCGCCGGCGGACGAGCGCGGTCGCTTCCTCGGAACGGCGAACGGGCTGTCCTTTGTCGCCTCCAGTCTGGCCTCGGTGGTGTTTCTCGTCGCGCGGAGGCAGCTCGGCATCCCGTCGAACCGGGTGTTCCTGATCTGCGGCGGGCTGGCCCTGGTGGGCAGCGGCGTGCTCCTTTGGCGGATGCGGAAACTGATCGCCGACCCGTCGGTCCGCAAGCCGGACGATGCCTGAAGGAGCCTCCGTCAGCGTGCGCGGGCCTGCTCCGCTCCGCCGATCGTCACGTTGGTCCGGCGAAGGCCGCGGACATGCTCGAAGCGGCTGTCGGGATGTTCCGCGTGGCCGACGCTGATGTTTTCCAACGTCACACCGGTCACCGGCTGGCGCTTGTCGCCGAGGATCCGGAACGGCGTGTCGCACTTTCCGACCTTCACGTTGCGAAGGAAAATCCCGCGGATGGGCGTGAGCCGTTCCTCGTAGGTCGGGACGATGTCCTTCCACTGATAGAGGACGTCGGTTTCGATGCCGAGCACGCTGAAGCGCACCTGTCCGGCTTCGATGTTCTCGAAATGGATGTTCTCCACGAATCCCCCGCGGCGGATGTTGGTCTTGATGAACAACATGTTCTGCGGCGGGTGTTTCTCGTTCGCGGCGAAGATGCAGTCGTGGATGTAGACATTGCGGATTCCGCCGGACAGCTCGCTGCCGATGGCGACGAGCTGGTGGCCCTGCTCCATCGTGCAGTTGCGGATCACGAGGTTCTCGGTGGGTGTGTCGAGGCGCCACGCGTCCTGGTTGCGGCCGGACTTGATGGCGATGGCGTCGTCGCCCTGGTCGAACACGCAGTCCTCGACGAGCATGTCGCGCGTCATCTCGGGATCGACGCCGTCGTTGTTGTGGCCGTGCGCGCGAACGTCGACGCGGCGGATGACAACCGACTTGCAGAGCAGCGGATGGATCGTCCAGAACGGGCTGTTGCGGATGCGCACGTCCTCGACGAGCACGTTGCGGCAGCGGTTGAACTGGATGAAATGCGGGCGCAGGTTGTTGGCGCCCTCCGCCATCCGGCGTTGCTCCACCGGCACGTCCTTCGCCGCCATGTGATAGAGTTTCTTGAGCGCCTCCATGTGGGCGGGCGGCCGGCCGGACCACTTTTCCCAGGTGCCCATCTTCGCATGGAGCGTGCCCTTGCCTGTGACGGCCAGGTTCTCGCAGTCATACGCATAGACGAGCGGCGAGTAGTTGAAACACTCCATGCCTTCCCAACTCGTCCGGACGGCGGGCAGATAGTCGTCGGGGTCGTCGCTGAATACCAGCTCCGCGCCCTCGGTGAGGTGGAGGTTGACGTTGCCGCGCAGATGGACCGCGCCGGTGAGCCAACGGCCCTTGGGAACGACGACGCGTCCACCGCCCGCATCGTGACAGGCCTGGACCGCCTTGCGGATCGAATCGGTGACCTTGGATTTCCCGCCTTCCTCCGCGCCGTAGTCATCGATGGCGAAGTCCCGTTCGGGAAAAACCGGCACCCGGATCGCCGGCATTTCGAACGGCGCCTCCACAACGATCTCCTCGTGGCCCATCTGTCCGGCATGCGCGAATGCGGGTGCCAGGACGGCGCTGAGAAGGATGCGGATGTGGCGAGTCATGGGGTGGAAGGAAACCGAAGGATGACACGGTTTCTTCCAACGGTCGGCTCACCCATTGGGATTATTCGGGAGAAAGGTTACGGCTCGCCGAAACCCGGAGGATTCGTAGCATCGCCGCGGTGGGGAAAACAAGAAGCGGCGCGTATCTTCGATGGATGTCCGGCGGACCTTCGTGGCACGTGCCGCTGCTCGCCGCCATGTCCGTGGCCGTTCCATTGTGGTGGGGCGTGTGTTCCGGGAACCCGGCGGACGGGATGCTCTCCGCGACCGGTTCGATGGCGATCCTGTATCTCCCTTCCTCGGAATTCGCGCGAAGGGAACGGCTGCGGCGGATGGCCACCTGCGCGCTGGGGTTCGTGGTGAGCTTCGCGCTGGGCGCGCTGGGCACCTTCCATCCGGCTGCCGCGGTGCTGGCGCTCGGCCTGGTGACTTTCCGTGCCGCATGGTTTTGCCGCCGCTTCGCCATCGCTCCGCCGGCGAGTTTCTTCTTCGTCGTCACGGCGGCGATCGCGGGAAACATGATCTTCGACATCCATGCGCTTCCGACCAAAGTGGCGATTGTCGCCGCCGGGGCGGCCTGCTCGTTTCTCATCGCGCTGATCTACTGCCTCGCATCGGGCGGCCGGAAGACAGATGCTCTCAAGGTGGCCGGTGGGGACGGGAACCGGGCGGCCGTGATGGTCGAGTCGGCGGTGATCGCGGCGAGTGTGATGGTATCGCTGCTCGCCGCCCAGCTCCTGGAGCTGGAGAATCCCTATTGGGTGCCGATTTCCTGCATCGCGATCCTCCAGGGCGGAACGTTCCGGGCGGTATGGCATCGCAACGTGCACCGGATCGTCGGAAGCGCGGTGGGCATGGGGATCTCGTGGTTCCTGTTTCCACCGTCGATGAGCCCCGGAGCCTTGGCTGCGCTGGTGATCGTGCTCGTGATGGTGGTCGAGTTCCTGGTGCCGCGTCATTATGGACTGGCGGTGGTGTTCATCACTCCATTGACGGTTTGTTTCGCCGAGATCGCGTCCGGCGGCGCCCCCTTCCGCGAACTGCTTTGGGCGCGGCTGCAGGACATCACGCTTGGCAGCCTGATCGGCGCGGCGGGGGGCTGGGTCCTTCACCATCCGCAATGGTGCCGGCGTGCCGAGGGGCTGCTCAAACGACTGCCGGGCATCTAACGGTCCATTCCCGCCAGAAGCCCGCGGATCTCGGCGAGGCCCTTCATCCGGCCGATGGCGGAGTAGCCGGGCGTGATGCCCTCCGGTTTCGCGAGGTCGTCCATCATGACGAGGCCGTGATCGGGGCGGTAGGGGATGGTTCCGCCGTCCGCGCGGGCGCCGAGGAACGCGCGCAGCACGGATGCCAGGCGGGTGTTTCCTTCGAGGTGGCTCGCTTCGTGAAACGATCCGTCCGGCTCGACCCGCGTGCTGCGCAGGTGAAGCGCGTGGATGCGTCCGGCGAAACGCGCGGCCATCGCGGGCAGGTCGTTGTCCGGCCGCGCGCCGAGCGAGCCGGTGCAGAAACAAACGCCGTGCGCCGGGCTGTCCGCCAGCGCGAGGATGGCGTCGAGCTGCGCCGAGGTGGAGACGATGCGCGGCAGGCCGAGCACGGGAAACGGCGGGTCGTCCGGGTGGATCGCGAGCCGCATGCCGCATTCCTCGGCGACGGGCACGACCGCGTCGAGGAAACGCCCGAGGTTCGCGAGCAGCCCGCGTTCGCCGATGCCGTCGTAACGGGCGAGCATCGTGCGGATGTCGTCGAGCGAGAGGTTCCACTTCACGCCGGGAAACACGTCGATGACCGAGCGGATGAAACGATCGCGCGCGGTGTCGTCGAGCGAGGTCCACCAGGCGGCGGCCTTTTCCCGCACGTCTGCCGGATGGTCGTCCCCGGCTCCCCCGCGTTGCAGCGCGTGAATGTCGAAGGCGGCGAAGTGCACCGGATCGAAACGCATCGAGCGCGATCCGTCGGGAAGCTGATAGGACATCTCCGTGCGCACCCAGTCGAGCACCGGCATGAAGTTGTAAACGACCGTGTCGATACCCTCCGCGACGAGGTTCCGCAGGCTGGTGGTGTAGTTCTCTAACAAGCGTCCGAGATCGCCGCGGCCGGTCTTGATGTCCTCGTGCACCGGCACCGATTCGACGACGTTCCAACGCAGTCCGGCGGCTTCGATTTCATCCTTCCGCTCGCGGATCGCCTCCCGCGGCCACGCCTCGCCATACGGGATCTGATGGAGCGACGTGAACACCGCGCCGGCCCCCGCCTGACGGAGAAACGAGAGCGGCACCGGATCTCCGGGGCCGAACCAGCGCATGGAGGCTTCGAGCATGAGTGTGCGCGAAGTGAAGCGGAACGACGCGGTGGCGTCGATACCAAGCTCGCGTTATGTGGTCCATCCGCATGGGGAATTCAGTCAGCCACCAAACCTACAGCCTCGCCTCGATCTCCGCCCACTTCTTGTCCGTCGCCATTACGAAGCGGCACCTTCCACCACTCAGTTCCGCCCACAGCTCGCCGATGTCCCGATCTGGTTTGGCGGAGGCGTAGCGGTCGCCCCCTTTGTATTCCACGACGAGCACGGTGTCGTCTGGCAGCATGCAGACGAAATCCGGGAAGAACCGGCTCTCCGCTGTCTGGAGGAAGAACGAACAACATGGCTTCCTCACGAGGTTCCGGACCCAAAACTTGATGCTGCCCCTTGCGGCCCACTTTTCCAGCTCGCAGGCACAGAGGTATTCCTCTTTCGAGTCGAAATCTCCGATCCGGGGATAGTAATGGTGGCGGAAATCCGCCTCTCCGAAACGTCCGTCGTAGTCCCGGTCAGGGGCATAGGCATCCGGGTGAAACTCGAAGTTGTATGAGCCGTCCACCTTCACACGTTCCTCTCTTTCATCGCCGAAGAGAGCCGTCTGATAGGCGTCCCGCACCGCCTCTTTCCGCATCAACTTGATCTGCTGCTCCAACAACTGCCGGATGAGAAATTTCTGCCGGTTCGCCTTCGCGAGGTCGAATCCGTCGCGTGCGAGCAAGTTGCGGAGCCATGCGGAAACGAAGGCGTTCTTGCTCGCGTGGGTCGTGTAGGGATCCGGAAGATTGCGGCAGATCCAAGCGGCCAGCTTCGCTTCCGTCCAGTGCTCGGGCTTGTAGGCGAGGCCGAGATCCTTCTGGAGTTCCGTCATGAAGCGCACCTTTACCTTTCCCTCGTCCACATCGATCGTGCCCCCGTCGCGCACCCTGCTGGCAAGGTCCAGTTCGCGGATCGCCACTTCGTCCGGTGCCGCATGTCCCAGCGGCAGATCCCAAGGATACTCCAACACCTCGGGGTCGTCGAAGAGCGTCAGCTCGCCGTGCACCATCACGCACATCTGCGGCACGCGGAAATCAAGCCCTCGCTCCGATGGCGACTGGAACACCTGCACCGCCTGTGTCCGGCTCGCCTCGGCCGCCTGGGAGATCAGCCCGCGGGAGGTTTCGCCCTTCACCGTCGCCTGCAGCGCCTCGGTTTCCTGAGTAGAAAGTGGCGCGGATATCGTCAAACGCCCCTTCTTGGCGTCCCAGCTCACCTTGGCCTTCGTGTCCTTCGGCAGGCTCTTCAGCTCGGGCTTTTCGGTCAGGACCACATCCACGGGAGTGAAGACGATCCGTCCCGAGCCAAGGTCCAGCTTGCTCTGCTCCGTCCTGGCTGCGGCGACAAACGAAGATGCTTCCCGTTCCTCGAAGCCCGAGCCCTCCACCAGGCGGTCGCGGAGGGCATTCGCCGTGCTGCTGAAGTCGTCCGAAACCACGTAGGCGTAGCACCGGTTCAGCGCCTCGGTCGCGCGTTTCTCCGCCTGCGGCTGGCGCAGGATGCGGCCGAGAAGTTGTTCGACGGCGGTGGACGACTTCACCGCCGCCATGCTCACGAGGATGTAGGCGGCCGGGCAGTCCCATCCCTCCGCCAGCGCCTGCTGGGTGATGACGAAACGCACCGGACATTTCGGCGAAGCGATGCCGCCCTCGTAGTCCTTCTCCACCTGGTCCAGCCCTCGTTCTTCGCCGGTGGCGATGACAATCTCCTTCTCCGGGATGTTGTGGTTGGAAACCAGTTCCGCTTTCACCGCGTCCACATCCAGGGTTTCGACGCCCTTCCTCCGTGGCTGCGCCTGAATGAGGACGAGCGGACGCAGGTATTCCGCGCCGGAGTTGTGTTCCTGCCGCGCCGCTTCGTGAAGCTGCTCGCGGCGGTCGATCGCGCTGGCCAGGCACTTCTGCCAATCCGGCACCGTTTCCAGTTGGATGGGTAGCTTGATCATATGCTCCGCCTTCAGTTCCGAGGCGGAGACGCTATGCAGCACGTTGCTCGGCGTGGTGGTCGTGTCCGGCGTGGCGGTGAGTTCGAGAATGCCGCTGGGGCGGAATCGGGCCAGCGTGTCGAAGGACAGGGGTGTGCGGCTGTTGTGTGCCTCGTCCACGATCACGAAGGGCCGACGCAAGCGAAGAACGTTGGCGAGCGAATACGGCGTCACGGCCGGACGCTCGCCGCCGTTTTCCTTCAACAGGTTCGCACGCTGCGCCTCGTCCAATCCTTCGAAATGGTGCATCAGGACGCCGCTCGATTCATACACCTTGAGCCCCTCGGTATCCTCGCGTCGGAATGCCTGCACCGTCGCCACGATCACCACCGTGGAGGTGTCCAGCGTGGCGCGGGTGAGCGCTCTTGCCTCGGTGAGGTCGATCACCGTCACCGGTCCGGCCAGCCGCAGATCCTTGTGATAGGGATGCTCGCGGCTCCTGAGCGCCTTGTAGGTCTGCTCGCGGATCGCGTTCGACGGGACCAGCCACAGGATCACGCTGTGCTCGGTGCGCAGCAGCTTCGAATTCACCAGTTCCACCGCGCGGGCGGCGAGTCGCGTCTTGCCGCCGCCGGTCGGGACGCGCAGGCAGAAATACGGCATGTCCGCGGGGAACCCGGCAATCGGCCGGTAGGCGGAGCCCTCGCCCCACAGCGCCTTGGTTGTCCGGTAAAACGCCTGGTCCGGATCGCCCGTCTCATGGCAGGCGTCGAAGTAGGCGGCCACGCTTTCCAGAATGGACTCCTGATATTGCTTTGGCGTCAGGACTTGCATGGCATCAAAGGTCGAGGGCGTAGGGAGTCTGCTTGAAAACGATCTGTTCCCGCTGGAGGCGTGGAGCGCCGAGGCGGTTCGCCGCCGCGTAGATCACCTTCGGTCCGTCGTGCGGCGGCAGCATGGCGAGCACCGGTGCCGTCAACACGTTGCCGCCGTCCACCGTGCGGTCCTTGAGGATGCCGTTGTAGAGCAGATAGACCGCCACGCCGTCGTGGATGCCAAGTAAAGGACTCTTCGCCCTGCCGCTGAAACCCGTGCCCGTCTCCGCGAACCAGACGAACTCCGCCAGTTCGGCGAACCTCACATCCTCCCGCACCGCGCCCGTCGCGTCGAACAAGGGCTCCTTGCTCAAGCGGCAGTATTGGAAGCCGCCGCCCAAGCCCTCCACTTTCTCGCCCTTGGCGTTCGTATAACCACCAGCCACCCGCCGCACCCGCTCCGCCGTGATGCCACGGGCGATCTCCGGCAGCATCTCGACGAGGATGAATTTGCGGTTTCCGCCGTCTGCCGCATTCTGCTTGAGAACCGCGTGGGCGGTCGTGCCGGATCCGGCGAAGGAATCGAGGACGATACCTTCGGGTGGCACACAGTGATCGATGATCCTTTGCATCACAGCGGTCGGTTTGGGAAACGCAAAAAGTCGTTGGCCAAGTATGTCGTCCAACTCTTTGGCTCCCGATTGGGATCTGAATTCGGCCCAAAACGATCCGGCCGGCATTCGAGTGCTCGTTTCGTAAAGAAATCGTTTTTTTCGTGGTTTGCCCGACGATGGATTGGGCGGCCACCATATTCGTTTTTCGGCTAAGAGCTTTTCATATCCCGCTTCGTCAGTGATCCATCCTTTTGCAGGGTCGGGATCCCATACATTCCGGGTTCCAGGCTGCCTCATAGAGTAAGCATGCAGGTTCGGGCGTTCATCTGCGGTAGCTTTGCCCGTGAGCGGATCGGTGACGTATGGCCCACGTTTGTCATTGTCCGTGTTGCGAAAGTTGCCTCGATCAATCACTCGCCCTTCGAGTGAAGCTCCGGGACCTCCTCCATAGATCAGAATATATTCGTGATCGTGAGAAAAATAGGTCTTTACCCGGTTGTCGGTATTCCTCGTGTTCCAGACGATAGTCCCCAAGCAATTGAATCTCCCGAAAATCTCGTCCATCAACAGTCTCACGTTTCCGATCTCATTCTCGTCCATGCAAACGAGGATCAGCCCGTCGTCGCTGAGGAACCGCTTCAGCAGCACCAGCCGCGGATACATCATGCACAGCCACTTGTCGTGACGGCTTAAGTCCTCTGCCTCCTTTCCGACCGTCTGTCCGAGCCAGCGGAGAATCTCCGGGCTGTTCACATTGTCGTTGTAAACCCAACCTTCGTTTCCGGTGTTATACGGCGGGTCGATGCAGATGCACTTCACCTTGCCGGCGTAACGCGGAAGCAGTGCCTTGAGGGCATGCAGGTTGTCGCCCTCCACGATCAGATTCCCGGCCGCCGGATCACCGAAGGACAGCTTCTTGTCGGCTTCCAGCAGGCGGAAGGGAACCTCCTTGTGGTGCTTCACCACCGCATCCTTGCCGATCCAGTTCAGCGTGGGCACGGCCGGACGATGGCAGGGGTTTGCGCCCGGACGGGATCGGGTGAGGTCGCGGAACATGGCGCGACGACAGTCGTGGATCGGGCGGAAGGAGGCATGACAAGGCGTCCTTCCGGTGGACGGGGAGTGATAAAGTCGCACTACGTCGACCGCAACGGCCTTTAGCCGAACCCCGTGGGGACGGCCTGGACATGCGCCGCCGCCTCCCCGGCCTTTTGGGTCGGTTTGGCGGCAATGGTTGCGGTCATTGCCAACCGCGTAGTGTGAGGTTTATCAGGCCCCATCCGCCGAGGCGGACGCTGGGATTCAAGCGGCGGGGGGCGGACGGGGCAAGGGGAAAGGCGCGGGCGGCATTCTTGACTCGGGGCGGCATCCAAGGCATCGTGCGCCCACCCGCGAAAACGGCCTTTCCACCGGCATCCGCCATGAACAGCCACAAACTTGAGGAACTCATCGCTTACCTGGGTCGCCATCCGGGAGTGACGAACCTTGGCCCGACGAAGCTGTGGAAGCTGATCTACTTCATCGATGCGAAGGCGATGCGGGAGACCGGCGATTCGGTCACGGGATCGGAATTCATCAAATACGAACACGGGCCGGTTCCCAGCCGTGGTGAGAAACATCTCCGGAAGATGACGAAGAGCGGCATGGTGACGACCGTTCCGCGGCAGGTCGGAGGGATGAGGCTCAATGAGGTGAAAGTGAATCGCGATGCGGACCTCGGAGCGTTTTCGGCAGATGAGTTGCAGCTTGTGGAATCCGTCTGCAAGGACCATGGCGGCAAGAGTGCGAAGGAACTTTCCGACCTGAGTCACCGCGAGCCCGCGTGGCATTATGCGGGGATGTTGGAGAAGCTGTCAGCGGACTTGATGCTGTATGGTGGCGCGGAGGATCCGGACGGGCTTTGATCCATGGATGTTCGGTTCCACTGTGCGAAGCGGGCGAGGCAGTCGGGCAAGAAGTCCAAGCATGGCGTATTGCAAACCTGTGGGACGCTGAAGCAGGTGCTGCGCCTCAACCCGAAACACGGGGTTTCGATCCCCCGTTTCCACGATTTGCGGAAGATGCGGCTTCAGGTGCCGGGATTGAAGGTCGGCAAGAGCGGCGGATACCGCCTCATCTACTCCGCGCGGGAGATGGACGAGGCGGTTCATATCGTGTTCCTCGAGACTTACTTCAAAGGCGACAAGGAGGATCTCAGCGCCGCGGAATACGAGTATTTGACGGCCGCCGCGGAATCCGTGTTTGCCAATCCCACACTCCACGACTGGGAGTGACAGGGGATGGGTCGTGCTTCAACGCGGCACGGGGTTTGGCCCGGCAGCAAGCTCGCGTTACGCACCGTCCCTATCGCCCACGATGATGCGGGTTTCCGGTTCGTTGCGGATGTAGGCGTAGGCCCAGCCTAACAGGACGGCGAGCTTGTTGCGGAAGCCGACGAGGAAGGCGATGTGGATGAAGAGCCAGGCGAGCCAGGCGGGGAAACCGCGGAGGCGCATGGAGCCGGTTTTGGCGACGGCGGCGTTCTTGCCGATGATGGCCATCATGCCCTTGTCGTGATAGCGGAAGGGCGGGCGCTCGCGGCCGGGTTGGTCGGCCTCGCGCTGGAGGATGCGGGCGACGTGTTGGCCCATTTGCACGGCGGCGGGGGCGACGCCGGGCACGGGGCTGCCGTCCTCGTTTTTCAGCGAAACGATGTCGCCCGCCAGAAACACATGCGGGTGGCCGGGCAGCGAGAGGTCCGGCTCGGGGCGGATGCGGCCGCCGCGGTCGGCGGGCTCGGTGAGGGTGGCGGCGAGCGGGTGGGCGGCCACGCCGGCGGCCCAGATGATGGCGGCGGATTCGAGCGTGTTGCCGTCGTTGAAATGCAGCGTGTCGCCCTGGATGTCGGAAACTCGGACGCCGGTCATGACTTCGACGCCGAGTTTCTCCAAGCGGCGGCGGGCGTACTCGCTCTGGTCCTCGTCATAGGCCTCGAGGACGCGCCCGGAGCCCTCGATGAGGATGACGCGCAGGGTGGAGGTGTCGATGCGGCGGAAGTCGGTCTTGAGCGAGCGGTGGACGAGGTCGGCGAAGGCTCCGGCGAGCTCCACGCCGGTGGGTCCGCCACCGATGATCGCCACGGTCATGAGCTTGGCGCGCTCCGCGGAGCCGGGAGTGAGCTCGGCGTTTTCCAGGTTCTGGAGCACCTGGCGGCGCACGGCGCGGGCGTCGGCGAGGGTTTTCAAACCCAGCGAGCGTTTCTCCCACTCGTCGTGGCCGAACCAACTCGTGCGCGCACCGACGCAGACGAGCATGCGGTCCGCCTGATAGACGGCGCCGGATTTCCCGGTGGCGGAAACGGCGGCCGCATCGATGGAAACGATCTCGTCCATCAGCACGGTGACGTTGCGCTCGCCGGCGAAGATCTGGCGCGTCGAGCGCGCGATGTCCGGCGCCGCCAGCGCGGCGGTGGCCACCTGATAGAGCAGCGGCTGGAAGAGATGGTGGTTCGTGCGGTCGATGAGCGTGACTTCGAAACGATCGTCGCCCGCCAGCTCGCGGGCGCATTCGAGGCCGGCGAAGCCGCCGCCGATGACCAGCACGCGCGTTGGGCCGGTGGGTGGGGTGGGGGCACGGTCCATGGCGCACGTTTCCACCGGATCGCGGGCTGGCAAGCTCAGTATTTGCGCCACGCGCTGGGGAAGAAGACCACCAGCAGAGCGAACAACTCGAGACGGCCGAGGATCATCAGCCAGGCGAGAAACACATGGGTCGGCTCGCGCAGGTGCGCGAAGTTCTCGGTCGGTCCGACGGTGCCGAAACCGGGGCCGATGTTCGACAAGGTGGCGAGCACGGTGCCGCAGCAGGTTTCGAGGTCGATGCCGGTGCCGGCTTCGAGGAAACCGACGACCACCGTGGAGAACACCGCGATCATCAGATAGAGCGTGAGGAAGAACATCACGCGC
Organism: Akkermansiaceae bacterium; assembly: GCA_024233135.1. Classification (GTDB taxonomy): domain Bacteria; phylum Verrucomicrobiota; class Verrucomicrobiia; order Verrucomicrobiales; family Akkermansiaceae; genus Luteolibacter. The sequence goes on along the minus strand of JACKPZ010000026.1, from coordinate 31,331 downwards.
GCGCGCGACGAGTCGTCGATGCGGTTGCCGTTGACGAAAACGCGGAACACGATGTTGGGCCGGAAGGTTTTCGAGATCTCGAGTTTCGCGGATTTCAGGAAGACCATCAGGCGGCCGACCTTGAAGCCGCCGGCCGTCGATCCCGCGCAGCCGCCCATCAGCATGAGCAGGGCGAGCATCACCTTCGACCACGCGGGCCATAGTTCGTAGTCCGCGGTGCCGAAACCGGTGGTCGAGACGATGGTGACCACCACGAATGAGGCGTCGCGCAGCGCGTGCGTGAAGGTGTCGTCGCCATGGAACGCGCGGCCGCCGGCGATGATGAGGATGAAGGCGACGCAGATGCCGGCCAGCCACTTGGCGTCCTCCTCCTGCCGCAGCCGCTTCCAGTTTTTCCGCAGGATGACCACGTAGATGAGGAAATTCAGGCTGCAGAGGAACATGAAAATGGTGATCCACATCTCGATGAGCCAGCCGTTGCCCCAGTCCGAATAGAAGCCGATGCTGCGGTTGTGCGGGCTGAAGCCGCCGGTGGAAACCGCGGTCATCGAGTGGCACCACGCGTTGAACCAGGTGAATCCCATCATCCGCAGGCCGATGGCGCAGGCCGCGCACAAGCCGAGGTAGATGCGCAGCAGCGCGAGCGAGGTGTCGTGGATGCGTGCCATGCCCGACTCGCCGCCGCGGAACGAGGATTCGTTCATGAAAAGCGACTTCGACCCGAGCCCGAGATACGACAACACCGCGACGAACAAAACCAGGATGCCGATGCCGCCTAACAACTGCGTCACCGACCTCCACAGCAGCAGCCCGCGCGGCCATGCCTCGATGTCCGTCATCACCGAGGATCCGGTGGTGGTGAACCCGGACGCGCTTTCGAAAAACGCCGCCGCCCAGTTGAGCCCCGGCGGGCAGAACAGATAGGGGATGCCGCCGAAGGCGCTGCACAGAAGCCAGCCGAGGCCGACGATGAGCACGCCCTCGCGCCGCGGGATGCGGTCCACCACGTTGCGCAGACCGCCGGCGAGGATCATCGCAACGGCGAAGGCTCCGGTGACTCCCGCGGACATGAAGAGCGCGGCGGCCGCGGCTTCGTCGCCCTCGAGCACGTCGAAGCGCGCGAAGACGCCGCAGCCGAGCATCGCCACGGCCTCGAGCATGATGAGGATGCCGAGGATGCGGGAAACGAGGCGCGGATTCATGGAAGCGGCGTTGCGGTTTCCCGGCTCAGGCGGACAGCAGGCGGAGGAAGGGCTTGAGCGACGCGTCCGCAACCACCGCGTAGATGTGGTCGTCGGCGAGCAGCACGGTGTCCGGGCCCGGGACGTCGGCGTGGATGCCGCGCAGGTGGCCGACGAGCACCGCGCCCTGCGGCCACTCGACCTCGTGGATCATGTGGCCGGTGGCGATGGCGCCCTTGGCGACGCGCATTTCGATCAGCTTCGCGCCGGGGAACGACTTCATCACATGGAACTTGTCGGTGGTGATGAAACGCTGGATCTCGCGCCGCGTCGCCTCGCGCGGGCTGACCGCGGAGCGGATGCCGAAATGGTGGCCGCTGGCCGAGATCGCGGCCGCGTAGTCGGCCCGGTGGATGAGCGTGAGGCAGTTCGCCGCGCCGAGCGTGTGCGCCTGCAGGCAGGACATCACGTTGTCTTCGTCATCCGCGCTGGTGGCGATGAAGAAGTCGGCGTCGCCCACCTGTTCCTCCTTGAGCTCGGCGACCATCGTCGCGTCCGCCTGGATGACGGTGGTGTTGGCGAGGCGGTCGGCGAGCTTGTGGCAGAGCGCGGGGTCCTTCTCGAAAATCCGGACATTGCAATCCACGCTCTCAAGCATCTGGGCGAGGGTGAATCCGTATTCGTTGCCGCCGAAGATGACCACGCTCATGCGCTCGCGTTTCGCGCGGCGGCCCTGCAGGCGCTGGGCGAAGTCGCGCATTTTCCGCGGCTCGCCGAAGATCGTGACGATGTCGTTGGCGGCGAGTTCCGTCTCCGCATCCGGCACGCTGTTCTCGCCGCCGCGGGTCACCATCGCCAGCCGGATGCCGGTGGGCGCTCCCAGTTTGCGCAGCGGGATTCCGATCGCCTGCGAGTTCTCGCCGACGCGCAACTGCTGCAGCTCGATCCGGCCGCGGGCGAGTTCCTCGACGACCATCGAATCCGGATTGCGGATGTACTTCGCCATCTCGATGGCCGTGAGGCGCTCCGAGCTGAAGATGTGGTCGATGCCGAAGTGGCCCTTGAAATCGAACAGCCATTCCTCGCGCTGGAGTCCGGGATGCACGCGGCTGATCACCTCGCCGACGCCGAGCGCCTTGGCCATCGAGGCGGACATCATGTTCGCGGTGTTCGACGAGGTCAGCGCCACGAACAAATCGCAATCGCCCACATCGGCCTCCACCAGGTCCTCGATGCTCGAGCCGTTGCCGTGGATCACCTTGGCGTCGATCGCCTGCTCGAGCTCGGATGCCAGCGCGGCGTCCTTCTCGATCACGGAGATGTTGTGGGCCTCCTGCGACAGGACGGACGCGAGGTGGCGGCCGATCTCGCCGGCACCGACGATGATGATGTTCATGAGAAATCCGGAGCGGGAACCCCCGCGCCGCCGCGGATGCTAGCGGACCCCGCCGCCCGCCGCAATGCCCAAGCCGGGGCACCCGCGGCGCTCCGTGCGGCCGGCCCGGACGCTTCCGCATGGAGCATTGATATACGCAGTATGCACGCCGGGCGAAGAAACGACGGCGGGTTTCAAATGCAGGTTGCGCCGCGGTGGGTGGGGTGTTAGCGGTCGGATTGCCACAAACCCGCAAAAACACCATGAAACAAATCCTTCTAGCAGTCGCCATTTCGGCGTTCGTGCCCGCCGCGATCGCCCAGACCGCCACCAAGCCGACGGCCGGCCAGCAGGCGCAGGCCTACTACCAGCAAGGCCAGGCCGCCGAGAAAGCGGGCGACGCGGTCGCCGCCAAAGCCGCCTACACGAGAGCCCTCCAACTCAACCCGAAGCACGCCCACGCGCGCTACAGCCTCGGCCAGTTGAAGGTGAACGGAGGCGCGATCGCCGCCAAGGGCCGCGAGTCGAAATTCGGCTCCGTGGTGGTGCCCGAGTTCCGCGTGAGCGAGGCGACCTTGCAGGAGTCTCTCGATGCGCTCGGCACCATCGTCGAGAAGGAGTCAAAAAAAGACGTGGCGCCGAATTTCATCATCCAGGATCCCAAAGGTGAGCTCAACGACATCAAGATCACACTCACCCTGAAGAAACTCCCGGCTGGTGGCGTGTTGAAATACGTGCTCGACCAGGCGCGGGCCAAGGCGCGTTACGACGAACACGCGATCGTGATCCTGCCGAAGTAGGCGGCGGATGCCGGCCGGCCCGGCAACAATCTGACAAGCCCGGACGGGCGGAGACGTAAGCTGGCGGTTCCTTATGCGCCCGCATCCCATCTCCGCCCGTTTCGTTTTTGTTGTCCTCCTGTCCGCATCGTTCGCCTCCGCCGCGGAGGATGGATGGAATGTCTGGTTTTCCGCTCCGGCGCGGAAGATGGAGAAAGCGCGGGTGCCGATCTCCAACGACGGAACCCGCACGCCGCTCGCGGAGGAAGCGCGGCGTTTCGATTTCCTCGAATCCCTGCCCACCGGAAACGGCCGGCTCGGCGCGATGGACTGCGGCGGCACCGGTCTGCTGCGCGTGATCCTCAACGAATCGACCGTCTGGTCCGGCGGGCCCTACGAAGCAAACCAGAAGGACGCGTGGGAATCGCTGCCGGAGATCCGCAGGCGTTTGTTCGAGGGGGACGTCGCGGGGGCGAACGCGCTCGTCGAGAAACACTTCCGCTGGGCGGAGGGCACCAAGCGTTTCGACAAGACGCAGTTCGGCTGCTATCAGACGCTCGGCGATCTGGTCGTGAAGTTCGACGGCGATGGCGAGGCGAAGAACTACCGCCGCGCGCTCGACCTGCGAACGGGAGTGATCACCACGAGATTCGAACAAGGTGGCGTCACCTTCACCCGCGAGTTGGTCGTTCCGAAGAACGAGGAGGTCATCACCCTGCGTCTGTCCGCGGACAAACCGGGAGCGCTTTCGTTTCTCGCCACGCTGGCGAGACCCGCGCAGGCGGATACCCGCGCCGATGGCGATCATTTCATCATGGAAGGCCAGCTCACCTTCGACTGGCCGGGCGGCGAAGGGCTCCGCTACCAGGCCGTGCTCGGCGCGAAGGCCAAGGGCGGGACGCTCGAAACAACCAATGACGGCCTCCGTGTTTCCAAAGCGGATGAGGTCGTTTTGATTGTCTCCGCCGGCACCGACATGAAGGCGGGTGGCAAGGATTTCACCGCACTCGTGCGCGAACGCCTTGCCGCCGCGCTCGCGACGCCCTTCGACAAGATGCGCGACGCAGCCGCGGCCGATCACGCTTCGCTGATGGACCGCTGCCGGCTCGATCTCCCGGAAACGGACGCCGCGAAACTCCCGACTCCCGAGCGGGTCCAGCGCGCGAAGAAGACTCCGGACCCGGCGCTCGACGCGTTGTATTTCCAGTTCGGCCGTCACCTGCTCGTTTCCAGTTCGCGTGCGGACTCGCAGCTGCCCGCCAACCTCCAGGGCATCTGGGCGGAGGAAACCGACACCCCGTGGCGTGGTGATTTCCATAGCAACATCAATCTCCAGATGAACTACTGGCCCGCGGAGCCGACGGGTCTATCCGAGTGCCACCTGCCGCTTCTTCGTTTCATCCGGGACACGGCGGAGGCTGGCAAAGCAACCGCCAAGGCCTACTACAACGCACCTGGCTGGCTCTGCTTCCACACCCAGAATCCGTGGGGATATACCGCGCCGTCGAACACCTCCGCCGGCTCGGGATCGACCTGCGGCGCGTGGCTCGCGCAGCATATCTGGCTGCACTTCGAAACCGCCCGCGATGTGGATTTTCTTCGTGAATACTACCCCGTGATGAAGGAGGCATGCCGGTTCTTCCTCGCGACGTTGATCGAGGAACCGGAGCGCGGCCGGTTGGTCACCTCCCCATCGAACTCGCCGGAAAATTCGTACTTCATCGAACCGAAGGACGGCGGGAAACCCCAGCGCCACACGCTCACCTACGGCGCCACTTACGATCAGCAGATCCTCCGAGATCTCTTCGCCAACACCGCGGCCGCGGCGACACTCCTCGGCACCGATTCCGAGCTCGCCGCGAAACTCGACGAGGCTCGCGGGAAACTCGCGCCCACCCGCACGGGAAGCGACGGACGGATTCTCGAATGGATCAAGGAATACAAGGAGGCCGAGCCGAAACACCGCCACGTCTCGCATTTGTGGGGACTTCATCCGGGCCGCGAGATCACCGCCGCCACGCCGGTGTTGTTCGAAGGCGCGCGCCGCACGCTGGAGGCTCGTGGCGACGCGTCCACCGGTTGGTCGATGGCGTGGAAATCGAATTTCTGGGCACGGCTTCGTGATGGCGACCGCAGCCACAGACTGCTCAACCTGCTCATCACCCGCAGCGCTCCGAACCTTTTCTGTCTCCACCCTCCGTTCCAGATCGACGGCAACTTCGGCGGCACCGCGGCCGTCAGCGAAATGCTGCTGCAAAGCCAGGAGGTCGATCCCGCGGGCGGCCCCGTGATCGACCTGCTGCCCGCCCTGCCGTCCGTGTGGCCGGAAGGCAGTGTGACCGGCCTGCGCGCCCGCGGCGGGGCGAAAGTCGATGTGACGTGGAAAAACGGCGAACTCGTGAAGGCCGTGGTGACCCCCGAGTTCGACGGGCCGTTCACGGTCCGCAGCGGCGAGAAGAAACGCCGCGTCGAGGGGTCCCGTGGCCGGCAGGTGGAATTCGACGCGTCTCTCTAACATGAAGGCCCTCGTCCTCGCCGCCGCGCTCGCGCCATTGCTTTCCGCCGCTCCGCTACGGGTCGCGGTGATCGGCGATTCGATTTCCACCGGCGCGCACGCCGAGGATCCGCAACACAATGGATACCCGGCGCGGCTCGGGCATTTGTTGGGAGAAAAAGCGGAGGTCCGTGCCTTCGCCCGCGGCGGCGCTTGTCTTTCGCTCAAGGCCGGAAACTCCCTCACCAACAGCGAAATCTTCAAACAAGCGGTCGCATGGAAACCGGACGTGGCCGTCGTGATGCTCGGCACCAACGACAGCAACACCAGCCCGGACAACTGGAAGAACCACGGCGACCTCGAGGGAGACGCTCGATTCGTGCTGAACTCGCTCCGTGCCACGAATCCCAACGTGGAAATTCACTTCGCCGGCCCGCCGCCGATGTTTCCGGATCGCAAGGGCTTGAAACCCGAACGCGTGGCGAACCTCAAGGAGCGGGTTCCCCATATCTGCGAGATCCGGCGGATCTATCAGCGGATTGCGGAGGCGGAACCGGGGGTTTTCCACCACTCCATCGATGGCGCGCTGCGGGCGGACGGCACCAGCGACGGCGTGCACCCGGACACGTTCGGTCATCAGGACGTCGCCAACCAGTTGTTCGAACAGATCACCATCCGCTTCGACGAAAACCACGACGTCCGCCAACTCCTCGTGAACGCCGGCGTGGAACCGAAGCGGTCGCTGTTCCACGGATGTGTCTCGGTTGACTTTCCGCTGCCCGGAAACGGTGCGGCCTGCAAGATCGTCGCGCCATCGCAGAGCGCGGAGGGGCGTCCGTGGATCTGGCGCGCCCGCTTCTTCGGCCACGAACCGGAGCTCGACCTCTCGCTGTTGGATCGTGGTTTCCACATCGGCTACTGCGATGTTTCGGACCTCTATGGCGGTCCCGGGGCGATGGAACGATGGGACGCGTTCTATCAGTTTGCGACGGAAACGCTCGGTCTCTCGAAAAAACCCGTGCTCGAAGGCATGTCCCGCGGCGGCCTTCCGATCTTCCTGTGGGCCTCGCGGAATCCGGAGAAGGTCACGGCGATCTACGGCGACAATCCCGTCTGCGATTTCCGTAGCTGGCCCGGCGGCCACGGCGGCAAGCGTTCGGAGGACGATTGGAAACGCCTGCTCGCTGCGTGGAGCCTCGACGAGGCCGCGGCGATGAAACACCAACAGCCGAGGGACGAGAGCGTGCTCGGGCCGATCGCCAGTGCGAAGATCCCCGTCGCGCTCGTGCTCGGCAGCGCGGATGAGGTGGTGCCTCCCAAGCAGAACGGCGAGGAACTCGCCGCGAATCTAACCAAACTCGGCGGCGTCGTGAAAGTTTGGCGCAAACCCGGCGCCGGGCACCACCCGCACGGGCTGCATCCGGCCGATCCGCTGCGGCGTTTCCTGCTCGCCGCCACCGGCCGCGGAACGAACCCCGCCATCGTTCCCGTGCCTTCTTCCGAATACCGCGCCGCCGGCCAGGGGTGGCCGAAGGGACTCTGGCGGAACGCGTTCGCCAATGTGAAACGGGCGGCCGAGGAACACCCGGACGCGCGCGTGGTGTTCCTCGGCGACTCGATTTCCCAGGCGCTCACCGGTCACAAGGACCGCGTCAGCCACGCCGGTGGAAACCGCCCGATCGACAAGGTCTTCGGCGAAGGCGAGGCGCTTTCGCTCGGGCTCTCGGGCGACCGCACGGAGCACCTTCTGTGGCGCATCGACCACGGCCAGTTCGACGGACTCAAACCGGAGTGGGTCGTCCTGATGATCGGCGTGAACAACATCAACACCGGCGGCCACACGGGGGAGGAAACCGCCGCCGGAACCGCCGCCGTGGTGGAGCGCCTGAAGGCGAAACTCCCGGAAACAAAGTTCCTCGTGCTCGGGTGTTTCCCCGCGGGCGAACGGCCGGATGACCCGCGCCGCGCGGAGATCGACGTCTTGCACGAGAGAGTCCCGTTGTTGGCGGACAACGAACGTGTGTTCTATCAGGATCTGCGTCCGATGTTTCTCGACTCCGACGGCACCCTCAACGATCTCATGACCACCGACGCCATCCATTTGAACGCGAAGGGGCAGGCCGCATGGCTCGCGGCGATCATGAAGTATATCGCCGCCTCCTGAGTTTTTTCCACAACCCCGCCTGACCGCGACGCTTGCCAACCGAATGAAGTCTCTGGTTTTTCTTTCCCTGATGTCCGCCCCGCTCTGTTCCGCCTCGATCGACTATCCGAAGACCCGCAAGGGCGAGGTCGTGGAAGAACTCCACGGTGTGAAAGTGTCCGATCCGTACCGCTGGCTCGAAGACGACAACGCGGAGGAAACGAAGGCCTGGGTGGCCGCGCAGAACAAGGTGACGGAGGCGTATCTCGCCAAGATCCCCGCGCGCGGGGAAATCCGCGACCGCCTTGCGGACCTATGGAACTTCGAGCGGACCGGCGCGCCGCGCGAATACGGCGGCCGCTGGTTTTTCTCCCACAACACCGGGCTGCAGAACCAATCGGTGCTCAAGGTCTCCGACTCGCTCGACGGCGAGAGCCGCGTGTTGCTCGACCCGAACACGCTTTCGGACGACGGCACGGTGGCGCTGGCGGGCCACACGCCGAGCGAGGATGGGAAACTGCTGGCGTATTCGATCTCCCGCGGTGGCAGCGATTGGAACGAGATCCTCGTGCGCGACGTCGCGACCGGCGAGGACCTCATCGACCACTTGAAATGGGTCAAGTTCTCCGGCATGTCGTGGGCGAAGGACGGCGGCGGGTTTTACTACTGCCGCTATGACGAGCCGGCACCCGGCGCGGCGCTCACGCAGACAAACGAGTTCCAGAAGTTTTGTTTCCACAAACTCGGAACGCCGCAGTCGGAGGATGTTATCATCTATCAGGACAAGGAGCATCCGCGGCGCGGCTTCGGTGGTGGGGTCACGGAGGACGGACGTTTCCTCGTTCTCTCCATCCGCGAGGGCACGGACCCGCGGAACCGTTTCTACTACCGGCCGATCGATGGCGCGGAGATGATCCAACTGCTGGACGACTTCGACGCGAGTTATGATTTCATCGGCAACGAGGGCGACGTGTTCTACTTTCTCACCGATCTCGACGCGCCGCGGCAGCGGGTGATCGCCATCGACGTCCGCAAGCCGGAGCGCGGCGCGTGGCGGGAGATCGTCCCGCAGTCCGCCGATCTGCTTCAGGACGCCAGCATGGTGGGCGGCCGGCTCGTGTTGGAAACCCTGCGCGACGCGAAGAGCGCGATCGCCGTGCACGATCTCGATGGGAACAAGATCCGCGATGTCGAGCTGCCCGGCATCGGCAGCGCGGGCGGCTTCCGCGGCCGGCGGGACGACAAGACGACGTTCTACACCTTCACGAGTTTCACCGACCCCGGCGCGATCTATCAGTACGATCTCGCCAGCGGGAAGAGCACCTTGTGGAAGCGGCCGCAGGTCGGCTTCGACGGCAGCGCTTACGAAACGAAGCAGGTCTTCGTGACCAGCAAGGACGGCACGAAGGTGCCGGTGTTCCTCACGCACAAGAAGGGCATCGCGCTCGATGGCTCGCACCGCACGCTGCTCTACGGCTACGGCGGCTTCAACATCAGCCAGACGCCCGGGTTTTCGATCGGCCGGGCGGTGTGGCTCGAACGCGGCGGCATCCTCGCGGTGGCGAACCTGCGCGGCGGCGGCGAATACGGCCGCGAGTGGCACCTTGCCGGCACCAAGCTCCGCAAGCAGAACACGTTCGACGATTTCATCTCCGCCGGCGAGTGGCTGGTGAAGCAGGGCTACACCTCGCCGGAGAAACTCGCGATCCAGGGCGGCAGCAACGGCGGCCTGCTCGTCGGCGCGTGCATGACGCAGCGGCCGGACCTGTTCGGAGCGGCGCTGCCGTCCGTCGGCGTGCTCGACATGCTGCGTTTCCACAAGTTCACCATCGGCTGGGCCTGGGAGAAGGACTACGGCAGCGCCGAGAACGCCGATGAGTTCGAGGCCCTGCTGCGGTATTCGCCGTATCATGTCCTGAAACCCGGAACCCGTTATCCGGCGACGATGGTGTGCACGGCGGACCACGACGACCGGGTGGTGCCCGCCCACAGTTTCAAGTTCGCCGCACGGCTGCAGGAATGCCAGGCGGAGGACGGGCCGCCGGTGTTGATCCGCATCGAGACCAGCGCGGGCCACGGCGCCGGAACCGCGCTTTCCAAGATGATCGACAAGACGGCCGACGAGTGGGCGTTTCTCGAACAAGTCCTGTGACGCCCGTGGTTCCGCGGATTTTGGAGTGGAACGACGGGGGCGAAGCGGCCATAGCTGTCCCTGATCCGTAGGTCTCCTTTCATGCGTCGTCTTCCTTGGTCCGTTGCCGCCACCGCACTTGTCGCGGGGTCTTTTCTCCCCGTGCCCGCGGCGACGGCGGATGTGGTGATCTCCGAGTTCCTCGCCGACAACGAATCCTCCTTGAAGGATGAGGACGGAGATGGGGAGGACTGGATCGAGATCCACAACGACGGCGCGGCCGCGGTCGATCTCGCCGGCTGGCGTCTCACGGACGACCCTGCGAGCCCGGCGAAATGGGTGTTTCCGCAGGTGATCGTGCCGGCTCATGACCGTCTCGTGGTCTTCGCCTCCGACAAGAACCGGTCCGGCGCCGAACTGCACACGAATTTCAAACTCTCCGCCGCGGGAGAGTATCTCGCGCTGCTGCGGCCGGACGGCTCGGTGGCGACGGAATTCGCGCCCGCGTTTCCCCCGCAGTTGCAGGACGTCAGCTATGGGCCCGGCACCGAGGAACTGGATCTCGTCGATGAAACGAGCGATCTCTCCTATCATGTGCCGGTTTCCGACATCGGGACCGCATGGCGGCTCCCGACGTTTGCGAATCCGGGAAACCTGTTTTCCGGCGGCCACCGGATCGGTCTCGGTTTCGACAACGAGGGTGGTTACGACCCGTTGATCTCGACGTTCGTCCCGTCCGGCACGACGACGGCCTATCTCCGTCTGCCGTTCGAGATATCGGACCCCGGGGCGCTCACGTCGTTGGGATTGGACGTGGCTTACGACGATGCGTTCGTCGCATGGATCAATGGCACGAAGGTCGCGGCCAGTTCCGGAGCGCCGGCCGTTCCCGCGTTCAACTCGACGTCCTCGGCCAACCACGAGGCCGCCCTCGACAATCCGGATCGGTTCGATCTGAGCGCTGCGACCGGCCTGCTGCAGCCCGGAAGCAACGTGCTGGCGGTTCAGGTCCTCAACCGTTCGTCATCGTCGAGCGATCTGGTCGTGCATCCGGTGCTGCTCGCCACATCCGGCGGAGCAAACGCCGGATATCTGCTGGAAGCCACGCCCGGTGCGGTGAATTCGTCCACCTTCGAACCGGGTCCGGAAATCTCCGATGCCACCCACCTGCCGTGGTTGTCCGCCGACAGCGATGACGTGGTGGTGAGCGCGCGGGTTGCGCCGCGTTTCGGAAACGTGGCGTCCGTGAGCCTCCGCTACCGTGTGATGTATGGATCCGAAGTCGCTCTCGCGATGAACGACAGCGGCGGCGGGGTCTTCAGCGCGACGATCCCCGCGTCCGCGGCGTCCGCCGGGCAGATGCTCCGCTGGCGGATCGTCGCCACGGATTCCGCGGGCCGGGAAACCGTCGATCCGCCGTTCGCGGACCGCAGTGGCACCAACCAGTCCGCCGAATACCATGGCACGGTGATTGCGGTGAACGGGCTGCCGGATTCGGTCCCGGTCTATCATTGGTTCTGCAACGCGGTGTCCTCGTCCCGCACCCGCACCGGCGCGCGCGCCTCGTTTTTTCATGACGGGGCGTTTCATGACAATATCTTCGTCCGCCAGCGCGGAGGATATACCAACGGCTCGTCCCAGAAGTTCGATTTCAACAAAGGCGATTCCTTCGAAGTTAGCTCCGGCATCCCGAAGGTGGGCGAGATCAACCTCAACGCACAGGGCTTCGATTCCAGCTACCTGAGACAGCCGCTGGCCTTCGAAACCTTCGACCGGGCGGCGGCTCCTGGCTCGATGGCGTTTCCCGTGAACCTGCGGCTCAACGGATCGTTCGACCGGCTGGCCATCCACATCGAGCAGGTCGATGAGGATCTGTTGAAACGTGAGGGCCTTCCGGAGGGTGGCGCGCTCTACAAGTTCGTCCAGCGCTCGAACCTGCGGCCGGTGCTCAACGACAGCGACACCGGCGTGGAGAAGAAAACGCGGACCGACGAGGACGAATCCGATCTCGACGCGTTGATCGCCGGGCTCAAGCAGTCGCTCGCCGGAGTGAACATCGAGAACAGCGGCTCGCTCGCCTACACGGTCCCGCAGACCGAGGCCCGCCACCGTTTCCTCTTGGATCACCTGAACATCCCCGAGATGGTGAACTACAGCGCCGTGCAGGTGATCGTGCAGGATACCGACGACACCCGGAAGAACTTCTATCTCTACCGGGACAGCGGGGACTCGGGAGAATGGTATATCCTGCCGTGGGACAAGGACTACACGTGGGGCATCGGTGAGAACGCCGACTCGCTCGCGAAACACCCGTTCTGGGGCGACGCCCAGCACAAGAATCCGAACTCGAACCAATGGAGCATCCTCTTCGACGCCCTGCACAACGATCCGTGGATCCGGTCGATGATCCTGCGCCGCGTCCGCACGCTGATGGACGGGCTCTACAAAACGTCCTCCTCGCAACCCGGCGTGTTCTTCGAATCCCGCGCGCTGGAACTCGAAGCGGCGGTGGATCCCGTGCTCAACGTGAACACGTGGTCCCTCCATACGGAGCTCAACGAACGGCGGACGGATCTCTACTATTCCAACCAATACGGTGCCGCGGCCGCGAACCTCGTTCCCGCCGCCGCGACGCCGGGACTCGCTCCGGTCTTCGGAGCGGTGGAGTTCAATCCCTCGTCCGGAAACCAGGATGAGGAGTTCATCGAACTCGCCAATCCGCACGCGGAGGATCTGGATGTCTCGCTGTGGACTCTGGAGGGTGGCGTTTCGATGACCCTGCCCGGCGGCACGGTGATTCCGGCGGGAGGAAATCTCCATCTATCACCCCGCGTGGCGGCGTTCCGGGCGAGGCCCGCATCGCCCACCGGCGGTGAGGGCCTGTTCGTGGTGGGCCCCTACGGCGGTCACCTGTCGAACTGGGGGGAAACACTTGTGTTGAAGGACACGGCCGGGACCGTGATGGCCACGACGGTCACACCCGAAGCGCCGAGCGACACCCAGCGGTTCCTCGTGATCTCCGAGTTTCACTACCACCCGGCGGAGGATGCGAATGCCGAATTCATCGAACTGATGAACATCTCGGACTCGGTGACGCTCGATCTAACGGGCGTCACCCTCTCCGGCGGCGTGTCCTTCGACTTCGCATCCGGTGCGGTGACGAGCCTGGCACCGGGCGCGCGGCTTCTCGTCGTGCGCGCCGCCGCCGCATTCGTGGCCGCGTATGGTTCCGGGCTCCCGCTCGCGGGTGAATACTCGGGCGCGCTCGACAACTCGGGCGAGCAGCTGAAGCTCGACGATGCCGGCGGCTCGACGATCCTCTCATTTGAATACCTTCCCGGAACTCCCTGGCCCGCGGAAGCGGATGGGGGAGGCGCTTCACTGGTGTTGATAGATCCCTCATCGCGCCCCGATCCCGCGGTGGCGGGAAACTGGCGGGCGAGTTCGGTGGCGGGCGGAAGTCCCGGCACGGAAGAGGCGTCGCCGGGAACTTGGGAGGCATGGCTGCTCGAACATTTCGCCGCGGGAGAGTTGTCCGATCCGGAAATCTCGGCCGCCGGCTCGGACCCGGACGGTGACCTGCGCTCGAATTTCCACGAGCGCGCCTTCGGCACGGATCCTCGCGAGGCGGACGTGCCGGTGCTAGGATTCGTGTGGATCGACGTCGCGGGCGTCGCGCGCGACGCGGTGCGTTTCCGCCGTCCGGAAGGGGCGGTGGATCTCGCCTACGAGTTGCTCGCGGGGAACGACCCGGCGGACCTGCAAGCGATCGTCGCAACGACCGTGGTGGAGAGCTCCGCGAACGGCATGGAAACCGTGGTGATGCACCCGGATGTGGCCGCGCCGGGAGGCCGGAGATTCCTGCGGGTGCGCGCGGTGTCCGTGGAATGAACGCCCGCCGCCGCGTTGACAGTGGCGGGGCTGGCGGTTTTACTCCGCACTATGTTCGCATTGAGATGGTTGGTGCTCACCAGCGTGGCGGTCCTGACGACCTCCTGCGCATGGGTGCAGCCGTCCCGGTCGGAATGGAAGGGCGCGGTGGACCACCAGGTGGCCCAGCTCGGATACCGCAACTGGATCGTGGTGTCGGAGGCCTCGTTTCCGGCGCACAGCCGGGCGGGCGTGCGGCAGGTGCCGGCGCCGGTGGAAATCCCGGAGGCCGTGGACTACGTGCTCAACGCGCTCGAACGGACGGAAAACCTCCGGCCGCGGGTGTATCTGACGCGCGAGCTGCGCTCGGTGGAGAACGATTTCGCGCCGGGCATCGACGTGTTTCGCGAGCGGATCCTCGGATCGCTGCACGGCCACGAGGTGACCGAGCTGGAGCAGCGCAGCCTGCTCACGCTGCTGGAGGATGCGAACCGCAGCTATGACGTGCTGGTCGTGCGCACGCAGACCGCGCTGCCCTACACGTCCGTGTTTCTCGAGCTGCAGCCGGGCTATTGGGACTCCGACTCGGAGACCCGCCTCCGCGACACGATCGAGCGCGAGCGCATGCAAAAGCTTGTGCGGCCGTTCTGAGCGCCCATGCTCCGCCTCGTGAGCCGCAGGGACGAGGAAATGCAACAGGAGCGCGAGAACGCATGGGTGGGCGACGCCGTGCTGGCTTTGTTCGCCCGCCAGTTCGTCCTCCGCGAGCGCGGGTCGATGGATGGCGAGTGGTTCACCCGGCTGACGTCGAACGATTTCCTCAGCGCCTTCGGAAACCCGACACGGGTCGAGGCGTCCATCGGGAAACTCTATCTCGATGGCGGGCTCGATGCCGCCTTCGCGTGGATGGATGCGAACCTCGTGCCCTTGTTCCGCAAGCAGATCGCGAACGCGAAGCCGCGCTGAGCCCGCTCGCGGGTTGTCATCGCGGCGGAAACCCGGTGGAATGCCGCCATGGCGGACGATGGCCGGCAATGGACGCTCGAAGGTCTGATCGACTTCGAGCAGGCGGTGGATGCCGGCGTGGAAGCGCCCGCGGTGCTGCGTGACGAGGTGTTGGCCGCGGCGCGGGACCGGGATGGCGCGTCGGCGCGGCGCGCGGGATTCGCCGTGTGGCGCGACGGCATCGGCGGGCCGGCGCACGGCGCGGGTTTCACCGGAGCGCTTTCGTTGGTGGGTGGCGGGCTGGCGTTGGTCTTGTTTCTATCCGGTGCAACCGGCGTGCTCGGCATCCTCGACCGCGCTCGGGGCGGCATCCACGTCACCTTGTTTCTCGCGGTCTTGCTGGGCGTGCAGTGGCTGGTGCTGCTGTTCGCCCTCGTCGCATGGTTGTTCCGGCGCAAGGGTGCGGAGGGGTTTTCGATGGTGCAGGCGCTCGTCGGCAGGCTGGCCCGGCGTTTCTCCGGCGAGCCCGGTGCGACGTGGTGGGGCCGCCTGATGCGCGATGGCGGGGCACCGCGCGCGGCGGTGTTGTGGCGGCTCGCGCGCATCATCCAAGGCGCGGGCGTCGCGTTCAACATCGGCATCGCGTGCGGCCTCGGCGGTCTGGTGCTCGTCCGCCACATCGGGTTTTATTGGGAAACGACGACGGACGTGGCGATGCACACGCTGCTGGAGCGGATCACCGGGTTTCTAGCAGTCCCATGGTCGGCCTGGTGGCCGGCGGCGGTGCCGGACTCGGCGGTGATCGATGCGACGCGCTGGACGCCGGGTAGCGAGCTGCCGCCCGGCCCCGCCGCGTGGTGGATGTTCCTGCTGATGGCGACACTCGTCTGGGGGATGCTGCCGCGGTTGCTGCTGTGGTTGCTCGCGTGGCGCTGCGAACGCAAGGCGCTGGCGTCGCTCGATTTCCAGTCCCGCGCCCACCGCGCGCTGTGGCGCGACCTCAGCGGCGCGGGCCGCGAGGATACCAGCGAGAAGCCGCTGGACGGAGTGCTGGTGCTCGATGTCGGCGGAGGCGGCTGGCGCCCGGACGAGCTCCGGCCCTTCCTTCTTCGCCGCCTGCGGGTGAACCCGGCGGCATGGCACCCGGTGGCGGTGTTGGACGATGGGGCGGAGGATCTCGTTTCCCAAGCTCTCGCGAAGGCGCCGGCCGGCGTGGTCCTGCTGGCCGAGGGCTGGGCGCTCTCGCCGCCGCGGATGAGCGCGCTGCACCGCCGGGTGCGGGCCGCGGCACCGGACTGCCCGCTGCGTTTCCTCGTGGCCAATCCATCGGAGCACGGAATGCCCAAGGCGCCGGAGGAATCCGAACGCGCGGAGTGGGAGCGCTTCGTCGATTCGCTGCGCGACCCGGATGCCGAGGTCTTTTTCTACGAAGCGCCGCCGGCGTAGAGCTCGGAGAAAACCATCAGGCCGCCGCTCGTCTGCAAGGTGCTCACCACGATCACCTCCGCGGTGTGGCCGATCTTGGTGACCGCGTGGTTCACGACGATCATCGTGCCGTCCGGCAGATATCCGACCGCCTGGTGGTCCTCCTTGCCGGTGCGCACCAGCGCGATGCGCAGGCGCTGGCCGACGGCGACGGTCGGCTTGAGAGCTTCATCGAGCTCATGGAGATTGAGTACCTCGACGCCGCGCAGTTTCGCCACCTTGGTGAGGCTGTCGTCGATGGTCATCAGACGGGCGCCGAGCAGATTGGCCATCTCGATGAGGCGGGCGTTGAGGGTGTCCGCCTCGGGAGACGTCTTCGAGTCGTCGATCGACACCTGGATGTCCGCGGACTTCTGCAGGCGGTCGAGGTTTTCCAATCCGCGCTCGCCGCGGTGGCGGTCGCCGTTCGTATCGGAATCCGCCAGCGTCTGCAGATCGTCGAGCACGAATCGGGGAACGATGAGCCGCCCGTGCAGGAACCCCGACTGCATGATCGCGTGAACGCGGCCGTCGATGATCGTTTCCACATCCAGCACCACCGGTTGCCCGGACGAGGCGTCCTGGCGGAAACGCACGTACGGGATGATGAACGCGAAGTCGTCGCGGTTGCCGCGCAGTGCGAGCACCGCGCCGAGGAAGCCGAGACTCGCGAAGAGCGTGACGTCGAGCGCGAGCTTGAGCGCGTTCACCAGCACCTCGCTGTTGTCCTGTTTCTCAAGCTGGTCGCGGAACGCCAGTTCCAGAAGCCCGGAAACCTGCACGCGGGTCAGCAGCCACGCACACAACAACCCGATGGCCAGGCCGAAGGTCGCCGTCGAGAAGCCCCGCAGCGAGAAACCCTTCATCAGGCTCTCCACCCAGATGAAGAAACCCGCCACCGCGAGCGCGCCGAGGATGCCCGTCGAGAGCGGCACCTCGAAAAACGTGCCTTTCGTACTCAGCGCGATCGCCACGCCCGCCGCCTCGCAGACGAGCAGATAGGTGAGGCGCGCGACATTGACCGACGGAGGTGCTCCCATGGATTTGGCCCCCAGTCTCCCGGATGCCGCCCCCCCGGCGCAAGGCGAAAGGCGGACAATCTCAGGGCATCTACATTTGGGGGAGGCCGATGATTGCCTCGAGATAGGCAGGGTCGAGGGCGGCATAGATTCGTTTGCCCCGGATGGGTTCCTTCGGGCGGACGGCATCGCGCTTGAGCATGTTGAGGGCGATCCGTCTCAGGCATGAGAGGTTCTGGGCGGCGTCGCCGCAGCGTGCCCGGGCCTGGTCCTCGCCGAAGACCACGTCGAGCACCCAGTGGCAGGAGTTCTCGATGCTCCAGTGCGCCCTGGTGAGTTCGAGATGGCGCGCGGCCTCCGGCGGCAGGCTGCTCAGGTAATAGCGTGTGTCCTCGCGCACGCGGCCATCACCCAGCTCGGCGCGGCTCTCGACCCTCACGATGGAGCGCAGCCCGAGCCACTCGCGCCGGACCTTCGCGGGCAGCCAGTCGAGATGATCCGTGACGGTGCACACGCGCTTCTCCACCCGGCCGTGGCCCTTGTCGTGCTGCTCGCGGACATCGACCACCGATCCTTTCCGACGCGCGTAGGCAAGGCTGTCGGGATCCCCGAAAAACGCACGCACCTCGTCGTGAAGCGTTCCCTGGTTGCCCTTGAGCGCCAACAAGTAGTCCGCCCCGGCATGGAGGATGGCGATCGCGATCTTCCTCTGCGCGCCCATCGCGTCGAGGCTCACCACCGCACCCTTCACATTGAGGTGGCGCAGCAGCTTCGGCACGGCGGTGATTTCGTTGCTTTTGCAGTCAACGGCCCGCTGGGCGAGCGTCAGTCCGTTGTGGCAGGCCCACGCGCTGACGATCTGCACGGTGCTCTCGTCGGCCTTGCGGCTGCCGCGCAGCGTCTTGCCATCCAGCGCCACGAGTTGTCCGGAGAGGTCCGGGCAGACCGCCGCGACAAACTCGGCGATGCATTGCACGAAGCACTGGGGATCGATCGCGGCGAAGACCCGCAGGAAGGTGTTGCCGCAAGGGATGCCGTCGGGAAGATCGATCCACTTTTCCAGCCACTCGCGCCGCGCCTTGGCGAAACGCACGAAGTCCTCGCAGGTGTCCATCCCGCAGAGCACCGCGCTCAGCGCGATGAAGAGGATCGAGCCGAACGGATGACGGGTGGCGTTGCCACTGCGCGGATCCTCGATGACCGCGAACATTTCAAGACCTTCGGGCAATCCGCCGCGGAGGTCGATCTCAGGTTTCTGGTCGGTCGAATCGTTGGTGTCAGGGGCCATCCGGGCCCGATAAATCAAACACCCGTTTCGTACAAGCCCTGATACTCAGCGGTTTTCTAATGTAGATGCCCTGCGGACAATCTCAGGCCCGGGCGGAATCCGCTGCCACGATGGGGCGCGACAGGCTACAGATATGTTCTTGCGGGTGAGATCGATTCCAGCCATCAACCAAAGCGCATGAAAGCCGTGGTGTTTCCTCTTTGGGTGTTGGCGTTCTTCGTCCCGGCGGTCCAAGCCGCGGATGACACGGGAAACCCGTCGGTCGTTAGGCGGGAGTGGACCAGCACGGACGGGCGCAAGCTGAATGCGGATTTCCTCGGGCTGAAGGAGGGGAACGTGGTGATCCGCCTGGCGAACGGCAAGGTGATGACGGTGCCGGCGGAGAAGTTCTCCGCGGCGGACAATGATTTCCTGCGGGAGCATGGCTTCGACTATCAGGAGCCGTGGAGCGCGTGGCCGCTGGCTTCGAAGATGGCGGCGACTTACGCGGACGTCCAAGAGGAAAAGGACGACAAGGGGTATGTCTACACCACGCCACATTTCTGTTTCCGCACCGATGCGAATCTCGGCAAGGCGTTGATGAAAGATCTCACCCACGTCTTCGAGCAGACCTATCACCTGCACTCCCATTCTCCGTTCGGAATCCTCGCGCAACCGAAGGACAACCGGTACGAAGCGCGTCTCTTTGGTGTCCTCAATGACTATCGCCGCGCGGGCGGCCTGCCGAACAGCGCCGGAGTTTATCTGCCGAAGGACAAGGTGTTTCTCGCCCCGTTGGACTTGATGGGCGTCGAAAGAAGCCGGGCAGGCTTCCGGAAAAAGACTGGCGAATACGATCCGAGCACCATTGTCCACGAACTCACCCACATGCTCACGCACGACATGTTGGAAAACCTGCCGACCTGGGCGAACGAAGGATACGCCGAATACATTTCCCGGATTCCAATCGAGTCGAAGTCGTTTCGGACCGAAACGGGCGACATCCGGAAGGCGGTCATCGAGTTGTTGGAAAAGGAGCTCTATTGCGGCGGGCCGAGCGCGTTGTTCCCGATTTCGGAAGTGCTGTCGATGAACGACAAGACATGGGCGACGGGCGGACCGACGAGCGGCTACGCTCCCGTCCAGAGGTCAGGCGACGGCGCCAACCGCATGCAGCGCCTCTACCGCACGGCCCACCTGATCATCTACTACTTCATCCACATCGAGGGGGAGGCCGGGGTCGCGAAGATCCGGCGTTTCATCGAGGAGAACCGCCGCCATCTCGCGCGCTACGAAGCGTATGAGAACGCCCATGCGGACTACGTGAAGGCGATGGACGCCTTCTTCCGGCTGCCGGGTGTGAAACGCCTCGATGACGGAAGATTCGAGTATCCCTCGAACCTGACGCCACCGACGGCGCCCGAGCCGCCGTTCACGGACCCGGACGTGCTGAAACTCGGCGGCCTGGACACCCTGCTCGGAAACGAAACCGCGGAGGTGGTCGGCGAGCGAATCGAGACGGCGATTCAGGAGCACTTCGATCTGGCGCTCCGCTTCAGAGGGGACGATACCGGGCGGGCGGTTCCCGCGCCGCCGCGCGGCTTCAGTCCTGTTCGTCCGCCGTCGCCTTGATGTCGCCGAGGGCGGCGATGAAGTCGCCGAGGATCTCGGCCGGCACCATGATGGTGTCGCGGTTTCCGCCGACGTCCTCGGTGATTTTGACGACCATGCCGCGGGCGTTCCGCTTGAGGTCGAGGTAAAACACCTTGCGGTCCGCCAGGATTTTTTCGGTGTGCAAGAGGTCGCTTTCCACTACGGATCGGGGGTCGATTGACCATGGCAGAGCACACGGCGTGCCCTTGGATGTCAATGGAATTCGATTTTTCAGCCGATGCGGGATCTGCTTCCTCACCACCGTCCGGCGCTGGTCCTGGCGCCGATGCAGGACGTGACGGATCTGCCGTTCATGCGGGTCATCGCGCGGCGGGGCGCACCGGATTGGTTCGTGACGGAGTATTTCCGCGTGCATCCGGAATCGCGTCTGGAGCGGCACATCCTGCGGTCGATCACGGAGAATGAAACGGGCCGTCCGGTGTTCGCCCAGCTCATCGGCAGCGATGTGGTCGGCCTCGTCCGCAGCGCGCGAGAACTGGCGGAATATCCCGTCGCCGGCATCGATCTGAACCTCGGCTGCCCGGCGCCGGTGGTCTGCCGAAAAAACGCCGGCGGCGGACTGCTTCGCCAGCCGGAGGAGATCCGCCGGATGCTTGGCGCGCTGCGCTGCGCGGTGGCCGGGCGTTTCACGGTGAAGACGCGGCTCGGATACGAGGACGCCGCCGTGTTTCCGGAACTGCTCGCCATCTTCCGCGAGGCGGGCATCGACGGCCTCAGCATCCACGGCCGCACGGTGACGGATCGCTATCAGACGCCCGTCCGTCCGGAAACCGTGCGCCTCGCGGTGGAAACGATGGACTGCCCGGTGATCGCGAACGGCAACGTGGTCGATGTGGCGACCGGCCTCGCCTACCACCGCCTGACCGGTGCCGCGGGCCTGATGATCGGTCGCGGCGCGATCCGCAACCCGTGGATCTTCTCGCAGTTCGCCGCCGCGTGGGAGGGCCGCGAACCGGTCCGGCCGGTGCATCGCGACCTGCTCGGCTACGTCCTCGAGCTCTGCGACGAGATCGCGCGCGAGACGCCATCGTTCGATCCGCAGGGTCACGTTCAGCGGATGAAGAAACACCTCGCCTACATCAGCAACGGGATGGGCGGCGACTTCGAGCACCGCATCCGCCGCGCGAGGACGCCGGAGGAATTTGAGGCGATTCTTCGCGACTGCCTCGATCACGACGCGCCGTTGCCGGAGCGTCCGCCGGAGGGCTCGAAGTTGTTCTGCGGGTTCTCCGCGTTGATTGACGGGGCACCGATTTCCGCCAAAGCTTCCGCATTTCCTGCCGGGGGTTGCGCTGCCGGTCCGCATCCGTTTGGATCATGCTCGTCATGAAATTCGGCTACACGATTCTCTATGTGCAGGATGTGCCGCACGCGGTGGCGTTCTACGAGGACGCCTTCGGCCTCAGCCGGGCCTTCGTGCACGAGGCGGGCATGTATGCCGAGATGGACACGGGCTCCACCACGCTCGCGTTCGTGGCCTACGGCATCGCCCGCACGAACCTCCCCTGCGGTTTCCACGAAAACAATCCGCAGGGCAAACCCGGCGGCTTCGAGATCGCCTTCGTCACCGACGACGTCGAGGCGGCGTGGAAACGCGCGCTCGATGCCGGCGCCACGGCGGTTTCCCCGCCCGCTCCGAAGCCGTGGGGCCAGATCGTCGCCTTCGTGCGCGACCGCGACGGAATCATCATCGAACTCTGCACTCCGTCGGTGCCTTCTTGACGCTGGCGAACGCGTCACGCGAACCTGCCGCCCGGTGCCCGCGGATCCGCTCGATTTCGTCCGAGACACCCGGTGGCAGATCCGTTTCGACGAAGAAACGCTGGCCGCCGGGCGGAAACTCGCGCCCCGCGCCCGGGAAACCCGCATCGAGGAACCGGCGGAGGGATCGTTCTCGCTGTTAGGAAACGTCGGCGGCGAGGAAACGGAGGTGAGTTTCTGGTCTGGCGTCGGTGCTTGGGAGTTCGAGTCGTTCTGCTCGTGTGAAACTGGAAGCTTCTGCCCGCACGCCGCGGCGCTTTTGTTTCGCGCGGGGAAGGAACGCGTCGGCTCGCGCCTCGGAGGCAAAGGAGTCGCCGCCGCGGTTGCCGAATCGATCGCCGAAGTGACCGAAAAGCCCGCCGCGCCGATCCGCGAGCTGCCGGTCATCGCGCCGAAGCCGTCGTTTCACCTCCACGTCACCCGCCACGCCGCGGACCGCACGACGCGCCTCCTGCTCCAATCGCTCGGCCAGCAGGATACCGACCAATGGATCTCCGCCGAGGCGGTCGTCGACTACGAGGGCCATCGCGGTGCCCTGCGAGCCACCAAACCGCAGTGGACGAGCACCGTGCGGGACAGGGGACGGGACCTGCTGCTCCAACACGACTCCGCCGCCGAAAACACCGCCGCGCGGCAGCTCTCGGACACAGGCCTCTCCTCGCTCCAGTCGAACTCCGCGTGGAAGTTCCTCATCCAGCTCAAAAGCCGGAACAAGTCCGAGGCCGCCGACCGCTGGTTTCCCGATCCCGCCCGCGTGCCGGTCGATGCCTTCTGGCACCAGTTCCGCGGCGAGATGGTCGAACGGCTCGAATCGCTCGGCTGGACAGTCACCATCGACGACAACGTCGGCCACCGCGTCTTCGATGCGGACCCCGACCATTGGGAAACCCGCCTCGACCCGATGGAAGGCGGCTGGTTCAGCCTCTCGGTCGGCTTCGACGTCGCCGGCGCGCGCCACGACCTGCTGCCGATCCTCGCCGGATTGCTAGAACATGATTTCCTGGAGGAGACCCTCGACCGCCCGGACAACGGCCACATCTACGCTCCGCTGCCGGATGGCGACGCGTTGAAACTCCCCATCGGCCGCGTGCGCCGCATCCTCCAGCACCTCGCGTCGCTCATCGACCCGAAGTTTCCGGAGAAAACGAAGGTCCATCCGCTCGACGCCGCGTCGCTCGCCGGCTTGGAAGGACTTGGCATCGAACCACCGCCGGATCTCGAGGAACTTTCTAACAAGCTTCGCGATTTTTCCGGCATCGAGGAAGTTCCGCCCGCCTCCGGCGTGAACGCCACGCTGCGCGACTATCAGCTCGCCGGTTTCCGCTGGATGCAGTTTCTCGCCCGCCACGGCCTGCACGGAATCCTCGCCGACGACATGGGCCTCGGCAAAACCCTGCAGACGCTCACCCATATTCTAACGGAGAAAGAAAGCGGCCGCTCGCAGGGCAAACCCACGCTCGTCGTCGCGCCCACCTCCGTGGTCCCCAACTGGCGCGCCGAAGCGCTCAAGTTCACGCCATCGCTGCGCGTGCTCGAACTCAACGGCCCGGACCGGCGCAAATACATGCGCTCGATCCCCTACGCCGATCTCGTCCTCACCTCCTTCGCCCTGCTCCACCGCGACATCGACAAACTGCGCGAACACCGCTTTCACCTCGTCGTGCTCGACGAGGCGCAGAACATCAAGAACCCGCACGCCAAGGTCGCGCAGGCCGCGTGCAAGCTCGACGCCCGCCACCGGCTCTGTCTCTCAGGCACGCCGGTCGAGAACCACCTCGGCGAACTCTGGAGCCTGATGAAATTCCTCGTTCCCGGTTTCCTCGGCACCGAGGACGCGTTCTCTAACACCTACCGCAAACCCATCGAGAAAAACGGCGATGAGGAACGCAACGCGATGCTGAAACAACGCGTCGCCCCGCTCATCCTCCGCCGCACCAAGGACCAGGTCGCCAAGGAACTGCCGCCCAAGACCGAGATCGTCCACCTCGTCGAGCTCCACACCGCTCAGAAGGACCTCTACGAAACCGTGCGCGCCACCATGAACAAACGCGTCCGCGAGGCCATCGCCGCGCGCGGCG
Organism: Akkermansiaceae bacterium; assembly: GCA_024233135.1. GTDB lineage: Bacteria > Verrucomicrobiota > Verrucomicrobiia > Verrucomicrobiales > Akkermansiaceae > Luteolibacter. Next base: position 7,150 of record JACKPZ010000026.1, on the reverse strand, counting down.
GCTCGCAGTTCCAGATCGTCTTCCTCGACGCCCTGCTCAAGCTCCGCCAGATCTGCTGCGACCCCCGCCTGCTGCCCGATGAATTCAGCAGCACCGTCCGCGAGTCCGCGAAACTCGACTACCTGATTGGATTGTTGGAAGTCCTCATCGAGGAAGGCCGCCGCATTCTCATCTTCTCGCAGTTCACCAGCATGCTCGCCCTCATCGAGGACCACCTCCGCGCCGAGGGCATCGCCTATCTGAAACTCACCGGCGCCTCCAAAGACCGCGGCAAGCTCGTCGAGGATTTTCAAACCGGAAAAATCCCGCTGTTCCTCATCTCCCTCAAGGCCGGCGGCACCGGCCTCAATCTAACGGCCGCCGACACCGTCATCCACTACGACCCCTGGTGGAACCCCGCCGCCGAGGCCCAAGCCACCGACCGCGCCTACCGCATCGGCCAGAAAAACCCCGTCTTCGTCCACAAACTCCTCTGCCAGGAAACCGTCGAGGAACGCATCCACAAGCTGCAGCAGGACAAAGCCAAACTCGCCAACGACCTGCTCGCCGACGCCGACATCTCGCAGAAGCTCGACACCGGCATGGTGCGGGCGTTGTTGGAGTGATCGTGAGGGTGGTGACGCGAGCTGGTTTCAGCCGAGCTCGAAGGAAGTCACGCCGAACAGGCGGTCCAGCGGCAGATCGGGAGCCGGGCCGGTGTACATGCGGGCGGTTTCGAAGACGACGTTCATCCCGTGGCGTTCCGCCAGGTGGATCGCTTGTGCATTGGGCTCCGGAGTGTCGAGCACGAGCGTTTCCTCCTCGCCGGGACCGGCGGCCAGCGCCAGAAACAAGCGTTCGGCATCGTCCGGGGAGTCGGCGAAGAGCGGGCCGATCTTGTGGCCGGCGCGGCATTTCCTGCGGACACCGTAGCCCGCGAGACGACCGTCGCGGAGCAGGCCGAGAGCGACCGACCCGGGCTGGCGGATCCAGCATTCGAGGAAGGCACTGCGTCCGGCGGGAAAGAACGGCAGGTCGTAGGCTTCGACTTGGGAGAACGGGAGCGTCGAGAGATCCACGATGCCTGGCGGACGCGGGGCGATGCCCATGGCACGGCCTTCGTAGCGAATATTGCGATAGGCCAGGGTGAAGCCGGATTTGCGGTAGTTGTCCTGCTGGTCGACGACTCCATCGAGCCCCACGTTCCGACCGGCGAGACTGCTCATCGCTTCCGACCAAATCCGGAAACCATGACCCCGTCCGCGAAACTCCGGTTTGACGATGTAGAAGCCGATGAAACCGAAATCCGATCCGTAACGGACGGCGGAAATCGTCGCCACCGGTTCCCCTCCGACAAGGCCGATCAGGAACCCGCCGGGATCGGTGGCGTGGAAGCAGCCGGCGTCATGGAGCCCGGGATTCCATCCTTCCCTCGCGGCCCATTCGATCGCGATGTCGATCTCGTCCCGTGTCGCCGGTCGCACGGTGCTGCCTTCCGTTTTCATGGAAATGCAATGTGGGATGTGGGGGAGGAATTTCCAAGCATCATTGCCATCAGGAGCGCTGGGGGATTTCGCGGCTGACATGGCGGCGCGCGCGTGTCCATCATCGGAGCATGAACTACCCTCGTGACATGGTGGGATACGGGCGGCGGACGCCCGATCCACAGTGGCCCGGCGGTGCCCGCATCGCCGTCCAGTTCGTGATCAATTACGAGGAGGGCGGCGAGAGCAACATCCTGCACGGCGACCCAAGTTCCGAGTGGCTTCTGTCGGAAATCGTCGGGGCGGAACCGTGGCCCGGCGAACGGAACCTGATCATGGAGTCGCTCTACGAGTTCGGTTCCCGCGCCGGCTTCTGGCGGCTTTGGCGCGCCTTCACAGCACGCTCGATTCCGGTCACCGTTTTCGCCGTCGCCACCGCCATGGAGCGCAATCCGGAGGCGATCGCCGCCATGAACGAGGCGGAATGGGAGATCGCCAGCCATGGTTACAAGTGGCTCGAATACCGGAGCGTGCCGGAAGAGGAGGAACGCCGCCACATCGCCGAGGCCATCCGGATCCATCAAGAAATCGCCGGCACGCGGCCGCTCGGGTTCTATCAGGGGAAGGTTTCGATCCACACCACCCGCCTCGTGATGGAGGAGGGCGGATTCATCTACTCGTCCGACAGTTATGCCGACGAGCTGCCCTATTACATCGAGGGACCTGCCGGCCCGCATCTGATTGTTCCGTACACGCTCGACGCGAACGACATGCGCTTCGCGACCCCGCAGGGATTCAATTCGGGCGACCAGTTTTTCACTTATCTCAAAGACAGCTTCGACGCGTTGTATGCCGAAGGCGAGGCGGGCGCGGCGAAATTGATGTCGGTCGGCCTGCACGGCCGGATCTCGGGCCGGCCCGGCCGGGCGGCGGCGCTGGCGCGGTTCCTCGACTACCTGAAGGAAAAGGATGGTGTCTGGATCGCCCGGCGCATCGACATCGCCCGCCATTGGTTGGCCCGCCATCCCGCCTGAGAAACGAGTGCGCGACAAAGTCCGGGCCCGACCACCAGGTGCGAGCCGATGGAATGAGGCAAAGGTGTTAGGGGTGTTCCAACGGCAGAATGGTCCGCCCGCCCATCGGCGGCGACAAGGCGAAGCTCGCCAACGTCCTTCTCTCCGGCGCCGACATCTCCCGTAGAACGCCGACGCGGGCATGGTGCGGGCGGTGTGGGACGATTGACGGTCATGCGAACCACGGCCGTTTTTCGCTGGGGGTATCCGGGAACGGCGCTAGGGTCGACGGATGCCCATTTCGAAAACCCTCCTCAGTTTGCTCGCGTTCGCCGGTGTGGCGGCGGCCGATTCGTTTCCGGTGCGGATGAAGATCGATGCCGGGAAACCGGTGGGTCCGCTGGTGCCGATCTGGCGGTTCTTCGGCGCGGACGAGCCGAACTACGCCTACATGAAACACGGAAAGGAGCTGCTGGGTCACCTGGGCGACTTGAAGCCGGACGAGGTGTTTTTCCGCGCGCACAGCCTGTTGGTGACGGGGGAGGGGACGCACGCGCTGAAGTGGGGATCGACGAATGCCTACACGGAGGACGCGGATGGAAACCCGGTGTATGACTGGACGATCCTCGACCGCATCTTCGACGCGTATCGGGAGAACAAGGTGCGGCCGTACGTGCAGATCGGGTTCATGCCGCAAGCACTCTCGGTGAAGCCCGAGCCGTATCGGCACCACTGGACGCCGAAGGCGAAATACGAAGAGATCTACACCGGCTGGGCCTACCCGCCGAAGGACTACGACAAGTGGGAGGAGCTGGTCTATCAGTGGGCGCAACACTGTGTGGAGCGCTACGGCGAGGAGGAGGTTCTGAATTGGTATTGGCAGACATGGAACGAGCCGAACATCGGCTACTGGCAGGGGACGCGGGAGGAGTTCTACAAACTGCACGATCACGCGGTGAAGGCGGTGAGGCGGGTGCTTCCCACCGCGAAGGTGGGTGGTCCGGACGTCGCGGGCGGCAGGGCGGGGGACTGGTTGGAGAGGTTTCTCCAGCACTGCCGCGACGGGAAAAACGAGGCGACCGGTGGCAACGGAACGCCGCTCGATTTCATCTCGTTCCACGCCAAGGGCAGCCCGCGGCAGGTGGACGGCCGCGTGCAGATGGGCATCTCGAACCAACTCCGCGACATCGACGGCGCGTTCGAGGTGATCGCGAGGTTTCCCGAATACAAGGACAAGCCGATCGTCATCGGCGAGTCGGATCCGGAAGGCTGCGCGGCGTGCCAGGGACCGCAGCTCGCATATCGCAACGGCACGATGTATTCGAGTTATACGGCGGCGAGTTTCGTCCGGAAGATGGACCTCGCGGCGAAACACGGCGTGAACCTCGAAGGCGCGCTGACCTGGGCCTTCGAGTTCGAAGGCCAGCCGTATTTCGCAGGCTTCCGTTCGCTGGCGACCAATGGCATCGACAAACCGGTGCTCAATGTCTTCCGCATGTTCTCGCGGATGGGCGGCGAGCGGCTGCCGGTGACGAGCGACGCCGCGGTTTCCCTCGACGAGATGGTGAAATCCGGCGTGCGGGGCAAACCCGACGTTTCCGCCCTTGCGGCGCGCGATGGCAAGCGGATGACGGTGCTTGCGTGGTATTATCACGATGACGACCTGACCGGTCCGGAGGCGGAGATCACGCTCGATCTATCCGGTTGCCCGGACGGTGAACCGGAGATCCGGCGGACCTTGATCGACACGGGCCACTCGAATTCGTTCACGGCGTGGCAGGCGATGGGATCACCGCAGGAGCCGACCGACGGGCAGATCCGCGAGCTGGAGGATGCGTCGAAACTGGCGGAGGTGACGAAGAAGGCCACCGTCACCCGCGACGGCGCGGCCTGCAGCGTGGCGTTTCCGCTCGCCCGGCAAGGGGTGACCTTGCTGGAACTTGAATGGCCGTGATTGCCGCGGTGGGTTTGCGGCGTATCGTGCGGCCGTGGACGAGGACCCGCTGCGTTTCGAACTGCGGCTGCGCGACGGCACGCCGGTGGTCGTCCGGCCCTTGTGTGCGGAGGACCGACCGACGGTCGCGGAGGCTTACCGGCGGCTGAGTCCGGAGTCGCGCTACGCGCGCTTCTGGAGCCCGACCGGGGAAATGATCGGCGACGCGATGCTCGACCGTCTCGTCCGCCAGGACCCGGCGACCCATGTTTCCTGGGCGGTGCTGGATTTGTCCCGGCCCTTCACCGGCCTCGGCGGCGCGAGTTGGTGGCGCGACCCACCGGGCGGCGACGAGGTGGAAATGTCGGCGATCGTGCTCGACTCCGACCACGGCCGGGGGATCGGCACCTTGCTTCTGGCCGTGCTCTGGCTCACCGCATTTCAGGCCGGGGCGAGGGAGATGGTCGGCTACGTGCTGCCGGACAACCGCAAGGCCAGCCGCTGGCTGCGCGATTGCGGCGGGACCGGCACCTGGGATGGCTACAAGTTGATCTACCGCTGGAAACTCGCGGATCTCGATTTGCTTCCGGAAACGCCCGCCGCCGCCGACCTCGCCGCCTGGCTGGCCGAGCTCGCGCCGCGCTTGCTGCACGACTGATCAGCCGGCGCGGAAGGTGTAGGTGCCGTCGGCCACACCGACTTCGGGCGGGCGTTTGTGTTTCTCGAACCAGTCATGGCCTTCCTTCAGGTTGCGCCAGAACGGGAGGTGGTCCGGGTGTTTTTCGGCCGCTTGTTTCATCCGCTGGTCGGTCATCCGGAAGGGAAACACGTGCACCCGGAAATACGGCTGGCCGTTCTTGAGCGCGGCGTCGCAGAGCGTGTAGATCTCCTCGATCTTCGGGTCGGTCATCGCCAGGCAGCCGGCGGAAACGCGATTGCCGTGAACCATGATCGCGCTTCCGGTCCGGCCGAGCGCGCGGTCGAATTCATTCGGGTAGCCGAGGTTGAACGCCAGATGATACCGGCTGTCCGGTTTCATCGCGGAACGAGGCACAAAATAGAATCCTTCGGGTACCTGGCCGTCGCCCTCGGCGAGTTTCGGGCCGAGGGTTCCCGACGCCCGGGCGACCGGGTAGCTGCGGAACAACTCGAAGCTTTTGGTGTTCGGGTTTTCGACAAAAACCTCCAGTTTCATCTCCTCCTTGAAGGCGCGCAGGAAAACAGGTGCGCCGAGTTCCAAGCCCTTGGCCTTGAGATCGCGTTCGAGTCCCGGGCGGACGCGATGGGCCGCGGTGGCGGCGCGCGCCGGGCCGGGAAGGGGGGCGCCTGTGCTCATGTAGGTGAGGATGAACGTGATGCCCCCGACGAGGCCACCGAGAACAAGCAGGGAGATGGTTTTTCGTGACATGACGATCGGCAACAGCAGGTGGCAGGGAACATGGCACGCGGCGGGCGCGGGCACAATTTCAAGAGACAGATTGCGCCGCGGCAGGTTTTAGGGGACAAGTCGCCCGCAGCATGACCCAACTTTTGCTCGAACCCGCCCGCCGAACCGGCTGCGAGGACCTTCCGGCCCTGACCGAGGTGCTCCAGGCCGCCGCCCAGCGCCAGCGATCGCCCATTGAGGACGTGCTCGACGCCGGAGTGGTCGATGAGGAACCCTACATGCGGGAGCTCGCCAACGAACTGGGCATGGAGTGGCTGGACAGCATTCCGGCACCGGAGGCACCGCTGCCGCTGCGCGAGGCCTGCGGGCCGCGGATCGCCCTGCGCCACCGGCTTTTGCCCGTGGAAATCACCGGCGAGGGGGAAAACATCCGGCTGAAACTCGCGACGTTCGATCCTTTCAACCTCGTCGCCCGCCAGGCCGCGGCGCAGGAACTTCCGATGCCCATCGACTGGTGCATGGCGTCCCGCAAGCGCCTGCATGAAGCTCTCCGCCGGCTCTACGGTGTGGGCGCGGACACCTTCGAGCAGATCCTAGAGGGCCGGGATTTCGACTACGAGCAGATCGAGGGTTCCGAGGACGAGGCCAACATCATCGACGAGGACGACGACGAGGAGGCCAGCGTCGTCAAGTTCGTCAACCAGATCATCCGCGAGGCGCTCGAACAGCGCGCGACCGACATCCACGTCGAGCCGCTCAGCACGAACCTGCGGATCCGCTACCGGATCGACGGCCGTCTCGTCGAGGTCGCCGTGCCGGAAAACATCAAGGCGCTGCAAAGCTCGGTGATCGCCCGTCTCAAGATCATGTCGCGGCTCGACATCGCCGAGCGCCGCGTCCCCCAGGACGGCCGGATCAACCTGCAGTTCGAAGGCCAGACGATCGACGTCCGGGTGGCCACCGTGCCGACCGTCGAGGGCGAGAGCGTTTCCCTCCGTCTGCTCAACCAGGAGAAATTCAACCTCGCGAAGCTCGGCATGGAGCCCTTCGTGCAGAAGAAGATCGAGGCGCTGCTCCACCTGCCCAACGGCATCATCCTGATCACCGGGCCCACCGGCTCCGGCAAATCGACCAGCCTCTACTCCTTCCTCAGCGAGGTGAACCACCCGGAGCGGCGGATCGTCACCGTCGAGGACCCGGTGGAAAACAAGCTGACCGGCGTGATGCAGATCGCGGTGAAGTCCGAGATCGGCCTCACCTTCGCCACCGCCCTGCGTTCCATCCTGCGGGCCGATCCGAACATCGTGATGATCGGGGAAATCCGGGACCTGGAGACCGCGGAAATCGCCATCCG
>JACKPZ010000025.1 GCA_024233135.1 Akkermansiaceae bacterium | reverse complement strand
GTGGTGGAAAATGCAGATTATCAGCGAGTTGTGAATCAGTTTCTGACGCGTCGGGTGATGGTTAAGAGAATTAAAATTTATGACTTCATTGAACAACCCGCAGGTTTCGTGGGAATTGCGGCGACGGGCGGGATCGCGGCTTGCGCGGGACTTCGCCATCTGAGAGAGCGGAGCCGTGAATGTGATCCTGGAGTTGCTGGCGGTGTTTGTGGCGTCGGTTTCCGGTGCGGTGGGTGGCCGGCAGAAGGGGATGGATTTGTTCGGGATGTACATGGTGGGCCTGCTCGCCGGCATGGGCGGGGGGACGCTGCGGAGTTTGTTGATCGGCGACCTGCCGCCACCGATTTTGAAGGACCCGTCGTATTTCGTGATGGCGGGACTGGCGGCCTGTGTGGCGCGTTTCGCCGAGCCCTTGTGGTCGAAGATGCGGCGGGCGGTCTCGGTGGTGGATGCGATGTCGCTGGGACTGTTCGTCTCGGTGGGGATGCGGATCTCGCAGGAATACGGACTGGCGTGGTGGGCCTGCGTGGCGAACGGCGTGGTGACGGCCACCTTCGGCGGCGTGCTGCGCGACATCGTGCGGGCGGAGGTGCCGCTGATCTTCCGCCAGGAAATCTACGCGACGGCCTGCCTGGCCGGCGGTCTCGCGCTGGTGGGATTGGACGCCGCCAAGGTGCCGCCGAACATCGGTGTGCTCATCATCACGGTGATCATCACCGGCATCCGGTTGCTGGCGATCCGCTACGCGCTCAACCGGTCCTCGGAATAAGGATGGCGGGGTCGGCGGGATGTGCTTGGATGGGGAGGAGGAAACCGCGGCGGGTTTCCGCAGGATCCGAATGATGATTCCGACCCCACGGCAATTGTTCGCGCAGTTCGAGCGCGGCGAGATCGAGCGCGAGGAATTCCACGCGCTGATGGCGGTGCACGCCCGTGAGTTGATCGAGGAAATGGAGGAGGACCGGCAGAACCCGGCGGCGGCATGGATCGAGCGCCTGCTGTGCGGCCGTGCGGCGGCGCGGTTGGTGCGGAAACACGGCAGCCGCTTGTTGCGGGAGATCCTGGTGGCTCTCTCGGAGGTTCCGGATTTCCCGCCGTCGCGCTACCTGTGGAACGCCTCGCACCCGGATGTGCCGCTGCATTGTTTCCTGCGCATCCGTCGAGAGCCGGTGTTCCGGATCGTGTCGATCGACCTGAGAGGCCGGGAAATCGAGGTGGCCACCGAGCATGGTGCCGCGCCGAAGGGCCGGGCGACGCGCAGCCGCTTCATTCTCCGCCGCGGGGACGACTGGCTGTTGCGCGCGGACCCGGTGGGCTAGTGCGCGCCGATCGTGAGAAACGGCCGGATCTTCCGCAGCGTGGCCGGCCCGATGCCCGGCACCTGGAGCAGGTCGTCGAGCGTGCGATAGGGCCGTGCGCCGATGATCTCGTTGGCGGTTTTCTCGCCGATGCCGGAGATTTTCATCAGTTCGTCGCGCGGCGCGGTGTTGACGTCGAGCGGTTCGGAAGGTGGTTCGTCGCCGGCGTTTTTCGCGGCGGCGAGTTCGGCCATTTCCTCGCGGGCCTCGCGGCGCTCGTCGGGCAGCTTCGCCCAGTCGGTGTGCCGCCACGCGCCGAGACCGGCCTTGGCGGCGGTGAGTTCGAGATCGGAGAGCGTTTCCTTCCAGTCTTCGCCCGATGTCCCGTCGGCGCGTTGGCGGACCACGCCGAAGGCCCTCGCCAGTCCGTTGCGGACCAAGGTTTCTGATAGGTCGTCGCCATCCGGAAGCGTCACAAAACCGTAGATCCGCTGGTAGCGACCGTCGCCCCGGCCGTCGGCGAAGGCGGTGACCACGGTGAAGGGTTTCGCGAGCAGCCGGGTCGTTTCCTTCTTCGCCTCCACGCCCACCTCGCGGGCGGTGGTGATGTCGGTGATGCCAAAATGCCGGCGTTGGTCACGCAGGCGGCGGGCGTTCGACTCGTTGCCCTGGACGTGCATTTCCATGCAGTCGACGCCGTAGAGCCGCACCGTGATCGTTTTCCCGTCGGGAAACAACACGGGGAAACTGTCGCCGTCCGACCATTCCTCCGCCACGAGTTTGCAGCCGGCGAAGGTTTGCAAGGGTTCCGCCGCCGGAAGAAAGCCGACGAACCAGCAGGTCACCATGCAGAGCCAACGGATCACGGCCGCTGGGTAGCACGTCCGATGCGCCGCCACAAGCGCGGGGCCAGCGCGACGCATGCGCCGGCAAGCCCCACGGCGAGTCCCCACCAGATGCCGGTGGCGCCCATGCCGCGGTGCATCGCGAGAAACGCCGCCACCGGCAGGCCGACGATCCAGTAAGCGATGAAACCCATCACCGCCGGCATGCGGGTGTCGTGCAGGCCGCGGAGCATCGCCGCCGAGGTCACCTGGACGCCGTCGAAGACCTGGAAGATCCCGACGATCACGAGGATCGATGCCGCGATGCCGATGACCTCCGGATCCGTGACGAACCAGCCGGAGATCGCCCGCCCGAAGAGCAACAACGCGAGCGCGCCGAGCGCCGCGTAGCCGAGCGCCAGCAACCATCCCGAGACGACGATGCCTTTCAACTCGCCGAAGCGCCGCGCCCCATCGGCCTCGCCGACGCGCACCGTGAGCGCCATCGACAGCCCGAGCGGGATCATGAACGCGGTGCCCGCCACCGTGATCGCGATCTGGTGCGCGGCCAGCGAGTTTTCCCCGAAGCGCCCGATCAGCAGGCCTGCCGCCGAGAACGCGGCGACTTCGAAAATCATCTGCAGGCTGGCGGGAAACCCGACACCTAACAGACGCCGGACATCGTGGAGCTCCGGTTTCCTCCACCAGCGGGCGGGCACCCACTCCGCGAGGCCCGGCGCGCGACGCAGCCAGACGAAAGTGACGACGAGGATGACCGTGCGTGCGATCAGCGTCGCCCAGCCGGCTCCTTCCAAGCCCAGCGCCGGAATGCCCGCCATGCCAAAGATGAGCACGCGGTTGAGCGCGATGTTGAGCAGGACGCCGCCGAGGAAGATCCAGAACGGCGGCCACGGGCGGTTGAGCGCGTCGGCGTGGTTCTTCAAGGCCATCGACGCCAGCGCCGGGATCATCGATGCCATCAGGATGCGGAAAAACACCGTCGTCCGTTCCGCGACCTCCGGCGGCTGTCCGAAGCGGTCCAAGTGATGCGAAACCCACCACGCGATCGCGAAACACATGAAACCGAAGCCCAGCGCGAGCGTCAGCCCGTGGCGGCAGCTCCCGCGCGCCTTCGACGGATCCTCCGCGCCGCGCGCGTTCGACGTGATCACCGAGACGCCGGTCAGCAGTCCGATGCCGAACACGAAGGGCAGGTGGAAGAGCGAGTTCGCGAAAGTGAGAGCCGCCAGTTCGGTGACGCCGAGGTGGCCGAGCATCAGCGTGTCCGCCACGCCCAGCAGCATCTGGCTGAGCTGCCCGATCATCAGCGGGAACGCCAGCTTCAACGTGATGCGCGACTCCCGGAGCAAGGACATGGGGGCGGAAGGAAACGCCGGGGGCCAACGGCTTGTCCATCCGGAACGCTGCGAAAGAATCGGCCCGCCGAAAAATTCCTGTTGCCCTCCCGTGCCGTCGTGCTACACCTCCGTCCCGCCGCGCCGGATGTCTCCGGACGGCCCATTCAAATGCCTCGTTAGCTCAGTTGGTAGAGCAGTTGACTCTTAATCAATTGGTCCTAGGTTCGAGTCCTAGACGGGGTACCATGATTCCCAGTGGATCGTGGTTTTCCTGAGCGCAGGAAAGGGCATGTCGCCCGGGCGGATCGAAGCGGACGCGAGTTCTTCCACCTGCGTCTTGAGAAGCTCAGTTCCGGGATCATTCCGCGCCTTGTCCGAGGAAACCGAACACTTCGCGGATGACCTCGTCCTTCGACAGGATGCCGACGTGGTCGGCCTCGTATCCGCTCACGCGGACGGCGTCCTTCACGGCGGCGGGCGAGAGTTCGCTTTTCACGGCCACGGTGCCGTCGGTTTGTTCCTCAAGCGGTTTGTTGCCTTTCGGAACGTGGCCGTAGACGAGCAGGTGGTCGACGCGGCCTTTGAGGCGGCGCGAGAAGACATCTTTTTGGAAATCGCTATCGGTTTTCATATCATACCACGAGGGCACCACCGACGGCGCCATGTCGATGCCCATCTGCGCGGCCGCGTGACCCTGCCACGGGGTGGAGATGGTGACGAATCGTTGGATGTAGGGTTGTTCGTCCTCGATGACGTTCTTCACGACGAACGCGCGGGACACCAGGCCTCCCATGCTGTGGGCGACGACATGGAGTTTTTTGAATCCGTAGTGCGCCTGGAGGATCTGCACGCCGTTGTTCAGCGCGGTGCCCATCTGGTCGAGGCGCGCGCCGGTCGGATAGAAATAGAACCACGGCTGGTATTTCGTGCGGTCGATCCGCTCGAAGAAGGTCCGCCAGTCCTGGGGCGAGCCGGCGGCGCCATAGACGAACAACACCGGTGTCTTCTTCGGATCGTATTTCCCGAGGAAGTAGATGCCGATGCCGGACTCCATCGGGAACGAGGCGGGTTTCCAAAGCCCGTCGGATCCGGTCTTGCTGCTGAAGCGGGGTTCATCGAGGTCGGCGATGGTTCCAAGGTCCACGGGGATGCGGTATCCGCTGGCGGCTTCTTCCGCGGTGCGCGCTCCTTTGAACTCGCGAGCGGCTTTCAACAGGTCTTCGGGCAGTTTCGTCGTGGTCGATAGCGAGCCGGACACGCGCGCTTTCTTCGTTTCCGGATCGATCGCCACCGGGGCCGGCGCGCCGGACGCGTCGCTGTGGATCCACGCCGGCTCGCCGCTGTCGTAGATCCGGTTGCCGTTGCGGTCGCTGAAGGCGATCAGATATTGGTTTTCCGCCCGCTCGACGAAGAATCCGAACACGCCGATCTCGCCGACCTTCGCGAAGTCGGCGGAGAGGACCTTGTCGGTTTCCCGGTCCCATTCGATGACCAGTCCGTAAACCCGCGGGAATCGGTCCGCGTTGGTGATGCGGCAGGTGATGACGGATGTTTCGTCGATGAACTTCAGGTCGCGTCCGAGCTTGCGGAAGTTCGCGCATCCGGTGAGCGGGAGGAGCGCGGCGGCAAGCAGGACGCGGGCGACGACGGGGAGGAACGAATGGGCGGTCATGGCGGGCGGATGCGCGATGATCCATGAAACCCGCCGTGACTCAAGGATGCATCGTTTCCCCACTGGACGCGGGGCGATCCGCGGGCATGATGCGAGGATGAGGTTCGTTGTCGCCGCCGTTCTATGCTGCCTGCCGCTGAAACTCGCCGCATTGCCGAACTCGGTGGTCGGTCCGGTGTTTCAGGCGAACTCGCCGCTCAACGGCCAGGATCTGACGCAGCGATTTCTCGCCGCCGATATGTGGCAGGCGGGGGCCGAGCTGCCCGGCGAGTGGCAGGACGAGGGGCGCGTCGCGTCGTCGGAAATCTCCCACCTGCTGGCCAGGCCGAAGTTGTTCGGAAACGAGGTCGTTCTGCTGCGCGCGGTGCACCGGGACGACCGCTTGATCGGGCTCGAAGCCACCTTCGTAGACGCGGGATCGTTCTTCGGATACTTCGACGAGGAGCTGCCCGCGGATCTCGACCGCCGCGCGCGCCGGAAGGAGATCGAGCGCCGGCTGGCGGAGCGTCAGCGCGAGTTTCAAGAGAGCTATTTGGAAACCCTCGGGTCGCTCACCGACGGGTTGGCCTCGATTTCCAAGACCAAGCGTCCGGACGACGAAACCATCGGACGCACCCGTGTCCTGCGGGCCGAAGTGACCGACTATCCACTGGAAAACAAGGTGCTTCGCCTCATCGCGGACGGCCGGCGCCTGATCCGGGTGATCATTTCTCAGAAGGGTGAGTTGCCGCGCACCTGGCTCGATCCGGAGATCGCGGAACTCGATACCCGCGAGCGAGCCGCACGCCTCAGGGAAGCGGTGGTGACGTCCGACGACGGCACGGTTTCCATCGAGAATCTCCGGCCGCTGCCTCAGGGATACCGACCGTACTGCGGGCTCAACTCGCTCGCCATGGCCGCGCGCCACTTCGGACTGCACATCGACGAGGACTGGCTCGCCGTGGCGGGGCAGTTCCAGAACACCGGCAGCGCCGACGGCAGCCGGATCGTCTCGCTCTATCCGGCCGTGGCGTCCGAGGCGGGCTTCGGCATGGACCGCTCGAACCGCTTCGATGCGACGGCTGCGCGGCGCGCTCTGGCGAACGGCTTTCCGGTCATCGTCTGGCGGCGTTTCTCTCAGGAACGCGACCAACTCCACACGCGCTTCGCCCGCTCCTATCAGAACGATCCGGGCGCCGTGCTGCCGGACCCCGCGCAGCCGGACGAGCGCGCCTCGTGGCCGGGAAAAGACGCGCCGCTGCATGCCTCGGTGCTCACCGGCTACCATGACGAACGCCGCGAATTCCTCTTCCTCGAAAGCTGGTCCGGCCGTGACAAGCCGCGGCGGATGCGCGCCGAGGAACTCGCCGCCACGGCATATCTCACCTTCGTTTTCCATCCATGAAACCACGCTATGCAATGAGAACCACGAAAGGCACCAAAACGCACGAAAGGAACGTGATACGGCGGGGTCGGCGCAATCACCTGCAGGAGGGGCCAGCTCTTTTCCTTTCGTGAACCCTGTTGTTTTTCGTGGTTTCGATTCTCCATTGTAGGATGAAACGTCCCGCCGCCATCCTGCTGGCCGCGACGATGGCGTGCCACGGCTGGACGATGCGCGACGGCCGCGTGTTCGATGCCGAACTCGTCGCCGCCGACGGTCTGCGCGCCACCTTCACCCGCACGGAGAAAACGCCGGTCGTCGTCCCGTTGTCGCTTCTAACGGATGACGACGCGCGGACCATCCGCGCGTGGCGTGAGGACCGCCGGCATCCGCTCGTGCTGCCGCAACGACTGGCGAAGTGGCCGAAACAAGCCGCCGCACCGGCGCGGGAGGCGCGTTTCACGGGCGAGGAAGAAGGAGTGTTTCTCTATCAGAGCCCGCATTTCATCATCGGGTCGGACCTGAAACTGCCGGCCTCCGCGGCCAACGACATCGCCACCGTGCTTGAAGCCACGCGCGCGGCGCTCATCGCGATCCCGCTCGGGTTTCACGGCGGCGGCGAGCGCGAGCGCTACCGGGTGCATTTGTTCCGCGACCGCGCGGGCTACGCCGCGGCCGGCGGCATCAACGGCAGCGGCGGTCACTACGACGGCCGCACGCGCCGCATGCTCGTGCTGCTGCCGAACCTCGGCATCGAGGAAAAGGACGGCGTGCTCCGGCTCGATCACCGCCGGAGCCTCTTCATCCTGAAACACGAGGTCGTCCACCAGCTCATGGCGCCATGGCACCGCCGTCTGCCTCTGTGGGTTTCCGAAGGCATCGCCGAGTTCATCGCCTCGCTGCCCTACGCCAACGGCACCTACACGCTCCAGCCACCCGGCGCCGGCATGCGCGACTACCTGCTCAAGTGGCAGCCGTCGAAAAACGAACGCAACCTACGGCTCATCCCGCCGGGCGAGCTGATGGCCATGGACCTCCACGATTGGAACGCCGCCGTGAAACGCGAACGCGCCTACGATCTCTATAACTCCGCTGCCCTCGCCACATGGCATTTCATCCAACGGGAAAACGGCGCGCCGCTCGCCGCCTATCTCGACGCCCTGCGCCGCGGCGTGAAACCCGCCGCCGCCCGCGAGACCCACTTGTTCAAGGGTGTCGGCCCCGGTGAACTGACGAAACAAGTCGCCGCCACCGCCCGGCGGCTCGGCATCGAACCGGTGGACGAAACCGGCGACCCGTTTTAAACCGGCTCCCAAGGCTCAGCGGATTCTCCGGCCGCGTTGACATCCAAAGCCCCTTTGGTGTAGGGGCTGCTCTTCATGAGACCGCTTCGCCCGTCCCGCCTGTCCAAGACCCTCGCGTTGGTGCCACCTGCCGTCACCCTGTTCGCTCCCCATGCCGAAGGTGCGTTCACCGGCTACATCAAGATCGGAGACATCGAAGGCGAGGCGGTCGCGGAGGGTCGTGACGGTTGGATCGATGTGGAGTCGGTTTCGTGGGGTGCGAGCCGGAACGTCGCGACCCCGTCAGGCGGCTCTACCAATCGCGAGGCCAGCAATCCGACCGTCAGTGAACTGACGTTTGTCAAGAAGGTCGATTCCGCGTCACCGCCGCTGTTCCTGAATGCCGTGGCAGGCGAGTCCATTGGTACGGTGACCCTGGAGCTGGTCACCGCGGGGAAGCCCTATGGCGACAAGGTGTTCTATCGGATCACCCTCTCGGACGTGATGGTGAGCTCGCAGAACGTCAGCGCCGATACAGACACCGGGGAAACGGAGGAGAGGATCACGCTCAACTTCGCCAAGATCAATGTCGAGTTTCTCAAGCTCGACGAAAAGAACGGTGCGGTGACGGCGACCATATCCGGTGGTTTCAACCTGGCCACCGGCAAGACCTTTTGAGATGGGCCGGACCCTTGCATCATCCGCGCGGTGGTTGGCCGCCTCCGCGTTGCTCGCAGGCTGCGCGGCGCGGGCCGGCACCTTGGGATGGCTCGATTTCGATGGTGCCATTCCGGGTGGCGCGACCAGCGGCGGGCACGAAGGATGGATCGAAATCGACTCGTTTGAATTCGGTGCCGCGAGGGCCATGGTTTGGGATCCGGGCGCTGGCGAGTTCACTGTGTCAAAGCCGGTGCTTCCCGGAGTGACGCTCGGTAAATCCGTCGATGTCGCGAGCCCTCTGTTGTTCAAGTCGGCGGTGGGAGGTCCCTCCTATCCGGAAGTGACGCTCGACCTGCATGCGGATGCGAACCGCCCGCTGGTCCGGGTCCTGTTGAAGAATGTCATGGTGTCCTCGTTCTCGAACTCGATGAACGACGGGACGGTCCTGTTGGAGACGTTCGCCCTCAATTTCACCAAGATCACTTACACCTGGTTCGAGGAAAACCGCGACTCGTCGTATGCCGATTATGATCTCGCGACGGACCAGGCGAGTTCCGGCGCGGGCACGGCGGACACCGACATGGACGGGATGCCGGACGAATGGGAATCCTCCAACGGCCTGTCCGTCGGCACCGACGATGCGGGCTCCGACCTCGATGGCGACGGCCTCCGCAACATCGACGAATTCCGGCTCGGCACCGATCCTCGGTCGGGCACTTCGTTTTTCAAGGCGACACTCACTCCTCTTCCGGAGACTCCCGGGTCCGCCGAACTCGAGTGGAACAGCATCGAGGGAAAAACCTATGTGGTGGAATGGAGTCCGGACCTCGTGACGCCGTTCGCCGCGCTGCGCACGGTCACCGCCACCGGAGCGACCTGCACGGAAACCATTGCGACCGGCGGAACCACCGGATTCTATCGGGTGCGGCCTCAATGAACACCGTGGAATCCGCCCGCCTGTTTCCGAATCTCGAAGCGTGGGATCCCGCGCCGCTGCGCAAGGCGCTCCGCAAGGGCGGCTTCCACAAGGAGGCGCTCGAAACGCTCGGACTTCCCGAGCATTGGCTGCGCTCGGAGGTGCCCCGTGCCGCGTTGCTCTCGCACGCGCCCGCGGGCAGCGCCGTCGATTCGTTGATCCGTTTGTTCACGCTGGGAGACGCGATCGATGGAGAAGACGCCCTGCACGCGCTCGGGGAGTCGATCCACGGGCTCCTGGATCTCGGATTCCTCACCGCAGGCGAGGGCAGGGTGCGGTCGCTCTATCAGATCCTGCCGGTCGCCCACGGCTGGGTCGCTTGCGACCTGCTGCGCCGCCAGGGCGAGGATGCGGACGACTATGTGATGGGGGTTGGCCCATCGAGTGTCTTGTTGCGGTCGCTCACTCCGCCGGTGGACGGCCGGGTGCTCGAACTCGCCTGTGGGATCGGCTGGCTGTCCGGACAGTTGGTCCGGGCCGGGTTGCCGGTGGTCGCCACCGATCTCAACGGTCGTGCGCTTGAGCTCGGCCGCTTCTCCGCCCGCCTCGCCGGCGTGGAGGGGATCGATTTCCGGCAGGGCGATGGATTTTCAACCGTGGCCGGTGAGTCCTTCGACCTGATTGTTGCCAATCCGCCCTACGTCCAGTCGCCGGGAGGAAACATGGTGTTCAAGGAAAGCCCGGAAGGGGATCCGATCTGCGCGCGGCTGCTGCGCGAGCTGCCCGCCTATCTCGCGCCCGGCGGGATCGCGGTGGTGCTTCTCAACTGGTGCCACCGGACCGACGACGACTGGCCGGACACGCCCCTTTCGTGGGTGGATCCGGTCGGGACCCGGCGCTGGATCTTCCAGTCCGATTGTTCGAGTCCGGCGGACTACGCATGGAAGTGGATATCCAGCGACCAACGCTTCCGCAACGAACACGCCGCGGCCGATGAGATCCGGCGTTGGCTTGCTCATTACCGCGCCCACGACGTGCGGCGGGTGAGCGGTGGCTTCATGGTGATCCAGAAATGCGAGCCCGGCGGCGAGTGGACGCGCACCGAGAGCCGGGCCGCCGAGGGGATCCATGCGCGGGCCGGTGATGAACTCCTGCGGATCGTCGGCAACGAGACCTGGCTGGCGGGTGGGCACGACCTGTTGGAAACCCGTTTCCACGTGCCGGACGGAGCGAAGGCCGAGGTGGTGATGGCCCTCGAAGACGGCTGGGCACGCCGGACGATCCGGCTCACCAGCCCGTCGCGGCTTTCCTACGACGGCCAGGTGGATGAGAACATCCTGCGCCTGCTGGAGCTCTGCCGCGCCGGACGGGCGCCGGCGGAGATGGTCCGGGAGATCCGGGCCAAGCCGGAATTCTCCGCGATGACCGACCTGCCGGACCGCATCCGGAACTTGGTGAGGGAACTCGTTTCCCACGGCATGCTGGTGCCCGCGGGCACGGTGCGGGATTGACGGGCGCCCGCGTCGCCGCGACCCTGCCCGGGCCGCATGAACACGACACCCGACTGGTTTCCCGCCCTCGTCAAGCTGCTCGGGCCGGACAAGGTGAGCGCCGCGCCTGCCGCGCTCGACGCGCACGCGGGAGACAAGTGGTCGGCCAGCCACCCGCCGGATGCGGTGGTCTTCGCGGAATCGACGTCGGATGTCTCGGCGGTCCTGCGTTTCGCGAGCGAGCGCGAGATCCCGGTGACCACCCGTGGCGCGGGTTACGGCTACGTCGGCGGTTGCGTGCCGGTGCTCGGCGGCATCGCGCTCTCGGTGATGCGGATGAACCGCATCCTCGGCGTGTTTCCCGAAGACGGCGTGGCGATCGTGCAGCCGGGCGTGATCACCGGCGACCTGCAGGACGCCGCGCGCGAGGTCGGTTGGGAGTACCCGCCGGATCCGGCGTCGCTGAAGGACTGCTCGATCGGCGGCAACATCGCGACCAACGCCGGCGGCCCGCGTTGTTTGAAATACGGAGTCACGCGCAACTACGTGCTCGGCCTCGAAGTCGTGCTCGCCGACGGCAAGGTGCTGCGCACCGGCGGCCGCCTGCACAAGAACAAGACGGGCTTCGACCTCGTCGGCATGTTCACCGGCTCCGAAGGCATGCTCGGCGTGGTCACCGAGGCGACGCTGCGGATCATCCCGAAGCCCGCCTCCCGCGCGATGCTGGCGGCGATCTTCCCCGGGTTTCCCATGGCCGCCGCCGCCGTGCAGGAGATCCTCAACGCCGGCCACCTGCCGTCCGCCTTGGAAATCACCGACACCTTCACGCTGGACGCCGCGCGCAAGCGCCTCGGCGCCGACGTGTTTCCGCCGGGTGACGCGCACCTGATCGTCGAGGTCGACGGACGTCCCGCCGCGGTGGCGTCGGAAATCGACGAACTCCACCGGCTTCTAACGGAGCTCGGCGCTTCGTTCATCGAGCGCGCGCCGGACGAGGAATCCTGCGAGCGGATCTGGAAACTGCGGCGCGAGTTTTCCTTCTCCCTGCGCGACACCGGGCTCACCAAGCTCAACGAGGACATCGTCGTGCCGCGCTCGAAACTCGTCGCGCTCGTGGAGTTCGCGAAGAAACTCCAACAGGATACCGGCATCCCGGTCGCTTGTTTCGGCCACGCCGGCGATGGCAACATCCACACCAACCTGATGGTTGGCGACTATCAGGACCCGGAGGTGAAGAAACGCGCCGACCACGCGCTCGACCTGCTCTTCACCTGGGTGCTCGAGCAGGGCGGGGCGATCACCGGCGAACACGGCGTCGGCCTCGCCAAGAAACGCTGGCTGCTCCAGGCCGTCGGCGAGGTCTCCTTCGACACCCACCAGGCGCTCAAACACGCGCTCGACCCCGGCGGCCTGCTGAACCCCGGGAAGTTCCTGTGAGAAACGGCTGCGGAAGGGCGGTTTCCCAACAATTCCCGCCTTGCCAGCCCTCCGCCGCTTGGCTGGGATGCGGGTGAAACAAACCCATCGTTTTTCCGTAACAGAACCCGCCATGTCACCGTCGTCCCGTTCCGTCCTCGTCCGCCTCTCGATCATGATGTTCCTCCAGTTCTTCGCCTGGGGGGCGTGGTTCGCCACCCTTTCACTGGCGATGGGCAGCAATGACCTCGGTGATTTCATCGGCGGCGCGTATGAAAGCGCACCGATCGCCGCGATCTTCGCTCCCTTGTTCCTCGGTCTGATCGCCGATCGGCTGTTTTCTTCGGAGCGGGTCATGGGTGTGCTCATGTTGGTCGGTGGCGCCATCATGTGCTACATGGCGGTGATCGCGCCGCGCGGTGCCTCGGTGGGTGGGCAGCTCGTCTGGCTGATGATCGCATATATGCTTTGTTACATGCCGACGCTCGGACTCGGGAATTCGATCGTCTTCGCCCATCTCCCGCAGGATTTGTTCCCGAAGGCGCGCGTCTGGGGAACGATCGGATGGATCGCGGCGGGCCTGGGTCTCGGACTCGTCGGATGGTCCGCGTCGCTCAACATCTTCTGGCTTGGCGCGGTGTCGAGCCTCTTGCTCGGCGCATACAGTTTCACCCTGCCCCACACGCCGCCGCCGGCCGCCGGCAAGCCGATCGACATGGGGTCTTTGATGATGCTGGATGCCCTGAAACTTCTGAAAAACCCGCCGTTCCTCGTGTTCGCCGTCTGCTCGATGCTGATTTGCATCCCGCTCGCGTACTACTACGGCCAGACTTCCGCTTTCCTCGGCGCGGCTGGTTTCAAACAGGCGGCTTCGACGATGACCCTCGGTCAGATGTCCGAGATCTTCTTCATGATCCTCATTCCGTTCTTCTTCCGGAAGCTCGGGGTGAAATGGATGCTGCTCGTCGGCATGGGCTGCTGGGTGGCGCGCTACGCCCTGTTTGCTTTCGGCGCGCCCGAGCAGATCGCTTGGATGCTCCTGCTTGGTGTCGCGCTTCACGGTGTTTGTTATGACTTCTTCTTCGTCACCGGATTCATTTACACCGACAAGAAGGCGAACGCGCAGATCCGTGGACAGGCGCAGAGTCTGCTGGTTTTCCTCACCCAGGGGCTCGGAATGTTCTTCGGATTCCGCATGGCATTCGGAGGAAACTGGCCGTTCACCAACATTCCCCTGCCGAACACCGCCGGCGCCTACGGCGTCAACCCGGCGGGCCACACGGCGCTCATGGAGAACATCAAGACCGCGGCGGGCGAGGAAACCGCTCCTTCGTTCCTGCAAGGCATGGCGGGCATGTTCGGAAAGGGGTATCCCGAAGGCGTGGACCCGGAGATCGTGAGCAAGGCGATGATCGATTGGAAACAATACTGGTTGTTTCCGGCGGGCATGGCCTTCGTGATCCTCGTCATCTTCGCCATCGCCTTCCGCGACCACAGTGCGGATTCGAAAGAGAAAACCGGTTCATGAGGTCTCCCTCGCCACGTTGTGAGCCATGGCTCGGCGCCGTGCTCGCGGCGGCATGTGCGATGTCTTCGGCGGAGGAACCGATCGAACTGCCCGCCATGCAGGTCCTCACCGGGCGGGTCGTCGATCCGGCGGCCCCCGCCGCGGTGGAGGAGTGGAGCCGGGACGAGATCCGCGATGAGGCGCCGCGGACGATCGACGAACTGCTCGCCCGCGAGCCGTCGTTCTCGCTCTATCGGAACCAGACGTCGATTTTCGGCAACCCGACATCCGCCGGCGTGAGCCTTCGCAACACCGGCGCCACCGCCGCCTCGCGCACGCTGGTGCTTCTGGACGGCATCCCGCAGAACGATCCCTTCGGCGGCTGGGTCTATTGGGCGCGCTATCAACCGGCGCTTCTCGACTCCGTCACCATCGTTCCCTCCTCCCGCTCGGCGATGTGGGGAAACCAAAGTCCCGCCGGTGTGGTGCGGATGACGCGCCGACCGGCCTTTGCGAACGGGACGTTTCTATCAGCCGGCGGCGGCAGCCAGGGGACCATCCAAGGCGCGCTCGTCCACCAGGCGACGAATGAAGAATCCACGCTCTCGGCCGCCGTCTCCGCGTTCGGCCTGCACTCGGACGGCTTCCATGCGCTCGACGCCTCGCAGCGCGGGCCGGTCGATGACAAACTCGACATCGACCTCGGCGGCGCGGACGTCTCGCTCGCGTGGCGGCCGGTTTCCGGACTCACGGTGGAGCCCGCGTTTTCCTACTACCAGGAAGAGCGCGGCAACGGCACCGAGCTATCACGCAATGCAAGCGAGGCATTCGACCTGTCCCTGCGTCTCACTTCGGACGGCGGGGCCGCGCCGTGGCAGGCGCTTGTCTGGCAGCAGCGGCGCGAGTTCGAGTCCGTGTTCAGCTCGGTGGGCCCCGGCCGGGCGACGGAAACCGTGGCGCTCGATCAATACGACGTGCCGTCCACCGGCACGGGCGGTGCCTTCACGATGAATTGGGACGCGGGAGATGCCTGGTCGTTCCACGCCGGGACCGATCTCCGCGCCGTCGATGGCGCCACCCACGAGGACGCCGGTGGTTTTCGCCGCCGCATCGCGGGCGGGGAACAAACGATCGCCGGCATTTTCGCCGGGGCCGCATGGCGGGCGACGGAGATCACGCGCGTCGATGCCAGCGCCCGGCTCGACGCATGGTGGCTGCGCGATGGCAAGCGCGTCGAAACCGCTCTCAGCGACGGCTCGCTCCTCCGCGAGGACCGCCCGCCGGACCGCGACGGCATCGACCCGTCCGCGGCGATCGAGCTGACGCAGGCGCTCCACGAAACGCTGGAAGCCCAGGTTTCCGCCGGCACCGGTTTCCGAGTGCCGACACTCAACGAACTCTACCGCCCCTTCCGCGTCCGCGATGACATCACCGAGGCGAATCCGGGACTCGATCCGGAGCGTTTCTTCAACGTCGAAGGCGGCCTCGTGTGGGAACCCTGCGAGCAGTTGCGCGCGGACGCCGCCCTGTTCCACCACTGGATCTCCGATGCCATCGCCAATGTGCCGGTCACCGATCCGGCGGAGATTTCCGCCCTCTTCGGCACGCTGCCACCGGGCGGCAGCGGATCGATCCGCCGCAACGTCGATGAAGCCCGTGTGCTGGGGGCGGAACTCGGCGTCGATTGGGAGCCCGACGAGCGTTTCCTCATCTCGCTGCGCGGCATCTGGACGGATACCGAGTTCACCGACTCGTCCGCGCAGCCGTTGTTGGAGGGCAAGCCGTTCCCGCAGGCGCCGGAGTTGCGCTGCATCGCGTCCGGCGAGTGGCGGGCCACCGCCGCGCTCACCTGTTTCGCCGGCGTCGAATACGGTGCCTCGCGTTACGACGACGCGCTGGCCAGCCGTTCGATCCCGGATTTCACCAGCGTGCGGATCGGCGCGCGATGGCAGCACGGCCCCGCCGTCTATCAGGTGAGGGTCGAGAACCTGCTCGACGAGGAAATCCAGACCGGCCTATCGAGCGACGGCCTGCGCAGCTACGCCGCCCCTCGATCCCTGTGGGCGGGCGTGGAGTGGGCTTTTTGAGAAAAAAATCGTCCGCAAGGATTCGCTCGCATCTTGCGTTTCCGGCGGGATCCCGAGAGATTTCCAGCCATGCGTGCCACCCTGCTCCTCTTCGCCGGCCTCTGCACCGCCGCGTTCTCCCAACAGGACGTGAAGGTCGAGGACCTCTACGCCAACAATTGCTCCGGCTGCCACGGCAAGGACTTCGAGGGCGGCATCGGCGGCGTGCTCACCGATGGCGAATGGAAACACGGAAGCAGCGACGAGGAGATCTACCGGTCCATCGCCAAGGGCAACCTGGAGCTCGGCATGACGCCGTGGGAAGGCATTTTGAAGCCCGACCAGATCCGCTCGCTCGTCATCTTCCTGCGCGAGAAGGAGAAACAGGCGCTCACCAAGGGGAAAGAGTTTCCCGTGCCATCTCCGGACAAGGTCACCAAGACCGAGCTCCACGACTACAAGATCGAAACTCTCGTCAAGGACGGCCTCAAGAACCCGTGGGCCATCGCGTTTCTGCCGGACGGCCGCCGTCTCGTCACCGAGAAAGCCGGTCGCCTCCGCTATGTGAACGCCGACGGCACGCTCGATCCCCAGGTCATCGAAGGCACGCCGCCGACCATCGAGCATGGCCAGGGCGGCCTGATGGAGGTGGCCCTCCACCCGGACTTCGCCAAAAACGGCTGGGTCTATCTGGGCCTGTCCGACGGCACGCGGGAGAAACGCAAGGGGAAGGATGAGGTGCGCTGCATCACCGCCGTGGTCCGCGGCAGGATCAAGGACCATCGTTGGACCGATCAGGAGTGGATCCTCCGGCCCGATGAGAAGTTCCGCTCCGGTGCCGGCGTGCACTTCGGCACCCGCTTCGTCTTCGACAAAGGCTATATCTACTTCGTCATCGGCGAACGCGGAGGCCTCATCGAGTCGCAGGACCTCGGCCGCCCGAACGGCAAGATCCACCGCCTCTTCGACGACGGCCGCGTTCCGCGCGACAATCCGTTTTTCAACCGGCCCGGCGCGATGAAGAGCATCTGGTCGTACGGCCACCGCAACCCGCAAGGCCTCGCCATGGACCCGCGCGACGGAGCCCTCTACGACACCGAGCACGGACCCCGCGGCGGAGACGAACTCAACCTGATCCGCCCCGGCGTGAACTACGGCTGGCCCGTCACCTGCCTCGGCATGAACTACAGCGGCAAGCCGATGGACTACCGCGACAAGGACGGCAATCGCCAGGTTTCCGTCCCGCACAAGGAAGGCATCGAGGACCCCATCGACTACTGGCTGCCGTCCATCGCCGTCTGCGGCCTCGATTTCTACACCGGCGACAAGTTTCCCGAGTGGAAAAACGACCTGCTCGCCGGCGCTCTCGCCCAACAGGAGATCCGCCGCATCCGCCTCAAGGACCAGAAGGTCGTCTCGCAGGAGATCATCCTCAAGAACATCGGCCGCGTCCGCGACGTCGCGACCGGGCCCGACGGCTTTATCTACGTCATCCTCAACGGCCCGGACCGTCTGATCCGCCTGGTGCCCGCGGGATCGTGAAATCCGGCGGATTTTCCGCTCCCGGCGGGATTTCGCAGTGGCAAAACCCGCGGCATGCGGTTTTCTAGCTGCGCATGAAAACACGTCTCTTGTCCGCCCTCTGCGCCGCCTGTCTCGTCGCCCCGCTGCATGCCGAAAAGCACACCCCGCTCGGCGAGCAGATGGAGCAGTTCAACGATGCCTACAAGGCGCTCCGCAAGGTCGAGGACCCGCAGAAGGCCGCCGCCCTCACCCGCGAGGCCCAGCAGGCGGTCGCGAAGTCCCTCGGCGAGATGCCGGACCTGGTCACCAAAATGCCCGACGGTCCGGACAAGGCCAAAGCCGCCGCCGAATACCGCCTCATGATGGGCAAGGTCTACGTCACCCTCTGCGAAGTCGAATCCGCCTACCTCGCCGGCGACATGGACAAGGCCTCCGAACTTCTCCGCAGCCTCCGCTCCGCGAAAAAGGAAGGCCACGACAAGTTCATGGAAGACGAGTGAGGCACGGCGATCCCGGAAAGGCAGCCCGGTCTCGATGAGACCGGGAGCGAGTGGTTCGTCCTCAAAAAGTGGGCAACGATTCGGCTCATCAAGGAGGCATCGTGTGAAAGTCGTCTACTTTTGTCGGTGCACGATGCGAGGTGTTTCATCGTCATGACCGGAGTTGGCGAGGGCGCACGCCACGCAAGATGACCGGTGTCGCGTATCCTCTCATCCGCTTGCAAACCGGACCGACGTGTCCATTCTCCGACCATGGACCCGTCCCCCGATCGCATCCTTCAAACCGGCTTCGCATTCTGGGCCTCCAAAACGCTGCTCAGCGCCGTGGAAATGGAGGTGTTCACCGAACTCGCCCGCCATCCCTCGGATCTCGAAACCCTCCAGGGCCGCCTCGGGCTGCACCCGCGCGGCGCGAGGGACTTCCTCGACGCGCTCGTCGCCCTCGGGTTTCTCCAAAGGGAACAGGGGATCTATCAAAACACTCCGGATTCCGATCTCTTTCTCGACAAGTCGAAGCCGAGTTATATCGGCGGCATTCTCGAAATGGCGAACCACCGGTTGTATGGATTCTGGGGCGCCTTGACCGCCGCCGTCCGGACCGGCGAATCGCAGAATGAATCGAAAGGCGGCCACGATCCGTTCGCCGCGCTCTATGCCGATCCCGCCCGGCTCCGTGAGTTCCTGCGCGCCATGTCCGGCGTCAGCCGTGGGGCCAATCTCGCCATCGCCCGCCAGTTCCCGTGGTCGGACTACCAGACCTATGCCGACATCGGCACCGCCCAGGGTGACCTCGCCGCACAGATCGCCATCGCACAACCGCATCTGACGGGCATCGGCTTCGATCTCCCGGAAACGGGACCGGTCTTCGAGGAATACACCGCCACGCTCGGCCTTTCCGATCGCCTCCGCTTCCATGGGGGCGACTTTTTTCAGGACGATCTTCCCCGCGCCGATGTCCTTCTCTTCGGACACATTCTCCACGACTGGGATCTCGAGACGAAACACATGCTGCTCCGGAAAGCTCACGATGCCCTGCCCTCCGGTGGCGCGGTGATCGTCTACGACGCCATCATCGACGACGAACGCAAACAGAATGCCTTCGGACTCCTGATGAGCCTCAACATGCTCGTCGAGACACCGGGTGGATTCGACTACACCGGAGCCGACTGCATCGGATGGATGACGCTGGCCGGATTCCGTGATTGCCGCGTCGAGCATCTCGTCGCCTCTGACTCGATGGTCATCGGTTTCAAGCCATGAAACCGCTGCGGTCCCGGCCGCTCCGTCGCCGCCAGATCATCTCGCACCCCGCGCCGATCGTGATGCCCGCCGCATACGCGGCCAGGTCGATCGGATTGAACGTCGTTCCCAAGACCAGCCTGCCGGGAATCGTCGCCCGCAGCGAGTCGATCCACGGCGCGTGATAAATCTGCGAAAACTCGACCGCCCACGAGAAACCGACCGCGAGCACCGCGTTCGTCCACGTCGGGTTTCGCGGAAACAAGAAACCGAATCCCACGAAGACCATCATCGCCCACAGCGCGTCGCCGCCGTGGTTCGAGAGTGCCGGTGATAGTGGAATCAGACCGGAGCGCCACAGAAGCCCGCCCGCCACCACGGCCAGCGCGAGAAATAGATAGGCAATCCGGCTTCTAGCCTCCGGGGCGGGGGAGTTGGACAACATGGCAGTCATGCGGCGGGATGCGGTTTCGGAGCGACCCGCAGCATCGGTCCTTCATCCTCCGCCGCAAGCGCGAATGCGGCCCGATCTCCACAGCAGGAACGGTGTCCGGGTTCCGCCCATGAGAACGACTTCCGTTCCAACGACCGGAATTGGATCGCCTCCAGGATATCCGCCGGGCGGACGGATTCCGAACCTGATAGATCCGCCAGCGTGCGTGCCACCTTGAGGATGCGGTTGTGGGCGCGGGCGGAGAAGTTCATCTCTTCCATGGCATGTTCGAGATAGCCGGATGATTCGGAGTCGAGTTGGCAGAACTGTTTCACCTGCCGCGGGGTCATGGTGGAGTTGCTGCGGGTGGAAGATTTGTGGAACCGGGAGTTTTGGAAGTTCCGCGCTTCCGCTACCCGGGCCCGGATGGTGGCGGACGTTTCCCCGCTGCCGCCGTCGGAGGAAAGTTCGCGGAAGTCGACGAGAGGAACCTCGACATGGAGATCGATGCGGTCGAGCAAAGGCCCCGAGATCCGTTGGCGGTAGTTTTCGATCTGCCGCGAGGAGCAACGGCACTGGCGTTTGAGATCGCCGTAGTAGCCGCAGGGGTGTGAGTTCCATTTTGGGTGACCACCAGCATGAATTCGCAAAAATCGTGCTTTCAATGCATTGAGTGGCCAGGTTTCTCCCGTTCTCCTCTCATTCGTCTTCCGCAAATATCACCTCGTCGGCGAATGTGACGGAGAAGATTTTGCCGTTGTTGCATCCTATGATCCCGTGGTTGTCTGAGGGGCCATACCACTGCATCCTGTCCGAGGAGCCGTACGATCGCATCGACCACTTGCGCGGGATATAGCCAAGCGTGACCTCCTCTTCCTTCTGGGTGGCCAGGTCCACGCGGATCCATTTGTCGCCGATGACGTGAAGGTGACCTTGGTGGACAAACTGGGTGAAGAAGCTACCAAGCTTCTCGCATATCTGCCGGGATTGGATTTTGTCCTGATCCACCCTGATCGAGGGATTCGACACATCGAGCCGGGGGAAAATCGAGACGCTGCAGTCGTTGGGAGCGAAGATCACACCATCGTGGCACACGAAATTCCGATTCGCGTAGCCGCGCCCGAATCGATAGGGATGAACCGATACCTCCAGTGTCTCCATATCGATCACCAATGGATGCCATTTTTCTTCCGATGTCGTCCGGTCCCGGCCGATCAGCAGACTGTCACCGTGTCCCGGATTCAAGCTCATCACCTGCATCCAGGACGGATAAAACACCAGGTTAGCATTTCCAAATTTCATCGGGTTCAGCGTCGCGGCGGGAAGCTCCTTGGCATGATGGAATTCGTTGACATTGATCGTTCCCCCGGTGAGCGTCGCGATCGCCAGCCATGTGCGGTTGTAGGGCCGGAATGTTCCGATGACGCATGTCATGCCCTTGCGGATCGCGATGATTCGCATGGAAGCGTCGTGGGCGGAAAATCCAGACGGCCCGAGGCCGGCGAGGCGACGGCCCTCTCCATCGAAAACGGCGAGCGAGGTTTCACTCGTTCCATTCTTCGGTCCGCTCAGGACCCAAAGGTGGTCTCCGTCCCAGACCACCGTCTGCACGGGCCCCGCGAAATCCGCGGCGATCCGTGAGACGCCCAACTTTGGATCGAGGCGCCAGATGCCTGATTCGTTCCACAGGAAGTCCGCACGATTGTCACCCTTGGTATACGACAATGTCCGCGGCAGCGGATCGGGTGTCCGGATACCCAGTTCCTTGAACCGCAGATGCCCCAGCATATGGGGGCAACCCCAATAGGCCCATGTGGAGGGATTGGTCTGCCAATCAGCCGGCTTCACAGGACGGTCGGCAATCCCGGATCCTCCACGATCAGGCGATGGGGGTTCCAGCCGGTTGAGAATGCCCCTCAGCTCTTCAAACACAGGCTCACCAAATATCTGGGGGTTGGTCCAATGGAGAGGCTGGCCGGTGGCAAGCCACCACTTCTTGATGCGTGAGGCCAGTTCCGCCTTCTTGTCGACGTTCATCGCCTCTCCCTTCAGGACCTCGAACTTGATCTTTCCGAACTCCGCCAGCAGACGAACGCGGAGTTTCGGGCTTCGCGACAGTTCATCCAGAAACTCCAGCCAGCGCTTGTCTCCGATCACCGACAAGCCCGCCCAGTCGCGGCGGTCCGCCCCAATAAAGGTCGCCATACCATAGCTCATCCACTTGTCGTCTGGAAACCACCGATTGAAATACCAAATGCATTCGTCCAATTGCTTCAATGTCTTCTCGGCGCTGTCGAGTCGCTTGATGTAGGAATTCATCAGCGCATTGTCAAAGTTGGCCATGCCCAGTCTGATACCCGTGGCCGGGACCGGCAGGGTGAAATACAGTGGCAACACCTTCTGATGCATCGCGAACTCGGCGTCTTCCGCTCGAACCAGGATTTCCGCCCCCTCACGGACTGACTTTCCGTTGGCATCCACATGATAGAGGTAGGGAAACCTGAGGATTAGTTTCATTGCGCTGTTCTCGGAGATCAGGCTGGCCGCGACCTCCCTGTCCACCTGGCGATTTACGATCAAATAGTGGATGTGCTGCAATGCGGTTTCGTATGTGGCAACACTGGCGGACATCTGGTCATTGTCCGGAATGGAATTCGGCGGAGCGATTGGAACAGGAGACGTAAACATGCGAACCTTCAAGTTGCTGTAGATTTCCCGGTAATCGGCCACCAGGGACAGCCGAACCCGCGATTCATCCGGCTTCAACAACAACGCCGCCTCACGTAGACCTGCGGCCCGCGGGAACAGTCCCAGCTTCGAAAACTCCTCGGCTCGGCGCGCCAGCCATTGGAACTGAGCATCCACGGAGACATTTCCCGTTGTCACCATGTTTCGCAGGGCTCGCGAAGACACTTCCTTCCTGAAGAAGGCCGGAACCTCGCTACGCGCCATGTCCTTCCGGATCGACGCAAGAACCTGCGCTCCCTGGGTGAACCTGAGGTTCAACGACACCATTCCGTCGTTTTTCCCGGTCTTGAAAGATCCGTCGATCAGCACCGGTGTGATCCTCGGGGTGACATTGCCGCCTCCAATTGCCACTTCCCCGGCAATCGCGCGGGCCTCTTCCGTCTCGATGACCGCCACACCCGGAATCAATGAAAGTTCTCCCTGAACAAGCTCTTGATAGATCGTGCTGAGGTTGTCGTCGCCTTGCTCGAGGTTTTCGGGAGTGAATGGAGCGATTCCGACAACTGCCTTTATTCCGTTCGCATAGTGCTCGTTCGCGTTTCGGATCAAGCGGATGATTCGATTGACCAGATCAGGCTCCTGGTCGATGGGGTAGTCCATCTGTGCCAGCCGCGCGCCTTGTGCTGATTCAGCGATGACAACCCTGAGTAGCGGCTTCCCGTTGGCGTTCCCGGACGAGAAAACCACCAAACGGTCAGCCTTCATGAGCTGTAGAATGCGCGCGCGACCACTGGAATTTCCAGCCTCGATCAGGAAATCCAATTGCAGCTCTTTGGCGATCTCGTTGATTGAATCACGTTCCACGAACACCATCTCCGAATCCTGTGAAAGTCCTGACATCACAAGATTGGAGGTGTTCTGTGCTTGTTCACCGGTGTCGTTCAGGACGGCCCAGCGAAGCGGCGAGACCCCATTGGCAAGGGGTTCGGCAGCCGCCAGAACCGGCAAAAGTAGGCCAAGAATGAACGCGATTGCTTTCATCGAATGGTTGGCGCGATTTCAGCCGGCTTGTTTCTTGCCAGCCACATGTTGATGTCGTTCCAGGTAATGTAGAGCAGGGCCGATGCCGCACCTCCGCTCCTGGGAATTCCTTGGATGAAGTGGATCCCGTTGGTGTATCCCATTCCTGCACCGGCAAACAGCAATCCTTTTAGGGCGCGGTCGATTTCGAAAGCCGGGCGGATTCCGAGCAGTGAAACGATGACCGGCGGCTTCGCATCGCCGTGGGTGAGGCATTCGCAGGGGAAACGCATGACTCCGGCGGCGAACTCGGCGGCTTTGGGGTATTCGTCCTGCTTGCCGCCGAGAATGAGCGAGCGGAGGACCAGGCCGTTGTTGGTGGAGGTGAGGCGGAGCGTGAGTTTGGGGAGTTTAGGATCGCCCTCGTCCGTGCCCACGATGATCAGTCCATCGGCCTTGGCCAGTTTCGCGAGTACAGCCGGACGCTGGTCGGCGGCGAGCTTTTGGATCGCCGCTTCGGAAGCGAGGCGGGTGAGTTCCGCGCGCTCGACAAGTGTGTATTGATTCGAGGCCGAGGCGAGCGAGACGAAGAGAAAATCCGCAAACGCGGCGACGGATGGCTCCGGGGAATCGGTGACGACGGCGACACGCGGAAGGTCAACAGCGCGGGCGAGTGTGGCTAGAGTGAGGAAGAGGAGAAGCCGGGCGAGGCGGCGAATGGGATTCATGGATGGGAAGGACTTTTTCGATGGAAATTGCGGCGGATGGGATTCACCGCAAAGCTGCAAAGGGACGCGGAGATCAGGATCAATCGACTTGAGTAGTGCTTGATGATCTGTTGCCGGATTCTCCCCTCATTTCCCAAAGCTCTTTGCGTTGCTTGGCGACCTTTGCGGTTCAAATATCCGGAGTCACTTCACGAGTTCGGCCACAACCCAATCGGCGAGTTTGGCACCGGCGTTTTGGAGGGCTTGTTTGGCGGCGGTGTTTTCCGCGATGTCCACGGCTCCGGTGGTGATGCGATTGACTTGTTTGGCGCCGGGGGCGGACTTCCTCGTGAGCGTCAACTCGCAACGGGCGCGGCAGCTTACAAGTGTGCCGAGCTGGATGGCGCGTTCACTTAATGCCTCGCCGGTGACAACGATGTCGGCCTGGGTTTCGTCGGTGACGAGGGTGACGCCGATTCTCTGGAGAGTGTATTCGATCTCGGTCTGCACCGCTGGGTCGGGAATGATCCGCGAGAGGTGTTCCTCGGGAATGCGGATGAAGACCTTGGGGAGCGTCTTGCCCGCGACCAGCTTCTTGAGCCGTTCGATGCGTTCTTCCGGAGTCTCCAAACGTGGGGCCATGTCGGCGGCGTTTTTCGCGATGGAATCGTCCAATGTGTTGGCGAGCACGGTGGAGGCGTTCAACCAGTCGTCGCCCTTGATCTGGGTCTGGGCGGGTAGGCTGCGGCCGGTGGTGGTGCTGATGGCCTTGGCGATGCAGTAGGTGTTTTTACCTGCTTTGAACACACGGCCGGTGACGAGAATCTGCGCTCCGGTGAGTTTCCCAAGCGTCGCAGCCGACTGCGGGTCCACTGTGCCGGTGAGTCCCATGCCCTGTTCGGACAAAACCGCATCCAGTTGGGCGCGTTCGATGAGCACGAGGTTTCCTGACATGCCGAGTTGGGCGGCCACGAGTTCGGAAGCGGAGGCCCCCAAGTCCTTGGTGTCGTCGGTTTCCGAAAAGGGCAGCAACCCGACGGAAAAAACGGTGGACTTGGGAGCTGCTTCCTGAGCGTAGGACGGAAGCGCGGCGAATATGATGGAGGCCAGAACGACGAAGTGACGGATGGTTTTCATGTTGGTTCAGGGAAGAAGTTTCAGGTGTCTGAGAAGCAGGGCTTGCGAGGTTGCGGAATCCGGGAGGTTTTCCAGAAACCCGGGAGGGACGAGGATTTTGGTTACCTCCGGGAAACTGAGAACTTCGATCACGGGCAGCGCATCCGGACTTTCGCGCTCAAAGATCAGGTAACGTCCGGGTGGACGGGCACCGGGAGCCGCGGCTGCCTTCCCGAAGTAAAACGCCACGGGCTTTTCCGGGCTGGCGGCGCTCTTGGAAATTCCGTGGGTGGCAGCCCATGCGCGGAAGGTCTTGAGGGAAGGATCGATGTAGACACCTCCGGCCGACGCATGCTTGGTGAGACTGGCCCATGCGTCTTCCGGCAGAATGTCCACGATCAGATTGGCGAGCGTATTCCCATCTCCAGACGAGGTAATCTTGATTAGCAACCTGCCACGTGCGGATGGTTCCGGCAGCGGGATTTCGAGTTGGTTCGCCCCGGGGACAACCGAGGGGATCGCCACACCGCGGGCTATGACCAGCGCCGATTTGCCATCAACCTGATAGACATCGCAAGCCATGTCCATCGGGCCGGGAGCTTCGATGCGGACGATCGCTTTGCCGTGTGCATGCGCCCAGGTCGAGAGCAGGGGCGGGTTTCCGGGAACCCGCAGATCCACCGTGGGAAGCGGCACTTGGGCCACGGAGATCCAAGGCAACCAGATGGCGAGGGCGACGATGGAAACGATGCGATTCATGGGTGGTGATTCCTAAACGGCCGGGAATTCACAATCGGTGAGACTCGATGTGGATCCCCGGGGCGGGATTCCTCTTGAGGTCACTTGACCATATGAGTTGATCGCCATCGAGGATCACTCGTCCCTCGGCATCGGTGCGAACTGTCACCTGATGGCCCGCGACTTCAATGCTCTGGCCGCCGAAAGTTATGATTTCCTCGCAACCTTCCGGCTCGCAGACCTTGAGGAGGACGGGCCTTCCGGACTTGACGTTGGTGTTTTCGGCAAGTTCTAGCTGGATGCCGCTGTCATTCTGGATGATCGCCCTGATTTGATTGGGATAGAGTGCGGAGAACTCGCGCAGGAGGATGGCTGCCGCGTTCTTTTCCTTTTCGTATGCCTGCCGGGAGGCATGCGCGGCCGGAGGTGGGGGAGTGAGCACCAACCAAACCAGCAGAAAGCACGCCGCGGCGGCCACCGGCCAGAGCAGCCGGAAGGCGGTGCGTGACCGCCGCTTGGCCCGAACCGCCGCCATGCGGGCCTTGCCCGCCGCGAGAATTGCTGACTCCACCGCCGGTGGGACCGTCACCGTAACTTCGCGTCTGCGGCCAAGGGCGCGGATGAACTCCGGCGGCAGCTCGATGGAGTCGTCGTCAGCGGAATCGCGATGTGAGTTCGTATTCATCGTTCCTGAGGGTTAAGCATCTGGATGGTCGATTTCGTTCAAAATTGCGAACACCCGCGGGTCTCCGATTCTTGGCGGACCCGCACGATGGCATGGTGGAGGCGGGATTTCGCGGTTCCAAGAGGAATGGCGGTGGCTTCAGCGATTTCGGCCATGCTGAGGCCATCGACATAGCGGAGCATCAGGATCTCCCGGTGGTCTTCGCTCAAGCCCGACAGCATGGCTGCAATGTCGTCGCTTGCCCCAAGCGGGCTGGGGGGGGCGACGAGGCGATCGATCTCATCTTGTCCGTCGCTTCCGGATTGGAATCTCGCCAACTTGCGATGGGCGTTCATCGAATAATTCTTCACCGCCGGATAGAGGAATGTCTTGAGCTGGGAGCTCAGATCGAAGCCGGGGAACTTCCTCAGGAAATAAAGGAAGGTTTCCTGAAGGACGTCATTGGCGAGAGAATCGCAGCCGGTAAATTGGCGGGCCAAACCGACGACCCAATCGCGATAGCGGACATAGAGCACCTCAAATGCCGCGTCGTCTCCGGCGTTTATCGCGGCGATGAGCTCCAAATCGCTGGCGGACTCCATTTTTTGAGGCGTGGACAAGGGAATGGGCTTCGGGTGAAAACAAGGATTCCTGATTGTGGAGGCGGAGTCCATTGATTCAGCACACCAAACGACAAAAAGGTTCACCGGAACGCATCATTCCTTTCTCATACGGGCGGTCACGAAAACAACTTCCTGTCCAGCGACCGGTATTGGATTGCCTCCAGGATATCCGCCGGGCGGATCGCTTCAGATCCCGCCAGGTCCGCCAGCGTGCGGGCCACCTTGAGGATGCGGTTGTGGGCGCGGGCGGAGAAGTTCATCTCTTCCATGGCATGTTCGAGATAGCCGGATGATTCGGAGTCGAGTTGGCAGAACTGTTTCACCTGCCGGGGGGACATGGCGGAGTTGCTGCGGGTGGAAGATTTGTGGAACCGGGAGTTTTGGATATTCCGCGCTTCCGCCACCCGGGCCCGGATGGTCTCGGACGTTTCCCCGCTGCCGCCGTCGGAGGAAAGTTCGCGGAAATCGACGAGCGGGACCTCGACGTGGAGATCGATCCGGTCTAACAAAGGCCCCGAGATCCGCTGGCGGTAGTTCTCGATCTGCCGCGAGGTGCAGCGGCACTGGCGTTTGAGGTCGCCGTAGTAGCCGCAGGGGCAGGGGTTCATCGCGGCGACGAGCATGAAGCGGGCGGGAAAGGTAAGGGAGCCGGCGGCACGGGAGATGGTGACATCGCCGTCTTCCAAAGGTTGGCGCATGACTTCGAGGGTCGAGCGCCTGAATTCAGGCAGTTCGTCAAGGAACAAGACGCCGTGGTGGGCCAGCGAGACCTCGCCGGGGCCGGGGTTGGTGCCGCCGCCTAACAACCCGGCGTCGGAGATGGTGTGGTGCGGCGAGCGGAACGGGCGGGTTGTTAGGAAGGCCTTCTTGGGATCAAGCAGGCCGGAGATGGAGTGGATCTTGGTGGTTTCGATCGCCTCGTCCTCGCCCATGTCGGGCATGATGGTGGGGATGCGGCGGGCGAGCATCGACTTGCCGGTGCCGGGCGGGCCGACCATCAGGAGATTGTGGTTTCCCGCGGCGGCGACTTCGAGGGCGCGTTTGACGACGTGCTGGCCGCGGACTTCGTCGAAATCGACTTCATATCTGCGGTGGGATTCGAAGAAGGCGCGGCGGTCGAGGCGGAAAGGCGGGATGATGACGTCGCCGTTGAGGAAATCCCATGCCTGCCGGAGGTTGGAAACGGGGATCACGTCGATGCCCTCGATGACGGCGGCTTCCGGGGCGTTGGCGTCGGGGACAATGAGCCGGGTGCGGTGGCGCCGTTTCGCTTCGAGCGCGATCGAGAGCACGCCCTTCACCGGACGCACCGCACCGTCGAGGCCGAGCTCGCCGACGACGCAGACGTCGTCTTCCCGGAATGGTTTCGTGCCGCTGGCGGCGATCATGGCGAGCGCGATCGGCAGATCGAAGGACGGGCCTTCCTTTTTCAGGTCGGCGGGCGCGAGGTTCACGGTTTTCACCCCGTCGTCGAGATGGAGCGCGGAGGCGACGATCGCGGAGGTGACGCGTTGCGAGGATTCGCGCACGGCGGCATCAGGCAGGCCGACGATGATCACCTGCGGTTTGTCCGCGCCGCGGGCGTTCACTTCGACTTCAACCTCCTGGGCATCGACGCCACGGAGGGCTGCGGAAAACAATCGCACGATCATCTGTTCCCAAGAACAGTTCGGGTTTCGCTTGCGGATGACAAGACGAAACATGGCGGGTTTCGGCATCGACGGACGGATGTTTCGTGGTTTGGTTCGGGGCATGGGAAGATGGAGGAACGCCACGGTCCGTTCGATTGCATGCGCGGGTCTGGCGTTGCTGGCCGCCTCGTGCGGGTCGCTGACGGAGAACCGCGAGTTGTCGCTCGACGGGCCGTCGCAGGCGACGGACGGGGTGGCGGGAAAGAGCAAGATCGCCGGCAGCATCTTCCGGGCGACGGCGGTGGCGACGGTCCGTCAACCAGTGACGACCGTCCGCACCGGGCTCGCGGTGTTGTGGAACCGCCCGCAGGCGCTGCTCACGGGAAACGTGCCGGTTTCCCTGCCGCTGACCGAGCCGTCACCGTCGCCACCTGGCAGCGAGGGTTTCGAACGCGAGCTCGACCGGATGGGCATGCGCCCGCGCGAGGTCGGGACCATGCGCTGGCTGCTCGACGGGAAGGAGTTTTTCCCCGCGCTGGACCGTCATCTCGGTGCCGCGGAGAACTCGGTGGACCTGCAGGTTTTCATCTTCGACAACGACGACATCGCGGTGAGATATGCCGACCGCCTGCGCGATTTGTCCGGACGGCGGCGCGTGCGGGTCTTGTATGACGACATCGGTTCCGCCGTGGCGCAGACCGTGGCACCGGAGACGCCCGCGCCGGAGGGCTTCGTCGCGCCGTCGGACATGCGTGCGTATCTGCGCGAGGGCTCGGAGGTTTCCGCCCGGCGCGTCCTCAATCCGTGGTTTGTCTGCGACCACACGAAACTGATCGTCACCGACCATCGGCGCGCTTTGTTAGGCGGCATGAACATCGGACGTGAATATTACTCCGAGTGGCACGACCTGATGATCGAGGTGGAGGGGCCGGTGGTGTCCAGCCTCGCGCTGGAGTTTTCCCGCGCCTGGCGCAAGGCCGGACCGGCGGGGGACTTCGCGTTGTTGCGCGCCCCGGCTTTCGTGCGGCGGCCGGTGCCTTCGGGCGGCGGCGTGCCGGTGCGGTTGTTGCGCACCGATCCGGCGGTGGGCAAATACGAGGTGTACGACGCCACGCTGCTGGCGGCGCGTTCGGCACGCGAGCGGATCTGGGTGGAGAATCCGTATTTCGCGAGCGACGAGATCGCGCTGGAGCTGGCGAACGCCGCGCGGCGCGGGGTGGACGTGCGGGTGATCCTGCCGTCGCGGGGCGACTCGACGATCATGGACCATGGAAACATGGCGACCGCCCGCGACCTCATGGCCGCCGGGGCGAAGGTCTATCGCTATCCGAAGATGACGCATATGAAGGTGATGATCTGCGACGGGTGGGCGCACGCCGGGTCTGCGAATCTCGACACCCTGAGCCTTCGCATCAATCGCGAGCTGAATCTCGCGACCAACGATTCCACCGCGGTTCGTGATCTCGAGCGGCGGGTGTTCCTGCCGGACTTCCGGGTTTCCCGCCGGGTCCGGATGAGCGAGACGGAGTCACTGATCGCACCGATCGCCGAGGCGGTGGCGGACCAGTTGTGAAACGCGGCGCGGGGATCGTGCACAATGCGCGTGGCCGGGGCGGAAATGCACCGGGCGAGGCGGCCCCATTCGCCGCAACCCGTTGATTCCACGTGTGGCCCGCCGACTGCGTGAGGGGAAGTCACCAACAACCCCGAACCAACATGAACACCAACAGCATCCTACTTTTCAGCGGCGTGCTCGCGCTCGCGAACTTCACCGTCGGCTGCGACTCGAAACAAGAGGAAGCCCGCGAGGCCGCCGTCGAGCGCAAGGCGGACAACCTTGAGGAGCGCGCCGACAAGATCCGCGAAAACGCCGAGGCGGCCGCGGACAAGGTGGAGGACAAGGCCGATGCGATGCGCGAGGGCGATACCGACGAGATGACGGAAGCCTCGGCCGATGCCGTGGAGGAAACTGCGGACGTCATCCGCGATGCCGCCGAGCGCAGGGCCGATGCGCTTGAGGAACGCGCCGACGATGTGCGCGAGCGGAAATAAGCTTAAAGGTCTTCGAACACGCCGGTCGAATCGCCGACGCGATCGACACGCACGTCCATGCGGCGCAGCAGCGACTGGTAGAGATTCGTGACCGGTGTGCCGTCCGGTGCCGTGATCACGCGGCCCGGGCGGAGACCACCGCCCCCGCCGGCGAGGAGCAGCGGGAGGTCGTCGTGGTTGTGGCGGTTGCCGTCCGCGATGCCGCCGCCGTAGACAATCATCGAGTGGTCCAGCAGGCTGCCGCCGCCTTCTTCGGTGGAGTCGAGGCGTTCGAGGAAACGGGCGAGTTCGGTGACGTAGAAACGGTCGATCCTGCCGATCGCTTCGAGTTTCGCCGGGTCGTTGCGGTGATGGGAGATCTCGTGATGGGCGGAGTGGACGTCGATCTCGGGGAAGGTCCGGTTGGAGCCGTCGTGGGCGAGCAGGAAACTCGTGACGCGCGTGGTGTCCGTCTGGAACGCGAGGTGCATCAGGTCGAACATCATCCGGATGTGGTCCCGGTAGCTTTGCGGGATGCCGTCGGGGCGCCGGTCTTCCGGCACCTCGCTGCGGAATTTCTCCGCCCGCTCGATGCGCCGCTCGACGTCACGGACGGCGGTTAGATATTCATCCAGTTTCGGGCGGTCCTCCGAGCCGATGCGCGTCCGCATCCGTTTCGCCTCGTCGTTCACGAAGTCGAGGATGCTCTTCTGATAGGCGCGCCGGCGTTTGTCCTCCCCGGCGTCGCCCGAGCCGAACAGTTTCTCGAAGACGAGCCGGGGATCGCGCTCGGCGGGGGCAGGGGTGCGCTCGTCGATCCATGAGAGGTTGAACTGATAGGCGCATGAGTATCCCGAGTCGCAATGGCCGGAGCTGCGGGGCGGATCGGTCGAGAGCTCGAGCGACGACAGGCGCGTCTGGTGGCCGATGGCGCGTGCGGCGATCTGGTCGACGGACTCGCCCACGCGGATGTCCGCGCCAGCGGTCTTGTGTGCCTGGCAGCCGGTGAGGAAGGTGGCGTTGGCGCGCGCGTGGTCACCCGCGCCGTCCCCGTTGGGCTCGGCCTTTTCATGATCGAAGCCACGGAGCACGGAAACCCGGTGTTTCACCTTTTCCAGTGGCGAGAGGGTGGGGGACAGGATGCTGTTTCCGGCCGTGCCATCGGGACGCCAGAGGTCGATGTTCACGCCATTGGGGATGTAGATGAAACCGAGGCGCAGCGGGTGGCCTGCGTGGCTGGCGGCGGCGCGCAGCGACGGGAGCGCGGGCATTGCGAGCGTGGCGGCGAGTCCGCGGAGGAAGGTTCGGCGGTTGTGCATGGCGGAGTGGGGACGATGTTTCAGGAGCTGCCGCGGCGGTATTGGAATGGAACGGAGTGGACCACGGCGCGGATCATCGCGCGGATGGAGCCGTCGCTTTCCTCCGTCTCCCGCACGATGGCGTCGACGGCCGGTTTGTCATACCAATCAAGGCCGCGGCCGAGGGCGTAGGTGAGGAGGCGCGACGCGAGCGCGCGGTGGAAATCGGACTTGTGTCTGCGCAGCAGGGTTTCGCGAAGACCGCCGACTCCTTCGAAGCGGGTGCCATCGCTCCATTCGCCGGAAACGTCGAGTTTCTTGCCGTGCTCGCGGTCGCGCCACGCGCCGGACGCGTCGAAGTTCTCCATCGCGAAGCCGATGGGATCCATCATCGCGTGACAGGACGCGCAGGCGGGGTCCTCGCGGTGTTTCACCATCTGCTCGCGCAGCGGGAGGTCGCGGCCGTGGCGGGACGGCGGCTCAAGTTGCGGGACATTCGGTGGCGGAGGGGGCGGCGCCATGTCGAGCAGGTTTTCCAATACATATTTCCCGCGCAGGACGGGAGATGTGCGCAATGGATAGGATGTGAGAAGATGGACCGATCCGTGTCCCAGCAGTCCGCGCCGGCGCTTGTCGGGGAGATCCACCTTGCGGAACTTGTCGCCGCGCACGCCGGGGATCCCGTAGTGGCGGGCGAGCCGTTCGTTGAGGAAGGTGAAATCCGCGTCAAGCAGGGTGGTGGCGGCGAGATCCTTGTCGATCACGTGACGGAAGAGCATCTCGGTTTCGATCCGCATCGCGCGGGCGAGCCTGCCGTCGAACTTGGGAAACGCACGGCGCGCGGGTTGGGCCGCCGCGAGGTCGCGCAACTGGAGCCACTGGCCGGCGAAGTTGGAGGTGAGCTCGGAGGCACGATTGTCGCCGAGCATGCGATCGATCTCGGCGTCGAGTCGGGCGCGCAGTTCACCGCGGCTCGCGAGTTCCATCAGGCGGCGGTCGGGCATCGTGCTCCACAGGAAATACGACAGTCGCGATGCGAGCGCGTGCTCGTCGATGCGAACGATCTCCCCCCCGCTTTCCCGGGCCGGAGGCTCCTCGCGAAACAGAAACGAGGGTGAAACCAACATCGCTTCGAGAGCCAGGCGGATCCCTTCCTCCGGCGCGTGCGGCTCGTTCGCCGCGAGTGAAACAAGCTGCAGATGGCGCTCGATCTCACCCGGATGCGGCGGACGCCGGAACGCCTTGCGGGCGAAGAGCCGCAAGACCCGCGTGGAATATGCGGCGTCGCTTTCGCCCGACTCGCGGGCGACGAAGATCCGGCGGTGACTTTCCGGTTTCGGCAGCGGCTTGCCATCCACAGGGCCGACGATGCGCAGACGGTTGACCATCAGGTTGCGGTCGCGGCGGCCGCGGTCCGGATGGTCTTCCTGATAGAAGTCGTTGGTGAACGCAACGGCGAGCTTGTGGCTGCGGCCGGCTTCCAGGTGGATCTCTGTTTCGTGTTCCGCGGGACGTTCCATGGCGGCCTCGACCGACCAGGCGTGGCAGATGTTTCCATCGAGCCGCAGTTCCATGCGCGGCGCTTCGTCGCCGCCGGGCGTGCCGCATGCGGTGACGACGATGCGGTAGCGGCCGTCATGCGCGGGTTTGAATGATGTTTCCGCGCTGCCGTTGGTGAAGAGGAAACATCCTTCCTCATCGCGGCTGCCGTCGCCCGTGAGGTCGCGGCCGACGACCGTCTTCGATGGCGGCGGCATCGGGCCGATCACCACACAATCATCGAGCGCGACGCGAGCCGCTTCCAGGTAGCGCTCGAGGTGGGCCGGCGAGAGCGTGAGCACGTCGCCGATGTTGTCGAAGCCGTAACCGGAGTCGTCCGGCGGAAGCAGGTCGATCACGTTGGCGCGCGTGCCTAACAAATCGCGCAGCGTGTTGCGGTATTCGTTGCGGTTGAGCCGGCGCAACATGACATGCCCGGGGTCCGGATGGTCCGCATCGACGGGAAACACCGCCTTGTCGATCCACGCGAGGAGTTTCTCCCGTTCGGCGTCGTCCGGCTGATGCTCGTCG
Source organism: Akkermansiaceae bacterium (assembly GCA_024233135.1). GTDB lineage: Bacteria > Verrucomicrobiota > Verrucomicrobiia > Verrucomicrobiales > Akkermansiaceae > Luteolibacter. The sequence continues at coordinate 16,267 of JACKPZ010000025.1, read as the reverse complement.
AGCGGCGGCATCAGGCGATGGCGGATGTGATCGCGGATGCGCTTCCACACCTCGCGATCGGCGCGCATTTCCTTGATCGATCCGAAGCGGTCGAGTGCGAGCTCGCCCTTGCGGAGTCCGTCGCCGTGGCAGTCGTAGCAATACGTTTCGAAAATGGGGAGGGCTTCCTTGTTCCATCCGGAAGCCAGGTCCGGAGCCACGTCCTCCGCGGTCGCGACGGCGAGGGCGGACGCGACGAGGGCGGACGCGACGAGGGCGGAAGTGGAACGCGTCGGAATCATGCGGACACCGGAATACGCGCGGAACGTTTCGGATTTCTCAGATTTCGGGACGTCCGTCCGCGGCCTGCCATCCGTCCGCGACGCGACGGAAACGCTTCGTGTGCGAGGGAGTGAAACCGTTTCCATCGAACTGCCGGAGCTCGATGGCCAGTTCGTCCGCCTCCGTCGTGATGAGATGGAAGCCCGGCGGCTCGCCCTGCAGGCGCGTCGAGCAAACGGTGGGTGCCTGCGAAACGACCGTGCTCCAACCGGTGCCGATGGTTGCGATGAGGGAAACGTGGAAATGCCCGCACAGCACAAGGTCGATGCGGTGGCGCGACATCGTCTCCAGCAGCCGGGGCATCGGCTGCACGACGGCGCGTCGGTGCCCGGGCGGCGCGAGCAGCGGGTGATGGAGCACGAGCACCCGCAGGTCGCCTTCGTGCGTCCCGGTGGTGAAACCCTTTGCGATGTGGCGGAAATTCTCATGGCTGAGGTGGCCGGTGGACCAGTCGATGCGGCGGCCGAAGGCGATCGAGCTGTTGACGCCCACGGCGTGGACTCCGGGGACACGGAGGGTGGGTGAGAGAGCGGGGGAAATCGTTTCGCGGTAGCGTCGGAAAGGGGCGAAGAAGCGGTCGAAGGGCTGGTTCAGCGCGGGGATGTCGTGGTTTCCCGGGATCACGAGCAAGGGCGTCGGGAGCGAGTCGACGAAACGTTTCGCATCGCTCAATTCGCCGCGTCTCGCCCGCATCGTGAGGTCGCCGCTCAGGATGGTCAGATCGGGCGCCAGCCCGCCGGCCTCGCGCAGGAATGTTTGGGCGGCTTCGAGTGAGACGGCGCCGAAATGGGGATCGGACAGATGAAGGATGCGGCTCATTTCGCGGTTCCGGATTCGCAGGCATCCGGCGCGGCGAGCACGCGCAGATGCTTCGGAAGGATCCGCAGTTGGATGGGAAAGTCGAGCCGGGTGACCTCACCGTCGATCATCGACACCGTGTGCTTGCGGCGTTCGTGGTGGAGCGTCATCTCCGGGGTTTCGATGGTTACGAGCTCCGGGTTTTCCTCCTGTTTCCCCGCCACGAAGTCGATCATCGCGCGGACGGCGGCGGCGGGTTCTCGCTGGAGTCCGATGTAGGCTGTTAGTTTTCCGGATTGAAACGTGGAGCGCGTCGGCACCAGACCGACGGACGATGCGACGCGCCCGGGGACGAAGGCGCAGAATTTCGTCCGCGCGCCTCCGGGAGCGATGTCCGCACCCTGCCAGCGGAGGTGCAGCGGCCGTGCCTGGCGGAAGCTTCGCGGCAGCGCCGCCACCACCTTGGCCGCCTTGCGCCACCAGCGCCCGCCGTGATCGCGCCGCTCGAAGGTCCGCGCGTAGGCGGGATAGAATCCGAGCAAGGTCATGCACAGGCAATAGCGTCCGTTGACGTCGAGTACGTCGATCTGCTTTTCGCGCGCCTCGGTGGCGAGGAAACGCGCGGCTTCGTCGATGTCCATCGGCACTCCGAAATCGCGGGCCGCCAGATTGAAGGTGCCCATCGGCAGGACGCCGAGCGTGATGCCGCCGCCACCGAGCGCGCGTGCCACGGCGGACACCGTGCCATCCCCGCCGCCGGCGATGATTCCGTTCGGCCTCTCGTTCATAGCCCTCCGGATCGCCTCCATGATCCCGGATGGAGGAAACGGCAGCGGTCGCAGGTCGTGGCCGGCGTGCTGGAAGCGCCGTTTTACCAGGTCGATCACTTGTTCCGCATCGAGCCCGCGTTCGTTTCCGCCGGACCCACGGTTGAGAAGGAAGATATATCGCGACATCGTTGCGTGTTCCCATCGCAGGGAGCGTGCCGATCATTTCCCCCCGCCGCGCCGGGAAAAGCACGGCATGCATCGTGCGGATCGCACACATGGAATCGCGCGTCGGGCAAACGGCACGATGAAGGAAGCTCGCCGTCTCCCCGCGGAGCGTTGGAAATCAAAGACATTGATCTCCGCCCGTGGCTGGCACCTCGCCTGCGATCTATCAGGCGGATGCCAACGCATCCCGAACCCAATCCAACGTTATGAAACTGACACGAATCATCACTTCCACCTGCATGGCCGCGGCTTTTGTCACCGGCGGCGTGAGTTGTTCCGAAAAAGGTCCTGGCGAGAAAGCGGGCGAAAAGATCGACGACGTGCTCGACCAGCGTCCCGCGGAAGAAGTCCGCGACAAGGTGGAAGACGTCGTCGAATGAGTCCCGCCGGGGTTTCCCGCTGACGACCACCCGGTCCCCGCCGGTCCCTTGCCGGCGGGGATTTTTTAATTTGTTTCGCGGGTGTCCGGAAACAAGAAAACCGGATCCCCGTTATGACGGGAATCCGGCTTGTCGGGTGGCAAGGGTGCGCGTCAGACGTGCGTCCTGCGCCCGGTGACGAGCGATACGAGGAACAACACGAGGAAGACGAAGAACAGGATCTTGGCGATCCATGCGGCGGTCCCCGCGATCACGCCGAAGCCGAGGACTCCAGCGATGAGGGCGATGATCAGGAATGTGATGGCATAACTTAACATGGCGGTTTGGGGTTCGGGTTGGATGTCCGGAGGGTGATCCTCCGGTATGCCGAATTATCAGCTTGAGACATGCCACGTTCCGGAGGGTCTGGTGTAAGAATTTGGAAGCGAGTGATTTAGGGCTTCGTTGGGACTTTGTTGCCGCGGCGTGATGAGCGGGGTTCCGGATGCACGGTGCACCAATCAACCGCGTGAAGCATGCAGCCTGCACTCGGTATCGGAGCGCCGGTCGCGTCGTGCAGATTTCAAACATGCCACATGGCGTCCTGCACGATGCGAGCGAGCGGGCGCGGCCGCGGGTTATTCGAAACCTATTGGAAATCAGGAAGCCGGATCGATCCGAATGGATTGGCAGCGTATGTGCGATCCGGACCCTACCATGAAGACCATCCGAATCCCCATCATCCGCCTGCTCTTGCTCGGAGCCCTCTTCGCCGTGGCTCCCGCGTGCAACACCATGTCCGGCGTCGGCCGGGACGTCGAAACCGCCGGCGAGGAGATCCAGGACGCCGCGCGCTGAGTGCGGCACCGAATTTGACATCACGATGACTGCGAAGAAATCCGATTCCAAACAGTCGCACCGCTCTCCTGTGGAGATTGGTCTTTCGGCGGAGGCCTGCGAAACGTCGCGGGACGGGCTGGTCCGCGTTCTTGCAGATCAGCACGTCCTCTACCTGAAAACGCGCAACTTCCACTGGAATCTGATAGGCCCCCGCTTCAGCTCGTTGCATGGATTCTTTGAGCGGCTCTATCAAGAGCTCGAGAAATCGATTGATGAAACGGCGGAGCGGATCCGCATGCTCGGCGAGGCGAGCCCCGGCTCGATGGCCGAGTTTCTGGAACAGGCCACGCTCAAGGAAGTCGCGGGCGGCCGGATCAAAGGCGAAGACGCCATTGCGAAACTAAGGGACGATCACGAGCAGGTGATCCGCAACCTGCGCGAGGTCGTCGAAAAAACAGGCGAGGCTGGTGACGCAGGGACTGAGGATTTCCTGATCGGACTGCTACGGTCCCACGAACAAGCCGCCTGGATGCTCCGAAGCTATCTCACGTGACCGCCCGTCCATGCCGGATGGAGGACCGGCATCGGGCGAAATACAGCGTGGTTGCAGGATGCACTGAGATGAGGGATCTTGGTGCATCCTGCATGCTTTCAAGGCTCCCATCGATTTCCAAGCAAGTTGCAATTCCCTCATTGCGAACGACTCCCGTTCCAGTGATCCCGTTGGCATGCGGGGTGATAACGTTTCCGAACTCATGGATGTACTCATAGTTGACGACGACAGGTCGATCCGGATGACCACCTCGCTCGCGATCGAGGGCGACGGGCACTACGTGGAAGCGGCGGAAGATGCCGAATCCGCGCTCAAGCGGGTGAAGGAGGAGGCCTTCGATCTGGTCTTCCTCGACCTCCGCCTCGGCGACGCCGACGGGCTCGAGGTGCTCCAGAAGATTCTGAAACTCCGCCCTCGGCAATTGGTGGCCATTTTCACCGCCCACGCGTCGATCAAGACGGCGGTGGATGCGACGAAACTCGGAGCCTTCGACTACCTTGAGAAACCCTTCACGCCGGACCAGCTGCGTGCCACCCTTGCCAAGGCGGAGAAGGCGCTGCGGACCATCGGCGAGGTGAACCGCCTCGAAGAGCAGGTGAAGGAGCTGAAGTCCGAGGCCGCTGGAAACACAGGACCTCCGCTGGAGTTCGACCCTTCGGACAAGCGGGCGCGTACCGAGTTCGATCTGTTGTTCCGTGCCGCCACCTCGCCGGCCTCCGTGCTCATTCTCGGCGAGAGCGGCACCGGCAAAAGCGTGATCGCGAAGGAAGTCCACCAGCGTTCGCACCTGCGGGACAAACCGTTCGTCACGGTGAGTTGTCCGAGTTTGTCCCGCGAGTTGTTGGAGAGCACCTTGTTCGGTCATGTGAAAGGATCGTTCACCGGCGCGGTCAAGGACACCTGGGGCAAGGTGCACGCGGCCGAGGGTGGCACCTTGTTTCTCGACGAGATCGGCGAGCTGCCGCTCGAGATCCAACCGAAGCTCCTGCGCCTTCTTCAGGAGCGCGAATACGAGCGGGTGGGGGAGAACAAGATCCGGAAGTCCGACGTCCGAATCGTCGCCGCGACCAACCGCGACCTTGCCGCCCTCGTCAACGAAGGCGAATTCCGCGAAGACCTCTATTACCGTCTCAACGTCATCGCGGTGACCGTCCCGCCGCTGCGCGACCGGCCGGCGGACCTGGTCCATTTCGCCGAAAACTTCCTGAGTCACTTCGCCTCCCAGATGGGGCGGCCGATCAAGGGTTTCAGCCCCGGCGCCATCGAGGTGATCCGGCGCCACGCGTGGCCGGGCAACCTCCGCGAGCTGCGCAACGCCATCGAGCGCGCCGCCATCCTCGCCCGCGGTGAGGTCATCGAAGCCGAAGACCTGCCCCGCCCCGAGGACGTGAACCCGGTGGCGGCGAACGGCCATGCCGGGCCGTCCGTCGGCGGACGACATAGTTTGGAACAACTGGAGGAGGCGCACATGCGCGGCGTGCTGTCGTGGGCTCCTTCGCTCAACGAGGCCGCCGCGATCCTCGGGATCGACAAGGCCACGCTCTACCGGAAACGAAAGAGATTCGGCTTTTCCTGATCCATGCTCCGCGTCCGCCTGCTTCTCGGCCTGCTGACCCTCGTGCTGCTCCTCTGGGCGGTCGGGGGGGCCGGCTTTTTGATCCTTCAGGATGCCGGCAAACGCTTCGACCAGCGCTTGGTCGTGGACTATCAGGCCATCGACATCGCCCACGGGTTCCGCAGCGGCACCTCGCTGCTCAACAGCCAGTATCTCACCTCGCTGTCGGCGCCCGCCGGCGCCACGCCGCCGGATCCCGCCCTCTATCAGGAGGTGATGCGGGATTTCGACGAGAAGATCGATGCCATGAGGCGGCTCAGCGAGGGCAACGAGCGCTGGAACGAACTTCTGGAGGAATTCGAGGAAGCGCTGGTGACCTATCGCGACGGTTACTCCGAGTTTTTCTCGAACGATTTCACCGATATGGAGCGGAGGTCCGACCTCTTGATCCGCATGGGCAACCGCACCCAGCGGCTCACCGACCTGGCGAACGCGCTGGCCACCCTCGCGGAGGAGCGATTGTTCGCCTCGACGAAGGATCTCGACCGCGAGTCGCGCAAGAATCTCGCCCTCATCGCCACGCTCGTCGTCTTGGGCACCGGAATCGCGGTGCTCATCTATTTCCAGCTCCTGCGCCATCTGGTGGAGCCCGTTGTGGGACTCAAGGATTCCTTCGAGGAACTGAGAAAGGGAAACTTCGAACTCTCGCTTCCGCCGCCGGACCGGGCGAGCGAGTTCGCCCCAATGGTGGCGTCGTTCAACGACATGTCCCGCGAGCTTCATCTGCGGCGCCGCGAGACGGACCAGCGCCTGATGCGCAAGAACCTGCTCAACCGGGCGCTGCTCTCCGCGATTCCGTCGCCCGTGTACATCATCGCGGACGACGGCAGCTCGCCGGTTCTCAATCCCGCCGCCGAGGAATTGAACGATCGCCTCGGCCTTGCCCGCCGGCTGCCCGGCAAGGCGCGGCGTCTGTTCGAGTCCTGCCAGGAATCCGGCGAAAACCTGCTGCCCGAGGATCCGCGTGAGGCGCTCTTGTTCCGCATTGGCGACGAGGAACGGCATTTTCTCCCGCGCATCTTCCGGTTTTCATCGGAGATCGAGGAATACTCCGGTTGGGCGGTGCTGTTGTATGACGTCACGCGCATCCGTTGGCTCGACGATATGAAGTCGAACATGCTTGCCACCGTAAGCCATGAGATCCGCACGCCGCTCACCGGCATCCGCATGGTGCTTCTGCTTCTGTTGGAATCGCAGTCCGGCAGCCTGACCGAGGTCCAGCACCAGATGCTCACCTCCGCCAGCGAGGACTGCGAGCGGCTGCTGGAAACGCTCAACAACCTGTTGGAACTCGCCCGCGCCGAGAGTGGCATGACGAGTCTCAACCTCGCGCCCGTCCCGCTGGCCGAGATCGCTCGGGAAAGCCTGCTTCTGTTCGAAACCATCGCGGCGAAGAAAGGGATCCGCATCGATCTCCAACACAATGGCGACCTGCCCGAGGTGTGCGCGGACGCCTTGCGCCTTCGCGAGGTGATCAACAACCTCGTTTCCAACGCCATCAAACACAGTCCGGAGGATGGCACCGTCACCATCCGCATCGGCCGCAGCGGAACGGATTTCCTCCGCCTCTCGGTGCTCGATGAGGGGGCCGGCGTGCCGGATGGAATCCAGGACCGCATTTTCGAACGTTTCTTCCGCGCGGAGGCCCAGACGCATGACGGCGTCGGGCTCGGGCTTTTCATCAGCAGGGAAATCATGCGGGCACACGAAGGCCGGATCGGCGTGAGGGACCGCTCACCGGACAAACCCACCGAGTTTTTCATCGATGTTCCAATCGCCTGACAGCAACTCCAGCTCAAGGCCGGGCATGAGACGCGTGCTCATCGTCGACGATGAGCCGACGCTGCGTCTCGGCTTTTCCTACGCCCTGCAGAGCCAGGGCACGTGCGTCGATACCGCGTCCGGCGGTGCCTCCGCCCTCGAACTCGCCGGAGAAAACCGCTACGACGCATTGTTCCTCGATCTCCGGATGCCCGATGTGGATGGACTCCGCGTCATCGAGGGACTGCGTGACGCGGGAAACCATGTGCCGGTCGTGTTATGCAGCGCATATATCACATTGGAGTCCGCCCTCGCCGCCATTCGCCGCGGCGTGGTGGACTTCCTGATCAAGCCGGTGAGCCCGGCGGACCTGCGGCATGCGTTCGGGTTTGTCACCGGCGGCGCGTCCACGCCGCTCGCGAAGGCGCTCGCGCTGGCGCGGGAGAAGTCGTTCGGAGACGCGGTGTCCATCCTGGAGGAGGGCGGGCCGCGCGATGTCCGGACGGAACTCTGGCTGCGACTCCTCCGGCACGTGGTCCGCGGCGACGAAGCGCCGGAGGTCCGCGCCGCACTGGGCGACAAGATCGCCGAGCAGGTCGCCTTGCGCTCGGACGCCGCGTGATCCCGGAGGCGGAGGTTTTCTTCTATCAGTTCGAATGCCTCGGAGCGTCTCGCGTCGAAAGATGCGAACCACAACCCAACGAACACATGAAGAAACTCCTCGTCCTGTTGATCGCCGCGGCCGCCGCCATCGGCTTCTCACCGCAAGCCGAAGCCCGCGGCCACCGCGGTCCCTCTCGCCACTACGTCGAGTATCACCACACCTGCCGCGGTCCCGCATGGGTGGAGACCTACGTCGCGTACTACGATTGCCATGGTCATCCCGTGTTCCGCACGCGGGTCGTCCCGGTGCGCCGCGTCGTCCGTCCCGCGGCATGCCACAGCGTGCGCACGGTGCGGCCCGCCCGGTATCATCGCGTGGAACGCGCGCCGCGCGCCGTGTGTCATCCGCGCACCGGCGTCCGGGTGACCATCCCGGCCTGGCGTTGAATCCGCCCGTCCGTTCGGGAAGATCCTCCGTGCTTCCGGCGTAGCGGGTTTCCATGTCCACACGTCGCCGCTTCCTCGCCGGAGCCGGAGCCACCGCCGCCGGCTGCTGTTTCGCCCTTCCTGTGCTTGCGGCATCCGGCGGCCGGCGACTGGTCCGCATCGGGCTCATCGCGGATGTCCACAAGGATATCATGCCGGATGCCGATGAACGTCTGCTCGCATTCATCGGCGCGGCGGAGACCGCGAAGGTCGACGCCATCGTGCAGCTCGGGGATTTCTGCGTTCCCAAACCGGAAAACCGCGGGTTCCTCGACATCTTCCACCGCTTCGACGGCCCGCGCTTCCATGTTCTCGGAAACCACGACACCGACGGCGGTTTCACCCGCGAGCAGACGATGGACTTCTGGGGCATGGAGCGCCGCTTCGGTTCCTTCGATCTCGGCGGATTCCATTTCATCCATCTCGATGCGAACGATCGTCCGGAGGGGTGGAAATCCGGCTATCCGCACTTCATCGCGGAGGTCCAGGTGCGTTGGTTGCGCCGGGATCTAGCAGCCACGCGCCTGCCGACCTTCGTGTTCTCCCACCAGAGCCTCGAACGGCCCGGATGCATCGACAACCAGGAGGAAATCCGGAGCATCCTCGAAGCCGGGCGTCTTGAAAACGGCGACCGCAAGGTCGCGGGGTGTTTCAACGGCCACTGGCACATCGACCACCATCGCGTGATCGGCGGGATCCCCTACGTCCACATCAATTCGGCATCATACTTCTGGCTCGGGGCCGCGTGGCGCCACGAGCGTCTCCCGCCCGGGCTGGCGAAACGTTTTCCCCATGTTTCCTCCACCGCGCCCTACACGAAGCCCCTGTTCACCATCCTTGAGATCGATCCCGTGAAAGGACGGTTCACGCTTCGTTCCGCGGCGGCGGAATGGATGGGCCCCTCGCCCGCGGAACTCGGCCGCCCCTTCGCGCCCGGCGAGGAGGACTTCGTGAAACCCGCCATCAGCGCGCTGGATCTCGCCATCGCGTGATCCGCCGGCTCACTTCTTCTGCTTTTTCTTCTTCTTGTTCGACTTGTTGGCGTCCTGCTGGGCCTTCTTGTTGTCGGCCGCCGCCTTTTTCGCCAGTTGGTTGTCCTTGCGGGCGACGATGCGCGTCGCACGGTAGAGGCTGGTGGAGACCGTCTCGCCATACGTCAGCGGGCCGCCCGCCACCGAGGCCTGCATACCCACCTCCAGATGCCTCAGCGCGGCGTCCTCGCCGTCCACGATGATCTTGGTGAACTCGCTCACCTCATACGTCTTGTCGCCCACCGTCACCCGGTTGCCGCTGATGCGTTTGATCACCGGCAGTTCCGCCGCCGCTCCTTTCTTCGAGAACGGGCGCTTCTTGTTCTTGCGCTTCGCCCGCGGGGCGGCACCGGCCGTCGAAGCGAGAGCGGGAAAAACAAGGCATCCGGCCGCGATCGCGAACCGGCCGAGAAATTGTCGGCGGGTGGACTGCATCGGCAGGACTACTCCCATGAAACGGACCTTTTGTCACCGCTCATGACGCTGGGTCCCCAGGGTTGCCTCACATTGATGATTCTGGTTGTGAGTGACTTCCAAAACAGGCGGAGGATGAAAGACGCCCCGGTGGTTCGCGGGCTGTTTCCAAAGCGAGTCGCCCTCGCCGGGGCCTGCTGCGGGGCGCTGGAATTCCGGATTTCCTTCCGGCCCGCCGCGGGTTTCAATCCGGCATGTCCGACGATCTGCTCTCCCACCTCATCGAAGCCGTCGACCAGCAACTCGCCTCGCCCGGGACGAAATACGTCGCCAAAACCCTCGACCGCCTCGTCAAGGCCGGCCTCGACGAAACGGAGGCGAAAACCCAGATCGCCATCTGCCTCGGCGAGGAAATGGATCAGGTCCTGCGGAAACGCCGGGGCTTCGACGAAAAATCCTACCGCGCCGCCCTCGACGAGCTGCCGATGGAGGATGACGGCGGGGAGCCGGACGAAAACTCCAAAGAAATTTCCTAAACCCGCGGACCTGCGGTCACATTTCAATGGCAAGGTGCCGGTAGTTGCCCCTCCCGCAGCCACCACCCAACCAACTTCCCTCCAAGCGCGGAAATCCCATTGACGACTCCGCGTTTTTTGTGAAGCTGCGCGGTGGTTCGGGTGCGTGCAGGCCGGGACCGACGAATCGTTCCAAATGAAACCCATGAAACTCAGACTCACTCTGATAGCCGCCGCCATCTGCTGTCTTCCTACTGCGAACGCTGCCGTCGGCTACTTCGGAAACTTCTACGTCGTGAGCTCCTTGAATGGTGGTTCGAACGTATTCAATCAGATCGTATCGCCTGCCAACAACCTGACGAACGCCGGCAACGGCTTCACCCTCACACCTGACGGATTCAACCCGTCACTCGGTTCGTTTGGCACCATCGATCTTGGACTCGGCCAATCGCTCGGCCTCAATGGATTCGAGATGAACACCTACAATGACGGTGGCGATAGTGTAAACTCAGCGGTGCTGTACTATCGCGTCACGAAGTCGGGTGATACGCCCGGGTCGTTCTCCAACATCACCATCGGGAGCCCCACCTCCACCAGTGGAAACAACAAGTTCTGGCAGAAGACGGACTCGGCGATCAACCTGACGAGCGGCTTGAGCAACGGCGACTACACGATCAATTTCTACGTGGAGAACGACGCCAGCTTCACGGGAGGGAGCTTCACCATGGCCAACTGGAACAGCAGTTCCGGTCCATCGGCCACATTCACCGTCGTTCCCGAGCCCTCCGCCGCTCTCCTTGGCGGTCTCGGCGCCCTCGCGCTTCTCCGCCGCCGCCGCGCGTGATCGCCTGGCCCGGCATTCATTTCACACCCCGGTCCGCTCCGCGCGGCCCGGGGTTTTTTCCGGGTAGGGACCGACCTCCGGGCGGTCCGGGGTCGCCCGCGCGTTCCGGGGTATTTCCGGGTAGGGACCGACCTCCGGGCGGTCCGGGATCGCGCCGTGCCCCCACCTCCTCACCTCACAGCCCGCGCAGCCGCTTCTGCTCGTCGATCCAGTCGCGGTCCTCCTTCGAGAGTTTGTCCTCGTGGGTCTTGCAGCGGTTGCCGTCCGGTTCGATGAGGATGAGCGTGCCGTCTTTGTAGCCGGCCAGCTTGGCGAAGATCGAGCGGCCGCGGCGGTCGTTCCACTCGCGGTAGCCTTTCCGTTCGAGCGATTTCCGCCATGCCTCGTGCGAGTGGTTGGATGCGGCCACCGCGTGTTTGATTCGTCCCCAATACTCCTCCGCCTCGCCGCGTGAGTAGCCGTTGTAGCGGCCGACCACTTCACCACTTGGATTGAGCACCCTCACCGCGGGGTAGCCCAGCGCCTTGTATTGTTTCTTGAGGCGCTTCACGTAGTTGATCGCATCGATGCGGCGGGTCTCCTTCTCACCGAGCGAAATGTCCGGGGCGTTCACGAAGTCGGTGGCATCGACGTTGGCGTCCACCTTCAGCCGGACCAGGTTGTCGCCCGCCCAGCGTTTGAAATCGGCGGTTGAAAAGAGCTCCTGGTCGAGCGCCTTGCACATCGGGCTCTTGGCGGAGTCGGTGAACCAGACGAGCAGTGGTTTACCTTCGCGAGCGGCACGCTTCTTGGCGATTGTCTCGCTCTCCTCCCAGGCGCCCCGTTTCTTCGGGGTGGTGGAGAGGATGTTGCTCAGCTCCGGAAGGATCGCGTCCGGGTTGTCCGGATCAGTGAACATGATGTCCTCCTCCGGGGTGAACTGCAGCGGCTCTCCGCCTTCGCCTTGCGGCAGGGCCACGGTGGGCGCGGCACCGGCCTGCGCTCCACGTGGTCGCAATTGCGGCGGAATCCCGGTGGGGCCGAAGGGCGAATCGTCCGCATCCGCGGCGGCGTCTCCGCCGGAGCCTCCCGCACAACCGCTCCACAGCAGTGGCGCGGCGAGCAGGAAGAGCAGCAGGGGTTTCCGTAGAGAAATCATTCCTTGAGGCGCACCGGAGTGCCGCAGTGGGTGCATCGGAACCACCGGAACAAGAGGATTTGCACGCAAAGCGGGAGCACGTAGCCGAGCCCGGCGAGATGGTGCGCCTTGATGTTCTTGCGGTGCGAGCGGTGGACGAAAAGCTTCTGGGTGCAGATCCGGCACGATCCAGGGTAGCCCCAGATCAGGTAGGCGATGCCGAAGGCCGGCAGCAGGGCGGGGAAGGCCAGCAGCCAGCCGGGCACCCAGGAGAAAATCTGCGGTTTCTCCGAGGAAAGCAGCAGCAGGGCCGCGGAGACGATCGCCAGCGGGACCAGAAACATCAGCACCAGGGTCACCAGCGCGCCGATGTAGATCGATACCGGATGGCTGTGGAGCACGCCGCGGATGTACCAGCGGGATTCCGGGCTCCGTCCCTTGTTCGTGCTGGTCCGCGGCGCGCGGATCAGGGCCACGCGGTCGTCCGCGGGCGAGACCTTGATCGAAGTGGCCACGCGTTCCAGCGGCCGGCCGAGGTCCCCGGTGCTGCGCAGGCGCGAGGTGTCGATCTCCAGCCGTTGTTTCTCCGGCTCCTCGTAGCGCACGAAGTCGGACGAAGCGGATGCGGGTTTCGGCTTCGGCTCGCGCGGGGCCTCCTTCGCCTCGCCGGGGTCGTCGATCTTCACCTCGAGCTCGCCGCCGGTGTAGCGGTTCAGCAGGATCGCGGGCGGGATGTCCGAAACGGCGAGGCGGTTTTCGATCATCACCTTCGCCGGCAGCGGAATCGCGAACGGAGCCGCCGCCAGCATCTCGATGACCTCCGGCTTGCGCTCGTAGTTCACACTCGCGGCACCGGCCACCGGGGCTTCCTCTTCCGGGACCTCCACGCCGGCGATCTCGCGGGCGGTTTTCACCCAGCGCTCCACGTTGCCGCGGGCGGGCGCGCGTTTCGCGATCTTGAGGACCTCGTTGGCGCGGGTGAGTTCCGCCGTGAGATCGTCGATTCCGGCTTTGGCAACGGACTCGACGTCGCGGAATCCAGCCGCTTCGAGGAGTTCGAGCGAGGATTTGCCTATGCCTTGGATCGATTCGAGGCCTGTCATTCCGGGTTTCGGGGCCGCAGCTTATCCACGGACGGTGAATTGACAAGCGGTCAGCCGAGGGCCGCCAACATGTCGCCGAGTTGGCCCAGTTTCGCCTGCCATTCGGCGAGCCGTTGTTTTTCCTGCTCGACGACTTCCGCCGGCGCGCGGTCGACGAAACTCGCGTTGCTGAGCTTGCCCTCGCATTTTTTCACCTCCATCCGGATTTTTTCGATCTCCTTGGTGAGGCGGGTCCGTTCGGCCTCGACGTCGATGAGCCCTTCGAGCGGCAGGTAGATCTCGCCGATCGGCGTGAGGGAAACCGGCGTGCCCTTCGGCGCGTCGTAGCCGCCGTCGATGTCGATCTCACCGGCGCCCGTCAGCAGGGCGAGCACCTTGGTTTCCGCGGCCAGCCATGCGGGCGCGCCCTTGGCGACGAATCGCACGTCCCTGCGGGTCGCCACGTTGTATTCGCTCTTCAGGTTGCGCATCCGGCCGGCGGATTCGTAGATCGCCGCGGCTTTCGCGGCGGCGCCGGCCGGATCGAATCCGACGAGCGGCTCCGCCGGCAGTTCCTTCTCCATCACGAACTCGCCCTCCTTCACATATCCCATCCGCACCGAGAGTTCCTCCGCGATGTGCGGCATGTAGGGGCTCAGGAACTGGAGGTAGCGGCTCATCACCGCGTCGAAAGTGCCGAGCGTCGCCTCGCGCGCTTCTGGAGTCGCGCTCTCGCGCAGGTCGAGCTTCACCGCCTCGAGGAACTTGTCGCAGAACTCGTTCCACAGGAACTCATAGAGCAGATGCGCGATCTCGCCGAAACGATACTCCGCATACGCGCCCCGCAGGTTCACCGCCAGCGCGTCGAGCTTCGCCATGATGTCGATGTGATACGGCGGCAAGTTCGTAGGCGCGGTCGTGAGACCGCGATCCTCCGCGCTGTCACCAGCGCGCCTACTTTCGCCGGCCATCTGCCGGAACCGGCACGCGTTGTAGATCTTGTTGGCGAAGTTCCGTCCTTCCTCGATCTGCACTTCGTCGAAACGGATGTCCGCACCCACCGGGGCGATCCGGATAAGGCCGAAACGCAGCGCGTCCGCGCCGTATTTGTCCATCAGCTCGATGGGATCCGGCGAGTTGCCGAGCGACTTGCTCATCTTGCGGCCCTGCAGGTCGCGGATGATCGAGGTGAAATACACATTTCCGAACGGCAGGCCGTCCGCGAAACGGAAGCCGGCCATGATCATGCGGGCCACCCAGAAGAAGATGATGTCCGGACCGGTCACGAGATCGGTGGTCGGATAGAATTTCCTCAGCGTCGCGCTGTTCTCGCCGAGGTCGCTCATGGTTGCGAAGGGCCACAGCCATGAGGAAAACCAGGTGTCCATCACGTCCTCGTCGCGCACCCAGTTCTCGGCGTCCGCCGGCGGCTCGATGCCGACATGGATGTCGCCCTTCTCGAAATCCGACATGTCGAGCGACTCGGCGTTCGTGAGCGCCTCGAGTTTTTCCTTGTGATACCAGACGGGGATCTGGTGGCCCCACCAGAGTTGGCGGCTGATGCACCAGTCCTGCAGGTTTTCCATCCAATGGGCGTAGGTCTTCGCCCAGCGCTCGGGGCGGAACTTGATGTCGCCGTTCGCCACCGCGTCGGCGGCCTCCTTCACGCAGGGGTATTTCAAGAACCACTGCATCGAAATGCGCGGTTCGATCGGCACGTGCGCCCGCTCGGAAAACCCGACGTTGTTGTCGTATTCCTCCACCTTGATGAGCAGGCCGCGCTCTTCCAGCATCTGGCCGGCCTTCTTGCGCGCCACGAAACGATCCAGCCCGTGCAGCTCCGGGCAGTCCGGACACTCGATGTGACCGTCCGGCGTGAGCACGTCGATGATCTCGAGGTCGTGCTTCATGCCGATATCGAAGTCCGCCTTGTCGTGCGCCGGGGTGATCTTGAGCGCGCCGGTGCCGAACTCGATGTCCACATGGTCGTCCGCGATCACCGGGATCTCCGCGTGCGGGAAGGGCCGGAACACCTTGCGGCCGATGTATTTCGCAAACCGCTCGTCCTTCGGGTTCACCGCCACCGCCACGTCGCCCATCAGGGTTTCCGGACGTGTCGTCGAGATCTCCAGAAACTCGCCGGGCGCGTCGGCGAGTTCGTATTTCATGAAATACAACTTCGACTTCTGCGGGGTCATGATGACCTCCTCGTCGGACAGCGCGGTGAGCGAAACCGGGCACCAGTTCACCATCCGTTTCCCACGGTAGATGAGGCCCTCCTTGAAGAGTTCCACAAACACGTGGCTCACCCACTTCGTGTAGGCCTCGTCCATCGTGAAGCGCTCGCGGCCCCAGTCGCACGAGCAGCCGAGACGCTTGAGCTGACTGATGATGATGCCGCCGTGGTGGTCCTTCCAGTCCCACACCCGCTTGAGGAACTCGTCGCGCCCGAGGTCGCGGCGGGTCACCTGTTCCTTCTCGCGCAGCTCGCGCTCCACCTTCGCCTGGGTCGCGATGCCCGCGTGGTCGGTGCCCGGCAGCCACAACACCTCCTTGCCTTCCTGCCGCGCACGGCGGGCGAGGATGTCCTGGAGCGTGTTGTTCAGCACGTGGCCGAGGTGCAGGATGCCCGTCACGTTCGGCGGCGGGATGACGATCGAATACGCCTCCTTCTCCGACGCGGGATCGGCTTCGAAACACTTCCCTTCGAGCCAGGCGGCGTACCACTTGGACTCCACCGCCTGGGGTTCATAGGCTTTCGGCAACTCGGACATGGGGGCGGAGGGATACGGGAGCCGCCCGGATTTGTCCAGCATCGGGGAAAACCCGCTCTGTGGCTGGGACTTTCAGTCCCAGTCCGTCCCCGGGACATCCTGTCCCGGCATCCCGCTGGCGAGGCTCGAGTCGGACCGAGTGAGGGGGCGGCTCTCCAG
>JACKPZ010000024.1 GCA_024233135.1 Akkermansiaceae bacterium | reverse complement strand
CGGATGATCCTCCGGCAAAAAGTCCACGGCGGCGAGGACGTCGTCGCGGGTGAAGCCGCCGGCGTCCATCAATTCCGATAGATAGGTCGGATGCGGGACCTCGCGCTTGAAGGTGATGGGATCCCCGAGGAAACCGGCGAGAAGACGGCGGCGGATGTCGTTGTATTTCTCATCCTTCAGTCCGTTCTCCGTGAGAGAGGACATCAGGCGGGCGGTGCCGTAGTTCTTCCGGATGCGGTCATAACGCTCCCGGGTGACCGCATCGAGCGATTCGAGCCACGGATCGTAGGCCGCGCCATCGCCGGCAAGCGCCGGTGCGACAATCGCGAGCGCGGCGGCCACGCGGTGGAAATCATTGTCTTCCTGACCCAGCAGGGCTCCGCTGATCTTGAGGGAGACGACGCCGAGTTCCTTCTTCTCGTCGGCTTCGGATTCCACCAAGGCGCGCACCAGCCGCGGGGTGACCTCGTCCGTCAGCGTCGACAGCGCGTCTCGTCCGACCCAGCGACCGTCGCCCAGCATGTGATTGGTGACGCCGGTGACCTCCTCGAGAAACGGCGCGCCGTCGCCGCGGGCAAGGGCGAGCATGCACTTGCGCTTCACGAGCAGCCGCAAAACGCAGTCTTCATTGTCATCCAACAAGCGGTTTCCGCGCTGGCCGGCGATGCCGGAAATGACGATCTCATCCATGCCTCGTCCGCGGGTTGCCTTGGCGACGTCCTGCTCGAGCGCGACCGCCGCGTCGTGCTCGCTGGTGAGCGCCGTTAGAATCTCCATCCGGGCGGCCTTCGCCTTGCCCGCCTCATTTGCAAAACGTCCCGCGAGTTCCTTCAAGCGGGCCGGCCGGGCGACCGAGGGGGCATCGTCACCCTCCGCATCGGCAAGGGACGAAACGAGGCACTCGATGCGATACCGTTGCTCCGCGTCGTCAATCGATCCGAGCCAACCGGGCAAGGCGGATTCGATTTCCTTCGAGAACTTCGGATAGCGGATCGTTTCACTTTCATATCTCGCGAAGAGCTGGTTCAGCCCTTCGTGCAACTCGCCGGGGCGGGCGAGCAGGCGGACCGCCTCATCCGGATGCGATGCCCGCCAGAGATGCAAGGAAAGATCGAGACGCCGGCCCAATCCGCCGGCGCGGACCTCGCGGGCGATGATCGAAGCATCGTCGCAACGAAGTGCGAGGGCGACCCGCAGCGAGGCCAATTGCGCGGACGCCTCCGCCGATGCCGCGACGGTGGCGGGCACCGTAGTTTCCATGCGTTCCATCAGGGCCCGCGCCTTGTCCGCAGGCATTTCCGAAACGGCGGCGATCCGGTGCAGGAATGCGACCGTCGAATCACTCGCCCAGCGACGCTCGGATGAGATGAACTCGAGACACAGGTCGGCCGCGGCCGCCGCGCACGCTGGATCGCGGAAGATGTCGGAAAACGATGACGTCCTCCCCTGAAGCATGGAAATCGTACGGATGCGGAGAGGAACGGGGACGTTCTTTCTTGCGAGGAAAGCGGAGCATGCCTTGCGGAAACGCGCGCTGAGCTCCTTGTCATCCCGCCGGTAGTTGGTCGCGAAGATGCTCAGCTCCAGAACATCCGCCAGAGCGGGATCCTTCGGACGCAACGATTTCGAAATCCAGTCGAGCGCCAACCCGGGAGTCTTGCCGGAACGAATCCCGCTGCCCTGGAGGAGATAGATTGGCAGCGCCATCGTCAGCCCGGCCCGTTCCTTTTCGTCGAATTCCTTGAGATAGGTCGTGCACATGCCCGTGAAGGCGCGGAGATCGTCGCCACCCTCTTTCAAAGGCGAAGCCTTGATGAACTCGTCCTTCCGCAATGTCATCTCCTTCTCGAACAACTGGCGGAGATAGTACTCGCTGTTTCCACCATAGATCCCGGCGATGCGTCCCTGGGCGCTTTCGGCGAAGCGGGCGAGGAACCCGACGTATGCCTTGACCGGCATTCCATCCCGGCACATGCGCTCGGTGAGCTCGTTGGTCGCATAGTCGTTCATGTGGGTGGGAAACCCGTTGTTCGACGACATTCCTCCTCGCTGGCGTTTCTCGAAGTCCTCGAGGCAGCGGCTCCAGACCTGGACCGCGAGATCGGGTTCCGCTTCGGCGAGCGTCGAGATCATCGTCGCGACCGGCTCGGGCGAGTAGGGATGGAGGTCCTCGGGCGAGCCTTTCTCGAGGAACTCCGCGGCTTCCTTGCGGATTTGCGCGAGGTCTTTCTTACGGCTTTCCGCGAAGAGTTTCGCCAGCTTCGTGCCGGGCTCCGGGCTGATCCCGCTGGATTCCACGAAACGCGCGAATTCGGCGCGCGAGCCGACGGGCCAGCCGGCGATGGCGTCCGTGTTTTTCGCCAGTTCGGCGCGGACGGCATCCGGATCGCCGCCCACGATGCCACCGATCACGCGGGCCCAGAAACGCCCCTCCCCTTCCATTTTCAGCAGGACCTTGGCGGACTTCTTCTCGTCGCCGTTGCGAAGCGATTGGATCACCATCTGGGCGGGCACCGTGGAGTTCTTGGATTCGGCGACCATTTCCGGGCCGAGTGTGAAGATGCCGATGCGCTCGAAATCTGCTTCCGTCCGGGCGCTTCGCAGCGCGGTCTCAATGCCGTTGGTGCTTCCGTATCCCTCCATCGGGACGCGCCGCGCGAACGAAAACCGCAGCGCGGCAAGCTCCGCCGACGGATCACCCTGAAGATGCTGGATCATGCTTCGGAAACGATTGATGCGGTTGTAGGTGCTGCCGTAGTAGGAGTTTCCGAGTTCTCCGTAGAGCGGCCATGCCTCCTCGGGACCGAGGATGTGGCGGGCCATCCGTTCGAGCGCCGCGAACTTCGCTTCGGGGGAAACCTGACGTTTCACCTGGCTGGCGAGGATTTCCACCAGCGGCGTCGTATCCACGCCGTCTTCCAGCATCGCCTCGGCGACGGCGTTCTCGATGCCTTCCTCGAGATCCGCCCCATCACCGCGCTGGGCGAGCAGGAAGATGAGCTTCAGGTCGCGCGAGGCCGTGCGCATGTCGGACCGGGCCTTCTCGAACCACTTTCCAAAGGCCCCGGCGTCCGGTGCGTCGGCGATCTCGCGACAGCGTTTCACCATCGCGGCGCTTTCCTCGCCATTCGCCTCCAGCTCCGCGATGAATTCATCGTCGAAGGGATCGATCTTCACCCCGTCCTGCGCGCGGGCGGCGATGTATTCCTCCGGCAGGATCTGGCCTTTCGGTTCGCCCCTGCCCGAGGCGCCTCCGTTGCGAACATGATACCACAGCGACTGCCGGCCGCGGTAGTGCTGCAAGGGGCTGTTTTGATCCGGGGGCTCGAGGCGGAACCCGAGACGCACCGCCGTTGCGGCCGCGCGGTCCACTTCCTCGTCCGGAGCACCGAGCGCCTTGCGGCACAAGTGGAGCAGGATGAAGCCTTGGTCGCAAGTCTGGGGATGTCGCAACATCGCGGAGAAAAGTCGTTTGCATATCTCGATGCGGCGCGCGCTTTGTTTTTCGTCAACGTCACGTTCCTCGCCGGAATCCTCCATCAGCGCACGGAGGCGGACGTCGCCTACATGGCTTTCGGTAACGAATCCATAGACCGAGTAGTTCACCCAGGAGAGGTTGCGATCACCACCGAAGCCAGGCTCCATCACGGAGAGGAAACGGGCGACCGCGTCAGCCGCCACCATCCGTTTGTCCATGTCGTCGGCTTGGAAGGCGGAGAAGAACATCGCCGACGCGAGTTCCCCATCGAAGGCACCGGCAGCGAGCGATTCGAGAGCCTGGGTGCGTTCTTCTTCGGGCAGCGCGACGAGGAGGCCGGTGCGGACGGACGGATCGTCGGGCATTTCCTCGGCCAGCTTCCTCAGGATCGGAAGCGCGTCCGCCTTGCGGTCGAGGGAGACGAGCAACAGGGCGTATTCGCGTTTCCGCGCCGCGCCCGCGCCTTCGGCGGGTTTCGCGACCTCGAGGATCTTGTCCTCCAGCTTGAATGATTTCGCCAGTTCGAGGACCCGCTCGCGCTGGTAGTCCGCGTTCTGCGAGCGCGACGCGTTTCTCAACTCGACGAAGAGTTGGCGGGCGGCCGCATCGGGGCGTTTGTCGCGCATCATTCCGGAGACTTTCGCATGGATGTCGTTGGACGATCCGAAGGACGGGCGGCGTCCCTGGTAGCGGCGCATCGCGATCGACGCGGCGGCCGGAGCCTTGAGCAGGCGCGCGGCTTCGTCGGCCATGCCGAGTTTCGTGAGTTTCGCGGCGAGCTGCCCTTTCATTTCGGGGTTCGCGGAAAACGAGGATCGCTTGCGGAGCGCGGCGCGGCGGGCCGGCTCGAGATCAATGTTTTCCTCCCCGCTGAGCCGGAGTCCCAGTTCCATCAGATCGGTATCGAGTGGATCGCGGATCTCGGACGCCTTCGGAGCCTTCATCGCCCGCCGGGTGATCTGATAGGCACGCGCCGGCTCTTTCTCGCTCCACCATCCCGCGGCGATGTAGAGGTCGCGGGCGGATGCCTCCGGGTCTTTCTCGATCGCCTCGATTTCGCGTTTCACATCGTCCTCCCGCTCCGCCGCGTGGAAGAAGCAGATGCGCTGCACGCGGTTGGTGAGTTTCCCGGCGGACTCCGCGGCTTTCTTCACATCGATCCCGCTTTCCTCAGGGATTCCGTAACCCGAATTCTCACCGAGGATCTCCAGCAGTTTGAGCTGTGCCTGATTCGCCCCGCTGCGGGTGTTCTGACGGGATCCGACCCACTCCCACGCCGTTGAATCGGCCTGCTGAAGGCGCTGTTCGAAATTGGGCGACTCCGTCTGATTGCCATGCGACCCGTAGTATGGAGAGAAACGGTTGCCAAACCGATTGCCCGAATCCGGCATCTTTTCGAGTTCATCCTCCAGCCGGTTGAGCCATTCGAAGGCCTCGTCAACCCGGTCCGTGCTCAGGAGTTTCCCGACCATCGCGTTGACGCTCCATGCATACTGCGGCTTGTCGGACAGTTTCTTGAGTTCATCGAGATAGATCGTTTCCGCCTGCTTGCGGATGTCCGCGGGCAGCTCCGGATTATCGAGCATGACGGTCTGGACGACGTGGAGGAAGCCGGAGCGCTTCTTGTCGTCGAGTTTCCCATACATTTCCATCACCAGCGGCGCGACCTCCGGAGCAGCGGCGCCGAGACCGCCCCGCGGCGTCCACGAGAGGAACGAGAGCATCAGTTCCGGATCCTCGTCCTTGAGAAGTTCGAGGGCCTTCGGAACGATCTTGTCCGCTTTGGCGCGCGATTGGTGCATGCCTCCGGTGCGGATCCACCACCGCAGAAGCTCGGGCGTCGCGTTGTCCGATAGAATGAGATCTTCGACTTCCGTCCGCTTGTGAAACACGCCGGCGCGGAGGACATCCATGTCGTCGAAGTGGCTGGAAACGAGCAGCGGTTCGATTCGTGCACGGAGTTCGTCGTCGGAGCCGCCGAGTTCGACGAGCTGGGCGAGCCCGATGCGCCGCGCTTCGTCGGGCGTGCCGGGCAGCTGGACCATCCCGGGTGCCTGTCCGCCCCAGTAATTGTTCGTATTGCGGTGTGCCGTCGCGCGCTGGCGGTAATGTTCCATCATCGGCACCGCGTCACGCGAGACCTCGGGTTTCTCCACACGGCGCCGCATGGATGGATGGTAGTTGTAGTAGTTGTTGTTCATCAACGGAGCGAGCCCGTCGATCTCGCCCTCCGCCTCCAACAACGCGGCAAAAACCTGCACCGCCTCGTCCTTGCGCTCGTTCTCGACGAGGCACACGCCCCGCAGATAGGCGAGTCGCCAGTCAGCCGGGTGGGCCTTGGTCTCACGTGTTAGAAGATCCGCGGCCATGTCCCATTCCTTCGCCTGGATGAGCGATGCTGCGACTTTCTCCGTGTTGCGCGGGTCGCCGCCCTCCTCGATGGAAACCAGCTCCCGCAGGCCGCGCTCGGTTTCCCCGCCGCGGATCCACAATCCGGCCAGGCGGCGGCGCGCCTCGCGGGCTTCCGGACCGCCGGCGAGCGAGCGGAGCAAGCCCGAAGCGGACTCGATGTTGCCGACTTCCTCGTGCAGGTCCGCGATGCGGAACTTGAGCTTCGCATCGTCCGGACGACGGCGCGACGCATCGGACAGGCATTCGAGTTCCTCATCGCCCATGGTCCACTCGGAGTAGATCTCGGCCAAGGCGAGCAGGGAGAGGACGGAAGTGGTGTTTTCCCGCGCCCGGCGGCGGAACTCTTTCACAAGCTCGTCCTCGCGGCCCTCGGTGGCTGCGAGGCGGGCGAGCTCGCGCACCCACTTGAGTTTGCCTCCGGCGGACTCGCCTTCGTCATACATCGCGAAAAAACTCCGCCACGCTTCCTCGGTCAGGCCGGCCTCCACCTGGGCGGAAGCCAGCTTGGCCCGGAGGTCCTCATCGCTGCCGAATTTCGCGACCGCGCGCCGCAGCTCGGCCACCGCCTCCTCGGGCCGCGCGTCATCGAGAAACAAGTCGGCGCGTTTCGCCCACGCCAGTTTGTCGCCGGGGGCGAGCTTGAGCCAGGCGGCGGTCTCTTCGAGCGCGCTCTCGAAATCGCCGGTTTTTTCGATCAACTCGACGAGGCGTTTCGCCTGCGCGGGTTTCCTCCCGCCCGGAAGATCCATCAACTCTCGCTGGGCGTCCACCGCCGGCTCGAAAGCCCCCCGCATTTCCAACAACCGCACCCTCTGGGCGGCGGCGATGAGCGCGGCATCGCCTGCCATCGCGTCCTTGAGCAGCTTCTCGGCGGCGATGCTGTCGCCCAATGATTCGTGGATCTCGGCAAGCAAACACCGCTCCTGGATGGACGGTTCCGCCAACGCGGAAAGTTCGTCGATCCACTTGCGGGCGTCGTCGCCGCGCGAAATCAGGCCGGTCGCCAAGCGCATCGCGGTTTCGAAATCCGTCGGCGTCTCGGCGAGGCGAAGCAGACGGATCGCATGGGGCACCGCGGTGCCGGCATCGTCACTCAACAACGCCGCCTGGCAGAACGCGGAAAGCACCAGCGGGTCGCCGCCGAATTCCTCCATCCGCGGCTTGAGCATCGCGAACGCATCGGGCGACTTGCCGTGCGCGGACATCGAGCGGACGATCCGCAGCAAGCCTTCGCGGTCCGCCTTGGAGGCCATCTCTTTCCACAGCTCGAGCGCCTCGTCGGTTTTCTCATGGGAAACGAGGAACCCTGCGAGCGCCTCGCCCGCCTCACCGCCGCTGCCGTGGGCGGCCACCGCCTCGCGCAGGGATTTCTCCGCCTCTTCAATGCGTTCGAAGCGCTCGAGCAAGCGTGCCTTGGCGACCATGCCCTGCTCGTCGGCGGCGAGCAGAGAGAGCGCCTTGTCCTGCGCTTGTTTCGCGCCATCGGCGTCGCCGGCGAGCTTCTTCAAACCCGCGAGCCGCTCCCAACGCGAGCCGTCGTCCGCACCCGCGGTGATCATGGCCTCCAGTTCCGCCGCGGCATCCTTCGCACGGCTCGCACCTTCCAGCAGCGCGACAAATTCCTCGCGCACCTCCATATCGCCGGGCAGCACCTTCAGCACCTCTCGGAACATCGCAATTGCCTCGTCCTCGTCACCCGAAGCCAGCATCGCCTTGGCGGCTTCCTTTTTCACCGCCACCCGCCGCGGATATGCCTCGCGAAGCTCCTTCAGGAAATCCCCCAGCCCCGTGATGTCATCCTCGCGGGTGAACAAATCGCCCGTCCGGGCCAGCACCTCGCGTTCGAGCCACGAAGACTCCGCGGAAACGGCGAACACCTCCCGGTATTCCTTCAGCGCGTCCTCCTTCCTGCCCGCCTGGGCGAGGATCTCGGCGACGCGCAATCGCCGCAGCGCCTTCTGATAGGGATCCGCCGTTCCCTCCGCCAGCGCGCGGGCGGCTTCCACCGCCTCGTCCAGCATCCCCTCGCCGATCTCCAACTCGATCAGATCCTCCTTCAGTCCCTCGTCCTCCGGATGCGCGGCGATGAGTTCCTGCCATGCCTTCACCGCCTCCGCCGGCCGGCCGGCGCGCGCGAGCAGCTTGCCGCGCAGGGTTCCCGCCTCGAGCGCCAGCTTCGGATCTTTCGCCGCCGCTTCGAGATCGGCCAGCGCGTCGTCGAAACGCAGCGCCGCCCCCATCGCCTTGCCGCGGGCGAGCCTCGCCGCGGCGTCGTCCGGCGCGAGGCCCACCGCTTTGTCGAGCGCCTTGAGCGCCTCGTCCTCGTTGCCCGCATGTTCGTGAAACGCCGCCAGCACCCGCCAATCCGCCGCGTTTCCCTCCTCGGCGCGGCGCTCCAACTCGGTCTTGAGCCCGGCGAGATCGCGCTCCTCCAGCCATGCGTCGAGCATGCGGCCGAAAAGCACGCCGTTCTCCGGCTTCTTCATCAGCATCGTCCGGTATCGCTCCGCCTTCCCGGGCATGTCCTGAGCCGCGGCCACCGACCACAAGGCCACCAATCCAATCGCGATCCGGGGTTTTATCATGTGCGGAGATTGAACGTTTGTTGTGTGACGGCAATTCGAATATCCTGCGAAATTGGAATGGCCTTAGGTGAAAAAACCGCGAACCGGCGGTTTCTTTGAAATCCCTCCGAAAAATCCGTCCCGCTATCTAACACGGCGGCTCAACCGTCATACGCGCAGCGATTCCGCAACACGTGCTCGAAGGCCGGCTCCGGATGGCAAAGCCGCTCGATCAGATCGTCCCAGACCTCCGCGCCCTTGAGAATCTCCACCTCGATCCGCAGGAAATACACCGGCACGTCGATCGATCGCGGCCGGGGGAATCGCACCGCGTCCTTCTCCGTGGTGACGATCATTTCCATGTCCCGTTCCACGCAGCGCTGCATGAATTTCTCCACATCCTTGCGGTTGAAGCGGTGGTGATCCGCGAAACGCCGGCGGATCTCCACCTTGGCGCCAAGTTTCTCCAGCGAGCCCTCGAATGCCTCGGGCACGGCGATCGCGCTGATCGCGCCGACCCACTTGTCGCGCAGGAACTCCAGCGGCTCGCGCTCGCGGGTGAAGACGTTCTCCAGATGGATCGGCCCGTGGGTGCACTCGATGATGCCCGCCACCGGGTTGTGTTTCCGGATCCGGCGGACGAGGTCCTCATTGGAGTGACCATTGCATTTCGTCAGCAAGATATAACTCGCGCGTTTCAGATTCTTGGGCGGTTCGCGCAGGGTGCCGCGGGGCAGCATCGCTCCGGTGCCGAAGGGCGCGCCGGAATCCACGAGCACCACGTCGAGTCCGTGGGCGAGGTCGAGATATTGCATCCCGTCGTCCAGAACCAACGTGTCGGCATCGAGTTGGGAGATGGCGAAACGCCCGCCTTTCACCCGGTTCTTGTCCACCACGACCGAGACGCCTTCAAGGTTCTTGGCGAGCATGAACGGCTCGTCGCCGGCATATTTCGAGTCGAGCAACAACGCGCTGCCCGTGGACACCACCTTCGGCATGTTGTCGGGTGAAATCCGCCGTCCGCTCGCCTTGTCGTTCCACGTCTGGGGTTTGTCGAGTTTCCGGCTTTTGTACCCGCGCGACAGGATCGCCACCTTCCGTCCACGTTCGCGCAGGGTGCGGGCCAGCAATTCCACCACGGGTGTCTTGCCCGTGCCTCCGACCGTGATGTTGCCGATCGCCACCACCCGCGTCCCAAGGTGGTGCTGGGGTTTCCATCCGCTCCGGTATTTCCACAAGCGGAGTTGCACCAGAGCCCGGAACACGCCGGAGAGGGCGCGCATCAGGAAACGTGTCATCGCCGCCCGGAAGCCCTTGGCCCGGCCGAAGATCACGTCGGCGCCCCACCGTTCCAGTTCCGCGAGCTGTTCCTTCATCCGGCCCCGCACGATGAGCCGCCGGAGAGGTGGCGATCAAGCGAAACGTGGCGCCCGTCACATCACCCGGTCCACCAGCGGCGCACCTGACATGAAACGGCGGAAGTTCGACAGGAAATGACGCAGCAGGGCCCGCGACTCGTCGCCGTGCCCGCCCGCAATGTGCGGAGTGATGAAACACCGGGGCTCCGCCCGCAAAGGATGGTCGTCCGGGAGAGGCTCCGGATCGGTTACGTCGAGCCATGCTTCCGCCACATGGCCCGAGCGCAAGGCATCCAGCAGAGCGCCTTGATCCACCGTCGTCCCGCGTCCGATGTTGTGGAAAACGACACCGGGTTTCATCGCAGAGAACATTTCGATGTCCACGGAGCCCCGCGACTCCGCGTTGTCAGGAAGCAGGTTCATCACATGGTCCGCGTCCGCCAGCTCCCCCGCCAGGTGGTCAGGTGGGACCGTCCGCACCGCCTCGTCGCCCGTCGGGCGCCGGCGTATCGCCACCATTTCCATGTCGAAACCCGCCAGCCGCTTCACCAATTCCCTGGCGATCCCACCGTAGCCGAGGAGCACCACCTTCTGGCCCGCCATCGTCCGCGACTCCGCCCGCAGCCGTTTCCAATCCATCGAACCATTCGCCGCGCGGCTCGCCAGCGCGTCCGGAAGGCGCCTTGCCGCCCCCAGCAGGAACGCCACCGCATGCTCCGCGCAGGCAGACGCATACACCGACGAACTGTTCGTCACCACCAGTCCCTTCTGCCGAGCCATCTCCCGGAATTCCGGTGTGTCGTAGCGCGTGAAACCCGCCGTGTTCACATGCAGCCAGCACAACCGTTCCGAGCGCGCCACATCCTCCACCGCCGGTTGTCCGAACGCCACCTCCGCCTCACCAAACGCCACATCGGCCGCCGGCGCCGCAAGAACCGACTCCCGTTCCACCGCCGGCCTCAGAATCCGATGCGGCGCCACACCCTCGCACAATTCCTCCACCAACCGCGCATCGAGCGGTGTGTCCACATAGATTGTCGTCGTCCCGTTCACCTCTGAAGCCTGTCACAATCCTCCACGCCAGAAAACCCCGCCCTTCTCTTTATAAAGGGACAGTCCTTTTATTAGAGAAGAGGATTGCCTCTTGTCCATGGTCCGGGCTAGGGTCCCTGCCATGAGAAAGGCACGCTGGCTGGCTGGATGGCGGCACTCGCAGACGAAGCCGGTGATCTACCACTGCATCTCGCGGGTGGTGGACCGGAGGTTCGTGCTGGGGCCCGACGAGAAGGAGAAGTTCCGGGCGCTGATGCGCGTTTGCGAGCGGTTCTCGGGCTGCCGGGTGACGGCCTACTGTTTGATGGACAACCACTTCCATCTTCTGCTCGAGGTGCCGCCGATGAAGGATGGCGGGTTGTCGGATGCGGAGCTGCTCGAGCGGCTTTCGGCGATCTACAACGGGGCCTTTGTTGCCGGAGTGGCGGCGGAACTGGCGGAGGCGCGGAAACAAGTGTCCGACGGCCGGGCCGACGAGGCCGTGGTGGTGAACCGCATCCACGAGCGGTTCACCTACCGGATGCACGACCTGGGCGAGTTCATGAAAGGCCTGCTGCAACGCTACACCCAGTGGCACAACCGCAGGCATTCGCGGACCGGGCGGCTGTGGGAGGACCGCTTCAAAAGCGTGATCGTCGAGGACGGCGTGGCGGCGCGGACGATGGCGGCGTATATCGATTTGAATCCGGTGCGTGCGGGGCTGGTGAAAGAACCGGCGGAGTACCGCTGGAGCAGCTATGGGGAGGCGATTGGAGCAGGCGGCGAAGGCCGGGGACGGACGGCGCGGGCAGGATTGGTGCGCGCGTGGGGAGCGAACGAAGGGATGGCGGCGGATGCCTCGTTGTGGGAGGGCGCGGTGGCTGTCCGGTATCGCAAGCTGCTGATGGCCGGGGCGGTGGAGAAATCGAGGGACGCCGGGGTGAGGGATGGAAAGGTGGTCCGGAAAACCGTTCGGCGGGGGATTTCCAAGGATGAGGCCGGGAAGTCCGGCGCGGCGGACGGCGGGATTCCGTTTGCGACGATGTTGCGCTGCCGGATCCGCTATTTCACGGACGGTGCGGTGATCGGCAGCCGGGCGTTCGTGGACGAGGCGTTCGCGAGATCCAGAGAGCGGTTCGGAACGAAGCGAAAGGACGGAGCGCGGAGAATGCGGGGAAAGGCCGCCGCGGCCAACGGAGCGTTGTGGAGCATCCGCGATCTCCGGCAGCGCATCTAGCAGGCGGCGCTCCCGCCTCCGCATCACGAGGCCGCCGCAATCCGGACTGCGAACTCTTGCCCCTCTCCCCTACCCTGCCACATGGCGGCAGCGGAGGCCCGCTTTCCGATGAAAACCCGCTATTGCACTTTTCCCGACCATCCGCACACTCCCGGCCATGGATCTCGACCTCATCGACGTTCAGTTCGATCTCAAAAACATCAAGCCGCGCGAACTCGAGGAGGCGTTTGAAGACCCGTTTCTGGTGCGTTTCATCCCGGACAACGACCGTAGCGACGGTTTGGTGCGCTATTACGCACTTGGACGGACGGTGGCGGACCGCTACCTGTTTTTCGCATTCTGGACCGATGGAAAATCGAGCCGGGTGGTCGCCGCCCGCGAGATGGCCGAGTCGGAACGAAAATTCTACGACCGCAAATACGCCGAATTCCGCTAACCGAAACTTTTCCCGACCATGGACACCCTGAGCCGCTGGACCGACATCCCGGAGTTCGAAGATGAAGCCGAAGAGGCGAAATTCTGGGAGGAGCACGAACTCGACGCCCGCCTGATGGCCGCCTCGCTGCACGAGGCCGACTCGCGCGAATCCACGACCATCACGCTGCGATTCGACCCGCGGATGCTGTCGCGCATCAAGCGCATCGCCCGCTCGCGATTCCTCAACTACCAGTCGATGATGAAACAATGGCTGGCCGAGCGGCTCGAGGACGAGATGCGCAAGCTGTGAGGCTGCCACGGCATCCCCGGGTGTGGCTGGCCGGCCTGCTCGCATGGCTCGGTCTATTGTGGTGGCTGTCGTCGCGACAAGGCCTGCCCGGCCCTGATTTGTTCCCACACTTCGACAAAGTCGCGCATTTCACGTATTTCGCCGGCGGGGCGTTTCTCTTCGGCGGCTGGCAGATGCGGAAACCCGGTGCCTCAGGCATCAGCGGACGTCTGATCCTGCTGACGATCGTCTTCATCTCCGTCGTCGGCATCATCGACGAGTGGCACCAGCTCCACACGCCGGGCCGCTCCGGTGGTGACGTGTGGGATTGGCTGGCCGACACGCTCGGAGCGATTTGCGGAGCTTTCGTTTTGAAATCCGTTCATCCGCAGCCCCGCCGAGATTCACGGTCGCTGGCGGAGTGATTTCCGATTTCGGCTTTCGCCGGCCGGATTCCCGGGCTATCCGTCTGCTCGCATGAGCGCAACCCAACTGGAACAACTCAAGAAGTTCACCATCGTCGTCGCCGACACCGGCGACTTCGAATCGATGAAGGCCTATCAGCCGCAGGACGCGACGACGAATCCGTCGCTGATCCTCCAGGCCGCCTCGAAGGACGAATACAAACACCTCGTGGAAAAAGCGGTGTCCGAGATGAAATCGTCGCGACTCGGCGGCGCGGCGCTGCTCGACGCCACGCTGGACCGAATCCTCGTGCTCTTCGGCATGGAGATCCTCAAGATCGTTCCCGGCCGTGTTTCCACGGAGGTGGACGCGCGGTTATCCTTCGACACGGAGGGCACCATCGACAAGGCGCGCCACCTCATCGCCGCCTATGAAAAGGAAGGTCACTCGCGGGAACGGATCCTGATCAAGATCGCCTCGACCTGGGAGGGCATCCGCGCGGCGGAGGTGCTCGAGCGCGAAGGCATCCACTGCAATCTCACCCTGTTGTTTTCCTTCGCCCAGGCCGTGGCCTGCGCGGAAGCCGGAGTCAAACTGATCTCCCCCTTCGTCGGCCGCATCCTCGACTGGCACAAGGCGAACACCGGCAAGGACTATCAGGGCGATGAGGATCCCGGCGTGCAATCGGTGCGGAAGATTTTCAACCACTACAAGAAACACGGCTACAAAACCGAGGTGATGGGCGCGTCGTTCCGCAACAAGGGCGAGATCCTCGCGCTGGCGGGATGCGACCTGCTCACCATCAGCCCGTCGCTGCTCAAAGAGCTGCAGGAGTCATCCGACGAAGTGGTGCCGAAACTCACCGTCGGCGAGGCGATCCAGAGCGATTCGGAAAAGATCACCTTCGACGAGAAATCATTCCGATTCGCGCTCAACGAGGACACCATGGCGACCGAGAAGACGGCCCAGGGCATCCGCAGCTTCGCAGCGGACATCGTGAAGCTGGAGAATGTCGTCGCCGGCATGCTCGCCTGAGACGCCGAGACATTTTCTTCGATCCAGCGCCGCGGTTCCTTGCCATGCAGGGCCGCGGCGTTTCTCATGGCGGCGAAATCCGTTTGTCCCATGAACCGCTTGTTCGCCTTCTGGTTGTCCGGCGCCTGTTGCGCCTCCGCCCTTTCCGTCGCCGATCTCGGACTGCCCGCCGACGGCACCCGCAACGCGACCCCCTACGTCCGCCGGGCGCTGGCGGAACTCTCCGGCGGCGGCACGCTCGTTTTTCCCAAGGGGATCTATCACTTCGACCTCGACGGCACGGAAACCGTCGAGCCCTACGTCTCGAACAACCAGGACGATTTCCCCAAATGGCTCGCCATGCCCGTCCGCGGGATGAGGAATCTAACCATCGACGGCGGCGGCTCGTTGTTCCTTTTCCACCACCGGATGATGGTCATCGCCGTGGAGGACTCGGAAAACGTGACGATCCGCAACCTCGCCATCGACTTCACCCGGCCGATCCACAGTGACTCGACGATCGCGGAGATCGCGGACGATTCGTTCACGATGCGCTTCGAGCCGGAGATGACCTATCAGGTGAAGGACGGCGCCTTCCGTTTCCTGGTGGACGGTCAGGAGCAGGCCGATTGGTCCGGCTACGCGTTCGACGGCAAAACCGGGCGCTCGAAATACCAGGCGGCGCAGGCGTTCGGGGAGCCGCTGCACAAGCGCCGGGCGAACGAGATCGCTCCCGGAGTGGTTCGTTTCGAGGGGACATTCAATCCGCGTTTCGAGAAGGGAGACCGCATCACCTTCCGTCATAACAACCGGAACCACGTCGCGTTTTTCCTGCACAAGTCGAAGGATGTTCTGTTGGAAAACGTCACCGTGCACCACGCCTGCGCGATGGGCGTGCTCGGGCAACGGACGGAAAACATCACGCTCGACCGCTTCCGCATGGAGCCGCGGGCAGACACCGGACGGATCAGCACCGCGATGGCGGACGCCACCCATTTCTCCGGATGCAAAGGTCGCATCATTGTCCGGAACTCGCATTTCGAGGGGATGATGGACGACGCCATCAACGTGCACGGCACCTCGCTCCGCATCAGCGCGGTGGAGAACCCGCGCACGATCACCGCGCGTTTCATGCACGACCAGTCGAAGGGGTTTGAAATCGCGGAGCCCGGCGACAAGATCCGCCTGATCGACAACGAGACGCTGCTACCGCTCGGCGACGGGTTCCACACGGTGGTGAGCGCCACCCCGCTCGACGTTCATCAGGTGCGCATCGTGTTCGCGAACGATCTTCCCGCCGCTCTGAAACCCGGCCACGCCATCGAAAACGTGACATGGACGCCGGAGGTGCATTTCGTGAAAAACGAAGTCGTCAACAACCGGGCCCGCGGCATGCTGTTCAACACGCCGCGCACCTGCGTCGTCGAGCACAACCTCGTCCGCACCAGCGGCAGCGCCGTGCTGGTGGCGGGCGATGCGAACGGCTGGTTCGAGTCCGGTGCGGTCGGTGAATTCGGGCCGACGATCATCCGCGACAACGTGTTCGAAGATTGTCTGACCAACATGTTCCAGTTCTGCCGTGCGCTCATCAGCATCGACCCGGAGATCCGCCGGCTGGATCCGGACCGCTGTTACCACCGGGACATCCGCATCGAAAACAACACGTTCCGGGTGTTCGACGCGCCGTTGGTGTTCGCCCGGTCCGTCGACGGGCTGAAGATCGAGGGCAACACGATCGAGCGCACGAAGACCTTCGAGCCATGGCATCCGAACAAGGACGCGTTTGTGTTCGAAGGCTGCCGCGCGGTTTCCCTCGCGGGCAACAAGGTGAAAGGCGAAATCCTTTCCCGGAAGATCCGCCTGGACCGCACGGATGCGAAGGAATTGAAACTCGCGCCGGGCGAGCCGTTCGCACCGTGATATCTAACGGTTCCACATCTCCATCCAAGGAGAAAACTCGTCGGGCACCGGCGACTCGAATGCGAGTTTCCGCCCGCCCACCGGGTGGTCGAAACTGAGTTTCCACGCGTGGAGCATGAGCCGCTGGGGCAGGCCGGCGGCTTGTTTCGATGGCTTGCCGTAGATCGGATCGCCCACCAGCGGCGCGCCCTTGTGGTGCATGTGCACGCGGATCTGGTGGGTACGGCCGGTGTGCAGGTGGCAGAGGACGAGCGCCGTGCCGGTGGACGCATCGGTGGCGAGCACCTCGTAGTCGGTGATGGCCGGTTTGCCTCCGGGCGGGTTGACGACGGCCATCTTCTGGCGGTTCACCGGGTGTCGGCCGATGTGGGTGAAGACGGTGTCCGCGTCCGGTTTCGGCAGACCCGCGGTGACGGCCAGATAGATCTTCTCCATCGTGCTCCGCTCGGAGAACTGGGTGACGAGCGATTGGTGGGCGACGTCGGATTTCGCCACGACCATGCAGCCGGACGTGTCCTTGTCGAGCCGGTGGACGATGCCCGGCCGCTCGACCCCGCCGATGCCGGAGAGCTTGCCTTGGCAATGGTGGAGCAGCGCGTTGACCAGCGTGCCGTCCGGGTTTCCCGGGGCGGGGTGCACGACCATGCCGGGCGCCTTGTTGAGCACGAGCAGGTCGTCGTCCTCATACATCACGTCGATCGGGATGTCCTGCGGCGCCGCTTCGGCGGGCACCGCCTCGGGCAGGGCGATGGAAACGGTGGAGCCCGATTTCACCGCGTCGCGCGGCTTGGCAGGTTCGCCGTCGACGAGGATGTATTGCTCGCGGATGAGTGTCTGGATGCGCGAGCGCGAAAGGTCCGGCAGCTTCGACGCGAGCCACGCGTCGAGCCGCGCCCCGCTGTTGTCCTCGACGGCGATTTCCACGGGCGGAGTCTCCCGGCGCGGTGGAGAGGCGGCAAGTTTCAAGTCAGGGGAACTCGGCCAGCCACCCGAACTCCACCAGGGTGTCCAACCATGGCGCGAGCGTCGCCGGATCCGGGAAATGTCGTTTCGCAGCCGTCAACTGTTTCCGCGCCTCATCGGGCACGTTCGCATGATAGGCGCCGGCCGCGCGGGTGAAATATCGCGACGGGCCATCCTCATCGTGTTGTCTAGCAAGCATGCCGGCCTGGAATTCCTCGCTGCGGCCGAGCGCCTCGTTGCACAGCAGGATCTTGAAATCGACGAGTGCGGCGAGGGTCGGGTCCGTCAGTTCGTTCCGGATTTTCTCGAACCCCGCCAGCGACTCCTCCCAGCGCTTCGTCACGAACAAGACCTCCGCGATGTTGAAACGGATCGACGGATTCTGGGGATTCCGCCCGGCGGCTTTCCGGAAGTCCGCGAGGGCGCTCTCGAAGTCCCGCAGCTCGACGTGGCAGGAGCCCCGGAGATTGAACAACGTCGCGCTGTCGGGATCGATCTCCACCGCCTCGTCGAGTTCCGCGAGAGCGGCAGGGACCTCCTTTTGCCCGAAGCTCATCCGCGCGGCATCCATCCGCCGGTCGAACTCCTTGGCGCGGGCTCGAGCCTCATCGCGAAGTGCCCGCTGATGGGCGCGATCGCCCGCATCCCCACCGGGGACGTCCGGAGCCGTGGTTTTCCGGGCAGGCGCGGTGCCGTCCTCATGAACGATGTGCTTGTCCTTTTCCCCACAGGAAACGAGAAGTGCGATGGCCGCCGGGACCCAGATGAATACGCGGATTTTCACAATCGCGTTCTGCCAATCCCCCCGCCCGCTGTCAATCCGGGCGAATTCCGCAACCCGCCCGAAAGTTTCCGGTTTGCAGCGTGTAGAACGTTTCCCTAACCTCCGCCATGCCCGAAGACGACCGTACCATCGCCTACTGCCATTCGTGTGGCGGGCCGATGGATGTCACGGCGGTCGCACCGTTCTCGAACGTCGCGTGCCCGAACTGCGGCAAGCACACGCGGGTGAAACGCGAGTTCGGGCCCTACACGCTGACGCGCCGCCATGCGATCGGCGGCATGAGCATGGTGTTCGTGGCCCACGACAACACGCTCGACCGCGAGGTGGCGTTGAAAATCCTCAGCGAGGAGTTTTCCGCGGACGAACGACGGATCGCGGCGTTCGAGGAGGAGGCGCGCATCACCGCGTCGCTGAGCCATCCGCATATCGTGCGCGTTTTCACCACCGGCCGGGCCTTCGGGCGCTTCTATATCGCGATGGAACTCGTACCGGGCGGGCATTTCGAGCGCCAGATCCGCGAGCGGGGGAAAATTCCGGAGAAGGAGATGCTGCCGATCGCCATCGAGGTGGCCCAGGGGCTCCAGGCCGCCCACCTGGCGGGCCTGATCCACCGCGACGTGAAACCCGGCAACATCCTGCTCGACTCGGATGGCCACGCGAAACTCGTCGATTTCGGTCTCGCGCTCGTCACCCAGGGAGGCACCGCGACAGCCACCGAGCTGTGGGCGACCCCCTACTACGTGCCGCCCGAGACGATCGAGGGTCTGGCCGAGGATTTCCGCTCGGACATCTATGCATTCGGCGCGACTCTCTATCATGCCTTGTCCGGCGTGCCGTCGTGCAACGAGGAGTCGATGGCCACCGACATCCTGCGCGAGAAGAAGCGCCATGTGAAGCGGCTTGAGGACGTCGATCCCACGATCTCGGCGGAAACCTGCCGGCTGGTCAACAAGTCGATGGCCTACATGCCCGGCGATCGGTTTTCCGACTACGGAGAGCTGATTTCCAAGCTCGAAACCGCGCTCGCCCACCTCAAGGCTGGGACCGCGCGTCCGCCGGAGTCGAAGTCGAAACTCAGGGCCGCCCGCAAGCGCCGCGAGCGCAAGGCCCTCGCCGTGGGGGTCGCGGCGATCGCCGTCCTCGGCGTCGGCGGCGTCTGGCTCGCCAACCGCAAGCCGGCCGACCCGCCGCAGCCGGTGGTCCAGACGGATACCGAGGTGGTCGCTCCGCCGGTGGTGGACAACGGGTCGTCGGACATCGCCCGCAACTACCGCGAGGCCCGCGCCGCCGTCGAATCCGGCGAGTATGGAACGGCCGCCGCGCGTTTCATGGATCTGCTCCGCAATCCGAAGGTCCAGGAACCCACCCGCACCTGGGCGGGTGTCGAGGCGACCCTCGCGGGGTTTCTCGATGGCAATCCGAAGGTCGCCCGTGGATACGCCCGCGAAGCCGTGGAGCACGCCGGGTCCGTGCCCGAAGGCACGCCGGGCATCGGCCGCGAACTGGTCAAATCGTTGGAGCGCATCCACCAGTTGAAACCGCTGCCCGCGATGAAATCCGGATCCGGTCCCGGATTCGTCGTCGGCAACATGATCGCCGGGCTCAAGAACTGGGAACAAGGGTTGCTGGACCAGGCTGCGAAATGTTTCACCGCCGCCCGCGATGCGGAGACCGGCGCGGGCGAGGACTGGCTGCGCGTCTATCAGCGCATCGCCGGCGACTACCTGGCCGATCGCAAGGCACTCGCCGGTCCGTTGTTTGAGAACCTTCCGGCCTCCCCGGAAGCCTGCGAGCAAACCACCAACGAACTCAACGCGGTGCTCGCCACCCTGCGGACCCGCGGCCGTGCGAGGTTCAACGTGCGGGCGTGGCAACTCGACATCGCGCGCCACGCCAAGCTGCTGGAAACCTCTCCGGATCACAAAAACGAAGCACCGGCCCGGCCCGCCGCCTCCACCGACGAGTTGCTCGCGCGGATCAGCGAGATGACGTCGCAGTACCGTTTCGCCGAGGTGGTTTCCCTCCTCAAGTCGGACGCGGCCGAAGCGCTGCCCGCGGGCACGAGGCCGTCCCTGCTCGCCATGGAGGAATCCGCGCTCAACTTTCTATCCGATCTTGAGCACGATCTTCAGAAGTCACCGTTGGAGACCGACATCGAGCTGACGGACCACACGAAGGCGAAGATGGTCTCGTGCGTGAAACCCGGAGAGATCGAGGTCAAGCTGGCTGATGGCAGCACTCGCATGTGCGGCTGGGACGCCTTCCCGGCGGACGCGCTCATCGCCCTGCACCGGGAGCTCGTCAAGAACCCGGGCAGCGAGCTGGAGCGGCTGCGCCGGCACGAGTGCGCGATCGCCTTCGACTGGCTCGTCGGCAACCGCGATCGTGCGGCCACCGCCGCGGCTACGCTCTCCCAAGGGAGCGATTCGTTCAAGGAACGTTGGGACTCGATGAGTTCCGGGTTTCCCCGCTGAGGTTCTCGCGGCGCTCGTCTTCGAACAGCGACTTCAGCACCGGAGCGAAGCGGTGATAGAACAAACCGAGTAGCAGCAGCGCGACACCGAGCACGAGGAAGGCGACGACGCGCAGGAAGGCGTTGAAATCCCACACATCCACCGCGAATACCCGCAGCAAGGCCGCTCCGAGCACGACGAATCCACCCATCCGCAGGGGCAACAGCCGAGCCACCAATCCGGCGCTGACGAGCAGAAAGCCTAGCAACGTCCATGAAACCGCGATCGGTTTCCATCCGTCGAAGGCCACCACCGTGGCGCGTGTCGTCCAGACCACCAGAGCCACGACGGTCATCCATGCGACGGGCGTTTTCACCCTCGGTCCTGCCCAGCCACCGAGCGTCCACAGCAGCGTGACGCAGGCGACCACCACCGCCCAGCCCGCCGGCGCGGAAGTCTCCGGCCGGTCGGCGACGGAGAACATCCACCACGCCGCGCCGAGCGCCAGATAGAGGAAAGCTTCGATCGGCGGCCTCCGTTTCCACGGTCTGGCCGCGAGCAGGCAGGCGGCGGAAGACAGCGCCATCCACTCGCCCCAGTGACCGGGCGACGAGATCATCCATGCGAACAACCACGCGAACGAAAACGCGAGACGCAGGATGCTCACGTGCATGGCCAGCGAGGGCATCACGATCCGCCGGACGAATCCCGGGACCAGACATAGGGCCGCCATCGCAAGGACGCCGGCCACGATCAGGAAACCAGAATCGCCCTCCGGTCTGCCGG
Organism: Akkermansiaceae bacterium; assembly: GCA_024233135.1. Taxonomy (GTDB): domain Bacteria; phylum Verrucomicrobiota; class Verrucomicrobiia; order Verrucomicrobiales; family Akkermansiaceae; genus Luteolibacter. The sequence goes on along the minus strand of JACKPZ010000024.1, from coordinate 31,389 downwards.
AGATCCAGCGGAAGGACGCGGCGAGCCCCAGCGCCGCGCCGGAAGGAGCCATCGGACCGCAACGGGTCAGCAAGCCCAGCACGATCATCGCGACTCCACCGCCGCACAATCCGAGCGCCTCGGCGGTGGCGGATCCATCGCCGCGGATCACCGCGATCCACACGGCGAAGGCGGTGAGCACCGATGATCCCATGATTCCCAGCCATGCGGGCGGCGGAAGTTCCGCGCCCCGGCGGAGGTAGCGCCAGACCATGCACGACGAGACCGCCAAGCCGACCGAAACGAGCGAAGGCAGCAGCGACCACGTGTCCGGCGGCATCATCAACGCGCAGGAAACGACCAGCAGTCCAAGCGCTCCGTAGGCCGGTTCCTCCCAGCGACGCCTGCGGTCGATGCCGAAGGAAAGTCCCGCCATCGCCGTCGAGACCGCCAGCATCGAGCAGGCCCGCCACTCGGGATCGAGCCGGCCACCCCAGCCGATGACGAGCGAGACCATCGAGCCCAAGAAAAGAAACGCCGCGATCACCCGGGCGCCATCCCGTTTCAACTCGTCCGACCTCGGGACGCCGATCCATGTCGCGAACGAGGCGCCTGCGAGCACCACCGCGGCCAAGGCGCCGGACCAAGCAGGCACCATGTTCCACTCCGCGGGGATGGTGAACGCTCCGCATTGGATCGCGGTGGAACACAGCCCGGCGAGCAGCGCGAAGGCCAGCTCGCTGCGCCCGCGGAAACGTGCGAAGGCGATCGACAGCGCGAGCGCCTCGCCGGCCAACGCCAGACCCAGGTGCCAACCGTCGAGTTTCAACACGATCGCGAGACTCAGGCAGGCGAGTCCCTGCGCGACGTTCGTGCCGCCCGCCACCTCGGACCGGCGGCGTCCCAGCACCCCGCAGGCAAGCCAGACGGCACCGATGACGGCGGCCACCAGCCAGTAGCGGCCGTCGCCATGGCGCGACAGCCAGGAGCCGGAATAGAGCAGGAAGAACAAGCCGTTGTTCACGCCGGTGAACCATGCTCGAGCGCGGTCTTCCATCGCCTCGCGGAAGCGCCCGGTGATGGCCGGCAGCGCGAACATGAGCCACACGAAAGGGAGGAACCACAGCACCGGTTCCCCCACCCGGCCGCTCGCCGCACCGAGAAACTGCCAGCCGACAAAGGACCCGTAACTCGCCAGCAAGGACACCCATCCCGGCACGTTCCAGCCGGGGCGAGTCGCGAAAAACAATCCCATCGCCGCCAGAACCAGCGCCGAGAAACACGACATCCAACCGATCGGCTGCAGCATCACCGCGTATGAGGCGAGCACGATGCCCAGCACCGCCGTGCCCTTCGCCCGCCGCAGCCACGAAACGGCGGCGATCCCCGCCGCGGCGAGCGCCAGCAGCAGCGCGGCCAGCACCGGGCTCTCGACCACCCGCAGCCGCGGGACATGGTGGGCGGCGAAGGTGCAGTAGTAGAAAAACGAAAGTCCGCCGGCCATCACCACCTCGCCGAACGCGCGCAGGTTGTCCCGTTTCGCCAGACGGCGTCCGGTTTCCGCCAATGCCAGCGCGCAAAGATACAAGGCGCCGAGCCGCACGCCCGCCGGCAGGTCGCGGATCCAGTTGCGATAGGCGTAGTTTCCTAACAAAACCAACCCGGTCACCAACAGTGCGATGCCGATCCGCACCAACCACACCCGGCCGAAGCGCAACTCGAAGGAGCCATCCGCTTCTTCCGGCTCCGGAGGGAAGACGATTTCCGGCACTTCCTCCGTCCGCGCCGTTTCCATCGGTGGCAACGGCGGCGGTCCTGCGGGCACCGGCTCCACGGCAGGTTCCGGTTTCTCCGGCGCCGTGACCCGCGGTGAAAGATCCGTGTCCGGTGCCTCTCCCGTCCTCCTCTCTTCGAGGGAGCGGATGCGCTCGCGGATCGCCTCGGTCTCTTCGCCGAAGCGCTGTTCCAGCGCATCGAGCCGAGCCCGCAACGCATCGAGTTCCCAATCCCCGCCTTTGCCCGGCATGGGGAGATGAAATCATGTTTCCGCTTCGTTAGAAGCAGGAAATGCGGCGGCCACTCCCGCGCGCGGTCAGACCTTCATCAGGTCGGCTTCCTTGGCGACGGCGTGTTCGTCGACCTTCTTGGTATATTTGTTGGTGAGGTCCTGGATCTCGCTTTCGAGGTCCTTCTGCTGGTCCTCGTTGACGATGTTCTCGGCCTTCATCTTCTTGGCGGCGTCCATGCCGTCCTTGCGGGCGGCGCGGAGGCGCACCTTGGCCTCCTCGGCGAGCTGCTTGATGAGTTTCACCATCTCGCGGCGGCGTTCCTCGGAGAGTTCGGGGATCGGCACGCGCAGCGAGCGGTCGGCGGCGGCCGGGTTGAGGCCGAGCTTCGACTCGCGGATGGCGCGCTCGATATCCCGCGTCGTCGAGGGGTCGAAGGGCTGCACCATCAGCATCCGCGGCTCCGGCACGCTGATGACGGCGAGGCCCTTGAGCTTGCTCGTCGTGCCGTAGGATGGAACGTGGACGTCGAGATTCTCGATCAGCGCCGGGCTGGCCTTGCCGGTCCGCACGCTGGCGAACTCGTGGATGAGATACTCGACGCACTTGTTCATGGCGTCTTCCGTTTCAAGGATCGTTTCGTCGGGGTCCATGGCGGCTGATGGTTGGGATTGCGTATGAAAGGACGGGTTATTCCCCGTGGACGAGTGTGCCGATCTGCTCGCCCCGCAGGGCGTGGGACAGGTTGCCCTCGGGGCCGAGGTCGAAAATGATGATCGGGATGTGGTTGTCCATGCAGAGCGAGAACGCGGTGGCGTCCATCACGTTGAGGCGTTGGGAGAGGCACTCGTGGAAGGTGACCGTCTCGTAGCGGGTGGCATTCGGGTCCTTCCGCGGGTCCGCGCTGTAGACGCCGTCCACCTGGGTGGCCTTGAGGATCACGTCCGCGCCCATTTCGTTCGCGCGCAGGGCAGCGGTGGTGTCGGTGGAAAAGAACGGGTTTCCAGTGCCGGCGGCGAAGATGACCACCCGGCCCTCGGCGAGCGCCCCCTTGGCACGGCGGCGGATGAAGGTTTCCGCCACGTTTTTCATCTCGATGGCGGACTGGACGATGCACTTCACCCCGTGGTGGGTGAGCGCGCCCTCGAGCGCCAGCGCGTTCATCACGGTGGCCAGCATGCCCACGTAGTCGGCCGTCGCGCGGTCCATGCCGCGGGCCGAGGCGCTCGCGCCGCGCCAGAAATTCCCGCCGCCGACGACCACTCCGAGCTGGAGGCCGCCGTCCACCGCCTCGCGGATCTCACGGGCGATGCGGTCGACGATTTCCGGCGAGATGTTGTCCTTCGAACCGGCTCCACGGAGCGCCTCCCCACTGAGTTTCAGGATGGCGCGGCGGAACGGTCGGGGATCTCGGTTCGAGGAACTCATGGGCGGGGATGGCTGACAGATCCAAGGGCAAGCCCCCCGCGTTGAAAAGGCAAAACCTGACGTTTCAATCCTCCTTCGACCCGCCCTCGACGGTGAACACCACGCCGAGTTCGCGCAGGCCCGACTTGTCGCCTTCCGCCCCTTCGATGACGAGGCTCACCTCGATCGGATCGGTCTGGGGCCGCTGGTATTCCTCCAGGGTTTTGCGCAGCGCGACGAAAGCCAGCTTGAGAATCTGACGGGAAGTGAGATCGACGTCCTCCGGGATCGCGAGCTGGGCGACGTCGAAGCGCACGGTGAGGCGTTCCTCGTCGAGTTCCGCGGAAATGCCGACGTTGCAGAGCACCAGCAGGTTGGCCTCCTGGACCTTGTAGTTCGGGTTGTTCGAAGGAAACAGGTGGGGACTGCGGATGGAGTCCACGAGCACCTCGGGAAAGGCGCCCGTGAGGGCCATCGGGCGCGACATCACACAGGCCTGCAAGGCCTCGCCGGTGTCGGAGATCACGTCGTCACCATCCGTCCCGTGCAGGCTGAGGGGTTCGAAGATCGGCACCACGGTGATGGTGGTGGCGGAAGCCGGAAGAACGGCCGAAAGAGCGGTGGCGAGGGTGAGAAACAGGGCTTTCACGGGGAGGAGGATGCCCGCGATGGGGACCGGACGCGAGCCGAAAGCCCGAGATCCGGGCCGGGGTCCGCGCTTGCCAAGGTCGGTGGCAGAGGTTTGTCATTCGCCATGGAGTTTTTGGCGAAAGCGAGATTGGTCATCGAGACGGAGGTGCACGGTTTGGAGCAAATGGCGAGCCGGCTTGACGAGAGCTTCATCCATGCGATCGACATCCTCCACGACACGGTGGAAAAGCGGGGCAAGATCGTCGTCGTCGGCGTCGGCAAATCCGGCAACATCGGCCAGAAGATCACCGCGACGCTCAACTCCACCGGAGCCACCGCCGTGGTGCTCGATTCGCAAAACGCGCTGCACGGCGACCTCGGTCTGATCTCGGACGGCGACGCGGTGCTGGCGCTGTCATACTCCGGAGAAACCCGCGAGTTGCTCGACCTGCTGCCGTTCATCAAACGCTTCGACGTCCGGGTGGTCGCGATGACCGGCAAGCCGGAATCCACGCTTTCCAAGCTGAGCGACGTGACACTGGACACGGCTGTCGAGCGCGAGGCCTGCCCGCTGAACCTGGCGCCCACCTCGTCGTCGACGGCGATGCTGGTGATGGGCGACGCGCTGGCAATGGTGCTGCTTGAGTCGCGCGGGTTCACGGAAAAAGACTTCGCCCGTTTCCACCCCGGCGGCTCGCTCGGGCGCGCGCTGCTCACACGGGTTTCCGACATCATGCGTTCGGACGCCCAGCTTCCGACCGTGGACGAAAGCGCCGACGTATTCGGCGCGCTCGATGCGATGAACCGCGCCCGCGCCGGCGCCTGCATCATCGTCGACTCGCGCGGCGGGCTGGCCGGCATCTTCACCCACGGTGACTTCGCCCGGAGTTTCCGCAGCGATCCCCTGCTCGGCGAGAAACCCGTCGCCAACCTGATGACCCGCCATCCGATCACCGTCCAGGCGGACGCGCTGGCCGTCGAAGTCATCAAGACGATCGGCGACAACCGGATCGACGACATCGTGGTGCTCGACGCCCACAACATCCCGGTGGGACTGATCGACTCGCAGGACCTCGCCCGCCTCAAGATCGTGTGAGCGGCACCTCGACGACGCGGTCGCGCAAGGTGACGAAGGCGCGGTCGCCGGGCTGCGGATCGACCGTCGCGCCGCCGGTGAACGACCCGAAGGCCGGGAGCACCAGCAGGTTTCCGCGGAGCAGGAAACAGGGAAGCCGCAACGAGGTGCGTTTGCCGTCCTTGATGCGGACGACGGGGTGAAGATGGCCTGCGATGTGAAACTCCGGACCCTCGGCGTCCGCCGGGTCGTGCACGAAACGAACGCCGCCCGATTCGAAGGACGGCACCGACGACAGCCCGGCCGGAAGACTCCGCAGCTTGTCGTCGTGATTTCCGCCGACGAGCACGAGAGGGATCCCCAGATTCGTTAGAAACCCCTTCACGGACAACTCGATCTCCGGCGTGATGCCGCCGGGCGCGTGAAACAAATCACCCGCGACGATGAGACGGCGGGCCCCGGTCTCCGCGGCGAGATTCACGAGGCGGGTGAGATCGCGTTCCGCATCGCCCTCCGGGACCGGGATGCCGCGCGCGCGAAAGGTGGCCGCCTTGCCGAGATGCACATCGGAGACGACGAGATCGCCGGTTTTTTCCAGAAACACCGCGGTGTCCGGATGCAGCACGAGCGGATGACCATGGAAGACGAAGCGGTTCATCCGGCGGCGTGGTTGAGTTCGGCGAGCATCGATTCGAGTCGTGAGGCGGCGTCGCCCGCGGGCAGCAACGCGCTGAGGCGGTCCGCCCAGAGCGGAAACGCCATCGGGGTGAGGTGTTCCGTTTCCACGAAATGAAGCGGGCGGGTGGCGAGATCGTTCACGGCTTTCGAGAGGCGGGTGAGTTCGAGTTGTCTTTCCAGGATCTCGCGGCGCGACTGGTGGAGCAACAGGTTTTCCGGATCGTAGCGGTGCAGCACCTCGTAGAGCAGCGAGGCGCTCGACTGCACCTCGCGCATGCTGCGGGCCGGCCGTCCCGGCGGCGGATTGAGGATGAGGCCGGAGACCCGGGCGATCTCGCGGAACTGCCGGCGCGCGAGTTCCGCCGTGTTCATGCATTCGACGAGATCGTCCAGCAGGTGCTCGCCTGATAGAGCGGAGCGGATCTCCTCCTCGCCGAGAAACAAACCGCGCCTTGCCGTTAGAGAAAACCCGTAGTCGTTCTGCGTCGTCTGGATCGACTCGTTGGACACCCGCGAGATCCGGAACGCCATCAACGCGGCCAGCCCTTCGTGCACCAGACGCCCCGCGAGCGGATAGACGAACAGATGCTCGCCCTCGCGCGAGCGGGCGTGCTCGATGAGCAGAGTCCGGTCGTCGGGCACCCGCGACCACTTGCGCTGGATCGCGAGGATCGGCGCGACCGCTTTCATCTCGGCGCAGGGTTTCCCATCGCCGCACAGGCGGAGCGCGACCGCGTGCGCGAGCTCGCTGGAAAGCGGCATCTTGCTGCCGCCCCAGATCGCGACGTGGCCTTTCTTCCCTTTCGGCGCGGGTTTCACCGTGGCGACGCGCTGGTGGAGACGCACGAGCACGAGATGACGGCCGCCGAAGACGAGAAGGGAGCCGGGTTTCAACTTTGAAACGAACGATTCCTCGACGGTTCCGAGCGTGCGGCCGTTGGCATATCTCACCGACACCGCCGGATCGCTGGTAATCGTGCCGATGCTGAAACGATGCTGCTGGATGAGGCGTTTGTCATCGACGACGTGGCGGCCGTCCTCCACCCGCGCCTTGCGGTAGCGCGGATACGACGCGAGCGCGCCGCCGCCGTTGGTGATGAAACCGAGCGCCCACTCCCACTCAGCGTCCGTTAGATCCCGATAGGCGTGGGATGAGCGGATTTCCCGGACCATGTCCGCGGCACGGAATGGCTCGCCGATCGCGCAGGTGACGAGATGCTGCACGAGCACATCGAGCGGTTTCATCAACGGCACGCGCGCCTCGATGTTTCCCGCCTCCGCCGCATCGCGCGCGCCGGCGAACTCGACGAGTTCCACCGCGTGCGTCGGCACACCGAGGATGCGCGACGGTTTCCCCGGCTGGTGTCCGGAACGGCCGGCGCGCTGGAGCAGGCGCGCGATCCCCTTGGGCGACCCCACCTGGATGACCTGCTCGACGGGAGAGAAATCGACACCGAGGTCGAGCGACGAGGTGGCGACCACACATTTGAGCGATCCGTCGCGAAGTCCGTTCTCCGCGCGCCCGCTCGGCCGGATCGAGCGATCCGTGGTGCATCGCCAGCGATTCCTCCCAGTCCGGACGGGCCGCCAACAACTCTTGGAACCAGATCTCCGTCTGCGAGCGGGTGTTGGTGAAAAGCAGCGTCGTGCCCGCCTTTTCGATCTCGCGGGCGACTTCCCAGACAAGCTTCGTCCCGAGGTGGCCGGACCACGGGAAACGATCGATCTCGCGCGGGATCAGCGTGTCGATGTGGATCTTCTTGCCGCGGTTCGCGGAAACCTCGACGGAGCCGGCGGCCGAGTTTCCCAACAGCGTTTCGCGCGCCTCGGTTAGATTGCCGAGCGTCGCGGAGAGCCCCCAGACCGGCACGCCGGGAAACCACGCGCGCAACCGGGCGAGGCAGAGCTCGGTCTGCACGCCGCGTTTCGTCCCCATCAGCTCGTGCCATTCATCGACGATCACGCAGCACAGGCCGGCGAGCTTCTCCCGCGTGTCGCCGTGGGTGAGCATGAGCGAGAGCGATTCCGGCGTGGTGACCAGCGTGTGCGGCAGGCGTTTGCGGAGCCTCGCGCGGGTGGCCGACGAGGTGTCGCCGGTGCGGGCCTCGGCGTTGAGTTTCGGCGCGAGTTCCGCCACCGGCTCGCGCAGGGCGCGCAAGGTGTCCGCCGCCAGCGCCCGCAAAGGCGTGATCCACAGCACGCGGCATTCGTCAGGCCCGTCGAGCGTCGCCGCCAGCGGGCCGAGGAACACCGCGAGCGTCTTCCCCTGCCCCGTCGGCGCGTGCAGCAGGCCGGATTTCCCTGCGAGAAACGCATTCCACGTCTCGCGCTGGAACGCGAAGGGTTTCCACCCGCGGCGGGCGAAGAAGGGTCGGAGGGCGGAAGGGGTGGCCGGCAAGCTCCGCCATTCTTCCGCAGGATGGCGGGCTTGCAACCGTGCGTTTCCCTTGTGTCACGGCGACTCCTGCAGCACCGCGGCGAAGTCGAGAAATCCGACCGGCCCGGGCGTGAAGCTGATCGTCGCATCCACGACTTCCCAATCGCCACCATCCTCGAGGATCGTTTCCGAAATCACGTCTGCAGGTGACCAATCCACCAGATCCGGGGAAATCCGCGGCGCAAGGGTTGCGTCCGGATGGTTCTTCGCCCGCCGGTAGATGACATGCATGGAACCAGCCACCGCATTCAATCCGCTCACCTGCGGCAATTGACCGGAGGTCGCGGTCATTGGGTCGATCCCCATCGCGTAGGCCACGAGATTGGAAATCCATAACGGGCCGTTGCAATCGTTCGCCCCGCAACGGTCGACAGGCAGCCCCATAGCACTGGTCCACGAGGTGAAATCGGACGTCCCTCCGGTCGGGAACTCGATCCACAGCCCCTCCATCTGGTGGGCCCACTCGCCTTCGCCGAACTGCATGCCCAGCCTCCACACGGAGGACAGGTTCCCAAGGTTGGCTCCGGTCACCCCATCGGGAACCTCCGCGACGACCTGAAAGACGGCGTTGTCTGACACCGCGGTAACGCTGGAGATGGGAATCTCCAGCTCTCCGGAATCGCCCCAATAGCTCAGCTTGAGATCACCGGGCGCAAGCGATGGCACGCTCTTGTGAAGACTGAGCGTGAACCCGCCACGGTCGACGTCCGACACCTCGGCACGATTGAACGCAACCACCGGCCCGAAGGCCTTCACCTGAGCGAAGCCGCCGACCGTCACCCCGTTCCCCGTTCCGCGGCAGATCAGTTCGTAGCCGCCGACATCGTCCAGGGTGGTGACGTAGGTCGCATCCGCGGCACCGGAGATCGCCGTCGCATCTCCTGTGGTCGGATCGACCCGATACCACTGGAAGGAAACACCGTCGTAGATGTCACTGCCGTCGGATAGATCCCTGACGTTGAAATACGCCGTCTGGGCATGTCCCACCCACGGAGCCATGATGCCGGTGGCTCCGAAATCCGTTCCGATGCCCCATCCGGAGAACTGGGTGTCCAGCAGAGAGGATTGGGCCTGCACCACGTTCGAGACCTGGCCGTCGCGCGGCCCGCCGTGGACCAGCAAGCGGAAGTGTCCGCCCGAACCCGGATTGAAGCTGAAATTGTCCTGCTCCGCTGAGACCGTGCTGTAGAGCGCCGTCCATCCTCCCGTCCCATCCGCCGATTGCTGTAGGTCGAACGATGAGGCACCGTAGGATGATGGCGTCGAAAACCCGAGATCGAGGATCGCTTCGGTGCCGGAGATGAAATGATAGGGTTCACGGTCGATCTGTTTGACCCACAGCGATGTGATCATGCCCGGCGGCTCGGACAACTCCGCGATTTCGGGAACCCATCCACCTTCTCCGGGCGCGAACTGGCCGGGAGCAGTGGTGAGAAGGCCGCACCAGCATAGAGCGGCGATGGATGGCAAACGGGTGGACAAGAGGGCGATTCGCCTCTCCCTCGGATGGGCTGTGCGTTTCATCTTCGTGGGGGTGTGCGGGTGAAATGAAGGGAACGGCGACCACTCGGATTCCTCGGCCTTTCCCTGCCTTATAAGACAAACGGAGTCCGGCAAGACCGGCATCCCCCGCCCTGCCATTCACTGCGCATATTTTGCTTTTCTTGAAAACCCCGGATTCTTGCAAATCGGCCGTCCGGGGGCATCGTCACGGCGTGGAAACCGTCAAACACTGTGGCTCCTGCGGCCGCCGCATCGAGTGGCGCAGAAGGTGGGCCGCGGTGTGGGACGAGGTCCGCTATTGTTCGGACGCCTGCCGGCGGAACAAGCCGCGAGGGAAGGATCATGAACTGGAGCAGCGGATCCTCGGGTTGCTCGATGCACTCGCGCGGGACGCCACAATCTGCCCGAGTGAGGCGGCGCGAGCCCTGTTTCCGGAAACCTGGCGCGATCACATGGAGGACGCCCGCCGCGCCGCCCGCCGCCTCGCCGCCGCGGGACGGATCGTCATCACCCAGCAAGGCGCGGTGGTCGATTCCTCCACCGCGAAAGGACCGATCCGGCTGCGAAAAACCCACCCTCGCGGAACCCCATGAACCATCGTGGACGCGGCGCGGACACCAATCCGCCGAACCGTTTCGAGAAACTCCATGTCGAGACCGACGAGGACGCGTGGATCGACGACGACCCGCGTCCGCTTCGCACGACCTTCCTGCGCGACGATTCGCAAAGCATCCTCGCCACCAACGAGGCGGACGACATTTCCTACGACTACGGGCTCAATCCCTACCGCGGCTGCGAACACGGATGCGCCTATTGTTATGCACGCACCTATCATGAGTATCTCGGGTTCTCGGCCGGACTCGACTTCGAGTCGAAGATCATGGTCAAGGCGGAGGCTCCGGGTTTGCTAGAAAAGGCGTTGGCGAAACCGGGATACCGCCCGGGCGTGATCAGCCTGTCCGGCGTGACCGATTGTTACCAACCGGTCGAACGCAAGCTCGGGCTCACCCGCGGCTGTCTGGAAACGCTCGCCCGCTTCCGCCATCCGGTTGTCATCATTACCAAGAATGCGCTCGTCACGCGCGACATCGACCACCTCGCGGAACTCGCGCTCCATCACTGCGTCGCCGTTTATCTCTCCGTCACCACGCTCGACACGGACCTCGCACGCGTGCTCGAGCCCCGCGCCTCCACGCCGCGGGCGCGCTTGGAAACCATCCGCACGCTCGCCGACGCGGGGATTCCCGCCGGTGTGAGCGCGGCGCCGATGATTCCCGGACTCAACGACTCCGAACTGCCCGCCATCCTCGCCGCGGCGGCGGAACACGGGGCCTCATTCGCCGCGTATTCCCTCGTCCGCCTGCCCGGCGCGGTGTCGGAGGTTTTCGCTGCTTGGCTCGACCGCCACCAACCGCTCGCCAAGGACAAGATCCTCGGCCGCATCCGCGCCAGCCACGGCGGCAAACTCAACGACAGCACGCCGGTGACCCGCATGCGCGGAACCGGCGAAGCAGCCGCGCAATGGAAGGCCCTGTTCCACACCTGCTGCCGCAAACACGGTCTCGCAACACGCCCGCCCGCATCCGACCTCACCGCGTTCCGCCGGCTCACTCCGGGACAGGGCGAGTTGTTCTGACATTCACCCCGCCGGGTGAAATTCCAGCCCATCGCCGATGGCGGCTTTCATCCGTGCGGGAGGGAGGACACGATGGGGACGTGAGCTCGGTTTTCACGACTGCAATTCGGCGCGCCGCGGGATTCGTCATCGCGGCGTGTTTCGGTATTTCGCCGCTTTCCGCGGAGTCGTCACGGCCGAACATCGTGCTGATCATCGCGGACGACCTCGGCTACAGCGACGCGGGTTGTTATGGCGGGGAAGTCCCGACGCCGTCGCTGGACCGGTTGGCCGACGAAGGCGTGCGGCTGGCGAATTTCCGCAACTGCGGGATGTGCGTGATCACGCGGGCCTCGGCGATGACCGGACAATGGTGGCCGCGCGGATTGCGAGAGTTCCGCAAGACACGCCTGCTGCCCGAGCGCCTGCACGATCTGGGATACCGTTGCGGGCTGATCGGAAAATGGCATCTCGACGGAGACCCGATGGACCGCGGGTTCGATCACTTCTTCGGGTTTCTCGGCGGCTTCTCGGACCACTTCGCGGGCGGCGAGGACTATCGGCTGGGCCGCGAGCCGTTTCGTGTGACGGACCCGGATTTCTACAGCAGCGACGCGTTCACCGATCGCGCGCTGCGTTTCATCGCGGAATCGAAGGGCCAGCCGTTCTTCCTGTGCCTGAGCTATCAGGCCCCGCACAACCCGCTGCAGGCTCCGGCGGAGGACATCGCGAAACATCGCGGCACCTATCAGAAAGGCTGGCAGGCGGTGCGCGAGGCGAGATTCCGGAAGCAGAAGGAACTCGGACTTTTCCCTAACGACCGCAAGCTCCCGGCCCATCCGCAGAACCTGCCGGCGTGGGACTCGCTGAATCCGCGGCAGAAGGACCTCGAAGACCTGCGGATTGCGGTGTATGCGGCGATGGTCGAGCGCATGGACCGCGGCATCGGCCGGGTGGTCGATGCGCTGCGGGACAGCAACACGCTGGTCGTTTTCCTGAGCGACAACGGCACCGATCCATTTTCGAAGGTTGATCGCGAGATGCCGCGGCAGGGCAAGCTGCCCGGTTCGCGCGGCTCGAACTGGCAGCCCGGCACCGGCTGGGCCTACGCCTGCGTGACGCCGTGGCGGCTCTACACGATCAGCCAGCACGCCGGCGGCACGACCACCGGCGCGATCGCATGGTGGCCGGGCCATGTGAAACAAGCGGGCTCGATTCGCCACGAGATGCTGCATGTGGCGGACCTGCTGCCGAGTTTCCTGGATGCCGCGGAAGGCGAGGCCGGTGAGTCCGCGGGAGTTTCGTTTCTCCCGCTCCTCCGCGGCGGGCCGTGGAAACGCGAGGGCCCGCTTTGTTTCCAATACATGGACAACCGGTCGATCCACACGGATGAGTGGTCGCTGGCGGAAGTGGACGGCGCGGGCTGGGAGTTGTTCGACGCGGCGGAGGATCCGTTCCAGACCAACGACCTCGCGGCGAAGAGGCCGGAGGTCGTCGCACGACTGGAAACCCAATGGACGCGGTGGTGGAAACGCGAATCCGGCAAGCCGGTCTATCAACCGAAATCCACCGCCGACGGCCCGCACTACGAACCCCAGGGTGACCGGGGCTCGGGCAGGCGATACCATCCTACTGAAATGCCGGAGGGCCTCCACGACGGATCTCGTTGAGGCGGACGTTTTCACCCGCACGGGTGATTTGCCACTCCATCGCGGCTGGCGACTTTCCATGAACGTCGCTTCTTCCTATCACTCGGGGGAATGAGCCTCGTCCCATGTCACCGCGGGTCCCTCGCGGCCGCTTTTGTCGTCCTCGCGCCGCTGCTCCATGCCGCGGAGATCACCGACCTCCGCACGCAAGGCCGCTCCGGCTGGATGGTGACCAACGATCCGGAGCCAATGCTGACGTGGAAACTCACGGTCGATCCGGATGAAACGCCGGTTTCCTACGAAGTCGCGCTCGCGGATTCGAAGCAGGCATTGCTGGATGAAGACGGCACGGAAATCCGGAAAGTGGCATTGGACGACGGGCCGGCGCTTCGTTTCGACGCGAGCGCCCTGCCGTCCCGATCGGAACGATGGTGGCGGGTCCGCACACGGATGGCGGATGGCGATGCAGGCGATTGGTCGGCGCCGACGAGTTTCGAAACGGGACCGCGCGAAGGCGATTGGTCGGCCGAATGGATCCGGATGCCGGCCGCCGCGCGGGAGAAGAACGCGCCGCGATTCCGCAAGCGGTTTCAACTCGCCAAACCGGTGACAAAGGCGCGCCTCTACGTCGCGGGCCTCGGCTGGCATGAGTCGAGGGTCAACGGCATACCCCTCGGAGACGAAGTCCTCCAACCCGCGCAAACCGACTATCAATATCGTTGTTTCTACGTCGCTCACGACGTCACCCGGCGGCTCCGCGAGGGCGAAAACACGCTGGGCATCTGGCTGGGCGACGGGTTCTACAACCAGGACCAGGTATGGGGCCCCCAGGGCATGAGTTACGGCCAACCGAAGGTGAAAGCCCGTCTCGAAGTCACCCACGATGACGGGAGCACCACGGTCGTGACGACGGACGGGTCGTGGGTGTGCGCGAAAAGTCCGATCGTGCGGTCGAACGTGTATGCCGGAGAGCAATACGACGCGCGTCTCGAAGACCCGGCTTGGGCCGGCCCCGCGGCCGGCGATGGAAACTGGATGCCGGTGGAAATAGCGTCGGCTCCGGGCGGGGAATTGATCGCCCAGGATCTTCCACCGTGCCGGAGAATCCGCACGGTGGCACCGGTGACCGCCCGCGAGTGGAAACCCGGCGTCTGGATGTATGACTTCGGCGCGAACCTCGTCGGCTGGACGATGCTCCGTGTCGAGGCGGAGGCGGGCACGCGCATCACACTGCGTTTCGCGGAGGACATCCTTTCCGACGGTTCGCCGAATTTCGCGACCGGTGGCATCGAGCACACCAAGGCGATCCAGACCGACATCTACACCTGCAAGGGGTCCGGGCAGGAAACATGGGAACCACGTTTCACCTATCATGGTTTCCGATATGTCGAAATGACCGTGGCCGACGGAAAACTCAGGACAGCTCCGGACAACGGGACGCTCACCGCGGTAGTCGTCCACAACGACCTGCCGGTGACGGGTCGCTTCCATTGCTCGGACCCGACGCTCAACATGGCCTTCGAGTGGGCCCACCGGACCTTCGCCGGGAACATCCAGGGCGTGCCGACCGATTGCCCCGTGCGCGAGCGCTGCGGCTGGACGGGCGACGCGCACCTCGTGGTCCCCTATTCGATGTTCCGTTTCAACTCCGCGCCGCTGTGGACGAAATACACCGGCGACATCGTCACATCCGCGCGCCGCGACACGCCGATGCTTAGTTTCGGCAGCAACATGGAGGAACGCGAGGTGAAGCCGAAACCCGCCGGCATACCGACGATGGTCGCCCCCGGCATGCGTTTCATCGGCGAGGCATCGCCGGACTGGGGATCCGCCATCGTGTTCATTCCGTGGGATGTCTATCAGTTCACCGGCGACCTTCGTCCTCTCGAACGGAACTATGGCTCGATGCGCCAGTGGACGCTGCACCTCGAAAGCCGCGCGAGGGACGGCATCCTGAGCTCCGGCCTCGGCGATTGGTGCAAGCCGCACCCGCTCGGTGCGATCGAGGAACCGCGCGACTACTACTCGCAGGTCGTTCCCATGCTCTCGACAGCGTGTTTCTACCGCTGCGCCGCGATCACCGCCGATAGCGCCCGACTGCTCGGCAACGAGGAGGATGCCGAACGTTTCGCGAAACTCCGGGAAACGATCCGGACCGCGTTTCTCCGCGAATACTACGGCCCGGAACCATCGATGACGCCCGATCAGACGATCCACGCCATCGCCATCGACTGGGGCATTCTGCCGGAGGCGATGCGCGACGAGGCGGCCGGCCGACTCGCAAGACTCGTCGAGGAGGCAGGCGGGCACTTCATGACCGGTGTGTTCGGCATGCCGTCGCTGTGGCCCTCACTCGTCGGACACGGGCATCAGCCGACCGCGTGGAAAGCGTTGCAGAACGAGACCCATCCAAGTTTCAAACACCTCGCCAGCAAGGGCGCGACGACATTTTGGGAAGTCTGGCCCGGCCAGATGGACCCACGCGATCCCGAGCGGCCCTACAACCGCTCGATGAGCCACCCGTTCCAAGCCGCCTTCGTGCAGTGGTTCTATTCCGGCCTCGCGGGTATCCGACCGGATCCGGAAAAACCCGGATTCCGCTCGATCCTGCTGGAGCCACAGATGATCGATGGGCTCGACGAGGTTGAATGCAGCTTCGACTCGGCGATGGGCGCGATCGAAAGCTCGTGGAAACGCGACGGCAGCACCTTCACCTGGAACATCGAGATTCCTCCCGGCGCCACGGCGAAAGTCCGGCTTCCCGGACGATTGAAAGGTATGGATCCGTCGTCCGATACGTTTTCCTTCAGCGACGCCGACGATGCCCAGGGCGCGGCACAGCGTGCCACGCTCCCCGCCGGGCGCTACCGGCTCGTATCCACCCTGCCATGAGACCCTTCCGAACCATCCTCCTCCTCACCGCCCTCGCGGTGCCGCCATCCGCACCCGCGGCGGAGAAACCGAACGTCATCGTGATCCTCGCCGACGACCTCGGCTGGGCCGACCTCGGCGCGCAGAAACAAGCGCCCGATGTCAAAACCCCGCATCTTGACGATCTCGCCGCGAGCGGAGTCCGCTGCAGCTCTGGCTACATCACCTCACCCCAATGTTCGCCTTCGCGCGCGGCGATCATCACCGGACGGCACCAGCAGCGCTTCGGAATCGACACCATTCCCGATGTTCCCCTGCCCGCCGAGGCCGTCACGCTTGCGGAACGCCTCGGCCCGGCCGGTTACCGCTGCGGATTCGTCGGCAAATGGCACCTCGAGCCGAACATCCTCTGCACCCGCTGGTTTCAAAAAAAACTGCCGGAGATGGTCGGACTCCCACCGCAGAAACGACGGATTCCGCCCGCCAAGATGCAGCCGCACACGCCCGGTGCCCAAGGGTTTCACGAATACTTCTGGGGCGAGATGAACCACTACCGCGCGAATTTCGCCCGGGATGGCAAGGACCTCCCGCCGGGCCGGCGGGTGCTGCAGTTTCCCGGCGAATTCCGGGTCGATATCCAGACCGAAGCGGCCACCGCGTTCATCGACCGCAATCACGACCGCCCGTTCTACCTCCACGTCGGCTACTACGCGCCGCACACGCCGTTGGAGGCGACGAAGAAATACCTCGACCGTTTCACCGGCCCGATGCCCGAGCGCCGGCGCTACGCCCTCGCGATGATCGCCGCGATCGACGACGGCGTCGGCAAAATCATGGACCGCCTGAAGACCCACGGCCTGCTGGAGAACACGCTCGTCATCTTCACCAGCGACAACGGCGCGCCACTCAAGCTCACCCGGCCGGACAGCCCGGTGGACACCGACCCCGGCGGTTGGGACGGCTCGATCAACGATCCGTGGAAAGGCGAGAAAGGCATGCTCAGCGAAGGCGGCATCCGTGTTCCGATGCTCTTCTCGTGGAAAGGAAACCTGCCGGCCGGCACCGTCTATCAGAAACCGGTGAGCTCGCTCGACTTCGCGGCCACCGCGGTCTCGCTCGCCGGACTGCCAGCGTCTCCGGAGCTCGACGGCGTCGACCTCCTCCCCCACCTCAAGGGCTCGAACGACGCCGCGCCCCACCCATCGCTGTGCTGGCGCTTCTGGAACCAGGCCGCCATCCGCGCCGGCAAGTGGAAGTTCCTCAGCGCCGCCGAGGGAGGCGAGTTTCTGTTCGACCTTGAAACCGACGGCGGGGAAACGAAGAATCGGATCGCCGAAGAACCACGGGTCGCCGACGACCTGCGCGACCGGCTCGCCCGATGGACCCGCGATTTCGATCCCCCGGGCATCCCGCAGGGCAAACTCAACGACCAGGAAACCCGTTGGTACGAACACTACTTCTCCGTCCCCGAAAAACCATGAAATCCCGCCGCCTTTTTCTAGCAGCCCTGTTCCTCGCCTCCCCGGCCCTCGCCCCGGCGGAGAACACGAAGGACCCGCTCAACATCCTCGTCCTCCTCGCCGACGACTGGCGTTTCGACACGCTCGGAGTCGCGGGAAACCCGATCGTCCAAACGCCGAACATCGACCGCCTCGCCAACGAGGGGTTTCGTTTCACCCACGCCTGCGTCACCACCGCGATCTGCGGCGTGAGCCGGTCGTCGATCCTCACCGGCCAGTGGATGTCGCGCCACGGCAACCGCTCGTTCGAAACGATGGAGACACCGTGGGAGAAGAGCTACCCGGGCGTCCTCCGCGAGCATGGCTATCACGTGGGACATGTCGGAAAGTGGCACAGCGGGCCGTTTCCCGAAAAAGAGTTCGACTTCGGGCGCGCCTACTCCGGCAAGCATTGGTATGACCGCGGCGACGGGTCGATGGTCCACGTGACCCAACGCAACCAGGAGGACGCGCTTGAATTTCTTGCCACCCGGCCGAAGGACAAACCGTTCCTGCTCAACCTGTGGTTCTTCGCACCGCACGCGGAGGACCAGCATCCGGACCAATACCGGCCGCAACCGGAAAGCATGGCACTCTACAAGGATGCCGTCATCCCCGTTCCGAAGCTCGCGGACGAGGTAGCCCTGAAGGCGCTCCCGCCCTTCCTCCAAGCCCCCGAAAACGAAGGCCGCGTCCGCTATCACTGGCGCTTCGACACCCCGCGGAAATACCAGCGGATGATGAAAAACTACTACCGCCTCTGCACCGAGGTGGACGCCGTCTGCGGCCGCGTGCTCCGCGAACTGGAATCCCAGGGCGTGCTCGACCACACGCTCGTCATCTTCCTCGCGGACAACGGCTACTTCCACGGCGAACGCGGCCTTGCGGACAAGTGGTATCCGTATGAGGAAAGCATCCGCATCCCGCTCATCGTGCACGACCCGCGCATGCCGGCCGCCGCACGCGGAAAAACCAACGACAACTTCGTCCTCAACGTCGATGTTGCCTCCACCATCCTCAACGCGGCGGGCGTCGAGGCTCCGGACTCGGTGCAGGGCGAGGATTTCTCACCGTTCTATCTCTCGTCCGCTCCGGTGGAAAACTGGCGCACGGATTTCTTCTACGAGCACCCGACGATCACCAACCGCAAACGCATCCCGTCCTCGCAGGCGATCGTCACCCGGGACTTCAAATACACCTGGTGGCCCGAGTGGAAATACCAGCAGTGGTTCGATCTCAAGACCGACCCCGAGGAACTGAAAAACCTCGCGCTGGATGCAAAGGCGGAGGAAACAACGAAACTCCGCGCCGATCTCGATCGCCGGAGCGAAGCGGTGAAATAGGATGATCCGCCGCACCTTCATTCTCCCGCTGCTCGCGGCCGTTCCCTGCCTCACGGCTGCCGCCCGTCCCAACATCCTGTTCATCCTCGCGGACGACCTCGGATATGCCGATGTCAATTCGTTCGCCTCGCACCTCACCGGAGACGATCCGGCGGACATGTTCTACGAAACGCCGAACATCGACCGCCTTACAAAAGACGGCACGGCGTTCTCACAGGCCTACGTCTGCCCGCTCTGCTCGCCCACGCGGGCCTCGGTACTCACCGGGATCAACGCCGCGCGGCTTGGCTTCACCACAGCGACACCTCACGTCGTGAGGAGTTATGCCAGCACCGGCACGACGCCGCCCGCCGGCTATCTGCCGCACGACGCGATGTTCTGGGGCGACGACATCGACACGCCACAGGCGCTTCTCAACGGGTCGACCCTGCTCGCGCTCCCAACAGGCCGGAAGGACGATGGCGGACGCGATGTCACCACCTTCGCCGAGGCGCTCGATGGATACCGCCGCGCCTTTCTCGGAAAATGGCACCTCGGCGGCCACGGCGCGGACGGCCACCAACCTTCGGACCAGGGATTCGAGGAGCTCGCATGGTTCGACTCGGGTGCCTCGCCGTTCTTCCGCTGGCGCGGCCTGTGGAACCGCAGCGCGAACACCAATCCCGCGGTCATGAAAGGCCGCCACACGTGGGGGAACGCGGGCGAGCCGGGAGGTTCGGATTATCTAACCGACGATCTCACCGATCGTGCGGACCGATTCATCCGCAACCACCACGAGAAGTCGCCGGACACACCGTTCCTGCTCTATCTCTGCCACTTCGCCGTTCACGAACCGCTCGAAGCGAAACCAGCCGACATCCGACATTTCGAAACAAAACCCGCCAAGGGACGAAACGGCCACGACAACGCGACCTACGCCGCGATGATCCGCAGCCTCGACCAGTCCGTCGGACGGTTGATGGCGACGCTCGATGATCTTCAGATTGCCAGCAACACGCTCATCGTCTTCCTGAGCGACAACGGCGGCGTGTCCTGGACCACCATGAAGGGCAAGAAGCCGGTCACCAGCAACAAGCCGCTCAAGGGCGGCAAGGCGATGATGTATGAAGGCGGCATCCGTGTTCCGCTCGTTGTCCGTTGGCCCGCCAAGGTTCGCGCCGGCGTCTGGTGTGACGAACCGGTCCACTGCACCGATCTGTTTCCCACCTTCGTCGAAGCGTCCGGAGGAAACCCGGAGGAAACGATCCAGCGGCTCGGTCTTGACGGCCAGAGCATCATGCCGCTACTCGACAAAGACGGAAACGCCTCCGTGTTCCATCGCGAGCAGCCGTTTTTCTGGCACTACCCGTTCAACGTCGCGCCGCTCGATCCCGACAACAAGCTCCCGCTCACGCCGCACTCGGCCATCCGCAAAGGCGACATGAAGCTCATCTACGATTGGCACGGCGGCCTCCGGCTCTACGACATCGCGAAGGATCCCTTCGAAACGCACGACCTCGCGGACGAGAAGCCGGATCTCGCGAAGTCCCTGTTTCGCGAACTCAACGATTGGATCGATGCCAAGGTGGACGTGAAATACACGCCGGCGCTGAATCCGGACTACGACCCCGCCGCGGAAATCCGGAAACTCCCGTTCACCGATCTGCGCGGCAAACTGCTCGGCCCCGACCGCACGATCCGCGCGGTGGCCGGCGACCCGCGCCTCGCACCATGAAATCCATCCGCCACCTCGTTCTCGCCGCCCTCACCGCCATCGCATGCGCCGCCGAGCGACCGAACTTCGTCGTCATTCTAACCGACGACCTCGGTTTCTCCGATCTCGGCTGTTACGGCTCGGAAATCGAAACGCCGAACCTCGACCGCCTCGCCGCCGGAGGCCTTCGTTTCAGCTCGTTCAGCAACACCGCGAAGTGCCACTCGTCCCGTGTGAGCCTGCTCACCGGCCGCTGGTGCCTGCAGGCGGGCGACACCGCGATGGACCATGCGGTCACCCTCCCGGAAGTCCTCTCGAAGTCGGGCTACTCGACCCTGATGACCGGCAAGTGGCATCTCGACAAACAACCCACCGACTACGGGTTCGACCGCTATTGGGGCCACCTTTCGGGAGCCACCCGCTACTTCAAGGGCGACAACACCTTCCGCCTCGACGGCAAACCATGGAAGGTTCCTGACGACGGATTCTACACCACCGTCGCCAACGTCGATTTCGCACTGCGGTTCCTCGACGACGCCCGCAAGACGGAAAAGCCGTGGTTTCTCTACATCGCCTTCAACGCGCCCCACGCGCCGCTCCAGCCGATGGAGCAGGACTATCGGAAATACGAAGGCCGCTACGACGCCGGATGGGACATCATCCGCGAACGCCGCCTGCGGAAACAGAAGGAGATCGGTCTCTTCGCCGGTGACGTCGATGCCGGTCCACGCCCCGACCACGTCCGGGCATGGAACGAACTAACAGCCGACCAACGCGACTGGGAGATCCGCCGGATGACCGCGCTCGCGGCGATGATCGACCGCGTGGATCAGGAAACCGGACGACTCGTTGACAACCTCGCCGCGAATGGCGAACTGGACAACACGGTGATTCTCTTCGTTTCCGACAACGGCGCATGCCCGTATGACCGCAAGTCCGCCGGCCGCAACAAGAAGCCGTGGGAACCAGGCGCCAGTTGGAGCGACAGCACCGGTTGGGCGTGGGCGCGCAACAGCCCGTTCCGCTACTACAAACAAAACCAGTTCGAAGGCGGCGTCGCGACGCCGGCGATCGTCCACTGGCCGGCGGGACTCAAGGCGAAACCGGGTTCCGTGAACCACGACCCCGCGCACCTTGTCGATGTGCTGCCCACCCTGGCCGGCCTCGCCGGCGCGGAGATCCCCACCACATGGCCGGGCCGCAAACCCACCGCGCTCGCGGGAACCACGCTGGAGCCTGTGCTCGCCGGACCCCCCCTCGGCGAACGTCCGCCGATCCACTATCTGTTTTCCACCGACCGCGGGCTGCGCGAGGGAAACTGGAAACTCGTCAGTTTCCGTTCCGCGCCGTGGGAACTCTACGATCTATCCGAAGACCGGGCGGAACAACACGACCTCGCCGCACAAGAACCGGAGCGTGTCGCCGCCATGGTCCGACGTTGGCATGAAACGGCCGCCGACGCGCTGCGCTCGCCCCAGAAATCCGTGCGCGAGGCGGCACGCGCCCCCCACCGGCATCCGGAGTGGACGAAATACGGAGCCAGGAAATGATGAAACCGATTCTTCTCGCATGGTCGCTCCTCGTTCTTGCGGCGCACGCCGCGGAACGGCCGATGAACGTCGTGTTCATCCTCGCCGATGACCTCGGATGGAGCGACACCACCTTGTTCGGAACGACATCTCTCTATCAGACGCCCAACATCGAGCGTCTTGCCGAACGCGGCGTGACATTCCTCGGCGGGCCATCACGACGATCTGAGCCTGGATCACCGCGGTCCGCCTGTCTCGTCCGCGGATTTCCATCGACACGCGGAGTCCCTGCGAAGTCCTGCCGCAAAGGGGCGGGAAGCAAGCGATTTCACCCTAAGGGGGGATTGCCTTCGGACAGGTAAAATCCTCACACTAGGGAGTGGCCGGTACGGGTTCGCGAGGTCGCTACCCGGGCTCCCAAACCACGACCCGTTCCCCAAGACGCCGACTTCCCGCCCATGAGATCGTTTCTCGTCATCATGTTTCCGCTCACCCAGTTTCTCACTGCGGCGATCACCCCCACCGACCTCCGCTGCGAGTATCTCGAAAACCCGCAGGCCATCGGAACGACCCAGCCGAGGTTCTCATGGCGGCTCGCATCCACCGATCCCGGGGCACGCAACGTGGTCCAGAAGGCGTGGGAAATCGAGGTGATCGAAGGATCATCCGACCGTCCCGGGAGGAAACTCTGGTCGTCCGGGAAAGTCGAATCATCCGCCAGCCACCAGATCGAATATGCCGGCGAAGCGCTCGCCTCGCGTGATCGTGCGACGTGGCGGGTGCGCGTGTGGGACGGCACCGGCGACGAATCCTCGTGGAGCGCGCCGGCGACCTTCGCCGTGGGATTGCTCGAACCCACCGACTGGAAGGCTCACTGGATCAGCGCGCGGGATGACGGAGCCTTTGAAACGACCCAGAACATCCAGAATTTCGCCGATGATCCGAAACGCGGCCGGCTGACCGTCACGCCGGCGAAATACATGCGCACCGAGTTCGCCGCGAGCAACATCGAGCGGGCCACGCTGCACGCCACGGCACTGGGCGTATTCAACGTGGAGATCAACGGCCAACGCGTTTCCGACGAACGGCTCGCACCCGGATGGTCGGCCTATCAGCGGCGCATTCATTCAAAGACGTGGGACGTCACCCGGCTGATGAAAGAAGGCGGCAACGCCATCGGCGCGACCTTGTGCGACGGATGGTACGCCGGATACGTCGCCTACGGCCTGTTCACCGGCCAGGAGGGTCTCGTCCCGGGTCTCGAGGGCCGCTCCTACTACGGCATATCTCCCGCGCTGCGGGTCCAACTCGAGATCGAGCGCGCCGACGGCAGCGTGGAGACCATCGTTTCCGACACATCGTGGAAAACATCCACCGGGCCGATTCTCGAGACGGACATCCTGATGGGCGAGAGTTACGACGCCCGCAAGGAGATGCCCGGTTGGTCGTCTCCGGGATTCGACGACTCCTCATGGGAGCATGCGGTGGTGAAAACCGGGACCGACTCGCGTGTCGAGCCGCATCCGGGCCCGCCGGTCCGCCCGGTCATGGAGATCCCCGCGAAAACGGTCACTGAAAGGAAACCCGGAGTCTTTGTTTTCGACCTCGGCCAGAACATCTCCGGAGTGGTCCGCCTCAAGGTGAAGGGCAAGGCCGGCGACAAGGTGACCATCCGCCATGCCGAGATGCTCCACAAGGATGGCAACCTCAGCACCGAGAACCTCCGCTGCGCCCGCGCGGTGGACACCTACATCCTCAGGGGCGATCCCGAAGGCGAGACATGGCAGCCCGAATTCACCTATCACGGATTTCAATATGTTGAACTCACCGGATTCCCCGGAAAGCCGGACAACGGCGCCGTCACCGGAGTCGTGATCCATTCGGACACACCGTTCCACGGCTCCTTCGAGTGCGACGATCCGATGTTGAACCGCCTCTATCAGAACATCGTCTGGACCCAGCGGGCGAATTTCTTCGAAATGCCCACCGACTGCCCGCAGCGAGACGAACGCATGGGCTGGACCGGCGACGCGCAGATCTACGTGCGGGCCGCGACCTTCAACGCGGACATCGCGTCGTTCTACACCAAGTGGCTTCGCGATCTGAACGACGACCAATGGGACTACGGCGCCTATCCGCCCTACGCACCCCGCCCGTTCTCGCGGCCGAACGAGCATCACGCCGCCGGCTGGATGGACGCAGGCGTGATCTGCCCGTGGACGATCTGGCAGGTCTACGGCGACACGCGGGTGATCCGCGAGCACTGGCGCAAGATGAAGGATTTCATGGAATGGCGCGCGAAACGCGACCCCGAACTCAAAGGAGCGGAGGACGATTGCGGTTTCGGCGACTGGCTGTCGATCGGCGAGGTCAAAACGCCGATCCCATTCATCGACCTCGCCTATCATGCCTACTGCGCGAGACTGATGGCGGAGATGGCGGAAACCATCGGAGAAACGAAGGATGCGGCGAAGTATCGGAAACGCTGGCGCGAGGTCCGGGCGAAGTTCGCCGCGCGTTACGTCCGCACCGACGGCACCCTGAAGATCGGAAACCAGACGGCCTGCGCGATGGCCTTGTTCTACGGGCTCGTGCCCGACGACCGGCGCGCCGGCGCGGCGGAGCAACTCGCCGGCCTCATCCGCGACAATGGAAACCTGATGACCACCGGTTTCCTTGGCACCCGTCCGCTGCTCCCCGCACTGTCCGAAAATGGCCACCACGATCTCGCGGGCACGCTCATGCGGCAGCGTGCGTTCCCGAGTTGGGGATACGAGGTGGAGAACGGCGCGACCACCATCTGGGAACGCTGGAATTCCTACACCAAGGAGGGCGGCGTCCACACGCCCGAGATGAACTCGTTCTCCCACTACGCCTTCGGCGCCGTGTGCGAATGGATGATGTCCGAGCTCGGCGGCATCGACCGCGCGGCCGCTGGCTTCGACCGGGTGAAGATCGCGCCGCGCCCGGTCGAGGGGATCGGCCGGGCGGCCGTATCGACGATGACCCGCCACGGCCGTATCGCTTGTTCGTGGAAAATCGATGGCGGCGATTTCACCGCCGAGGTTGTCGTACCGCCCAACACCACCGCCGAGATCACGCTGCCCGTCGATGGCCCGGTCCGCGAGGGCGAACTCGCGGCGGATGACGCGCCGGGCATTCTCAAGAGCAATGGCAACCGTCTCGTCGCGTCGTCCGGGACCTATCATTTCCGCGGAAACTACCAGCCGTGAATTTCCCACCGCTCCGCAGCGTCCTCGTGCTGGCCATGCTGCCCGCGCTCGGCTTGGCCGATGTCCGGCTGCGCATCGACCCGTTCCACACTCCGTCGCCGCAGGTCGAGGGCGCGGGAAACGCGGTCTCGCTTCGCGGGCCGGCGTCGTTGTTGCTCACCGCCGCGGAGCCGGTGGAGATCGAGAAGCCGGTGCTTGAGTTCGAATATTTTTCGACCTCGCGGGTGAAGTCGTTCGCCCTGCTCGCCGGGCCGCCGTTCGAATCGGCCGCCGCACGCTACCTGCCGGAGATCGGCCACAGCGAAACGTGGAGCACCTATGCCGCCCGCACCGAGCCGCCCGGCAAACCACTGCCCTCCGGTTGGCAACAACTCCGGATCGACCTGCCCGCGGAATCCGGGAGGCGGCTGCAGATCCGCAACGCCGTCTTGCGCAAGGAACGTCCGGGCGAATTCGCGCCCAAGCCGGCACGGCCGAAGGCATCCGCGGCCCCCGCCGCGCTCCACACCTATCTGGAAACCGAGTTTCCGGGGCATATCACGCGGGTGCGCGTCGGCACGTCCGAGATCGAGATCGATGGAACGGCACCCGCGCCCGATGGCGGGTTGTTTCTCGCCGCGATCCCGATGCATATCCTGGTGGACGCCCCGGAGTCATGGAGCGACCTGACACCCGTGACGAGGAAACCCGATGGTTCTTTCCATGTCCGGGTTCCACGCAAGGGCGTGGGAAACGCCGACCGGCTGACCTGTCGTTGGCAGCTTGTCCGCAAACAGGGAGACAGCACGCAGCCGCTTTCCCATGCCCGCTATGCCGACGAGGTGGCCTGCCGGTCACCCGATCTGCCACCGTCGAATCCGCGAAACAAAAAAGGCCTCGGCGGATGGCGCGCGGGGGTCATTCCCGGCGAGATTGAAGAACTCGGCATCAGTTCGGTGACGGTGAACCTGATGCTGCACTCGCTTGTCGCCCCCGGCGCGGGACCGGACACCGACCCGTTCATCTGGCAGGGAAAAACCTATCACGCCCGCCGCAAGGCGCTTGAGTCGTATGACACGACCTTCCGCGAGGCGGCGAAGCACGGCCTGATGGTTTCCGCCATCCTGCTTGTCCCGAATCCGGCGAAGTCCGCGAGTCCGGTCGACCGCACGCTCGGGCATCCGGACGCCACCCGCGCCGGCACCTACGCGATGCCGAACGTGACGTCCGCCGCAGGCATCTCGATGTACGGCGCGGTGCTCAACCTGATGGCCGAACGCTGGTCGCGGCCGGACGGGAAATTCGGCCGCGTCCACCATTGGATCATGCAGAACGAGGTGGATGCCGGCTGGGTGTGGACCAACGCCGGCGAGATCCCCGCTCTCCCGTACATGGATCTCTATCAGCGATCGATGCGGCTGATGTGGCTCATCGCGGCGCAATACGATCCGCACGCGCGCCCTTTCATCTCGCTGACGCATCACTGGGCGGAGGAAGGCAACCCGCGCTGGTATGGATCGCGCCGGATGCTTGAGCTGCTGACGCGCTTCACCCGCGCCGAAGGCGACTTCCCGTGGGGCCTCGCCTATCATCCGTATCCCCAGAACCTCTTCAACCCGCGGACCTGGGAGGACGGACAGGCGACCTCCTCGTTCGACACGAAAAAGATCACCCCGCGCAACCTCGAGGTGCTCGACGACTACATGAAACAGGCGTCCATGCGGTTCCGCGGGGCCGTGCGGCCGGTGCATTTGTCCGAGAACGGCTTCAACTCGCCGGACTACTCACCCGCGAGCCTGCGCGACCAGGCGGCCGGCATGGCCTACGCGTGGAAGAAAATCGAAGGGCTGTCCTCCATCGAGGCGTGGCACTATCACAACTGGATCGACAACCGCAGCGAGGGCGGCCTGAGGATCGGGCTGAGGAAATTCGGAGACGACCCTCGGGAACCGCACGGCCGGAAGCCGGTCTGGCATGTCTATCAGGCACTCGGGACGCCACGCGAGGACGAGGTGCTCCGGCCGTACCTGGAGACCATCGGCATCGACTCGTGGGAGAAGGTTCGTTAGATCGACGGCGGCCGTTTCACAGCCACGATCCGGCGAGCTTGCCGGTCTCATGGATCGCGCAACGGAGCAGCACCTGGATGCCATCGCCCGAGACCGAACCCGGCCATGCCCATGCGGCGAACAGACCGAGCGGCACCGCGAGTCCGCAGGATACCATGAGCGCCACGCCCGCGGCATCCATCTTTCCGTGATATGCATATCCGGGCGGGCAGAACAGGCAGCGGAAGGCGATCCAGAGATTGAGAACCGGCACGAGCAACAAGGCGGCCCGGCGCTTTTTCATCCCGAGGTTCGTGAAACGCTGCACGACGAGCAACGCCACCACCAGCCATGGCGCGATGGCGGCAAACGTTTGCACGAGGTCGAGCACCCCACCGCCCCATTGTGACGCGATGCGCGGGGACAGCAGGAGAAACGCCCGATGAAACACCACCGGCAGCAACAGCAGGCCGAGCCACAAGCCGGGACGGCCGACGCCCGGCCAGACGAGATCTTTCGACGCGAGCGCGTCGGTCAGCACCTTCGAGCGCAGCACGGTCGCGGGCTCGGGTGCGGCCACCATTGCGGCGGCCTGCGGATTGTTGTGGAACGCGTTGCGCTCGAACAAACCATCGATCCGGCCCGCGGGTTTCCACGTGTCCATCCCCTTCTTCCAGATCATGTCGAGCCGCGGATCGAGCACGGAGCTCTTGGCCATCGCGCGCAGTTCGGCGAAGGTGACCGGACCCCGGCGCTCGCCTTCGGAGGTGAAATACCACATCTGGCTCTCGCCCAGTCCGGGCAGCCACGTCGAGCGGATCGGATCGACCGCCGGAGCGGCCTTGCGGATCGATTCCTCGGCGGCGGCGCGTTCGTCGGCCTTGGCTTTTTCCAATTCGCGCAACACGGCGGCCGCCTCCAGACGACTCCGCTCCTTGTCCGACGCGATGGATTCGCGCAGCGCCCGCATTTCCTCCTCCATCGCCTTCGCTTCGGCGCGGGCTTTCTCCTTGCGCGCCACCCGCTCCCTGGCCAGCTCCGCGATCCGCGCCTCCTCCGCGGCGAGCTCGCGCAGATCCTCGTCGTCCTCCGTGGCCGGCTCCCCGCCGTCGGTGCGTTTGGAAGTTTTCCCGCCACTCGTGGAGCGGTTGGTGAACTCCGCTGCCAGCTTGCGGGCGGAATCGATCTCGGACAGCAGATCGTCGTGGATGGGCGACATGAAAGAGTGGAAAGCGTTGGAGGGTGATGGCCGAAGCCTCTCGGAAACGGGCTACCGCCTTCAGCGATGATGACAGACCGCAGGATTCGCACACCTGATTCCGGGTCTCAGAAACGGCCAATTGCTCCCATTTCCGGCCATAATTCCAAGAAACCCGAAATACCCGGGGAACCGAACTTCTTGGATTTCAAACGCCACCGCGGACGCGGTGGAATCGCGCGCGCCAAGTTTCCCGGCAGCACCAGATCCGCCGGTAGTTCCAGCAAAATCGGCGACCCGAAACTTTTTCAACGGGCTTTCAAGGATCGTGGCGGCGAGGCCCCTTCCCCGCTTGCCCATCGGCGGCCACTTGCTTTCATCCCGCCTCTGTCCCGACCCATGACGCACCATCTCGAAACCATCGCCCGCGAATCGGGCATCTCGCTTTCCTCCGTTTCCTCCACCGCCAAGCTGCTCGCCGAGGGCGCCACGGTGCCCTTCATTTCCCGCTACCGGAAGGAACAGACCGGCTCGCTCGACGAAGTCCAGATCACCACGATCCGCGACCGCATGCTGCAGCTCGCCGAGCTCGACACCCGCCGTTCGTCGATCCTCAAGTCGCTCGATGAACGCAACCTGCTCACGCCCGAGCTGAAGAAGAAGGTCGAGTCCGCCGCCACGCTTGCCACGCTCGAGGACGTCTTCGCGCCGTTCCGTCCGAAGCGCCAGACGCGCGCCACCAAGGCGATCGAGCGCGGCCTCACGCCGCTGGCCGACTGGTTATTGGAAAACCAGAGCGCCGACCCCGCGGACGAAGCCGCCAAATTCGTCGATGCGGAAAAGGAAGTGCCCACCGCGGACGACGCGCTGGCCGGCGCGCGCGACATCATCGCCGAACGCGTGGCCGACGACGACGCGCTGCGCGGCCGCGTCCGCAAGATCTACGAGGAGGACGCCATCGTTTCCTCCAAGGTCATGTATGGAAAAGACGAGGACGCCGAGGCGCAGAAATTCCGCGACTACTTCGAGTGGAGCGAACCGCTCAAGGCGATCCCGTCGCACCGCATGCTCGCGATCCGCCGCGGCGAGAAGGAAGGTTTCCTGATCATGCGCGTCGAGGTGCCGCTCGAACGCGTCACCGGACAAGCGCTGCCGGAGTGGGTCACCGCCCATGGCGAGGCGGGCAAGCATGTCGGCCAAGCCGTCGAGGACGGTTGCAAGCGCCTGCTGATGCCGTCGATGGAGACCGAATCGCGTTTGTTCGGCAAAAAACGCGCCGACGAGACAGCGATCACCGTGTTCGCCGACAACCTGCGCGAGCTTCTGTTGGCCTCGCCGCTCGGTGAGAAACGACTGCTCGCCATTGACCCCGGGTTCCGCACCGGCTGCAAAACCGTCGTGCTCGACCGCTCCGGAGAACTTCTGCACCACACCGTGCTCCACGCCACCGCCGGCTCGAACAGCCAGCAATACGAAGCCGCCGTGGAACTTGCCGGACTGCTCAAGAAATACGACATCGAGGCCATCGCCATCGGCAACGGTACCGCCTCTCGCGAAACCGAGGCGTTCGTCAGAAAACTCAAGGTCACCCTGCCAATCATCGTGGTGAACGAATCCGGCGCGTCGATCTACTCCGCCAGCGATGTCGCCCGCGAGGAGTTCCCGAACGAGGACGTCACCGTGCGCGGCGCGGTTTCCATCGGCCGCCGTTTGATGGACCCGCTCGCCGAATTGGTGAAGATCGATCCGAAGTCGATCGGCGTCGGCCAATACCAGCACGATGTTGACCAGCGCGCGCTCAAAACCAGCCTCGATGACACCGTGGTTTCCTGTGTGAACGCCGTGGGCGTCGAGCTCAACACGGCCTCGAAACAACTGCTCTCCTACGTCTCCGGCCTCAACTCGACACTTGCGGAGAACATCGTTTCCTTCCGCAATGAAAACGGCGCCTTCACCTCGCGCGAGCAGTTGAAGAAAGTCCCGCGCCTCGGCGACAAGGCCTTCGAACAAGCCGCCGGCTTCCTCCGCGTCCGCGGCGGCGCGCATCCGCTCGATTCGTCCGCCGTCCACCCGGAAAGATATGTCCTCGTCGAACAAATGGCGGCCGACGCCGGCTGCGCGATCGACGAACTGCTCACCAACGAGGCCGCCCGCAAGAAGATCGACCTGAAACGATATGTCAGCACCGATGTCGGCCTGCCCACCTTGCAGGACATCCTCGCCGAGCTTTCTAAACCCGGCCGCGACCCGCGCAAGAAGTTCGAGCTCTTCTCGTTCGCCGAGGGCGTCGAGAAACCGTCCGACCTGTCACCCGGCCTGAAACTCCCCGGCATCGTCACCAACGTCACCGCCTTCGGCGCGTTCGTGGATGTCGGAGTGCACCAAGACGGGCTCGTCCACGTTTCGCAACTCGCCGATCACTTTGTTCGCGACGCGTCCGAGGTCGTCAAAGTCGGCCAGAAAGTGCAGGTCACCGTCATGGAGGTGGATCTCAAGCGGAACCGCATCGCGCTCTCGATGAAATCCAAGCCCGACCTCGAAAACCGCCGCTCGTCGGCTGGAGACCGAGGTCCATCGAACGGCGGAAACCGCAACTTCAACCGTCCCTCCGGCGGCCAGCGCCAAGCCGCCGCACCGAACAACGATTGGTTTTCCCAAGCGATGCAGAACGCGCGGAAAAAGTAGGCGCATTCGTGAGAATGCGAAACGACGCGGCATCAAGGGCCCACCGAGTATCGTCGGAAGGGATGCTTGTGAGGATCTCCGGAGTATGACTCGACGCCGACGACATGCGCCGGGGGCTCGGTGCCGGCTTCGCCGAAGTATACAACGTAAACCTTCCCCCGGTCGTCGAAAACATGGAAGGCGAACGGCGAAAAGATGGCGAGTTTGATTCTCCCCGCTCCGCCGGCGCGGGCCGCGGCGCGGATATCGCTTCGACGCCACAAGCCGACGTCATCCGGCCGGAACGAACCATCGTCGCGACGTTCCTCGATGGGGAACGAACAGACCCAGGC
>JACKPZ010000023.1 GCA_024233135.1 Akkermansiaceae bacterium | reverse complement strand
CCAATTCCCCGAGCGGGACGCTCACGAGAACCCGCGAGATCTGCGCTTCAGGGTGAATCTTCGCAATCCACGCGGCGTAGCGGTCGAGCTGCGCGGCGTGGCGATCGACCAGCTCCGCGGTTGAAGATACCTTGTCGGTTTTGAAATCGATGATTTCGACCAGCGGAACCCGGCGCTCCGGCGATTGATGAAGGTGAAGACGGTCGATGACGCCCGAGACGTGCCCGGTCGCGTCTTCCGAGAGAACCGGTTGTTCCCGCAGGAGTTGGATCTCCCGTCCTTGGCGTTGAAAAACCGGAGCCAGCTCGGGACGGGACACCAAAGTGGAGATTTCCTGAGGAATCGGGACATCGGGATCATCGATCCATGAGATCGACTGGAGGAGCGAGTGAATGTGGACGCCGTGTTCGACGGCGAGGCGGGATCGCGGCCGGAGTCGGGTTCCATAAGATAGCATGGAGACTCGCGGACGGACGTCGCGATCCGGTGTCGGCGGTTCATCTTGCGATTCTTCGATGTCATCGAGGCCGGAACTCCAACCGGAGCGTCCGATCTGATAGATGGGATTGTCCGTTGAACAACCCGTACTCGACCGGATCCAATGTGCGAGGGATGGATGATCCGGGTCCTTTTCGTTGGCTGGAGCAGGATCGAGCAGGAGATAGAGTCCTCTTTTCGCACGGGTGAGGGCGACGTACAGGCCACAGATCGCTTCATGGCGCTGTTGCCGGCCCCAATCCTCCTCCGCCTTGCGCAGCGGGGGGAACATACGTCTCGCCCACCTGGGGGGGGCCTGCAGGATCCATCCGGGGCCG
The DNA here is from genome assembly GCA_024233135.1 of Akkermansiaceae bacterium. Taxonomy (GTDB): domain Bacteria; phylum Verrucomicrobiota; class Verrucomicrobiia; order Verrucomicrobiales; family Akkermansiaceae; genus Luteolibacter. Next base: position 61,560 of record JACKPZ010000023.1, on the reverse strand, counting down.
GTGGCGGTCTCGAACTGGTTGGCTTTCGGAATGATATCGTTCGAGAGTTCCGGAAGCACGACGAGATCGAAACCCAGGCCTTTCGATTTGTGCACCGTCATCACCTGGATCGCTCCGGCGCCAGGGCTTTGCGAGACTTCGAGGTGCTCAAGCCATTCGGCAGCCTCGCTCGGGGAGCAGCAGCCGGAAGCATCGAGAAGTTCAAGCTGTTGGATCAGATCCTCGAAGCGGCGGACGCCGAAACGGTGAAGCCGGGGGATGAGGTTTTCCAGAAAGCTGGAAGCAGTTGCGGCGAATCCACAGCGTGAGATCGATTCGGTCCATTGGGTCCAGAGGTTCGCAATGTCGAACTCGTGATCCCCGAGGCCCAACGCGGGTGTCATGTAGAGAAATTCAAGCGCCTCTTGATCCGCAGGGTCCGCCAGCCAGCGGAGGAGCCGGTGGATCAGCAGGCCGGGCTGGTTGTCATGCGCGGGATGGCGGGCACCTTCTTCGATGACATCGAATCCCTCGTTGCGGAGGTGGTCCGCCACGTCCCGGACGAGGGAATTGCTGCGAAGCAGGACACCGCAGACGAGATTTTTGGTGCCGGCGTGGTTTTCCTTCAGAATCTCCGTGAGGCGTTGCCAGCGGGCCTCGCGGTCTCCGATGATTTCCACCCTGACTTCGCCACGATGCGCGGGAGATCGCAAGGGAGAGGCGGAAACATGGTCCTGCCAATCCGCCAACCAGGTGCGGGTGGCATCTCCGAACAGTTGAGGGAGGGTTTCCTCGTCACCACAGACTTGGTTCACGAACTCAAGCACTTCGGGAGACGAGCGCCATGACTCGACCATCGGCTCGATTTCGAAACCGCCACGGTAGCCTTCGAGGATTTCGTCGAAGAGGCCGACGTCTCCTCCGCGCCAGGCGTAGATGGCCTGCTTGCGGTCCCCCACGATGAAGGTGGTCGCGTCCTCCCTTGTGATCGCCTCGTCGAGGAGGGGATGAAGCGCGGTCCAGTCGGCGCGGCTGGTGTCTTGGAATTCGTCCAGGAGCCAATGATCGATTCTTGCGTCGATTCGGAAATCGACAGATTCCCGGCGCAGGCGGGCGTCCTCGTCCCGTGCCCATCTGCCCATGAGGTGTTTGACGTCGTCAAAGCCGAGGCGTCCGGCGATGCGATGAATCGTTTCCTTCCTCTCGTCGTAGTGGGAAACGACCTCGCGGATCGCGCGCGTGCGCTGGAGGGCCGCACCTGCTTCGCACGCCGCTGCGAGGTGCACGAGTTTTTTCAACGCTTCCGCGGCAGGTCCGTGGACGGTGAACTCCTTGTAGAAACGCAACACGAGGTCTCCTTCTTCTGCGGTGGCCGCGAGGAGTGAATCCAGCAAGGAGCCCGCGCTGTTGAGACTGCCGCTGCCGATGGTGTGTTCCGAGATCGATTGGATCGCGTTTTCCATGGCTTCACGCTGTCCCTTGCGGGTGAACTCGATCGAGTCGATGAGAGACCGCGCCTTGGCGCCGAGTTGGTGTTTCTCCTCTTCCCAGACGACGGGCTCACGGGTTTCGAACGGTGGATCGCCCCAGTCGGATTCGGATCGCGAGCGGTGGAGTTCGAGCCAGGTATCGACCGAACGCCGCAGCGGATCGAGCACTCCTTGTTCCTCCCGGCCGATGGTGGCGCGCCGGAAGGCGTGAAGAAACTCGCCGCCGCGTTCGGAACCGAAGGCGGAACCGAGGATCGAGGCGATGAGGTCATCCGCGAGAATGCGGGCCCGCGGTCCTTCGATGAGGTCGAAGGGGCCGCCGGTGAGGCCGAGCTCGAACTGGAAGCCCCGGACGACGGAGGCGAAGAAGCTGTCCATTGTGCCGAAGGTGATTTCCGGAAGCCCCCGCACGGTGGTTTCCAGCAGCTCGGGGAAATCGGCTTCGGAGTTCTGGATATCGCGTTTCAGAAGATCCGCCGCGGATGGGTCGGCCGCGGCGCGGGCGAGTTTCGTGAGGACCGAATCGGCGAACTCGCCGGCGGCCTTCCGGGTGAACGTGAGCGCGGCGATGGAACGTGGTGGGGCGCCGCGAACGAGCGAGCTGATGATCCGGTTGCCGAGTTGGTAGGTTTTTCCAGAACCCGCGGAGGCCAGCACGAGGAGGTTTTTGGCGGATATCTTCATTTGATGGGGAAAAGATGCCGCCGGCGGGGAACGGGCGCGATCTGAAACTGCATCGATTCCATCCACACGGGTGGAAATGAGATAGCAAAGAATGCCGAAAAGGTCTATTGACCGCTTGAACAACGAAGATTCAGACTAACTGAAATTTCGTGGAGATAACGTGAGGCTCAAGAGGGACAACCACTGCTGGCGGGTGATCGATTCCTTTTCCGGAGTGAGGGGTTGTTTGGAATCGCTCGCGCTGAAAAATGGATATCGGGTGGCGGCTTTGTGCAATGCCCTCGGGTGCAGCAACCGGTATCTCTACATGGTATTCATGAGGGACATCGGGCTGCCTCCGAAAACATGGATGAACCTGGAGTGCATGGTGGTGGCCCGACGGAAACTCGAGGGTGGCAAGAGCATCCAACAGGTTGCGAAGGAGCTGGGGTTCGGATCGGTTGCGACATTCAACCGCCGGTTCCACAAGATGTACCGGATGTCTCCCGGACGTTTCGTGAGCAGCAGGCTCGTGTTCGATCCGGAGAAGCCGGTGGTTCCACTCGATGACGAGGACGCGTGACCGTCGCGGCCGCCGGCGCCGGATCAGCGGGTCTTCGGCACGACGAGCCGCTGGCCGGGACGGATCAACGAGCCGGAGATTCCATTGGCGCGGCGGATGGCGGTGACCGAGGAGCGGTAGCGGCCCGCGATGCCGGAAAGGGTGTCGCCCTTCTTCACCACATAGACCGTGGATTGCGGTTTGGGTTTCGGCTTGGGCTTGGGTTTCGGAGTGGGTTTCGGCGTGGGCTTGGGCGTCGTGCGGACGACCTGGGGCTCAGGCTTGGCGGGAGCGAGCGGCGTGGAATTCGGGGGCGGTTCGTCGTTTTTGGCGATTTGCGGAAGCTCCTCTTCCTGCGGTTGCTGGCGGCCGCGTTGGTTGCGCCATTTCGATGGGTCATCCGCCCACTCTTCGCGATAGTTGCCATCGGCGTCGAAGGGGCCGGTGCCTAGCGGGTCGTTCGGGTCGAAAGCTTTTTTGTTGTTGGCGCAGCCCGCGAGCGCGAGTGCTGCGACCGAAGAAAGGAAAATCCATGAGTGGGATCTCATGAGCGCGATGATGATGCGTCGCCGCCGTTTGGCAAACATACTTCACGACTGCGAATGATTTTTTCGGGCGCGGACCGGACCTGGCGCGAGTTGGGGATGGATTCGCGGGATCCGGCGGTCTAGCCTGCGGCGATGATTGGAATCGTTCTGGGATCCGGATTGGGACCGCTCGCGGAGGCGGTGGAAATGGAACGGCTTGTGGGTTTTGCGGACGCGGGATTGCCAGCGTCCTCGGTGCCGGGGCACGACGGGTGTTTCATCTTCGGCAAACTTGGCGCGACACCGGTGATCCTGATGAAAGGCAGGGTGCACCTGTACGAAGGACATGAGCCGTCGGAGGTCACCGCCGGTGTCCGCTGGATGGCGAAGCAAGGAGCGGAGCGCATCGTACTCACCAACGCGGCGGGAACCTTGAATCCGGAATTCTCCCCGGGATCGTGGATGATGCTCTCGGACCATCTCAATCTGACCGGGACTTCGCCGCTTGCGGGCGCTTCGTTTGTCGACCTCACCTGCGCTTATGACGAGGCTTGGCGGGAGGTTTTCCGGAGCGCTGCCCGCGAAGAGGGGATTGCGCTCCACGAGGGGGTCTACGCGGGACTGCGCGGACCGCAGTACGAAACGCCGGCCGAGATCCGGATGCTCCGAACCCTCGGGGCCGATGCGGTGGGCATGAGCACGGTGCTGGAGACCATCCAAGCACGTGCGATCGGCCTGCCGGTCATTGCGTTTTCCTGTCTCACCAACTGGGCGGCCGGGATCCAGGCCCAGCCGCTCGATCACTCCGAAGTGCTGGAAACCGGGCGCGCGGCGGCCGCGGAGATGATCCGCCTGTTGCGCCGGGTTCTGGGTGGGTGACGGATTTGTTGTTGCAAACGCGTCTCAGTTTGGGATCTTTCGCTCGCATGCCCGCCGCACCGGCCAGAGATCTGGAGATCGACAGCGCGATGACCTTGAATCAGGTCGGAGTCGGCTGTGACGTGATGATCCGGGTATTGAATGGTCCGGGCTGCGAGCGGCTGCGGGACTTGGGTTTCTGTGAGCAGATGCGTCTGAGGAAACTCTCGAACGGGCGCAATCTACTGTGTTCGGTATGTGGCACGCGGATGGCGATCAGCCGCGAACTTGCGGATCAAGTCTGGGTCGCGCCGCTCGGCTGATTTCGCACCGGACCCATGGACGCATCGGAGGAAACGGCGACGATCGCCCTTCTCGGCAATCCCAACGCGGGGAAGACCACGCTTTTCAATGCGTTGACCGGATCGAACCAACGGATCGGAAACTATTCCGGAGTCACGGTGGAAATGAAGTCGGGCGAGTTCCGGACGCCGCATGGAAAGAAGATCCGCCTGTTGGACCTTCCGGGATGTTATTCGCTGCGCGCGAATTCTCCGGACGAGCAGGTCGCCGTCGATGCCCTCCACGGCCGGATTGAGGGCATGTCGAAGCCGGACCTCGTGGTTTGCGTGGTGGATGCTTCTCATCTGGAACGACACCTGCAATTGGCGATGCAGGCGATCGAGACCGGGCTTCCGGTCGTGATCGCGCTCAACATGATTGATGTCGCCGAGCGCGCGGGCCTCAGGCTCGATCCGGTCCGACTTTCGGAAGAACTCGGCGTTCCGGTGGTGCCGCTGCATGCGAGCGCCGGCAAGGGCGTCGTCGAACTGAAACAAGCGTTGCGTTTCCCGTTTCCCGCGGCTCCGGAAGCTTCGTGGCTCGGTGGCTCCACAGCCTCCGAGGAAACCCGTCGCGAGCGGATTTTTGAAATCTGCGCCCTCGCGGCACGCCGTCCGGATGAACACCAGCTCACCACCACCGATCGTCTCGATCGCTGGCTTCTCCACCCCGTCGCCGGCTGGGTTTTCCTCGTCGCCGTCCTTTTCGGCCTGATGTGGGCGATCTTCTCGTTCGCGCAGGTGCCGATGGGTTGGATCGAGAGCCTGCAGAGCCTCGTTTCCAGCTGGGTGGAAAACGTGATGCCCGATGGCGACATGCGTTCACTGCTCGTTGACGGCGTGATCGGCGGAGTCGGCGGCGTGTTGATCTTCCTGCCGCAGATCCTCCTCCTGTTTTTCTTCATCGGCTTGCTGGAAAGCTCCGGCTACATGGCGCGCGCGGCGTTTCTGATGGACGGACTGATGGCGCGGGCCGGGCTCAGCGGCAAAGCCTTCCTACCGCTATTCAGCTCGTATGCCTGTGCGATCCCAGGCGTCATGGCCACCCGCACCATTGATTCCGCGAAGGAGCGTCTTGTCGCCATCTTCGTCGCGCCATGGATGAGTTGCTCGGCGCGTCTGCCGGTCTATTTCCTCATCGTCCCGATGCTCCTTCACGAAAGTGAGGGGACGTGGAAACAGGCGTTTGTTCTCTTCAGCGTGTATGCCGCCGGCACGCTCGCCGCGCTTGTCGTCGCCCGTTTGCTGCGCGGACGGCTCGGTCCGGACACCGCGAAGTCCCACTTCATGCTCGAGCTGCCGCCCTACCGCGCGCCCCAGTGGAAATACATTTTCCGCCACGTGCTCGACCGTGGCGGAGCTTTCGTCACCAAAGCCGGCACGGTCATCCTGGGCCTTTCCATCCTCCTTTGGGCGCTCAGCACCTATCCCAAATCGGACGGAGACGATGGCGAAGCGCTTCAGCACAGCGCGATGGGCCGCATCGGCGCGGTCATCGAGCCCGCCGTCGAGCCGCTTGGCTTCGACGGACGCGTCGGCACCGCCATCCTGACCTCCTTCGCCGCTCGCGAGGTGTTCAACTCCACGCTCGCCGTCCTTTTCAGCGTCTCCGAGGACGGTTCCGACGTCGAAAACCGCGACCACCTCCGCGAGCGGATCGCTTCAGCCACCTGGCCCGACGGGCGTCCGTTGTTCACCCCGCTGACCCTCGTCTCCCTGCTGGTCTTCTACATTTACGCCCTCCAGTGCCTGCCCACCTCCGTTGTGGTCGCACGCGAGGCCGGGTCATGGAAATGGGCGGCCGGACAGTTTGTCTTCATGTCCGTCTTCGCGTATCTTGCCTCGCTGCTGGTGTTCCAAGTCGGACGCTTGTTTGGTTTTTAGAACCCATGGATTGGCAAACTCCCGCCGCCGTTTTCGTCGTCGCCATCACCACGCTGGCGTTCGCAGTTCGGTTTGCCCGCCGCCATCGGGCCGGCCAATCGTCCTGCGGTGGTGGTTGCGGATGCCCGTTCAAGCCCCGTTGAGCCGTCGGCTCACTCCTCCTCGAACTTGCGCGAGATCAGGTCGCCGATGGCGTCCATCGCCTCCGCCTCGTCCGGGCCGTCGGTGCTCACGATGATCACCGAGCCATGGCCGGCGGCCAGCATCATCAGTCCCATGATGCTCTTGCCATCCACCTCCTCGCCATCCTTCTCGACGAAAACATCCGCTTTGAATCGATTGGCGGTTTTCACGAATTGCGCCGCGGGCCGTGCGTGGATACCGAGCTTGTTGCTGATCGTGAATTCTTTCTTTGCCATGAAAATCCGGTCTTTGCCGGCGCGCATCGTAGGAGCCACCCCTGCCACTGTCCAAGGAAAATTCTGCATCCGTGCGGTCATTCCCGGTCGTCATCCCGCCCGCATCCAAGCCGGTCCTTGCATGTCCGGGGACGCATGCTAAGCACTGCCCCGATGGCCGACCCGAAAAAACCGAAGTCCGGAGGCGGCTGCCTCGGCAAACTCGCCATTCTCTTCCTGTTGGCGATCGGCGGCGGCTTCGGCCTCGCCTTGTTCCAAGTCGCGCGGCCGCAGGATCTTTCCGACATCGGAGGCACCGGTCCCGCCGCGCCCGGAACCTCCTCGCGCGACATCACCGTCGTCCTCCAAAACGCCGTCAAACGCCGCATCCCCGTTACGCTCACGGAGTCCGAGCTCAACCGCTGGCTCGCCACCCACGTTCAGGCGAAACAAGCCGGCGCACTCGCCTCGAATGTCGCTCTCGAGGGTGTGCGCGTCCGCCTTGAGGACGGGCGCGCCGAGTGGATTCTCGAGCGCTCCGTCATGGGCCGGCCTTTCACGGTTTCCATGTATCTTCAGGTCCGGCAAAGCGAGGGCTTGCACGGCGTCCGCACCGAGATCCTCCGCCATGGTGGGCCCTACCACGAGGCGCTGCCGCACCCGAACGTCGGCGGGCGCTTCGGGCGTCTGCCCGTGCCTCAGGGATTCCTGCTGCTCGTCATGCCGTCGTTCGGGAAACTCGCCGCCGTCCTCGCGCCCGAGGGCGACCTTGTCCAGGAAATGGCGCGCATCCGCATCGAGGATGGACGACTCATCCTCGATCCCCGCGACCCGGCCGAATCCTCGATGGGCTTGCCCCAGTCGTTCTGATTTTCCATGTCCTCGCTCCGCTGCCGCACCCTCTGGCTTCTCGCGCTCGTCGCGGCACCGCTCGCCGCGCAGGACGAGGCACCGCGCGCCATCGAGGTGGCCGAGCCCGCGGGCGACGGCCTGCCCGAGATCGCCGGCGACCGCGTCGTCAGCAAGAGCGGCCAATTCCGCGTCTCCGGCGGCGACAGCCTCCTGCGCGCCAGCGTTGCCATGATCGCCGAGCAGGCGAAGGAAGAGCTTCTCCACCTCACCGGCGAGGAAGACGATTGGAAAGTCCCCGTCAGCATCGCGCTTCACGGTCAGCAAGGCGATCCGCTGCCGGCCAAAACCGTCGCCATGCGCCTCGTCATCGTCGATGGAGTGTCCGAACTCCGGCTCGACCTCCATCTCAGCCGCGGCATCGAGCAGGCCCTCTTCAAACACGCCGTCACCGCCGCCCTCCTATACGAGCGCGCCTTGAAACACGGCGCCGGCAAGGACCCCGAGCGGAAACTCGCCGCACCACCCTGGCTGACCGAGGGCCTTTGCGAGGCCAGCCGCTGGCGGCTCAACCAGAGCGACCGCGCCCTCTACGCCGCCCTCTTCAAAAACGGCGGCCTGTTCAAACTCGAAGACCTCCTTGAGATCGACGAACGCGAGTACAGCAACCTCGACGGCGCCTCCCGCGCCGCCTTCCGCGTCTCCTGCGGCGCCCTCACCATGGCCCTGCTCGAGCAGCCGCAGGGCCGCGACGGTTTTCGCGCCTTCCTCACCGAAGCCGCCGCCTTCGAAGGCGAAATGCCGACCCTGCTGCGCCGTCATTTCCCCGAGCTCAACCTCTCCGAAACCTCCCTCGCCAAGTGGTGGGCCCTCCAGCTCGCCAACAAAGGCGGACTCAATCCGCTCACCGACATCCTTGGCATCGCCGACACCGAGACGTCCCTCGCCGGGGCACTCCGCCTCCACTTCCGCACCCCCGAAGGGATCATCCAGGAAAAAGACCTCGCCGCCTGGCCCGAGCTCGCCGACCTCACCGAGCAGGAACGCGCCCTTGCCGCACGTCCCGCTGAGGAAGCCCTCGTCCGCCTCAGCTACCGCTGTTTCCCTTCCTACCGGCCGCTCCTCTCCGAATACCAACTCGTCCTCGCCGACATCGTGAAGGGTGAAACCAAGGACGTCGAACAACGCCTCGCCGGCCTCGCCGAAACCCGCACCACCATGGCCGCCAAGGCCGAGCGCGCGCGCGACTACCTCGATTGGTTCGAAATCACCACCGCCCGCACCACCAGCGGCGCTTTCGACGACTACCTCCGCCTCAAGGAACATCTCAAGTCCTCCCCGCGCCGCACCCGCAAGGACTCCCTATCCAAATACCTCGACCGCATGGACGCCATCTTCGACCGCGGCCTCGGCGCCGAGCAGCCCGCCGGCATGTTCGGCTTCGGCGACCTTCCGCCCCTCCCGGACGACCTGCCTCCGCTCGACCTTCCGCCGCCTTGAGGTCATGCAGCCCGCCATCCGATCCAAGGAAGTCACGCGTATCTCCGAAATCGGGATCGGACTGGAGGAATCGGTCGTCGTTCAGGTGGAGGCCGGCACTTTCACGGGATATCTCATCGCCGCCGCTCACGAAAGGGGGGAGCTCCCTTCCGAGATCATCCTGCGGGCCGCGATCTATCTGTTGGAAGGCGGGAATGAAATCCGCAGCGCCCGCGCGGACGAAGTCCTCGTCAGTTGCAAAAACGGATGGTGGTGTGCGGTCGATCTTTCCACCATCGACCTCATTCCCTGCCCATCCACTGAACCCTATCCGGTTCTGCATATTTCCAAGCGCGGCTACCAGTGGATGGAGGAAACCATCCGCGCACGGCGCTACCGTGAGGTCCTCGACCACCTCGCCGCCCGCTTTCCTTGTGGTGGATTCACGACGGACCGCGGTGCCATGACCGATTCCGGTTCTCCGTTTTGCCATGCCCGGGTCATCGGCGCCGCGTTCGGATGACATCGGTTTCATGCTCCGAAGCTTCTGACCGATCCGAGGAAATCCTCATCGGTGGAGTAGGATGTAGCATTTGCTCACCGGTCCCGCCTGCAACGTCGCATCCAGTCCGGGAATCGGACGCAAACGTGAATCGCGATCAGGATGCCGCTCATCAGCGCCGCGAGGAGCCATTCGGTCCCCTGATAGGGAGCTGGATGAAGCACGGCGATATGTGGCGCTCCCGGTTTATGGTATGCCCTCCATGATCGGTCGGTCCAATTTGGTGGAAGTTCGCCGCCGTCCGGGGTCGCGAGGTCGCCCCGGTAATCGCGCCCGTCAACGGAGTAGTCGAAGGATACGTGGGAGGCTTTGACGGACCCGTTGCGCGGCCCGTCCCGATACTGGTAATGGTAGGGAGTATCGATGCTCCACGAATTGATGACCCGGGCCTCGACCGATGGCCAGTTCCGGACATCGTGGAATTTCACCCGCTGGCTCACCCAATACATTCCTGTCGCAAAACAGGTGCCGTAGATCAGGATCAGGGCGATATGGGATTGGATCCAGCGCATCGGCCAAAATTTCTCCCGCCCAAAAAACGCCAACCGCCTCGCGAACGCAAATCTCGTTTCCGAACCACTTCGCGAGCCGGGTCTTCTCCTTGGGGTCGTCCCCAGCCCCGCAGGGGCGGCGGCACGTGGCCACGGGGTTCACCCCGCGGGCCATCTGGAAACCGCCGCCCGGCATGAAAAAAAACGCGGAGAGGTCTCCCCCTCCGCGTCTTGATGAGTGTGGCGGCTTGGTTTTCTCAGAACAACGTGAACGCCACGTTCACGCCGGCGGTGACGATGGAGACCATGCTCATGAGTTTGATGAGGATATTGAGCGAGGGGCCGGCGGTGTCCTTGAAAGGATCGCCGACGGTGTCGCCGATGACGGCGGCCTTGTGGGCGTTGGAGCCTTTGCCGCCGAGGTGGCCTTCCTCGACGTATTTCTTGGCGTTGTCCCATGCGCCGCCGGAGTTTGCCATGAAGACGGCGAGCACGAAGCCGGTGGCGAGGCCGCCGGCAAGCAGGCCGAAGACACCGGGCACGCCGAAGAGCAGACCGACGAAGATGGGCACGGCGACTGCGAGGCCGGATGGCAGGATCATCTCACGCTGGGCTCCGGCGGTGGAGATGGCGACGCAGCGTGCGTAGTCGGGCTTTTCCTCACCCTGCAGGATGCCGGGCTTTTCTTTGAACTGGCGGCGCACTTCCTCGACCATGCTGGCGGCGGCGCGGCCGACTGCGTTGATGGTGAGTCCGCAGAAGACGAACGACATCATCGAGCCGATGAACACGCCGAGGATGACCTTGGGATTGAGGAGCTGGACCTCGTAGTGGGTCATGAACTGGGTGAGCGTCGCGGTTCCGATATCGACCGCCTCGCCGGCGACGAGCATGGTTTTCTGCCCGGCGTGCAGCATCGCGATCTTGAGTTCCTCGACGTAGGACGCGAGCAGGGCCAGGGCCGTGAGGGCGGCGGAGCCGATGGCGAAACCCTTGCCGGTGGCGGCCGTCGTGTTGCCCAGCGAGTCGAGCGCGTCGGTGCGGCGGCGCACCTCCGGTGGCAGTCCGGACATCTCGGCATTGCCGCCGGCGTTGTCGGCGATGGGGCCGTAGGCGTCGGTGGCGAGCGTGATGCCGAGCGTGGAAAGCATTCCGACGGCGGCGATGCCGATGCCGTAGAGTCCCATGCCGATCGACCCGGTGCCGAAGTCCCATGATCCGGAGGCCAGGCAATAGGCCAGCGTGGTGCCGACGACCACGGCGACCACCGGGACGACCGTCGAAAGCATGCCGACGCCGAGGCCGGAGATGATCACGGTGGCGGGCCCGGTCTTCGCGTTGGCCGCGATGTCCTTGGTGGGCTGGTACTCCTGCGAGGTGAAATACTCGGTCGCCTTGCCGATCACGATGCCGGTGATGAGGCCGACGATGATGGCGCCCCAGATGCCCGCGTAGTTCGGCAGGTCGAGCCACTTCAGGATGAAGAACGAGGCGATGAAGATGAGTGCGGAGCTGAGATTGATGCCGCGGCCGAGCGCGTTGAGCAGGTCGCGCTGCGAGGCGCCTCGTTTCACATGCACGGCGAAGATCCCGATGATGGATAGCATGGTGCCGATGGCGGCGACGAGCATCGGCGCGATGACCGCCTTGAAGCCGTTTTCCGCATCGCCGATCTGCGCGAAGGCCGCCGCGCCGAGCGCCGCGGTGGCGAGGATGGAGCCGACGTAGGATTCGTACAAGTCCGCGCCCATGCCGGCGACGTCACCGACATTGTCGCCGACGTTGTCCGCGATGGTGGCGGGGTTGCGCGGGTCGTCCTCGGGGATGCCGGCCTCCACCTTGCCGACGAGGTCGGCGCCGACGTCCGCGGCCTTGGTGAAGATGCCGCCGCCGACGCGGGCGAAGAGCGCCTGCAGTGACGCGCCCATGCCGAAGGTGAGCATGGTGGTGGTGATGACCACCAGCTTGTGCGTGGCGCTCGGGTCATCGATGAAGTTATTGAGAACGACGAACCAAACCGAGATATCCAAAAGCGCGAGTCCGACGACCACGAGGCCCATCACCGCGCCGGAGCGGAAGGCGAGCCTCAGGCCGGCGTCGAGCGTCTGGTTCGCCGCGTGGGCGACGCGGGCCGCCGCGAAGGTCGCGGTTTTCATGCCGAAAAAACCGGCGAGTCCGGAAAACAGACCGCCGGTGAGGAAGGCGAAGGGCACCCATGGATTCTGCAGATGGAGGCCGTAGGCCAGCCATGCGAAGACGATGGTGAGGAAGGCGAACACGATGCCCACCACCTTGTATTGTTGTTTCAGATAGGCCATCGCGCCCTCGCGGACGTGCGCGGCGATTTCTTTCATCATCGGGGTGCCCTCGTCGGCCGCGTGCATGGCCTTGAAGAACCATGCGGCGAAGCCGAGCGACAACACCGAGGCGGCTGGAACCAGCCAGAATGCGGAGTTTTGCATAAGAGAGTCTTGGTAAGGGTGGGATCAGATGCCGGAGCGCAGGGCGGAGCGCCACCAGGCGTAGTGGGTGGTTTCGAGTTCCTGGCGCGTGGGCATCGGGAAGAAACGGAAGGCGCCTCCCGATCCGGCGACGAAGAAGCCGCGATGGATGGTGCGGAACAGAACGTCCTGCTCGAGATGGCGGACGACGAGCTTGGTGCTCTTGCCGGGCTTGGCGCGCAGCTCGCGGAGGCAGTCGCGCAGGTGTTCGATACCTCCGTAGGGCAGGTTGTCGACGCCGTTGGCCTCGGGGTCGTCGCCGAGGCGCTCGAGGACGAGTTCGGCGAAGACCAGCGCCGGCAGCGATACGGCGTGCGAGGTGTCGGTGATCTCCGCGGCGAAGGCGCGGGGTTCGAGCTCGCTCACGACCCGAGGGGTGATGGGGCAGAATTCCTGATAGAGGTGGAAACGCGGTCCGGGAATCGGCTCGTAACCGGCGTGGTCGAGTTTCAGCACCCGGCCGTCGTCCGTGGTGAGGTGGAGCGACTCGATGGCATCCACGGGCGTGTGTTCGAGCACGCGGTGGATGGATAGATAGGCGGAGCGGCGCAGGCGGCCGTCGCGGAGTTCCTCGGCGATCGGCGAGTCCTCGATCTTCTTGCGGGCGTATTCGTCCGAAAGTTTGAAGAACACCGCTTGGCCGTGGGAGCGCTTCTTGGAGCCGAGGGCGAGATACGCGCCGTATTCCTCCGGCGGCAGATGGGAAGCGACCAGCGCCTCCGGAATGAGTGAGAGGTACAGGTACACCGTCATGACAAAACAGGGTTGGCGATTGCGACACGCCGGATCCAGCGGTCGTCGCTCCTTCCGGCGTCGCGCAGAAGCTACTTCGGGGACGAGCCGTGAGACTCCGCACGGATTGCGGAAGGTCCGGCGGCGATTGATCCGCGGGCGGCGGATGTTAGATCGTGCTCAGATCGCGCCGGCGATTTTCTCCAGCCCTTCGAGCATGCGGGCGCGCGGGCAGCCGAAATTGAAGCGGAAATGCCCGGGCCAGCCGAAAAACGCGCCATCGGAGAGGAACAGGCCGGCTTTTTTCTCGAAGTGGAGCGCCGGGTTGTCCACGCCGAGGGCGGTGGCGTCGATCCATGCGAGGTAGGTCGCCTCCCCGGGACGGATGGCGAGTCCCGGGCAGCGGGTGCGGATGAACTCGACGAGCGTGTCGCGGTTTTCCCGCAGGTAAGAGACGAGTTCTCGGCGCCACGGCTCGCCATGGCGGTAGGCGGCCTCGGCCGCGTGGTATCCGAAGGGGTTGATCTCGGCGAGCGTGTGGCCGCGGACGGCGGAGAAACGCCGGCGGATCGTGTCGTCCGGGATCACGGCGTAGGCGTAGCCAAGCCCGGCGATGTTCCATGTCTTGCTGGGCGAGAGCAGGGTGATGCTGCGTTTGCGCAGGTGTTCCGGCAGCGAGAGCGCGGTGACATGCGGCGTGGACGCCTCGTCGAAGATGAGGTCGCAGTGGATTTCATCGGAAACGAGCACGAGGTCGTGGCGTTCGCAAAACTCGGCGAGGCGGATGATCTCCGCGCGGGAGAACACACGGCCGAGCGGATTCTGCGGGTTGCAGAGGAGAAACACCTTGGTGGCCGGCGTGACGGCGCGTTCCATTCCCTCCCAGTCGAAGGTCCAGCCTTCGTCGCCGAGGACGTGGTCGACGGTGATGAGTTCGGCTTTCGCGTCGTGATGCACGCCGAGGAAGGGCGGGTAAACCGGCGTGCAGGTCATCACCGCCTCGCCCGGCTTGCAAAACGCCCGGCCGGCCAGCGAAAGCGCGGGCACGAGCCCCCCGAGGTGGACGATGTGTTCGATGGGCACCTCCGCGCCGCGACGGACGAGCAGGTAGTCGAGCACCGCGCTGTTGAGACCGTCATGGGCCTGGGCGTAGCCGAAAACCCCGTGTTCCAGCCGGCTCCGGAGGGCATCGAGGATCGGCGGGGCCGAGGGGAAATCCATGTCCGCCACCCAGAACGGATCGAGGCCGGGACGGCGGTCGAACTTGATGCAGCCGCTGCTGCGGCGGTCGATGATCTGGTCGAAGATGGATCCGGCGGACGACATGGCGCCGGGTTTCTCGGCGGGAATGGCGGGGGATTCAAGTCCGGGGTTTCTGGATCGCCCCATGCGGGGGCTTGCAGAGCCGGCGGCCGGCGGTTCAGAGTCGCGGGGTGCCTGAGACCAAGGAAAGCGCGCGGCGGTGGAGCGGATTTGTCTGTCCGGATTGTCGTTTCGTTTTCCGCGTGCCCCGTGATCACGATGGCGACGGCTTGGTTTGTCCGAGTTGCCGGCGTCTGCTGAAAATCCCGCGCTCCGGCGACAACCCGCCGCCCTTGCTGGCGCCCGTCCGCAGCGTGGCCGTGGCCGCTCCTCTACCGGAGGATGTTGGCGAAGGGCCGCGCGAGGAAGTGGCGGAGGAAACTCCGGTGCGGCGCAAGCGCTCGTCGCGCAACCACCGCCGCGGGGAAACCCACTCGTGGGAGGCGAACCCGCGCCGCCACAACCGCTCGCTGCGCCTCGAGCGCCGCCACATGATTTACGCCCTCGCCGCGGGTGCGGGCGTTCTCGGGCTCATCCTTGCCTCCGTCTGGTCGCTGAACCGGCGCGAACGTCCGGAGGTGCTCGAACCAATCGCGGCCGCACCCGCGGAACCCGCCGCTCCGCGCGACGAGGTCATGGGCGATGCCGAGTTTCTCAATCTCGCCGAGCCGGTGGCCACGGCGTTTCTCGAAGCGCGGAACGTGGAGGAGATCCTGCCGCTGGTCCGCCATCCCGAAACCACCGGGCCGCGGATCCGCGCCGCCCACCCGGATGGGAAACTCGATCCGCCGGGGCTGAGCCGCTTCAACCTCACCAACACCGTCACCCACAAGGGCGGCATCTATCAGGTCGCCGTCGAGACGCGCGACTACGACGTCCGCTCGATGAGCTTCGTCAACGGCCCGGACGGCATGCTCGTCGACTGGGAGAGCTGGGTGGGGTGGTCGGAAATGCCGTGGGAGGAATTCCTCGCCGCGAAACCCGCCGAACCGAAGTTGTTCCGGGTGATCGTGCGGCAGGCGGATTATTATAACTTCGGGTTCTCCGACGAAGAGAAGTGGCGGAGTTACCAGCTCGATTCCCCCGACCACAGCCACTCGGTGTATGGATACGCCGAGCGCGGCGGCATCTGCGACGAGCGCCTGCGTGCGAATCCCGACGCGAAGGAGTCCTCGTTCGTGGTGGAACTCAGGTTCCCATCTGATGTCGACTCGCGGAACCAGGTGATCATCGACCGCGTTGTCACCGACGGCTGGGCGATCGAATCTCCCGAGAAACCATGAGTCCGACCCCTTACGACAAAGCGCTCGAGCTGAACCTCGACCCCTTCATCTACGGCACCTTCGCCGAGATTGGCGCGGGCCAGGAGACCGCCAACTGGTTCTTCCGCGCCTCGGGGACCGCCGGTCTGATGGCCAAGACAATCTCCGCCTATGACATGACGATGAGCGACGCCATCTACGGCCGCTCAGGGAGATATGTCTCCGAGTCACGCCTCGAGGCGATGCTCGACCATGAGTATGGCATCCTGCTCGAGCGCCTCGCTCCGCAGCGTGGTGCGGACACCACGTTCTTCTCGTTCTGCAACACCGTGCGCGCCCGCGGCTATCAGGACAGCGGCGAGTGCCACGGCTGGCTCGGCATCCGATTCCAAAAGAAACCGGGAGAGCCGCCGTCCGACATCATCCTCCACGTCCGCCTGCTCGATCAGGAGACCATCGACCAGATGGAGGCGCTCGGCACCCTCGGCGTGAATCTCATCCACTCCGCCTTCCGCCACCGCGGGCACTTGAAACGTTTCGTCGAGGCGCTCATCGAGAACATCGGCGAGGACCGGTTGGAAATCGACATGTTGCGTTTCTCCGGACACGGTTTCGGGTTTTTCGACAACCGTCTGTGTGCGCTGCAGCTCGTCGAGAGCGGTCTCACCGAGGCGGCGATGTTCCTGCCCGACGGCCGGGTCGTGCAACCGGCGGAGGTGCTGTATGGCAAGCCGGTCGTGCTGCTGCGCGGCAGCTTCGATCCTGTCACCAACCTCCACCTCGCGATGCTCGACCAGTCGCGCTCCTGCTTCCGCGACCTCATCGACGAGGTCGACCGCGGCACCGAGATCGAGTTGTGCGAAATCTCGATGCACAACCTGCTGCGCGGCCCCGGCATGGACCCGGTGGACTTCATCGACCGCTCGGACGCGCTTCAGGCTCTCGGCAAGACGGTGCTCCTGTCCAGTTGTGCCGAGTTCCACCGCATCTCCGCGTTTCTCCACCGCTGCACCCGCAAGCCGGTCTCGATCATCCTGAGCATCGGCCTGCTCAACGAGCTCTTCAAACCGAAGTGGTCCTCGAACCTCGAAGGCGGCCGCCTCGAGTCCTTCGGGCGCTTGTTCAAACAAGGCATGACCCTGCTCGTTTTCCCGTGGAAGAACCGGACGACGGGCGAACTCGTCACGGTCGAGAACTTCAAGGCGCCGGCCGACAGCGTGCATCTCTATCAGCACTTCGTGGAGAACCGCCGCATCATCGGTGTGCCCGTGGGCGACGAGTCGCTGCTCGCGCACACGGGACGCGACGTGCGCCGCATGATCCTCGAGGGGGACGATCGTTGGCGCGAATTGATTCCAGACGTCGCCATCCCGATGGCCGAGCGCCATGCTCAGCGCGCCACCGGGTGAACCGTGGCGGACGGCTCGGTGTCGTCGCCGTAGAGGATGCGGTTCGACGGTTTCATCAGGTCGAAGTTTTCGCCGCAATACATGCAGCGGAAACGCTGGCAGGCGAGCAACGAGAACATCGCCGTGGTCCCGTGGTTGAAGGGCGGGATGCGCCGCGCCTTCACGTGCGGGCGCGCGCCGGAATTCACAAGAGGCGTGCCTTTGCACAGAGGGCAGTAGACGCCGCGGCGCTTGATGAACGAGAGCAGCCAGGTGGCCACGCTCGCCGCCATTCCGCCGAGCAGGAGTTGCGAGGCGAGCCGGCTTTGGTCGGTGAAAAACACCACCGCCGCGGTGAGCGTCACGATCACGCAGAGGAAGTGCGCGGCACCGAAGAACATGGCCGCACGGAACGGACGCGCGGACGGAACGGAGCGCGCACGGTAGCTCTTGCCTCGTCCGCTTGAGATGGACGGGCAATCGCAGGACGCGCTACGACGCGGGAAAAGCACACGCGGAGTATTTCGGAAATCGAATTCCTTCGCAAGTATTGAGTTTCAAGCGCTTCGCTACGTGATCGCGTGGGTCCGGCGGGCCGAAACGCGGCTCAATGAGGCGGATTGACGGGTTTTCCGTCCGTGATCCAGCGTGCCTTGTAGAGGACCTTCTCGCCATCGACGGGCGTTCCGCCCTCGGGTCCGAGGAACCGCACGGTGTCCGTCCACCAGTTGCCGCCCTCGGCCCGGACCACGGCGATCCGCCCGTTCGCGGGATGGATGTCGATGCACTTGACCGTCTCCCAGTCGTGCATCCGTGGCTGCGGGCGGAACGTGTGTTTCTCACGATCGAACAACCACACGCCCTTGTGGGTGGAGAGCATCAGTTCCTGTGAGCCGGGCACGGCGCGGAGGTCGTGCCCGTCGGCATCGGGGAGTTCGTGGCTCTGCATTTTCTCAAGGCTGTCGCCATCGATGCGGCAGGCGATGAGGATGTCGTAGCCGAGCGCCCAAAGCAGTTTCCGTCCGTCGTCCCACACCAGTCCGTGGGCCGACTTGAGCGGAAGCTCGGTGATGGGTTCTTCGGGGACATGGCGGTCGAAAAGCACCACCTTGTTGCCTGTGGTTCCCACCGACGAGGCCACTGCGATCCGCCCGCCGGGCAGGGCTTCGATCGAGTGCGCGTTGGTCACCCGAGCCCACCACAACGTCTTGCCGGACGGCAGATCCAGCAGCGCGCAGCCGCCTCCGGACGAGGAAACGAGAAGGTGTTTCCCGCCATCGACCGGCTTGCATTCGTCGGTCGTCGCGAACGCGTTCTTGAGATCGGCGGGAAGCTCGTCGCAGTCCGCCGCGCTCCACGACCACAGTCTTTTCGCTGGAGAGGCGGCGGGATCGATCCGGATCACTTCGTCGGCGCCACAGACCATCAGGTGATCCCCCGCGGCGGCGGGGTAGGCGAGGAAACAGAGTGCGAGAACGAGCCGGCGGAACATCACGGCCTACGGAAACCGCGTGGCCAGAAGGTTTCTTTCGCCGTCCGTGTCCGGTCTCCGCTCTTGATTTCGCGGCGGCGAGAGCCGAACTTCCCCGCCCATGGCCAGCGCAGACACCACCCACACGACGCTTCCGGACGCCACCGGGCACTTCGGCCCCTTCGGCGGCATGTTCGTTCCGGAAACCCTGATGGCGCCCTTGCAGGAACTTGCCGCGGCCTACGAGGAGGCGAAAAACGACCCCGCCTTCCATGCCGAGCTCGACGCCCTGCTTCACGACTACGTCGGCCGTCCGACGCCGCTGTATTTCGCCGAGCGCTGGACCGAGAAACTCGGCGGCGCGAAAATCTATCTGAAACGCGAGGATCTGCTCCACACCGGCGCCCACAAGATCAACAACGCCCTCGGGCAGATCCTGCTCGCCAAACGCCTCGGCAAGAAACGCATCATCGCCGAGACCGGCGCCGGCCAGCACGGTGTGGCCACCGCCACCGTCTGCGCGCGCTTCGGCATGGAGTGCGTCGTCTACATGGGCAAGGTCGATATGGAACGCCAGGCGCTCAACGTCGCCCGCATGCGGTTAATGGGCGCCGAAGTCCGCGCGGTCACCGCCGGCCAGGCGACCCTCAAGGAAGCCGTCAACGAGGCGATGCGCGACTGGGTCGCCACCGTGGATCACACGCACTACATCCTCGGCTCCGCACTCGGCTCGCATCCGTTTCCGATGATCGTGCGCGATTTCCACCGCGTCATCGGCATCGAGGCGCGGCGGCAGATCCTCGAAAAAGAAGGACGCCTGCCCGATCTGTTGGTGGCCTGCGTCGGCGGCGGATCGAACGCGATCGGATTGTTCCATCCCTTCCTCGGCGATGAGGATGTCCGCATGGTCGGCGTCGAGGCGGGAGGCGAGGGGATTATCCCCGAGCGCCATGCCGCGCGTTTCCAAGGCGGGAAACTCGGAGTGCTGCAGGGCACCAAGACCTGGCTGCTCGCCAACGACGACGGCCAGATCGAGCTGACCCACTCGGTTTCCGCCGGGCTCGACTACGCCGCCGTCGGTCCCGAACATGCCTATCTCCAGAACATGGGACGCGTGGAATATACCTATGCCACCGATGACGACGCGCTCGCGGCGTTCAAGGAACTCGCCTGGTGCGAGGGCATCATTCCCGCGCTTGAGAGCTCGCACGCCATGGCATACGTCTCGAAGATCGCCGGCAGCCTGCCGAAGGACAGCCTGATCATCGCCAACCTCTCCGGCCGCGGCGACAAGGATGTCGAGCAGGCTTCGAAATATCTGCTTTGAGGTCGGTCGATCGCGATTTTGATCGCATGCGCGCCTGGCGTGTGATTCATCGGGCCCTGCTGTTCCGATGAAAACCCTGGCCTTCTCCATTTTCTCCGTTTCGTTTTTGCAGACGGCATCCGCCGTTTCCCTGATCCAGTTGAACTTCGCCGGGCCCGTCACGCCCGCCCAGCAGCAGGTCTTCGAAGACGCCGCGGATTTCTGGAATTCCGCCATCACCGGATACGACCTGCTCTACAACAACGTCGGGGTGGAAGAGGCGCACTCGCTCACGATCAACGTGACCCTTCCGGAAATCGACGGTGTCGGTCAGGTGCTCGGCAGCGCGGGGCCCAGCTCGGTGAAATACTACGACGACAACCCGTTGGGAGCTCCGACGGTGGCGATGTGGTACACGCTTTCCGGCAGCATGCAGTTCGACTCCGCGGATGTGGACGCGATGATCGCCAACAACTCGTTCTACGGCGTGGTGCTCCATGAAATGGCCCACGTCATCGGCATCGGAACACTGTGGGAGTTCAACACCGTGAACGGCTACGGTGTGAATCTCTACACCTCCGGCTCCGGTCAATACCTCGGTGCGAACGCCCTCGCCGCATGGCAGACCGAATTCGGCCAGGCCGGCGCGACCTATGTGCCCGTCGAACTCGGCGGCGGCACCGGCACCGCGAACGGCCACTGGAACGAGGTCGACTTTCAGGCGGGGCTCACGGGCATCACCAGTTCCATCACCAACATGGACTTCGCCTACGAACTGATGACCGGCTGGACGAACGGAACGTTTTTCCTCAGCGAGGTCACTCTCGGCGGTCTCGATGACCTCGGCTACATCGTCGACTACTCGAAAGCCGGCGTCATCGAATACGTTCCCGAGCCGGCGCTCTCGTCGATGCTCGGCCTTGCCGCCTGCGCGTTGCTGTGCCGCCGGCGCTGAGTGGAAACCCGCGCTTGCGGATCGCGGGAATCGTGCGAGGAAACCCGTCCCGCGATGACTCCCGCCCCGAACCGTCCGCCGCTGTCCGAGCGCAGCCTGCTGCTGCTGCTCGCGGCGGTGCAGTTCACCCACATCATGGATTTCATGATCATGATGCCGCTGGGGCCGCAGCTCATGCGCGAGCTGGCGATCTCGCCGCGGCAATTCGGCGCGCTCATCTCGACGTTCGCGATCACCGCCGGAGCCGTCGGCCTCGCGGTGGCTCCTTTCGCCGATCGATTCGACCGCCGGAAACTCCTCCTCGTATGTTATGCCGGGTTCACCCTCGGCACGCTCGCATGCGGGCTCGCCACCGGCTACGGCTCGCTGATGGTCGCCCGCGCCTTGTGCGGTGCCTTCGGCGGCGTCAGCGGGGCCACCATCATGGCGATCGTCGCCGATGTGGTGCCGCCGGAGCGCCGGGCGCGAGGCATGGGCATCATCATGACCGCGTTTTCCGCAGCGGCGGCGCTCGGCGTGCCGCTCGGCCTCAAGATCGCCCAATGGTGGAAATGGGAAGGTCCGTTCCTGGTCATCGCCGCGGTCGCGGCGGTGGTGTGGACGTGCCTGCTGCGCGTGCTGCCGCCGGTCACGCGCCATCTCGTGGGGGAGCCGAGGTCGATCCGGGATTTCCTCGGGCTTCTGCGCGATGGCAACGCGTGGAAAGGCCTCGCCCTGATGATGGTGATGGTCTTCGGCCACTTTACCATCATCCCGTATCTCTCTCCTTTCCTCGTGGGAAACACCGGGCTGCTGGAGAAAAACCTGTTGGGGACTTCCATTTACTCGTAAAATGTTGAGTTTCAATGGAGAATGGAACGTAAAATGCTGTTGATTTATCTCCATGGCCAAGGAGAAGAAATATATTGAAAGCGCGCAGCCCGGTCTGTTCGACTCGATGGACCGCCTTTCGCAGATTGACAAGATGGGCGATCCTCTTGCAAATCTCAACGCGATCATGGACTGGGAGATATTCCAACCGGTCCTCGCCCGCATTCCTCGGACCGATCCGAAGGGTCCTGGTGGCAGGCCTCCCTTCCGGCCCATCTTTATGTTCCGTGTCCTCGTGCTTCAGTCCCTTTACGGCCTCGCCGACGAGCAGACGCAATTTCAAATCCTCGACCGGCGAAGCTTTCACCGCTTCCTCGGTATCACTGAGGCTGACACCGTGCCGGACCAGAACACGATCCGCGAGTTTCGTGAGAAGCTCACCGAGGCTGGTCTCTTCGAGGAACTCTTCTCGGTCCACGCGGAGTATCTCGCGTCCAAGGGTTTCGTGACTCGTAAGGGGAACCTTGTGGACGCCTCCTTTGTCGAAGTTCCCCGCCAGCGCAATCGCAAGGAGGAGAACGAAGCGATCAAGCGCGGAGAGATCCCCGAGGGCTGGGAAGACGACCCGAAACGCCTTGCCCACAAGGATCTCGACGCCCGCTGGACGAAGAAGAACCAGCAGACCTTCTACGGTTACAAGAACCATGTGAACGTCGATCTTGAGAGCAAGCTGGTGGTCCGGGCAGAGGTCACCGATGCATCGGTTCACGATAGTCAGGCCCTCGATGCGGTGACCCGCGAGGGAGATTGCCCGACCTGGCTGGACGCCGGCTATACGGGACCCGCCTGCGTCGATGTCCTCAAGCGCAAGAAAATCAAGGGGCATGTCTGCGAGAAGGGCGCCCGCAACCGACCGCTGACCCGTAAACAGAAGCGATCCAACCGGGCCAAGTCTCGAAAGCGATCGAGGGTCGAGCATGTCTTCGGGTTCATGACGGGCAGCATGCGTGCGATGTACAAGCGTTACATCGGATATGCCAGGAACCGCGCATCGATTATCTTCTGCAATCTCGTCTACAACATGGCCAGGACCGAGCAGATTGTCCGACTGAAGCTTCTTGGTAGGACGACGCCGCAACTTGGATGATCTCGACAGATATGGTAAAACCTCGAAGCCACGCGAAGAAACACGCCCCGCGACCCAGGGCCGGCGCCTAATCTCGCGCCGTCCGCACCCGCTTTTCGCCCGCGAACCCTCGGAACTCCAACGCCTGCCTTCAGAAATCATGGTTTATGGAAGTCCCCTGTTTCTCATCTACCTCACCGGCGGGGTGGTGACCATCTTCACCGGACCGTGGATCGGCCGGCTGGCTGACGCGCACGGGCGTTTCCACATCTACGCCTGCCTGGTCGGTGCCGCCTGCGCGGTCATCTTCCTGCTCACCCACAGCGGGCCGCAGCCGCTGTGGCAGACACTGCTGCTCGCCGCATGTTTCTTCGCCTTCGCCAGCGGTCGATTCGTCCCCGGCCAGGCGGTCATTTCGCTCGCCGTTCCGCCCGCCCGCCGTGGTGCTTTCATGAGCCTCATCGCCTGCTCGCGCGACCTCGCCGCCGGCCTCACCGCCACCTTCGGCGGCATGATCGTCGCCGAAGGCCCGGGCGGCCGCATCCTCCACTTCGACCGCCTCGGGTGGTGCGCCATCGCCGTCAGCATCGGCAGCCTGTGGCTGTTCCGCAGCCTGCAATCGGCGGAGTGAAACAACCACGAAAGACATGAAAACCATGAAATTCCGGTAGTCCATCCCATTCGTTTTCGTGCCTCTTCGCGTGTTTCGTGGTTCCTTCCTCTTTCCCTTTGGTTGACCCGCCGCGCCGTGCCGCCTAGCGTCCCGCCGCCATGAGCATCGACCAATCCGCCAACCGTTTCGTCTGCGACCTCGTCGCCTACGAACCCGGAAAACCAATCGACGAAACCGCACGCGAGCTCGGGCTCGATCCGTCGCAGATCGTCAAGGTCGCCTCGAACGAGAACCCGCTCGGCCCGTCGCCCGTCGCCAAGGCCGCCATGGCCACCGCGCTCGACGAGGCGCACATCTACCCGGACGGCGGCGGCTACAAACTGCGCAGCGCGATCGCGGAGAAGTTCGGCCTCGACCGCTCGAACGTCGTCATCGGCAACGGCTCCAATGAAATCATCGAGCTGCTCTGCCACACCTTCCTCAACCGCGACGCCGAGCTCATCGCCGCCGAGCACGCGTTCGTCGTGTATAAACTCATGGCCACCCTCTTCGGCGCGAAATATGTCGAGGTGACCGATCCAAATTTCATCCACGACCTCGACGGCATGGCGGATGCGATCACCGCGGACACCCGCCTCGTGTTCATCGCCAACCCGAACAACCCGACGGGCACGATGGTGGACGAGGAAACGATCGACCGCTTCATGGCCCGCGTGCCGGATCACGTGGTCGTCGTGTTCGACGAAGCCTATCACGAGTTTCCCGACAACCCGCCGGACACGCTCAAATACGTCCGCGAGGGCCGCAACGTGGTGGTGCTCCGCACCTTCTCGAAGATCCACGGCCTCGCCGCGCTGCGCGTGGGCTACGGTCTCGCGCCCGCCCCTCTCGCCGAGCTGCTGCAGAAGGCGCGCCAGCCGTTCAACGTGAACGCCATCGCCCAGGCCGGCGCGCTCGCCGCGCTTGCGGATGTGGAACACATGCAGGCCACCCGCACGCTGAATGCGGAAGGCCTCGCGTTCTACGAAAAAGCCTTCGCCGATCGCGGCCTCGAGTTCGTCCCCAGCCACGCGAATTTCATCCTCGTCAGGACCGGCGAGGGTGACCGCGTGTTCAAAGACATGCTCAAACAAGGCGTCATCGTCCGCGCCATGAGCGGCTACAAGCTGCCCGATTGGGTGCGCATTTCCATCGGCACCGCCGCGCAGAACGAACGCTGCCTCGAAGTGCTCGACCAGGTGCTCGCGACCGCCTCCGTTTGACGGCCGCCGGGCGCGCCTGATCTGGAAGTTCGGAAAACCCGGAGCCGTATCCGGGGTTCGTCCCTTCGTGATCATGCGCGCCTTCCTGTTTCTCCTCGCCTTCGTTGCGCCGCTTCTCGCCGCGCCGCCGAACATCATCCTCGTCATGTCCGACGACCAGGGATACGGCGACGCCGGCTACACCGGACATCCCACCCTCAAGACGCCGCATCTCGATGCCATGGCGCGCGCGGGCGTCGAGTTCCGCCATTTCCACGCCGGCGCGCCCGTCTGTTCCCCCACCCGTGCCAGCGTGCTCACCGGTCGCCATCCGTTCCGCGGCAATGTTCCGAACCACGGCCACTACCTTCGCCCGGAGGAAACGACCCTCGCCGAGATCCTGCGCGGCGCGGGTTACGTCACCGGCCACTTCGGAAAGTGGCACGTCGGTTCTGTCCAGAAGGAAAGCCCCTGTTCGCCCGGCGGCCAGGGCTTCGATCACTGGCTCACCGGTCTCAACTTCTTCGATCGCGATCCCTATCTTTCCCGCGAGGGCGATTATGTGCATCTCGATGGCCAGGGCAGCGTGCTCACCATGGATGCGGCGCTCGATTTCCTCCGCGAACACAAGAACTCCGGCAAACCGATGTTCGCCGTCGTCTGGTTTCCCGCGCCGCACCTTCCGCATGTCGAGACTCCGGAGGGAAACAGCGGTGCCGATGCCCCCGCCGGCCCGCTGCGCGGCTACCATCGGGAGATCAAGCTCGTCGATGAACAACTCGGCCGCCTGCGCGCCGCGCTGCGCGAGATGAACATCGAGCGCGACACCATCCTCTGGTTCTGCAGCGACAACGGCGGACTCGATCCGAAAACCTCCGGCGGCCGCGCGAAAAAAGGCAGCATCTATCAGGGCGGCCTGCGCGTGCCGTCGCTGCTCGAATGGCCGGGCCGCATCGAACCCCGCGTTTCGGATGTCGCCTCGTCCACCTCCGACATGCTGCCCACCCTGCTCGACCTCGCCGGCGTCCGCCACGAGTCTCCGGTGCCTCTCGATGGCCAGACGCTCGTTCCCGCCATCCGCGGCGAAAGCAGCACCCACCGGCCCATCGGCTTCTGGTTCGGCCACACCGACGGCGAGGCCACCCACAGCGACGCCATCATCCGCTCCCTCATGAAGGCCCGCGACGGGGGAAAACCGAATCCTCATCCGGAACGCCTGCGCAAGAACACCGCCGACTTCCCCGACCGACACGTTCAGGGGCTGAAAGGCCACGCCGCGTGGCTCGACTGGCCGTGGAAACTCCACCGCATCCAGAACAAGAAGGACGGCAAGGTCCGCATCGAGCTCTATCAACTCGATGCCGACCCTCGCGAGTCGGACAACCTCGCCGCTTCCGAACCCGACCGCGTCCGCACCATGCGCGCCGCCCTCGAAGCCTGGCAGGACGGCGTCCTCAGAAGCTGGGAGGGTCGGGACCATCGTGACCCGTAGGCGCGTCCGTGAGGACGCGCGGGGTGGAAGAATGGACCATGGATCAAACGGATGATCACGGATGGATGCCGGAGCGGCATCCCGTGGCATCCACCCGCCAGGTCCAGTCCCGCAGGTGCGCCGGCACCTAGCCACGGGGTTCACCCCGTGGAAAACAAACGACAAGAACATCAAAGCCCGTGAGAGGAGTCGCCGATCTTCTCCAACCGGCAGCCCGCGCCGGAACCCTTGGCCGGCCCGATTCAGCCGCCGGATTCTTCGACGAATCCCGTCTCGAAAACCCCTCCCGCAACAACGGCGCCGCCGCCGGCGAACCCGTTCCCGCCACCTGAACCCTCCCGCCCTACAAACGTTCCGCACATCCGAAGGAATCATACCGGAAAACCCCGCGCATCCCGACCGTCTCCCAACCCAAACCAATCCCCACGCCATCCGCTTTCCCCATCTCGTCTGACCACCAACTTCTTCTGACGATTTCCACGCTTCGAAATCCTTCAGCCCGCCGAAAGTGCTGGATATCCCGGTCCGCGAATAGCACTGTTGAACGAAATATCTGAGGATATAAATATTCGACGGTGCCGAAGGGGACCATAAATGTCTTGTCCTGCGCACGTTCCTTGGGTTCAAGTGAACAGCATCAAGGCGACTGTCAATGATATCTTGCGCGAGTGGCGCGACTTATGGCCCGGCGGCCTTCGGGAAGAGGAGTATTCGACGCTCAACCTGATGGCCCACTGCCGCCAGGGTGCGCTTGGATACAACCAGGCGCGTTGCGGCGGCTGCCGGCATCAGGAATGGTATGCCAGTTCGTGCGGCAACCGTCATTGCCCCAACTGCCTCGGGCCGCGGCAGGCGGAGTGGTCGGAGAAGGTTTGCGAGCGGCTTCCGGACTGCCCGCACTTCCACGTGGTCTTCACCGTTCCCAAGGAGTTCCACGATTTCTTCAAGCTCAACTACCGGATCGCCGCCGACGCGTTGTTCGGAGCCGCGGCCGAGACCCTCAAGCTTTTCCAGCGCAACAACTGGCGGACCGAAGGCGGCTTCCTCGGCGTGCTGCACACCTGGGGACGGGCGCTCAACTGGCATCCGCACCTCCATGTGCTCGTCAGCGCGGGAGGCCGGGATGTTTCCACCGGCCGCTGGCGGCAGGCGCGGCCCAACTACCTGTTTCCGGTGCGCTCGATGTCGAAGGTTTTTGGTGCGATCATGCTGCGGAGGCTCGAGGAGCTCGAAGCCGATCCGCAGATCCGCTGGCCGGAGCGGCTCGACACGCTCGAAGGACGGCGCGACTGGCGCCTCACGCTCGCGGGTCGCAACTGGAACATCTTCAGCCGCGCCACCCTCGGCAACACCCGCGCGGTGGTGCGCTACCTCGCCCGGTACACCAGCCGCATCGCGATGAGCAACCAGCGCATCAAGGGGATCGACGAGGAAGAGAGGACCGTGACCTTCGAATACAAGGACTACGCGGACGGCGCGGCGACCAAGGAGATGACGATGTCCGGAGCGGTGTTCGTGAGGAGTTTCGCGCGGCACCTGGTGCCGAAGGGATTTCGGAGGGTGCGCTACTTCGGCTTGCTCGCGGGAACGAAAGGCAGGCATCGCGAGCTGCCCGGAGCGCCACAGTCCGCGATCGGCGAGAAGGCGGCGCGACGCCCCCGTCCGGCCTGCCGGAAGTGTGGAGGCTGCAACTGGCGCTACCTGAAGTTCTTCCACGTTTTCAGCGGCCTTTCTCAGGCTGTCGCGCCAAGTGCGCCGGGGGAGCTGAAACGCTTTTCCCTAGGGCCGCCCGACACCGGCTGAAAAAGAGGTTCAACAAGGCGATGCACACTCGCCGGAACAGGGTCCAGCGTGGTTTTCCAGCTTCCAATCCGGCGAGTATGATCTATACGTTCGCTAAGAAATGAGATTGATGACCCGTGGAATTTGTGCCGTAGGCTTACTCTTTGCTGGATGCAAAGAATCCCAGTCGGCCAATGATTACCAAATAGACAAGAAGGACGATTTCAGTGGCGCTCTTAACATAGTGGCACTTCAGTTAATTGATGATGCCTCTGGAGATCCCGTTAACAGCATTGAGGTCTCTTTCTCCAACAAAACTCCCGAGGTCACCTCACAGATTCCCCCCACAGCAATTGTCAAGTGTTCGTCCGGGGGGAGAGTTTTTGCGTCTTGGATTGAGAGTGGCAAGGGAGGAACCTCGGTGGAAATCGCCGTGCCCGGGTATGTTAAGGTCAACCTTCTCCCAGAATATAGGGAGTCCGTCCGGATTGGTGAGTGGTTCACATCCGTCAATGAGTGGTCAGGAGAGGACCGCATCGTAAGACTCACTAGAAGCGAACAAGCCGGCGCTGGACAACCCGCTACTCGTTCCGAGTCGGATTCGGAGGGTGGCGACAAACCTCAACCTGAATCGGAGGGGCGCTCCCGGTAGCGGGTGCCAAGCCTCAAACGTTCGCCTGAAGCAGAAAATAGTGATAACGACATTTATACGCGTAATTGCTGCCATCATATGGCTCGTGGCCGCTGCCAGCGCTGCCTTTTACGTCTTCTATATTCTGATGTGCGTATCCGACGATTGGTCGACTTCAATTTGGCTAAATCAGCATGCGGAAAGGTTGGAAATCGCAGCGATCGCTTTGGGTCTACTATGTGGGACATTGGGCGGCGTCCGCCGTCTGAAGCGCGCCCGCTGGGGGCTGGCAGACATTCTCGCGGGACTTCCAATCATTGCATTTGCAATTTCATTTCTTGGGCTTTTGGTTGCGGCCCCGTCCTAGCCAATTGCAACTCAACCCGGCGAACAAGTCGGCGCATCCGGCCGCGGGAAAGCGCATAGTTTAATTCGGGCTTCCGAGGCGCGGCCGGATGGGCTATGACGTTCTGCCAAGAAAACCGATGCTTGCTTACCTCTTCATCATTGCGGCGTTTGCCTTTTGGATACACGCAGAGCGGAAGCTGAGCCTTAGCCAACGAGTTGGTGGCGCAATTGCATTTTGGGGCGGTTGCCTATTCATAGTACACTTTGGTCATAGTGTCGCTTCGAACTACGAAAGGACCTACGTAGCAAGGGCCCTGAAGAGTGTCGCGGCGGATGCTAGCGGCGAGAAAAGCGATGAATACGTTAAGTTGGCTGAAGCCTACGAGAAGAGAACGCTGAGCGGTGCGAAGCTGATGCTTGAGTCCGAAAAGGTCCTGCGTATGTCGAATCCAAAAGAGGCAGAACAAGCCGAGGCGCCGAACCGGCGTTAACGTCCTTTGATTTCGAGCTTCCTGCCCGCCGGTCCGGTGCTCTATAACGTTCTGCAAGAAATGAAGACCGACACCACAGGCAAGCAGATTCAATATCTGGCAACAGTCTTGGCGTTGGTGAGCAGTTATTATGCGATCCGTGCTTCACTCCTGCTACCCAAGTTCCACCATCTGCGTCTGGACGCTGATGGCACTGAAAGACCATTTTCGCTTGGCAAGCTGATCTTGGGTCATCCCAATTGGTTCCTCGCGTTGGTCGTTGTCACATTGACTGCGACCGTTTTTTCCATATGGAAGACCTTCAAGTATCACCAATGCTTCTACCCGGTGTGCATTGGATTCCAGTTCCTACTTGCTGAGAGAGCGGTCGCAAGCATTGTGGATCCCGTCGTGCAGATCATTTCCACCATGAGCAGCCAGTGACACCGTTTCCAAGCATCCAGAGGTTCCCGGATGAAAAACGGCAGAACAAGTCGTGCTTGGCAACGGAGGACAACGTCCCTCGTTCGCCTCGCTCTGTGAGTCCTGCGCCGCCGTGCCACCACATTTAACGTCCGCTCGAAAATGAAAGCCGCGCTGATAGCTGCCTTTGCAATGCTTGCGGCCAGCTTTGCCCACGCGGAGGACGATCCGTTCGCCGATCCCGCACCGGATCTACCACGTCCCGAGCGTAAGATCTCGTCCCTTCCTAAATCGATTGCCCACGAGGCAAGGGATGGCATGCACGTTTACACCATCTCGGAGATCTACGCTACCTCACCGGAGCACGAGATCGATGACCCTGGCTCACTTTCGGAAGCTTTCATTCCGGATTGCGAGGATTGCACGTTCGATTTCAAGAAGCGCACTTGCACGATCACCACATCCCGCGAACTGACTTTCTCCGAGTTGGCCTACGCCATTGATGACATCGCAGGGATGGGGGGCGACATGCCTTACTGGGCGGAATTGGCGGCGCGCGACCTCCCGGAGACGGAGGAGTTTTCCGAACTCGATTTCGTGGCTGAGGAGTTCGGTGGCGATTTTCCCGAGCGTCTTGCATGGTTCTCACTTCCAGACGATCAGCCATTTGAGATTCCGTTCCCAATCACTCAAATTGACCACTTCAAAGTTCTGATCGTGCCTACGACCGCGTTTTGTATGTGCCATTCTCGATATTGCGTTCGGATCCTCGATCCAGCCGGCAAGCTGGTGTGGAAGGACTCGTCCACAGCATTTGCAGGAATGTCCGTCGCTATTGCCGTCTCCGACAACGGCGTCGGCCCCGAACTTCTCATGCGTCGTGACGACCATGGGGAAGAAGCGAGCTTCGTCGTAAAAATCAAAAGCGAACAAGGCGGCGCTGAGCAACCCGCTACCCGATCCGAGTCGGATTCGGAGGGGGGCGAGAAACCTCAACCCGAGAAGGATGCGCACCCCAGGTAGCGGGTTGCGAGGCCTCAAACGTTCTCCTCACCCCTCGGCCTGATAGATCACGACCGCGCTCGATCCGTATTCCCGGCGGTCGGCCACGGTGAGGGATCCGCCATCCGGTGACGGCTGGTTGGCGGAGACTTCGGCGAGGAAGAGGCCGCCGGGGGCGAGGCGGGGGGCGATGAGGTTTTGGGCGAGGAGCTGGCCGATGTGGTCCTTGTCGCCGGCGTGTTTCCAATAGGGCGGGTCGGCGAAGATGAGGTGGTAGGTGGCGGTGTCGCGCTTGAGGAAGGTGGGGACGTCGGATTTGACGACGCGGCCGCCGTCGAGCCGGGCTTTTTTCAGGTTCTCGGGGATGATGGCGCAGGCCTGGCGGTGTTCGTCGACGAAGGTGCAGGAGGC
The DNA here is from genome assembly GCA_024233135.1 of Akkermansiaceae bacterium. Classification (GTDB taxonomy): domain Bacteria; phylum Verrucomicrobiota; class Verrucomicrobiia; order Verrucomicrobiales; family Akkermansiaceae; genus Luteolibacter. Next base: position 30,211 of record JACKPZ010000023.1, on the reverse strand, counting down.
GGCGCCGCGGGAGAGGGCTTCGAGACCGAGGGCGCCGGAGCCGGCGAAGAGGTCGAGGACGAGGGCGTCGTGCACGGTTTCCCCAAGGATGGAGAAGAGCGCCTGGCGGACGAAGTCGGTGGTGGGCCGGGCGACGGCGGAGGGAACCTTGATGGCGACGCGTCCCGCCCTGCCGGCGATGATTCTCATGGCGCGCGCGGTCAGGGGATAACCACGAAAGACACGAAGGGACACGAAAGGGGCGAGGAGGCGGGGCTTTCGTGTGGTTTCGTGGTTGTCATGGGAGGCTCACTTTTTCTCGGCCTCGCCGGCCTTGCCGAGGGGGAAGCGGACGACGAGGGATTTGTCGAGCAGGCGGGTGCCTTCGGTGGAGAGTTCCTGGGCGCGATAGACGATCAGTCCGAACTTGTTGCCGGCGAAGGTGCCGAGGGCGATGTTTTCCTTGGTTTTGCCGAGGGTGGTTTCCTCTTCGAATTTCCATTCCTTGCCGGTCCAGGCGCCGAGGATGGAGGAGGCGTCGGCATCGATGTCCTCGATGCGCTTGAGCTCGCCGTTGGGGGAGCCGAAGGTGTCGGCGTCCGGGGTGTAGCGGAGGGTGGAGAGGGTGCTGGCGGCGCCGGTGGCGGTGAGGGTCCAGGTTTTGTCGCCGCTTTTGCGGAGCAGGAGCATGACCTCCTCCATGGGCTTGAACTCGCGTTTGTTCCAGAGGGCGAGGTATTCGTTGTATTCCTCCTTGGTGAGGCCGAGCCGCTCGTCGAAGGGCAGCGGAACGCCGGGCTTGGCATTGGCGGAGAACTCGCGGAACCACTTGGGGTCCTTGCGGGCGGCGGTCTCAACCTTGGCGACGTATTTGTCGATCTCCGATGGGGGCAGCACCATGCCGACCTGGCCGCGCACGGGGACGTCCTGCTTGAAGAGGCCGGCGAAGACTTTCGGCGCTTCGGCGGCGCAGTGGGCGGCGAGGGCGAGGAGGACGAAGGGAACGGGGAGCTTCATGGTCGGAACCGGGCAAGGCTGACGGCAGGGGCCGGGAAATCAAGCGGGGAATGGGACGGAGAGGCGGGGCGGGGGAGGATGGAGAACCACGGATGGAACGGATGGGCACGGATCACGGAAAGGAAATTCCTAACCACGAAAGACAGGAAATTTCACGAAATCGCACGGGTTGGGAATGAAGGACAACTCACCTTGCGGGTGTGGGTGCCGATCGCCCCACGCTGCTCCCCTTTCGTGTCGTTTCGTGAGTTTCGCGGTTTGGATTTCAATATCCGGGTTCACGGCTCGCCTTGCGGGAAGATCTCCTCGACGGGCGTTTCCTCGTGTTTGTCGATCCACGCTTCGAGGGCGGATTTCATCGGGGCAAGGACATCGGGACGGGTGGTGGCGAGGTCGTGCTCGCCGAAGGGATCGTCCGGAATGTGGAAGAGCTGGAAGTGGCGCCCGCCGTCCGCGGTGGGTGTGCAGATGATCCGCCATCGGGCGGTGGTGAGGCTGCGTTGTTTCGCGGCGATGAGGCGGTCGAGGTATTCGCGCTTGAGAACGAACTGGTAGTTGTAGGCGGGATCGATGGTCGTGAGCTCGTCCATCGGCGGCAGCGGCGGGCGCTCGACGCCGGGCACGGTGAACTGGATGAAGGGGAAACCGGTTTCGGCATACACCGGCCGGTCGGCGGGTGTCTCTCGGCCGGTGATCCAGCCGGCGAAACTTCGGCCCTCCCAGCGGTCCGGGATTTCCACGTCCAGCAGCTCGGCGACGGTGGGTGCGACGTCGATCAGGCGCACGGTCTGCGGGATGACCTTGTGTTCCGCGCCAGGCACGTGGACGACCATCGGGACGTGATAGGAATGGGCGCCGCCGTTGAAGGTGAGACCGTGGCCGAGGGTGGCACCGGGTTCGTAGAGGTCGTCGCCGTGGTCCGCGGTGACGATGACGATGGTGTTGTCGGCGAGCCCGTGGGTTTCGAGGGAATCAAGGATGTGGGAAACGCAGTCGTCGAACTGGCGGGTGCAGCCGTCGTAGAGCGCGCGGATCTGGTCGGTCTCGGCGGGCGGGAGCGCCTTCCACTTCGACTCGAGGTCGGTGCCGCCGATGAATTCGTCGATGTCGAAGTCGACGCCGCTCTTGTTCGGCCCGTCGTAGGCGGGGTCGGCGAACATGCTGGCATAGGGTTCCTTCGAGCGGTAGGGCAGGTGGTTGCAGGAATAGAAGACGTGCCAGAAGAAGGGTTTTCCGTTTTCCGACGCGGCGCGCATGCGTTCGTCGACGCGGCGGTTCACCAGGGCGGGCGTGACGAACTGGGCGAAGGACTGGAGCTCGGGAAACAGGCGGTAGCCGAGGGGATTGTCGAAGTAGAGCGGCACGACGAAGTGGGACATCACGACGGCCTGGCTCATGTAGATCTTGAAGTTGTCGAAACTGGAGACCGAGATGTGTTCCATGCCCATCGGCATGACGTGGTAGTAGCTGGCGCACCAATCGCCGATGGCCGCGGTGTCGTAGCCGCGCTCGCGGAGCAGGGTGGCGAGCGAGGTGATGCGTTTCCGCGAATCCTCGACGTTTTCCTTGTCCGGATACATCTGCCGCACGCCGTGGGTGTGCGGATAGGCGGAGTTGAGGAGCTGGATGCCGCTCTCCAGCGTGGAGGCGATGGAGGTGTGGCAGCGCGTGAACACGGCGGAACGCGCGGCAAGCCCGTCGATGACCGGCGATACGCCATCCGACGCTTCGCCGTCGCGGCGTTTCGGAACGTATCCCGCGAAGCCTAGGCGGTCGCCGCGCAGCGAATCGGAGCCGATGATGATGACGTTGGGCGCGCGACCGGCGCTGGGCCGGGCGTCATCCGTCCGTGCGTCAGAGAAGTGCGACCACGCGCCCACGAGCAGGACGGATGCGACGACGACGGCGCCCGCGATGCGTCTCCGCGGCGTGCATTTCCGCAGGTGCCATCCGATGGCGAAGACGATCCACGCCACCGGCAGGATGCCGAAGATCACCAGCATGGCAGCGGGTTTCGCGGCGTCGGGGATCCAATCGAGCATCTTGAAATACCAATGACCGAACTCGGCCTCGTTGAGGAAATACGGCCGTGTTTTCACCAGCCGCAGGACGCAGAAACCGTGGAGCAGGAAGGTGAGCAGGAAGGCCCGCGCGATGACCGGGGTGCGGCCGCGCAGCCGCGAACGCGAGGTCCAGAACGAGACGATCGGCTGGATGAGCAGCGCGGCGGCGAGCGCGAGAACGGCGTAGGCCGCGAGCATCCGCAGGTTCTCGCGGACGATGAAACCGAGGTATTGCTCGCGGGCCAGTGCGCTGAACTTGTTGCTCATGCCGCCGGTGTTGCCGTTCAGTTTCCAAAGGGCCATGCCGTACTGGACCGCGAAAAACACGATGGCTCCCGCCAGGACCGGGAGGAATGCGGCGGCGGGACGCGGACGGCGGTTGGGCAAGGCGTTCGTCAAATGAGGATGCGGGCGTGCGGGCGGTGGCCGCTCACGGAGACGGGGTTTCCGGAGGGTCGAGATAGACCCAGTGGCGGCTCAGGACTTTCTCGATCACCACGCCGCGCGGCGATGTCAAGCCCTCGGGGATCGAGAGGCGGAGGATGAGCGATACCGGGCGTCCGCCTTTTTCCTGAAACATCCGCAGGATCTCCTGCGCCTCGGCGCTGTCGACACGGGCATAGCCGAACAAGGTCTCCGTGCTGTCGAGCGCGGTGACGCGGAAACTCGCCCACTCGTCCGAATTCGCGAATTCATGGCTGTAGAGCAGGTCCGGCTCGACGTCGACGCGGAAGTCGAACGACCGGCCGCGAGGCCGCCCGGTGGCGAACTCGTCCCACGGGATCGGCTGGTAACAAACGAATGTTTCCCAGTCGATGCGGGCGCGGTGGCCGGGACTCACCTGGACCAGAAGGTCGCGTTTGCCCGTGCCTTCGAGGATGACGCGCGCGGCCCAGAAATCGGCGCGGCGTTCCAAGGTGATCGGCTGGAGGGACGCGATCCGTTGCAACGATGGGGGGGGAAAGGTTCCGTCGCCGTAGAATTTCCGCATCAGCGGCGCCACGCGGTCCGGCTGCCGCACCCACTTGGCCATCTCATCCACCGAGGTGGCGGCGAACATCGAGCGGATGCTGGTTTCGATGCGGTCGATGAGTTCCGCGGCCTCGCGCTCCTCCTCCTCCTCCTCGACAAAGCGGTCCGCCACTTCGGTGCGGATCTCGCGGATCTGCTCCTCACCCTGCTGGAGGGAACTGGCGCCCCAGATGACCGCGCCGACGAGCGCGAAGCCGATCAACGCGAACCAGCCCCACGGAATCGGGTTCCGGCGCTCGGATTCGGAGCCCCACGCGTGTTCCAGCGTTTCCTCGTCCGCTTCGGCGCCGGCGAGGATATGCTCGACGTCCGGCTGGTGGGTGCGGACCTCCACGCTGTCCTTGTCCGGGATCGCCAGCCGGTGGCTGGGCTCCGCGGCCTTGCGTTTCGGCGGCCGGTCGACGGGCAGCATCGTCGGCACCGGTTCGTCGCCATGGTGGAGCCGGATCACGGTTTCCTCGTGCGCCGGTTCGTCGTCATCGACCGGTCGTAGCTGGAAACGTTTTTCTCCGCGGGCCATGGCCAGCGGAACGAAAGACGGAAAAGTCCATCGACGCAACGCCTGTCTCGCTTTAAATCTCCGCCCGTCCCGCCCATGGCCGAGCCACCCCGCTTCCTCATCGTCACCGCCGCATTCGGCGAGGGCCACAACAGCGCCGCCCGCAATCTCGGCGTCGCGCTGGACTCGATGGGCGCCATCATCCGGGTGAGCGACCCCTGCCTGCTCGGCGCGCCGGGCATCACCTCGCTCATCAGCCGCGGCTACCGGTTCGTCACCAACCGCTTCCCGCGCCTCTGGGCCGCCATCTACAAATCCACCGACCGCTGCGATTTCAGCAAGCGCCGCTCGCCCGTCATCCGCTTTCCGGAGCGGGCGCTCGGCGTTCTCATCGACGAGTTCCGGCCCACGGCCATCGTCAGCACCTACCCGCTGTATCCGTATTTTCTCAAGCGCATCCCGCAGGGCATCCAGGGAAACCTGCCGGTCTTCACGGTGGTCACCGACTCCATCGAGATCAACGCCGCCTGGCTGCGCGCGCCTACGGATTGGTGGTTGGTGACCGACCCGCAGACGCGCGAGGCGATGATCCGCCGCGAGATCCCCGCGGAGAAGATTGTGGACACCGGGTTTCCCGTGCATCCGGTTTTCGCGGAACTGCCCACCGTGCCGGCGGACGATCCCTGCCAGCCGTTCCGCGTGCTGTACTTCCCCACCGGCCGGCGCGGGCAGCTCGCGCGCCAGGGCCGGGCGCTGCTCGAAGCCTCGCCGTCGATCCACCTCACCGTCATCATGGGCCGCAACGTCCGAGGTCTGTATCGCGAGGCGAAACCGCTCAAACACGACTTCCCCGGGCGGGTGAAACTCGTCGGCTGGACGAAAAGAGTGCCGTCCTATCTGTGTGCCCACCACCTCGTCGTCGGCAAGGCGGGCGGGGCCACCGTGCACGAGGCCATCGCCGCCCGCTGCCCGATGCTCATCCACCATCTGGTCCCGGGCCAGGAAGAGGGAAACCTGCGCTTGCTCGAAGCGATCGGCGGCGGCGCGCTCGCCGGCACCGCGGACGAACTCCGCCGCCGCGTCGCCGACTTGTTGGCGGACAACGCCTCCGGTTGGCGCGGCATGAAACACGCACTCGAGACTCACGGCCGCAACAGCGGCGCCCTCACCGCGGCACGGTTCATCCTCAATGAAACCGGTGCCGCCCCGACATCATGACTTTCCTTTACGACATCGGCCGCGTCCTGCTCGACTTCGACTTCGAGTCGTCCCTCGTGAAACTGTTCCCACCCGGCACCACGGATGCGGAATCCCGCCTCGAACGCCTGCTCGCCCGCAAGGATGAGTTTGAAAGCGGTGCCATCCACGTCGACGAATACATCGACTGGGCGCTCGAGACGCTCGGTTCGCCCGCCACGCCGGACGAGTTCCGGCACTTCTGGCAGCGCATCTTCACGCCCAACGAACCGATGTGGAATCGCGTCCGCCAGCTCCACGCCGCTGGCCACCGGCTGATCCTGTTTTCCAACACCAACGCCATCCACTGCCCGTGGGTCTTCGATTTCTATCCGGAGTTTTCGCTCTTCCACGAAGCCGTGCTCTCCTTCGAAACCGGCTTCATCAAACCGCAGCCCGGCATCTATCAATACGCCATCGACACCCATTCGCTCGTCCCCTCGGAGACGCTCTACATCGACGACCTGCCCGACAACATCGCCACCGGCCGCGAGTTCGGGTTCCTGTGTCATCAATACGATCTCCGCGATCACGCCGCCTTCGAGGACTGGCTCGCCACCCATCCAATCTGAAATCCGCACCTCGCAATGTCTTCCCTCACCATCGCCGGCCGCACGTTCTCGTCCCGTCTTTTCCTCGGCACCGGAAAGTTTCCGTCCAATGAATCGATGCGCGACGCCCTCGACGCGAGCGGCGCGGAAATCGTCACCGTCGCCCTGCGCCGCGCCGATCTAACGGGCGGCCACGACCCCTACGCGAACATCCTCGATTTCATCGATGCGGAGAAATACCTGCTCCTGCCCAACACCTCCGGCGCGATGAACGCCGAGGAGGCCGTGCGCCTCGCCCGCCTCGCCGCCGCCGCCGGCCTGCCGAAATGGGTGAAACTTGAGATCCATCCCGATCCCACCTATCTTCTTCCCGATCCGATCGAGACGCTCAAGGCCGCGGAGATCCTCGTGAACGAAGGATTCACCGTGCTGCCTTACATCAACGCCGATCCGGTGCTCGCCAAGCGCTTGCAGGACGTCGGCACCGCCACCGTGATGCCGCTCGGCGCGCCCATCGGCTCGAACCGCGGCATCGCCACCCGCGACCAGATCCGCATCATCATCGAGCAGGCCACCGTGCCCGTCGTCGTTGATGCCGGCATCGGCGCCCCCAGCCACGCCGCCGAGGCGATGGAACTTGGAGCCGACGCCGTGCTCGTCAACACCGCCATCGCCATCGCCTCCGATCCCGTCCGCATGGCCATCGCCTTCCAACAAGCCGTGCAAGCCGGCCGCGAAGCCTACGAACTCGGCCTGCCCGAAGCCATCGACCACGCCAGCGCGACCAGTCCGCTGACGGGGTTTCTCGGGTGAGCCTCAAGGAGCGGCGGAGCATGTCCGCCGATGTCCGTGGACTGCCAAGGAGATGCTCTCTGACTCTTCCCCGTGCCTTTTCATGTACAAGGGCGAACACGTTTCGCCCCTCCATGGACATGACTCGTTAGAGCGACTTGAGAAAACCCTCCGCCGCGTCGCGGTGGGCGTCCTGTTTCCCAGTTCCCATCTTCGTCCACATCCGCGCCATCATCGAGAGCCGCGGGTTGCCGTCGAAGAACTCGAGGTGGTCGGCGATGAAGGTCCAGTAAAGACCGTCCCAGATCTCGCACCACTCGCCCGCTGGCTCGTCGGACATCTTGCGGATGTAGTTCGATCCGGAAAGATAGGGTTTTGTGGTGAAACCGCCGCCGTCGGCGAACTGCGACATGCCATACACGTTCGGCACCATCACCCAGTCGTAGGAATCGACGAACATTTCCATGAACCATCGATACACCTCGTCCGGCTTGATGCGGCACAGCAGCATGAAGTTGCCCAGCACCATCAGCCGCTCGATGTGGTGGCACCAACCGTCGTCGAGAAGCTGGCGGATCACGCGGTCCACCGGCGGGATGCCGGTGCTGCCGTCGTAAAACGAATCCTTCATCGTGCGGCGGAAGTTCCAGAAGTTCCCGTTGCGGATCTCCACGCCGCGGTGCCGGTAGATGCCGCGCATGAACTCGCGCCAACCGATCACCTGTCGGATGAAGCCTTCCTTCGAGTTGAGCGGAGCGTCGCGCTTGAGCACGCGGTCCACCACATCGTGCGGGTCGAGCAGGCCGATGTTGAGCGCGGGCGTGATCGCCGAGTGATAGATCGTCGCGTGTTCCGTGGAGATCGCGTCCTCGTAGTCGCCGAAGAGTTCGAGCCGCTCGTCGAGGAAGCGGTCCAGCCACTTCTCCGCATCGGCACGGGTCACCGGCCAGCGGAAGTGTTTCGTGTTTCCGGGATTGTCGGGAAAGTGCTTCTCCACCCATTCGACCGCCTCACGCACGTGGTCGTCCGGCTTCGTCCGCGGTTCCGGCGGTGGGACGTGGTTCTTCGGCAGTTTCTTGCGGTTCTCCGTGTCAAACGACCATCGTCCGCCGGTCGGCGAGCCGTCGTCCTCCAGCAGGATGCCCATGCGTTTGCGCTGCGCTTCGTAGAACTTCGCCATGAACGGCTTCTTCCTGCCGGCGAGATGGGTTTCCAGAAACCCGCCGGGGCTCACGAAGTTCGGAGACGGATGGATCTTGAGGTCGATGCCTCGTTTCTCCGCGAAACGGCGGAGACGGCGCTCCAGCACATCGTCCGCAGGGTCGGCGAGGTGGAGTTCCTTCGCCTTCGGCAGCGCGCTCTCGAGCTCAGTCGGCGGCACGATCTCCACCTGATGCCCGGCTTCTTCCAACTCCTCCGCGTACGCCCGCATCGACGCGCGGTGGAGCACGAGCTTCTGTTTGTGCATCGCCGCCGGCCAATGCGGGTCGTTGCCGAAGAAAAGTGTGTCTTCGACGAGAAACACCGGCCGGTCCTTGGCGAACGCCGGGTTCTCGCGAAACAACTGGTGTGGATAGACGAGCGCGGCGGTCTTCATGGAGTGCAACGGGAAGTGGCGGGCGGCGACGCAAGGAGGGGCGATGCATGATCGCCCGCGCCCATGAGAAAGACAATGGGATGAACCAATGTGCGGAGCATCGGCTGCCCATGGACACCGGCGGACACGTTCCGCCGCTCCTTGTGCATCCCACTTCCAGTTGCGCCCGCGTTCATGTCAGATCGTTCGCACGCTCGATAGCCCGCCGTCCGGTCGCAGCACCTGTCCGGTCATGAATCTCGACGCGTCGGACAGCAGGAAGGAAACCAGTTCCGCCGTGTCCTCCGGATCGCCGATGCGCTGGAGCGGATGACGTTTCTCCGACGCCTCGCGTTTCGCATCGCTGCCTAACAAACCCGATGCGAGCGGTGTGTCGGTGAGCGAGGGCGCGATCACGTTCACGCGGATCTTCGGCGCGAGTTCCGCGGCGAGCGACCGCGCGAGCCCTTCGACCGCGCCCTTTGCCGCAGAGATCGACGCGTGGAACGGCAGTCCCTGCGCCGCCGCAACCGACGAGAACAACACGACGGACGCCGAAGGTGCGGACTTCAACGCCGGCAGCGCCATTTGGAGCGCCGCGGCGGCTCCGAGGCAGTTGACCCGCAGGTCGTTGAGGAAGTCTTCCTCGGTCAGCCGGTGGAACGGCTTGAGCGTGATGCTGCCCGGGAAATACACGAAGCCGTCGAGCCGGTCCGGCAGGTCGAGTTTCGGTGATTTCAGCGCGTCGAAGGGCTGCACCGGGATGCCGAGTTCCGCGAGCGGTCCGGGGCTGCGGGCGGCGGCGACGACCTGGTGGCCGTCCTTCGTCAGGCGGCGCACGGATGCGAGCCCGGTCCCGGAGTTTCCTCCGATGGCGAGTAGGGTGAGGGGCATCGCCGAATGTGGCGGCGAAGGGCCCTCCGTCAAGGAACGCCGGGAAATTTCTTTTAAGGACCGGCCGCTTTCTGTGTCATCTGTCATGACATGAAAACGCTCCTTTGTTTCCTCCTCTCGATCGGTTTCATTCCGCAAACGATGGCTCAAGACGTCGCCGCGTTGCGCAAGGAGCGCGACAAACTCAACGACCGCGGCATGCACCGCGAGGTGGTCGACCTGTATCGCGACAAGCTGATGGACGTGTCCGACGAAAGATCCGGCGAGGACCTGCGGGTGACGATGAACAATCTGCAGAACCTCAACGCGTGGGAGGAGTTCGACCCGCTGGTCGAAACCGCGATCGAGCGCCACCCGCGCAATGCCGCGTTTCTCGTCGCCGCCGCGCGGGAGTATCTCCGCATGCCGCACGGCGGCCGGCTCATCGCGGGGGATTTCGAGCGCACTCCGCAACGTTGGCAGGGTGGCCGGGGAATGATGCCGGGCCGTGCACCCGAAGCCGCCGCCGGATCCTACGTGGACACCAGCTACCGCGACAAGGTGCGGGCGCTGCAATTGCTGCGCCAAGCGCTGCCGCACGCGGAAGACGAGAAGACGAAACGACTCGTTTGGGAAGTCACCGGTTCCACCTTGCAGAACGGGGAGGCGTGGAAACTCCAGACGCTCACGCCCATCGACGATCTGCCGGAATGGGGCGAACCCGGACCCGAGGGCGGCACCGAAGGCGCGCCGTGGAGTGGCGACGGGCCGGTTCTCTATCAGGTGCCGGAATCGTGGGAAACGGCGAGGAACGATGGCGAGCGCTGGCGATTCGCCCTCGCCGAGCGCGCGAAGCTCGATCGGGAGAACGTGCATTCCGTCACGCTCGAATACGCGCGTTTCACCCGCAGCCAGTTCGGCGTGCTCACCTTGCGCTCCTTTGGTTGGTGGCGCGCGCGTGACGGCGATGCGGAGCAGAGCCTGCTCGAAATGGACACGCTCGCCGAGGACGAGTGCCTCGCCAAGACCTCGGACGGCATCCGTCGTTTCAAGCTCCCGGAGGAGCACCATTTCATCGCGCTCTACCGCAAGATCCTCGCGAAGTCGGAACAGGCCGGGGACGACCTCGTGCAGGCGTTTCTCGATCGACGCCAGTACGTGAAGGCACGCGAGGTGCTCGAAGAAACGATCCGTTTCCACGGCCCGGGCACGAACGATCGCCGTCGCGACCTGCTGAAACAAATCACCGGAAACTGGGGCCGCTTCGAGGTCGCCGATACCGTATCCGCGGGCCACAAGCCGCGGGTCCCGCTGGTCTTCCGCAACGCCACCGCCGCCGGGTTCACGGCCGCGCCGGTCGATGTCGAGGCCGTGCTCGCCGACACGATCGACTACATCAAGGGCAATCCGAAGGAACTCGATTGGCAGCGGACGAATCCCTCCGCCTTGGCGCAGCGGCTCATCCGCGAGAAGAAATCGAAATACATCGGCAAAACCGCGACGGAATGGAACGCCGACCTCAAACCCCGCGACGGCCACCGCGACACCCGCGCCGACATCGAGGTGCCCGTCGACAAGGCCGGCGCGTGGTGGATCACCTGCCGGATGAAGGATGGAAACGCATTCCAGACGCTCGTGTGGATCGTCGACTCGGTGCTCGTGAAACGCGATGTCGCCGGCAAGATCCAGTGGTGGGTGGCCGACGCGGAAAGCGGCGCACCCGTGGACGACAGCGACATTTCGTTCTTCGGATACCGCATGATCGACATCGAGCGGGAGAACCGCGACGAGCGGCGCTATCAGATCAAGTGGAAGGAGTTCGAACGAAAGACCGATGCCGACGGCCGGACGCTGCTCGCGCCCGGAGATTGGGACACGCATTACCAGTGGCTCGCCATCGCCCGCAAGGAAGGGAGGGCTCCCGCGTTTTTCGGATTCCAGAGCATGCACCTCGCCGAGTCCTCATGGGGCAATGCCAACCGCGACATGACCTACGGCATCACCGACCGCCCGCTCTACAAGCCGGGCGATACGGTGCATCTCAAGTTTTTCCTGCGGAATCTCGGCTACTTCGAGCCCGATGACGACCGCTGGGCCGGACAGGAAGGCGAACTCGTCGTTCAAAACGGCCGCGGCGAGGGAGTGGTGACGATCGGCAAGTTGCGCACCGACGACCTCGGAGCGATGGAAACCGAGTTCACCATTCCGAAGGACGCATCGCTCGGGCGATGGAATGCGAGATATCAAATCGGCAACCGCATCGCCGCCGGCGTTTCGTTCCGCGTCGAGGAATACCGCAAGCCGGAATACGAAGTGAGCGTCGAAGCGCCGGACAAGCCGGTGCTGCTCGGCGGGACATTCACCGCGAAGGTGAAAGCGAACTACTTCCACGGCGCGCCGGTGCGCAACGCGACCGTCGAGGTGATCGTGAAACGTGAGTCGCTCACCGAGCGCTGGTTTCCGGGATGGCGCTGGGATTGGCTCTACGGCCGCGGCGCATGGTGGAACAACCCGCAGGCCACATGGCATCCAGGCTGGAGCAGGTGGGGCTGCATCCCGCCGCCGCCGCCGTGGTGGGGCGGCGACCGCTGGACTCCGGACGAACTTGTCATCAAGAAGGAAATGCCGATCGGTCCCGACGGCACGGCCGAGGTCGTGGTGGACACCGCGCCGGCGAAGATGGTGCATGGCGACATGGACTCGCGCTACACCATCGAGGCGCGCGTGGTCGATGCCTCACGGCGCGAGGAACGTGGCACGGGTTCCGTGATTGCGGCGAGGAAACCGTTCGAAGTCGTCGTCTGGACGGACCGCGGCTACGCAAAGACGGGGGAGGCGGTCGAGGCGAGGATTTCCTGCGCCACGCTTGCCGGAACGCCCGTCTCGGGAGCGAAGGGGAAACTGGTCATCTATCAGGTCTCGGTGGGCGGGGACGGCCGCCTGGAGGAGAAGGAAATCCAATCGTGGCCGGTCGAAACGAACGCCGATGGTGAGGCGACCCAATCGTTTCCCGCTCCCGCCACCGGGCAATACCGCCTGGCGGCGACGCTCACCTATCAGGATGGCGACGCGGTCGAGGGTGCGTCGATCTTCAACGTCCACGGTCCCGGCCGGGCGGATCCGGCGGACTGGAAGTTCGGCCCGCTCGAACTCGTTTCCGACAAACTGGAATACGCTCCGGGCGAGACGGCGAAACTCCGCGTCAACAGCGACCGCACGGACGCCCATGTCTGGATGTTCCTCCACATCGCCGGCCCCGCGGGACGCGAGGCGAAGCGCATCCAACTCGACGGCAAGAGTTCCGAAATCGATGTCCCGCTCGATCTGCGGGACATGCCCAACATGTTTGTCGAGGCCGTCACCGTCCACGGAGCGCAGGTGCACAAGGCGGTGAAGGAAATCCTCCTGCCGCCGGCGAGCAAGGCGATCGAAGTGACGCTCGAACCGGCGAAAGACCGCGTGAAACCGCGCGAGAAATCCAGCCTCGCCATCATCCTCCGCGATGAGAACGGCGAACCGGTTTCCGGTGAAGCGGTCGTGGCCATTTATGACAAGTCCCTCGAAGCGATCACCGGCGGATCGAACGTCGGGCCGATTCTGGAAAACTTCTGGGAGTGGAAGAACTCCTATCAGAACTACGGATTGAATGACTCGCTTCTCCCCGCTTCGGGAGTTCTCATCCGCGAGGGGCAGAAGGCGATGTCGCAGCTCGGCAGCTTCGGTGATGAGGCGGTGGCCATGGCTGGGGCGAGGTTCGGCGGGGTTCGCTCGAAGATGGCGCGTGGGATGGATTTTGCTGATGCCACCCTGGATGTCGCCCCCGCTTCCGCGATGATGGCGGAGGGCTCGGTCGACGCTTTCGCCGCGGGCGGCGGCGGAGGGGACGGCCAGCCGGAGGTTGTCGTCCGCAAGGACTTTGCCGATCTGTTGAAATGGTCGGGCTCGGTGAAAACCGGAGCGGACGGCCGCGCCGAGGTGCCCTTGGAATTTCCCGACAACCTCACCACATGGAAAGCGCGTGTCTGGACGCTGCTTCCCGGCACCCGCGTCGGCGAGGGCAGCGCGGAGATCATCACGTCGAAGGAACTTCTCGTGCGCCTGCAGGCTCCGCGTTTCCTCGTCGAGCGCGACGAGTCGGTGTTCTCCGCCGTGGTGCACAACGATCACGACGCGCCGAAGAAAGTCACCGTTTCCCTCGAACTTGATGGCGGAAGTCTCGAAGCGATCGACGGCGCGCCGAAGACCGTGGCCATCGCGGCGAACTCGGAAACTCGCGTCGATTGGCGTGTGAAGGCGCTCAAGGAAGGCGAGGCGGTCATTCGCATGAAAGCGGATGCCGGTGACGACGGCGACGCGGTCGAACGCACGCTGCCGGTGCTCGTCCATGGCATGCTTCGCCAGGACGCGTGGAGCCGCGTGGTCGAGGGCGATTCCGAGACGATCGGGATCGAGGTGCCGGAGGAACGCCGTCCGGAGCAAACGAAACTCACCATCCGGTTCTCCCCGTCGATCGCCACCTCGGTGGTCGATGCGATTCCCTATCTCGCGAGTTATCCCCATGGATGCACCGAGCAGACCTTGAACCGCTTCGTTCCGACCGTCATCGCCCAGCGGATGCTGGAGGAGATGGGCGTTTCGCTCGATGAAGTGAAAGCCAAGAGGACCAACCTGAACCCGCAGGAACTCGGCAACGCCGCGGACCGCGCGGAGCAGTGGAAACGTTGGCAAGACAATCCCGTCTTCGACGAAGCCGAGGTGGAGAAGATGGTGGCCAGGGGTGTGGAGAAACTCACCTCGATGCAAAACTCCGACGGCGGCTGGGGATGGTTCTCGGGATACGGTGAGCAATCGTGGCCGCACACCACAGCGGTGGTCGTGCACGGTTTGCTTGTAGCGAAGGAAAACGGCGCGGAGGTGCCGGATCGGGTGCTCCAGTCGGGTGTCGCCTGGTTGATGGCTTACGAGCGGCAACAGGTGGATGCTCTACAGTTTTACGTCGAGCGTCAGGCGCTCCGCGATGCCGGCAAGAAGTTGAAACCGACGAAGCGCCGTGAGAAGGCGCGTTGCGATTCCACCGACGCCTTCGTCCGCATGATTCTCGGCGGAGCGAAACGCGATTCCGAGCCGATGCTCGCGTTTCTCTATCGGGATCGCAAGGAGCTGCCGGTCTATGCCAAATGCCTCGTCGGCCTGGAACAACACCGCAAGGGCGACGAGGCGCGCCGCGACGAACTCGTCCGCATGGTCGCCCAGTACCTGAAACGCGACGAAGAAAACCAGACGGCCTATCTCGATCTCCAAAAGCGTGGTTCCTGGTGGTTTTGGTATGGCAGCGAGGTCGAGGCGAACGCATGGTATCTGAAACTTCTCTCCGCGGTGAATCCGAAGGATGCCGACACCCGCGGGCTTGCGAAATACCTCGTCAACAACCGCAAGAACGGCAGCTACTGGAATTCCACCCGCGACACCGCCTATGCGATCGAGGCGATCGCCGCCTACGCCAAGGCATCCGGTGAACAAACGCCCGACATGGAAGTCGAGGTCGTGCTCGACGGGAAGTCGCTCAAAACGGTTTCCATCACGAAGGACAATCTCTTCAGCTTCGACGGCACCGTCTTGCTTACGGGTGGGGAAGTGACCGCCGGGAAACACCAGATCGAACTGCGCCGCTCGGGCAAGGGGACGCTCTATGCGAACGCCTATCTCGAAGTGTTCACGCTGGAGGAGAAACTCCGCGCCGCGGGTCTGGAAGTGAAGGTGAAACGGCGGGTTTCCAAACTGATCGAGCTGGAGAAGGACACCGAGGTGCCGGATGCCTCCGGCCTCGTCGTGAGCCAGCACGTCGAACGCTTCCGTCGCGAGCCGCTCGCCGATGGCACTGCGGTGAAGTCCGGCGACCGGATCGAGGTGGAACTCGTGCTCGAGAGCAAGAATGACTACGAATACCTCATCTTTTCCGATCACAAGGCGGCGGGATTCGAAGCGCTGGATGCCTTGAGCGGATATGTGCCGTCGAGCGAGGGTTTCCGCGCCTACATGGAGCCGCGCGACGAGACGGTCGATTTCTTCATCCGCGCGCTGCCGCGGGGAACGCATACGCTGCGCTATCAGCTCCGTGCGGAAGCCCCGGGCAACTACAAAGCCCTGCCCGCCACCGCGGAGGCGATGTATGCCCCCGAGCTGCGCGGAAACTCGGAGGATATCCGGCTCGTCATCAGCGGGATGTAGGCGCATTCGTGAGAATGCGTTTCTCGCCCGGGATCGCGGTCTCACGACCGCGCCTACGTGCCGCTCAAGGCGAAAGCCGGTCGGTCTTCCAACCGGTTTCCGATTTCTGATAGAGAAACCGGTCGTGCAGGCGCGCGGGGCCGCCTTGCCAGAATTCGATCATCTCCGGCTTCACCCGGTAGCCGCCCCAGAACGAGGGCAGCGGGATCTCGCCGTGCTGGAACTTGTCTTTGATCTCGGCGAGTTTCTGCATGAGGAACTTGCGCGACGTGATGACCTCGCTCTGGTTCGAGACCCATGCCCCCATCTGCGACTCGCGCGGCCGGCTGGCGAAATACTTGAGCGACTCGGCGCTGCTGATCTTCTCCGCCGTTCCCTGGACGATGACCTGCCGCTCGAGCGTGATCCACGGGAACAACAGCGAGACCTTCGGGTTGGCGGCGATCTGCGCGGACTTGCGGCTGCCGTAGTTGGTGAAAAACACGAAGCCGTCGGTGTCGAAATACTTGAGCAGCACGGTGCGCTGGAACGGCATGCCGGTTTCATCAACGGTGGCCAGGGTCATCGCGTTCGGCTCGTTGACGCCGACCTCGATGGCCTGTTGGAACCATGTGGAAAACTGTGCGACCGGATCCGGATCAAGATCCTCGCGGTGAAGGCCGCGGCTGGAGTATTCTTTGCGGAAATCGGCGAGATCCATGGCGGATGCGTAGCGCCGCGCCGCCCGTCGTGCAAGGCATCAGAGGCCGAAGAAGGACCGGGCGTTGCGCTCGAAGATACCCGGGTCGATGCCGAGTTTCCCAGCCAGCGCCTTTCCAATGGCCGTCAGGTTCGCCGGGTGGTTGTGGTTTTCCGGCAGGGGATGGCTGCGGAACTCCTCCGGAGGGGCCATGTCCGGTGCGTCGGTTTCCAACAGGATCCGGTCCGGCGGAAGCTCGCGGAACACATCGAGCGCCGTGGATTTCCTCGGCTGGAGGAAATACCCGGAGCACGAGAACCACGCGCCGAGCGGCAGCAGGCGGCGGGCGCTTTCGATCGACCCGTTGAACGAATGCATCAGGAAACGCGCCGGCGGCTCGCATTCGTCGAAGGCATCGAACAGCGGCCCCCATGCCTTGAGGCAGTGGATGGTCGCCGGCCGGTCGAGCTCGCGGGCGATGCGCAGTTGATCGAGAAACACCGGCATCTGGATTTCGATCGACGGTTCGGCCACCCACTTGTCGAGGCCGATCTCCCCGACGGACGACCGCGGATGTTTCTCCAACAACCCGCGCAGCCGGTCCTGCCACCTGTCGCCGGCCGTGTGCGCGTGCCACGGGTGGATGCCGAAAGCGGGGATCACGAAGTCCGGGTGCTGTTCCGCCAGATCGGAAACCGCCTGCCAGTCCTCCTCCCGCGTGGCGTTCACGACGCAGCGGGCCACGCCGGCGCGTTTCGTTTCGGCCACCACATCTCCCAGCCGCGGGTCCTGCAGGTGGTTGTGGGCGTCGATCCAACCACTCATCCTACAAAGGAAAACCGAAACCACGAACGACACCAAAGTTCACGAAAAAGAAAGAGTTGAGACTTGAGAGACTCTCATCCTGTGGGTGATCACCCCGATCTTGCCGGATCACCTTCCTTTCGTGCCTTTTCGTGCGTTTCGTGGTTCCCATTTCAGAACTCGGGCTCATGGCAATGGAATCAGCGCAGTCCGCGCGGGCCGGCCTTGCGGGGCGAGTCGAAGGTGACGTCGGTGATCGATGTGCGGCGGCCGTTGGCGGGGTTGTGGCTGGAGACCTGCATCTTGCGCAGCGTCCACGTATCCTTGGCCACCTGCATGACGTCCTCCACCTGGAATTCCTTCACCAGCCCGCCATTCTTGTCGTGGCCGCGGATGCGCATGAAGGCGCCGTATTTCGTGTGCACCCAGACGTAGACGACCTCGTAGCGGCCGGCCGCGCCCTTCGGCTTGTCGATGCGGATCTTGTAACACTCCTGGCCGGCGACCTTCTCGGTGCCCTCCATTTTCGGGTTCGGCCAGTAGAGGAAACGCAATGCGAGGTCCTCGTAGGTGAGATCGGTGCCGGCGATCGGCTGCATGAGTTTCGACGCAGGGAAATTCGCCTGTTTGCCGTTCTGAAGTTCGAACAGATCGAGATCGTCGTCGTTGATCCGCATGTGGAAGACCTGCCATGCCCCCTTGTTCACGGAAAACTGGAATTGGATGTTCTTGCCCTGGAGGAAGAGTGTCACCGGAGTCTTGTCATTGCCCTTGCGAAGGCTGCCGCTGAGCCCTTCGTCGAGCTTGGTGAGGGTGGCCGCCATGCGGGTGCCCTCGAGGATCTCGGCGGCCGTGGGCTGCTGCGCGCGGGCGGGGAGAACGAGGGCGCACAGGGCGGCGGCGCATGCGAAGACTTTGAAATTCATGCCGGGAAGATGCTGCATTCTCGGTCTTGGACAAGCGCGCGTCCCGAAATCTTCAAATGATCTGCCCCGCGGCGCCCGAAATTTTTCGAATCAAGGTCTTTGGGGCTTGATGTCACCGGGAGGGGCGAATTGGATCGATCCACCCCAGCGCGCCGCAAACCCCCATGAGTCTCCGCAAGCAACTGACCGACATCCTTCCCGCCTTGTTGCCGGCCAATCCGGCGGACGCCATCAAAGGGACGGAGCTCATCCGGTTGACCCGCCTGCAGCTCACGGGAAACTACTCGGACGCCTCGCTGCGCTATCATTTCTCGATCATGTCGTGCGACCCGGCGTCGCCGATCGCGAAGGTCGAGAAAGGCCAGGGATACTACCGCCGGAGCGCGCCGCTGCCCGCCCTGTCCGGCGCGCAGGAACTGCTCGCCCTTACCCAGGGCCGCTTGGACGACCTGACCACCGTCGATCAGGACATGGTCGACAACACGATGCTGCGGATCCGCAAGTTCCGTGCCGTGGTGACCCGTTTCTACGAGATCAACGGCCGCTTTCCCTTCGCCTTCCGCCAGGCTTTCGGCAAGGACGCGCCGATCGCCAACCTGTGGAAGTATCCCGAGCTGGTGCTCGTCGACTGGGAAACCGGCGGCGCGCCCGACGAGGAGATGGCGCTCGACGGCACGATGCTCGATTTCAAACAACGCCTCGGCATCGCCCCCTTCCGGCTGCACGCCACCCGCCTGCGCATCCAGCCGTCGCTGCAGACCTTCCGTGAGGATTTTTATCAAACGCTGGCCGTTTCCACCTGGGCCCACGGCGGCGAGCTGGTCTATGCCGCGCCCGTCGAGGACGAGGCGCTGGCCGACAGCCTGCGGCGCCTGAGCGGATTGTTCGGCGTCGGCGTCACCTCGTTCGGCCTCACCCCCGAGGCGCTCGACGAACTGCCGCGCCCCGCGAACATCCTCAACGCCCACCCGCGCGAAACCGAGGCGGTGATGGCGAAACTCGACGTCAACCGCATCGCAGCGCCGCGTTCGCGCAGCCACCTCGAGTGGTCGGAACTCGGTGCCCTTCGCACCGAGTCCGACGAGGCGGACAAGCTCGTCTCCTGGCTCACCCGCTGCATCGACGAACGCCGCGCCGAGCCGTTCAAGGAGGACTGAGCGCTTGGATCGCGCCCGGAGCCGGGTTTGGTTTTGTCCGTTCGCTCTCGAAGGGGAAGCTCCGCGTGACTTTTTCGCGCAATCCACTGCTTGCCGGAGCCGTCGTGCCGGGTGTAGGGTCGATGTGGTTTTTGCGGTCCGCCCGCGCGCGTTTTCAATCCCTGCTCCTTCCGCCATGAGGACTTCGTTTCTTCCCACCGTTTGTTCCGCCGTCTTTGTTTTCGTTTCCGCCATGCCCGTGTCCTCACAGGCCGGGGGGCTCGCGCCGTCGGCGGTCCGGAGCGTCACCCTCGACTTCGATTGGGTGAAAGCCACCTATCCGGACGATCTCGGAGACGAACGGATCACCCTCACCGCGGCGGACTTCAAGGGTCCGGTGTTCTCCTACAAAAAAGTTTCGAATAACACCGGAGTCATCACCTTCAGCAAGTGGGTCCAGGGGGCGGAAGTATATTCCGGAACGTTCACGCTCGACTTCGAATCCCGCACTTCGGGGACGTCGAGGGAGGATTACACGGGATCGTACGCGGGATTCATCGACGGCACGTTTGAAATCAAGAATCTCGACTCGCCCAAACGTCCCAAGGCGCTGCCCGCGACGGTCAAGGTCAAGAGTGGCGGCAAGAAGAGTTTCAAGCTCAAGGGGAAGGGGGAGGACATCGGCACCCAGATGAAATTCCAGATCGCCCGGAAACCCAAGGTGGGCAAGCTGGTCGCAAACAAGCTGCCGAAGGTCGTTTACAAGGCACCGAAGGGATTCAAGGGAACGGTGAAGTTCACATATCTCGTGAAGGAAGGGAAAACAAAGTCGAAGCCCGCGACGGTGAAGCTGCGGATCCGCTAGGCTTGAGAAACCGCGGGCGTGGCCGGCGTAGAATCGGCATGTCCGCGGCCCTCCGTTTCATTGTTCCGGTCCTGTTGGTCGCGTGTCTGCGGGTTTCCGGCCACGAATTGGACGGCCGGGTGATGTGCGGATACCAGGGATGGTTCCGCTGCGAGGGCGACGGAGCCGGCGAAGGCTGGCGGCACTATCAGGCGGGCGGGAAGTTCGAACCCGGGCAGGTGAACATCGAGATCTGGCCGGATGTGGGCGAACTCGCTCCGGAAGAACGGTGCGCGACGAAGTTCCGACATGCCGACGGGCGGGTGGCCGAGGTGTTCTCTTCGGTGAATGAAGCCACCGTGCGCCGTCACTTCCGCTGGATGCGCGAGGCTGGCATCGACGGGGTGTTTCTCCAGCGTTTCGCGGTCGAGGCGGTGGATGCGGGCGTGCGCGACAGCCTCGGCCGGGTGCTCGCGAACGTCCGTGCCGCCGCGCGCGGAAGAACGGAACTGGTGCCTGATGTATGACTTCAGCGGCATGAAGCCGGAGCGCATGCGCGAGATCGAGGACGACTGGCGGACGCTCCACCGCGACGGCCCGATGAAAGGCGAGGATCCGTTCTATCAGGCATTCCGCGGCAAGCCGCTGGTGTCGTTGTGGGGTCTTGGTTTCAACGACCGGCCCGCCGCGCTCGCGGAGTGGGAACGGCTGATCCGTTTCTTCCGGGGCGAAGGATGTGCGGTGATGCTCGGCGTGCCTTGTTACTGGCGCACGCTGGATCGGGACACGATCGCGGATCCGAAGCTGCACGAACTCATCGCGCTCGCGGACATCGTCAGTCCATGGGCCGTGGGGCGATTCGGAACTCCGGAGCAGGCGGCGGAGCAGGAGGAGTCCGTGCTGAAACCTGACATCGCTTGGTGCCGCGACCGGAAGATCACGTATCTGCCGGTCGTGTTTCCCGGCTTCAGTTGGCACAATCTGCAGAAGAGCCGCGGACGGGACGCGCCGTTCGACCAGATCCCGCGGCGCGGTGGTGAATTCCTTTGGAGCCAGGCGGTGGCGGCGAAACAAGCCGGCGCGGATGCGGTCTACGTCGCGATGTTCGACGAGATGGACGAGGGCACGGCGATCTTCAAGACGACGCAGGACCCGCCGGTGGGGGCGAGTCCGTTTCTCAGGGAGCCGGGTGTTTCGCCGGACCACTACCTGCGACTCACCGGGCGAATCGGCCGTCTGCTGAGGGACGAGCCGGTGGATTGACGGAAAGGCCGGGTCTCACGCGCTCTTGCCGTTGCGGGCGGGCCGCGCTACGGATGGCTGCGGTGAACATCGTCGATCGCATCACCCTGCGCGCTTCCGCGGATCGCCCCGCCCTGATGACGGAGGCAGGGACGATCTCATGCGGCGGCTTGTTCGAGCGCATCGACGCGGAAGCCTGGCATGGCTGCGGTCGTGCCCGGGCTTTGCGGGCGGCGTTCCGCGCGTCGGTCTCTCGTGCCGCAGCGGGGTGGAGTACATTGTTTTCGCACTGGCGATCCTGAAGGCCGGCGGTTGCCTGGTGCCGATCGCCGACGAACTGACCACCGCCGAGCGCGACGAGTTGATCTCGACGAGCGCCCTCTGCGGGGTGATCGACGGCGAGGACCCGTCCGGGAAACGTTGGATCTCCTGTGAGTCCCGGAGGTTCCGGCATGAGGACGAGTTTCGCGCGCTGGACCCGGCGTTCATCCGCTTCAGCTCCGGCACCACCGGCCGCAGCAAGGGGGTGGTGCTGAGCCACCGGAAACTGGAGGAACGGGTGATCGCCGCCAACGCCGGTCTCGGCATCGGCCCGGCCGACCGCGTGTTGTGGATGCTGCCGATGGCGCATCATTTCGCGGTCTCGATCGTGCTCTATCTCTATCACGGCGCCTGCACCGTGCTCGTGGACTCGCACCTTGCCGGGCCGGTTTTGGAAACCGCGGAGCGCTCGGGTGCGACGGTGGTCTATGGCTCGCCGTTCCACCACGCGCTGCTCGCCGCGGACAAGGGTGGATGGGGCTGGCCCACGCTCCGGCTGGCCGTGAGCACGGCCGCTCCCTTGACGGCGCCGGTGGTGGAGTCGTTCGCGAAACGTTTCGGCCGCCCCTTGGTCCAGGGCCTGGGGATCATCGAAGTGGGACTTCCGCTGCTCAACAGCGGGAGCGCGGCCGACGCGCCGCTGTCGCTGGGCCGGCCGCTGCCCGCATACGATGTCGAGTTGCGCAACGACGAAGGACTGCCTGTTTCCGTCGGCCAACCGGGCGAACTCTGGATCAAGGGACCGGGCATGTTCGACGCGTATCTCTCGCCGTGGCGCACGCTCGACGAAGTCTGTGTGGACGGTTGGTTTCCCACCGGTGACATCGCCGAGGCGGATGCCGCGGGCCGCCTGTTTCTGCGCGGACGCTGCAAGAGCGTGCTCAACGTGAACGGCATGAAGGTGTTTCCGGAGGAGGTCGAGGAAGTGCTGGCAAGCCACCCGGCGGTGAACGGGTGCCGGGTTTCCGGTGTCGCGCACGCGGTGTTCGGCACGGTGCCGGTGGCGGAGGTGGTGCTCGCGCCGGACGCGGCGGCGACCCCGCGTGAGTTGCTCCAATGGTGCCGCCGCACGCTTTCTCCGCACAAGGTGCCGGTGCGGCTGCGGCTGGTGGACGCGCTGTCGCGCACCGCCAGCGGCAAGGTGCGCCGTGCCTGATCTGGGTTGGGAGAGAAATTGAGTTGAATAATTTCCGCCCCGGCGCGTCATTTGCAGTGTGAAAACTCCATCCACCTCACCTCGCGCGGGCCGCTGGACCATGATCGCGATCGCCGCCGGCCTCGTTCTTTCCAGCGTCGGCTGCATGACGACCTATGACGCCTACGGACGCCCGGTGCAGTCGGTGGACCCGGGAGTGGCCGTCGCCGGCATGGCCGCCGCGGGGTTGATCGGCGCAGCCATCGCCAATGACAACGACCACCATCACTATCACGGCGGTTACTACTACGGCGGTGGCGGATATTATGCCCCGCGGCACAGCTACGGCGGGCGCGCCTACAACGGCTACCGCGGCCGCGGGCGGCGCTGAGGTTTCACGACAGCATCAGCACGCCGCCGACGATGCCGGCGACGCAGAGGCCCTTGGCGACCACGTGTTTCTCGCCGAAGAGCACGATGCCCAGCAGAAACGAAACGATCACCGAGGTGCGCCGCACCGGCGAGATCAGTGAGATCAAGGCGTCGGGCTGCGAGATCGCCATGAAATACAGGATGTCCGCCGCAAGCAGCGTCAGCCCGATCACCGGCACCGCCCAATGCCAGCGGAACGGCTGGCGGTCGGGATTCCGTTTCCACCACAACAGGGAGGGAACGAGCAGCAGCGCGAGATCGATCGTGAACCACGCCTGCACTTTCCCGGGGCTGAGGCCGGCGGTCTGAAGCAGGTATTTGTCGTAGAGCGCGGAGAGGGCGCCGAGCACCGTGGCGCCAATCATGAAAAACACCGCCTTGTCGCGATGGAAATGAATCCCCTCGCGGCGGCCGACGAAGGTGAATGCGAAAAACGAAACGAGGATCACCGTGAGCCCCAGCCACTGGCGCGGGGCGGGGGATTCATGAAACAGCAGGACCGCCAGCAGGATCGTCCACAAAGGGCCGGTCGCGCGGATCGGCGTGGCGATCGACAACGGCAGCATGCGGATGCCGATGTAGCCGCAAAGCCAGGACGAGCCGACCAACGCAGCCTTGGCGAAGAGCAGCAGGTGCTCGCGCGGCGTCAGTCCGGTGACGTGGAAAAACTCCGACGGCAGGGTGTCCGGAGAGAATTTCGACCACGCGACCATCGGCAGCCAGACCGCCGCCGAGGCGGCCACGCTGCCGAAGAGCACGGGCGTCACCTCGTTGTGACGCAGCGCCGCCTTCTTGAAGAAATCGTAGAATCCGAGCAGCAACGCGGAGGCGATGGAAAGCAGCAGCCAGGACACGCGCCGGACGTAGCGCGCCGCCGCGAAATGGGAAGTCATTTCCGGAACTTGCGGGAAACCGGTGCTTCTGACAGTTTCCCCCCCACATGAAAACCCACTTCGCCGGACTGGATATCGGAGGCTCCACCATCAAATGCATGCTTGTCGACGCCGCGGGCGAAACGGTCGGCGAAATCGTCGAGGTCCCGAGTTTGGTGAAGGAGGGCTATCGCAAGACCTTCGGGCAGTTGCGGGGCGCGCTCGACATGCTCGCGGCGAACGCGGGAATCGAGGTCGATGCCATCGCCGCGGTCGGTCTGGACGTTCCGGCTCCTTGTTCGAACGGCGTCGTCTGGGGCAAGGCGAACCTCGGCGACGACTGGGTGGGAACGGACATCCGCGGCGGGTTCTCCGCGGACATCGGCAAGCCGGTGTTCACGACCAACGACTGCAACGCGGCGGCCTTCGGCGAGTGGATGTACCGGCCGTCCCATGAGGGCGGGCTGCTCTATGTCGCGCCGGGCACCGGTCTCGGCGGCGGCATGGTGATGCCCGGCGGCATTCTCTTCGAGGGAACCAACGGACTCGCCCTCGAAGTCGGCGATCTCGGTGCCGCGGTTCGAAGATGGCGTGCTGCCGATCGACGGCCGCGGTCGCGAGGGCTGCCTCGAAGGATGGGTGTCGCTCATGGCCCTGCGCCGGCAGCTCGGCAAGGCGCTGGCGAAACCGGAAAACGCCGGCCACGTGCTGGCGAAATCCGACGCACCCATCGCGGAGAAGGCCTTCCAACTCCGCGATTTCGCCGAACAGGGCGACGAACTCGCACTCTCGATCTTCGCCCTCCAGGCCAACGTGCTCGGCCACGGGCTCGGAGACCTCGCCAGCATCCTTGACCCCGGACTCGTCACCATCGGCGGCGGCCTGGCGGAAACGAAGTTCCGCGATTGGTTTCTCGACGAGGTCCGCAAGGGCTTTGTGGAACGCGCCATGCTTCCCTATCAGCGCTGCCCGCTGCCGCCGCATCCGCAGACCACGATCATCGAGTGGGCCGTCGGCGGCGATGCCGCGGCGGCCTACGGCAGCGCCCGCAAGGCGATGGAGCTGGTTCTCCAGCGTCCCCACTGAGTTTCTCGATTCTTCGTTGCCCATATCTCCTGTCGCCACATGATCCGCCGTCGTTTCCTTCTTCTTCTCGCCGCCATCGCGGTTTCCCAAAGCTCCTGCGTCGCACCGATCCGCGTGAAGGTGGTTGACCCGCCGCCGCCCGACCACCGGATCTCCGATACCGCGCTCGAAGGATACCGGAAACTCAGCGCCAAGGATCCGCTCGCCGCCGCCGGTCGTCTCCTCGACGGCATCCGCGCCTGCCAGAACCGCGTCGCCAAAGGCGAACCCGGCGCCGTCGGAGACTACAACTATCTGGTCGCCCGCTTCGTGACGCAGTTGGAACGCGCGGGCGTGGAGCCGTGGGGCGCCAACTACGAACTGCGGGGAAATTCCACGGTCTATCAGCTCACCGGCCGCGATCCGTCCGGCTTCGGCATCGGCGACCGCGAACTGCTGCCCACCGACCGGCTGGAGTTCGCCGGCAAATACCCGTGCCCGAACGCATCCTGAAGAACGGCGTCGGCGCGCCCGTCGTCTCGGCGGATCGCACCAAGGTCGACTACATCCACATGCGCGAGGGCATGGAGGCCCGCTATCGGGCGGCCACCGCCTTGTCCGCATCGACGGCACACGCGCCACCCTCGAGTTGCTGGACCCCTTCGCCGTCGAGCGGGTTTCCTTCGCGGGGAAAACCCGGACGGTCGCCATGGATTACAGCTCCACCGTGTCGCTCGCCGTCTCCCGCGACCGCGTCGACAGGCTCGGCATCGCCCGTGCGCTCAATCCCCAGCGATACGCGAGCACCGCGCGACTCACCTTCGCGCAGCCGTATGATCCGCAGCGCATCCCCGTGCTGCCTCGTGCACGGCCTCAACGACACCCCGCCACCTTGCCGATGTATCTGGGCCTCATCCAGATCCGGAAATCCGCGATCGCTACCAGTTCTGGTCTTCAGCTATCCGAGCGGCTACCCGTTTCCCTACTCGGCCGCGCTGCTGCGCCGCGAGCTCGACCGGGTCGACAAGTCGTATCCCGACCACAAGAAGATGGTCATCGTCGGCCACAGCATGAGCGGCATGATCAGCCGCATGATGGTGGCCGACGCCGGCGATTCGATCTGGCTCGAGACCTTCGGCAAGCCGCCCGCCGAAACCAAGATCAACGGGTACAGCCGGGAGTTGCTTGAGGAAGTCTTCATCTTCAACGCCCGGGACGACATTTCCCGTGCGATCTTCATCTGCGCCCCGCACCGCGGCAGCGACCTCGCGACCAACTGGGTCGGGCGGCTCGGTTCGCGCCTGGTACGCGCCCCGCAGCTCATTTCGGATGTCACCTCCGCGGCGATCAGCATTGTCACGGTGGATCCCGCCGGCTTGCAGATCCAGCGCGCCCCCAACAGCATCGACACGCTCGCGCCGAACAACCGGTTCGTGCGTGCGACCAGCCAGCTCCCGATTCGTGACTCGATCCCCTTTCACTCGCTGATGGGGGACCGGGGCAAGGGCGACACGCCGGATTCCAGCGACGGCGTCGTCGCTTACTGGAGTTCCCACCTCGACGGTGCGGTTTCCGAGAAAATCGTGCCGCATCACCACGGGTCGCACCAGCATCCCGACGCGATCGCCGAGGTCGATCGCATTCTCAAAGTTCACGCCGGGGCGGATTAGGCGGCATCCGGAGCGGGGGGGGGGCGGCGAATTCAATGATGAAACCCTCCCGCGCACGACGTAACCCCACGCCGTGAAGTTTGGACTCCTTTCCCTTGTCATCTCGTGCGCGGCCATATCCGCCGCGGAGCGTCCCAACATCGTGATCCTTTACGCCGACGACATGGGCTTCGGCGACCTCGGCGCGAACAACCCGGCATCGAAGATCCCCACGCCGCATCTCGACTCGCTCGCCGCCGGCGGCATGCGTTTCACCGACGGCCACTCGTCCTCCGGCATCTGCACGCCCTCGCGCTACGCCATGCTCACCGGCCGCTACCATTGGCGCGATTTCCACGGCATCGTCAACGCCTTCGGGAAGTCGGTTTTCAAGAAGGACCAGCTCACCCTGCCGGAAATGCTGCGCGAAAAGGGATATGCCACCGCGTGCATCGGCAAGTGGCATCTCGGCTGGGATTGGAACGCCATCCGCAAACCGGGCACGAAGAAAAACTCCGTCCGCCACGAGGACTTCGATTGGTCGAAGCCCGTGCCCGACGGCCCGCTCGCCCATGGCTTCGACCACTACTTCGGCGACACCGTCATCAATTTCCCACCCTACGCGTGGATCGAGGACGACAAGCTGGTGAAAGCGCCCGATACCCAGCTCGCCTCCGTGCTTCCCAAGGCGCCCAAGGAAGGTTCGTGGGAATGCCGCCCCGGGCCCGCCTGCGCGGATTGGGATTTCTATCAGAACCTGCCGACGCTCACCACCAGGGCCGTCGAATACGTCGCCTCCCGCAAGGGGAAGCCGCAGCCCTTCTTCCTCTACGTGCCGTTTCCCTCGCCGCACGCGCCGATCATTCCGACCGAAGAGTTCGACGGGACCTCCAAGGCCGGTCCCTACGGCGACTACGTCGCGCAAACCGACGACGCCTGCGGCCGCATCCTCACTGCCCTCAAGGACGCCGGCCTCGGAGACAACACCATCGTTGTCTTCTCCGCCGACAACGGCAGCGAGATCTACGCCTACGAGCGCGACCGGAAGTTCGACCACTGGTCCTCCGCACCCTTCCGCGGCATCAAGCGCGACACCTACGAAGGCGGGCACCACGTGCCCTTCCTCATCCGCTGGCCCGGAGTCACGAAACCCGGCGCCGTTTCCGACGCGCTCATCTCCCAGATTGACCTCATGGCCACCTTCGCCTCCGTGGTCGGTGCCGGGCTGCCGCCCGCCGCCGCCGCCGACTCGCACGATTTCCTGCCCTATCTGAAACAACAAGCCGCCACCGGGCCGCGTGACACCATCGTCCACAACACCCGCAAGGACGACTACGCCATCCGCCACGGCCGCTGGCTCCTCATCGACGGCAAATCCGGCAACGCCCGCCCGGTTCCCAAGGCCTGGATGGAAAAACACAAGACTCCTCCCGACGATGGATCCTCCGTCGAGCTCTACGACATGGAGGAAGACCCCGGGCAGCGCCATAATCTCGCCACCGAACATCCCGAGCGCGTCGCCGAGATGCAGGCTCTCCTCAACGAAATCCGCACCCGCGGCCATTCCGCCCCGCGGCTGGAGTGAAACGGAGCGTGGGCCGGAACCAGAGGTAGTCCCGCCTCTCCGAATCCAGTTTTGAACCGACTCCGGCATTCGCCTGAAAATTCCTTGCATTCCAAACGGTATCGCGGACGATACCGCAATTGGATGCCATTCTCGACACGTCAGTCCTTGTCGCTGGGCTCCGTTCATCGCGGGGCGCCAGCTTTCAGATTCTCCGCGCGATCCGCGCCGGGGATATCCGGATCGCCGTGTCGGTGGCTCTGGTTCTTGAGTATGAGTCCGTTTTGCTGCGCCCTGGGATGGTTCCTGCGTTCACGACGCGGGAAATCGGCGGCATCGTCGATGGGCTTTGCCTCCTTGCCAGTCATCAACAAGTGTTTTTCGCATGGAGACCTTTTCTTGCCGACCCTGACGACGATCTGGTGCTCGAGCTTGCGGTTGCCGCCTCAGCGCCATTCGTCATCACCCACAACATTGCCGATTTCCGCGGCTCGGACTCAATGGGGGTACGGGCCATCACCCCAGTTACAGCCTTAACATTGATCCGACCATGACGACCTTATCCATCCGCGTGCCCGACTCACTCCATCGGGCAATCAAAGAACTCGCCACGAAAGACGGCTATTCCATGAACCAGTTCCTGGTGACCGCGGCAGCAGAAAAACTGGCGGCACTGGAGACCGTGGATTATCTGCGCGAACGTGCGGCGCGCGCCAATCTCAAGGAATTTGATCGCCTGCTTTCCCTGGTTCCGGATGCGGAGCCAGATCGTGGAGACGAAATGCCCCCGCCAAAAAGAGGGAGGACAAAACGTCGTTCCTGACGCCTCCGTGATTGTGGATGACGATATCGAGTAGCGGCGGCTACGAGAGCCTCAATGATCGGATCCAAACGACATGAATCCCATTTTCCCCATCACTTTGGCGGCTGTGCTCCTCATCGGGACCACGATGGGGAGCCCCGTGGCCCGCGTGATCGAAACCTCGAAGAGCCTGAAGGCGATCAACGCGACCGTGGAGTGCGAAGTCCACCGGTTCCCGGACGACCGCGAGTGGGCACATTTCAAGATCACATGGAAACCCGGGAAAGATCCGAACGATATCCCCTCAAGCATCGTCTTCGCCGTTTTCCAGCAGGATGGTCCTCACAACGATCCGGGTTGCGGAAGAATGCGGGTGGTCTTCCATCCGGATCAAGCCGGCGTCGTCCGTGCGGAGTTCGATGTGGCGGTCGAGGAACTCGCGCGTTCGCAGGTGATCTTCATGTCGCCACAGCTCTGGGCCGATATTCTGGTTTTGAAGACCGCTGCGGACGGGTATCCGGCCCAACCCGCCGATGAGGATCCTTTCGCGGAACCCGAAAAGGCGGACGGCGGAACGCAGTCGGAGAAAACCTCCTCCGTTGAAACCGGGCGAGCCAACTCCACCGAAGCCCACGAGGCCGGATGGCCCATGGACTGAAACGCCAACGAGCCAACAAGATGCGCCCTGACGACAGTACGCGGAGAAGGATGTTCCGGAAATCCTTACCAATCATACCGGGGAACTTCCGCTCTCCGTATCATTCGCGACTCCTGACTTTCCCGCGCGCATCCCGCCGCACCTTCCGAATTGACCTCCAAGCCCTTCCGGCCTTATCCACGCATCGAAAAACTCCGGGCCGCCAAAAGTACTGGATATTCCGGTCCGCGAATTCA
>JACKPZ010000022.1 GCA_024233135.1 Akkermansiaceae bacterium | reverse complement strand
CGTGATGGAGGGCCGGAAACGGCGGAGGTGAAACCGGAGGAAGATTTCCAACCACGAAAGACTCGAAACCACACGAAATGGGATGGAGCGGACCGCGCTATCCCCATGGAGCGGCGGAACAGCTTGCCCGGCATGGCGAGCGAAGGCGGGTGTCAGCCGATGTCGATGAGAAGCCGATGGTCTGTGTCTCAGGGCCATTCATGGCCGCGTCGTTCGGATCGGCGGTCGTGTCGGACCTTGCCGTCCGAACTCCCGTTTCGCGCGGCGGGACTCCTCCGCGGGAATCGGTATACCTGATTCTGTCCAGCGGAGTCGTTCGATCCGTCGCTCCTGCTGCGGAAGGAACCCGGGGGGCATACGTTCCGAACTTCGGTTGTGAAGGGGCGACACGAAAAACAAGCCGGGAATCAATGGGCCACCGCCTCCAAGAGGAACGGGTTGGCGGACGAACGCCTCCCGAAATGTTGGAGCAATTCCACGGTGTCCACTGTGGGCTTGCGCTTGGCTTGAAGATACTGCCGGACCTTTGGCTGTGCGGGGCTGGGGATCCGCAGTGCGAAGAACGGCCAGAGTTCCTCCGCAATATAGCTCCGGTTCACCCCGGGAAAATCCATGATCGGGGCGATCTCCGACTGCTTCTTGAATTCTTCCGCGTATTCAAAGATCCAGCGGCCTCCCGCAAACCGCAGGGTGCCTACCTTGAGACCCTCCAAGGAAAGGTCGAACGCGACCTCCTCGGACGGTTCGCTGATGCCCCGGGTCCAATCGAACTTGCGTTTCAGGAACTTGAACATGATGGGAGATTCTCGCCGGAAACGGTCATTCCGCCAGCGCTTCGTGGAACATTGTAGCCCGGCGGTCAAGGCATTCGCAAATGAAGTCCGACCTGGCCGCCGTGATCATACCGTGAAACTCCGATTCGATCAGGTCGGCAGCCGTTGCCGCCAGGCGGGGCGGGCAAAGCCCTGCAAGCATGTGCCGGAAGCCAGGGCGGTTCCTTGAGATCTCGCGAATCAGGCCGAAGTGGTTGAGGACGGGATTCCCGTCCCACCCGATCTTTGGAAAGCATCGGTCGATGTATTTCCTCATCCACGTTTCCCGCCTGTGGTCGGAGGCGATCTTCTCGATCACCGCATCGGTCGTGTTCCAGAAAAGCGCTCGTGCGGTATCGTAGACGGGTGAGAATCGCGGAGGCTTCCGCCGCGCGAGATCCGTGATGACACCCCAATTGTAGTAATGTCTGTCATTGTTGCCAACGATCGCATCGAACGCGATCAACCGGACGAAACCACGGAGCAGCTCTTCGGCCTGATCCCCGAAACGATCGAGGAGGGCATCCTCGACAAACTGAAACGTGAACAGATTGCGGGACTGGTCCGCGGCCTCGACCTCTTCGACGAAATTGCGATCCTGCAGGTATCCTGCGAAAATCTCCGCGCCGTGGACGAGTTGCTCACGCTCTTGATCCAGAAAATACCGGCTCAGGAAGCGCAACTGCCTCCCGAACCACATCAACTGGGAGTCGGCCATCGCCATTCCCATCTCCTGGCCGATCCGGGTGAGAAGATGCTCCGTGATCGACTCGTTCGGATAATATTTGTGACCGACTTTCGCGATGTGCGCCGGCCACGTATGTTTGTTCGAGCGCCGGCCATGCCCGAATTCATAAATACGGATGTAGTCTTTGGGGGCGTCGCCCGCCACATTCACATTGGGCATCCAGTATCGTCCAGAACGGAGGCATCGCAACCGCCCCGGGCAGGGAACGATCAGACCGGACCGGTTGATGATGGGATACTCGGACAAGGACATGACAATGAATCCTACAATCTACCCAGCCCAGCCAGCGTCTCGTGGCCGCCGGAGTGCTGCCATCGTTCGACGAAGGCATCGATCTGCTCCGGCGTGGGGTCCTGCATGCCGTCAGGATGACGGCAAGGGGCTTGCGGGGTCAATGCAGGGGTGATGCGGAGTCCAGGAAGCGGCAGGAACGGGCTTGGAAAAGGGAGCTGGCGCCACCCGGATCGCGCCGTCACCGCCGGGTGATGGATGGAAGGAAACGGCGGGGGTGATCGATCGGAACGCAAAGGTCTTGCCCCGGCCGCGGGGCGCGGATACCCAAGCCGCATGCTTGAAGATGTCCGTGCCTTGTTGATCCTGCAGGACCGCGACCGCCGCCTGATGGCGCTCGCCAAAGACTTGGAGCGGTTGCCGCAGGACGAGGCCCGCGCGAAGACGAAACTCGCCGGCGACGAGGCGGCGGTGGCCAAAGCCAAGGAGGCGATCGTGGAGGCCGAACTCCGGCTCAAGCGGCTGGAGATCGACACGGGCACCCGCAACACCACGATCCAGCGGCTCAAGACCCAGCAGTTCGAGACCCGCAAGAACGAGGAATACCAGGCGCTCGGCCACGAGATCACCCGTTACGAGAAGGAGATCGACGATCTGGAGACCAAGGAGCTCGAACTGATGGAAGAGC
Source organism: Akkermansiaceae bacterium (assembly GCA_024233135.1). Taxonomy (GTDB): domain Bacteria; phylum Verrucomicrobiota; class Verrucomicrobiia; order Verrucomicrobiales; family Akkermansiaceae; genus Luteolibacter. The sequence goes on along the minus strand of JACKPZ010000022.1, from coordinate 64,123 downwards.
TCGATCAACTGCGGGCGAAACACGCCGACGCGCAGAAAGCCCTCGCCCGCACCCAGGGCCTCGTCGATGAGGATCTCGCCATGATCGCGCAGCGCCGGGAGCGCACCGAGGCGGAACGCATCGAGGTTTCCGCGGAGCGCGAGAAACTGCTGCCCGGCGTTTCCGAAGACATGCTGCCGCTCTATCAGCGCCTGATGAGGACCAAGGACGGCCTCGCGGTGGTGCCGATGAAGGACGGCAAATGCGAGGGCTGCCACATGAAGGTGATCGCCTCGACCATCATGAAGGTGCACACCGCCAAGGAGATCTGCCAGTGCGAGAACTGCGGGCGCATCCTCTACGACGCGGACTGACCGGCCGGCTCAGGGCGTCTTCAGGTCGTCGCGCACCTCTTCGAGCACGACCAGCCAGTTCATCATCGTGATCGGCGGCAGCTCGGCCGGATGCGTGATCGGCTTGAGGTTCACCGTGATGCGGTCGGCGCCGAGGCTGCCGCCGGTCATCGTTTTCGCATCGAGCGGGTGGACCGGATTGGCGGCCGTGTCACTCGCCAGCGAGCCGATCTGCCCTTCGAGCGAGATCGCGAACGGATCGATCTCCACGCCGTAGCGTTTTTCCGGGGTGAAGAGCGAACAGGGAGGATAGTAGGTTCCCGAAGGGATGTACCCGCTGGGCGGCGTCGCGGGGACCACGTTGAAATCGTCGCCGATGAACATCCGCAGATTCGTCACCATCGAGAAACCCTTGGTGAAACCGGTGAGGTCCGAGCACTCCTGGAGGATCACTCCGTAGTCGAGGTCGGTGCAGGGAATGAGCGGCTGCCGGAGGTTCACGCTGCCGGTCGTGGTGGTGTAATCGACGTTGACGGCGATCGAGCTGTTGACGGCGGTGCTGTCCGCATTCAGGGCGCGGAGGAAGTCGGGAAGACGTTGCGGATAGACGGCGATGCAGGTCTGTCCGCTGGGCAGCAGCTTCACCTCGAAGGGATAACTCGGTTTGTAGTATCCGTATTTGTAGGTTCCGTAGAGCGGGTCGCCGAAACGCGCGTTGTTGAAGGTCACGACCCCGGTGACGCCGGTCTGGAAGGCGAACACCCCGTTGTGACCGTAGGCGACGTCCACCACCGTGTCGCCGAAGTCATAACTCTGGTTCTCACCGCAGGCGAGGATGTAGCCGGGCGGGAGTCCGGAATACTGGCTGGTCTCGAGCTGGATGTCGAGGTTGGTGCGCACGCCGCCCTTCAGGTAGGAGAAGCGGAGTTTCGTCGGTGTCGGATCCGTCGAACTCTTGCATTCGGTGATGTCGAGGCGCATCGCGCACTGGAGCGCGCCCACCGAGTAGTCATTCCATGTGGTGGGGGACAGCGTGTTGGACTCGTTGCCGTTCTCGGTGTGGAAGCGGTCGAAGAAGGCCACGCCGCGGTTGATCGGCACGAAGGCGACACGGCCGCTTTCCGAGGCGAGGGACACCGGGAAGAAGTCGCCCTGCGTCACCTGATAGGCCTCGCGGACGCCCGGGGCGAATGGGCTCGCGTTGAAGGACTGGCCGCCGATGGTCGCGTTGTTCCCCATCGTCATGCCGCGGCGGCTGGCGAGCGAGTCGAGGGCCGTATCCGCCTCCACCCTCGCCTTGCCGGCGAACACGTTGCCTTCGATATTGACCTTGTCGTCCTGCCATTCCTCGCCTGAGGCATAGGCACCGAGCGACATGAAGGCGGAGGCGGAGATCGCAAGCTGCGAGGGGATCTCGTAGATCGAGAGCACGAAATAGCGCTTCGGGGTGGATAGGAAGGTCAGGTTGTCGTCGTGGTCGGCGATGTCCATCGTGAAGGCCCACCAGTTGCGCTTCGCCACGAAGGGATCGCCGGGCCTGGCGTAGCCGAAGTTGATCTCCGGATACGTCAGGATGTTGAAATCCGGATAGGTATCGACGGGCAGGCCTACGCCGGAGGACGCGAGGTTGCCGTAGACCTTGTCCTTCGCGATGATCGGGTAAACGTTGTCGTTGCTGATGACCGTTGCGTTCGACGTCGAGAGCGGCACGGGGTAGCCGGTGCCGAGGCTGCGGTTGATGCCGGGCGAAACCCAGCCTGACTCGCCTGGAAGTGAGCGGAAAATCCGGCTCTCCGAGGTCAATGTGGAGTCGCCGCTGTTGCCGACGCTGGCGTTTTCGACGCCGATGGAGTCGAGCAGGTCGGTGGCGATCGAGGTGCGGGCGTTGGCCATGTCGAGCGACTCCTCGAAGATATTGCGCCAGCGCAGCGGATTGCGGACGCTCGAAGTCGAGTTCGAGCCGTTCTTCATGGCGCGGATCGCGCGGTTGGGCGTGAGGGCGACGATCGAGCGGAGCACCGCGTTTTCCTTTTCCGCATAGTCGACGCGGAGCTGGACGGCGCTCTGCACCTGCGCGGAGCGGGACGCGCTGCGGTAGGCGAAGAGCATCATCAGGCCGAGGATGGCCCCGGTGCTGAGCACCAGCACGTAGGATACATATCCCGGTTTTCCCTTCCGTTGGCGTGGGGTATTCATTGCTGCATGCTTCCCGAATAGGTGATCGATTCGCCCTGCGGTCCGGTGAGGATCATCCGCAGGATTCCCTGTTCCATGGCGAACTGGACGTTGGACGGCTTCTTGGTGACGTACCACTGCGGAGCGCCGAGCGTTCCCGTTTCCGGCACGACGTAGTAATACAAGGCATTGCCGGAGCCGAGGTTTTGGAAGGCGAGGATGGACGCCCGCATCGAGCCGTCGGGCTGGCGGTAATTGAGAACCACCACCGGCGAGGGGGTGAGACGCGGGTTGGCGCCCGAGAGGGCGTCGCTCACCGAGTCGTGCAGGCGGAAACGTTCCGCGCGCCCGACCATGCGGCCGACGTAGGAGCTGATGATGGGCGCCTCCTCGCTGAGGAAATCCTGCGTCTTGTAGATGTTGAGGAAGGCGAGCTGCTGGTTGAAAAGCGCCAGCACCATCGCGCTGATCATGATGCCCATGACCAGGGCGACCGAGAGTTCGATGAGGGTGAATCCCCTGCGGATGTGCCGGACGGTGGTCTTCATTGCGAGCGGATCACGGTTCGGGATTTCACATAGGTGCGCTGGCTCATCTTGTAGGTGAGCACACTCTGCACCTCCCAGATTTTCATGGCAGCCGGGTTCGAATCGAGGGTCCCGCTGCCGCCATCGACCGGGTAGTTACCCGAGTCCGGGCGGCGGGTGCGGGTGATCGTGCCGGTGATCGGCCGGTTTCCCGGCAGCCGGCCGATTTCCACGGTGATGGTGCTGGTCTGCGGATAGATCGGCCACGGCGAGTCCGAGGCGACGAGGTTCTCGAAAGGAATCCGCTCCGCATACGAGCGCTCGTAGGTGAGGTAGGCGTCCGAGACCACCTGCTGCAGCGTCCACTGCCGTGGACCAAGGATGCTGAGGCTGAGCTGGAGCAGCGTGATGCCGACGATGGTGAGGATCGCCAGCGAGAGCATCGACTCGACGAGCAGCATGCCGCGCGGATGCCTCCGGCGCGGTGGCGGAGATCCCGCCTTGCGCGCCCGCGGAGATGCCGCGAGACTGCGCGCATGCCGAGAATCTGGAGGCTCCTGCGAATCCTGTGGACCGCCGCGGCGATTTGCGGCGCCGCCTCCGGCCAGGCGATCCTGGAGCCGCCGTATGGCCTGCACTGGGGAGATTCTCCGGAAAAGTTGATTGCATGGGCGTCCCGACATTCCCTGGACGTTACCATTTCGCTTCCGGGAGATCAACCCGGACTCCGTGTGGTCCGCATCGCCCCGCGCAAGGGCTTCCTGCCGGACACCAAGGCGGGGGCGGTGGAGGGCCGTTTTCTCGCCGGGAAGTTGTATGAGCTGACCGTCGAGTATTTCGACCCCGAGGCCTCCGCCGCGGTGATGGAGGGGCGTTTCGCGGAACTCCGGAAGGACATCGCGGCACGCCACGGGGAACTGCGGCCGAACCAGCAGCAGCGGTCGGTCGAGGATCAGTTCGTGACGCGCACCGAGTCGTTTCATCGGGAACCGGTGAAGGGCTTGTTTCTCCTGCTGGCGTGGACGGAGGTGGAGGATCTGCTTCGCAAAACCAAGGAGGCGAGGTTCTCGCTGGTGTATCGCAACGACAATTTCCGCAAGGAACTCGAAGCCGCGATGAAAACACCCTGAGCGCTCATCATTCGATGGTCGTGAAGCTGGCGTTGACGTCGATGGTGCGGTCCACCTCGAAGGTGACGTGGTAGAGCCGGTCGGTGCCGAACGGAGTGACCGTGAGCAGCTCCATGGTCCAGCGTCCGTCCTCATTGAGCGCCTCGTCCCAGTCCTTGACGGTGAGCACGCGGTCCTGCGGCTCGGCCTCGTAAACGATCAGCGCGGAGCCGGGCACGACGGTGCCGGTCGTGCCGAGCACCGGATCGCCCTTGTAAACCTGCGCGTAGGTCCGGGAGTCCGGATAGAGGTCGTTGAGGCTGATGGTGATCTGCGGCATCTTGTAGCGGATGTACTGGTTCTGGGTGATCCCGGAGATCAGTCCGTCGGCCACCGGCCAGATCTGCACGTACATCGACGCGAGCTGCGAAGCCGGCGCCTGATAGTCCGCCACGGAAAACGCCGAGAAACGTTCCTCGCCGCGGATCTTCGAACGATCGGCGCCGGGAATGGAGCTCACGGTGTACGAAAGCCGGTGGGTCGCGTTGTTCACAAGCGACACCTGGTGGATGAGCATCGCCTGACTGCGGTCGAGCCCGACTCCGTTGCCATCCGCTCCGTAGGACTGGACATGGCGCAGCAGGGTGACGCTCTTGGCGGCTTCGGGCGCGTCCGGATCGCTCAGCAGTCCGTCGGTGGTGACGTCCACCACGAAGGGCCGGTCCGCCCGCGTCCGCGGGATGCCGGTGTAGATATAGGGGTCCTCCGTGCGGATGATCACATCGGCCACCGGGATATAGGTTCCGACGTATCGGGTATCCAGCAGGTAGTAGGTGAGCGGATCGTTCTGGATGGTCCAGAGCTCGAAGCGCGCGCCGCCCGGCTCGATCGAAAGCGGCGAGAGTTCGCCATCCACACCCGAGGTCGGAGCGACCGGCAGGTCATAAACGACGTTGGACGGGAACTGGACCTGGCGGACGAAGTTGGTGAAGAAATCCGCGGCCTGGCCGTGGGCCCGGGTGACGAAGGCGGCCGCGAGAAGCAGGCATGGGATCGCTGCGCGTTTCATATCAGTTGGTCGTTGTGGGGTTTGCCTCGTCGGTTTTCGAATCCTCGCCCTCTTCCTCGGGTTTCACGGGTGGAAGCACCGAGATCGGCCCGCCCTGCAGGGTGGCGACAACCAGGTTGGCGCTCTTGCCGATCTGATCCCGCGTATCTTCGGAAATCGCCTCGACCCCCTCCGCCTGGACGCGGGAAACCTCGACGGTGGTGATCCAGCCGCGGTTGCGGGAGTAGAAGTCCTTCCACCCGACGATGCGCGCGCCGGGCTCCAGCTTCAGATATTTCTTGTAGTTCTCCGGAGCGGAGATGATCGCCCGCTTGGGCACGAGGGTCGCAAAACCGCGGAAACAGATGATGTCGGATTGCTCCATCAGGTCCATCGGCCGGTTGACCTTCGACGGATCCTCGCCTTCGACCGGCGTGAGCTTTTTCATCGGGTCGCGCTGCTCGGCCTTCCGCAGCGCGAGCGCGAGTTGTTCATGCGTGGCCGCGTCGCGGAAGACCGGCTTTTTCGCGGGCTGGGCGGGCTCCGCGCCCCACGCGAGCGCGCACGGGAGGAGCAGGACGGAAAGAACGGCGGATGTCGTTTTCATCGTGGCTGGGATGGTCCGGGGATCAGGGGTTGCTCGGGGCCGCTCCACCGCCGCCGGCTTCGTCATCGACGTTCGGGTCGGTATCGAGATTGATGAACGGAGCGTTGCCGGGGTTGCTGGAGTCGATACCGTCGAGGTTGTTGCCGTGGCCGTTGTTGGTCTTGGCCCTCGACTTGAAGGTGACGAGGATGACCATGTCCTGGAGGTCGTAACCCGGGTCTGACTTCTGCGAGTCGTAGTGGGTGAGTTCCATGAACACGATGACGTCCATCGGACCGATGGCCACGGTGTTGTTCGGCGTGAGATAGGGTTTGATGAAGCTCTCCAACGACGGAGCGTTGTATTCGGGAACGTTGGATGGCGGGGTGGAACCGTTGACCAGCACCCGCACGTTGTCGCCGCCGCTGTCGGAATGGAACCAGGGGCCCCAACTGCGGTTGTAATAGTACCGCCCGCCGAATTTGAGCTTCTTGTTCTTCGGGATGGTCATCGACCAGACGACCTGGTCCGGATTCACATCGTGGTTGGTGCCGTAGAAGATCTGGGTGTAGCTGCCGTCATTGTAGCTCAGCCGCGCTTCGGTGGGCACGAACGAGTAGGAGTTGCTGTTGCTCGAACTGACGGTCACGCCGGCGCCGAGGATCCGGATCTCGCAATCGACCTCCTCATCGGTGGTGATGGTCGCCGGAGGAGTGATCGTGACGTAGTCCTCGACGATGGACGGATAGTTGATACCCCAGGTGAGGGTCGGCTTGGTGCCCGTCTGGACGATGGACGGATAGGCGCTGAGCCAGCCGGACGGATAGGCGGGAAACGTGGTCTGGTTCCCGTTTCCGTTTCCGTTGTTGCTGCTCGAACTGCTCGAACTGCTCGAACTGCTCGAACTGCTGCGTTTCGCAAGGCAGGGCGTGGACGCAAGGGCGCACATGGCGAGGACGGCTGCCGTCGTGGCAGCCCGTTGGCTGGTTTTCATGGCTGGTTGTAAGGGTGGGTGTTCGGGAAAACCCCTCGGCCGTCGGGTTTCCTCCGGGTGGGACAAGCGGAGGAAGACGGGCGGCCCGGTTCGGGCAAGGGCACGGGACGGGCGGAGGGACTTCCGCGGGCGGACCGTGCCGATTCGGGACAGAATCCCGATCCGGGCCGCCTGAGGACGCCATTGGGACAGCGGCGCCTCAGACAAAGGGTGGTGGGTTCAGCGTGGGATCAGATGAGAGGTGTAAGGGATTGGGTGTGAAACAGCAGTTGTCCGGGTGAGAATTCTATCGGCGGGGAAGCTCGGGTTCCCCTCCCCGCCAGTCGCGCCACGGGCCGTGGGGCACCTGCGACTCGTCGAGAAAGCGCCATTGCACGCGCTCGCCGCTGGTGAGGCCGAGGTAGTCGCGCACCGCCGGGCTCACATCGATGCCGGCGTGTTGATTGCGGTTCGGGCGCGGGGCTTCGTCGCCGAAAACATATTGCCAGTGGTCGACCTCAAAGGGACCGACGTCCTCCCACTGGGCGTAGCAGACCTTGCCGCGGCGATGGATGGCCACCCAACGGCCTTTGCAGACCGAGATGCCGTCTCCACGATAGTCCCGCCAGAACCAGGGGATCACCTTCGAGGCTTCCGGACGGTGCACACCGCCCTTGGCGACGTCGTTGTAGGGAAGCGCGATGTAGAAGGGATTGAGATGCGGGCTGAAATCCGCCGGACACCAGCCAAGGCGGCGGTCCGGGTCGTCATAGCCGCCGAAATTCGCCTGCCAGTTCTGGTCCCATGCGCTCATCACGTTCGGCGTGGGATTGTTCTTCGTCGGCAGCTCGCCCACCCAGAACACGGTGGCGACGACATCGCGTTTCCAGTGCAGGCCGGGACGAAGCGCGTCGTCCGAACGTTCGAGAACCACGCGCGCCGCTTCCGGCACCCCGTAGGGATCGCTCAGTTCCGGCAGCGCCGCACGGCGGTCTTCCAGAAACGCCTCGTGGGATGCCGCCAAGCGATCCGCCAAGCGTGCCGCCGGAGCCGCCCCGAGAAGGGCGAAACTCCAGATTCCCAGCACGGAGAACGCGGTTTTCATGGCACATCGGCATCCGGACCCAAACCATCTGGAAGTCCTAGATGAGCGCCATCTTAAAAATTTAATGGGCGTTAACAAGAAATTTCTTCGTGAATTTTGAACAAATCCACGAGTCTCTTGTCAGCCTGAGCCGACTACTCCTGTTCAATCACTTGAGAACCCCTGCCTGCTCCAGAAATCAAGGCCCTCATTGAGAGGGTGGATCATCGCGGAAGGGCGGCAGAATGAAACCCGGTGCCGAACAATCGGTTTTTTGTGAAATTTCGGACGCGATTCTAAAATTTCACGGGGTTCGGAAAAGCATCATTTCGGACGCGATCACGTAGGGCGCGGAAGCTCAGGGGTTGCTGGGGTAGGCGCCTCCCCCGCCGGCCTCGTCATCGACGTTGGGATCGGTGTCGAGGTTGATGAACGGCGCGTTGCCGGGGTTGCTGGAGTCGATGCCGTCGAGGTTGTTGCCGTGGCCGTTGTTGCTGTGGGTGGTGGCCCTCGATTTGAACGTGACGAGCAGGACCATGTCCTGGAGGTCGTAGCCCGAGTCGTTCATCTGCGAGTCGTAGTGGGTGAGTTCCATGAACACGATGACGTCCATCGGCCCGATGGCCACCTTGCCGGAAGGAGTGAGATACGGGCGGATGAAGCTTTCGAGCGAGGGCGCGTTGTAGTCCGGCACGTTGTCCGGCGGCTCGTCGCCGTTGACGAGCGAGCGGACGTTCTGGGTGCCGCTGTCCGAGTTGAACCACGGTCCCCAGCTCCGGTTGTAGTAGTAACGGCCGCCGAACTTGAGATCGGTGTTCTTCGGCACGGTGGACGACCATACGACCTCGTCCGGATTCACCTCATGGTTGGTGCCGAAGAAAATCCGCTGGTAGCTGCCATTGTCGTAGCTGAGCCGGGCCTCGGTGGGAACAAACGAGTACGAGTTGCTGTAGCTGGAGTTGACGGTCACGCCGGCGCCGAGAATGCGGATCTCGCAATCGATCTCCTCATCGGTGGTCACAGTCGCCGGAGGAGTGATGGTCACGTAGTCCTCGACCACGGAGGGGTAGTTGATTCCCCAGCGGATGGTCGGTTTCGTTCCGGTCTGGACGATGGTGGGAAAGGCGCTGATCCATCCGGATGGCTGCGCGGGAAAGGTGGTGGTCTCCTCCCCGCCGTTGCTGTTTCCGTTTCCGTTGTTTCCGTTGTTGTTGCGGTTCGAACGCCGGCCCTCGCAAGGCAGCGCCACGACCGCGAAAACCGCTGCGAAAGCGGCAAGCTGGCTGGTTTTCATGTCGGGATCTGGGGTTCGGTTCGAACCCGGGAGCATCTCCGGCGCGACGTTGGATGTGGGGTGGGACAAAGCCACGGTCGCTGTGGGGGCGCGGCCCGGGCGTCCTGCGGACATCCATCTCGGACGCCCATCAGCAGGACGTCCTGATCATTTACTTTTCCGAAGGATCGGCAAAGGGCCGAGTTTCACGCCTTCGCGTAGGCGCGTCCGCGCCGGTCCCTCACTCGCAGGTGGTCACCGTGCCGTTGACGGTGATCGTGCGGTCGATGGTGAAACTGAGATATGCCAAACGATCCGTTCCGAACGGCGTGGTGGTGAGAAGTTCCATCGTCCACTTGCCGTCGTCATCGAACACGGCGTCGTAGTCCTCCAGCAGAAGCACCCGGTCCTCCGGCACGTTCTGCCGCACCACGAGCGAGCTTCCGGGAACGATCCTGCCGGACGTCCCGAGCGCGGGCGCTCCCTTGTAGACCTGGACGTAGGTGTTGGACTCCGGATAGAGGTCGTTGAGACTGACGGTGAGCGGCGGCATTTTCATGCGGATCGTCGTGCCGTCGGTGAGTCCGGAGATGCCGCCATCCGCCACCGGCCAGATCTGCACGGTCTTGCTGGCGAGCTGCTCGTTGGTATCCACGGTGTAGAGCGAGAAGCGTTCCTCGCCGCGGATCTTCGTCCGATCTCCGCCGGGAATGGAGGTGAGGTCGTAGGAAAGCGGGATCGTGCCGTTTTTCGTGAGCAGCGTCTGCGAGAGCAGGGTCGCCTGGCCGCGGTCGATGTTGGAGCCGGTGCCCTTGGTGCCGTAGGACTGGACGTGGCGGAGCAGCTTCAGCGCCTTGGCTCCATCCGGAACATCGGCGCCGTTGAGGAGGCCGCGCACTTCGATGGAGATGTCGAAGGGACGGTCGGCGCGGGTGCGTGGCGGCGTGGCCTTTTTGTCCTCGGTGGCGATCGCCACGGATCCTTCGGGTGAGAAGGTGCCCACGAAGCTGTTGTCCAGCAGATAGGAAACCGGCGGATCTCCGGATTTCACCGTCCACAGCTCGAAGCGGGTGCCGAGCGCGTCCACGGCCAGCGGGGAGACGCTTGTTCCCTTGCTGGGGACGACGACGTCCCATTGGACCTTGGTGCCGAGCTGCACCTGCCGAACGAAGTTCGTATATCCCGCCTCCGCAAGCAGCGGGGAGATACCGGCCGAGGCGAGCACGGCGGTGATGGCGAGGAGCAGGCTGGTTTTCATCGGATGGATGGAAAGGGATACGCGGGCTGGCATGGGATCAATCGCGCTCCTCGAAGGTGACCAGTAGCACCATGTCCTGCAGGTCGTAGCCCGAGTTGTTCATCTGGTTGTCCTTGTGGGTGAGCTCCATGAAGACGATCACGTCCATCGGGCCGATGGTCACCCGGCCGGAGGCGTCGAGATAGGGCTTGAGGAAACTCTCCAGCGTGGGTGCCGTGTGCAGCGGGAAAGTGGTGGGCGGGACCTCGCCGTTGACGAGCGTGCGGACCGCAAGCGAGCCGTCGTTGGAGTAGCGGAAGTCGCTCCAGTCGCGGTTGTAGTAGTAGCGGCCGCCGAAACGGATCGGCTTGCCGGCATACACGCGGCGCGAATACACCACCTTGTTGGGGTTCACATCCCAGTTGTCGCCGAAGAAGATCCGTTCGTAGGACGAGCCGTTGTAGCTGAAGCGCGCCTCGGTGGGAACGAAGGTGAGGTTGCTGCCGTTGGAGTTGCTGGACGTCACGCCCGCTCCGAGCACGCGGATCTCCATGTCGAGCTCTTGTTTCGCGACTACCGTGGAGGGTGGTTCGATATCGACGAAGTCCTTCACCGCGGAAGGATATTCGATTTCCCAGTTGATGGTGGGAAACGCTCCGAGGCGAACGAGACCGGGAGTGGCGCTGATCGAGCCGACCGGGACCTCGAGATTGGTGGGGGATGTGCCGAACGCGTTGCCGAGGCCGAGGGCCGTGGCGCCGAGGATCAGCATGCGGGCGCAGCGCGCCGCAGCGGATGTGAATTTCATGTGGGGGGTGGTTGGGGGGGAACTCTTGGAAACCTCGGCGGGGGACCTCGGAATCTTCGGAGGATGGTGCGTGGGCGGGGGACCCACACGCCCGGACTATCCACCCGACCCGGACTTTTCGGAAGTCCTGAGTTTCACGCAATCGCGTAGGGCGCTCCTCAACCCTTCCCCGGTTGGAAACGGCGGTCGATCTCGCGCATGCCGAACTCGCTGAGCGTGGGCCTGCCGTCGGCGGCACAGTAGGGCAGCTCGCAGCGGAACAGTTCCTCTAACAACGATGGGATTTCCTCGAAACGCGGGACCACCAGCCACGACGCGCGTTTCGCGAGAATCCGGGCGAGGCGGGAGAACGCGAAGCGCGCGCCGGGCGCGGACTCGTGCAGGGTCTCGTCGAGCCATTCGGAGAGAAAGGGCCGGGGATCGTCGAGATCGAGGGATGCGGGCAGGGTCTGGACCTGCACGGTGTTTCCGCCGAAGTCGCCGATCTCGATGCCGGCCTCGGACAGGGCCTGGCGCTCGCGCAGGACGAGGTCGTGGTCGCGCGGATCGAGGTCGAGCAGGACGGGCACCAGCAGGCGCTGCGCGGGGACGCCCTCGTCGTGCTGGCGGAGCAGGGTTTCGTAGAGGATGCGCTCGCGCGCGGCCTTGGGATCGAAGAGGACGAGGCCGTCGTCGCTTTCGAGGATGCCGTAGCGGCGGTGCAGCATGCCCACCGGGCGAAAGCGCGGGCCGGATTTCTCCGCGAGCTCGGCGACGGCGGGTTTCGCGGGTGCGGCGGGCTCGGGCGCGACCCACGAGTCGAGCATCGGCTGCGGCGCGCGGAAACCGGACGCCAAGGGCCGCGGCATCACCGGTGCGGGCGGCGGAGGAGGAACGGGAGGAACGAAGGGCGCGGATTTCGGCGGTGGAACGATGGTCTCTTTCTTCGGCGCCGGAGGACGCAGTCCGTCGGTCACCGCGCGGAGGATCGCGTCGCGCAGGTCGTAGGGTTTGTGAAAGCGCACCTCGCGTTTCGCCGGATGGACGTTCACATCGACGAGGTTCGGCTCGAGATCGATCCACAGCCACGCGGCCGGGTGCAGGCCGTCGGCCACCTCGCCACGGAATCCCTCGGCGAGCGCGCGGGAGATCACCGGGTCCTCGATCGGCCGGCCGTTGAGAAACACGAACTGGTGCCTGCGCCCCTTGCGCGCGTGGCGGGCGGGCAGCACGTAGCCCTCGACGGAGACATCGTTTCCGAGGGTGAGCGGCAGCGGGATCAACTCGCGGGCCGCGTCGTTGGCGAGCAACTGCCGCACGCGGTCGAGCGACTTGGCCACCGCCGGGAGATCGAACACATCGCGGTCGTCCTTGCGCAGGCGGAAGCGCACCTGCGGCGCGGCCAGCGCGTGCAGGCGGAGCTGGTGCTCGACGTGCGCCGACTCGGTGCTCTCGGCTTTGAGGAATTTCCGCCGGGCCGGCAGGTTGAAAAACAAACCACGCGCCTCAATCGTCGTCCCCGGCGCGCAGCCGGCCTCGCGCACGTCGCGGACTTTCCCGCCATCGACGAGGATCTCGGTGCCCGCGACCGCGTCCGCCTCGCGGCTCAGCATGCGGAAACGCGACACGCTGGCGATGCTCGGCACCGCCTCGCCGCGAAACCCGAGCGTGCGGATCGCCGCCAGGCCGCCTGCGTCGCGCAGCTTGCTGGTGGCGTGGCGTTCGAGCGAAAGCAGGGCGTCCTCGCGGGACATGCCGCAGCCGTCGTCGCTCACGCGGATGAGGGCCACGCCGCCCTTGTCGATATCCACGCGGACTTCCCGGGCGCCGGCGTCCACGCTGTTTTCGACGAGCTCCTTCACCACCGAGGCCGGGCGCTCGACGACCTCGCCCGCAGCCACCTGGCTGGCGAGGATGTCGGGGAGCACGCGGATCTTCGGCACGGGACGAAGCTACGGGCAGGGAGCGGGGAGCAAAGAGCGAACCGCTCCCGGCCCGATTTTTCTTCTCCCCGCTCCACGCTCCATGCTCTTTGCTCTCCCCGCACCCATGGCAGGCTTTTTCAAATCCCTCTTCCAGAAGGTCACCAACCGCGCCGAGATCGATTGGGACGACCTCGAGGCGGACCTCATCTCGTCCGACCTCGGCGTGGGCCTCACCACCGGCATCCTCGACGAGCTGCGCGGCCTCGGCCGTGTGATCACCGCCGCCGATGTGGTGGAAACCACCCGCCGCCACATCTCCGCCAAGCTGCCCGGCGACTCGCCCCCTCCCCTGCCCCGACCGGACGGGAAACCCTGCGTGCTGCTCGTCGTCGGCGTGAACGGCACGGGAAAAACGACCTCCTCCGCGAAACTCGGCCACTGGCTCCAGGGCCGCGGGTTTTCCGTGATGCTCGCCGCGGCCGACACCTTCCGCGCCGCCGCCGTCGAGCAACTCCAGCGCTGGGGCCAGCGGCTCGACCTGCCCGTCGTGACCGGAAAACCGAACGCCGATCCCTCATCCGTCTGCTTCGAGGCCCACCGGCAGGCGATCGCCAACGGCTCCCAGTTCCTCATCTGCGACACCGCCGGCCGCATCCACACCCGCCACAATCTGATGGAGGAACTCGGCAAGATCCGCCGCACCATCGCCAAACAGGACGAATCCGCGCCGCACCTCACCCTGCTCGTCGTCGACGCCACCACCGGCGCCAACGCCCTCCAACAAGCCAAGGAGTTTCACAAGGCCTGTCCGCTCGACGGCCTCATCGTCACCAAGATGGACGGCTCCGGCAAAGGCGGCATCGCCGTCACCATCCACGAGCAACTCGGTATCCGCCCGCGTTTCCTCGGCCTCGGCGAGGAACCCGACGCCTTCGCGATGTTCCACCGCGAGAGCTTCGTGAAGGAGATTCTCTAACGACACCTGCGCGGCCGGTGTGTGGACTGCGGTGGGAAGCGACAGCGCCACACCGCTTTCCAGGGTGCGCGCGGAGTCACCCCAAAAGCGCCGTCGCAGCCGGCGCACTCCGACACATGCACCTCGCCTGTGCGGCCGATGTATGGAGTGCGGTGGGAAGCGATAGCGCCACACCGCTTTCCAGGGTGCGCGCGGAGCCGCCCCAAAAGCGCCGTCGCCGCCGGCGCACTCCGACACATGCACATCGCCTGCGCGGCCGATGTGTGGAGTGCGGTGGGAAGCGATAGCGCCACACCGCTTTCCGGGGTGCGGGCGGGGTCACCCCCAAAAGCGCCGTCGCCGCCGGCGCACTCCGACACATGCACCGCCCATGCGCGGCGAGGGGGCGTTCCGGTTTGTTACGGAACGGCTGATATCCTCGGTCGTCAGATGATTTGGTTTTGAATTGTTTCAATCTTGCCAAATTTCCCGCTTTGTGCATTTTTTGCGGCGCACTGCATTTCGACCGTAGCTCCGCCACCCCATGAACATCACCTGCGCCTTCCGCATGCGGTTTATCGGAATCCTCGGCACCGCTGGAATCGCCTGCATGGGCATGATCCGGCCGGCTTCCGCCCAACAGATCACGCTGAGCGGCGTGCAGAACACCGGCAGCTCGTATTTCCAGCCGTATCGCTTCACCCAGCACGGGCAGACGATCAACTTCGAGTATTACAATTTCACCTTCGGCGTGAGTTCCGGCACGGGGCTTGGGGCCTCGTTGGCAGGAGGCGACTACATGGGCTTTTGCCTCAGCGGATTCTTTTCGGATCCCGGCGATGGCTATGTGTACTCGGTGGGCACCGATGCGACCGCCCTCTCCTACTCCATCAACGGTTCCGGTGATTTCTGGCTGTCCCACCGCCAGGAGAAATTCGACGCGCTCACGGACGTGCTCGCCGCGTTCGCTCCGGATTTCGTCGGCACGCCCATGGCCTCGCAGGAATTCGCGGACATGGTTTCCGCGTTCAACTTCCTGTCCACGGAGATCGTCCTGGACTACGACGGGACACTTGGCTCGTTGGATCTTTCCTCCGGCGAAAACCTCGTCCGCAACACCGACGGATCGCCCGTCACCGGCGCGGTGCTTGATCTCTACACGGACATGGTCGCCGAGATCGGATCCGGCGCGGGCGCGGGAATGACGTTTTACGCGGCTCACCCGGTGTGGACCGGCGTCCAGGATCTGGTGTTCTTCGATATCCACAGCGTTCCCGAACCAGGCGCCGCCCTGCTGGCGGCCTGCGTCCTCCCGTGGTGGGCTTCACGCCGCTCCAGATCGATGGGCCGTTCACTTTGATCCCGTCCCCGACTCACAAATCCACCCGCACGCCGCCACCGCGGGCGCTCTGATAGACCGCCTCGATGAGCCGGACGGCCTTGCGGGACCCGGCGGCGGAGACGGTCGGTTCGCGGCCGTCGCGGATGGCGCGGACGACCTCCTCGAAGTTCCGCCGGTGCTGGAGGCAGCCGATCGCCTTCGGGTCGTTCGCGCCGAGGCCGGCGGCGGCGCCATGCATCAGCGTGCGGCGGATCGTTTGGTCCTCGGGCCGCTCGTCGGCGAAGTCCCAGACTTCGAAGGCCTCGTCGGCAAGGAACACCGAGCCGCGGGTGCCGCAAAGCTGGATGCGCGCCGGGTGGCCTTGGGACGACCACGCGCAGGTGGAGGCCTCGATGACGCCGCGCGCGCCGTTTTCAAACTCCAACGTGGCGACCACGCAGTCCTCGACCTCGATCCGCTCGTGGGCGAGGCAGGCGGTGCTCGCGGTCACGGATTTCACCGGCCCGGCGAGATGGAGCAGCGCGTCGACGGCATGGATGCCCTGGTTCATGAGCGCGCCGCCGCCGTCGAGCGCCCAGGTGCCGCGCCATGCGGCGGAGTCGTAGTAGGCCTGGTCCCGGAACCATTTCACATAACACGATGCGGAGGTCAGACGGCCGAGACGGCCCTGGCCGACGGCTTGGTGAAACGCGTCCATTGCCGGGTGGAAGCGGCGGTTGAGGATGGCGGCGAGGGTTCTGCCGCTCTCGCGCGCCACGGCGATCATCCGGTCGATCCGCTCGCAGGTGATTTCCAACGGTTTCTCACAGAGCACGTGTTTGCCGGCGCGCAGGGCGGCCACCGCGGGTTCGAAGTGCGCGCCGGACGGCGTGGCGATGGTGACGATGTCGAGTTCCGGATCGGCGAGGAACGAATCGAGATCGCGGTGGATCGCCACGCCATCGAACTCACCGGCCGCGTTCGCCGCCTCGCCGCGCGAGGAACAGAGCGAGCGCAGCGAACACCCCTCCATGCCGCGGATGGCCGCCGCATGGGTGCGGGCGATCGATCCGGCGCCGACGATCCCGAAGTTCATCTTTCAGCCCGGGAGGTGGTCGTCGCAATACTCCTTGCCGTCCGGCCCCACGCGGAACTCGAGCGACGGATCGCTGAGCTCGGTTTTTCCGCACACCTCGCAGCGGTGGAACGCGGACTCCTCCGGCAACTGGCGCGCCTTGTATGACTTGCGGCGTTGGGACGACTCCATCACGTGCATCGTGCCCCGCAGCACCGGGATGCCGGCCCACAGCAGGTAGTTGAGGAAGACGAGCAGATAGAACGGAAGGATCCACCAGTTTCCGAACACGCCGAGGATCAGCACACCCGCCTGGATCCACGCGAGGAAACGCACCTGCACCGGGATGACGAGGAACAGGAGGAACTCGACCTTCGGAAACAAGGTCGCGAAAGCGAAGAACGCCGAGGCATAGATCATGAATCCGGACACGCCCGGCAGCGGGTTTCCGAACACGAAGTTGCCGATGATGATGCAGACGACGCCGGTGTAGAAAAACAAGGTGGTGCGGAAGGTGCCCCACGCGCCTTCGAGCGCGTCGCTCATCATGAAGGCGATCATCAACATGAAGACGAAGAACAGCAGGCCGAAGAACCCGGTGCCCTCGAGACCGGACGAGGCGAACAGGAAGGTCACCAGCCGCCAGACCTCGCCGGATAGGATCCGGTCCGCATCGAACGCGAGCAGCGACGTGATGTCGCGCCGGATGAACTGCAGGGCGAAGACCAGCCCGTGCAGCATCGCGTAATATCTCAGGAAATGGGGAAACGAAAGCCAGCCGAAGCGGCGTTCCATGCGGTCGAACCACGTCATCAGGCCGCCACCATCGCCAAAACCCGCCCCATGACAAGCCCGGGAGGCCCGATCGGTCACCGATCGAGCCGTTCCACGCCGTATTCGCCGAAGGGCACGAGCAGATCGCCGTCCGCGGCGGTTTCCACGCTGCGCAAGTCCAACCACCAGGTGGGGAACTTCCATTTGGTGCCCTCCCCTTTCTTCCGGCCCGCGGCGAAAAGTTTGTTTCCGTTGGAGGCGAGCACGAGGCGTCCCACGCATCGCAGCGACCATGGGCGGAAGCCTGAGGCGATGGTTTCACCGGGGGTGAAACTTCCGTCGTCTTCCAACCGGAACTGCTCGATCCCGTCCTTGGCGGCGACGAACAACCGGCGTTCCGAGGCCGCCATGGCGCGTCCTTCTTCCACCTCGAGCAAAGCGACCTTGAAGGCGTCGTATCCATCGCTGGCGCAGACTTTCACGCCCTTCGCGCCGGCGGTGAAAACGAGGAAGCCGTCTTCTTCCAACTCCGTGATGGCGAACGCGGGATCCGGCAGGTCGATCATCGGCCGCGGTGCCGGCGCGCCGGACGCGCCGATCTCGAAGACGTGCACGCCCTGCATCGAGCGGCCGTCCGGATAGGACTTGCCGTTCGTTTCGCGGCGGTAGCTCTCGGTGCCGATGACGACAAGGCCGTCGGCCGCCTCGATCGTCCCGTTCGGGACCGTGCCGCCGATGCCGACCCGCGCGGGTTCGTCCGCCGTGGGATTCCGCGGATCGGAAACATCGAAGGCGACCAGGCGCGCGGCGCGCCGCGGCGCCCAATCCGGAACGATGGACCTGCGGGCGACACGTCCGAGGTCCGCAACCGAAGCGACGGGCTCCGCGGAGCGCATGCTTTCATAGAGCACCCAAACGCGCGGCTCGGCTTCGAGCAGTGCCACCGGGCGGTTGGCCTGCGGCCAGAGCAGGCGGCCGTTGTTCACCGTCAATCCGGGAACACCATGCACGACGCGCCGCCCGACGCGCTCGAGGGCGGGCAGCGCCGAGGCGTCGTACACATCGAGCACGAGGCGGTTCTTCGTGCGGCCGGTCACCACGCTGCGTTTCGCCAGCAGGGTCGGCGGCCCGGCCTCGCGCAACACGTAGAGCATGCCATCGCGCAGGTCCGCGGCTTTCACCTGGCCCGATCCGAGGTCGTGCTCGGCATGGATTTCCTCGGTGGCCTCCGCCGGAGAAACCCGCAGCGTCGCCCGGCCGACGGACCAAGCAGTGCCGGCCTCGATCTGCAGCATCCACGGACCCGCGTCGAGCACCCGGTCCACCGGCCACGCGAGCGACACCTCGGAGAGGATTTCCGGACGGTCGAGATCGCCGACGTCCGCGGTCACCATCACCCGCTGGGAGACGGAAACGACGGAGTTTTTCAGCAGTTCGGCGCGGCGGGGATCGAAGTCGTGATCGATCGCTCCGCGCATCGCGAGGGTTCCGGCCGCGGTGTTGAAATCGAGCAGCCGGACCTCGGAGCGGGTCGTGCCGTTCTTCGCGTCGAAAACGCCGACGGGCACCAGCGCGAGCCCGTCGTCCGGCAGAACGCGCAGCGCCTTGCGGTCCCACGCGGCTTCGCTGAAGGTCCCGCTGGGGCCGAGTTTCAGGCGTTTCCGCAAGGCCGGAGCGGCCGGGTCCGAGACATCGAAAAGAGATGCGACCACCGTTCCGTTGTCCCAGCCGATGGAGAACAACGAGTCGCCCACCGGTTCGAGATGGGTGGACCAACCCGGAACCTCGATGTGGCCCGCGACCGCGGGTTTCGACGGATCGGATAGATCGACGACCCACAGCGGATCGGTCTGCAGGAAGGTCACGATGTAGGCGAGGTGCCCGGCGAAGCGCGTCGCGTAGAGGCTTTCGCCCTTGGCGAGGCTGAGCTTTCCGAGGCGCGGGTTCGCGGCGGCGCCGGTGGCGGGCACGTGGAAGGTTTCCAGCACGGTCTCCGGCCGCCAGCGGTTCGTGCGGGTGCTGCGCTCGGAAATGGTGGTGAGCACATCGTCGCGCCACTGGATCTTGAAGGTGTCCTGGATGGAACCGGCGGTGCGCACCGGAGCGGCCGTTAGATTCCGCAGGCCGGGGCTGTCGAGCGAGAAAACGGAGACTTCCGAGCGGTTCCAGCGGCCATCGGGCACCACCGACACCGCGAGCCAGCCGCTGCCGGCGGAGATGGTCGCCTCGGAGCCTTCGATCTCCCTGTGCGCCCCGGCCACGGGGGCCGCGCCACCGTTGAGAAACCACTCGCTGACCCGTGTGAGAGTGGTCCACCCGCCGTTTTTCTCCTCCGGCTCGCGCCACTCCGAAGTGGCGAGGATCAGGCGGTTTCCGACCATCCGGCTGTCGCCCAGCGAACCCTTCACCCGCTCGCGGCGGACGACGGCGGCACCGGAGGAATCCACTCGGACGATCGAGATCATGGTGCTGTCCTTGGAGGTCCGGGTGAGCAACACGACGTGGCGGGTGGCACCGGATCCGGGCAGCAGGAACAGATCCTCGCCCATCGCGGGCATGCGCAGCGACGCGACGAGCCGCGGGTCCGCCGGATCCCTCACATCGACGACCTGCAGGCCGCGCAGTTGGTTGAAGAAATAGACCGTACCGCCATCGATCTTCCAGATATCCGCCTCCTCCGGCGGAGCGGGACTGTCCGGCGATTCGGATTCGAATCCAGCGATCCTTCCGGCCCACGGACCGCCCGCCCATGTCGAGCGTCCGGCGGAGAAACGATGGTCGCCCTGATAGAAAGCGGCCGGGAATTTCCCGCGGTCGCCCGAGGCGCTGGCGAAGCGGCCGATGGCGCGCCATTTCCCCTCCCCGCCGCCGGGAAGACGGAAGCGGATCACGCCGGCCTCCGCCGTTTTCTCCGCGACGCGCGTCCAGCCGCCGGTTTTTTGGAACTGTTGCAGCGTCACCGTCTCCACCCCGCGCGGCACCTCGACTTTGGCGGTCCGGCCGCTGTCGGAGAGTTCGAGTTTCAACAACTTCCTCGCGGCCGTCGCGGGCACGACGAGCAGGAAGGACATCAAGGCGGCAAGGGGGATCAGGACGGCCCGGCGGGCTGGGTTTGCGCTCATGGCGGTGGGGAATTCGAAGGCGCTGCGGCATCCCGCCGCGCCTCACCTAGACATCCGCCGCGGCGGCGGATCCGGATCATAAGAAAACGGAAATTCTTTCAGCCGAGCCAGATGGTGAAGCGGTCTCCGCTGCCGGTCATCACGCGGTCGATCGTTTCGCGCGAGATGCGCACGCCGGCGGCGCGGTATGGGTTCGCCTCGTGGACGAAATCGAGGTCCTCACCATTGAGATTCACGGAAACAGGGCCACAGCCCTTGGGACCGATCCGATAGAGAACCGCGACCGGTTTACCGCCGATCCGCAGCGTCGCTTCCAGCCCGTCGAGTGAGGGCGGAATGACCGGATCGATCACCAGGTGGTCCTTGCCGATCGTGAAACCGAGGAAACATTGGACCAGCAGCCGCGCCGCAATGCCCGCGCCGCTGGAATACACGCGCCAGCCGCCTTCGAGGGCGACCTCGCCGCGGTGGACGCGGTCGTATTCGTCGAAAGCCTCGTAGCGGTCGGCGAAGGCGGCGTCCGAGCTCGAGTAATAACAATTCGCCTGCCGCGGCGCGGCGCTCGGCACGAGTTCCCGGATGCCGACCGGATTCGCGAGACACAGCGCCTGATAGAACCCATCGGCATCGCCGAAACGCGCGAGCGCCTCGCCGTATCGCAGATGTGCGTGCATGTACATCAGCCCGATCTCGCGGCCGAAATAGCTCGCCGTTTCGGCGCGTTGGAAGCGCGTGCGGATGCCGCCGTGATAGGCGAGCGGACGGTCGAAGAGCCGCGCGCCGTCGGGACCGGTTAGATAAGCGCGGATGAGGCCCAGATGTTTCTCCGCCTGCCGCGGTGTGAACATGCCGTTGATCACCGAGTGGATCATCGGCAGCAGGCTGTAGGAAAGGCCGGTCGTTTCGTCCCGCGGATGGAGCCACGGCTCCGGCGCGGCGTTTTCCGGGAAATGGACGAGCCCGGCGACGACATCGTCCACGACGAGCAGGCGCTGGAACTCGTCGAGGATGTTGGCCGCCATGGTTTCGAGCGTGGTCGCGCGCTCTTCATGTCCGACGGCACGGAAGGCGGCCGCGAGCGTGGTGAAAGTCTGGTGGTTGAGCGTGACCGTCCACGAACTGCAAAGGCGTTCGCGGAGTTCCGGGCGGGCGGGCTGCAGCGCATCGTTCCAGTCGCCATGACCGTATGCGGCCAGCGAAGTGCCCGGGACCACGCGGCCGAGGATGACATCCAAGGCGCGGTCGATGTGCTGGAGGACCGGAGCCGCATCCTCCGGGTGAAAAAACGGCACGGTTTCCGCGAGCAGCGAATCGTCGCGGGTGGCGACCAGGTATTGCGCCGTGGCGAGCAGCGGCCAGAAGACGATGTCGCCGTGCGAGTCTCCCGGGCGGATGTCGCGCTCGCGTTCGAAAAACATGAACCACTGCGGCCAGTCGCCATCCGGATTCTGCTGGCGGAACACCCGGAGAAGCAGATCCCTCGCGGAGGCGAAACGCCCTTGCGCCATGAGAAACTCGAACGCGCCCTGGCAGACATCACGCGTCCCCCAGCCGCCGCCGGAGTATTGCTCGAGCCCGCGCGGCGACAGGTAGTGGACCAGCGCGTTGTGCACGAACCACGGGTGGATCGACGCGAGCCGCGACACGGTGGGATCCGTATCCGAACGGATCGACAAGCCGCCGGCCACCTCGTCCCAGAACGCGGGATTGCCGGGCGAGGCGGAAGGAACGAGCCGCCCTTCGATTTCCAAACCGGCGCGCCTCGTTCCGCGCGCGACGGCGGTGAGAAACGGCTGGTTGCGTGAAATCCCGTCCGCGAAGAGCGCGGCATCGTCCGAAAACTCCAAACGTGCGTCCACTGGCGCGACGTGAAACGCGCCATCCGGGAAACGCTTGCCCACATCTCCGTCCGACGAGGGACGCACGAGCACTCCCTCGCCGATCGACTCCCAACGCAGCGGTTCCGACGCGATGCCATCGTCACCGTGCATCGCGGAGTGAAGGGAGAAGAGAAGATCCATCGGATCGCCCTCCGTCACGGCGACCGTGACCCGCAGGACATGGCGCTCGGCCGGTGCTTCCGAACGCACCTCGATGCGACGGCCATCGAACTGATAGATCCAGCGGCAGCGGTCGGGTTCCATGACGAAGGCGCTCGGCCGCCCGAGCTGGCGCCATCCGCCGTCGAGCCGGACGAAGACCCGCATGCCATGACTCCGGAAGATGCGCAGATAGCCGTGGCAGGTGGAGAGGAAGCGGTTGATGCTCACATGCCCCTGCGTGACCATCGAGTGGAAGACGCCGTCCATCCAACAGGTCGAAGTGAGCGCCGACTCGTCGGGCACCAGCAGCGAACCGCTGCGCAGGATGTGCCCGTGCGGTCGCAGCACCGCGCGTTCCTTGGCGGCCGTCACCACGTGGGCCGCGCCGTCCGGCAGGAAAAACGAAAGGACGTCACCTTGCTCATCGGTCTCGGGATCGACCCACCGGTTTCCGAACCAAACTTCAAGTGTTTGTCGCGGCACATCGTCGCCATCCAGCAGGAGGGTGTCCGAAAACAAACAGGCTGCTGGCGTCTTCAAGGTTTCGCCGACGATCGCCGGAATGTTAGAATGCGGTTGGAAAACCGGATCCGCCGCCGTTTCGTCGCCGGGAACGATGGCGCCGGGTTTGTCCGGGCCGAAACACCCGAAGAATCCGCTGGCGACCGAATCCCCCGGCGCGATGAGGAGTTCCTCGCCGCGGATCGCGACCATCGAGTGCTCGTGCTGCAGCCGGGTGCCGGGCAGGCCGTCGCGGCCGATGATCTGCAGCGCGTCGGTCGCGAAGGAAACGCCACGACCGAGCGAACCGGTCAGGACCCACGGATGTTTTCCGCCCATCGGCTGGTTCTGGCGGGACGCGACGAGCACGCCGTGTTCCGGATGATCGAGCGGCGTGTGATCGATGTATTGGCTGACGAAGTATTCGTTGAGCCGGATCGCCCCGTAGTCGGCGATGCCGATGTCCTGCACGAGCGTCAGCGCGGCACGGACCGGAGAAGACGAACGGTTTTCCAGTTTCACCTCCCAGCGCCACGCGGGGGCTTCGTCCATGAGCACGAGGCGAACCTGATAGAAAACACCGCCGTTGTTTCCCACAGCGGTGAAACCCCCTTCGAACCCGAAGGCGGATGGCGACGACGGGCCTAACAACGGAACGGAGTCCCCGCCGTCCACCGCGAGCCGGATGTTGGCGGGCCCGCCTTCGAGCATGGTGCCGGGAAACAGGTTGATCATGATCCCGCCGCAGTCGATGCGCCGCAGCGAGCCGTTCGGGTTCATCTCCACGCGGATGCCCGAGGGGCTTTCAAACGCGCGGGGCCGGCCCGCATCGAGCGACGGTGTTTCACTCATCTCGCCGGCGAGGATAGCCACGCGCCGGGGAAGTCAACACGACAAGTCCGGGTCGCCCGGCGAATCCGGCTCATGCCCGGCGATCGCCCAGGTTCCATCGCGCCCGATCGTGAGCCGCCCGTCACAGACGATGGACCGCTCGCCGTTCCGTCCGAAGACGACCACGCCGAGGCCTTCCTCGCGGAAACGTTGGATCACCGAGGCGACCATCGCCTTCGGCATTGCCGAGCCCGGTCGGTCGAGAAACACGAAGGCGGGTTTCGCCAGCAGGATCCTCGCGACGGAGAGAAGGTGTTGTTCGCCGATCGAGAGTTCTTCGTCCCAGTCCTTTTCCGCATTGAGGCCGCCGACCCGCCGCACCGCCTCCTCGATGCCGAGCGAGCGCAGCACGGTGAAGACCGCGGCGTCGTCACTCTCGCCCTCGTGTCCGGCGCGGATGATCGCGTCGCGCAAGGGACCGGGAGGAAGATAAGGCCGCTCGGCGAGGAACAGGACCTCCTCCGGGCCGGGACGGATCATGCGCCCGGTCCCGCAGTCCCACACGCCGGCGGTGGCGCGGAACAAAGCGATGCCCGCCGCGTCGTCCTCCGCGGTGACCAGCCAGCAGGTGGCCGGCGGGATTTCCCACGAAAGTCCTTCGATCAGTGTCCGCGTGCGGTCCGCGCTCTGGAGCGAGACATCCTGATAGATGAGGCGGTCGCCGCGGTCCTCGACGACGATCCGGCACGGGTTCGATTCCTCGGCGCGGGTGATGGCTTCGCCGAGCAGGTGCAGCCGCGCGGTGACGGCGGTGAACGCCGAGATCGATTGAAACTGGGTGACGATGAGCGAGAACGCGCCGAGCAAGGTGGCGAAGGCCATCGCCGACTGGGTGATGACCCCGAATTTCACATCTCCCGACATGTACATCGGCGCGATGAGAACCACGGGGATGATCTGGATGAAATAGTTGTAGCCGTTGGTGAAGAACGAGAGGTTGCGGTTCACCACGATGAGGCGGCGGAAGTTGCGGGTGAGCGCGTCGAGACGTTTCTTGAGGCGGATCTTGAAGCGGCCCTCGCGGTGGGCGAGCGCGATGGACTCCGAGTTTTCCCGCACGTGGATCAGGTCCGCGCGGAAGTTCGCCTCCATGTCGAACTGGTGGTAGTTGATGCGGATGAGCGGTTTGCCGAGCATCACGGTGAAAAACGATCCGAACACCGCGTAGGCCACCGCCACGGCGAAAAGCATCGGGCTGATGGACCACAACACGCCGGAGAACGAGATCGCGGTGATGGTGCCGTTGAGGATGAGCAGCAGGAACGAAAGCGTGGTGGTGGTGAAGGCCTTCACGTCCTCGGCGATCCGCTGGTCGGGATTCGCCACGCCGGTCGAGGCGTCGAGATGGTGGTAGGTGCGGTCGCTCAGGTAGGAACTCGTGAGCCGCCAGGTGAGCTGCTCGCGCCACAGGATGCCGAGCCGTTCTTCGGTATAGCGGAAGACCGAGGCGGTGATCGTGGAGGCGATGAAGACCATCGCGTAGAGCAGCGTCTTTTGTTGGAACCCCGGGAAATCCTTGTTCTCGATGGCCGACATGAAGTCCCGGCCGACGTAGCTGTTGGTCACGTTGAGGACGTTGATGAGGACCATCAGCACCAGCAGCAGCACCATGCAGGCGACCGCCGCCCCGCCCTGTTCGGAGCGGACCAACGAGCGCACGGCGTCCCGCAGGCGTTTGCCCGTGGTGCGGATCAACTGCGTCTTGCCCGGTGGCATGGGATGGATGGGGTGCTCAGGATTGACTGAAAGTAAGGAAAACCTTACTTGTTCCCCGCGCTGAAATCTCAGAATCCGGGCCGTTTTGCAAAACCATTCCTTGATCCGATCCGAAATGGGTGCAGGTTTCCGCGCCCGGCGCCCGAAGGCCCCGCGTTTCAGACGCGGCCGGCTTTCCCCTTCGGCAGCTCCGGGGCACCCCACGCGATCGCGTGGTTCGAAAATCCCTTGGTTAGGTTTACGATCAAGGTCCCTTACATGAAGCTTTCCTCACCCATTTTCCCGATCGCGCTGGCGGCGCTGTGCCCGCTGGCGGCTGGCGGCGCGCCGAAATCCGTCGGCATGCAGGTTTCGAACAGCAACCGGAACGACGTTCTGACTCTGTGGCACGCGTGTTACATGGCGTCCGAAGGATACGAGAACCGGATCAAATGGACCGGCGACTACAACGGCAAGACGGGCAGCGTTTCGACGGCGTTCGTCGCGGATGTGGAGCGGCGGGTGAATTTCTTCCGGGCGCTCTGCGGTGTGCCGGCGACGGTGCGGGTGAATACGAACTCCACGGTGCACATCGATCCGACGGACGCCCACAAGCCGTCGAAATCGACCAAAAAGTCCTCGGCGGCGCAGGAGAGCGCGCTGATGCTGGTGAGGAACTACGATGCGAACTCGGGAAGCAACCCCGCGATCACGCACGACCCTGCGGGCGGCCTGACCGGCTGGTCGAAGGAGGCCTGGAACGCCAGCGCCCACGGCAACATTGCCTTCGGATTGTTCGGACCCGGCGCGATCACCGAATACATGGTGGAGGAAATCCAGCGTGGCTCGGCGACTTCGTATTGGAACTCATCGGTCGGCCACCGGCGCTGGATCCTGCAGCCCGGCGCGACGAATTTCGCCACCGGCGACCAACCGGGCACCGGCCCGTACCGTCCGCCGACGAACACACTCTACATCAGCCAGCGGCCGGGCGAAGTGAACGAAAACGTCGATGCCGGGTTCGTCGAATACCCGGCGGCCGGATATTTCCCGGCGCCGGTGAACTCGCGTTTCTGGTCGCTGAGCCGTGACGGGGCCGATTTCTCCAACGCTTCGGTCTCGATGAAGGACGCCAGCGGCAGGGTGGTCGCGGTGAAGGGCATCAAAACCAGCCCGACCTACGGCGACCCCGCCATCGTCTGGGAGGTCGATTCCCGGGCGGCGATCCAGAACGTGACCACGGACACGAAGTTCTCGGTGACCGTGAGCGGCATCCAAGGCGAAGGAGTGCCGGCGGAGCATCGCTATGAGGTGATCCTGATCGATCCCGAGCGCCTCACGTCGAACCAGGCGTTGCGGGGTCCGAAAACCGTTCCCGCCAAGGCGGCGGCTGTGGTTTCCACGCCCCAGGTGCCGCTGTCACAAGCACGCCGCGTCACGACCTTCGTGCAGCGCCGTGGCAGTTGGACGGAAAACGCGGAGAAAAAACGCAAGACCGAGGTGATCGACAAAACCGGGTCCGCCTATCCGCTGGTGACCAAGATGTCGTCGTTCGCCGGCTTCGGCGGGGTGTCGGGCAAGAAGGCGTTCCACCTGACGTTCCCGACGAGCTACAATCTCATCAAACGCGGCGTGCCGGACCAGATTTTCGAGATCGACCGCGAGATCCTGCCGAAATCCAAGGCGTTCCTGCAGTTCTACTACCGCCGCGGTTTCATGACCAAGGCGAGCCACCTGCAGGTGGAGGTCTCGCGCGACGGCGGCCTCACATGGAAGAGCGCGGGCAAGAAGATCAGCGGGGTGTCGAACACGTTCTACGATCAGAATATCGGCATCGCGAAGATCAAGCTGCCGAAGTCCTCCAAGCCGGTTCGCGTCCGCTTCCGCTACTATGTGACGGGCACTTCGGCGATTTTCGTGCACGACAAGGCGAGCCCGACCGGAATCTTCATCGACGACATCAAGACGCGGAACTGCGACTGGCTCGAACCGTCGAAAACATTGGGACTGCCCGCCGCCGCCACGAGTTTCAAGCTCAGCCGGGCGAGCGCCGGCAAGGGATTTCGGAAGAACAGCAAGCTCATGCTCGGGCTGCGCTCGATGATCGGCGGCCACTGGTTCCCTTACGGGCCGATGAAAAAAGTGCGCGTCAAGTGAGTCGCGAAACACGCATCCGCTGGGCCTCGACGAGCGCGCGGAAACGCTCGAAATCGCGCTCGCGGGTCGATGAGTGCAGCATGTAGCGGTATTCGCGCCAGTGGCTCATCTCCTGGAGCGCGTTCCGGAGCCGCAGGGCGATCACCTCCGGGTCATCCGTGCCGCGGCCGGAGAGGCGGGATTCGAGTTCCTCCTCGCTGGGCGGCATGACGAAAAGATCCACCCGTGCGCGCATGATGCCGGGGTCGTTGCAGGCGCGGACCTGGGCGGCGCCCTGGACGTCGATGTCCATCACCACGTCGATCCCTTGGTCGAGATGTCCGAGGACTTCCGAGCGGAGCGTTCCGTAGTGGTTTCCGTGCACCTCGGCGTGTTCGAGAAACTCACCAGCTTCGACGAGACGCTGGAATTCCGAGGTCTGGAGAAAATGATAGTCCCTTCCATTCACCTCGCCGGGGCGCGGCGCACGGGTCGTGCAGGACACCGAGTAGCGGACTTCCCCGAGGTCCGCGAGACGGCGGCAGAGCGTGGTTTTCCCGGATCCCGAAGGACCGGAGACGACGAGCAGGATGCCGGTGCGAACAGACATGCGCGGGATCATGGCCGGACGCGGCGCGCTGGCAACCCCGGGCTTCGCAAGAGCGGGCGGCTTTTCGGCCGGTGAGCGGATTTGCGGATTGCACCGGCCCGGGATTCTCCGGATTCTAACGCCAACCCATGCTCCTCCCGGTTTTCCACGACCTGATCAAACCGCAGTGGCGGCTGGTGCTCGAATCGCTGAAACTGCAGGGCGGCCTGCCGATCAGCGAGTTGTCGAAACGCACCGGAGCCAGCTACATGGCGGTGAAGACACACTGCGAGGAACTGCTCAAGGCGGGATATGTGCTGCGGACGCGGGTGCCGCGCGCGGAGGTCGGACGGCCGGAGATTTTCTACAGCCTGGCACCGAGCGCGGACCGTTTGTTTCCGGAGGCGGGCGCCACCTTCACGCTCGAGCTGCTGGAGGCGATGAAGCCGATGTTCGGCGAGAACGCGCCGGAGAAGCTGTTGTTCCAACATTTCGAAAACCGTCGCGAGCAATGGATGCGCGAGCTGGCGAAAACCAGCGACACGGCGGAACGGCTGCGCCGCCTCGCCGAGCTGCGGCAGAAAGACGGGTGTTCCGGGTTTCTCGAAGAGAACGGGACGAAACCGCCGAAACTCGTCGAGATCCACAATCCGCTCCAACCGGTATTCGAGCAGTATCCGCGCGCGGTGGCGATGGAACAGCGGGCGTTGGAGGAGGCCCTCGGGGCGCGTCTGCGGCGGGAGGAACGCCCGACCGGCCGTGGCTCGGCACCGCACGTGGTGTTCGAGCCGCTGGGTTGAGGGCGAAGCTTCGATCGAATTCGAATGAAAGGCGGGGGTTTCCGTCTCATGGTCCACACCCCCTCAAAACCGCCATGCGAACCATCCTTCCCGCGCTGATCGGCGCCGCCCTCGTTTCCTGCGAAAAACCCGCGGACGACGTCACCCGGCGCCTCAACGAGCTCGAACAACGCGCCGAAGCCGCGGAAGCCCGCAGCGAGCAACTCGAACAACAGGCCGCCGAGGCCAAACTCGCCGACGAACGCGACGCGATCGAACGCGAGCGCATGAGCATGGAGGAGGAGCGCATCCAGCTCGTCCGCATGCAGGACGACACGAAAGCCGAGGCCGAGCGCAAGCTGGAGGAACGCGAACGCGCCCTGGCCGCCCGCGAAACGAAGATCGAACAGATGCAGGACGAGCTCGGCCGCAGTCTCGACGACGCGGACGACATGTCCCGCCAACTCGACGAACGCGACCGTGAACTCGCCGGCCGCGAGGCGCTCGCAACCGTGCGGGAAGAAACCGCCGGCGAGCCGGTGGCCGACTACGATTTGTTCTACGACTCGCTCTCGTCGTACGGCTCGTGGTTTTCCACGCCGCAATACGGATATGTCTGGCAGCCGGTGGTGGTGCGCGATGTTTCGTGGCGCCCCTACACCCGCGGCCGCTGGGTCTGCACCGACCACGGCTGGACCTGGGTGTCCGACGAGCCGTTCGGCTGGGCGACCTATCACTACGGCCGCTGGGCGCTCGTCGCCGGCCGCGGATGGGTCTGGATCCCCGGCTCCGAGTGGGCGCCGGCCTGGGTCTGCTGGCGCTACGGATCGAGCCACATCGGCTGGGCACCGCTGCCGCCCGAGTCCCTCGCCTACCGCCATTGGGCGTGGGACGCGAACATCGAGGCGACCCTCGGGATCGGCTCGTCATGGTTCTGCTTCGTGGAAACCCGCAACTTCTGCGAACCGGTCCGCCGCCACTGCCTGCCTTACTCGAGGCACCGCGATTTCTGGAATCACACCCGCAACGTGACGCGGTTCCAACACGTCCGCGGACGCACGATCTGCGGCGGCCCGTCGTATGGCGATGTGAGCCGCCAGACCGCGCGGCCGATCCCGTTCTATCGACTGGAGACCGACCGCGACGGCCGCATCGTCGACCGCCACCCGCGGGTTTCCCAAGGCAAACTCCGGATGCACGCACCGAACGTGGACGTCGCATGGAACGCCGGGCTGCACCCGAAAAACCTGCGCGGCACATGGAGCGACGTCGCCATCCAACGCGACCGCCAACCGGAAGCCGACGTGCGCAAGCGCTTCGAGGAAACCCGCGTCAAGGACCGCCAGCGGGCCGAGCAGACGATCCAACGGCTCGGCGGCCCGGAGAAATTCCCCGCGAAGCGCCGGGAGGAACTCACCGCCAACCGCGAAAAGCGCAATCCAGAGCGGCAAACCAGCGGCCGCGAGACGCAACGACGCGAAACCCCGCCGGTCGCCGCCACCGAACGGCGCCGGACGACCGGGCCGTCGGAGGAAACGAAGAAGCCGACGCGGGTCGAAACGCCCAGGAAAAAGGACGAGTCCGAAACACGCAAGGAACGGAACGTTTCATCCAACGATCGCGACACGAGGAAACCCCAACTCCCGCCGGGGATGACCGAATCACGCCAAGAGTCGCGCGGTCCGGCCCGGCCGGTGGCGCCGCGGGATCCGGGCCAACGAAAGGACACCAACGGCCGGCGCGCCGAGGTGGCTCCGGATGTTTTTCCGACGCCGCGCAGACCCGATCCCTCCGGGGCGGCCAATGAATCGAAGCGCCGCGACCAGGCCCGCAAGGAACTGGAGGAGAAGATGAAACAAAGCGCCGCCCGCGAGCGCGAGCGCCAGCAGCGGCTTGACGAAGCCCGCCGCCAGCAGACCGAGACGGCGCGCCGCGAAACCACGCGCCGGGATCAGGAGGCCCGCCAACGGGAGTTGATGCAACGCGCCGAAGAACAACGGCAACGCAATGACCGGGCCCAGCGCGAGGAAGAACAGAACCGTCGCCAGCAGGATGCCGATCGCCGGGAACAGGCGGCCCGCCAGCAGGCGCGCGAGGAATCGCAACGCCGCCAGCAGGACGACATGCGCCGCCAGCAGGAACAAGCGTCCCGCCAACGCGAAGAACAAGCATCGCGCCAGCGCGAGGCGGAACAACAAGCCCGCCGCCAACAGGAAGAGTCGTCGCGCCGGCAGCAGGAAGAAGCCTCACGCCGCCAACAAGAGGAGTCCTCACGCCGCCAGCAGGCGGAGGAACGCCAGCGGCAGGAGCAGCGTCGCGACGAACAGCGCCGGGAAGAGCAACGCCGCGACGATCAGAACCGCAACCGGAGAAACCGTTAGTCGCCGGATTTCACATCCACCTCGAGATCACCGAGCGCCCACTGGATGCCCGCGAGGTAATGCCGCAGGACCTTCGGATGCCAATACATGTCATGGTTGTGGCCGATCGAGCAATAGAACATACGGCCTTTGCTCCAGTGCCGCGCCCAGGCCACTCCGAAGTCGCCGTCCTTGCGCTTGATGCCACCGCGGGTCATGTCGGTTTTTTCGGTATCGAGGCGCAGCAGCATGTCGACCTTGGTTGAGTCGTAGGGATCCTTGAACTGATAGATCTCCTCTTTGAACTCCACATTCTCGCCGCCGAACATCTTGACCAGCGGATGATTCTCCATGCCGGGCTCCACCTTGATGCTCACCGGCGTGTCCGCCGTCCACGGGTGGCCGTCGAAGTACCCGTTCATCATCTTCCCGTATTCCGGCCAGTCGTAAAACGTATCGGTCGCGGCGTGGATGCCGACGAATCCGCGGCCGCTTTTCACGAACTTCATGAGATTCTCCTGCCGTTGCTCACCGAGCTCCCGGGCCTTGTCCCGTTCCTCCTTCGACATCTTCTCCCACTCGTCCTTGCGCGGGGCGAAGGCGTTCATCGTGGTGCTCAGGAAACAAACGGCGTCGTAGCGGCGCAGGCGGTCGACATCGAACTCCGCCGGGTCCTCGCTGACCTCGACTTCGAAGGCGCCGGTCGTTTTGCCCATCTCGGCGAGCGCGAGCTTGCCGGTGGCGATCGACGCGTGGCGGAAACCGTTGGTCCGGGAGTAAACGAGGAGGCGCCGCGGTTTCTGCGGCTTGGCATACGCGTCGGAAGGCAGCGCTTCGGCGATCTTCCCGGCGGAACCGGGCGGCGCTTGCTCACCGGCGGGTTTCAGGGCGATGACGGAGGCCGCGACGGCGGCGACGGCGAGGGAGGGAACGAGGGATTTCATCGGGCGGGACCGGTATCGTTCCCGCTGCTACCCGCGGGTGCAACCCCGTCTTTCACGCTCTCCCGGGATGTCGGGAACGATTCGAGGTTGAGTCCCGCGCGGCTTTCCGCGAAAACCGCCGCGGATGAGAATACTCGTTGTCGGAAAAGGCGGGCGTGAACACGCGTTGGTCCGGGCCCTCTCGGAGTCTCCGGGAAATCCCGAGTTGTTTTGTTTCCCGGGCAGCGACGCGATCTTCGAAACCGCCAAGCCGGTGGATGCCGACGGCCTCGAATCGCTCGTCGCATGGATGAAATCCAACGCCATCGACCTCTGCGTGGCCGGCGAGGAAAGCTATCTGGTGAAGGGCGTGGGCCTTGCGAATCTCTGCGCGAAGGAGGGCATCCCGTGCTGGGGACCGCCGAAGGAATCGGCCCAGCTCGAGGCGTCGAAGGAGTTCGCCAAGGAGTTCCTGCTGCGCAACGGCATCCCGACGGCCCGCGCGACGGCCACCGCCACCAAGGACGAAGCGGTCGCCGCGATCGCCGGTGAGTATCCGACGGTGCTCAAGTTCGACGGCCTCGCCGCCGGCAAGGGCGTGGCGGTCTGCCCGGATGAAACATCGGCGCTGGATTTCCTCGACGAGGTATTCACCCAACAACGCTTCGGCCCCGGCCGAGTGCTCGTCGAGCAATGCCTCACCGGACCCGAGGTTTCGATCTTCGCCGCCATCGTCGACGACGGCTACCTCGTCTTCACCCCGGCGCGTGATTACAAACGCGCGCTCGACGGCGACGCCGGCCCGAACACCGGCGGCATGGGCGCGGTGGCGAGCCGGCGGCTGATCTCCGAGGACCTGCTCAAGCAGATCGATCTGGAGATCGTCGGCCCCACCGTTTCCTCACTCGCGAAGGACGGGCTGCCCTACCGCGGCTTCCTTTACTTCGGCCTGATGCTCACTCCGGACGGCCCGAAGGTCATCGAATACAACTGCCGCTTCGGCGACCCCGAGTGCCAGGCGGTGATGCCGCTCGTGACGGGCGACCTCGCGGGTTTCTGCCTCGCCGGAGCGAAAGGCGAGCTGGAACCGGACCTCATTTCCTTCGACGACGGCTGGAGCGTCTGCGTCATTCTCGCATCCGCCGGCTACCCCGAGTCATCGCGATCCGGCGATGTCATCCGCGGATTGGAAACCGAGGGGGATTTCCGCGTCTACCACGCCGGCACGCGCAAGAACGCGGAAGGTGCATGGGAAACCAACGGCGGCCGCGTTCTGGCGGTCGTCGCCGGCGCCCCGGAGCGTGCGGAAGCCGTCGAGAAAGCCCACCAAGCGGCGGCCGGCATCGACTTCGACGGATCCCAACGCCGCTCGGACATCGGCCGGCTCCACTTTGAATAAATACCACGCGCCATGGCACAGACACTCGATGCCCAGGAAATCGCCGCCGGAGTCGAACGACTAGCGGCCGCGATCCGCGAAAGGAACGCCGGCAAACCCATCGCTCTCGTCGGCATCCGAAGCCGCGGCGATGAGGTCGCCGAGCGGGTGTTGAAACAACTCGCCAAGGACGGGCCGGAGCCCGAGTTCGGCGTGCTCGACATCTCGCTCTACCGCGACGATTTCGAGCACCTGCACTCGAACCCCACGCTGCAGGAAAGCGACATCTCGTTTCCCGTCGACGGCGCGCACATCATCCTCGTCGACGACGTGCTCTTCACCGGCCGCACCATCCGCGCCGCGCTCGACGCCCTCTCGGACTACGGCCGCCCGGCGAAGGTGGAGCTCGCCGTGCTGATCGACCGCGGACACCGCGAAATGCCCGTCCAGCCGGACTATGTCGGCATCACGCTGGACACCCGGAGACTCGACCATGTATGGGTTTCCTTGGAACGCACGGACGGCAAGGACGAAGTCCGGATCACCGAAAAGGAAAGCGCATGAGCCCCCTGCCCCAGCGCAAGAAGACCGCCGAGGAGCTCGCCCAGCTCCGCGAAAGCCTCGGCATTCCTCAAGACGCGGGCGCCCCGGCCGCGGAAACGGATACATCTCCCACCGAAGCACCGCCCGCCGAACCGGAAACGCCCAAACCCGCCGCCCCGCCGAAACCGGTGCGCTCGCTCAGGAAGTCCGAGCAGGGCCCGGCCGATCCGGTGCAGTGCATCGAACCCCTGCCCGGCTCGAAAATCCCGGCGCACCGTCACAACGAGCGAGAACTCGAGCAGATCCGCCGCCAGAACGCGCTGCACGAGATGCAAAGCTCCACGTTCGATCCCCGGAAGACCCAGGCCCACCTCGTCATCGTCCTCGGCGGCTATCTGCTCGCTTTCGCCGGCGCGGCGATCTGTTTCCCTCAGATCTACACCCCTATCTATCAGAACCTCTACAGCTTCGGCTACCCGGCCCAGTTCCGCAACGGTTCCCTCACCCTGTTCCACCCGGCCACGCTGGCGGCCGTCGCGGAACTGCTCGCCTCGGCCATCGCCGTCTGGGTCTTCCTGCGGCATTTCTACTCCCGCCACCACTCCGCGTTCATCGCGATGATCGCGGTGCTGGTCCTCATCTTCGGCGCGCTCCATTTTTTCCCACAGCTACTGCATGCCTCGTAAAGACCTGCTCGACATCGCTTCTCTGGACCGGGAGGAAATCGAACACCTGCTCGATCAATCCGCCCCCTTCAAGGACCTCTTCACCCGTTCCGTGAAGAAGGTGCCCGCGCTCAAGGGCAAATCGGTGCTCATGCTCTTCTACGAACCCAGCACCCGCACCCACTCGTCGTTCGAGGTCGCCGCCAAACGCCTCTCCGCGGACGTCACCAACTTCGACGTCGCCCAGTCGTCGATCACCAAGGGCGAGTCCGTCCGCGAGACCATCGAGACCCTCCAGGCGATGCGCACCGACTACGTGATCGTCCGCCACAAGGCCTCCGGCCTGCCCGGCACCATCGCCCGGCTCACCCGCGCGTCCGTCATCAACGCCGGCGACGGTGCCCACGCCCACCCCACCCAGGCGCTGCTCGACGCCTTCACCATCAAGGAGAAATTCCCCGAACCCGCCGGCAGGAAAGTCCTCATCGTCGGCGACATCCTGCACTCGCGGGTCGCCCGTTCGACCTGCACGATCCTGAAGAAACTCGACGTCGAGGTCGCCTATCTCGG
Organism: Akkermansiaceae bacterium; assembly: GCA_024233135.1. GTDB lineage: Bacteria > Verrucomicrobiota > Verrucomicrobiia > Verrucomicrobiales > Akkermansiaceae > Luteolibacter. Next base: position 28,748 of record JACKPZ010000022.1, on the reverse strand, counting down.
CCCCGGCTCGCTGGTGCCGAAACAAGGAGCCGACAAGGTCCGCCGCTTCACCAACTACAACGAGGCGATGGCCTGGAACCCGGACATTGTCTATCTCCTCCGCGTCCAGATGGAACGCCAGGACGTCCAGTATTTCCCCAGCCTGCGCGAGTATCACAAACTCTACGGCATCACCGACGCCCGCCTCGAAGAGATCCGCAAACGCGGCATCTACATCATGCACCCCGGCCCCGTGAACCGCGGCGTCGAACTCTGCGACGCCGTCATGGACTACGAACGCTCCCTCATCAACGATCAGGTCGAAAACGGCATCGCCGCGAGAATGGCCGTGCTCTACTGGCTCAAGCCGGGCGGGGTTTGATCGGGTCCGCATGTCCCCTGAAATCCCCGCAAAACGCCGCCGCACGCAAACGCCTCCGCATGGCGAATTGGAGGATGAAAAAACGCTTTCCCGGCGGAGGACGATGCGTCGGCGGAAGTCTGTACAGCCTTTGCGACGGCTCACGATTCGTTTTGGGCGTGAAACCGGAAGATGTGAAAGATCAATCTATCAGGGGTGTGAAGATACCAACAGGAGACTTTCCTCCCAGAAGGTCCCGAGGTGGCGGGCTTCGGAGTGAGTGAACCATTGGCCGCCGGTTTCAACGTTCCGGAAACTCGCAGGGAATCGCTTTCTTGCCGTGCCTGCGATACGTCGAGAAATCACTCCGGTCCACCGTCCAGATGCGGCATTTCGATGTGAGTTCGCTCATGCGGACGAGACAGGCGTCGGCGAGATCCATCGGGCGGTCGGCATATTTCGCCGCCAGTGACGTGAGATACGGGGCCTCCGTAGCCAGCGAGAACTCCGGATCGATCACCAGGTCCCCGCGGGTGACGAGTTTCAGAACGGCGACAGGATCCGGGCAGAACGCGGCGGCTTCGGTGAGCACGGCGTCGCAGGTGTGGAACGGCGCGTGATTCCGGAAGGCCTCCAGCGCCCAAGCGTGGTACGGGTCGTTGCGAAACAGCAACGCGACGATCAGCCCCGTGTCGGCGATTTCCTTCATCGCCCGCGGCGCAGGCGGTTGCGGACTTCCTGATTGGTCGCCGCCTTGCCGCTCCCCTCGTAGAGGCCGGCGAGATCGGACGATGCGAATCGGGAGACGGGTTTCCCGGACCCTTCCGCCACATCTTCTTCGATCAGGGAACGAACGTATTGCGCACGATCCACCCCGAGGCGCGCCGCACGGGCCTCCGCCTTTTCCAACAACACGGGGTCGATCCGGAGAGTCAGCACCTTTGTCATACGAAATCGAATACACCTTGGGTGGTGATCGCTCAAGCCGCCATTTCACCCCGCCCTTGAAATCCCACGCCATCCCCCCATCATCTCCTCCACGCGCCCTGACGGCCTTCGGGTCCCGACGGTGAAACCAGTTTCCTCCCATGCTTCTTCTCCAAAATGCCCGCATCGCCTCCGAGCACACGTCCGATCTCACCGAAGCCGACATCCTGATCGCCGGCGGGAAGATCGAGAGGATCGGAAAGGGACTGTCCGCGCCGGAGGGCGCGCGGGTCATCGATGCGGGTGGGAAAATCGCGATGCCCGGGATGTTCGACGCGCACGTGCATTTCCGCGAGCCGGGATTCGAGGCCAAGGAGGACATCCGCAGCGGCAGCGAGGCGGCGATCAACGGCGGTGTCACCGGCGTGGTGATGATGCCGAACACGAACCCGTCCATCGACTCCGCCAATGTGGTGAAACAGGTCCTCGAGACGGCGAAGCAGGTTTCCCGCATCCCGGTCTACACGTCCGGCTGCGTCACGAAGGGCCGTCACGGCAAGGAACTCGCGGCCATCGACGGCATGCGCTCGCTCGGCGTGCGGATGCTCACCGACGACGGTGACACGACCGGCGACCCGTCGGTGCTCTACCGGGCGATGCAGTATGCCACCGAGTTCGGGATGTTCTTCGCGAGCCACTGCGAGGTGCCGGAGCTCGCCGGCCCGCGCGCGCTCAACGACGGCGTGATGAGCTACCGCCTCGGCATCAAGGGATCGCCCGCATGCGCCGAGGAAATCATTATCGACCGCGACATCCGCCTCGCCCACGCGACCGGCGCCCACATCCACATCCAGCACGTTTCCAGCAAACTCGGCATGGAGACCATCCGCTGGTGGAAACAACGCGGCGACGTCCGCGTGACCGCCGAGGTCGCGCCGCACCACCTGTTGTTCTGCGACGAGGACATCGGCGACTACGACACCCACTACAAGATGAACCCGCCGCTGCGCACCAAGGCCGACAACGAGGCGTTGCTGGAGGGTCTCATCGAAGGCGTGTTCGACCTCATCGCCACCGATCACGCGCCGCACACGCCGTTCGAGAAATCGCAGGACTTCGTCAGCGCGCCCAACGGCATCACCGGACTGGAGACGGCCCTCGTTTCGCTGCACGACGCCTTCGTTTCGACCGGAAAATTCGGCTGGGACCTGGTGGTGAAACGCTACAGCGCGGAGCCGCGCCGTTTCATGGGTCTCGAAGCGGCGGCCATCGAGGAAGGAAGCGCGGCGGACCTCATTCTCTTCGATCCCGCCAAGGAAACCACCTTCAGCGCCGGCTTCATGAAGTCGAAGTCGCGCAACACGCCGTTCCTCGACAAGACGCTCAAGGGCAGCGTGGACCTCGTCGTCCTCGGCGAGGAGATCCTGTTGGAGCGCTAGCAGCGGAGGCGGCCTTCAGGCCCCCAGGTTCGGATCGTAGTCCTTCGGCGCGCGGACGATTTTTTCGACGCCGTGTTTGGTGACGAGGTTGCCGCCGGACGAGCGGCCCTTGATGCCGAACTCGGCGAAATGAAGCGGGCGGATGAGATTGCGCATGCGCAGGGCCGGCTTGAGGTGGACGAGCAACATCTGGGCGCTGCTTTCCTCGTTGCTCTTGTGAACGGCGAAGTAGAGCACGCGGGTGCCGGGTTTGCCTTTCGTGAGGTCGTATTCCTTGTCGCGGGTGATGCCGCCGACGGTGAATCGTTTCGCAAGAATGGCTCCGTCGCGGCCGTCCCGATAGATCATCGAGTAGATGAGATCCTCATCCTTGCGGAAGAGGGCGACACGCAGCGGTTTCTGACCGACGAAAACCTTCTCCGCCACCTTCATGACGCGCATCTTGCCGTCCTGGGTGAACGAGATGATATCATCGAGCATCGAGCACTTGTCGATCGGCTCGCCGTCTTTCTTCAGGCCGGTGCCGGCGAAGCCGTTCTTGATATCAAGATAGAGTGTCTCGGTGGCGGCGATCACCTGGGTGCGATCGACCCGCTCGAAGGACGCGATCTCGGTTTTCCGCTCCTTGCCTTTGCCATACTTCTTCTTCAGCTCCTCATACCAGCGGATGGTATATCTCGTCAGGTTGCGGAGGTTCTTCTCGGCCTCGGCGATGGCGTCTTCGAGCGCCTTGATCTCTTCGTCGGCCTTGAACGAATCATACTTGGAGATGCGTTTGATCTTGATCTCCGTGAGGCGGACGATGTCGTCCTCGGTGACCTCGCGTTTGAGGAGTTTCTTGAAGGGCTTCAAGCCGTCGTCGATGGCCTTGATGACGGCCTCCCACGTTTCGCACTCCTCGATGTCGCGGTAGATGCGGTTTTCGATGAAGATCTTCTCGAGCGAGCTGAAGTGCCACTTCTCGGCAAGCTCGCCGAGCCTGATGTTCAGCTCCATCTCCAGCATGTCGCGGGTGTGGTCCGCGGAGCGCTTGAGGATGTCGGAGACTGCCATGAACTGCGGCTTTCCATCGACGATGACGCAGGAGTTCGGGGAAATCGTCAGCTCGCAGTCGGAGAACGCGTAGAGCGCGTCGCGGGTGGTTTCCGGGTCCGCTCCGGACGGCAGGTGGACGAGGATGTCGGCGGCGGCGGCGGTGTTGTCCTCGATTTTCTGGATCTTGATCTTCCCCTTGTCCGCGGCGGCGACGATGGAATCCATCAGCGCGCCGGTGGTGGTGCCGAACGGGATCTCGGTGATGCGCAGGATGCCCTTTTTCTCGATCGCGATGCGGGCGCGGACGCGCACCTTGCCGCCGCGCAGGCCATCGCGGTATTCCGAGGCGTCCATCACTCCGCCGGTGGGGAAATCCGGCACCAGCTCGAACGGTTCTTTTCGCAACGCGCAGACCGACGCGTCGATGAGCTCGATGAAATTGTGCGGCAGCACCTTGCACGCGAGGCCGACGGCGATGCCCTCGACGCCCTGCGCGAGAAGCAACGGAAATTTCACCGGCAGCGTGTCCGGCTCCTTGCGGCGGCCGTCGTAGCTGGGCAGCCACTTGGTGGTCTTCGGGTTGAAAACGACGTCTTTGGCGAACTTGGTGAGGCGGGCCTCGATGTAGCGCGGGGCGGCCGCGCCGTCACCGGTGAGGGTGTTGCCCCAGTTTCCCTGGGTGTCGATGAGCAGGTCCTTCTGGCCGAGCTGGACGATGGCGGCGCCGATCGACTGGTCGCCGTGCGGGTGGTAGTTCATCGTGTTCCCCACGATGCCGGCGACCTTGTTGTAGCGGCCGTCGTCGAGTTCCTCCATCGCGTGGAGGATGCGGCGTTGCACGGGTTTCAGGCCGTCGTTGAGGTGGGGAACCGCACGCTCGAGGATGACGTAGGAGGCGTAATCGAGGAAATAATCCGAATACATTCCGCCGAGCGAGTCGTGGTGGTCCGGGTCTTGCGTCATCGTGGGCGGATGCTTAGCGGCCCCCGCCAAGGGGTGCAAGTGTGGGGTGAACCCGCTGCCAGGAAGGCGGAAAACAAGATTGTTGTCCGGATTTTCCGGCCGTTTCCGTCATCCGGACAAAAGGAGCCATGTCGGCGTCCGCGCCGGAAAGGCGTAGGTCCAGAAGGAAAGTCACGAGGCACGGTCCGCTTCCTTCCGCCGTCCCGCCCCATCACCCGATTGGAGTCGTGCACAAATGGAGAACATTCTTGCAAGATCCGGTATTCGCAAACGACATTCCATCGTCCATCCTTCGTAAACACCCCGTATTCACAAACCCTCCCGTTCCCAGCCAAACCCAAATTCCATGGAAACGAATTCGTTGCGCACGGAAGCCGCACGGCGTGGCCCCGACGACCGGGGCTTCGCCTTGGTGGTGACCCTCTCGCTGCTGATCCTGCTGACGGCGGTCGCCGTCGGTTTGTTGTCGCTCGCCAGCATCAGCTTGCGCACGTCCTCCCGGGGCGAGGCGATGCAGATCGCGCGGGCCAACGCCCGTCTCGCGCTGACGATGGCCCTCGGCGATCTGCAGAGGGAATTGGGCGCGGACACGAGAATCAGCATGCGTGCCGACCAGCGGACGGCACCCGGAGGAGACGGCGGAGAGTCGTCGGCGAACCGCGCGAACCGCCAATGGACGGGCGTGTATGACGCCTGGCCCCAGAACTCCGAAGTTCGCCCCGAGCCGGGTTTCCGCAGGTGGCTGGTGTCCGGAAAACCGCGCGACACCGAGGATGCGGCCTTGCCGGACAAAGCGGCTTCCAGCGGCGTCCGACTGGTGGGCGCCGGCACGCTCGGCGACGGCACCGAAGGCGAGGTGATGGTGCCGGCGGTGGAAATCAAGCGCCCGGACGGCGAAGTGTCGCGCCTCGGTTGGTGGGTCGCGGACCAAGGAATGAAGGCGTCGATTTCGACTCCCGCACCGAACGAGGAAAACAGCCTCGGAGCGGTGCGCCAGGGAGTGCAGGCGGCACCACGAAACGCGCTGTCCTTCGCTAACGGGAACAGCGGACGCCCCTTCGATGACAAAACCGTGGAGAACCCGTCGCTGCAATTGGTCACCAGCTGGCCCCAGGCGGGCTTTGTCGCGTCGGCACCGGACGCCCACCGCAGCCTCTTCCACGACCTCACCGCGTTTTCCAGCGGCCTGCTGACGAACGTCCGGCGCGGTGGTTTCCGCAAGGACCTCTCGATGCAGCTGGAGCGGCCCATCTCAAGCTGCCCGGACCTGCCGCTCTATCAGGTGGACCGGCAGAACGGGATCAACCTCCGCGAATTGTGCGCCTACTACAACCTCTACGAGGACCTGCGCTGGAGCGGCAGCGCGACCTACACCACCGGCGGACGGATTCCGAGCCGCACGCCTTATCTTCAGCTCGAATCCTCGCCGGCGGCCTGCCAGAACGACGAGGAGTTCGACTTCAAGATGCCCCTGATCGTGAACTATCAGATGGTTTTCTCGTTCTCGGCCCGCAAGGTCTCGTCCGGCGGAAAACTGGTGAACCGCCTCCACCTCGTTGCCGATCCGATCATCACGTTCTGGAATCCGCTCGACGTGCCGGTGGTGATCCCGCGCAGCGCGTTTGTTTCGGTGAAATTCTGGCAGATCCCCTACGATTTCTTCATCACCCGCGGGGGCGGTTCGCCGATCCGCTGCCCCTTGCTCGCGACCCTGTCCCGCCGCAACACCGGCAGCGACTACGACGCGAACTACATGTCCCTCCGCATCGGCGAACTCGAACAACTCGCCTTCAAGCCGGGCGAGGTGATCAAGGCGTCGCAGAGCGGAAACATGATCGTGAAGTCGGGAAACTCGACGGACCACAACCTGGCAGGACGATCGGGCTTCAACTATGGCGGCGGGGTGTCGCTCCCGATCATGGACATGAACGGGCGGCCCATCGACCTGGCCGACAACGAGACCATCACCTACGAGGCGCGGCCGAACAACCTGACCTGCGGGAAGACCGCAAGCAGCGGCAACACGTTCACCGGCGAGACCGCCCACACGCGTCATTTCTCCCTCACCCACCATGAGACGTACATCGGCGCGGACCGCGGCAACAGCGGCCAGAGCCTCGGCTACGGCGGCATCTACATCGACTTCGACTTCGGAAACAAACGCCTCGGCGCGAACGATGCACCGCGCGACACCCGGCAACCGGGCACCAAGCCGCCCGGCGAGCGACTCTACGCGAACCGTTTCCCGGAAATCTTCGAGCCGGTCACCAAGGCCGACGGACGTCCGCTCTCCAGCGCGCAGCTTCTTGCGGACAAGGCACCGTTCATGGTCTTCTCCTTCGGGGCGAAAACCGAAACCGAGACGGACACCGGCACCCGGTTCCTCACCCGTTTCAATCCGAAGGCCCACCACGTCGACTTCTACGACCTGTCCGGCCCGGAGCGGGACGCGCTGCCCTACGAAGTCCGCATCGAGCCGCTGGTGAGCTGGAAAAACCGCAGCCTCGAGGTCAGCACCAACGGCAACGCGTTCTTCGGCGGCGGCCTGAACGCGCAGTATGGCTCGCCCTTCGTCATCACCCACTCGGTGCCTCGCGAGCCGATCGTTTCGCTGGGAGCCCTGCAGCACTCGATGGCGAACGGCTTCGAGCGCTTCAAGCCGGTCTGGGGTTACGCCGCCCTCACCTGCCGCGAGCCGCTCCTGCCGCAGGTGTCCCACGCCATCGGCAACTCGATGGCGCTGCCGATGATCCCTCCCGACCGCACCACCTCGCAGGTGGCCGGCCCGCGGCCGCTGGCGGATCATTCGTTTCTCGCGAACCTCGGCCTGTGGGACGACTGGTTCTTCTCCGGGATCGCATCGCAAAACCGCTTTTCGAGCGGTGGCAACCTCGCGCAACGGAACGTCGCCCTCGCGTTCTTCACCGGCGAGCGCGACCTGCCCGTCGCACGCTACCGGCCCGAGACCGATGGCGAGGACGCGCGGAGTCTGGCCTTGTCCTTCTTCCGCGGCACCATCGCCAGCGACGCTGGCATCGACGAGGTCGCCAGCCACATCCGGGTGGACGGCATGTTCAACGTGAACTCCACATCCGTCGAGGCGTGGAAAACCGTTCTCGGCTCGCTGAAAGACCGTCCGACGGCGGTATCCGACGGGAGCGGCGCGGAGTCGGTCTCCCGGGACAACGGCGCCATCCCGGTCGCCAATCTGTTCAACCCGAGGGACGCCATCGCCGACCATTCCTCCCTTTCGGACATCTCGACTCCCGAGCAGTGGATCGGCCGCCGGACCCTCACGGACGATGAAATCCAATCGCTGGCGGAGGCGCTTGTGAAAGAGATTCGGAAACGCGGTCCCTTCCTGAGCCTCGCCGATTTCGTGAACCGTCGCGTCGGCAACAACAAGGAACTCGCACGCTGCGGCGCGCTCCAGGCCGCCCTCGACTCCGATGAGGTGGAGATCAACCGCGAGCATCTGTCCTCCAACCGGGCGGTTTCCGATCTCGTCGCCGGGCGCTTCGCGTTTCCGGAAGCCGAACAAGGAGCCCTCGCCCAGGGCAGCCCGGGTTACGTGAAACAAGGCGACATCCTCACGCCCATCGCGCCCATCCTCTCGGCTCGTTCGGACAGCTTCCTCATCCGCGCCTACGGCGAGTCCGTCGATGGCGCCGGCAACGTGATCGCGCAGGCATGGTGCGAGGCCGTCGTTTCCCGGAACCGCAACTTTGTCGATCCCGCCGACGAGGCGACCACTCCCATCGACAATCTCAACCGGGAGGCCAACCGCATTTTCGGGCGTCGATTCGACCTCGTCTCGTTCCGCTGGCTCAACCCCTCCGAAATCTGATTTCCTCATCCATGACCCGACTGCTTTTCGCCCTGCTTCTCGTCCTCGTCCCCCACTCCACCGCCCGCGGCGCCGGCGGCGCCACCGTGCGGTTACTCGCCGAGCGTGTCCCCGCCGACCTCGGCCAGGTCGTGCTGGCCACGGAGGAAACCAAGGGCGAAGCCTTCGACCTGCCGGTGAACCACCTTTCCGCCCCGTTGGCCGCGCCGGACCGGGCGTTCAAGGTCCAGTCCGTCGCCAAAAACGTTCCGCTTGCCTCCGTCACGCTGCCGGAGAAGGGCGACGACTTCATCGTCCTGCTCATCCCGTCCGCATCCGGTGGATACCAATCCGTCGTGATGGCCGCCAAGGATCCGAAGTTCAAGGTCGGGGATGTGTATTTCCACAACCACTCGGCCCAGCAGGTCCTCGGTTACGTGGGCACCGCGAAATTCACCCTCGAGCCTGGCAAGGGCACCGTGCTGCGACCGGCCGGCGCGAAGGAAAACACCTACTACGACGTCGGCTTCGGTTTCCACGACGGGGAGAAAGGAAACCGTGTGCTCAGCAAGACCCGTTGGCCCGTCGACAAGAACATCCGTTCCTACGTGTTCTTCTTCGTCAACCCATCGACCGGCAAGATCGACTTCCGCGCCGTGGATGAATTCGTCGCTCCCGAGGCGGAGAAATCGTGAACCGGTCCGGATCGACCACCGCCGACTGGAGGGAGAGTAGCCTCACTAGGATTCGAACCTAGACGAACGGAATCAAAATCCGGTGTGCTACCATTACACTATGAGGCTGTTGGCAGGCTGTTGCCTTGCGGCGGGCGGACCGTAGACACAGGCCCGCGGGTTTGGCAACAGGGAAAATAGGGGTTTCCGAAGCCGACTCCCCCGCCCGTCCGGGACATTCCGACGGGACCCGCTGCCGGACGTGAGAAACGTTTCGCCATCCGGCGGCGCCGCGCGATAGAAGGGACCATGATTCTCAATGAGGGATTGGAATTCGGAGTCGGAACGGTGGTGGTTTTGTTGTCGCTGGCGGGGCTGCTGCACCTGCTGCCGCGTCTCGGTGCCGCGGGCCGCTGGTTGAGCGGATGTTGCCAACGCGCGCCGGGGCTCGACCTGGTGGTCACGGTGTTCACCGTGCTGCCGTGGCTGGCCGGCGGCTGGTGGCTCGGCTGGCGCGGCCTGCTGGCGGGCGTGGCGGCGCAGGTCGTGACGATCCATGTCTGGTCGTTTCTCCACGAGCGTTTCCATTCGCGTGCCGCGAAGGGGCCACGGATCCTCAAGGTGCTCAACGCGCGCGTCGGCCGACCGCGCAACCACGCGGCGTTGTGGGTCACGGCGCTGGCGGTGCCCGTCTTCTGGCTGGTACGGGTGGCGGAATGGATCGTCTATCCGCCGCTCATCCTGCTGGTGCGCTTCCCCCGCTACAAGCAGGGCGAGTGGGTGAACGTGTCGCGGCAGAAGTTCGAGGGGCTCGTGGGCTGGGACCTGATCTGGTGCCTGTATTGCGATTGGATGACGGGCATCTGGTCGCTGGGCACCGAGATGCTGCGAAACGTCGAGAGCTTCTGGTGCCCGATCCGTTTCCTCTCCGCAAAGAAGTGCGAGAACTGCCGGATCGATTTCCCCGATCTGGACGGAGGTTGGGTGAAAGCCGACGGCACGATGGCGGACGTGGCGCGGGTGCTGGAGGAGAAGTATCCGGAAAACGGCCGGCCATACGGTTGGTTCGGCCATCCGTCCCGCTGCGGATCCGGCAAGTGCGGAACGGACGACGGTTAGAACGGGGCGGCTTCGCTCCGCGCGCTCAGTGCGAGTCGATCCCGACCGCCTGCTCGATCATCGCCTCGGCCATGTCGAAATCGACGTGGTTGCGGGCGTGGATGCGGCACATCGGGCGGCCGGCGTGCACGGACTCGCCGACCTTGACCAGTTGGTCGAAGCCGACCGCGAAATCCACGCCGTCGGTGGCTTTCGCGCGGCCGGCGCCGAGTTGGAGCGCTGCCTGGCCGATCAATCCGGCGTCCACCTTGCTCACCTTGCCGGTCGTTTCCGCGAGCACCTCGCGGATGACGGGCGCCTTGTGGATGTCCGCGAGTTTCGGCAGGTCGTCCGGGTTCCCCCCTTGGGCGGCCACAAGATCGTCGAACTTCCGGCGCGCGCTGCCGTCGTCGAGCAGGGCTTCGAGTTTCTCCCGCGACACACCGGCGATCGTTTCGGATAGATCGAGAACCACCTTGCGGAGGTCCTCGGGGCCGCCGCCGTCGAGACATTCGAGCGCCTCGGCCACCTCGAGCGCGTTGCCGACGGCGCGGCCGGTCGGTTCGCTCATCGGGTGGAGCAGGGCGTGCACCTCGACGTCCATCTCCTTGCCGACGGCGATCATCGATGCGGCCAGCGCCTCGGCGTCCTTCTTCGTCCGCATGAAGGCGCCGCTGCCGTATTTCACGTCGAGCACGAGCCGGTCGAGCGTTTCGCTGAGTTTCTTCGACATGATCGAAGCGGTGATCAGCGGGATCGACGGCACGGTGCCGCTGACGTCGCGCAACGAGTAGAGCTTCTTGTCCGCCGGGCAGAAACGATCGGTCTGCCCCATCATCACGACGCCGAGTTTCTCCAACAGATCCGCCGCCTCCGCGAGTTCGATACGGACGCGGAAACCGGGGATCGATTCGAGTTTGTCGAGCGTGCCGCCGGTGATGCCGAGCCCGCGGCCGGACACCATCGGCACCCAGCAACCGGCGCAGGCGACGAGCGGCGCGAGAATCAGCGAGACCTTGTCGCCGATGCCGCCGGTCGAGTGTTTGTCGACCACGGGTGGATGACCGGCGCGGTGTTCGAAACGATCGCCGCTGTCCATCATCGCGCGGGTCAGCGCCGCCGTTTCCACCGGCGTCATGCCGCGGAAGAACACCGCCATCGCGAAGGCGGACATCTGATAGTCCGGCACCTCTCCCGAGGTGTAGCCCTTGATGAGCTGCTGGATCTCGCGCGGATCGAGCTCTCCGCCGTCGCGCTTGTGGGAGATGAGGGTGGGGATGTGCATGACGGCGGGAGCTGGCGTTTCACTGGTTGCCCTTGTCGAACGCGGCGTCGAAGGCGATGCCGCTGGGCGGGAAATCGAGGCTGCGGACGAAGGCCGCCGCTTCGGCGCCGCCGTGCACGCGGTCCATCCGGATGTCCTCCCATTCGACGGAGAGCGGGCCGCCGTAGCCGATGTCGTTGAGCGCCACCATCACGTCCTCGAACTCGATGTCGCCACGACCGGGCGAGCGGAAGTCCCAGAAACGCCGCGCGTCGCCGAAGTCCGTGTGGCCGCCGAACACGCCCACCGTTCCGTCGCCGTGGTTCCACCAGGCGTCCTTGACGTGCACGTGATAGATCCGGTCGGCGAACTCGCGGATGAACCTCACGTAGTCGACCCCTTGGTAGCCGAGGTGCGACGGGTCGTAGTTGAAACCGAAACGCGGGTGATGTCCCACCGCCTCGAGCGCGCGATGGGCGCTGGCGATGTCGAACGCGATCTCCGTGGGATGCACCTCGAGCGCGAAGTTCACATCCGCCTTGTCGAAGGCGTTGAGGATCGGGATCCAGCGCTTCGCGAAATCCTTGAAGCCCTTTTCATAATACGCCTGCGTCGTCGGCGGGAACGCGTAGATCGAGTGCCAGATGGACGATCCGGTGAATCCGTTCACCACCGCCGGGTGGTTGCCGTCGCCGTTGTTTTCCGGCTTCGCGTTGAAAAACGCGCGCGCCGCCTTCGCGGTGGCGATCATCTGCTTGGCAGCGCGTTTCCGGACACCTTCGGGATCGCCGTCGCCCCAGATCTCGGGCGAGAGGATCGCCTTGTGGCGCTCGTCGATGAGATCGCACACCGCCTGGCCGACGAGGTGGTTCGAGATCGCGTAGCAGGTGAGTCCGTGGTCGGCGAGCAGTTCCCACTTCTCTTTCACATACTTCTTGTTCGCCAGCGCGGCATCGACGTCGAAGTGGTCGCCCCAGCAGGCGAGTTCGAGTCCGTCGTAGCCCATTTCATAGGCGAGCGGTGCGAGTCGTTCGAGCGGCAGGTCGGCCCATTGGCCGGTGAAAAGCGTGACGGGGCGTGACATGATGGTGGCTTCGTTGGTTGGGATCTGAAACTGAGCGAAAGCCCGGCGGGCATCAATGGAAAAAGGATGGATCTAACGTGCGGGAGACGCCCGTCGCCACTCTTCCCGAAACGCATCCGAGAATGGCCGCTTGGCCAGCTCACGTCCATCCAACCTCGAAATCGGCAACACACCGCGCAGCGATGATGTCACGAAGATCTCTTCCGCGGTGCGCAGGTCGCGGTCGGTGAGCAGGCATTCACGGACCGGCATACCCATCGTGGCGGCGGCTTCGAGAACAACCGCACGGGTGCCCCCCGGCAGGCAGCCGGTTTCCAGCGACGGAGTGAACAGGATGCCGCCGGTGACGAGAAACACGTTCGCGGTGGCCGCCTCACAGAGGAATCCGGAGGTGTTGAAACAAAGCGCCTCGTCGAATCCCGCGGCGCGGGCGGCGGACAAGGCGAGAAGATGTTCGGCATACGAACCGGACTTCAACCCGGCCAGCGGCGAGCGCTCGTTGAGCCGCCATGGCGAAACGGTCGCGGTGATCGACTCCGGAACTTCGGGCGCGGGATACGCGGAGATCCAGAGCAGTCGATCCTCCCCCGCCCCGCGGTCGTGAAGCGGACCTGAACCAGCGGTGAGGGAGATCCGGAGGCGGGCACGTCCGCGCGTGAGCTCGTTGCGTGCGAGGACTTCGCCGGAGAGCGAGGCGAAATCGACGTCCGGAACGGTCCAGCCGAGCCGATCGCACGAAGCGCGCAGGCGTTCCAGATGTCGATCCACGAAAACCGGCCGGCCGTCGATGGCGAGCAGCGTTTCGAACAAACCGAAGCCGTGCAGCAGCCCGCGGTCGGTCGCGGAAACCTTGATCGCGGACGCGTCGCACCAATCGCCATTGCACCAGACCTGCGGCATGACCGAGCATGGAAACGCCCGCCCGGCTTGTAAACCACGCAGCTTGCCGACCATCCCACGGTTTCGCGCGGAACAATTCGGTGCTTGTATTCCGGGGCAAACCAGCGTTTGCGTTGCCGCCCGCCGCGCCGAGCCGGTGTTGCGGCCACCGTTTCCCTCGTCATGGACACTCCTCCTTTTTCCGAACTCGGCCTGCCCGATCCCCTGCTCGCCGCGATTGAAACGCTCGGCTTCGAACGGCCGTCGCCAATCCAGGCCTTGAGCATCCCGCCGGCGCTCGAAGGAAAGGACATCCTCGGGCTTTCCGCGACGGGCTCCGGCAAGACCGCGGCCTTCGCGCTGCCGGCGCTGGCGCTGCTCGACGTGAAGGACAGCCATCCGCAGGTGCTCATCGTCTGCCCGACGCGCGAGCTGGCGGTGCAGGTCTGCGAAGAGGTCCACCGCCTCGGGGCGAAACTGCGCGGCCTGCACGCCACCCCGGTTTACGGCGGCGCGCCGATGGACCGTCAACTCCGCGCTCTGCGCGACGGCGCGCAGGTGGTCGTGGGAACTCCGGGCCGCTTGCTCGACCATCTGCGGCGCGGGAGTTTCGATCCTTCGCGGATCCGCATGGCGGTGCTCGACGAGGCGGACCGCATGCTCGACATGGGCTTCAAGGACGAGATGGACGAGCTGCTCGCCGCGCTGCCGGAGGAACGGCAGACCTTGTTTTTCTCGGCAACGATGAGTCGCGAGGTCGAGCGCCTGATCAAGAGCTTCGGCCGCGATCCGGAAATCGTCGAGATCCAGCAGAAATCCCGCACGGTTTCCACGGTGGACCAGTCGTACTTCGAAGTCCGCCAGCGCTCGAAGGTGGAGGTGCTCTCGCGCATCCTCGACATGAACCCGCCGCGGCTCGGCATCATTTTCTGCAATACGAAACGCTCGGTGGACGAGTGCACCGAGGACCTCATCAACCGCGGCTACGCGGCGGACCGTCTGCACGGCGACATCACCCAACAGATGCGCGAGCGCGTGTTGAAACGCTTCCGCGAGGGCAAGGTCGAGCTGCTTGTGGCCACCGACGTGGCCGCGCGCGGGCTCGACATCGATGAGATCGACATCGTCTTCAACTACGACTTGCCTGCCGACCCGGAAGACTATGTGCACCGGATCGGACGGACCGGACGCGCCGGACGCTCGGGGCGGGCGGTGAGTTTTGTCTTCGGCCGCGAGATCTACCGTCTGCAGTCGATCGAGCGCTACACCCGCCAGGTGATCAAACGCGAGCGCATCCCTTCGGTCGAGCAGGTTGAGGGACGGCGCGCGGACTTGATTTTCGACACCCTCAAGGAGCGTCTCGAAAACGGCGAGTTCGAGGCCTATCAGGACAGCATCGACCGCCTGCTCGAGCAAGGCCACACGCCCACCGACATCGCCGGCGCGCTGGTGACCATGCTGCGCGAGGCTTCCGGCCGCGAAGGCACCCTGATCCAGGAGGACCGCGAACCGGAACGCCCGGCCAAACAAGAGCGGTCCCGCGACGACCGCCGCGAGGAGCGCGGACCGCGGACGCCGCGCAAGTTCGAGCGCGGGCCGATGCCGCAGGAGGAAGGCATGTCGCGCTTGTTCATTTCGCTCGGTAAAAACCAAGGGATCCTGCCGAAGGACATCGTCGGCATGATGTACCGCGAGGCGGGTCTGCCGGACGGCAGCCTCGGCCGGATCACCCTGTTTCCAAAGCACACGCTCGTCGATGTCCCGTCCGATTATGCGGACGAAGCCATCCGCAAAACCCGCCAGTCCAAGCTCCGCGGCAAGACCTTCCGCATCGATCACGACCGCGGACCGACGTGAAATCTGCCGATTCTGGCCGGTATGGCCGATTTTGGGACCTCTTGGCCGTTTTTCGGACCTGAAAACGATTTCGTTTCCCTGATTTTCAGTCAATCTGACCTCGTTCCGCGCAAGCGGAGCAGCCACCTCCACCGAGCCGGCCACAACGACTCTGACGAGACTTCCGGGGGGATGTCCGTCAGGCGGGGCCAAGGCCGGAAAGGTCGGAAAAAAGCGCGCTTCGAGAACTCCGGGGGGACTTCCGAAGCGCGCTTTTCGCGTACGGCCGATGGGTTTCCCGCGGCGGCCGTCGTTTCCCGCCTTGCGGCTTGCAAGCGGCGGGTCGCGGGGGCATGGTCGCCGCCACCTTCGCGATTGATGACGCCTTCCTCGCTTCACGACCCCCACAACAACGTGCCGGAGGTGACTCCGGATGACGATTGGGGGGATCATCACGAGTCGGATGGCACGGCCGCGGGCATGTTGCCGCCGCGGAAACAGCGTGCGGACCCGGCGAAAGGCAGGAAAGGCGCGGAACAGCAAGGATTCCGGATCGGGACAAACCATGAAACGGCCTCCGAGTCCCCGGCCGTCGAAAGCGCCGGACTGGTCGTCGAGGAGATTGACGGCACGGTGACGCGGCTCGAAGCGACGATGCCGGCTCCGTCCGTCGCCGAGCGGCCCGCGGTTTTCATCGAGCGACCGGCGAAAGACCCGTTGGACGTGCGGCACGTCGGCGAGGCGCGCGATTGGGGCCATCGCCCGAAAGGCTCGATGCGCTGGATCGTCGGAACCGGTTTCGGAATCGCGGCGCTGGTGGTGCTCGTGCTGATGGCGCTGCCGGCGATCAACCGCTCCAACGCCGCCCGGCCGGACCCGTCCGCAGGCCTGCGGGAACCGGCGAAACCGGACGACGAGGAATTGCGAATCCGCGAATTGATGATCGCCCGGCCGAAGGTGGAACCTCTGGTGAAGGCATACGTCACCAGCGGCGTCGCCGATGACCTGTTACGGCTCGTGCGCCATCCCGAGACCGTTGCTTCGTTGATCCGCGCCGAGCGTCGTCCCCCGCTCGCGCCGTCGTCGTGGGAAGTGCCGGCCTCCGCCGAGTGGCTGGTGCACTCGCAGGGTGGCCAGTTTTTCGGGGAAATGATCGGGACCTATTCGGATTTCACTCCATTCCGGATCTATGTGGTGATGGAGGACGGCCAGTTCCGGATCGACTGGAAAGCGAGCACCGCGTATTCGACCGCGACCTTCGAGGAGCTTGCCGGGGGCGCGGGAGACGGCTCGGAAATCCGGGGCAAGCTCGAACCTTCGAGTTTCTTCACCACCGCGTTTCCGGAGGAGGACTACCAGTCCTACCGCCTCGACTCGCCGGATGGCGAACAATCGCTGTGGGTTTATACATCCCGTGGCTCCGACGCGGACGCGGAGATCGGCGAGCTGTTCGCGAGCGGAGCGATCCTCTCGAACGAAACCAAACAATCGAGGGTGACCCTGAGCCTGCGGCGCACGGCAGAGGAAGCGAACGACAACCAGTGGGAGGTCGGGAAACTGATTTCAACGGCGTGGATCGAACCGAAAACGGACAGCGAGTGAGCAAACAAGCGACTTCCTGGTTTCACTGCGGCCGCTGCGGCTCGCTTTTCGAGTCGCTGCCCGGCGACCAAGCGGATCGCCGTTGCGGAAAATGCGGATTCGATCCGTCATTGCTGGCGCGCGTGATTCCACCGCCGCCGGCGCCCGTCGCCGCGGAGCAGCCCGCCGAGGAATCAGCCGGCCCCGCACCGGACGAGCCGCGGCGCCACACCCGCACGGTGCGCAAGCGCAAGAATCGCCACCTGATGCTCAAACTGCTCGCCGGATGGTCTCTGGTGCTGGTTCTCATCGTCGCCGGAGCACGCGTGATGTGGGGCGATCCGCGCGAAGACCGCGACACCGGCCCGTCCACACAGAGCGGCAACTCGATCTCCGAGGCCGATCAGGCGCAGCTCAACCAAGCGGCTCCCAAGTGCAGCGAGGTCCTCGCCGGTTTCCTCTCCGCGGGTGGCACGGAACAACAGAACCAATTCGTGCTCCATCCGGTGGAAACGATCGCGCGGATGACCCGCTTCTACGCGCTCAACCCGCTTCCGAAGATCGACCCTGAGTCGCTGGAGCCGGGAGAGCGGACGATTTTCCGCATCGGCGAAACACCGGTCGTCGAGGCCACTTTTGAAACCAGCGACGGAGAGATCGACGTGGCGTTTCATCAGGTGGACGACGAGTGGCGCATCGACTGGGAGGCCTTCGCGCGTTACAGCGAGTATCCGCTCGCCTTGTTTCTCGCGGGCAGCGGGCCGGACGAGGCGGAATTCCGCCTGCTCGCCCGCGAGCGGCTCGCCGAGGAGCGCAAGGACGAGGAAACCCTCAGCCTCATCTTCTACGCGCCGCGTTTCGGCAAGCCGGGTGAAACCGGCACGCCCTCACCGGAGTTCCTGATCGCGCGCGACACGGAGGCCGGACGGATGATTTCCGCCGCTCTCCAAGCGGAGCAGGAGGACAAGCGGCCGTTCGGGGCACAGATCGATCCCGGAGATCCGGACGACATGATCCGCATCCGCGTCCGCATCCGCCGAAGCGAGGTCGAAGGCGAGCGGAAATACGAAATCGTGGAGGTGCCCGCATGCCATTGGTATGAGAGCGATCTGCCGGGACTGGAACCCGCAGCAGCGAAGGCGCCCGCGAAGGATTGAGGTCAGCGCGTCGAGGCGAGGCCGGAGCGCATGTGCTCGATCGGCTCCGTGCCCGGAAACCAGATCCGGAACGCGAGCACGCCCTGGTGCAGCAACATCGCCAGGCCGTTCGCCGTCCGGCAGCCCTTCGCCGCCGCGTCCGCCAGCAGGCGGGTGACCGGAGGCTGATAGATCGCATCGTAGACGAAACAACCGGCCGGGATGCAGTCCGCGGGCAACACGGCGGGATCGGTTTCCTTCATGCCGAGCGAGGTGGCGTTCGCGATGAGTCCGCATTTCGCCAGCTCGATGGTTAGAACGTCGGGGTCCATCGGCACGGTGACGATTTCCGAGCACGGTGCGAGAGCGCGGAGTCGGTCGGCAAGAGGCGCGAGTTTTTCGACCGTGCGGTTCGCGAGAACGATGCGTGGAGAACCTCGCAGCGCGCAGAACGTCGCGATGGCCATGCCGGCTCCGCCGCCGGCACCGAGGATGGCGACGGACAGGTCACCGAGTTTCGCACCGAACTCCTCTTCCACCGCCGCCGCGAATCCGGGGCCGTCGGTGTTCCAACCGCGGGTCGCGCCGGCGTCGAAGCGCACCGTGTTCACGGCACCGAGCTCGCGGGCCTCCGGATCGACCTCATCGCAGGCATCGAGCGCCTCGAGCTTGTGAGGCACGGTCACATTGCAGCCGATGAACCCGAGCTCACGCATCCGCTCGAAGGCTTCGGGGATTTTGCCGGGTTCCACTTCGAGACGGATGTAACGCGCGTCGATGCCGAGCGCGTCGAGCGCCGGTTGGTGCATGCGCGGCGAGGCCGAGTGGGCGATCGGAAACCCGAGAACGGCCAGTTTCGCGGGCTTCGCATGGCCCGCGTCGAGCACATCGCGGGAAACGAGATCGCCGAGCGTGTGGAACGGTTTCATCACGGGATCACAATTTCGCGGCGAATCCGCGGACGCGCTCCACACAACGGGCCTTGCCTAACAACGTGAGGATATCACCGAGGTCCGGGCCATGACCGCGACCCGAAAGGGCGACGCGCAGCGGGAACATCATCTGTCCCGGCTTCGCGCCCGCGGATTTCGCGGCCTCGCCCAAGGCGGCCTTCGCCGCATCGGCGGACCAATCCGCGATGGATTCGAACGCATCGCCAAGACCGTCGAAGACCTGCTTGGCCGCCGGGTTGTTCCGGACTTTCGCGAGCGCCTCGTCGTCATGGGGAAATTCATCCGTCAGCAGGAAATCCACCGCCGCCGGCACTTCGGAGAACAAGCGGACCTTCTCTTTCACCGCCGCAGCGACCGCTTCGAAATTCCCTCCAGCCACGAGCCCGGCCTTGTCGACGAAGGGTTTCGCACCCGCGGCGAACTCCGCGGCGTCGAGTTTCGCGAGATGCTGCTGGTTCACCCACTTGCATTTCTCGAAATCAAAGCGTCCGGGCGACCGGTTGACGTTTTCCAGCGAGAAACGCTCGATCAGTTCGGCAGGCGAAAAGATCTCCTCGTCGGTCTTCGGGTTCCACCCTAACAGGGCGATGAAATTCACCACCGCCGGCGACAGGAAACCCTGGCGCGGATAGTCGCCCACGGCCGCGCCGGCGTCGCGTTTCGACATCTTCGAACCGTCCGCGTTCAGGATCAGCGGAATGTGCGCGTATTTCGGCGCCACGCCGCCGAAGGCCTCGATGAGCTGAAGGTGCTTCGGCGTGTTCATCAGGTGGTCCTCGCCGCGGATCACGTGGGTGATGCCCATTTCCAGGTCGTCCACTACGTTGACGAAGTGGAACACGTAGGAACCATCGGAGCGTTTCACCACCATGTCCGGCGTGTTCGACTCGTCCCGGTAGTCAATGGTCACCTCGCCGCAGACCAGATCGTTCATCGTCACCGGCTTGCGCTCGAAGCGGAACCGCCACGCGCCGTCATCCTGATAGACGCGGTCCGCATCCACGAGTTTCTGGAACCACGCGTCATAGATTTCCTTCCGCTGGCTCTGGAAATACGGCCCGTGGTCGCCGCCCTTGTCCGGCCCCTCGTCCCAGTCGAGACCGAGCCACGACATGCCGTCGAAGATCGCCAGCTTCGCTTCCTCCGTATTGCGCGCCTCGTCGGTGTCCTCGACGCGGAGCACGAAAGCTCCGCCGTGTTTGCGGGCGAAAAGCCAGTTGAAGAGCGCGGTGCGTGCCCCGCCGACATGCAGGTAGCCGGTGGGCGAGGGCGCGAATCGGGTGCGGACGGACATGCGCGTGGTGTAGGCGGCGGAGCCCGCGGCGTCCACCCCCAATCAGGCGATGGCATCCTCCATTTGGAAGCTTGCAACGCGCGCCCTCGTCTCCAGACTCCGGGCCGGTGACAAAACCCACATCGAATCTCATCCTCTGCATCCTCATCGGCGTGGTCGCCGCGGGCGGCTGGTTCGCCTGGCTGGGGGCCCACACCGGCCCCTCGGACGATGGCGCGCGCACGCTCAAGATCGCCCACGCCCTGCCGACCAACCACCCGGTCCACCTCGGTTTGGAAAAACTCAAGCAGGCCATCGCGGAGAAATCCGGAGGCCGCCTCAAAGCGGACATTTTCCCGAACGAACAACTCGGCACCGAAGTCCAGTGCCTGGAGAAGGTGCAGGCGGGCACGCTCGACATCACCAAGACCAGCGCCGCGCCCATCGGCAACTTCGTTCCCGCCTATCAGGTCTTCGCCCTGCCCTACCTGTTCCGCGACGCGGACCACTTCTGGAAGGTGCTGCGTGGACCGGAAGGAGAGGAACTTCTCGACCTCGTGGGAACCCGCGGCGACGGAAGTTCGAGCGGCATCAAGGGACTCGGATATTTCGATTCCGGTAGCCGGAGTTTCTACACCACCAAGCCGGTTCGCAGCCCGGCGGACCTCAAGGGCATGAAAATCCGGGTGATGAACGATCCCGTCGCGATGGACCTCGTCCAGGCCGTCGGCGGTTCGCCCACTCCGATCTCCTTCGGTGAGCTCTACACCGCCCTCAAGCAGGGCACCGTGGACGGAGCGGAAAACAATCCGCCAAGCTTCCACTCAAGCCGCCACTACGAGATCTGCAAATACTACACGCTCGACCACCACACCCGCATCCCTGACGTCATCGTCATCAGCGAGAAAGTCTGGAAGACTCTTTCCAGCGAAGAGCAGGGGTGGCTCAAGGAGGCCATCGACGAAGCCAGCGAGTTCCAGCACGAGTTGTGGATCACGGAAACCCAAAAGTCGCTCGACGAACTGAAGGCCGCCGGCGTCGAAATCATCGAGCCCGATCCCGAACCGTTCCGCAAGGCCACCGAGCCGGTGCTCCGGAAATACTCCGACGCTACCATCGCGCCGCTGGTCGAGAAGATCCGCGCGATCCGCTGAACTCCCTGCCCCGCCATGTTGAAAAAATCCACCGCCGCCGTCCTCGGATGGATGTCGATCATCGCCTTCGTGGTGCTGGTCGTCGACGTCCTGCTCGGCGTTTTCTCCCGCAAGATCCTTGGCGACCAGATCCGCTGGACCGAGGAGCTCGCGCGTTTCCTGCTCATCTGGGTCGCCTTCCTCGGCGGCGCCCTCGCCTATCTCGATGACAAACATCTCGGCGTCGACCTGCTGGTCTCGAATTTCGATCCATCCTCGCGCCGCGGTGCGAAGATCTTCACCCACGCGATGGTGCTGGGTTTCTCGCTGCTGGTGATGGGCATCGGCGGGACGATGCTGGTCATCGAGCGGTTCCAGTCCGGCCAGATGCTGCCCGCCCTGCAGATCCAGAAGGCGTGGATCTATCTGGCGGTTCCCACCTGCGGGTATCTGATCTCGGTTTTCGCGCTGGGAAACCTATGGAACATGATCACCGGCAAGCCGATGGAACCAACCGATAGCGAGGAGGCCGGATCATGAGCCAGGGACTCGGTGTGCTCATCGCGGTGTTCGCCGCGCTGCTCTTTCTCGACACGCCGGTGGCTTTCGTCATCGGCATCGCCACCCTGCTCGCGGCGTGGACCTTCGGCTACGAAGACGTGATCGTCTCGATCGCCCGCGACCTCGGCAACGGGCTCGACAGCTTCGCACTGCTCGCCATCCCGTTCTTCATCCTCGCGGGCGACCTGATGGGCGCCGGCGGACTGGCGCGGCGGCTCATCGACTTCGCCGCCGTGTTCCTCGGCCGCTTCCGCGGCGGGCTTTCGCTGGTCAACACCCTCACCTGCATGTTGTTCGGAGCAATCTCAGGCTCGGCGGCGGCGGCGGTTTCCTCCGTCGGCGGCACGCTCATCCCGGAGATGAACCGCAAGGGCTATGGCAAGGATTTCAACATCGCCCTCACCGCCACGGCGGCGACGACCGGGCTGCTCATCCCGCCGTCCAACGTGATGATCGTCTATGCGGTCGTGGCTTCGAACGTCTCGATCGGCGCCCTGTTCCTCGCCGGAGTGATCCCCGGAATTGTCGTCGGACTTCTGCTGATGGGCGTGAGCGTGGCGGTAAGCATGCGCAAGGGCTACGGCAAAGCGACTGTCGAAGCAGGAATCTCCGACACGCCCCGACTCACCATTTGGCAGGCGATTTGGCACTGGGTGACAACCACCTGGCGCGCCGTGCCCAGCTTGGCACTCGTGGTTTTCGTGCTAGGCGGCATCCTGAAAGGATATTTCACCCCAACGGAAGCTTCCGCCGTCGCCGTGCTGTGGGCCTTCCTGCTGGCGGTCGTTTGTTATCGTGAAGTCCCGCTCCGCGCGCTGCCGAGGCTGGCGATCGGGTCCGCGCGCACCACCGGCATCGTTCTGTTGTTAGTGGCGGTGAGCCAGGCGATGAGCCGGCTGCTGACGGAGGAACAAATCCCTCAGGCGGTGAGCGAGGCGCTGCTCGGCATGTCGACCAACCCGCTCGTCATCCTCCTCACCATCAACATCATCCTGCTGATGGTGGGCACCTTCATGGACATGACGCCGGCGGTGCTCGTGTTCACTCCGATCTTCCTGCCGGTGGCGGTGGGTATCGGCATGGATCCCGTTCACTTCGGCATCGTGCTCATCGCCAACCTCTGCATCGGACTTTGCACGCCGCCGGTCGGCACCTGCTTGTTCCTCGGTTGCAGCGTCGGGAAATCGAAAATCGCGACGGTCTCCGTGGCGATGATCCCGTTCTTCATCGCGATGTTCGTGGCCTTGATCCTGATCACCTACATCCCCGCGCTGTCGTTGTGGCTGCCGAAGCTGCTGGACGCGATGGAGTGAGGGCGTTCACCCGTTGCGGCGCGGCCGGTTCGAGAGGGCGGCACGCAGCAGGACGAGTGGCAATGCGGAGATCACACAGGCGGCGAGCGCGATCTTGAGGCCCGGATAGACCCGCGCGCGGTCGCGATCCAGCGCGTCGATCGCGTCGTAGACCACCGTTTCCTTCGGCTCGTAGAAAAACTCGCGGGCGGGCATGCCGGGACCGGAGTCTCCACGCCGCGCGACGTTTCCGAACTCGGTGTGGACCGGTCCCGGGCACACGGCGAGGACGCGGATGCCGTGGTCGCGCAACTCGATGCGCAGGGCCTCGGAGAAACTCGTCACGTAAGCCTTGGTGGCGGCGTACACGGCGAAATCCGGGATCGGCAGGATGCTGGCGAGCGACGAGATGTTCATCACCGCGCCTCCGCCGCCGCGGATCATGCCCGGAACCAGCAAGTGCGTGAGGTGGGTGAGCGCCTCGATGTTGATGCGCAGCGTGGCTTCGAGTTTTGTCCACTCGGCGCTGGCGAATTCGCCATAGTCGCCCATGCCCGCGTTGTTGACGAGCAGGTCCGGCGAGAGTCCGTCGGCTGCGAGCATTTCGACAAGCCGCTTCCTTTCCTCCGGCCGCGTGAGGTCCATCGCGAACACCGAGACGGCCGTCTCCGGATACGCGGCGCGGAGGCGCTCCGCCAGGTCCTGCAGCAGGGATTCGCGGCGGGCGACAAGCACCAGGTGAGCGGTACGGTGCGCGAGCTGGATCGCCAGTTCCTCGCCCAGCCCCGATGATGCGCCGGTGATCAGGGCGCAGCGGTAGTTCCTCCGATGCTTCATGCCGGATGCCTACACCAGCCTTTGGAGGGTGGCCAGCCTTCGTGAGAATCCCGGTTGCGGTTTTCCACGCGATGGCCCAGTTTCCACCGGCATCCATGGAAACACCCGACATCCGACCGCTGTCGCCATCCGACCTCGACGACGCGACGCGCCTGCTCGCCGTGATGAACCATGAAACGCCGGAGTCCGTCGTCCGGGAACGGCTGGAGGCGGTGCTCCGCGACCACACGCACTACGAACTGGTGGGCGCATTCGTCGGCGGGAAACTCACCGGCGTCGCGGGCGCATGGCTGGCCACCAAGATCTGGTGCGGACTCTATCTGGAAATCGACAACATCGTCGTCGATCCGGAGTCCCGCTCCGGCGGCGTCGGCACCGCGCTGGTCGAGCACCTCGTCGGCATCGCGCGCGAGCGCGGGTGCCGGCTCGTCACGCTGGACAGCTACGTGTCCAACCACGCGTCGCACCGGCTCTATCACCGGCTCGGCTTCGAGATCTGGGGCTTCCATTTCGTCAAGCCGCTTGGCGATTGGAAGGGCGGCGGAGCGTCATGAAGATCGCCATCGTCCACCACCACCTCGGCGCGGGTGGAGTGAGCGAGGTGATCGCCGGCATCTCACGCGGACTCTCCGCGACGGGCTTGCGGCACGTGGTCCTCGTGGACGATCCCGTCGCGGACGCGGCGCCCGGAATCCCTCTCTGCAAGGTTGCGGGACTTGGATACGGCGGAGCTGGCGAGGGTGGTTTGTTAGAACGAGTGAGCGCCGCCGCGCGGGATGCCCTCGGAGGGCCTCCGGATCTGTGGCATTTCCACAACCACTCGCTGGGGAAAAGCGCGGACTACGCGGCGCTGGTGCCCGCCCTCGCGCAGCGGGGCGAACGAATGCTGCTCCACATTCACGACCTCGCGGAAGACGGCCGACCGGAAAACGCGGCGGCGCTCCGCGACATCGGAGGACTCTATCCGATCGGCCCCGGCATCGGCTACGCGTTTCTCAACCGCCGCGACCTGCGGGACTTCACGGCCGCCGGTGTTCCCGCTGAAAACGCCTGGCTGCTGCGCACCCCGGTCACGGTAGTCCCCCGGTCATCGGTTTCGGGCCCACCGCTGCTTCTCGCGCCCGTCCGTGGGATCCGCCGCAAGAACCTCGGCGAAATCCTGCTGCTCGCCGCGCTGGCGCCGGACAATGCGCGTTTCGCGATCACCCGCGCGCCCGCCAACGGACGCTGGCTCGCCCGTCATGATTTCTGGCACCGGGCCGCGGTCGAGTTCGGACTTCCCGTTTCCTTCGACGTCGTGAACCGCCGCGCTCCGGCACCCGGCGCGGATCCGGGTTTCGACTCGTGGCTCGCACATGCCAGCCATCTGGTCACCACATCGATCGCGGAGGGCTTCGGGCGCGTCTTTGTCGAAGCGCCCGCCGCCGCAAAGCCCCTCATCGGGCGTTCCCTTCCAGACATCGCCGATGACCTGCGGAATGCGGGGATCGAGCACCGGCATCTCTATCAGAAGATTCTCGTTCCTTCGGACCTGCTGGACCGCGGGAGCCTGCGCGCGATGCTGCGGGCGTCACTGGAGGAAACCCGCCGGGACTGGGGGCTGCGGACATCCGGGAGCGATGTGGACGTGGCGTTCGAGGCGATGGAGTCCGGCGGCCGTCTGGATTTCGGCAATCTGCCGGAAGAAGCCCAGCAAGAGGTGCTGCGACGCATTGTCCGTGACGACCTCGCAGGCGAGGTGCGGGTCATTTGCGAACAAGGCATCACCAGCGCCGCGGACTGGTTGGCGGACGCGATCCTTGAGCCACTCATTCCAAACTTCGATCCCGCCGCCTGGTCCCCGGAAGCTGTCGCGAACGAATGCATCGCGATCTATCAGAAACTGGCGAGCACGGAGCGATCGGTTGTCTCCCATGCGGATCGGACATCCATCCTGTCCGCCCATCTCGCGCCCGCCGCGTTTCATTTTCTCAAGGCACGTGACGTGGGCACGCGCCCTGCCCCGCGGCTCGAGGAATTCGGCGCCGTCGTTTTCGACATCTACGGCACCTTGCTCGATGCGCCGGCGGGCGGCGTGAATCCCGATCCCGCGATGGATGTAAAGGTCGCCGGGGTAATCCGTTCGTTCGGATACGATGCGCCGCGACATCCGACCGACGAGATCTGGCGGCGCGTCCGGCACGCGCACGAAACATCGGAGCATCCCCACCCCGAAGTCGATCTGCGGGAACTCTGGGCGGACGTGCTCGGCATCGATCGCCGCAGCGACCTCGCTCCGCTCGTCACGGCGATCGAGCGCGAGTGGCATCCGGCCACATGGATCGATGGCGCTCGGGAGACACTCGAGCGTCTCGCGGAACTCGGGACCCCCATCGGCGTGCTGTCGAACGCCCAGTGCAACACCCTGACTTCGATGGGGCGGCATGCGGGGGTGCTGGCGCCGAACCTGAGCATTCTTTCCTATCAACACCGGATCGCGAAGCCGGCGCCGGAGCTTTTCGCGCTTCTGGCCCGGCGGCTCGATCAAGCCGGAGTCCCGCCTGAGAACACGCTCTTCATCGGCAACGACCCGCTTCAGGACATCGCTCCCGCGAGGGCCGCGGGATTCGCGACCGCGCTCTTCACGGGTCACCCGGCGTCGTTCCGGCCGGGCTTCGGGTTTCCCGACTTCGAAATCCGTTCGTGGTTGGAAACAAGCGTCAGCAACCCGGCTACCGACTGACCGAAAAGGCGTTAGAATACGGCGCATCGCGTTTCCCCCTCCGCGGCGCGATAAGATACGCATAAGAGATCGCCAAGAATGCGATGCGCGCGGGACTTTCCGCGGTTACGTTCATGCATCGTTCATTCCCGGGGTTCCGGGGGGAGTCCCCGGGGATGACATCAGCCGCCGCCGGTTTACCGGTGGCGGCTTCTTCATTTCCGGGCGGCTTGCATCGTGCGGACCGATCGTCACACTGCGGGCATGGAAACCGAGGAGCTGCCACTCGACCGCCGGCTGCGGCAGGAAATCTTGTTTGCACGCGAGCGGGTCTACCGCTTCGGCAAGCCGACGCCGCTGGAACGCCTTGTGCTGCCCGGCGGCGGCCCGGAAATCTGGGTGAAACGCGAGGACCTCTCCGCGGTGAAGTCCTACAAGTGGCGCGGTGCATGCAACCGGATGTCGGTCCTGAGCATCGGCGAGGGGAAACGAGGCGTCGTCACCGCCTCCGCGGGCAACCATGCGCAGGGCGTGGCGCTCGCCGCCCGCACACTCGGCATCCGCGCGAGGATATTCATGCCGCGCTCCACACCGCAGGTGAAACAAGCCGCGGTCCGCCACCATGGCGGCGAGTTTGCGGAGATCCACCTGGCGGGGGACAGCTATGACGAGGCGGTGCAGGCGGCGCGGGAATTCGAGCGCGAGTCCGGCGCGGTGTATGTACACGCCTACGACGACGTGCAGGTGATGGCCGGCCAGGGCACGCTGGCGGACGAGGTGGTGCTCTCCGGCGAGGGGCCATTCGACGAGGCGTTCCTCCAGATCGGCGGAGGGGGACTCGCGGCGGGTGTTTCCACATGGCTCAAGACCTACTGGCCGGACATCCGCATCACCGGTGTGGAAGGCGTGGCACAGGCGTCGATGAAAGCCGCCATCGAAGCGGGAAAACCGGTCGCGCTCGATCAGGTCGATATCTTTTGCGACGGCACGGCGGTGCGGAAGGCGGGCGATCTTCCCTATCAGATCTGCAACGGAACGCTCGACACGATTGAGACGGTGACCAACAGCGAGGTGAGCCACGCGATGCGCGTCCTGTGGGAAGGCCTGCGCTGCATTTCCGAACCATCCGGCGCGATGGGCCTCGCCGCCGCGCTCCGCAACCGCGAGCGATTGGCAGGAAAGAAGGTCCTCGTCGTGCTTTGCGGCGCGAACATCGACTTTCTCCAACTCGGATTGGTCGCCGAATCCGTAGGAGCCGCCAACCAGATGAGCCGCACGCTTCGTGTGCGCATTCCCGAGCGGCCGGGCGCGATGCTCGAGCTGCTCGACTCGTGTTTCGCCGGCGTGAACATCGCCGATTTCCAATACGGCAAGACCGACGGCGAAGCCGCCTGGCCCGCCTTCACCATCACCGCCGCGGAGCATGAAACGCTGTCCGCCGTTTCGGAGAAACTCGATGCCCGAGGCTTCGAGTGGGAGGACCTCACGGGGGCCGTGGACATCACCTTCCGCGCGATCCCGCTGCGCGGCGACCTGTTGGAAAACCCGGCGTTCCTGCGGCTCGATTTCTACGAACGGCCCGGCGCGCTGCACGACTTCCTTTCGCAACGCATCCAGGGCAACGCGAACATTTGTTATTTCAACTACCGGCAGTCCGGCGAGCGGATCGGCCGGGCCTTGATCGGGCTCGATTTCCCCTCGCCCTTCGAGCGCGACGCGTTGCTGATGACGATCCCCGGGCATGGCGAGGGATACCGCTTGTGCGAGCCCGTTTCCGCAGAGGAAACGGCGCGGCTGGCGGGGCTGTGAGCGGGGAAGCCGATGGCTGAAGCGACCGTGTCGGAGTGCGCCGGCCGCGACGGCGCTTTGTGGCGGGTCGACCCGCTCACTGGAAAGCGGTGTGGCGCTTCGCTTCC
>JACKPZ010000021.1 GCA_024233135.1 Akkermansiaceae bacterium | reverse complement strand
TTGGACTCGCCGTTTTCCATCGATACCAGCGTTCCGCCCGTCGAGATGGAAACCGTGGAACCCGAAGAACTTCCGGATTTCACCGACGAAGACCTGCGCGAGGCCTTCGGGCCGATCGTCGAGGGCGCGGTGCGCAAGGCGGTCTATGCCAAGGAAAACGGCATCGACACGTATCTTGAGCCGATGCTGCGGGCGACCATCCGCCGGGCGCTCGCGGAGCACACGCCGTCGGCGCGTCCCTTTCACTCGCCGGGGACATTCGATCGCTTCCTGTGGCACATGAAAGCGCTTTTCACGAGCCGCACCTACGAGGAGATCGTGTTCGAAAAGACGCGGCGTTTCCAAGTGGAGGAGGTCTTTCTCTTCGACGCCGACAGCCTCGCCTTGGTCTCCTTCGCGAGCAGCGATCCGGCGCGTCACGCGTCGGTGCGGCGGGTTTCAGGCTCGGCGCAACGGATCGCGACCATGTTGCGCGGTCCCGAAGGCATGTTCCGGCCATCGTTCGAGGTGGCCGACCGCCGCAAGGTGATCGCCCGGCAGGGGCGGCACGTGGTGCTGGCGGCGATCCTGCGCGGCAGCCCGGGCGAACTGGTGAATTCGGATCTCGAATACGCCCTGCGGCGGATCGAGGACTTGTTCCGCGATCAGTTCGAGGCCTCGGGATCGGCCTTGTTGCACGAGCTGCAGCCCTTCCTCGAAGAGTGCCTGTTGATCCAGGCCCCGGCGACAGCGGCTTGACCCGGTCCCGGCGACGGGACCACCCTGCGGGCGACGATGCCGGATACGGACCGCGGATTTCTCGATCAAGTCGCCTCGCCCGCGTTCTGCGTGCGTCTGTTCGCCCGCCTTCCGGACGTGGTGTTCTGCATGAAGGACCGCGATCGGCGCTACCGCGCGGCCAACCCCGCGTTCGCGGAACGGCTTGGGTTTTCCGATCCGGAAATTTTGTTAGGAAAAACGGCCGATGATTTCTTTCCCGAATACCTCGCGCGCACCTACCGCGAGCAGGACCGGGCCGTTCTGGAAGGCGGTCGGGAGATCAGCGACAATCTCGAACTGGTGACCAACCGCGATGGCGGTGTCGGCTGGTATCTCGCCACCAAGACAGCCCTGCGCAACGCGTCCGGCGAGGTGATCGGGTTGGCATCGATCTCGCGCGACCTTCGCACACCCACCCTGGCGGGCGGCGAAATGCGCGGCCTTCGCAGGGTGGTCGAGCACATCCGGAAGAACATGGACGAGCCGCTCCCGCCCTCGGAACTGGCGAAAGTGGCGGGGCTCTCGAGCACGCAGCTCGACCGCCGGATGCGCAAGGTATTTCAACTGAGCACCAGTGCGTTCATCCGCAAGACGCGGATCGGCCATGCGGCGGAATTGCTGGAGACGACGGCGCGGCCGGTTGCGGAAATCGCGCTGACCTGTGGCTATGGCGACCAGACATCGTTCACCCGCCAGTTCCGGGCGACGGTCGGCATGCCGCCGGCAACCTACCGGGACCACCGCAAGCGCCATGTCTGAGGAACGCCGCATCGCCTTGTTCGGCGGAACGTTCGATCCGGTGCACCTTGGCCACCTGCGGATCGCGACGGTGGCCCGGGACGCGATGGACCTCGACGAAGTGCGTTTCCTGCCGTGCCGGATCTCGCCGCACAAAACCGGCAGCCGTCCGGCCGACGGGGCCGACCGGGTGGAAATGTTGCGCCGCGCGACCCGCGGGAACGACTGGGCTGTCATTGACGATATCGAACTGCGACGGGGCGGAGTTTCCTACTCATGGCAGACCGCGGAGGCGATGCGGGAGAGGTTTCCATCCGCCCGCCTGTTCTGGATCCTCGGGACCGACCAATGGTCCGCGCTTCCGCGATGGAATCACCCGGAACGACTCGCCGCCTGCGTCGAGTTTCTCGTTTTCGGCCGCGGAGAAACACCCGAGCCGCGCGAGGGATATGTCATGCACCCTCTCTCCGCGCCGCATCCGGCGAGTTCGACCGAGATCCGGACCGCCTTCGCCGCCGGCGAACGCACCCATCCGTGGGTGGATCCGTTGGTGGCTGGGTGGATCGTTGAAAAGCGGCTCTATCAGGACTGAGAGGTTTCCCGACCGGGCGCGAGGCCGAAGTTCCAGAGCCATACGAAGGTGAGAAGGACGGCCGCGAGACCGACGTGCAGCACCTGCACCCACGAATAGATGTGCACCTGCGACATCACCAGACCGAGGATCATCTGGATGACGACGATGGCGAAGATCACCCAGCCCACCCTGCCGGGACCTCCGCGGACATGGGCGCGGCCATGAACCACGGTGAGGATGGCCATGCCGAGAATGACCCACGAGAAACTGCGGTGGAGCAGATAGACCCATGAGGTTTCGAGTTCCTCGATCCACCCCGAGCGCGGCATGTCGATGTGCGACTTCGCGAGTTCATCGGTGATCTCACGGACCTGGGCGCCAAGGATCCCTTCCGCGACGATGACGACGAGCAGCACCCCGGCCCAGAACCGGACGACACCGCGTTTCGACGGCTCGACATCCGCCCGCCACGGGCGATCGGTGCCGCGCCACGCGCAGTAGACAAGCATGCCGGTGAGCGCCATCGCCAGCGCGAGGTGGGTCGTGAGCACGCCGGGATGCAGCCCGCTGTAAACCACGCGGGCGCCCATCCACGCGTTGACGAGCACGACGACGAGCGATCCGAAGGCCATCCAGAACACGAGCGGTCGTTTCGGCCGCTGCCAGAACGCCGCGATGAACGTGGCCAGCGAGAAGAAGCCGACCGGCAGACTGCACAAACGGTTCACGTACTCGGTCCAGACATGCCGCGGGTTGAACTCGGCGCGCAACGTTTCCTCGGTGATGGTCGAGGGATCGCGGCCCATGCGTTTCGCCTTCTGCTGGAAGCGCTCGATCGGCAGGCGGTCGAAATCCACCTCTTCCACCGAGGTCGGCGGGATCAGGCAACCCCAGCAGGTCGGCCAATCGGGGCATCCCATGCCGGAGCCGGTGACCCGCACAATGGCTCCGACGAACATCAGGAAAAGCACGGATACCAAGGCGGCCACCGCGGTTTTCTGGAAGCGCGTCATCGACATGCGCGCACCATGGCGGGCGGGCGGCGCATTTCCAGCGCAATTGCCTCAACCTCCGCCACTGTTGGCATCCACCTGCGGCATCGGGGTGACTCCCGACCGCTCGACCATCTCCAGACGCTGGGTGGCGGGCTCGGCGGCAAGGCGTTGCTCGCCCTTGCCGGCGGACATGGCGACGGCGATCCAGTGGAACTCGCGGCTGCCTTCGAGCCCCACCTTGATCATCATGGTGAGAGGCACGGCGAGCAACATGCCGAAGGGACCCCAGACCCAGCCCCAGAACATGACCGAGACGACGACGACCAGTGTGGAAATTCCGAAGCGGCGGCCGACGAAGATGGGTTCGAGGAAACTGCCGAGGAAGTTGTTGATGAGGAGGTAGCCGCCGCCGACGAGCAGCGCGTTGGGCAGCCCGGCGGTGAGCAGCGCGAGGATCATCGGCGGGATGCCGGCGATGAGCGAGCCGATGACCGGGATGAAGTTCAGGGCGAAGGCGACGATGCCCCACAGGATGAAGAAATCGAGTCCCGCCGCCCAGCAGAGAAGGCCGGCGAGCAGGCCGGTGATGAGGCTGATGACCGTCTTGATGGCGAGGTAGCGCTGGATGTCACGGGTGGCGTGGACGGCCCGGGAGAAATTCGGACCATGGGCCTTTCCGATGGCTTCGAAAGCGGCGCCGAAATTCTTCGCCTCGGACAGCATGAAGACCATCAGGATCAGGAGAATCGTCACCGCGCCGAGGAAGCCCATCACATGACCGAGCATGCCGGTGCCGAGGTCCCAGATGCGCTCGAAGCGGATCTGGCGCAGGTTGGAGAGGTTGTTTTCGACCACCTCCTGGATCTTCCCTTGGGCGTCGGGCACGCCCCAGTCGTCGAGTTTCCCGGCCAGTTCCACCGAGGCCGTCCGCACCTGGCTGTTGAACTCGCCGGCATACTTCGTGTTCCACTTCATCTGCAGGTCCTGCATCAGGACGATGCCGAGCGTGGCGACGGCGGCGATGAACAGGAAATCGACCAGCACGGTGAGAAACACGGCGATCGAGCGCGGCACCCGCCGGCGGGTCAGCGCGTCGGTGACGGGAAAACTCACGGTGGCCACGAAGAACGCGAGCAGCACGGGCAGGAAGAAATTCTGAGCCGCCTTGAGGCCGGCGACGATGACGACCACACAGGCCATGATCATCAGCATCCGCCCGACTCCGGGGCGTTCCGACCGCGTTTCCGTTGACATCGTTGCGGATTCAAGCCGTCGAGCGCGTTTCCCGCAACGTGAATCATCGGGCGACCTGAAGTTTGTCCCGCCGGACGATATTTTTCGCGCGCGACGTTCGCCATCCCGGGCGAGCCGCGGATTTTGCGGAATCCAGCGCCCGTCTTGCGAGCGCCGGTGATTCGGTTTGCAGGCCACCGGGGCGGCCCCTAGCCTCCGCCCGCAACGCCATGGCTGAAAAACCGTTCGTTTATCAAGACCCCTTCCCGCTCGGTCCGGACCCCACGGAATACGAAAAAATCTCGAGCGACTACGTGTCCGTCGGCGAGTTCGAGGGAAAACCCGTGCTCAAGATCGACCCCGAAGGTCTCACGCTGCTCGCCGCGGAGGCGATCAAGGCGATCAATTTCACGCTGCGTCCGGCGCACCTCGCGCAGGTGGCGGCGATCCTCGATGATCCCGACGCCTCGGAGAACGACCGGATGGTCGCCCTGATGATGCTCAAGAACGCGGAGATCGCCTCGCACGGCATCCTGCCGTTCTGCCAGGACACCGGCACCGCCACCATCATCGGCAAGAAGGGCCAGCAGGTCTGGACCGGATGCGATGACGCCGAGTTTCTGAGCAAAGGCATCCACCGCACCTATACGCAGGAAAACCTGCGCTACTCGCAGACCGCTCCTCTCAACATGTATGATGAGGTCAACACGCGGACGAATCTGCCGGCGCAGATCGACCTCTACGCGACCGAGGGCGAGGCCTATAAATTCCTCTTCGTGAGCAAAGGCGGCGGCTCGGCGAACAAGACGTTTCTCTATCAAGAAACCAAGGCGTTGCTGAATCCGAAGCGCCTCAAGGAGTTCTGTCTGGAGAAAATGAAGTCGCTCGGCACGGCGGCCTGCCCGCCCTATCACCTCGCGTTCGTCATCGGCGGGACCTCGGCCGAGAACTGCCTCAAGACGGTGAAGCTCGCGTCCACGAAATATTACGACGAACTGCCCACGGAGGGCAACGAGCACGGCCGCGCGTTCCGCGATCTGGAACTGGAGAAGGAACTGCTGGAGATGGCGCGCTCGGCCGGCATCGGCGCGCAGTTCGGCGGCAAATATTTCGCCCTCGACGTGCGGGTGGTCCGCATGCCGCGGCACGGTGCCTCGTGTCCGGTCGGCATCGGGGTTTCCTGCTCCGCCGACCGCCAGGCGAAGGCGAAGATCACCAAGGACGGCATTTTCCTCGAAAAACTCGAGAAGAACCCCGGACGTTTCATTCCGGAGAAATACCGCGACTGGAAGTTCAAGGGGGTCGAGATCGACCTCGACAAGGGCATGGAGGAAACGCTGAAAACGCTCACCAAGTATCCGGTGACCACACCGCTGTCCCTTTCCGGCACGATCATCGTCGCCCGCGACATCGCCCATGCGAAGCTCAAGGAGATGCTCGAAAAAGACGGTGAGCTGCCGGACTACATCAAGAAGTATCCGGTGTATTACGCAGGCCCGGCGAAGACCCCGGAAGGCATGCCCTCCGGATCCTTCGGCCCGACCACCGCGGGACGGATGGACAGTTATGTCGGCTTGTTCCAGGAAAACGGCGGCTCGATGGTGATGCTCGCGAAGGGCAACCGCTCGAAACAAGTCACCGACGCCTGCAAGTCCCACGGCGGGTTCTACCTCGGTTCCGCCGGCGGACCGGCCGCGCTGCTCGCCAAGGAACATATCAAGTCGCAGGAAGTCGTCGCGTTTCCCGAACTTGGGATGGAGGCCGTCTGGAAGATCACCGTGGAGAATTTCCCCGCGTTCATCCTCGTCGATGACAAGGGCAACGACTTCTTCACGCAGATCAACCAGTGCCCGACCTGTAGCTGAGCGGATGTTCCGGATTGCTTCGGCGCGACGCATCGTTAGAACGGAGTCGTGACGGAATACCGAAATCACCTCCGGAAACTGCCGGATCGCCTCGCGCTGCTCCTGCTCGCGGGCGGGCTCGCGATCCTGGCGCTTCTTTGGTGGAGTGCGGTGCGCGGGGCTCCGCAGCGGCTCGCGGCACTGGCGGCGCCGCTGATGATCTGGGTGGCCATGCTTTGGTTCGCCCGAAGGCGGAGGGTGCTGCGCTGGGTCGTGGCGCTGCTGCCGCTCGTGTTCGCCGCTCCGTTTCTCCTGCCGGGTCGCGAAATCCCTGCGGACAAGGTGCTCGACCGCTATCAGGAGCGGATCGTCCGTCTCGAAGGAACCGAATATGTGTGGGGCGGCGAGTGCGGGAATGGCATCGATTGCTCCGGGCTGCCGCGCAAGGCGCTGCGCGAGTCGTTGTTTCTGGAAGGGCTCGGGAGCTTCAACGGCAATGCCACCCGCGCGGCCCTCCGCCACTGGTGGTTCGACGCCAGCGCCCACGCCCTGATGAACGGCTACCGCGGATATGCGAAACCTCTCGGCATCACAGGCACCGTGCGGACCATCGACTACTCGAAACTGCTGCCCGGCGACTTCGTGATCACCCGCGACGGCCGACATGTGATGTGTTATCTCGACGGCAACCGCTGGATCCAAGCCGATCCCGGCCCGGGCCGGGTCATCACCCTCGATGGGCGCGGCGCGGACAACTCTTGGTTTGATGCTCCCGTGGCCGCGTTCCGCTGGACGGTTCTGGACCGGGCGGAATAACACTCTGTTTTCCGGCCTTGTCACAACTCCCCACCTGCTGATAGATCGCATCATGTATCGCAACCTCGATCCCGCGGCGATCGTTCGGACGGTCGCGGCGCTGCGGCGGCGGATCGATGACCGCTTTCCCGATTCGGGGCTGTCGAAGGTGGCGGTCGAACTGCTGGACGTCGCCAACGAAGCGCGGCAGCGGGCGAAGTTCATCGCCCGCCCGCACTTCGCCCTGCGGGGCGCCTGCGTAATCGCGGTCGTCCTGACCCTCGCGGTGCTCGCCGGCCTTCTCGCCATGATCAAGCTGGAGGACGAGCAGCTCACCTGGGTAACCTTGGTGCAACTCGTCGAATCCGGCCTCAACGATCTCGTGCTGCTCGGCGCGGGATTGTTTTTCCTCATCACGCTGGAAACGCGCATCAAACGCCGTCGCGCCATGCAGGCGATCCACGAGCTGCGCTCGCTCGCCCATGTGATCGACATGCACCAACTCACCAAAGACCCGCAGGCGCTGCTGGGCGAAGGACCGGCCACCCAGCACTCGCCGGAACGGGTTCTGTCGCCCTACGAACTCGCGCGTTACCTCGACTATTGTTCCGAGATGCTCTCGCTCGTCGGCAAGATGGCGGCGCTTTACGTGGAGAAATTCGACGATTCGGTGGCGCTCGCCGCCGTCGACAGCATCGAAGACCTCACCACCGGACTTTCCCGCAAGATCTGGCAGAAGATCACGCTGCTGGAGAGCCATGCGGAACCACAAACCTAACTGCAAATACTGACGCCCCCTTGGAATACGACCTCATAGTTTGGATGTCCTTCGGCGGCACCTTCGCGTTCCTGTTACTCCAAGTCGCTTGCATTGTTGCCGCGTTCCGCAGCGGAGGCTTTGGGCCAATGTTGATAGCGGTCGGCACGACGATCGGTCTTCTCACCTTCACGACTCGATGTCTTCTCACCTTCACTCATTTGTTCGTCGCGCCGGGTCCGTTTGCATACGCACTCCCGGCAGGCACCATACTGGGATCCCTATGCTTCGGAACAGGAACTCTTCTGGTGATCCTCCGCCGCCGCTCGCAAGCGGCCCGCATCGCCGAGCTGGAGGCGATCGTCGAAGCCCGGCGGGAGCGGGACGGAAGCCGCTGAAAGAGCCCGGAATCTTTCCGGGTAAATGCGTTGCGCTGGCCCGAACGCGGGCGTAGCCTCAGCTCAACAACACCTGACGACCTATGGGACCGATTGGAATGCCGGAAATGATCATGATTTTTGTCGTGATCCTGTTGCTCTTCGGAGCGAAAAAACTGCCCGAACTCGCCCGAGGCATCGGCAAGAGCATGGGCGAATTCAAGAAGGCCCGCGACGATTTCGAGCGTGAGATCACGCGTTCCGAGGAGGAAGTCCGCACCAAGGAAGCCCCCGGAAAAGAACCCCGCGAATCCTGACACCATGATCCGGCGGAACCTCACCCACCGCCGCGTGACGAAGGCCCCGGAGCGATCCGGGGCTGTTTTGTGCGCGCTGCTCGCCCTGCTCCTCGTTTCCTGCGACCGCAAGGAGGCCACGCCCGACTGGGACCGTCCGGGGGAGGCTCCGGCGGCGACCGTCGAGGAGGCGTCCCCCGCCGCGCCGGCGGATCAGCCCACCCCAGCGGAGCCCGAGCCCGCGGTTTCCCCGGCACCGGAACGTCCGGCAACAGCG
This sequence comes from Akkermansiaceae bacterium, assembly GCA_024233135.1. Taxonomy (GTDB): domain Bacteria; phylum Verrucomicrobiota; class Verrucomicrobiia; order Verrucomicrobiales; family Akkermansiaceae; genus Luteolibacter. The sequence continues at coordinate 63,214 of JACKPZ010000021.1, read as the reverse complement.
AAGCCCTCGGAAGCCGGCCTGCGCGTGATGGCCTACAACGTCGAGAACTGGCTCACGATGGACCGCTACATCGACAACAAGCCGGTGAAACAAGCTCCGAAGCCGCAGCACGAGCGCGACAATGTGGTGCGCATCATCGCCAACCAAAAGCCGGATGTTCTGGGCGTCTGTGAAATCGGACAGGCATCCGACCTCGCGGAAATTCAGGAGTCTCTCGAAACCGCCGGTTGGAGAATGGCGCACTCGCACTACACCGGCGGCAGCGACGAAGTCCGCCATCTCGGGCTGCTGTCGCGTTTCCCGATCACCTCCACCGCCAAACCGGCCGAGACGGAGTTCAAACTCCAGGGCCACACCTACTCGATCAACCGGGGCATCCTCGATGCGACCGTCGAAGCCCGTGGCAAGAGCTACCGGTTCCTCGGCGTGCATCTCAAATCAAAGCGCGAGGTGCCCGAGTTCGACCAAGAGGAAATGCGGGTGAGCGAAGCGCGTCTGTTGCGCCGCCATGTCGATTCGATTTTCGAGACAGATCCCGACGCAAGGCTGGTCGTCTACGGCGACTTCAACGACACCCGCCCGACCTCAACGGTGAAGACCATCACCGGGTCCTACAACTCGCCGGGATACCTCACGGCCGTCCCGTTCAAGGACTCGCGGGGTGAGGCGTGGACCCACTACTGGCGTCCGCACGACATTTATTCACGGATCGATTTCCTGATGGTCAGCCGCTCGCTGCGGCAGGAACTTGATTTCAAGGCGTCCCACATCGCCGACGATCCACAGTGGTTCGAGGCATCGGACCACCGGCCGGTGGTGGCGATTTTCCGCTGAGCGAAAACGCAAAATACTTGCATGAATGAAACGACGGGACATCGTTCCGGCGTCATGCGTTTCCTGCTCCTTCTTTGCTTCCTGATCGCACCGCTGCAAGCGGCGGAGTGGAAAGTCGCGGTCTTGCACCCCTTGCTCGGCGACCTCGCGAGCAAGGTGGGCGGCGACCGGGTGGAGGTGATCGACCTGATCGGGCCGAACGGTGATCCGCATCATTTCGAGCCACAGCCCGCGGACCTGCAGCGCGCCGGAGGCGCGAAGCTCTGGCTTGTGGCCGGCATGGGCCTCGAATCCTACCTGCCCGCCCTGCGTTCGGTCGTCGGAAACGGCAAGCTCTGCGAAGTCGGCGAGACGCTTCCCGCCCTCGAGGGTGAATGCGATCACGAAGGGCACGATCATGGCAGCCATGAACACGGCAAAGACCCGCACTGGTGGCATTCGATCGACTTGTTCCGTCGGGCCGTTTCGGTGGTCGAGGCCGAATTCGCCGCCGTGGACCCGGAGCACGCTGCGGACTACCGGCACAACGCGGAGAACTTCCGGAAGGCCCTCGACGATCTCGAACGTTGGGCGAAACGCGAACTCCTCCGCATTCCGAAGAACCGCCGTCAACTCGCCACCGCGCATGCTGCGTTCAACTACTTCTGCAAGGACTTCGGTTTCACCGCGGTGCCGATCCAGGGCATCAACCGCGAGCAAACCCCGACCGCGAAGGAGCTCGCCGTGCTGATCGAGAAACTCCGGGATCAACACGTGACCACCGTTTTTCCGGAGCGCGAATCCAACCCGAAGATCCTGCTCTCGCTCGCGCGCGACACCGGCATCCGCATCGGCGGGCCGCTCATCGCCGACGGCACGGGTGCGGAAAGCTACGAGGCGATGGTGCGTCACAACGTGAACGCCATCGTGAAAGAACTCGCCCCCGCGAAGGCGCCGGAGTAAGAACCCGCGCCTTCGTTTTTCCACAGCCCGGCTGTCCCGGCTCCCGTCGCGACCGGAGCCGTTCGTGGTTGAGAATTCCCCCGACCGGAACGAAGTGTGCTCCATCGCGCCCGGCTTCCGCTCCCATTACGATCCCATGACCCGTTTTCGGAACCATCCCATTCTCAAGGTTCTCCGGCGATCCGCCGCCTTCGCATCGGCCGCGGCGCTTGGCTCCTCCGCCGATGCCCAGACGGCGCCGACCGCACAAGCGCTCCCGTATTCGCAGGACTTCGGCACGGCATCCTTCTCCGCCCTGCCGGCGGGGGTCGCCGCGTGGAATGGTCTGAACGGGAACAGCATCTCCACCGCCACCAGCGCGGGAAACAGCGCGCCCGCCGGCGATGCGACGGTCACCGCACGCACCAGCGACACCACCACCGGCGGATCGTTCGGCTATGCCGAATCCGGAAACGCGCGGTTTTACATTCAGACCAGCAGCAACGCCACCAACGGCGCGAACCAACTGGCCATCGCGGTCGACACCGTCGGCAAGATCAACATCGTCCTCAGCTACAGCGTCGAGAGCATCGTCGCCCAAACCCGGACCATCGGCACCGTTTGCCAATACCGCATCGGAAACAGCGGTCCCTGGACGGATGTTGTCCCGTCATCCGGAACGAATCCCGTCAGCCAGTCGGGAGGCGCAACCGGCCTGATGACCACCGTCTCCGCACAGCTTCCCACCGTGGTGGAAAACCAGCCGAACGTCCAGATCCGCTGGGCCACCTTCCGAGGCAACGAAAGCGGGAGCAGTTCGGGCCTCGCCATCGACGACATCTCCGTCAGCGGCACGACCGTGAGCGGTTCGCTGGTGATCGCGGCATCACCGGATTCCTTCAGCGAAGCGGCGGGAGCCAACGCCTCCACCGTCACCGTCTCCAGTGTGGATCCCGTGGCCACGGACACCTCCGTCACCCTCGTTTCCGGAGACACGACCGAAGCGATCGTCACCAGCACGAATCCCGCCGTCATCCCGGCTGGGGAAACGTCCGTCACCTTCCAGATCGATGCCGTGGATGACGACGAATTCGACGGCGACCAGACGGTCTCGCTCCAGGCGACCGCAGCCGGAATCGGTGCCGCTTCGACGAACATCACGATCGCGGACGACGAGGACGCCTACTCGCCGCCATCCGGATACTACGCACCCGCCGCCGGTCTGGCCGGAGGAAATCTCAAGGCGGCTCTCCACGGCATCATCCAGAACGGACACACGCAATTCGCCTACAGCAACACCCTCAGCGCACTGCGGACCATCTACGAGGATCCATCGAACACCAGCAACGTGCTGTTGGTCTATTCCGGTTCATCGGTGTCGAAAAGCGCCACCTACTACACCGGTCAGGACCCGGGCACGACCTACAGCCGGGAACACACCTGGCCGGATTCCTTCGGCCTCGACCCCACGAACGTGGACCCGGGATATACCGGCGGCGATGCCGGCCCCGATTTCACCGATCTCTTCAATCTCAGGCCCATTCTTCAGACGCTGAATTCGCAACGCGGCAACAAATACTACGACGAAACGACCGGCTCCGGCACCGTGCCCGCCCTCGCGCCGGACTGCAGCTACGACAGCGACTCGTTCGAACCGGCGGACACGGAGAAGGGCGACCTCGCCCGTGCGATGTTCTACATGGCCACGCGTTATGATGGCGGCGAGCCCCTCACCATCGATCTGGAAATCGGCAACACCCCGGACGCATCCGCGGGTCGTTTCGCCAATCTCAGCACCCTTCTGCAGTGGGCTGAACAAGATCCCGTGAGTGAGGAGGAACGGCGTCGCAACCAAGTGACCTTCGGACTCCAGCACAACCGGAACCCCTTCATCGACCATCCGGAGTATCTGGCGCTGATTTGGGGATCACTCCGGATCGACAAATCCTCGGTGGCCGTCGCGGAAGGTGGTGCCACGGATTCCTATCATCTCACGCTCAGCAGCCAGCCGGACACGGATGTCACCGTGGAAATCAGTTCCATCCCCAGCGGCCAGCTCGGCGTCTCGCCCCAGACCGTCACCTTCACTCCGGCAAACTGGCATCAACCGGTCGAGGTTGTGGTGAGCGCGGTGGACGACACGGTTTTCGAACTCTCCGTCGAACCGGTCACCATCCGCCACACCCTTTCCACGGCGGATCCGTACTATTCGACGCTCGCGCCCTCGGATCTCGCGGCCGCCGTCGCCGATAACGATCCCGAGATCGCTCCGGCGTCGCTGCCCATGGCATATGGAGGTCCATGGAACGCCTTGCCCGCCCAAGGGTATCTCAGCTCCGGCACCGGCACCTATGGAACCAGTCTCGGCGGCGACAGCGGCGATGGCTCGATCAAGTTCGACCACACGGGCGACAAGCTTACCCTTTCCTTCGACGCCACGCCGGGAACCCTGTCCTACAACCTGAAAGGAAACCCCGGCAACGGCACCCTGACGGACGGCAGCTTCCAGATCTTCGAATCGCCGGACAACGACAACTTCACCGAAGTCCGGACCTTCGTGAACAAAAGCAACGACGACGACGCGTTCTCGGACACGCTTCTCTCGTCCACCCGCTTCGTCGTCTTTGTCTACACGCTGAAAAACAGCGGGAACATCCAACTGGACAAGCTCGCCATCAGCGCGGGGGCCACAATGTCACCATCGGCCGAATGGCTCGCCCTCCACGGACTCGCGGGTTTCGACGGCGACGGGGATCACGACGGCCTGACGGATCTGGCGGAGTATGCGCTCGGAGCTTTGCCCGGCACGGCGGATGTTGGAGAGACGGCGCCGGTGTTTGCGAAAACCAATGGGGTCCTTCGCATCACCGCAGTCGTCCGGGTTTCCGACCCGTCTCTGCTCACTCTCGCGGAGACGACGGACGATCTATCGACTTCATGGACCACCGATGGTGTCACCCAACTCAGCGGCGTGAACCAAGATGGGGTGCCCCCGGGTTTCGAACGGATGGTCTTCGAGGTTCCCGACGGCAGCGCCCGGAGATTCCTGCGTTTGGTCTTTGTGTTCGAGTGAGCCCTTTGCCGTTGATGCCGGCGGGCCTGTCCGCTCACACTCCCTGCCGATGCCCCTGATCCGCGAGTGCCGCTTCACGGCGATCGATTTCGAATCCGCCGGCGCCGAGCGCGGAAGGACCGACGCGCCGGTGCAGATCGGACTCGCCACGTGGTCCCATGCAGCCGGGCATCACGACGCGTTCGTTTCCTACCTGCACACGGACCAACCGGTGCAATGGTCGGCACGGAAGGTGCACGGCATCGGACCCGAGCATCTGGCGGACGCCCCCACCCTGCTGTCCTTGTGGCCGGAGCTGAAACAACGGCTCGCCGGCGCGGTGGTGGTGGCGCACGGCAAGGGCACGGAAAAGCGCTTCCTGCGGGCCTTTCCCGGGCATGGATTCGGTCCGTGGCTGGACACACTGTTGTTTTCCCGCGCGCTGTGGCCGGACCTGCCGGATCACTCGTTGGGAGCGCTGTGCGAGGGTTTTCAACTCGGCGACGAGGTCCGCGTGCTGGTGCCCGGACGTTCTTGGCACGACGCGTTGTTCGACTCGGTGGCCTCGCTCGTCCTGCTGCGCCACGGCATCGAGTCCCTCGCTCTCGCGGAACAACCGCTGGATCTCATCCTCCAACCCGACACCTCCGCATGGCAGCGAAGCCGCGTTTCCTGAAAGCCGCCATCGGCTTCCTTGTCGGACTCGGAGTGGGCGGCGTGGTGGCATGGTCGCTCGCGCGCCCGCCGAAGCCGGGCGGATCCAAAACACACGGCGACGACGCGGCGCTCGTGAAGGGCCTGCTCGCCGAGGATCTATCCGATCGCAGGTTTTCCTTCGCCGCCATCGCGGAGGCATGCTCGGGGAAAATGGTGCTGCCGCTCGATGACAGCGAGGCACACCTGCGTGTCACCACGGCGATCCGCGAGGCGCTCGTGGCCACGCTCGCGGAGATGAACAAGGAGGACGCCCCGGTGAGGCAACTCCGGCGGATCAACGAGGCGTCGCGCTTCTTTGAAGACGGGCTGCTCGCGAGGATCGACGCCATGCCCGGCCTGAGCTGCGGGATCCCGCCGACCCGCTCGGGCGATCACCAGCGCTCCGGCTACCCGGACCTGCGGATCGTCGACGAGGCGAGCGGCGCGGTGTTTTATCTCGACCCGAAACTCGTCGAGCAGAACTCGGTCGCGAGCACCTTCCGGACCTTCTATTTCGAACCCAAGGACGAAACCCTCAAGATCACCGACGACGCGGTGCACCTGCTCGTCGGCATCGAACACGACGGCCAGACCCGCCGCTGGACCTTCACCGGATGGCGCCTGGTCGATCTCTCGACCCTGCAGGTGCGGCTCAAAGCCGAGTTTCAAGCGTCGAACAAGGAACTCTACGAAGGTGTGAAATCCGAAACCCCGTGAGCTGACGCATCAAAGCCAACCATCGACGAGATACCCGCAAGGAGAGACCTGTTGGCGAGGAATCGGCGCGGCCGCATCGATGGTTTGCACACCAACTCGGTGGATTGGGGAGCGGCGAGGGAGTTCCGTACTCCATTTCGTCGGGCGCATTCCGTTTCTGAAACACCCGGTTGCCGCTTGATTCGCCCGCACTCCGTCGCGACGCTCCGCGCATGCCAGACGCTGTGTATGTCCGCGACGCGTTCGCCCGGATTGCCGACCGATACGTATTGACGAACCACGTGCTGAGCTGCGGCGCGGACATCTGGTGGCGCAAGGTGGTGACGTCACGGATCAAGCGCTGGAAACCGGCGCGCCTGCTCGACGTGGCTTCGGGCACGGGCGACCTGGCGCTCGAGATCCAGGATGCGTGCCCGGAGTGCGAGGTGGTGGCATCGGATTTCTGCGCGGAGATGCTGCGGCACGCGTCCGACCGCGGGCTGCGGGAAACGGTGATCGCGGACGCGCTGAACCTGCCGTTTCCGGACGGCGGATTCGACGTGGTGACGGTGGCATTCGGCCTGCGGAACATGGCGGACTACCCGGCCGCGCTGCGCGAGATGCGGCGGGTGCTGAAACCCGGTGGCCGCTTGGTGATCCTCGACTTCTCGCTGCCGGCGGGATTGCTGCGCGGACCGTATCGTTTCTACCTGCACAAGGTGCTGCCTCGGATGGCGGGCTGGCTGACCGGGCAGCGGGACGCGTATGAGTATCTCGGCGGCTCGATCGAGCAGTTTCCATCCGGAACGAAGATGTGCGAACTGCTGGAAACCTGCGGCTTTGAATCGGCACGGTCCGACGGACTCACCGGCGGCGTGGTATCGGTCTACGAAGGAACCAATCCCGCATGAGGAAGGACCCGGTCATGCCCGCGCGGGAGGCGGCGCTCGCCTTGGCGCGGAAGCTCCATGCGGCCGGGCATGAGGCGCTGTTCGCGGGAGGTTGCGTGCGTGACACGCTGTTGGGCCGCGAACCGAAGGACTACGACATCGCCACCTCAGCGACACCGGACGAGGTGACGAGGCTGTTTCCGAAGTCGAACGAGGTCGGCGCGCACTTCGGCGTGGTGATTGCGAATCACGGCGGGCACGCCATCGAAATCGCCACCTTCCGGACCGACGGCAGCTACCGCGACAACCGGCGCCCCGAAAGCGTGACGTTCTCCAACGCCACGGAAGATGCAAAACGCCGTGACTTCACGATCAACGGGCTGTTCCAAAACCCGGACACGGGCGAAGTCATCGATCACGTCGGAGGCCGGGAAGACTTGAAGAACCGCGTATTGCGCGCGATCGGCGAGCCCGCGCAACGGTTCCGCGAGGACGCGCTGCGCCTGATGCGCGCGGTGCGCTTCTCCTCGACGCTGGGGTTCCGCATCGAGGAAACGACAGCCGCCGCGTTGGCGGAATGCGCGCCATTGTTGGACCGGATTTCACCGGAACGGATCCGCGACGAATTCTCGCGCATCCTTCTTTGCCCGCGGCGCCGCGACGGAGTGGAACGATTGGTGGAAACGGGGCTCTCGGATCGTTTCCTGCCGGAGCTCCGCGCCACCATCGGCTGCGACCAACCGCCCGAGTGGCATCCGGAGGGTGACGTGTTCACCCACACGATGATCATGCTCGAAATGCTGGGCACGGACGTCCCGATCACCCTCGCGCTCGCCGTCCTGCTCCACGACATCGGCAAACCACCGACGCGCACCGTGGATCCCGACGGCCGAATTCGATTCAACGGTCACGACTCGCTCGGCGCGGAAATGTCCGACGGCATCCTCCGCCTGCTGCGTTACCCGAACCAGGTGGTCGAGGACGTCGTCACGATGGTGGCGCGGCACATGCAGTTCATGAACGTCCAGAAGATGCGGGTGGCGAAACTCAAGCGGTTCATGTCGGCCCCGACCTTCGAACGGGAACTCGAACTGCACCGCGTGGACTGCGCGTCGTCGAACGGGTTCACGGACAACTACGAGTTCCTCCAGAACAAGGAGGCCGAGTTCGCCTCGGAGCCGTTGATCCCGCCGCCGCTGGCGGGCGGAAGAGACCTCATCGCGATGGGCTTGAACCCCGGGCCGCGCTTCAAGGAGCTTCTCGATGCGCTTGAGACCGAGCAACTCGAAGGAAGAATCCTTGATCGCGAGGCCGCCCTCGCCTACCTCCGCCGTCACGCCGATGAAACGTAGGCGCATTCGTGAGAATGCGTCTTCCCTCCGCGGTCTCACGACCGCGCCCACCATCCAACGCCCATGCCCACCTCCCTTCCCGTCGAGCATACCGACCCAGTCAACGCCCGGATCCTCGCCGTTTCCGAAGACCTCGTGTCCGGATTCCAACGCCAGCCATTCCATGTGATCGCCGAGCGCAGCGAACTGCCGCTGGAGACCGTCATCGAGCGGATCAAGGCGATGCAGGAGGCCGGCGTGATCCGCCGCGTGCGCCAGACGCTGCTTTCCACCAAGCTCGCTCACGGCGCGCTGGTCGCATGGAAGGTGCCGGAGGAGAAACTCAACGACGCTTTCGACTTCATGGCGAAGGAGGATCCGTTCTCCGGACACGTGGTCATCCGCTCGACGGACAGTGATGTTTCCGGTTCGGGCTATCGGCTGTGGACCACGCTCAAGGTGCCCGTCGGCGAGTCGCTCGACGAACACGCCAAGGTCCTGATGCGCATCACGGGAGCCACCGAATACCTCCTCATGCCGGCGAAAGGCGTGTTCGCGCTGGGTGTCGGCCACGTGCGCCGCAAGTCGCTCGAGCCCGGCGCCCGCGCCGACGAACCGGCGAACATGATGACCACCGCCACCGTGGACCTCACGCCGGAGGAGTGGCGCGTGTTGCTGGAAATGAAGGAGGAACTCACGCTCGACGAGATCCGCCCGAATCCATGGGACGGCCGTGCCGAGGCGGCGGGCGTTTCGCTCGAGCGCTTCTGTGAGGTCGCGGAAACCCTGAACCAGAAACGGGTGATCGGACGTTTCTCGACGTTTCTCGAACACGTCAAACCCTCGGCCACCGGCGAGCGGGTCACCCGTTTCAACGGGCTCTTCCACTGGGCCGTGCCGAAGGGACGCGAACTCGAAGGCGGCGGCGAGGTCGGCCGCCACTACTGCATGACCCACTGCTATTGGCGCGAAGGCGGTCCGCAGTTCGGCAACGTCAACATCATGGGCGTCGTCCACGGCACCGAGAAGGACCGCGTGCTCGCCCACAAGGCGGCCATCGACAAGCACCTCGAAGAACAAGGGATCCCGGTCAGCTACACCAACGTCTTCTGGGGCGGCCGCTCCGAGATCAAGCCGAGCGAGATCTCCCCCAAGGTCTATGCCGACTGGCACGCGGCTCACTTTGCGTGACAAAGTTTATTCTTGCGCATCCGCCGCAGGGCCGTCAGACATCGGGGCATCATGAATCCCTTGATGCCTCTCACACTGCGCATCGCGCGCTGGCTTCCCCTTCTCTACCTCGGTTTTCACGGCGTCCTGCTCGCCGGTCTCGCGCCGGGTGACCGCGTGCAGATCACCCTCCGCGGTGTCGGTCCGGAGGAACAAACGAAGGTCAACGGCATGTATCGGGTGCGCGAAAGCGGCGGCATTCGCCTCCCCCTGCTCGACCACCCCGTTCCAGCCTCGGGCATGAGTCCGGACGATTTCGCACGGAAGGCGGAGAAAGCGTATATCGACGCGGGCATTTACGCGCGACCGGCGATCGAGGTGGAAGCGGTGGAGGGAGGCGACCAACAGGGCGAAGCGGTCATCAGCGTCGGAGGCCAGGTCCGGCGCGCCGGACAGACACCCTATCGAAAAAACATGACCGTGATCCAGGCTCTCGACGCCGCGGGCGGGCGAAACGACTTCGGAGGTCGCAATCTTCTACTCATCCGCATGGGCAAGCAATACTGCCTCGATTTCAAACAGCTGAAACACAAAGGCATCGCCCTTGAACCCGGTGACTCGATCCAGGTGGAGCAGAAAGGCGCGGTGATCGACCGCTGGAAGGGAAACGACGAAAACGTCGCGCCGCTCCTCGATTGAAGGGGTCAAGGTGAGACCGTGGCTTCCAAGCGCAGAAATCCCCGCCCCCCGGATGCCGGAAGCAACGCGTGGGCGAATCCATCCGCCGCCACTGTCGGAGCCGGGACCAACGGGACGAAGGGTAGTGCTGGATCCGTTGTCGCGGTGGCGGAAAGAACCACGTGCGACGAAGAGGGCAGGCGGATCGGATAGATCAGCTCCAAGAAAAGCGATCCAGCGGATCCAGCCAATCGTGAGCGGATTTTGCCGCCATCGCGAAGCGAGGGATTCAACCCGGTGGCAAACTCGACCGCGGCGGACACGCCGTCGCCGTCCGAGTCGTCGGCACCCGGCAAACCGTCGAGTCCGTGGCAGGCCATCCATGACTCGAACGGCATGTCGATTTCCTGCGCCGTTTTTCCGAGCGATCCCCCGAGGATATCGGTGGCGGACAACGGGGCGATCCCGGTATCGTAGCGCTCGTTGAAGGCATCGATCACCGCGTTCGCGATCGAAGCCTGGGCGTTCGTGTTGGGATGAAAGTTGGCGCTGAACTCGCCGTTGAGCCACACGTAGTCCAGATCCCCGGACACCGATCCTTCGTTGAGGAATGCGATTCCATGGACACAGTGGTCCCGTGTCGGATCCAACAAGGGCAGCGTCGGGGTGAACACATCCGCATAGCCGATGCCTCGGGATCTCGCGAGCCCGGCGAGTTGTTGGTTGAGATCACGCATCACCTCGGTGACCCTTCCGGTCGCAATCGGGTCATACGCATAGGACGACCGGATGTCCGGCGTGATTCCCACGTGGGGCACGTTCACAAGAACGATGGGAATGCCGGGATTGAGGGTTTGCACGCGATCGAGGATCTCCGCGGCATCCGCCACGAAGTCACCCACGAAAGCGCCGGCACCCGAACCACTGTAGATCGGGCCATACACATCTCTCGCGTCGTTCCCGCCGATGAACAGGACGAGGCGTTCGGCTTCCGACTGGATCTGGGATTCCAAATCCACCAGGCGGAAGTCGTTCTCCGTATCGAGATCGGAGAACCCGAGGAACAGGCTGAGTTCGGGCTGGACCGCGACCAGATCGTCGAAGGTGGTTTCGCCGGCGAGGAACGCGCGGAGTTCCTCGATTCTCAGTCCCGGCAACGCCCAGTTGAACTGGTGGCGGAAAAGGACGTCATACTGATAGATGAAGAAGAAGTTCAGGTGCATCATGTCCCGCGCGCCGAGATCGAAGGATTCGTTCCGATAGGCGGGATCATTCAGGATCTCGATCCAGTTCCGGACTTCCGGTCCGAATCCGTCGCCCCGGGTTCCCCCGAACAACGTGTTGACCTCAAAGCCGAACTCCGCCTCGTAGGCGTAGGTCAACGAGTCTCCTAGGGTGACGATCTGCTCCGCAGCGGGTGAAACCGCCACGGTGGCTGCGGAACAGGCGATGGCAACGAACAGGGATCTCATGGAGGAAAGGCGGACCCTAGCACCGGTTTCCGAGCTTCGCCAATCGTGATGGCGAGTGCGGCTGCAACGAAAACGGCGGACCCCTGCGAGGGATCCGCCGTCAGGAAGTAGTTCGATGAAGAAATTACTTCTTGAGCACCTTCATTTTGCCGACGCCGTAGATCGCGTCGTCATCCAGTTCCTCCTCGATGCGGAGAAGCTGGTTGTATTTCGCGATCCGGTCCGAGCGGCTCATCGAGCCGGTCTTGATCTGGCCGCAGTTGGTGGCGACGGCGAGGTCGGCGATGGTGCTGTCTTCGGTCTCACCGGAGCGGTGCGAGAGCACGGCGGTGTAGCCGTTCTCCTTGGCGAGTTCGACGGCGTCGAAGGTCTCGGTGAGCGAACCGATCTGGTTCACCTTGACGAGGATCGAGTTGGCAACGCCCTGGTCGATTCCCTTCTGGAGGAACTCGACGTTGGTGACGAACAGGTCGTCGCCCACGAGCTGGGTCTTCGCGCCGATCTTGTCGGTGAGCACCTTCCAGCCGGCCCAGTCGTTTTCGTCGCAGCCGTCCTCGATCGAGATGATCGGGTATTTCTTCTGGAGCTTGGCGTAGTAGGCGACGAGTTCCGCTGCGGTTTTCACCGAGCCGTCGGACTTCTTGAAGACGTAGGCTTTCTTCTTCTTGTCGAAGAACTCGGAGGATGCGACGTCGAGGGCGATGGCGATGTCGTCACCCACCTTGTAGCCGGCGGCTTCGATGGCCTTGCAGATGACGCCAAGGGCATCGTCGGCGCTCTTGAGCGTCGGGGCGAAACCACCTTCATCACCGACGGCGGTGGAGAGACCGCGGTCGTGAAGAACCTTCTTGAGCGAGTGGAACACCTCGGCACCGTAGCGGATCGCCTCGCGGAAAGTCGGGGCGCCGACGGGCATGATCATGAACTCTTGGAAGTCGATCGGGGCGTCCGAGTGGGCACCGCCGTTGATGATGTTCATCATCGGCACCGGAAGCACCTTGGCGTTCGGCCCACCGAGGTATTTGTAGAGCGGGACGCCGAGCTGGCTGGCGGCCGCCTTGGCGACGGCCATCGAAACGCCGAGGATGGCGTTGGCGCCGAGCACCTTCTTGGTCTTGCTGCCGTCGAGGGCGAGCATGGCGGCGTCGATGGACGCTTGTTCGGTCGCGTCGAACCCAAGCAGCGCGGGAGCGATCTTGGTGTTCACGTTGTCCACGGCCTTGAGCACGCCTTTTCCGAGGAAGCGCTTCTTGTTGCCGTCGCGGAGTTCGACGGCCTCGTTCTCGCCGGTCGAGGCACCCGAAGGCACCGAGGCGCGGCCGGTGGCGCCACCTTCGAGGGTGACATCCACTTCGACGGTGGGATTGCCGCGGGAGTCGATGACTTCGCGTCCGCGGATTTCAATGATGGTGGTGTAGTCCATGGTTTGCTTGCTGTATGGGAGATGCGGGCGGCTTCGTGGCCCGAAGACCGGAGGGAACGCAAGTGCGGAGGGTGAAACGAAGAGAATTGCGCAAAATCCGACCGGTGCCCGCCCCGGGGGGCGGAATCCGGCTCAGGGGTTGAAGGGGCGGACGGAACGGACCGTCACGGTGCGGAGAACCTCGGTCGCCTCGTCGCGGACTTCGGTGGTTTCGCCGGGGGCGCGGCCGACGAGGGCTTTTCCGACCTCGGAAAGATAGGAAACGATTTTCTTCTCGGGTTCGGAATCCCACGCGCCGAGAACGGTGACTTCCGTGGTTTTGCCACTTTCGTCCTCAAGCTCGACGATGGTTCCGATGTTCACCTTGGAAGCATCGGAGCCTTTGAAATCAGTGCCGCGGGCGTTGTGGATCTCCTTGTCGAGCGCGTTGCGGCGGTGGGAGAGATATTTCTCCATGTCCTTGGCGGACTTGTATTCGAAGTTTTCGCGAAGATCCCCGTAGGACTTGGCGATCTTGATGTCCTCGCGGTTCTGCGGAATCTTGTTGCGGATGATGTCGTCGAGCTCGGCTTTCTTCTTTTCGAGACTCTCCCATGAGACAAGCAGGGTCTCCTGACGTTTCTGGTTCGAGCCGCTCACGAGTTCCGCGGTTTCCGGGCGCACCTTGATGATGCGAGCCATGAGCGACTTCCGTTCGAGGTCGCCGAAAACCGGGCAGTCGAGAAGTCGGCGGGAGAAATTGCGGGCTTCGTTGATATCCATCGCCGAGACCAGGTCGCCGAGAAGCTTCTTGTCGTCGCCAAGCAGGCTTTGGAGCCGCGATGTCTTCCGCGGGCCGTCGGAGAGGTGATCGTTCTCAAGCAGGTTGAGGATCGATGCGCCGACATCGCCGCAGAACACCTCCTCGGAAGCGCTTTTGCGCTCGCGGCAGACCCAGATCAACGCGTCCGCCCCGAGCGAGCGGCGGGCGATCGCGGTTCGAAGGTGGTCGAGCAATGCGGGAGTCTGACTCTGATCCTGGACCAGCCTGGCGATCTCGGTGACACCTCGCGCGCCGACGCGGTCGAAGACCTCCACCACTTTGGAGACCCAGTCGTCACCGAACGCCACGGGAAACGCTTCATACACGGCGCGTTGGCGTGCGGCGGGCAGGGCACCGGCTTCGTCCGCGAGTTTTTCGGCATCGGCGGTGGCGATCAGATCGGATAGACGCACGGCGGCGGGATCGAGCTCGAGGGTTTTCCCGGAACCGATGACTTCATCACGTGCGGCGACAAGTTGCATCGCCTGGCCGAGCTGGACGCGGGCAGCCTTGCGGGCCCCTTCGTCGATGTCTTTGAGCAAACGTTCCAGCGCGGCGGTGTCGTTTTCAAAGGCTCCGATGTCGGCGGCGATCGCCTCCAAGGCCTTGATCATGCCCTTGATATCACGGGCGGCTTCGAAATCGGCGAGCATGGCCGCGGCCGGGCTCTGGCCCTTGTCACGAAGCACGATCGCCTCGGTACGCTTTTGCGGCACAACGGCGAGGCGGCTTTCGCGAAGCGCTTTCTTCGCCGAGTCCCACCACTTCTTGAACGATGCCTCGGGGACCACGGCACCAGCGAGTTCGCGTTCGATCGCTTCGCCGGTGAGCGAACCACCGTGGCTCTCCAGAAGATGGACGATGAGCTTCACCGGATCTTCCTTCGAAAGCGCCCGGAGTTCCTCCAACTGCTCGATGCGCTTGGCGCGGAAATCGTCGGAGTCGATCCACTCGGTCTTCTGGATCGCGAATTGGAGTCCCATTTCCTGACCGGATGATTTTTCGAAGTCGATGACCACCCGTTTCCCGGGAAGATCCCACTCGATCACCTTGCCCGCGCCGAACGATTTGTGGACGCAGAAATTTCCGGGCGCCAATTGATCGAGGCGCGCCGCCACCGGTTCGGAGATTCGGCCGGCCTCCACCAGCCTCGCCACGTCGGAATGCATGTGGCGGACGATGAAAAGCCCCGTTCCAAAACGCAAGGCATTCCAACGGAAATCCTCGCGACTCCAGCCTCAGGGGCGCTTTTCTGATGGAGCCACCACCCGCGGGCGTGGCTGGCGCGGGTCTTCAGGAGCACTCTCGAGCGCGTGATCCAGTCCGCGACGCAATGCATACGCGATCCGAATCCATTCGCGGGGCACGTCCCTGATCTTGCCGTCCTTCGGGATGTCGCTTTCGTGAATCACAGCCTCTTTCGAATCGGTGATGGTGAGGCGATAGGCGTCACCCGCGACTTTGACCACCGCTTTGCCGTTCTCACGCTGATAGGAAGCGGTTTTCTGCAACCGGTCCACAATGCTCGTCGGCAGTCCGCATTCCCCCGGAAAGATCGCTTGATCCATCAGATCACCGTGGGAGCCATGAGGCCGTTCGGGAGCCTTGGCCAGTTTGAGAGTGGCATCAAACGGCTTCCCAGCGCGGAATGCGGACAGCGTCACCTCGTCGCCTGGAGATTTCAGCCGCAACAACACGAACAACTGGGATTCGTTGACCAGCATCTGGTCATCGAATTTCCAGATCACATCAAGCTTTTGCAAACCGGCTGTCTCCGCGGGTCCCCCCTCGTCAATTTTCGAGACCACAAACCCGACTCCGTCGGGCAGGTCCGGAATTTGTGCGGCGGTCGACTCCTCGGGTTTGTTGACCCGGAGACCCATCCAAACCTTGGGCGGACGGAGCGGCCAGCCGTGAAACTTGACGCCGGGGCGCGGCCCGCTTTCCCGCTCCGGCTCCGACATCACGGGCAGCCAAAGCGCCGGCAGCAGCATCCATGGAAGTACGAAACGAAAGTTCATGGAATCAGAAGGCGCTGACAGGCATGAGCATTACTTCCTCACGCGGCTCGGAGATCCGGACCTCAAGCCCCGTCTCCTCGTCGAAAAGAGTGCTCTCCTCCACCAGGCTGAGCCGGGTCGCACGCATCGCCGCGCCGTCACCGATGTCTTGCAAGCCCTCGTCCCAAACGGATTCCACGCGCCTGCTCTCGCTCACGAGAACGACGTCCGCCCGAGGCGGAGGATCCGCGGAAACAACCTGACCACCCGTGCCGGACAGCGCCGGGATCACGAACGCGGCCGCGGCCCCTGCGGCGGCGATCCCACCGGCCCACCAGCGGAACACCGGACTCGAAGTCCTGGCGGCGGACAACGGCACCACGGACTCGGCGGCGAACTCTTCGAGCAACTCGCCGATTTCCTCCTCGCACGATTGGCTGAGCGCCGGAGGCATCAGACGCCCGAGGATGTCTTCCACGGATTCAAGATGTTGCATGGCGGTCCTCCTTGATGCGGCGCAGTTCGTGCGCCAGTTGTTCGAGCGCGTAGCGGTAACGGGATGCGGCGGTGTTCGGGGAAATGGCGAGGGTTTCGGAAATCTGGAGGAAGGTCAGACCGCCCCAGAATTTAAGGACAACCACTTCGCGGAGTTTCGAACTCAGTTTTTCAATGGCCTTGCGGAGAATCATCGCCTCCTCATCGTCCTCCAGAACCGGATCGAGCCAAACGTCCTGAAAATCATTGAGGTAGATCACGGACTCCTCGCGCTTGCGGCGCCGGGTCTCGCTGCGGTGGTGGTTGAGTCCGCAGAATCGGATGGTGGAGAACACGAGCGGAAGATCCGGCGGTTCGGCACCGTGCTGCTGCTGGTGGTTCCACATCCGCACGATGGCCTCCTGCACCAAGTCCTCGGCGTCCTCACGGGTTGGAGCCCAGCCGCGGGCGAAAAGAAGCAGCCGCGGGCCATTCTCGGCCAGCCACTGTTTCCATTTTCCCGCAGGTGATTGCGCCATCTGGTGTGGATAATGCCCCGGTTGCGGCGTTTTGTCTCCAGATTTCACGAACGCAGCGATTTCCGGCGATCAATCGAGAAACTTGATCTTGCCAGGGACGGGCATGCGGCCCATCGCCATCGCCTCATGCTGTTCATCGGTGCAGGCGGCGTTGATTGGCGCGTCAGGCCTGCTGTCATTGGCGGAGACCACGCCGTTCTCGATCATCCACCGCTCGACCTCCTCACCGCTCACGTCGGCAAGCATGTGGCCGTTGATTTCCACACAGGGCGAGAGCGGTTGACCGCTGCGCTGTTCCATTTCCCAACGAAACGCGGGATTCTTGATGATGTCCTTCTCTTGGAATTCGAGACTGTATTTGCGCATGATGGCGCGGACGCCCTCGCTCCATCCGCAGAAGGTCTTGAGATAGGCGGTGATGTTCGGTGATGGGTCGCTCATGGGTATCGGTCAAGTTCGCTGGCAGCCTTAGCCTCGAAAGCCCTCGTCCGCAAGCCCTCTTGACGGACGTGGAAACGCAGGATTCCGGTCCTCCGGGATTGCATTGGCCGAAAAATCAGCCAGCGTCGCCCGGTATTTGTTTGTGATCCGTATGAAATCCGACTCCACACCCGATCCGTCTCCATTCGCCCGCCGCAATTTCCTCAAGGCCCTCGGCGGTTTCTCCGCCGGTTTCGCCGCTCTTCCATCGATGGTTTCCGCGCAAAGCGGTTCCGGCGGCAACCGCCCCTCCGGCGCCACCTACATGGGTGGGTTCGCCGCGCCGAAACTCGACAAAGTCAAAGTCGCCATCATCGGTGTCGGCGCCCGCGGACCGACCCACCTGTCCCATGCCGCCGCCGCGGAAGGCACCGAGTTCGTCGGAATCTGCGACTTGTATGACGACGCCTGCCAACGCTGGAAAAAGAAGGTTCTCGATACCGACGGCGAGCGCCACAAGAATGTCAAAACCTACTCCGGCGACAAATACGCTTACCGCAAGATGCTCGCGGAGACGAAGCCGGACGCCGTCTGGATCGCCACCCCGTGGGAATGGCACGCGCCGATGGCCATCGATTGCATGAACGCCGGCGCCCATGCCTTCGTCGAGGTGCCCATGGCAACATCGCTCGAGGACCTGTGGAAGATCATCGACACCTCGGAGTCGACGAAGCGCCACTGCATGATGATCGAGAACGTCAACTACGGCCGCGACGAGTTGATGTTCCTCAACATGTGCCGCCAAGGTGTTTTCGGTGAGCTGCTGCATGGCGAGGCCGCCTACATCCACGAGTTGCGCGGCCAGATGAACGAATACGAGCGCGGTCGCGGCACCGGATCCTGGCGCACGCTCCACTGGGCGAACGAAAACGGAAACCTCTATCCGACCCACGGCTTGGGCCCGGTGGCCCAATACATGAACCTCGCCCGCACCGAGGACAATTTCCGCCGCCTCGTTTCCTTCTCGTCGCCGGCGAGAAACCACGAACTCTACGCCAAGGAGGTGATCGGCCCGGATTCAAAGTCGGCGAAGCTCGACTTTTCGAAGGGCGGTGACATGAGCACCTCGATCATCAAGACGACGCTAGGCCGCACGATCATGGTGCAATGGGACGAAAGCAGCCCGCGCCCGTACAGCCGCCACAATCTGATCCAAGGCACGCGCGGCACCGGCGCCGGCTTCCCCAACCGACTCGCGCTCGACTACACCTACAAGACCGCCACGCCGGAACTCAGGAAACTGCTCAACCTCCCGGAAGACAAACCCGGCCAGCACTCGAACTACCACTCGTGGATCGAGGGCGGCGGATACAACGCATTCTACGAGGTCTTCGACCACCCGCTCTTCAAGCGGATGGAAAGCATCGCCTCGAAACACGGCGGCCACGGCGGCATGGACGCGATCATGAACTTCCGCGCCATCGAGTGCCTGCGCGAAGGGCTGCCGCTCGACCAAAACGTGTATGAAGGCGCCTTCTGGTCGGCCGTCACCCCGCTGTCCCGCAAGTCGGTCGCGGAGGACGGCATGCCCCAGGACTTCCCCGATTTCACCCGCGGAAACTGGAAGACCACCAAGCCGCTCGAAGTGGTTTCCTGATCCCGAGCGATCCATTCCCAAAACAAAAGGCGCGGTGGACAATCCTCCGCGCCTTTCTTGTGGATGGGAAACGCTCAGCCTTCCTTGGTCTCGCGCTTCTTGTTCTTCTTCGCGGGGCGATCCTTCTTCTTCGATTTGGCCACCGGTTTGGCTTGCTCGTCGATCTTCGCGTTCAGCTTGCGCAGGGCCTGCCGCAGCTCCGTGATCTCGCCGCGCAGACTCGTGAGTTCGCGCTGCATCTCCACGACGAACGGCGGCGGACCATCCGGTCGATCGACCTTCGGAGCCCGTTCCATTTCTCGAAGCTGCTTCACCTTCCTCTCCTTGGCATGCTGCGCGGCCGTCATCTCGGCGACCACCCTGCGAACCCGCTCCGATTGCTCGCGGAAACCCGCGGCTTCGAGGTGGCGCGCGGCTTGTTGCAGGTGTTCGATCTTCCCGGCTTCCGGTGTGGATTCCCTTGCCGCGCCGGGCCTGCCGGGTTCACCGGCGACCAATCTCCTGAACTCGGCCACTCTCGCCTCGCGAGCCGCTCCAGGGCGACGGGCGGACTCAACCTCCCGCGCCTCGCCGGGCTTGCCGTCGCGCCTCAGGGTTTCAGCCTCCAGAGCCATCCGGACATCCTTTTTGATCGCCTCCTCTTGTCTCACGGACAAGTCGCGCCCGGTTGGCGGGCGGCCTTGTTCCGGTTGCGCGGCGAGCCGGGCTCCTGTCCCTACCAATGTGATGACTCCCAACAGAGCAGCGATGCGATGTGCTTTCGTTTTCATGATTCCATGGGTTTGCAATGACATGTCCGGAGATCCAACCCCGCCGACGCGCCCCGGTTGTCTCCTCATTTCCTCTTTTCACAACCACGTGCAGGCCCTAAGCAGCCTCCCGACATGAGCCAGATCGTTCTCCTCTTCTCCGGACAAGGCGCCCAGAAAACGGGCATGGGCAAGGATTTCTTCGAGCACTCCGCGATTTGTCGCGAGATGGCTCTTCAGGCCGACAAGGCACTCGGTTTCGGCCTCTCCGAAATCATGTTCGAAGGGCCGGACGAGGAACTCACCAAGACATCCCGCTGCCAGCCCGCGCTTTATCTCCACGGCCTGATGGCCCTCGCGCTCATCCGCGAGCGTGTGCCCACTCTCGAACCCGTCGCCGCCGCGGGGCTTTCGCTCGGCGAGTTCACCGCCCACGCCGCCGCCGGCACCTTTTCGATGGAAACCGGCCTGCAACTCGTCGGCAAACGCGGCGCCTTCATGGAAGAGGCCTGCAATGCCACCCAAGGTTCGATGGCTGCCCTCATCGGTGGCGATGAAGAACAAGTCCAGGCCCTCGCCAAGGAAGCGGACGTCGATGTGGCGAACTACAACGCGCCCGGCCAGATCGTGCTCTCCGGCACCGTCGAAGGCATCGACAAGGCGGTCGAAAAAGCCAAGGACTTCGGCATCCGCCGCGCCATCAAACTGAACGTCGCCGGCGCCTACCACTCGCGCCTCATGCAAAGCGCGCAGGACAAACTCGCCGCCGAGCTCGCCGCCGTCGAACTTGCCACCCCCACCATGCCCGTCGTCTGCAACTACGCCGCCAGCGTGGTGTCCGACGCGGCCGAGATCCGCTCGATGCTCGAGAAGCAAGTCACCGGCTCCGTCCGCTGGACCGCATCGATCCAGAAGCTCGTCGAAATGGGCCACACCACCTTCCTCGAACTCGGCCCCGGCAAGGTGCTCGCCGGCCTCGTCGCCAAGATCCACAAAGACGCGGTGGTGCATTCCGTCGAGGATCTCCATAGCCTCGAAAAAGCGGTCGAAACCCTTGGTTGAAACACTTGCGGCGCTTGGTTTTCAGGACTCCGAAAAGAATTTCATTTTCACGAAAAAAAGAGATTGCACGGCCCGGATCGTCCCCCTAGCGTCCGCGCACCCGAGCGGGACATGGAGCGGTAGCTCAGTTGGTTAGAGCGCCAGCCTGTCACGTTGGAGGTCGCGGGTTCGAGCCCCGTCCGCTCCGCCATCCCACTTGGTATCAACCCCGCCGCAAGGCGGGGTTTTTTGTTCCCGTGATCGGACACCAAAGAACCGCCGGGTTCCCGCTTTCCACATCCCGAAAGGGACAGTTTACTTCCGCCATGCCCACCGTCGCCATCGTCGGCCGCCCCAACGTCGGCAAGTCCGCCCTCTTCAACCGCCTCGCCGGTCGGAAGATCGCCATCGTGCACGACCAACCGGGCGTCACCCGCGACCGCATTTCCGCGCCATCGAAGGCGACGAAGACCGCCTGCACGCTCATCGACACCGGCGGCATCGGCGGCACGCTGGAAGACGGCTTCGAGAATCTGGTCTCCGTCGAGGCGGACATCGCGATGGAAACAGCGGACCTGATCCTGTTCGTCGTCGACGCCCACGACGGACTCACCACCATCGATGAAGCCCTCGCCCGCAAGCTTCGCCAGGCGAAACCTCCCGTCTCCCTCGTCCTCAACAAGGTGGATGACAAGAAACACGAGCAGGCGCTCTCGGATTTCGCCAGCCTTGGTTTCGCCGAGATGCTCTTCGTTTCCGCCGAGCACGGCCGCAACATCGGCCAACTCTGCGACGCCATCGACGCGGTGATCGCCCCGCTCGCCAGCGAGGAGGCCGAGGCGGTGGAAGAGGCCGAGGCCGTCGGCATCAAGCTCGCCATCGTCGGCAAGCCGAACGCCGGCAAGTCGTCGCTCGTCAACGCGATCCTCAAGGACGAACGCACGATCGTCTCCGACATCGCCGGCACCACCCGCGACGCCATCGACCTCCCCTACACCTTCAACGGCGAGCGTTTCACCCTCATCGACACCGCCGGCCTGCGCCCGCGCGGCAAGCGCGACAACTCGATCGAGGTTTTCTCCGCCATGCGCACCGAGAAGGCCGTGCGCCGCTCCGATCTCTGCGTGCTCGTCATCGACCTCGCCGCCGGCATCAGCGCGCAGGACCGAAAGATCGCCCAGATGATCCTTGAGGAGCGCAAGCCCTGCCTGATCGTTCTCAACAAGTTCGACCTCTATCAGCCGAAGCTCGATCACAAGGAGCGCATGAAACAGGCCACCGAGCACGTGAAACGCGAGTTGTTCTTCCTGCACTACGCACCCTTCGTGATCTGCTCCGCCAAAGAGGGCACCGCCGTCTCGCAGGTCCTGCGCCAGGCGCTGAAGATCCGCGATGGCGCGAAGAGCCTGCCCGCCACCGGCCCGCTCAACCGCATCCTCCAGAGCGCCTTCACCCAGAACCCGCCCGCGCTCGATCGCAGCCTGAAACGTCGCCTCAAGCTCTACTACGCCACCACCGCGGTGAACGAGAAATACAGCGTCGTGCCGGTGCCCGTCATCGTGCTCTTCGTCAACGACAAGCGCCTCATGGCCCCCGCCTATGAATCCTACCTCGTGAACCACTATCGAAAGCACCACCCCGCGCCCGGCATCCCGGTCGTGCTCTCTGTGCGCTCCCGCTCGCGCCGCGAGTGGACGCCGAAACAAAAACCACAGGGGCATTGAAGTCCGCCGTCATCTTTACAGACAGCGTTTGCCTCCGGCGGGTTCCTCTGCGATGAGTCTTCCTTTCATGCACCGCAGCGCCGCCATCCTTCTGCTTCTCGCCCTTGCGGGCCCGCTCCACGGAGATCCACGCCCGTGGCGCAACGCCGATGGTTCCCGCAGCGTGCGCGGCGAGTTCATGAAACGCGACGACCGCTCGGTGTCCATCGTCCGCACCGACCGCAAGGAGATCGTGATCCCGCTCGACCAACTCCATCCCGACGACCGCCGGTGGCTCGACGCCGAGCACCCGGTCACGCCGGTCGACACGCCCGAGGTCGAGCCGACCCGCGGTGTCTTCGGAATCCTTGAGTTCGGCGACACCCGCGAGGAAACCCTGCGCAAACTCCGCGAAAGCGAGATTGTCGAGCTCAACATCCCCGAGGCCATGCTTGCCCGCGTCGGAACCAACGGAGCCTTCCGCACCAAGGCGAAGGTCGGCGGCAAGAACGCCCTGCTGTTCTTTGACTGGACCGAGGACGGCAAGCTCCGCGACATCCAGCTCCGCAGCGACCCCGTGCCCGCCGCCGGATACCAGGACTCGCTCGCCAACTGCTGGAAGGAACTCGCCGAGCTGCTCACCGTGCTCCACGGCAAGCCCGTCGTATCTGCAGACAAACTGCCCTCCGAGGCCCCCGCCGAAGGTGAGATCAAACCCACCCATGCTTGGAAACTCGAAGAAGGCGGCACCGCCCAACTCGGCCCCGCCAAAGAGGACGGTGAAGTCCGCATGGTCGTCCACTTCACTTCCGAGACCCTCATTCGCGAAACCCGGAAGTCCACCGCGGGCAACAGATAGCGCGTCAATGGGGTCCGGGCGTGGGTTCCCAACGCCTTTCGGAACGATGGACCGCGGCCCCCGGACCGCGTGCCGGTTTCCGATTGAAACACGCCCCGCAACGCCGAGACTCGCCGCATGGCCGAGCCGGACCTGTTTTCCTATTCCTCCCCGCCTCCTCCGGAAACGCGCATCCGCGAGTTGAGGTCGGAACTCGAGCGCCACAACCGGCTCTACTATACCCAGGCGACCCCGGAGATATCGGATGCGGAGTATGACAAGCTGTTCCGCGAGTTGGAGGATCTGGAAACGAAGCACCCTGAGTTCGCCGATCCGAACTCGCCGACCCAACGCGTCGGCGGCCAGCCGATCGAAGGTTTCCAACAGCTCCGCCACCTGGTGCCGATGCTGTCCATCGACGATGTCTTCGAGTTGTCCGAAGAAGGAATGAAGGAAGCCGGGGCCGACCGGCCGGAGAAGGAACTGGTCGATTTCTATCAGCGCCTGCGCAAGGGCCTCGGCCGCGAGGACATCGCCGTCACGGTGGAACCGAAGATCGACGGCGTCGCCGTTTCGCTGGTCTATCGGAATGGAGAACTCGCCTACGCGGCCACCCGCGGCGACGGCACGACCGGCGACGACATCACCCACAACGTCCGCACCATCCGGAGCATCCCGCTCTCCCTTCATTCCAAATCGGAGATCCCCGCCCTGCTTGAGATCCGCGGCGAGATCTTCATGCCGAACGAGGCCTTCGCGGCGATGAACGCGGAACGCGACGAAGCCGGGCTTCCGACTTTCGCCAACCCGCGCAACGCGACCGCCGGTACGCTCAAGCAGCTCGATCCGAAGATCACCGCCCAACGTCCCCTCGCCTTCCTCGCCCACGGGCTTGGCGCGTATGACGGGCCGGAACTTTCATCCGAGCACGATTTCCACGAACTTCTGGAAACGCTGGGCATCCCGCGCAACCACCCGGTCATCGACGCCTCGGGCCTCGACGAGGTGCTCGCCGCCGTGGCGGAAATCGACAAGCTCCGCCACGATCTCGACTACGGCACGGACGGCGCGGTGATCAAGGTACTCGACCGCGCCGAACGGGAGAAACTCGGATTCACATCCCGCGCGCCGCGCTGGGCTGCGGCCTACAAGTTCCTTCCGGAACAAAAGGAAACGAAACTCGAGAACATCACCATCCAGGTCGGCCGCACCGGCGTACTCACCCCCGTGGCGGAACTGACGCCGGTGCTGATCTCCGGCTCCACGGTTTCCCGCGCGACGTTGCACAACCAGGACGAGATCGACCGCAAGGGCATCCATATCGGCGCGACCGTGCTGGTGGAGAAAGCCGGCGAGATCATTCCCGCGGTGGTCAAGGTGACGCATGCGGTGGAGGGAGCGAAGACGTATTCGATCTTTGAGGAGGTCGACGGCTGTTGTCCGTCTTGTCGCGGCCCGATCGCACAGGAGGAAGGCTTTGTCGCGTGGCGCTGCACGAATTTCCAATGCCCTGCACAGGCGGTCACCCGCATCAGCCACTTCGCATCGCGCAAGGCGCTCGATATCGACGGGCTCGGTGGCACCGTGGCGGAGGCCCTCGTCCGCCACGAACTCTGCCACACGCCGCTCGATCTTTTCGACCTCGGCGAAGAAACACTGGCCGACCTCAACCTCGGCAGCGACGAGGCACCTCGGCGGTTCGGCGAAAAGAACGCGGCGAAGGTGGTCGCGGCGCTCGGACGCGCACGCTCGAAACCGCTCGACCGCTGGCTCTTCGCGATGGGCATCCGTCAGGTCGGCGAGTCCGCGTCAAAGGAACTGGCGCGTCTTCACGAAACACTCGCCGATGTCGCGAAGTCTCAAATCCTCGCAGAGTTGCGGAAAGACACGCGCGCCGACGCGAAGAAGAAAAACGAGTTTCTAGCAGCCTATCAGATCAGCGGCGATGTCGGTCCCGCGGTGGCGGAGAGCGTGACGATGTTCTTCTCGTCGGATGCCGGCCGCCACGTGCTGGCACGGCTGGACGAGCTTGGAATCCACCCGAAGGCGGAGAATTTCCTGCCGAAACCCGCCGAGGCGGACATCACGGACATGCCGCTTGCCGGCAAGACGATCGTGCTCACCGGCACGCTGGGCGTCGATCGCGACGAAATGAAACGCCTGCTCGAAAGCAAGGGTGCGAAAGTGAGCGGCAGCGTGTCGAAGAACACCGACTACCTCGTAGCCGGCGAGGGCGGCGGTTCGAAGCGGGACAAGGCCGAGAAACTCGGTGTCACCATCATCGACGAGGAAACCGTTCGCGGAATGATCTCCTAGGTCCGCATTTCCTCCATCATCTTCGTTGCGTCGTCGAGCTGGTGGATGAAAGCCTTGATGGCGGCGTACGAGCCCCAGCAGATCAGGAGGATCAGGACACATGCCGCCACCTTCCACGCCCAGTGGAGCTTCGGATGCAACACGATCGACGGGATCGCGAAGGGCGGGACCATCAGAAAGGTCAGCACGATGAACGAGGTCCGGAAGTAGAACGGAAGTTCCTCTTTCTTCGGTGGAGCCGGATGCATCGGCGGGACCGGCGGCGGAACCGGGCGTTTCGAGTCATCCAGGAATTCGTGGCAGTGCTTGCACTTGATCGCCTCGTCCTGGATTTCCTCCGCGCAGTATGGGCATTTCTTCATCTCTTGCGAACACGGGCAGGATGCCTGCGCATGCCGGCGATTCCAAGGAAATGCACCGAAGGTCCGTGCGTGACGCCGGCGATTGGAAAATCAGCCCCCCGCTTCCATTTGCATGGACGCGGATCCTTGCCACCTTGAAAGGCTATGAATCTGCTGATGATTGTCACCGACCTAGGAAGAATGAAGGCCTATCGCATCACCCGCGACGAGGATGATCCCACCACCTCCCCCGCATTCGAGGATCTGGTGGATGACGATCTGAAAAACCTGCACAGCCGGAAATCCGAGCGCGTGACCGACCAGGCGGGACGTTTCCCATCCGGACGGACGGGCCTTGCGGCGGGAGAGAAGCACAACGAGGAGAAAGAGGCGCTGCAGAGCCAGTTGGATTCGATCGTCGACCGGATCAACGACGTCGCGAAACGCGAGCCCGGCAGGATCTGCCTGGCGGCCCCGCAGCCGATGCACCGCAAGTTGCTCGACGCGCTGCGGCCGGAAGTGCGCGAGCGTGTGTTCCGTGATCTGGCCCTCGGGTTGGTGAAAGCACCGAAACTCGAGCTGCTGCAGCGTTTCCAACTCACCTGAGAAGTGCGCTTGCGGGAGTCCGCGGCCCGTGCGACCGGTCCCCATGTTCCGGATCGAGCGCACGGGCGATCACGTCGAGATGGCCTTCGGTGGGAAACTCCACTCCGAGGGCATGAAGGGTGTGCTCGATGAGTTCGCCGCCCGCTGCGAAGGCATCGAAGGCGGAACGATGCTCTACCGGATCGAGGATTTCCAACTGCCGTCCGCCGGAGCGGTGATGGTGGAGTTTTCACGCCTGCCCGGACTGATGCGACAAATCCTTCAGTTCCGACGGGTGGCGGTGCTGGCGGATGAATCGTGGATCCGCAAGGCCAGCGAGTGGGAAGGCAGGCTCCTGCCGGGTCTCGAAGTGCGGGGATTTCCACTGCACGACGAAGACGGCGCGAGGAAGTGGCTGAGGGAGGGCGAATGATCGGGTTTTTGCGGATTCCGAAACGGTCGCCGGGTTTTCGGCCAAAGCGGGACGAAGGATTGAAAGAGCGGGTGGATCTCCGATGTTCCCGGATCATTCATGGTCCCGACACGCTGTTTTTCCCTCCGTTCCGCCGCTTTCCTGTTCGTATCCATCGGGCTTGCATCGCTCGTCCCTGCCGGTCCGTTGCAGGACGTGCGGGACGCCATCCGCCGGGCCAAGGACTTTGGAAACGAAGCCCGCTCGCTGGTGACGTCGGCCGACCTCGAACCGGTATGGCCGAAGGACGGCGGTCCGATCCTGCTGGTGAAGACCGAGCTGGATGGAAGCCGCCGGGTTTCCAAGCTCAACCCGGACAACGGCGGCCTCGCTGACGCATTCGACCACGCGGCTCTCACGACGGAACTGGCGCGGCGAACGGGAGACGAACCGCGCGGCCTGCGCTTCGACTTTTTCAAGATCGACCCGGAGCAGCCGCGGATTCTGCGTTTTTCCACGAACGGCCGCGGCTGGGCCTTCGACATGGCGGATGGGACACTGGAGGAGCGCGAGTTCCAACCCCAAGCTGCATCGCTCGCCCCCCCCTCGGCTCTGCTGCGCGGCGGACGGCGGGTGGGAAAACCCGTGAAACTGATCATCGAAAACGCCACCGATGGCGACATCAAGGTCGGCTGGGTGGCCGGATGGCGGGAAATCCGTCCCCACAGCCGAATCCCTGCAGGCGGGCGGAGCGTGATCGAGACCTACGAAGGCGAAAAGTGGATCGCGAGCGACAGGTCAGGTCGCAATCTCGCGGGACTGCGCGCGGAGGCGGTCCCGACGCTGGCGCGCATCACCGGACCGGTGGCCGAGCGACAACGCCCTCGTCGAGAAAACCGCGGCGGCGGAGATGTCTCCCCGGATGGCAAGTGGCGTGCCGTCGTCAGGAGCCACAACCTGTTTCTCGAACCGACCGGAGGCGACCCTGCGGTGGCGCTTACGGAAAACGGCACGGAAGAGCGTTTTTACGAAGGCCCCTTCGAATGGTCGCCGGACTCGAAACACCTCGTCTGCCGGCTCACCCGTCGTGTGGACCAACGAGAGGTCCACATCGTCGAGAGTTCGCCGGACGATCAAGTCCAGCCGAAGCTGATCCGGTTCCCCTACACCAAACCGGGCGATCCGATCCGCCAGCCAATGCCGCGATTGTTCGACGTCGCGCAAGCCCGTGAAATCCCGGTGGACGACAAATTGTTCGCGAACCCATGGTCCATCGACCACACCGCGTGGGCCGCGGACTCGTCGGAGTTCAGCTTTCTCTACAACCAACGCGGGCACCAGGTGCTGCGCATCGTCGGCATCCGGTCTTCCGACGGCGCGGCGCGGACGATCCACGAGGAGATATCCGAAACATTCATCGACTACTCGCAGAAGACCTATCTCCGGCGGCTGCCGGAAACCCGCGAGATCCTGTGGGCGTCCGAGCGGAGCGGGTGGAACCACCTCTACCTGATCGACGAGGTCGCGGGCAAAGTGAAACACGCCGTCACCTCCGGGGAATGGGTCGTGCGCGAGGTGGTGGACGTCGATGAGGAGAAGCGTTCGCTCCTCCTGCGCGTCTTCGGTTTCCACCAAGGGCAGGATCCCTATCACTCCCACTTCATCCGCGTGGACATGGATGGAGGAGCGCCCCAAGCGCTCACCGAAGCGGATGGAGACCACCGGATCCGTTTCTCTCCGGACAAGCGATGGATCGTCGACACCTGGTCGCGTGTGGATCAACCGCCGGTGACGGAAGTCCGGCGGGCCGACGGCTCGCTCGTCGCGGAGGTGGCGCGGGCCGACGACGCGGAACTCCGGAAGACCGGATGGAGCCGGCCGGAGCGTTTCGTGGCGAAAGGGCGCGATGGGAAAACCGAGATTCACGGCATCCTCGTCAAACCGCGCGACTTCGATCCGGCGAAACGCTACCCCGTGGTGGAGTCGATCTACGCCGGACCGCACGACTTCTTCACTCCGAAGTCGTACAGCGCGTGGTTCTCGATGAACGACATGGCGGAGCTCGGATTTGTCGTCGTGAAACTCGACGGCATGGGGACGAACTGGAGATCCAAGGCTTTTCACGACGTCTGTTGGAAAAACCTGATGGACGGCGGGTTTCCCGACCGCATCGCATGGCTCAAGGAGGCCGCGAAAACCCGTCCGTGGATGGACCTCGGGCGCATGGGCATCTTCGGCGGAAGTGCCGGTGGACAGAACGCGCTCGCCGGCCTGCTCAACCACGGGGATTTCTACAAGGCCGGCGTGGCGGACTGCGGCTGCCACGACAACCGGATGGACAAAATCTGGTGGAACGAAGCGTGGATGGGCTGGCCGGTGGACGAAAGTTACGCGCGCAACTCGAACGTCACCCACGCCGCGAAGCTGGAGGCCCCGCTGCTGCTGGTGGTGGGCGAGCTCGATCACAACGTCGACCCCGCATCGACCGCGCAGGTGGCGGCGGCGCTGCAGAAGGCGGGACGGATGTATGAATACCTGCCGGTAATGAACGCCGGGCATGGAGCCGCGGAAACGGAATACGGGAACTTGCGCCGTGCGGAGTTCCTGATGCGCCAGCTCGGAGGGCCGGAATAACGGAAAAGTTCAGGCCTTGCTTGCAAGGATACCGGCCACTGGAAAGTATCTGCGGCGACTTTTTTGTTTCCCATGTTTCCGACACCATTCCGATTCCTTGTCCGGTTATCGGCCTTCGCCGCTCTTCCGGTGCTCGCCCCGCTTGCCGATGCCGCCCGCTTTGATGTCCCGATGGGCGGGAACGCCTATGTCACCGCACCGGAGTCGGGCGCGGGCGCACAGGTCCGCCGCGAGGGACTCCGTGCGTGGGATTCACCGGAGGCCGTCGTTTCCATCTATTTCTTCGCATCGGCTCCGGGGCCGCTCGCGCTTTCCATCAATCTGAACGTGCCGGAAGGCAGCTCGAAGATCGCGGCGAGGCTCGGGGACCACACGACAACCATCGACGTGGCGGGCAAGGACACGCATGATGTTCCGCTCGGGAATATCGATGTCGCGGAGCCCGGCTACATCCGCGTGGACTTGAAGGGGCTGTCCAAGGATGGATCCGTTTTCGCCGACGTCGAAGGGCTCATCGCCGAAACGGGAGAAGGCACCCAGGAAATCCGTTGCGTGGCGGACAACGAAGGCAACCGGTTTTATTGGGGACGGCGCGGCCCGTCGGTCCATCTCGGATACGACTTCGGCACCAAGGAACCGATCGAATACCACCACACGGCGGTCACGGTTCCGAAGGGCGAGGACCCCGCGGGTTCGTATTACATGGCGAACGGATTCGGACAGGGATACTTCGGCATGCAGGCCAAGGGCGACCACCGTTGGATCCTGTTCTCGGTTTGGAGTCCGTTTCAGACGCAGAACCCGCGGGACATCCCCGAAGACCAGCGGATCCGCTCGCTCGCACGCGGCGAAGGGGTGCATGTGGGCGAGTTCGGAAACGAGGGGTCCGGGGGCCAGACCTATCTCGTCTATCCATGGGAGACGGGAAAAACATATCGTTTCCTCAACTCGGCGAAACCCGACGGCAAGGGCAACACGATCTACACCGCTTGGTTCCGCGCGCCGGATTCGAAGGACTGGCGGCTCGTCGCCAGCCTGCTGCGCCCGAAGACCAACACCCACCTCACCGGCATGCATTCGTTTCTCGAAAACTTCGCCGACAGGCAGGGATTCCTCGGTCGCAAGGCGTTCTACAGCGAGGTGTGGGCGAGGGACACGTCAGGCCACTGGCATGCGGCGGAGTCCGCGCGCTTCACCGCCGACGACATCGCCCGCCGCAGCTACCGGCTCGACTTCACCGGCGGCTCTGACGATGGACGTTTCTTCCTGCGGAACGGCGGGTTTTTCCATGAACCGCGGGAGATCGGCAGCAGGATCACCCTCGATCCGGCGCCGGCCGATCCACCGCGGATCGACTTCACCACCCTGCCCCGTTCCTGAGCCCGGGATTCCCGGCCGCCGGTCCTTTTCCTTGCCGTTAGAGCGGACCCGCCCCACTCTCCCGGGGTGGCCGACGAGCACTACGAAGAGTGGAAGGAGCGTCTGATCGAGGCCTTGGAGGCCGACGATCTGTCGGCCGTGCTCGCCCTGGCCGAAGACGTCCACTACGCGGACCTCGCCGCACTCTACGAGGACCTCGACGAAGAGAAACGCGACGTTCTGCTCAAGACGATCGGCCCCGAACTGGCGACCGACCTCGTGGCCGAACTTCCGGACACGCTCATCGAGGGCGCGCTGAATCACTTCAAACCGGCACAGCTCCGCGTGCTTCTCGGCAATCTCTCGGACGACGACCGGGTGGACGTTTTCCAAGTGGTGAGCCAGGAGGCGCAGGTTCGGTTTTTCAGCCTGCTGGGACCGCGCGACCAGGAACTCACCCGCAACCTGCTCAAATACGACGAGGAGTCCGCCGGCGGCCGGATGACCACCTTGATCGGCCGAATCACCGCCGACATGACGGTGAAGCAGGCGATCCACGTGCTGCGCCGCCACCGCGACGACGCGGAGACTCTGGCACGCATTTTCGTGGTCGACGAGGAAGGGCGGCTCGTCGGCAAGATCCGTCTGCGCGACCTCGCCTTCAGCACCTGGGACACGCCGATCCGCGACATCATGGAGGAAGCGGACGAGACCATCCTGGCCACCGCGGACCAGGAGGAGGCCGCCCGGCTGCTCGCCCGTTACGACCTCGTCGTGCTCCCGGTGGTGGACGAATTCCACCATCTGCTGGGTGTTCTGACGTATGACGACGCCCTTGAGATCGTGCAGGAGGAGGCCACCGAGGACGTCGAAAAACTCGCCGCCATCTCGGGTGACCAATCGGAGGAGTCCTATCTCAACACACCGGTCCTGCTTCACTATCGCCGCCGCGTGATGTGGCTCACCGGACTGGCCTTTGTCTCGATCGCGTCCGGCTACGTGATGTTCCGCTTCAGCGAGATCCTCGCGCAGGCCTTCGTGCTCTCGCTGTTCCTGCCGATGGTGGTGGCGGCGGGAGGAAACTCCGGCGGGCAGGCCGCGACGATGGTGATCCGCGCGATGGCGCTGGGGGAAATCAGCACCGGCAACGCGCTGCGCATCGCATGGAAGGAAGCGCGCACCGGATTGTTTCTGGGCCTATCGCTCGGGCTGGCGATCGCGGCGTTCATCTCGCTGGTCCTGCCGAGCATGCAGAAGGAAACCGGCGCGGACTTCGGTTTCTTGAAACTGGCGTTCGCCGTCTCGATCGCGCTCACGGTGCAGGTGCTCTCCGCCACGGTGCTCGGCGCGATGTTGCCGCTTGGTGCGCGTGCGATCCGCCTCGACCCGGCGGTGGTTTCCTCACCGTCGCTCGCATCCACGGTCGATGTGTCCGGCATGTTGATTTATTTCTCGGTCGCCGGGGCGATCCTCCACCTTCGCTAGAACGATGCGGCTGCTGGTTTTCCCGATCCATGAACCGCTGCCCGGCGGCGTGCTCCATGACATGGCGGCGGAAGTCGGCGGCACCGAGTCGGCGCGCCGCTACCGCGCGGTGGCGCTCACCACCCTGCGGCAGCTCCGCGGGCTGACGGACACCCGGATCCGTCTGGCGTGCCAGCCGGACGACGCCGAAGAGGCGATCCGTTTCTGGCTGCTGCCGAAATTGGCCGACCGCTGGATGCAGGACGACGGCGTGTTTCGCTGCGACGGGTGGGAAATCGATTTCGGCGGAAGCGATGAGGAGTTCGAAGTCGTTGCGGAGGCCGATCTGATGTGCCCGGGACTCGGCGCACGCTGGGTGCACACCGCCCTGCTGGGCATGGAACGCGGGCGGCACCGCGTGCGCGGACCAGCCGAACAAGGCGGAGACTATTTCACGGCAACGGCCCACGCAGCGGCGAATGAAGCCGACGAAACGCTGCTTCCGGCGCTGCCGGTCGTGCGACTGGCCGCCGATTGGGTGAGCGCGCTCGATGGCCCGCTTGGGCGATCCTTGAAACGCGCTTGGGAAGAAGAGCAACGCTGAAGCGCGCCGCTCACTCCACGGTCACGCTCTTGGCGAGGTTGCGCGGTTGGTCGATCTCGCAGCCGCGGATGTTCGCGATGTGATAGGCGAACAACTGGAGGGCGACCACCGTCGGAATGGTGGCGACGAGCGGATGGCAGCGCGGGATGTAGATCGCGTCGTCCATGCACTCGGCGACCTCGAAGTCACCTTCGCTCACGATGCCGACGATGCGAGCGCCTCGGGCGCGGCATTCCTCGACGTTGCCGAGCGTTTTGTCCCGCCCCGGAATGTCGCAGGCCAGCGCGATGACCGGAGTCCCCTGCTCCAACAGAGCGATGGGACCATGTTTCAACTCGGCCGCATGATATCCCTCGGCGTGGATATAGGAAATCTCCTTGAGTTTCAACGCGCCCTCGAGCGCCACCGGATACATCGGTCCGCGGCCGATGAAGAAGGCGTGTTCGGCATCGGCGTAGTCGGCGGCGATCTTGCGGATCTTCTCGCTCTGCGCGACGACACGCTCGACCAACTCGGGGATCGTCTCGATCTCACGGGCGAGGCGCATGCCCTGCTCGCGGGAGAAACGACGGCCGCGGCCGAGTTTCAACGCCATCATGAGCAGGACCGCGACCTGGCAGGTGAATGCCTTGGTGGACGCCACGGAAATCTCCGGACCCGCGTGCAGATAGACGCCGCGCCCGGTCTCGCGCGCGATCGTCGAGCCGACGACATTGCAGAGACTCATCACGAAAGCGCCCTTTTGAACCGCCTCGCGCACGGCGGCCAAGGTATCGGCGGTCTCGCCCGATTGCGAAATCGAGATCACCATGTCGCGGCTGCCGATGATCGGATTCCGATAGCGGAATTCGGCGGCCTGCTCGACCTCGGCATGGATGTCCGCCAGGTCCTCGAACGCATATTCGCCGACCAGGCCGGCGTGGAGAGAAGTCCCGCACCCGACGATGACCACGCGGTCGAGTTCCGCGAGCTCGCGCGGCGAGGTGCCCATGCCGGAGAGCACGGCGGTGCCCAGATCAAAGTCGAGGCGGCCGCGGATGGCGTTCGCGAGGCACTCCGGCTGCTCGTGGATTTCCTTGAGCATGAAATGTTCGTATCCGCCTTTTTCCGCAGCCTCGGCGTCGAAGCCGAGTTCCGCAATCTCGCGGGTGACCGGGATGTTGTTGAGGTCGCGCACCTCCACCGAATCCGCGGTGACGATAGCGATGTCGTTGTCGTCCAGATAGATCACCCGCTGGGTGTGGGCGAGGATAGCGGAAGCGTCCGACGCGATGATCGACTCGCCATCGCCGACACCGATGACGATCGGGCTGCCGCGGCGGGCGGTGATCACCCGTTCCGGCTCGCGCGAACAAAGGACGGCGATGCCGAAGGTGCCTTCGACCTGATGAAGCGCGTCGCAGACGGCTTGGAACAGATCGCCCTTGTCACACTCGCCGATCAGGTGGGCGAGCACCTCGGTATCGGTGTCCGACTCGAAATGATGACCCTTGCCTTCGAGCCTCGCGCGGAGGGCGCGGTAGTTCTCGATGATGCCGTTGTGAACGAGCGCGATGTCGCCGCTGCCATCGAGGTGCGGGTGGGCGTTCGCCTCGGTGGGCGGCCCGTGGGTGGCCCAACGCGTGTGGGCGATGCCTGACGTGCAGGTTTCGAAACGTTCCTCCGGCCACTCGCTGCGGGCGCGGTCGCTGAGGGCAGCCACCTTGCCCGGGGACTTCGCAACGACGACGCGTTCGTCATCGATGACCGCGAGCCCGGCCGAGTCGTAGCCGCGGTATTCGAGACGTTTGAGGCCGTTGATGAGCACCGCCGGGGCGCCCGCTTTTCCGATGTATCCTACGATGCCGCACATGTCGGGTGATATCTGACGTTATGATTCGATGTCCGCCGCGACGATCTCGCCCGGCCGGGTGGAGGTTCCGGGATGCAGTTTCCGTCCCGGGTAGATGGATGTGTGGATACCGGTGTGCACACCGTCGCCGACGATGGCTCCGAATTTCCTGCGTCCGGTGTCGACAAGCACGCCGCGGACCATCGTCCTGTGATTGGCGCCGTCGTGGCGGAGGTTCGACGTGGTCGTGCCGGCGCCGAAGTTCACGCCTTCGCCCAGCACCGAGTCACCGACATACGAGAGGTGACCGACGTTCGTGCGCGAGCGGATGAGGCAGTTCTTGATCTCGACGGACTGCCCGATGTGGCACTTGTCGCCAATGCTGGTGCTGCCGCGGAGATAGCAGTTCGGTCCGATCTTGCAGTTGGCTCCGATGACCACGTTGCCTTCGATGAACACACCGGGAAGAATCCGGCTGCCCGGCCCGAGATGAATGGTTCCTTCGATCACCGCGGATTCATGCACCTCCCCTTCCCGAATGTCGTCGGCGAGGGAGGAAACGAAACGTTCGTTCGCGCGCAGCAGATCCCACGGGAAACGAAGCAGAAACGAATGCTCCGCGACGAAGACCGGCCCGTCGCCGCGGGAGGCGAGTTGGTTGCCCGCGGCATCCCGCATTTCGCCGGACGGCGAGGAGACGAATCGGGAAAACTCGCCTGGATCGATCCACGCGTGGGGAACGATGGTGACATCGTCTGGAGCGACGAGCCGCTGGTGGTGGCGGGCGAGCGGCAGGTTCCCGATCGGGAAGTCCGCGAGAGCGCCGCTCGCAAACAGGGATGAGAAGTCGCCGGATTCGTCGCTCATACTGAGGAAATCAGCCGATTTCGTCGCGGATGGCGGCCGCGAACTTGCTCACCCACAGTCGGCATTCCTCGATTTCGCGGTGCTCGACGAGCACCCGGATCTTGTTCTCGGTGCCGGAGTAGCGGATGAGGTGGCGTCCGTGATCGCCGAACTCGCTGGTCGCCTTCTTCATCAGGCGCTGGAGCTTCGGCAGCGAGCCGAGGTCCGGCTTCGACGCGACCGGGATGTTGGCGAGTTGCGACGGAAACTCGTCGAGCACGGTGGCGAGTTGGGCGAGCGTCATGTTTCGCTCGTGCATCATGCGCAGCACCTGGAGGGCGCTGAGGATGCCGTCGCCGGTGGTGGCGTGCTCAGCAAAAATCAGGTGACCCGAGTTCTCGCCGCCGAACGTGTAGCCGTTTTTCCGCATGCACTCGATGACGTTGCGATCTCCGACGCCGGTGATTTCCAGCTTGATGCCGTGTTTCTCCAATGACTCGCGCAAACCGAGATTGCTCATCACGGTGGCGACGAGGGTGTCCTTCTTGAGTCGCCCCTGCTCTTTTAGGCCGATGGCGCAGAGAGCGAGGATGCGGTCGCCGCTGACGACCTGGCCGTTCGCATCGGTAAAGATCACGCGGTCCGCATCGCCGTCGAAGCTGATGCCGAGATCGGCGTTGAAACGGCGGACGAGCTCGCCCGCGTTGTCCGGATAGAGGGCGCCGGCCCCGCTGTTGATGTTGAGCCCGTCGGGCTGGATACCGGTGGTGATGACCTCGGCACCGAGTTCCTTGAAAATGAGCGGGGCGATGAAATACGCGGCGCCGTGTCCGCAATCGACCACCACCTTGAGGCCATGGAGAGGCACGCTGTCGGCCGTGTGTTTCGCAAACTCGATGTAACGCCCGCGGGCGTCGTCGATCCTGTGCGCCTTTCCGATCTGGCGTGGAGGCAGCGGCGGCGGTTCGGGTTCGAGCCCCATGATGTGCCGCTCGATGAGCCCCTCGAGCTCGTCATTGAGCTTGTAGCCGTCCGGCCCGAAGATTTTCAACCCGTTGTCTTCGTAGGGGTTGTGGGACGCGGTGATCATGATGCCCGCAGCGGCGCCCATCGATTTGGTGAGGTGGGCGACGGCCGGGGTCGGCAGCGGCCCGACCATGAACACGTCCATGCCCATCGAGACAAGGCCGCTGGTCAGCGCGGTTTCGAGCATGTAGCCGGAAATCCGGGTATCCTTGCCGACAAGGACGCGGTTGCGGTTCGGCCCGGACGAGCGGAGCACGGTGGAGACCGCCTTGCCCATGCGCAGATAGACTTCGGCGGTGATCGGGAATTCGTTCACACGGCCACGGATGCCGTCGGTTCCAAAGAGTTTCATAGAGGATACAAACAGAGTGTAGGGGTGAGTCTGACGAGAGCGGGGCCGGGTGCACAATGCGAATCACGGCGGAAACCGGAAAAAGCCCGCCGGATCCCGAAACCTCGTACCGCCCGCCACGCTGACCGTTCGCTCAAGGGGAAAAACCAGACGGGCCTTGCCAAAAGACGCCGCAGGGCATGCACCGGATCGAGCCCGCGATCAAGGCGTAAATCGTTGATTTCACGACCCCAGAATCGCCCGGCGGATCCGCCCGGTGGGACGGCGGAGGAAGCGCCGGGAGAGTGCTTCGAACTCATCCGACAAGTCGCTGAGGAAAATTTCAAGGCTGCCCTGATTCTCCACCGGCGCAAGCAGATCGAGCCGGGTGAGCTCCTTCCGCAGGTGCTCTGCGCAGGTGGTCGCGGAGTCGACCAAGCGGACGTCCGCCGGCAGGATCTGCCGAAGCATCGGGATCAACAGCGGATAATGGGTGCAGGCAAGCAGCAGGGTGTCGATGCCCTTCTCCACGAGAGGACCGAGGTAGGAGTCCAAAACCAACCTGGCGGCTTCGTGATCCGTCCAGTCCTCCTCGACGAGCGGGACGAGGAGCGGAGTCGCCTGGCCGTGGATGATCAAACCGGTGCGGCGCTGCGCCAATGCGTGCTGGTAAGCATGGGAACGGATGGTCCCGCGAGTCGCAATGATGCCGATCCGCTCGCACTGCGGATCCGCAAGAGCGGCTTCGACACCGGGTTCGATCACGCCGAGAATGGGCACGCGGTATTGCTCGCGGAGACCGGGCAAGGCATGGGCGGTCGCGGTGTTGCACGCCACCACAATGGCTTTCACCTCCTTCGAGAGCAGGAAACGCACGTCTTCATCGGCGAAATGGCGGATGGTTTCCGGACTCTTCGAGCCGTAGGGGACCCGCGCCGTATCGCCGAGATACACGATGTTTTCCGAAGGAAGGATGTCCTGCACCGCACGGACGACGGTCAGTCCACCGACTCCGGAGTCGAACAATCCCAAGGGCGCGTCGTTCACGCCGGAGATTGTGTCCGAGCATCGGCCCTCGGCAAGTGGGAACCTGCTCGGGAAGCTCTGGGGAATATGCGGAGGAATTCGTAAAATCCCATCAGCGCGCGGCCGGATTTCCGTTTGGACTCCGCTGCCGGATGTGCTTGCCTGTAGCGGCCCGTGGTGCCGCACCTCCGCGGCGAGCCATCCGGCCGATCATTCCGATACCCAACACCTTGCCATGAACACACGCAGACACTTCCTCCGCAGCCTGATGGTAACCGCCGGCGCCCCGGTTCTTCTGAGCGCCAAGGCTTTCGCCGAGGATGCGAAACCCGCCGAACTCGAAGAAACCGATCCCACCGCGATGGCCCTCGGATACAAGAAGGACACCACCAAGGTGGACGGCACCAAGTACCCGCAGCACAAGCCGGATCAGAAGTGTTCCGACTGCGCGCTCTACACCGGCAAAGCGGGCGATGCCAGCGGGCCATGCACCGCCTTCCAAGGCAAAATCGTGACGGCCGCCGGATGGTGTGCCGCGTTTGCGAAGAAGCCCGCCGCCGCACCGGCCGCTCCCGCGGCACCGGCCGAGAAGAAGTAGGTCTTCTCAGGCGTCCTTCACCAGCACCGCGGCGTAAAATCCATCGAATCCGAGGCCCGCTGGCGAGATGACCTTTTCATCGACGAGGGTGAATCCACCCTCGTCGATTCGTTTCCGGACGGCGCCTGCGTTCTCCGACGGCAGGATCGAGCACGTGGCATACACCAAGGTACCGCCGGGTTTCAGCATCTCCGGATAGGTGGCGAGAATCGAGTTCTGAACCTCGCGGATGCGTTCGAGCTCCGTCGGCTTGAGACGCCACTTCAGATCCGGCTGGCGTCGCAAGGTTCCGAGACCGGAACACGGAACATCGAGCAGCAGTCGGTCCGCTTTTCCTGCGAATCCTTCGATCGTACCATCGAGAATCGGCGCCGTGCGGATGCACGAAACCCGCGCGCGGCGGGCGCGGTGCCGCAACTCATCAAGCTTGCGCGCATCGACATCCAGCGCGTGGATCACACCGTCGTTGCCGATGAGCGAGGCGATCTGCAGCGCCTTTCCGCCCGCTCCGCAGCAGGCATCGATGATCCGTTCGCCCGGTCGAGGCGCCAGCATCGGTGCGATCAACTGCGAACCCGCATCCTGGATCTCGACCCGTCCGTCATTGCGGAGCGATTTCGGCAGCACTTTGCCCGACGGCAGGACGAGCGCGTCCGGGACACCATCGACGGGGGCCGCGTCGATTCCCTCACCGGCAAGCCACCCGATGGCGTCTTCGATTTCGAAACGCAGGCGGTTCACCCGCAGATAGACCGGGGCGCGACGGTTGAGGGCTTCGATTTCGGGTTCCCAACGCTCGCCCAACTCCGCGCGCCCGGTTTCATCCAGCCAATCGGGGATCGACTCCCGGATGGCGAACGGCAGATCCGCCATCGCCTCCATCCGCGAAAGGATCTCATCTGCCGATGCCGCCCCGGATTTCCACCAGTCAGGAATCTCAAACTCCATGCGCACCCACTGCGCGGCGCAGAGAGCCCGGATCTCGTCACAACCCGCGAGCGCCGCGAGAAGCCTGCGCCATCGTGTCACCTCGAACACCGTCTCCGCGATGAACGAACGATCGCGTTTCCCCCATTTGCGGTTCGCTTCGAACGCCGCCGCCAGTTCGCGATCCAGCACACGATGGTTGCGGAATACCTCGCGGAGGATCGACACACAGGCTTCGGCGAGGACTCGGTGGATCTTCATTTCCGCGGACGCTCCGGGAAAAACGAACCACATGCAATCGAAACGCACCGCTTTGGGGATCGAAAACCATCGACATCCGATCCCCCCTGATGCGTATTCGCGCCGTGCCCAGCGTCCGCATCAAATCGCTCACCTACCATCCGTCGATCTGGCCGAAAATGATCGGCGAGGTCTCCCGCGACGCGGTCGCCGGCAGCTTGGTGCAGGTGCTCGACAAGGAAGGAAACCCGTTCGGCTGGGGCCTTTGGAACCCGAGATCACGCATGCCCCTGCGGATCGTCAGCCATGGCGAGGAAACGATCGACGAGAGCTTTTTCGAGACCGCCATCCGCAAGGCGGCCACGCTGCGCCGCGAGATCCTCGCCCTTGACAAGGAAACCGACAGTTACCGCGCCATCCACGGCGACGCGGACTTCCTTCCGGGGCTTGTAGCGGACAAGTTCGCCGACGTGCTTTCCGTGGAGATCACCAACCTCGCGGCATGGCAGCGCCTGCCGGATTGGCTTCCGCTCCTGCACGAATCTTTCGATACGAAACGCGTGGTCGTTTCCGTCGATCCCGAGCTCGCGCGCGTCGAGGGCATCCCGAAACGCGGCGGAGTCGAGTCAGACCCGATCCGCAGGGTGAGGATCAACGAACACGGGATTCGGTATGAGATCGACTTCAGCGAAGGCCACAAAACCGGATTCTTTTGTGACCAGCGTGACAACCGACGCAACTTCGGAACCTTGGCAAAGGACCGCAGCGTGCTCGACCTCTGCTGTTACAGCGGCGGATTCTCCATTTCCGCCGCCCTCGCAGGCGCGGCGGATGTGACCGGCGTGGACCTCGACGAGGCC
This sequence comes from Akkermansiaceae bacterium, assembly GCA_024233135.1. Taxonomy (GTDB): domain Bacteria; phylum Verrucomicrobiota; class Verrucomicrobiia; order Verrucomicrobiales; family Akkermansiaceae; genus Luteolibacter. The sequence goes on along the minus strand of JACKPZ010000021.1, from coordinate 22,428 downwards.
GCCGTCGCCATGGCCGTGCGCAACGCGAATCTCAACCAATGCCGCGTGAAGTTCACCCACGCCGATGCCTTCACATGGATCCGGACGATGATCCAGAACGGCCGGACCTGGGACCTCGTCATCGCGGACCCGCCGAAGTTCATTCACGGCCGTGAGGATGAAACAGGACAGGCGAAATATGCCGATCTCAACAAGCTCGCCGTCCAACTCGTCGCTCCTGGCGGATTGTTCGTCACGTGTTCGTGTTCCGGGCAGCTTGGAGCGGACGCCTTCGAACGGATCGTCATCAACTCGGTCCACCGCACCAACCGCCGGATCCAGATCTTCGACCGCACCGGTGCGGGTGGCGACCATCCGAATCTCTCGAACTACCCCGAGTCCCGCTATCTCAAGGTGCTCTGGGGCCGCGTGGTCTGAACAACAGCCGCCGCCGGATCAATCACGAAACACCTCGGTGGCCGCGGGTTCCGAAACGATCAACGCTTTCAGCCGCTGGTGCCTACCTGATAGTTCGGGATCGGCAGCGAGCACCGACTCCGCCAACTTCCGTGCATCGACCAACAACGAGGTATCGCCAAGAAAATCGCCGAACTTCAGACCGCCGAGGCCGCTCTGGCGCGTTCCGAGCACATCGCCGGGGCCACGCATCCGGAGATCCGCCTCGGCGACTTCGAAGCCGTCCGAACTGGCTTCCAGCACGGCGAGTTTCTCCAATGCCTCCGGGTTTTTTCCATCGGTCAGCAAAACGCAGTAACCCTTGTGACCGCCTCGGCCAATGCGACCACGCAACTGGTGGAGCTGCGCGAGGCCGAACCGCTCGGCGTGGTGCAACAACATGACGGATGCGTTGGGAACGTCCACACCGACTTCAATGACGGTGGTCGCCACCAGCGCGTGGATCTGATGATCGCGGAACCGCCGCATGACCTCCTCCTTTTCCTCCGGCCGTAGCTTCCCGTGGATCAGGCCGACCGCGAAACCGGGGAGCCGCTTGCGCCATTTTTCGAACGCCTCGGTGGCGGATTCCACCTTGAGACTGTCGGAGTCCTCCACCAATGGATAGACGAGATATGCCTGCCGGCCCGCATCCAGTTGTTCACGAACGAACGCCGTGACGTCCGTCTGCTTCGGATTGCTGCGGACACCGGTCACCACGCTCCCCCTGCCCTCCGGTTTTTCGTCAAGGAGCGATACATCGAGGTCACCGTAGAGCGTCATCGTCAGGGTCCGTGGAATCGGAGTGGCGGTCATCACGAGAACGTCGGGCACCGTGCCGCGGTCGATCAGCATGGCTCGTTGGCTGACACCGAACTTGTGCTGCTCATCGATGACGATGAGACCGAGATCGAGGAAGTCGCCACCGGAATAGAGCAGCGCGTGCGTGCCGATGATCATCTGGGGGGCCCCCTCGATCTCCAGATGCGAGGCGTCCTCACGGTTGCCGGTCCGCAATGCGATCCGGACACCAAGCGGTGCGAGCCAGCGGCGGAATGTCAGGAAATGTTGTTCCGCGAGGATCTGCGTAGGGGCCATGAGAGCCGTCTGCACCCCCGAATCAACCGCCAGCAACATGGCGGACATCGCGACGAAGGTCTTGCCTGAACCGACATCACCTTGCAACAGACGGTTCATCGGCGAAGGCGCGCGCATGTCCGCCAAAATCTCCCGGACCGCTCGTTTCTGAGCCTCGGTGAAACCAAACGGAAGACTCTGATAGAAGCGGGTGAGGAGTTCGGTTTTCCGTCCGAGCACCCTGCCGGCTCTCCGTTCGTGCCGGGATTTCCGCCACAGCACGTTCATCTGGATCCGGAAGAACTCGTCGAACGCGAAGCGCCGCAACGCATCGCGGGGGGCCTCCTCCGGCTCTGGAAAATGAGCCCGCCGGTAGGCATCCTGTTTCGAACCGCCGCCTTCCAGCGGTGCATCCCATTCGAAGGCACTCAATTCGGGCCGCTGCAGCACTTCATACATGGATTCCCTCAGCCGCCGCTGGGGAATTCCCGAAATGTTCCGATAGATCGGCACCACTCGTTCGAGATGCACGGAATGCGCGGCATCGCCTTCTTCCGGCAGGATTTCAAATTCCGGATGATCGATGAAGAGCCGGCCTTTCACATCCTTCACCTTGCCGTAGAGCACGACCTCCATTCCCGCCGCGAGCATCCGACTGAGAAACGGCATGTTGAACCAGCGGCAAGTGATCCGCCCGTGACCCAATCCGTTCGCACCGTCGCCTGTCACACTGGCCTCGAACATCCTCCCGCCGCCACCAAGACGCCTGTTGGTGGTGTCCGAAATGAGACCGCGCAAACAAACCGGCTCGCCGCTCGCCTGCATCGGGAATCCATCGAAACGGCGTCGGTCCTCATACCGCTTTGGAAAGTGGCCCAGCAAATCCTCCACAACGGAAATCCCCGCGGCAGCAAAGGCCTCAAGCTCCTTCGCGGAGGCGATATCGAGCGAGGACAGTGGCAGCGGAGCGGAAGACACGGATCGTTTCGTTCACGGACGATGGCTCCCGTCGAGCCCCGCAAGTTTCAGGAGATAGGCGAAGGTGTAGATACCCGTGGCATGACCGTCCGCCCACCGCGGCTGGATCGCATATCCGCCTACGACATCGATTCCCTTCATTTCGAACGCGTCCGCCCCGTGATCCACCATCGGCCGGATCACCCTGCCGAGGGCGTCGGGTTCCCCTTGGCAGGAAGCGCAGGGACAGGCCCGACGCAGCATGGGAAGCGGCAGGAAAGCCTCCCTACCATCGCCGAAGGCCAGCGCCAATTCTCCGCCCACCACCGCGCAGTGTTCCAAAGTCAATGCCATGCCCGGAGTCTGGACTCAGCCCAACTCGCCGTCCACCCGATAGCTGCGGGCGCCGAAAATCGCCGAGCCCACCCTCACGTGGGTGGCACCCTCTTCCAGAGCGATCTCGAAGTCATCACTCATGCCCATGCTCAGACATGGTAGCGCGATCCCGGTGGCGACAGCGAGTTCGTCCCTGAGTTCCCGCAACTCCTGGAACCAATGGCGCGCGACCTCGGGATCGTCGGCGGCCGGAGGAATGACCATCAACCCCAGGAGTTCGATGGACTCCAAAGTTGCGATTTCAGGCAGATTGGTCCGGATTTCCTCCGGCGTCAGTCCCCCTTTGCTTTCCTCACCGGCTTGATTGACCTGAAGAAAGACCCCCGGCTTGACGCCCAGGTTTTCCGCCACGTTCGACACGTACCGGGCGAGGCGTAGCGAGTCGACGGAGTGGAGAACGCGGCAACAACCAAGAATCCTGCGCACCTTGTTCCGCTGGATCGACCCGATGAAATGCCACTCAAGATCGCCCCCCACGTCCGCGATCTTCGGCTCCGCTTCCTGAAGACGGCTTTCTCCGAAAACGGTCTGCCCTGCGGCGACCGCATCCCGCACGGCATCCGCATCGAAGGTCTTGGAAACCGCGACCAACTCGACCGACCGGGGATCCCGCCCCGCCCGGCCGCATGCGGCGTCGATCCGTCGGCGGATCTCACGGAGGTTCCCGGCAACTCCTGACATGGGGACGAACGGAAAACCGCTGCCTTACTTCAAGGTGCCGAGCATCCGGGCATTGTCCGTCAACTCGATCAGATCGCCGACAATCGCGATCGTCTCGCGCTTTTCCGGGTCGAGCCCGGTCGGCCATTCCGGTGTCTCGTCAAGTTCCTCGGTTTCCTCCTTGGCACGGCGCATGTAGTCGCCGGAATCGTCGGACGGATCGTAAGACTTGAGATCGGCACCTTTCTCCAGATCGTCCAGAGTGACCTTGTAGAAGGTAAAACGGTCCTTGTCCGCCTTCGTCATCTCGGCGAAGCGCTTGCGCCGCTCGACATTGCGTTCCTTCTGCTCGGCGTCGTTGGAGGCAAGTTCCTCGTCACGCTCCTGTTTGTTGAGGGAAACGATGTTCTTCTTGATGCGCTCCTTCGTTTTCATCACGTCCTCAATGATGTATCGGAAGTCCTTGCTGAGATTGACCCGCTTCTGACTGAGTTCCTTGAGCCTCTCGACAAACAGGTTCTGGGGATCCAGCGGTTTGAAGTCCGGAGCCCTGCGGATCATGTCGTGCGGCAGCGCGTGGTCCATGTATCGCTCGCCGACTTCCAGCGCATCAAGCATGCTCGGCAATTGCACATCCGAGGCCACGCCGTCCAGCTGGGTGGATGAACCGGACGGCCGATAGAACTTCTGAATCGTGACCTTCAGATATCCGGCGCGGTTCCGCACGGCGAACAACGGCAGCATGCGCCCGATGTCCATCGGCTGCTGCACCGTTCCTTTGCCATAAGTCGAACTCTCGCCGACGATCACCGCCCGGTTGAAATCCTGAAGCGCGCCTGCCAGAATCTCGCTCGCGGAAGCGCTGCTCTTGTCGGTCATGACCACCATCGGTCCGTTGTAGATCGGCTTGCCGTTCTCGGAATTCTTCACCTGGATCTGGCCCAAGGTGTTCTTCACCTGGACCACCGGCCCGCGTTCGAGGAAGAAACCGGTCATCCGGCGCACTTCCTCAAGAGAACCACCACCATTGTTCCTGAGATCGAGAATCAATCCGTCGATCTTCTCTTCGATGAGCCGTTTCAGGATGCGCTCGACGTCCACGGAGCTGCGAACCTTGCCTTCGTCGAAGTCGGCATAAAACGACGGGAGGGTGATGACCCCCACACGTTTCTCACTTCCTTCGTCCCGCTTCACGACGATCAGTTCGCCGCTTGCCTGCTCGTCTTTCATCTCAACACGATCGCGTTCGATGCGGATGATCTTCGTTTCCCCCGGAGTTCCGCCCGCCGGTTCCACCTTGAGGGCCACCGTGGTGCCTTCCTTGCCGCGGATCAGGTCGACCACCTTGTCGATCTTCATGAACATGATATCAACCATGTCCTCCGTCCGGCCGGTGTTCACCGTATCGACACCGACGATCCGATCATTGAGCCGGAGAGATCCCTCGCGATCCGCGGGGCCACCAACGACGATGCCTTTGATCTTTGTCGCACCATCCTCTTCCCCTTGAAGCAAAGCACCGATTCCGACCAGTTCATTCCGCATGCCGTCCTTGAAACGGCTCATTTCGCGGTAACTCATGTACTCGGTGTGCGGATCGTAGGCCCGTGAGACGGAACTCAGGAAGTAATTCGCAACATCCTCCTCATCGACATCCTGCACGCTGGCGAGGAACCGCTTGTAGCGCAAGGCCACCTTTTCGTTCGGGCTGCGGTCGTCCGCACCGGGATCATCCTTGCCTTGTTCCTTGGCGAGCTTGGCGATCATTTCGCGCCGCAATACCTCGGCCAGCACCGCTTCCTTGATCTGCCGCCTCCAGATGTCCGCCGCGTCCTTTTCATCCCGCGGCCACGGCGCGTCCTTACGGCTCATCAGGACGGTTTCCTTTTCGGTGAAATCGAACTCGCCCTTGAGGAGTTCGTCCGCTTGGGCAACGCGCTCCTCCACCCTCGCTTGGAAAGTGCCGTAAATGTCCTTGGCGGCTGCGATGCTGTTGCCCTGAAGGAGGAGGTTGTGGAGCCGGTCGCCGTATTCCGCATTGAAACGGTCGATGTCCTTCTGCGTGAAATAAAGCCGCTGGAAGTCGAGATCACGCAGGTAGTCGTCCAAGAACCGCTGGCTGAGCTTTTCGTCGAAGTCGAGCCTCGCGAAGTGGCTGTTCTGCAGCATGATCGCCATCTGCCGGCCCACCTCATTGAAGTCCGCCTGCTGAGCGCACGCGGAAAACGACAAGGTGGCGGCAATCGCAGCGCAAGCGGCGTTCCGGATCCGTGAAAAGGTCATAAGGGTCAAACGCGGAGATTGGGTTGAATTTTCAGGAATGTGCCACGCACTGAAGAATTGTCGATTTCCAAAACGGATCATTCCGGGTTCTTCCCGGCTTTGTGCCGCTTGATCCAGTCCTTGAAAAACGCCTCCCGGGCATGCTCCGCGGCTTCCATGGCGGCCTCGGGATCCCCATTCATGAATGCGGCTTCGGCCGCCGGCGGACGGCGCCCGAGCACGACCTCAACGTCCCTCGACTCATGGTCGCGGAGCACCTTCAAGACTACTTTGGTTCTTGGTTTCAGCTCCTGAATCGCTTTCCCGAACTGCTCGGAGGCCTCCCCGTCATACCATTTCAACTCGGAAGTTCCGGCGATGATGTCACCAACGGCAAGTCCTGCCTTTTCCGCCGGCGATTCCGGAACCACCTGCATGACCCGAATGACCCTGCGAAGACGCTCGTCTCCAGGCACAAGCATCACTTCGTTTCGCATCAAGATACCGATGTAACCTTGTCCCTCTCGAAGATACTCATCGTTCACAATATCCTTGAGAACGGAAAGACAGCGCCCGCGAACCTCAGGATCCGGATTCTCCTGAGCCTCGGAGAAAAGGAGATCCGCCGCCTTGTCCGCACGCTGCCGTGCCCACGCAAGCAACTCTGTCTCCGCATTTTCCCGATCGCGGAACCGGTCCGCGGCCAACCCGGTCACAATCTCGGGCGGCAATTCGAGCGCCTGGCTCGCCATTGGTGCGAGGGCGGCGACGAAAAACACCGGAAGCATCCGGACTCTTCGAATGAACGGGATCATGAACGCATCGGATCGGGTTCGTCCCCAACCGACCCAACGTCACATCAGTTTCCGAGCACGGTTTTCTGCGGAACTTCGATGGTATCGTTCGGCTCGAGCGGAATGTGCATGAACTGCGACTTCGTCAGGTCATACTGTTTTTGCTTGCCGCCGCGGAAGAGCTTGACGCGCTTCATGCTGCCAAAGGGCGTCGCCCCTCCACCGGCTTGAATCGCTTGATAAAGCGTCAGTGTCCGGGTGTAGGGAACCGGCCCGGGCCTCTGAACCTGGCCGCCGACGACAATCACCTGCTCCTCGATCGTCTTTTGGCTCGAATCGATCACCTGGAAGGTCGGATTGCGGTAGATTCCGGCGGATTTGTAGCGACTCTCCAAACTGGAGGCCAATTGCTCGGCTCTGAGGCCGGCGGCATTGACCTTGCCAATGAACGGCATGTTGACCATGCCGGATTCCGAGACTGGATAGATCTGGTTGATTCTTTGGGTTTCTTCCGGCGGCACACCCGAGATCGAGATCTGGATGGCCCGGCCAGGTTGGATCTGGGAGAGCACCGGCGTGGCAAAACCACAAACGGCGAGGAGACAAAGAAGAAGGCTTCGAAGGTTCATTTCGACAGGGGTTTGGAATTCTAATAGAGATCGGAATCGTTGCCGCGTGAAGCGGTGGTCTGAGCCGCCTGTTGGGGAGTCGGCGCAGGAACGGGTCCTGAACCACCTTGGGACTCGGCGGGAGCGTAGTAGGTGTAGTAGCTCGTATAGTATTGATACTGGCTGTCGCTTCGGACATCCACGTTGTTGAGCACCACGCCGATCACATTCCCGCCGACGTTTTCGACCGCTTGCTTCACGCGCAGAAGCATGTTCCGAGGAAGCTTGCGGTGCTGGATGACGAGCATCGTGAGGTCCACCTCACTGGCGAGCACCGAGGCGTCGCTCACACCGAGAATCGGCGGGCTGTCAACCAGCACGAGGTCGAAGCGCTGCTTCACATCCTGAATCAATTCGGACATCCGCCGCGAGTTGAGAATACCTGCCGCGTCGGCGGGAAGAATGCCCGAAGGCATGAAATACAGGTTATCCACCGGGGTTTGGAGGATCACATCCTCAAGCATCAGGTCGGTGGTTAGGTAATTGGTGAGTCCGACCGAATTGTTGATGTCAAAGAAGGTGTGAAGACGGGGACGGCGAAGGTCGGCGTCGATCATCAAAGTGGTGTATCCACCCTGCGCACAGATGTAGGCGAGGTTCACCAGCGTGGTGGACTTGCCCTCACCCGCACCGCCGGAAACCACCGTGATCGCATTGTCTTCGGGGTTCTTGCGGTTGAATTCGATATTCGTCCGGAGGATTCGGTAGGCCTCGGCATCCGGGCTCATGCCACTTTGCTTGTGAAGCACGCCCACTTCCTTCGGAATGACGGCAAGCACCGGAACCTGAAGGTAGCGCTCGACGTCCTCAAGGGTCTTCACCGAGGTGTCGAGATATTCCAGGAAGAAGGCGATGCCGACTCCAAAGATGAGACCAACGACGGCGCCGAGAACCAAATTCAGGGTGACGTTCGGACTCACCGGACCTCCGGCAATCACCGGTTCTTCGTGGATCTCCACGGTTTCACGTGGCATGTTGCTCGAAACCGTTTCACCAATCAGCTTCAGCTTCAGGTTCTGGAGGAGTTCCTGGTCGGTTTCAAAGTCGCGTTTCGCATCCACATAGTCCTGGGCGTCCAGACCGCGCTTGATCGCTTCTTCGATATCCTCGTTCTTCTTGGCCTCGACACTCTTGAGGCGTTCGTTCGCCAGGTCGAGCTGGGCCTGCAGCGTGGCCCGCAGGTTGACGACGCCCTCGTCAAGCTGACGCTTCATGTTCTCGATCTGATCCGTGGCGGAAAGAACCGTCGGGTGCCGATCGCCGAGCCCTTCGATCTTCAGGCTCTCCAGCCGGCGCTTTGCCTCCAGATATTGAGGAAAAAGATTCCGAATGATGTTGTCCGGAAGATCCAACCCTGAAGCGTAGACCATCAACTGGTCGGCATCGTATTTCAGGAGGCTGTTGATCTGGCTCTCAAGCTGCATCTTCTCCTGCTCGAGTTGATAGAAGGTATGCAGCGAATCCCGCGCGCCCTGATCCTCATCCACACCCGTAGTTCCGTAATAGGAGTCCGTGCCCTTGTAGATGATTCTCTTCGTCCTAGCGATTGTGGTGAGCACCTTTCGGCGGTCCTCAACCTTGTCTTCCTGATCTCGAACCGCCTTGTTCAACTCGTGGAGCGCTCGCTCCGCATCTCGCCGCTCCAACTCCTCGCGGTAGTCCTTGTAAGCGAGCGCAACCTCTTCGGCGATATTCTTGGCGTCTTCCTTGTCGGTGTGACGGACGCGGATTTCAATCAGGTCCGTTCCCCGCAGGTTCTGGGTATCAACGATTCCTTTGAGGATCGAAATGGCATCCTCTTTCTGCACTCCCCAGCGGTTGAGAAGCTCCAAATTGTCGACAACCTTCTCCAGCGCGTTGCGGCTCTTGATTTTCTCGAACTCGGTCGCGAAGAATTGAGGAGTCATCTGGCGATAGCCGGACGTGTCGGTCATTCCGGGCCCGAGCGGTGACATTCCGGGAACCCTCGGCTTCACCTCGATGACAGCCTTGCTCTCGAACTTCCGCGGCATGACGTAGGTAATGACGGCGGCGGTCATGAAGACCAGAAGCAGCGTCAGCAGAATGATTCCATAGCGGTTTTTGATGACCTGCCAGTAATCGACCGCATGCAGCGCGGCTTCGTTTTGTTGAGGGGCGGAGAGGTTCACGGCGGCTAATTTTTCACAGTTTCAAGGGAATACCAGTCGAAATAAAAGCTCCCGCAATGAAGACATTGCGGGAGCTTGAGGTCTCGAAATAACTAGGTTTTCAGCAAGTTCCCAAATCGACTGGTAACGATCAGAACTCGGCGCTCACGCCGACACTGAAACGGTTGCGGTCGTAGTCACGACCGGCGAGATCCGAGCTGGAATTGGTGTAGTTGTACGAAGCGTTGCCATACAGGTAATCGGTGAATTTCACCGAGAATCCAATGTAGGCGTTGAAGATGTCCTCGTCGAACTCGCCAATCCCTCCAACAAACGGCGGAGTGCTGACGGAGCGCGGCGACCCGTATGTGGTCGGAATGTAGTCAATACCACTGAACATTGAGAACATCGGCGAGAACGCATATTCGCCGGAAACGCCGAAGCGAAGTGTCTGGCGATCATCAAATTCCACCAATCCGGCCGAACCCGCACCAGGAACGATCGTTCCGGCAACGAATTGCACGGTATCATAGTTCTCAATACCGTAACGGGCGTAGGAACGCACCCGGAACTGACTGTTCACCTGAGACGTGAGCGCGAACTCGACGTAGGGGCTGGTCGAATTATCGCCACCATCCACATCGTGGAACTGTGCACCCGCACGGACGATGCCCACCGTGTTTGGACTGAAGCGATGTTCCACACCACCAAGAAGGTAGTGGTCGCTGTAGTCGGACGAAACGCCGTCACCCTCGGTGTAGCGGTAGCGGTAGTCCGCGGTAAGAACGGTCTGCGGGGTCAGCTGGTAGCGCCCCTGCACGTACGGCTCGATCCAGATCCGGTCGTTGTTGGCGACATCTGCGTAATCATAACCACCGATTCGAACACCGGTGTAGGTCGCGAAACGCTCCGTCCAGCGATAGCCAAGCGAATTGTCGGAACTCCAGTAGAAATACTCACCCACAACGCGAGACGAGGCGTAGCCATATGAATAGTCCGGCTCCAACTCGTAGGCGATGAAGTTCCGGGACGAAAAGCGAAGACGCTCGCTGAAGCGATGGACAAAATTCACGCCGGCACGGGACTGGCTGCTGAAATCGTCACCAACGGGCGGTTCGTCGAAGTAGTAGATGCAACCGACACGGGCGTAGACGTCCCATGTGGTCTGCGGGGTGATCGACACAAAGGTCGCGCCGACATACGGATTGAAACCGAGAGAATCCTCCTTCGGACCGAAACCCGGCGAAACGTTATCGTCGTAAACCATGTTCGCACCCACCACCCACTTCAGAGGCATGGATTCTTGAGCTTCCGTTCCCACATCGTAGAGGGATTGGGCGGTCAGAGGACCTGCGGCGACGAGACCAAGGAGCCAGAACGGCAGTTTGAGTTTCATGTGACGAGGGTTGCGTTTGTGCAATTTGGGTGAATGTGCGGGGAGAACTCGAAACCGGAATCAGTCCGTCTCGGAAACGTCGGGCGGATTGATGATCACCGGAGGAAGGGTTGGGAACATCGGCTCACCACCAGGACCGCCGGGCATCGGACCAATCGGGCCCTGACCTGGGAAATCGAGCGGATTCGGCATCGCGGCGACTTCGCCTGCCGGCTCCTTGCCACTCTTCGAGCTTTCGACGGACTCGCCCCGGTTCGGATCAAGTTTCGCCATCACGGCCTGAACCTCGGCGAGGGCATCGGGAGCGACCGCAACCGCGCACTGGGCCACCAAGCGCATTTGATCCGGAGCGGCGTTCGCAGCAGCCTCAACAATCGCGGCAACCGTTTTCGGCTCGGCCTGACTTCCTTCGATCGCGGCCTTCACGATTTCGCAGGCGCATTTCGGCGAGGCGGAGACTTCCTTGGATACGATCTCAAGCACCTTGGACTGCTCGTTGGACACCGACTGTTTCACGGTGAGAGCCAGTTTGAGGCAATCCACTTCTGCGGACACCATACCCATTGCCATCAGGGAGGCGATGGCTCCGAACAGAATCGTTTGTTTCATGAGAATGTGGGGAGTGCGTTTGGTAGGTAAAAACAATGGAGCGGGCAGCGGGAATCGAACCCGCGTGGCTAGCTTGGAAGGCTAGGGCTTTACCATTAAGCTATGCCCGCGCTGTCAGGAAGGATGAAACCACCAACCCGATGCTCTAGCAAGACTTTTCTCGGCGTTTTCGAAATTTATTTCAGATTTCTTGAGGATCGTGTTTCCGCTTGTCATTCCTACGAAAATCGAGGACGCAAAGGCGGCTCGGAGGCGGGTGTAGTTCAATGGTAGAACATGAGCTTCCCAAGCTTGAGGCGTGAGTTCGATTCTCATCACCCGCACCACATCCAATCGTGAGGTGACATCGTCAGAGCCCGGTCGGATGGTCGAAAAACGACCATTCGATGTCGAACCTGCGGCCGATCTCTGCGGCGAGTCGTTTCACTCCAAAAGTTTCGGTCGCGTAGTGCCCCGCGTAGATCAGATTGACCCCGAGTTCCTCTGCCAGCGGGTAAGACCAGTGGGGCCCCTCTCCGGTGATGAAGGTGGTGATTCCTTCGGCAGCCACTCGTGAGACCTCCGAACCCGCACCGCCGGTGATGATCCCAACCGGCCCGATCCGCTCCGGACCAGCCGGACAATGGTGAACTTCGGTCTCGAGTCGGTCTCTGAGCACGGAAACGAGGTCGTCGCGAGTCCCCGACCAAGTTCCTCGCAGACCGAGCTGGATTCCTTTGAAGTCAAAAAACGGCATGGGATTGTGAAGCCCGACGAGCTCCGCCAGACCAGCGTTGTTGCCCCAGAGCGGATGAACGTCCAATGGAATATGACTCGAATAGACCGCCAGATCCGCATGGATTGCGGATTTCCACTTGCGGTAGACCGGGCCGGTCATTTTCTGCACGCCTTGCCAAAAAAGACCATGATGGACCAGCAGAAGGGCCGGTCCTTGTGATGCTACGGCCTCCATGACGGGCAGCGACGCGTCCACGGCGGCGACCACACGCTCCACCTCGCCCAAATTTTCGAGCTGGAGCCCATTCATGGCCCCGGAGTAGTCAGGAATGGAGTCGGTGCCCAGTTCCTGATCCAGAAAACCGACGATTTCACTGAGAATTGCCATGCGGGAGGCTAGCCATTGCGCCGCCAGATGACAACCGCGGGCAGATCCGCCGTTCCGGCCCCATCGACGAATGCCGACAGTTCGGGCGGCAGACCGATCGACCACTGCACCCTTCTTTCGCCGAAGTCGATTTCAAGCCGGTCCGCATGAAGGGCGTGCCGCCTCAGCAACAGGTGTTCCGCAAGCCGCTCCGTCCAGCCGGTTTCCATCCATTCCAGATAGGAAGAACCATCGCCACTGTAGATCTTGTCACCGACGATCGGATGCCCGGCATGAGCCAAATGAACACGGATCTGGTGCATGCGGCCGGTCTCCGGATGGCAACGAACGACGGAGAATCGACATTCGCCGCGCTCGAAACGACGGATCACTTCGAAACGGGTCCTACAGTGCCTTCCCGTGGGGTGAACCATCTGCCGAACCCAGATCCGCGAAGTCCCCAGCTCCCCTGCCCGCAGGATCGGAGCGTCGCATTGCCATTGATCGGTCTCCGGCCAACCGCAGACGATCGCGGTGTATTCCTTCGCCACCATCCGGCGCTCGAATGCGATGCCGAGTTCGCGGGCGGCGCGGGTGTGCTTCGCAATGACGACCAGGCCACTCGTATCCCGGTCGAGGCGGTTGACCACCGCGGGCCGGGCGCCGTTTTCGATTTCGAAGGCCAGAAGACGTTCGACTCCACCGAGCAAAGTCGGCTCCGGTTGGCGATTCGCCGGGTGGACGATCAAAGGTGCCGGCTTGTCGACGACCAGCCAGTCGTCGGTCTCGTCGACGACCGCGAAATCCGTAACCACTTGGAGCCCCTCGGCCATGGATCGGAAAACGAAAACGCCAGAGGACCGACAATCGACCCTCTGGCGGAGAATTCAACCGGTCCTGAGGATCAGGACTTGTAGCGCAGGCGCTTCTTGTGGCGGTTCTGCTTCATGCGCTTCTTGCGCTTGTGCTTGTTGATCTTGGTTTTGCGGCGTTTCTTGATGGAGCCCATGGCGTTTGCGTTCGGGGTTGTTGCGTTGTGAAAAGTTCAGGCGGATTCTCCGTGGGGGAGGTCAAGGGACGATTTTGTTGAGCGGATACTCGATGATCCCCTCGGCCCCGAGGCGCTTGAGCTCGGGAATGATGTCGCGGACTACGGTTTCGTCAATCACAGTCTCGACGGCCACCCAGTCCGATTCCGACAGGTGGGAAACCGTGGGGCGGCGCAGGGACGGCAGGATTTCGAGAAGATGCGGAAGTTCGCCGGCGGGAAGATTCATCTTCAGCCCGACCTTGCCACGGGCGCCCAAGGCTGCCTTGAGAAGCAGGGCGATCCGCTCCATTTTCTCCTTCTTCCAAGGGTCCTTGAGAGCGTCGGGATTGGCGTAGAAGTGAGGATAGGAGGTCAGCAGCGTGTCAACGATGCGAAGACGGTTGGCCTTGATCGACGATCCGGTCTCGGTGACATCGACGATGGCGTCCACAAGATCGGGCACCTTCACTTCGGTGGCCCCCCACGAGAATTCGACCTCGGCATTGATTCCCCGCTCCTTGAGCCAGCGCTGGGTGATGCCGACGCCTTCCGTGGCGATTCGTTTTCCCTCGAGATCTTCCGCGGTACGGATCGGGGAATCCTCCGGGACGACGAGCACCCACTTCGTCGGCCGGGTGCTGGCCCGTGAATAGGGCAGTTCGGCGAGGTCCACGAGATCCGCACCGTTTTCGTACGCCCAGTCATGTCCGGTGATCCCGCAGTCGATGAAACCCTGGCCGAGATAGCGGCCGATTTCCTGCGCGCGGATCAGATAGAGATCGAGCTCCGGGTCGTTCGAGCCCGGGCGCAGACCACGGGACGAAACATAGACCTCATAGCCAGCCTTCGAAAGGAGTTCCACGGTCGGGCTCTCCAGGCTGCCTTTCGGAATCGCGATTTTGAGCGTTCGAGACGGATCGGACATGAGGGGCGGGCGTTGTAGTCCCGAAATCCGGGGAATCAAGCCATGTTTGGCGTTTTTTATCGTCCCGCGGTTCGATTGGCCCCTGTCTCCGCTGGAAGAACATGGGATCCGCCGCCGTATGCGCCGCGAATCTTTTGTCCCTGATCTGTTATGAAAGCCACACTCCTGAGCGCCCTGCTGCTCCTTTCCCCCACTCTCGCCTTTGCGAGGGAAAACCCGGAATCGACCACCCACCGCGACCAGCGGATGTCATGGTGGCGCGAAGCCCGCTTCGGAATGTTCGTGCATTGGGGGCTTTACTCGGGACTCGGTGGCGACTGGAACGGCAAGAAGGTGAGCGACCGTGGAGGACTCGAGTGGATCCAGCAGATGGTTGGCGCGGATACCTACAGCTATGCCTCGCAGGCCGTGCCGAAGTTCACGCCGAAACCCGGATTCGCAGCGGAGTGGGCATCGGTGGCGAAACAAGCGGGCTGCAAATACGTCGTTTTCACCACCAAACATCACGAGGGTTTCGCGCTGCACGACTCCTCCGTCACCAACTATGACGCCGGCGACCTGCTCCAGCGCGACCTCGTCCGCGAGATCACCGACGCGCTCCGCAAGGAAGGCCTGCGGGTCGGGTTCTACCACTCGGTGATCGACTGGCATCACCCGCAATATGATTTCACCCGCTCCAGACAACTCCCCTACCCGAAACACGGACGGGAAATCGCGGTGACCCCTCGCGACCACCGGCGCTACGTCGATTTCCTCCACCACGAGGTGGACGAACTGGTGTCGAACTACGGCACGGTGGACGTGATCTGGTGGGACTACAGCGCGCAGGATTTCCAGGGCGACCAAGCATGGAGGGCCGGTGAGTTGATGGACAAGGTGCGCGGAAAGCAGCCTCAGGTGATCATGAACAACCGCTTGTTCCGGATCCCGGAAGCCGGATTCTCCGGCATGGGCACCAATGCCGTCACCGCACGTATGGATCCGAAATACGGCGACTTCGTCACCCCCGAGCAGCACATTCCGGACACCGGCCTCGGCGATGCCGATTGGGAAACCTGCATGACCATGAACACCTCGTGGGGGTTCAACCGCCACGACTCGAAATGGAAAGCGAGCCAGACGCTCATCCGCAATCTCATCGACATCGCCAGCAAGGGCGGCAACTACCTGCTCAACATCGGACCGACCGGCGACGGCTCCGTGCCGCCGGAAAGCGTCGAACGCATGGCCGCCATCGGCAATTGGATGAAGACCAACGGCGAGTCGATCTACGGGACCACCGCCTCGCCGATCGGCAAGCCGGGGTTCGACGGCCGCATCACCCGCCGTGGAGACTCCCACTACCTGCACGTTTTCGCACGTCCGGATGGCGGCACGCTGCGCGTGAAGCTCCCGGGCTCCAAGGCGACCCTGATTGCTGATGGCTCGTCGCTCGAACTCACCCGCGAGGGCGAGGAAGCCCTCGTCCGGCTCCCAGAAACGCTTCCGGACGCGGACGCCACCGTCATCCGTCTCGACTGAGCGCCGCGGATTCCGCGATCCGCTCCTTCCGTGCACGGAAACCGAGCACCATCAGGATCACCAACACGAGGGCGGTGGCGGGCAGCACCACCCCGCCCATCACCGTCTCGTAACTGCCCAGCGCGTCGTGGTCGGTCGCGTTGAGAACCATGTGCAGCACGTAGCTGGCGTAGAAGACGAGGAACACCAGTCCGGTGAGCCGGCCGATCCGGTAGCCGTGGAAAAACAGCGGGAAACACGCCACCGCCACGCCGATCATCACCGGAAGGTCGAAGTGCCTCGCAGCCGCCGGAACCGGGATCCCGGACGGGCAGACGATCGAGCTCATGCCGAGCACGCACAGGATATTGAAGATGTTGCTGCCCACGGCGTTGCCCACCGCGATGTCCCTTTCGCCCCGCAGAGCGGCGACCACCGAAGTGGCGATCTCCGGCATCGAGGTGCCGATCGCCACCACCGTGAGCCCGATGACCAGTTCGGAAACCTTGAGCCAGCGGGCGATTGAAACCGCCCCCTCGACCAACCAGTGGGAGCCGCCCACCAGAGCGGCGAGTCCCAGCACGACGAGCGCGATGTTTTTCCACATCGGTCCCGTCACTTCCCCCCCGAACTCCTCTTGGTATTCGGCCTCGACATCCGGTGCCGTGCGTCGCCGGCTTTGGCGGATCAGGTGCACGACATAGAAAATCACCCCGATGAAGAGGATGATCCCTTCGATGCGGCCGATGCTTCCGTCAAGACCGAGCAAGAGCGTGAGAATCGAAATTCCGATCATCACCGGAACGTCGAAACGAACGAGCTGGTGGGCGACCACCAACGGTGCGGCCAACGCCGACAACCCGAGGATCACCAGGATGTTCGCGATGTTGCTACCGACGATGTTGCCCAGCGCGAGATCCGCTTCGCCGCGGTAGGCGGAAGCGACGCTCACCGCCAGTTCCGGCGAGCTGGTGCCGAAGGAAACCACGGTGAGACCGATCACCAGCGGAGTCACCCCCGCCGCGCCCGCGATCCGTGAGGCGCCACGCACCAGAAGCTCCGCCCCCCACACCAGCAGCGCGACGCCCAACACCAGAAATCCAATCGCCGTCCAAGTCATCTCTCCGGCGGAACATGGCGGCCGCGGTCCTACACCGCCAATGAAAATCCGGCCGCTACTTTCCAATCGACGCCCGCCGGCGCTCACGGATCGCTTGCGGATGGCTCCGCCGCGCCTATCATCCGGAGCAATGGCGAGTTGTGGCGACCAACGATGCAAGACCGGCCGGATCACCCTCGGCCGCCTGTTGAAAAAACGGAACGGAAATGACATCCCGACCCCGGAGCAAGCCGCGCGCGACACCGCCCTATCAGACGGCCGGTCGTTGGCCGAAGCATCGCAGGGCCGCACGCTGATCCTCGTTTTCCTTCGTCACTTCGGCTGCACCTTCACCCGCCAAATCCTGCGGGGACTGGAAACCCTGGAGCGCCAGGCCGAGGAACACGATGCCGACCTCGTCCTCGTCCACATGCTCAAGAGCGGCGAGGAAATCCGCTATCTTTCCGGTCACGACGAGCTGCTGCGCATCGCCGATCCGCGCTGCCGTCTCTATCAGGCCTTCGGCCTCGGCAAAGGCGGCTTCCTCGAACTCTTCGGCCCCAAGGTCTGGTGGCTCGGCATGGTTTCGATTTTCAAAGGCTGCGGAGTCGGCCATCTGGCGGGCGACGGCATGCAGATGCCGGGGGCCTTCCTCTTCCGCGACGGCACGATCCAGTCCGCACAGCGCGCCCACACGGCCGCCGACATGCCGGACCTCCCCGCCCTCTTCGCCAACCAGCCCGCAATCTCTTGATGCCTCGTTTCCCCTCCATCGTCCGGGTCCTCGCCGCGTTCGCCTCCACCGCGCTCGCCTCGTGCATCGACAGCCGCGAGGAGGTCTGGATCGACCGCGACGGCGGTGGCCGCGCGCATATCCGCGTCGAGATCCCCACCGCGGCGACGCGCCTCCACGGCGGGGAAACCGGTGTCCGAAAGTTGATCGATTCGTTTCTCGCCGAGTCTCCCGACATCCGGCCGACGAACGTCGCGGTCACCACCACCGGAGACCGCACGGTGGTGGATGTCGCCATGGAGTTCGAGTCCGCGCTGAAAGCCTCGGAGGCGGCCGGCGGCGACGCGATCGATCACCTTCCGCCGGCGGCGCGGCATCTGACCGGCGAGGTGGAAACACGACTGCGCGGGCTGACGCTCGACTTCGACCGTGTGATTTCTCCCGGCGCGGCCATCCCCGGCGTGTCGTGGCTGCCGAAGAGCCAGTTGAAGGGCCACCGACTCGAATACATCATCCACCTGCCCGCGGCGGCGAAGTCGTCCAACGCCACCCGCACGGAAAACGGCGGCCGCACGCTCGTCTGGGACATCCCGTTGGAGAAGGCGGTGAAGGCGCCCTTCCACACGAGTTTTGAAATGGAGCTCCCCATCCCATGGAGCAAGGTGTCCGCCGTTGCGATCCCGCTTTCGCTCGCCGGCGGCTGGCTGCTGCTGCGCCGGGTCCGCAAGCCGGCCGCGGAAGAATCATGATTTCCCATGTCCACCGACTTCAAAGACTACTATGCGACCCTCGGGGTCTCCCGCGAGGCGTCGCCGGATGAAATCAAGAAGTCTTTCCGCCGCCTCGCCCGCAAACATCATCCGGACGTCGCCAAGGACAAGGCCTCCGCCGAAGAGAAATTCAAGGAGATCAACGAGGCCTACGAGGTGCTCGGAGATCCGGAGAAACGCCGGAAATACGACACGCTCGGCGCCGGTTGGCAGGACGCCGGCGGCTTCGGTGGCGCTCCCCCGCCCGACTTCGGCGGCTTCCCCGGTGGCGGGCAGGCCCGCGAGTTCAACTTCGGCGGCACCGGCTTCAGCGACTTCTTCGAGCGCTACTTCGGCGGTGCCAGCCGCTACGGGTTTCCCGAAGGCGGCTTCGGCGGCGGCCGGCACGCCCGAGGCAGCGACATCGAGGGCGACATCCTCGTCACGCTGGAGGAAGCGATGCACGGCGGCTTGCGCGAGATCTCCCTCCGCTCGACCGATCCCCGCAGCGGCAAGGTCGAAACGCACACCTTCCAAGTGCGCATCCCGCCCGGAGTCACGGACGGCAAGCGGATTCGCGTGCCCGGCCAGGGCGAAGCCGGACGCAACGGCGGCGAACCCGGCGATCTCTACCTGCGCGTCCGCCACGCCGCACACCCGGATTTCACCACCGACGGGGCCGACGTTTTCTACGAACTCCCGCTTGCCCCGTGGGAGGCCGTGCTCGGCGCGGAAGTCCCGGTGCCCACCCTCGACGGCCTCATCAAACTCCGCATCCCCGCCGGCAGCGAAAACGGCCAGCAGCTCCGCGTCCGCGGCCGCGGCCTGCCCAAGGGGAAATCCGGCGCCCGCGGCGACTTCCACGCCGTGCTCCAGATCCAGACGCCCGGCTCCATCACCACCGAGGAACGCGAACTGTGGGAAAAACTCCGCAGCGTCTCCCGCTTCCACCCCCGCGCCCAACGATGAACGATCCGCTCCCGATCCACGATCCCGGCGACGGCGGCACCTACTCGCTGGAAGTCGCCGCCCGCATCACCGGACTCTCGTCCGAAACGATCGTCCACTATCAGGAAGGCGGTCTGCTCGGACCGTCCCGCACCGACGCGCCCATCGATGACGAATCCCTGCGCACGCTCCGCCGCATCGGCCACCTGCGCGACGCCGTCGGCGTCAACGAACCCGGCATCCGCCTCATCCTCGAACTCGCCCGCGAGTTGGAAACCCTCCGCGACCAGATGCGGGCGGGATTCTGAAACGAAAAAACCGCCGCCCGGATCTCCCGGACGGCGGTTTTCAGATGGGTCTGGCGTTTCCGATCAGGCGCTGGCTTTGGCGGCCTTGTCTTCGAGAGCCTTCTTCGCTTGTGCGATGATGGCGGAAAACGCGGCGGCGTCGCTGACGGCGAGATCGGCGAGGATCTTGCGGTCGGCTTCGATACCGGCGGCCTTGAGGCCCTCGATGAAGCGCGAATAGGTCATGTCCTCGGCGCGGCAGGCGGCGTTGATCCGCTGCGTCCAGAGACGGCGGAACTGGCCTTTGCGGCGCTTGCGGTCGCGGTATTCGTAGGTGTGGGCCTTGCGGACGGCGTCCTTGGCGTAGCGGAAGAGCTTCGAGCGGAACCCGCGGAAGCCCTTGGCCCGGAGCAGCACGCGCTTGCGACGCTTGCGGCTGGCCGGGGAATTGGTGGCACGTGGCATGTTTTCGTTTCGGTTGGAACAGGTCGTTTCTTTTCTTCCTCCCGCAGTCTCACCTGTTCGTGTTCCCCTCCCGGGGCCAGGCTGTGTGGAGGCCGTCCGATTCGCGGACGGGGGGCGCCGGCTGTTACCGACGTTTCAAACTCAATGGAAGGGCAGGTTCTCTTTGACGTTCTTGATGTCGGCGGCGGAAACCAGGGTCGCTTGGCCGAGACGGCGTTTGCGTTTGCTGTTCTTGCATTGCAGCAAGTGGCGAGCACCTTGGCTCCGGCGGAGGACCTTGCCCGTCCCGGTGATTTTGAAGCGTTTGGCAACGGCTTTCCGTGTCTTTGCTTTTCCAGAGACTCTTGGCATGGGGCGGGCAGGCTAGGTGCCGACGGCCCCGTGGCAAGACAAAAGAGAGGGAATTTCGAGGATCCGAAAGATTCTTCCGCATCGCGCACTCCGGGCTGGAATGCCGGAAGCAGTGCCGCTTGATTCCCGCCCTGCCGATGGCTTCCTCGTTTTCCTTCGACTCGCTCAACCAAGCCCAGCGCCAGGCGGTCGCCACGCTGGACGGGCCCGTGCTCATCCTCGCCGGGGCCGGCACCGGCAAAACACGCACGGTGACGTGCCGGATCGCCCACATGTTGGAAAAGCGCATCCCGCCGGAGGAAATCCTCGCCGTCACCTTCACCAACAAAGCCGCCAGCGAGATGCGCGAGCGGATCGGCGGCATGGTTTCCAAGAAGGCGGCCAAGGAAATGACCGTCTGCACCTTCCACTCGCTCTGCGTGCGCCTGCTGCGCGGCGGCATCGACAAGCTCGGCTACAAGAAGAACTTCTCGATCTGCTCGCACTCGGACCAGGTGGGCATGATGAAACAACTGCTCGTCCGCAAGGGCGGCACCGACGAGAAGGTGAAACCCGAAGCCGTGCTCGGCGCGATCTCGAACGCCAAGAACAAGGGGCTCGATCCGGCGAATCTCGAAGACGACTTTTTCGCCCACCTCGCCGTCGCCTATCAGAACGAACTGCGCGCGCAGAACGCGGTGGATTTCGACGACCTGCTGCTCTTCGCGGAGAAGATCCTACGCGAGCACGAGGACGTCCGGGAACACTTCCGCCAGCGATTCAGCCGCGTGACGGTCGATGAGTTCCAGGACACCAACGCACTGCAGATGCAGCTCCTCCAGCAACTCGTCGGTCCGCCGTTCCATGTCTGCGTCGTCGGCGACGACGACCAGTCGATCTACGGCTGGCGCGGTGCGGAGAGCGCGAACATCCTGCAGTTCGAACGGTTTTTTCCGGACCCGAAGGTGATCCGTCTGGAGGAGAACTACCGCTCCACCCACGCGGTGCTCCACACGGCGAACAGCCTCATCAAACACAACCTCGGACGCCGCGAGAAAATCCTCCGCTCCACCCGCAAGGGCGGAAATCCGGTGCGCATCGTCGCGATGCCGGGCGACGAGGAGGAGGCCGAGTTCATCGCCGAGGAGGTGCTCGCCGGCAAGAGCGCCGTCGGCCGCAAATGGGAGGACTTCGCCGTGCTCTTCCGCACCAACGGCCAGAGCCGCAAACTCGAACTCGCCTTCCGCGAACGCAAGATCCCCTACCGCATGGTCGGCGCGCAGAGTTTCTACGACCGCCGCGAGGTCCGCGACGTGCTCGCCTACACACAGCTCCTCGTTTCTCCGGACGCCGACGTGCCGCTGCTGCGCATCCTGAACTCGCCGCCCCGCGGGATCGGCCAGGCGACCGCCGTGCTCGCCACCGAGTGGAGCCGCGAACACCACGAGTCGGTCTGGCAGGCGCTGTGCGATCCGAATTTCACCGACACCCTCGGCGCCAAGGCCCGCGGGTCGATCGAAGCCTTCGTCGCCCTCATCGCCGGCGCCAAAGCCCGCATCGAGCTCGGCGGGGACAATGCGGCCGATGTCTTGTCCGCCCTGCTCAAGGAAATCGACTACCTGCCCTGGGTCGAGCGCGGTTGCAAAACCGAGAGCGAGCGGATGCAGCGCGGCGAAGGCATCCAGATGGTCATCGACTCGCTGCGCGATCACGTCGCCAAGGGACGGAAACTCCAGGCCTTCCTCGACGACAGCGCGCTCGCTTCCGACCGCGAGGACGAAAACATCGAGGACAAACAAGGAGCCACCCTCATCACCCTGCACGCCTCGAAGGGGCTCGAGTTTCCGATCGTGTTTCTCGTCGGTCTCGAGGAAGGAGTGCTGCCGCACCAGCGC